>NZ_JBFUPJ010000014.1:0-245405 GCF_041355175.1 Variovorax sp. RCC_210 | reverse complement strand
TGCACCGAGACGTTCTGTTCGACGAAGCCAAATACCGAGATACTCTGCGCTTGACAAAATGGCCCGATCAGAGAAGCAGACATTTAGACAAGATTTCCCATGTCTTCAGCGCTTGCCTTCTACGACCACATTTGCTGGGGGACTAGCACCGCGGTTCACGACATCCTCGAGAGGGCGGCATCGATTGCATCTAAGCGCTATGGGGCCAGCGATCCGGTGTCAGAGCTACTTGCACGAGAGCTAGCAGAGTACTGGGGAGGCAAGGTCGTCAGCCTGAGTGAAGCCGATCTGCCTGTCGATCAGCTTTTTGAGGTTCTCACCGCCGCGCGCGAGCAAGCTTGTGCGAGTGATGAGTTCACTGCGATGGGTCGGAGCTGGCTCACTGACGCAATGGCGATGTTCTGCAAGGAAGTGGAAACGGCTACCAAGCCGCCACAACGAACTGTGCCTAAGTAGCACGGTGCAGTGTGGCTCCGCGTGCACCTTCTCACATCCATAGACACGGCAAGATTCGGCCATTCGCGGACTGTCGCTGCTGACACCTGGTGAGGTTTCCTTCACACTTCTCGGACAACTGGGCCATGACTTTTTTCTGGTTAATGCTCACTGCAGCTGCAGTCTTTGGATATCTCGCCTATGACGCTGCGCGTCTTTCGACGCCGGCGAAGGATGTTTCTTACGCACTGACCGCAAAAGGTTGGGGTGAGGACGTCACCCATGTTTCGCTCGCAGAACAGCAAAAGCGAAAGCAGTACAACGCCACCCGCGGCATCGGCGACCTCGGCCAATCTGTATGGCTCTTCGGCGCGCTATGCGCCGGCTGCCTGGCGTCAGCCGGTTACTCTTTCTATGCTTGACTAAACGGCTCAGGACGACCAGGACCAGTCATTCGACAGCTTGCTTGAATTCACACGAAGGCGCGCCACGGTGCCGTCCGCCCGCGGCGCTAATGCGTAGCGCACCCTTCAGAGCTCAGGTTGAACACCCGGCCGCGCCCGGTACACCAACACCTTCAGCGACCGCTCGTCGGACACGTCGGGAAAGGTGCTTGGATTCACCAGTCTCTCCACGAAATCCAGCTCCGGCGCCAGTTCGCTCATTTGCTCTTGAAGGAATTTGGGTCCCAGTTCTGGGGCATTGAGGCATAGCAGGACAACGCCCTCAGGCTCCAGCAGGTCAGGCAAACGCTTGATCAGCCGGGCGTAGTCCTTGGTCGCAACGAAGCTTCCCTTCTGATAGCTCGGTGGGTCAACGATGACCAGCCCGTAAGGGCCTCCGCGCGTGATTTTTCCCCACGAACTGAAAACGTCATGGGGGAGGAAGCTCGCGCCGGCAAGCACGCCGTTGGCGCGGTGGTTCTGTTGCCCCACGGCCAGAGCGCCCTTGCTCATGTCCAGGTTGGTCACGTGCCGGGCCCCTGCCTGCAATGCGACCACCGAAAACGCGCAGGTGTAGGCGAACAGGTTGAGCACCTTGACGCGCGACCGGGCGTCTGGGCGCGCCTTCACAAACGCGTGAACCCAGCGCCGTCCTTCGGCCATGTCGAGAAACAGCCCGTGGTTCTGGCCCCGGCCCACGTTGACGCGATAACGAGCCCCCTCTTCGGTGACCCAATGCGGGTCGGGCACCGAGCCACCCATGAGCTGTGTGCTGCTCTGGCCTTCATGCCGGCACTGAAACACCCATTGCAGCGTTTCACCCGGTGCCAACTGCGACCAGCGACGCTCCAATGCGGCGCCAATTGCAGCCAGTTCGCCGTCGGTCGCAGGCTTGAAGCTGGTCAGCACCCAAACCGGTGGGAAAAAGTCCAGCGACAAGTGAGCGCACTCGGGATGAAGCCCACCGCGGCCGTGGAAGATGCGCTGCGCATCCGCCGGTGCGGACATTGAAGCGATTGCGTCGAACAGGGGCTGCATAGGCATAGGCTCTCATTCTGACCGGATACCGCGGTGGTCCTGACCAAGACTTCACTGGGCGAACTGGACCGCCAAGCCCCGGAAGAGGCCGGAAGCACCAGAAGCACCAGAAGCACCAGAAGCATGCTGACCACGAGCACACCTGCTCCGGCGACGAAATCCAACCAGCCAACGTCGACTGCGCATAGGCAAACGCCTCACTTCCATCGAGCCGCAGGACATTCACTTGTGACAAGAGGCTCTCGACGACCGGCAACAGGTGCTCCTGGTGGCTGGGCGGGAACGCAGCCGCCGACTGCAGCAGACCTTGCCGGCTGCGCACCTTCAAACAGGCTTCGCTCACATCCTGACCATCACCGATACGGGTGGGGCGGCTCTGGGGGTTGCGGAATCACTTCTGACGGATCTGCCCGCCGAGACGGAAGCGGCCGAAGTCAGCACCTGGGGTACAACTTTGCGACGCGAGTCGCGGGGAAGTACGCAAGAGAATGCGCATGCGCCCCGGTAGCATGACGGTCGGCGGTCGGACAAACCATTCATTCGCAACAGCTCTCAACAATGGACGTCACACGCATCCAGCACTCGGTTTTCTACCGGCATCAGCACGTGACCTGCCCGGAGTGCGTTTTAGGCTCCGTCCGATTTGGGAAGTCTCCACCGAGCGGCCCTCCGGTGATTCGCCTATTTGCGATGAACCGAACGGAGAGCGCGCTCCAGTTTGAGCTGGCGAATCACGTGTCAGAGATACTTGCTGGCGTTGCTCGGGCGAATGCTGAACGTGGCACCGGTCTCGAAGCGAAAGCGATTGAAGTGGCTCCTGACGACTACCCAGAAAAGGGACAGGCTGAGCATGCGGCGTACCAAATCGCCTTGGCCGTTGGCCGGGGCGTTTTATAGCTGCAGCCGGCCAGAACCGGACATACCCGATGCCTCCTCAAATTGTGAACAACGCCCTCGCCGCCTCGCAGCAATGGAAGCTCTGGCTTTGTGCACTTGCAGGCGCACTGGTGGGTGCTTGCCAGTTCGCACCGGCGTGGGTGGCCGACTGGTTCGGCGCTGACGTGGCGACCATCAGGCTATTGGCACTTGTTGGAGCCTGCCTGCTATTGGTCCTAGCATGCATCTCAATTCGGTGCCCTGCTTGCGGCCTCGCTCTGGCTTGGCAGGGTATGCGACGACAACCTGTATCCCAGTGGCTCGCTTGGCTTCTGCGCGTTGAGGCCTGTCCGCGTTGCGGCTTCTCGCACGGGCCATTCGATCACGGAAAATAGCGGTAGACGACGCTATGAAATCAATACTCGAGCTTGCTATCGACCGTGAGCCGGATCTGACGCCCGTGCCACTGCGAATAGTCGAGCATGAGGCCCGAGGCGCAAGGTACGAACTGCTCGTCTGCAGGATGCTCGAGTTCGGCCAGTATCGGATCTATGTTGCCAAAGATGGCGAGCTTTGTGGTTTTAGCTTCGACCCGAAAAACAGTGTCGAATGCGAGCCGGAAAGTTCTGCTGGTCTAACGATCATTGAGACGTTGTTAGCTGAAGAAATCTCTGACATAAATGAAAATTCCTTCGGCTTGTATTGAGCGATGAATTTCGAGTCACTCTCCAGGCTGCCACGGTTCTTTTCCTGCCCCTCGGTTTGGATGACCGCTTCCGGAAAGTCTCGATGACCGAGACGGGCCCAAACCAACCAAACAGCTTTCTCTAGAGCCGACCTTCGATGAGTCCAAGAACGAACGAGCGAGCGGCCCGTACAGCGGTACCGACCTCTCTGGGCACACCTTCGTCGGCCCGTGAAATAGATCCTGAGTATTTTCAAAGTACGGCTCTCGCCATTTCAACCCGATTGCGCCCCGCGGCTTTGCCTTGATAGAGCGCCGCATCGGCTTCCTTCATGGCATTTTCCAAAGCATCCAAGCCCGTGAATGCGTGCGAAATCCCGATCGTGATCGTGCAATTCAGCGGATGACCAACCCCTTCGACAACGGTCGCGGTACTTTCAATGGCCGTTCGCAAGCGCTCCGCCAGAAGCGTGACGCCCTGCACATCGGTGTTCATGCAGACCACAACGAATTCTTCTCCCCCGTTGCGAACCGTCAGATCACTTCCGCGCACATGGGTACGCAATACCTCCGCCACATGGCACAGCATCTGGTCACCGGCCTGATGCCCATACCGGTCGTTGACGTGCTTGAAGTGGTCCACATCGGCCATCAGCAAATAGGCCGAAACCTCCGTGCGAGATTTGAAACACCGTTGCAGCGCTTCGGCGAGCCCGCGGCGATTGAGCAGCTTCGTCAGGGGGTCGCGCTCTGCCAGGTCGCGCAATTCATCGGTCAACCGCCGCAGCACCAGCCAGACGATGGAAGGCGGCAGCACGGTGGCCAGGAATGACATGTAGACATAGAACAGGAGCTGAAAATTTCCGCTCATGCGCAGTGCGTCCAGGCCCGTGCCCATCAGATTCACGAACTTGATGGCATTGAGGACGCAGATGCCGCTGATCAGCAGCGCAAAAAACACCATCTCCCCGTACAGGTCCCTGGCGAATGTGCGCACGCCCGAAATCACCGTGATGGTCATGACCAGGAACAACAGCGCCGACATGCCCGAGAGCATGGCGTAGCGGGCGACCAGGCCGAATTTCCATTGCACCAGCATCTGGGCGACGACATAGGCTCCGGCAACCGCAAGCAGCGGGCGCCACAACGGCACGGACCGGCCGAAGAATCGCATGGCCCCGAGCCAGTACGCCACCGGCGCGGCGAGCGTCAGCGTGTGATTGACGACGCTCATCAAGCTCCAGGCGGGAGCCCCTTCGGCAAATTGAAGTGCATACGCCAGCCCCAGCAACAGGTTGCCCAGCGCGAAGAAATCCATCCCCAACTTGTTGCCTTGCAGGCGCCTGCTGATGAGAAAGAACATCACCGAGAAGCACAACAGGTGTGCGCACAGCATGCCAACGAGAATGGTTGTGACCATTTTTATGCCGGGAGAATGAGGCGAAAGAAGGGGTTGGGCACCAGATCGCCGCAACTGCAGATGACGCCGGAATTTAGCCGCTAAATTTCGAAGTCAAGAAGACAGGACCCAAAGAATTCCGTCTCCGGTGGAACAGCGATTCCATTCTTGATGACCGATCGGCATGCAAGCGGCTGACTGCTGATGGAAAGCCGAACGAGCCTCGCTGCAACTGCACGCAAATCGCCCTTCCATTTCGTCAGCCGCCCGCTTACATTCGGCCGTCCCACCTCCGTGGGCGCGGAGGATCTTCATGCGCAGCTTGTCGACATCGCCCGACGGAAGACTCAAGGTTCGTGCCATTGCGGGGACATGCGTGGTCCTGCTGGCGCTGGACCTCGACGACGCCGACCGTGAGGGCCTCAAGGGCTTTGCCTTCCGGCGCCGCGTCGCGGGCGGCAAATGGCAATGGCTCACCGGCCTGAAGATTTTCAAGAGCCTCTTTCCCGACGGTTTGCCCATCGCGACCGACCACAAGATCCCGCGGTTCGCGACCAACGAGCACCCCGTGCAGGGCTTCATGTGGAGCGACTACAACGCGCGACCGGACACCGCCTACGAGTTCCAGGTGTCGGCGATGTACGGCATGCCCGGCTCGCTCGAAGCCCGCTACACGGCCACCGTCAAGGTGCGGACCGAGGCCGCCGACGACGGGCACCACGGCATCTGGTTCAACCGCGGCGCCATCGCGAGCCAGGCGTTTGCCGAGCAGTTCCAGAACAGAGCCCTGACGGACGCGGAATACAACGACCCGCAAAGCAAGGAGGTCGAATACCTCTCGCGCGGGCTGCTCGAGGCCTGCATTGCCTACATTCGCGAAACACCGAAAGGCGACGCGCTGCGCGTGGTGGCGTATGAGTTCACCTTCCAGCGGGTGCTGGTCGAGCTGAAGTCCGCGCTTGAACGCGGCGTGGACGTTCGCATCGTCTACCACGGCACGACGGCGAACGAAAAGGCGATCGAAAGCGCGCTGCTGCCGCGCAAGCAAGCCCGGCGACAGGTGCTCTACGCGCGCACGAAGCCGAAGACGCCGCACAACAAGTTCATCGTCAGGCTCGAAGGCGGCAAGCGGCCCGTGTCGGTCTGGACGGGCTCGACCAACTTCACGCCATCGGGCTTCCTGGGGCAGACGAACGTGGGGCACAAGGTGACCGACGCCGGCGTCGCCGCCACCTACCTCAAGCTGTGGAACGGCCTGGTGAAAGACCCCGACGACGCGACCGCGACGGCAGCCGCCATGAAGCTCACGCCGAACCCGGCGAACGCGGTCGGCGCCGGCACCTCACTGGTGTTCTCTCCCCGCCCCAGCAGCAAGATGCTCGACTGGTACGCCGCGCGCATCGCCGATGCGGCAACGTCGTCCATGTTCACAGGCGCGTTCTCGGTCGACAAGAAGCTCCTCGCGAAGCTGGCGCAGCCAGGCCCTTCGATGCGCTTCATCTTGCTGGAGCAGCCGCCGACGCCGGAGATCAAGCAGGCGCAGAAGGACAACCCGGCGGACCTTCAGTTTTCGTACGGCGCCATCCTCGGCAAGCAGAAGATGCAGGTGACCGAAAAGAAGGGCAAGGACGCCGAGGGAAAGCCCGTGACCAAGATCGTTCCGATTCCCAACTTCAAGATCGAGCGGTGGTTCCTGAAAGAAGAACTCGAGCGCCAGAGCGGCGACGGTTTCGTCTTCTACATCCACACGAAGTTCATGCTGGTCGATGCGCTGTCCGACGACCCGCTGGTGTGCACCGGCTCGGCCAACTTCTCGACGCCGTCGCTCACGGCGAACGACGAGAACATGCTGCTGATTCGCGGCGACACGCGGGTGGCCGACATCTACCTGACGGAGTTCGACCGCATCTTCCGGCACTTCTATTCGCGCGACGTCATCAACGAGATGGCCAAGGCGGGCAAGGTGCCGAAGGTCGGCATCCTGGACCCGACGGACAAGTGGACGCGCGGCTACTTCGACTCGACCAACCCGAAGTGCCACAAGCGCGAGATGTTCTTTGCAGACGTTTCTCGCTCGTGGGCGAGCGCGGCCGCGGCGGACGGGAATCCGTTCGCCAAGGAAAAGGTCGTCTGAGGCGACGACGACGGCAACGGCGACGCTCGCCTTCGCCCATGCGCGAACGGTTGACCGTCACGTTCACCGAAAGCCGCCCTCCGTCCGCAGCGCGCGCCGCGGCGCACCCACTCCCGCGCGTCCGCCCGCGCGCATCTGCCGCCCGCTGCCGTCGGCGCAGTAGTCCAGCGCCTGGCGCAGGGCCGTGTCCACGCCGCGCAGCGAAAGCGCATAACGGCCCGCGACCTCCTCGCGCGTCATCTCGTCGATGCGCAACGCGACCAGCACCGTGCGGTGGCGGCGCGGCAGCCGGTCCATGGCGCGCTGCACGGCCGCGAGCTCGGAGCGCGCCTGCGCGATGCGCTCGGGGCCGGGCGTGTCGTCGGCCAGTTGCTCGATCTCGCTGCCCGCATCGGCCGTGTACTGCCACGAGCGGTTGCCGCGCATGCGGTCCATGGCGACGTTGCAGGCCATGCGGTAGACGTAGGCGCTGGGGTTCTGCACCGGGGCCTGCACTTCCAGGTGGCCCAGCCGCAGCCAGGCGTCGTGCAGGCACTCGCCGGCCATGTCGGGGCAGCCCAGGTGGCGCGTGAGCCGGCGCCGCAGTGCCTCGTAGTTCGCGCACAGGAAGCCTTGCAGCGCGAGGCGGCGCTGCGCCTCGTCCAGCGGCTCGTTGGCGGCTTCATGGGCGTCGTCGTCGGTGGCGCACGGCTGCATCGTCTCGTGCACCGCTTCGCAAAGCACGCTGGTCAATGCCATCACGCATGTCCCTTCGCGGCCTACCGGTCCTGCCGCAGGCGACGAAGCTCGTCGCTGCTCAGGTTCGCCCACTGCTTCGGGTCGATCCTGCGGCCCAGGCCCACGACCTGCACCGGGTTCTGCGGGTCGTACTCGGCCCTGGCCGCGCTCTTGTCGTCGCCGCGCTGCGAGGCACCGCTGCCCGGCATCGTCTCGTTGCCGAAACCGAGCACCCGCACGGTGAACACCGAGGGCAGCGCCTGGCGCTGCGCCGCGCGGTCTCGCTGCACCACGTCCTGCGCGGCCATGGCCGCCTGCGAGGCCGCGGCGCTCGCGTTGGTCAGCGCGCCGATGTTCACCGCCGCCACCACCGGAATGCCCTTGGACTCGCCCTTGACCTGGATGTTGTCTGCGTTGAGCACCTGCAGTGCCGCAATGTTCAGGTTGCCCGCCACCCGCACCCCGGCGTCACCGGCATTGACGGTGCCCTTCGGCGCCACCAGGTCCACGTCGCCGTCTCCGACCGTGCCGATGCCGCTGCCGCTCATGTCCGACTTCTCGCGCACGACGGTCACGCCGTCCAGGTCGGTGGTCACCTCGGCCGCCGATGGCACCCGCACGGTCTTGGAGCCCTTGCCCGCGTCGATGTCGCCCACGCTCGACCACAGGATCTGGTCACTGCCGCGGTCGGTCGCCTCGGGCACGAACGACAGAATGCGCGAGCGGTTGACCGTCACGTCGTCGCGCGCGAACACGCCGATGTGGCCCGAGGCCAGCGTGACCAGGCCGTAGCCATCGGGCACGGTGGCGCCCAGCGCGGCCACCTGCAGGCCCCCGCCAGGCGTGAGCACGTCGATGTCCCCGCCGGCCATGGTGCGCAGCATCAGCTTGTTGGCCGCCACGTCGCCCTTCCACGCGTCGCCCGGGAACAGCGTGGCGATGGCCGCGTAGCCGCGGTTGTAGCCGCCGTTGCGCGGCAGGCCTTCCACGCCGGGCTCGTTCTGGTCGCGGCCCGCGTCGCGCAGCTCCAGCAGGTACACCTGGCGCACGAACTGCTGCTGCGCTAGCTGCGGCAGTTGCTTGAAGCGCGCCCAGGCGTCGAGCGGCGCGAGCTTCTCGCCGGTCATGTCCTGCATGTACGACACCAGGCCGCGGCGCACCACCTTCTCCTGCCCGCCGGGGCGAACCTCGGTCTGGTCGGTAAGGTACAGGGGCAGCACGCTGCCATCGGCGCCGCGGGTCTTGAGGTACTCGGGCATCGCCGACACCTTCGCCGGGTCGAGGTACGCGGTCGCGAAGGCGTCGTAGCCCACCGCGCCGTTGAGCCCCGCCATCGCGGTGATGGTGGCGCCCTGCGTGGGCAGGCCCTTCACCTGCGTCTCGGGCTGCGCGCGGTTGTTCTTGTCGTAGCGCTGGTTGCCCAGCGTCTGCACCTGCAGGTTGTCGGCGTACAGGTCGCGCCCGGCCGCCAGCACCACCGAGCCGGGCCCCTGCATCTCGACGACGCCGGTCAGGCCCGCGACGAACTCGTCGTTCGGGTTCAGCCGATTGACGCTCGCCATCGCCAGGATGTCGTTGCCCGCCTCCAGCAGCGTGACGTCGGAGCCGCGCAGGTTGCGTCCCGCCAGGCGAACACCGCGAATGTCGGTGCCCGCGCGCACCCAGGTCTGCTCGTTGGCCTTCACGTCGAGCCCGACGATGGAGCCTTGCGAGGCATAGATGCGGCTGGGCTCGAAGTCGTTGGCCAGCGGCAGCACGTCGGGGTTGTGCACGCTGCGCAGGTACGCGTTGTTCACCGGCGAGGCCAGGGGCCGGTCGATGAGGTTGTCGAGCAGCTCCTCCATGTTCATCTGGTTGAACGGCGAGTTCGAGCCCCCCGGCAAGAAGCCCGAGGGCATCATTGCGGGCGTGGCATACGCCATGGCCAGTCGCGCATCGAAGCGGATGTCGTTCCTCGCCACCAGGCGCACGTCGTTCGTGGTGCCCGGCAGCACGTACAGCGGCCCGTCGATGTCGATGCCGCCGTTCAGCGCGGCGGCCGAGAAACGCGCCGGATAGCGGTTGCCGCCGAAGCCCACCAGCGTGTCGGTGTCGTAGCTCCTGAGCACCAGGTCGCGGAAGATGAAGGTCGCCCGGTTCACGAAGGTGATGTCGCCGCCGGTGGACACCAGCCGCAGCGCGCTGCGGTCGGTGTAGCCGCTCATGTAGGCGCCGTAGTTCAGCACCTGGCCGTCGTTGCGCAGGCCCTCGCCGTAGGTCACCAGCAGCGGGTCGATCACCGTCTGCAGGCGCAGGTCGCCGGCCGTGCGCAGGCTCAGGGTGGCGTCGCCCAGCGCGAGCACCGGGGCCACGGTGTACTCCGTGCGGGTGAAGCCGCCCACGCCGTCGTCGCGGTTCAGCACCACCGTGTGGCCCACCGCCGTTTCGCCGGCGCGGATGTCGCCCGCGCCGCGCGCCACGTAGTACTGGCCGCCGCGAATGGCGCCGCCGGCCTGCACCGTCATGGCGCCGCCGTTGCGCATTTCCATGGCCATGGCTTCGTCCGCCGAGCGGCCGCCGCGCATGCGCATGTGCGTGGGCAGCGCCACCAGCAGGTTGCGCAGGTCGCCGCCGGCGTCCACGGTGACGTTGCCGCCGCCCAGCGCGCCCACGCCCTGCTGGAAGCGCCCGTAGTCGATCCACCAGCTCGACTGCTCGGGCGCGTGGACGATGGGGCCGTAGGTGCCGTCGGGGCGTATGCCGTTCTCGCCGTTGGTGTACTCGCCGAAGAAGCGCTCGGCATTGAGCGCGCCCTGCCGGTTGAGCCATTCGGTGAAGTGCTGGCCCGAGGGCATGGCCTCGACGCCGCCCTGCACGCCGATGACGAGGTTGCCGCCTTCCACGCCGTAGCTCGCGTTCGGGTTGGCGGTGCTGAAGTCGCTCCACGCCGTGGTGTCCTTGCGCCCGGCGGTGTAGATCACCGACTCCTTGTGCGCCAGCCTGAGGTCGCGACCCGCGCGCACCTCGAGGTCCCCGGTGCCGGTGCGCACCAGCTTGCCCGCGCCGTTGTCGGGCACCGGGTCCCCATTGGGGGATGCAGGGGGTGTGGAGGGCACCGCGGTGTTGGCCGTGCCGACGGTGATCGACCCCTTGCCCGCGGCCAGCGCCCCGAGCGGCCTGAGTGCCATGGCGTCGGCCGAGTCCAGCTCGCCGCCGGCCACCAGCCGCAGGTTCCACGACGGGCCCGCCTGCAGCAGGCCACCGCGGCCGGCCGCGTCGAAGCCGTCGCTCAGGTGGCCGTTGATGGCAAGGTTGCCGCCCGCGCGCAAGGTGAGCGTGCCTTCGCGCGCGCCGGCAAAGTCGCTGAACAGGTTCCAGTCGCTCTCCAGCGCGAGGTCGCCCGCGCTGCGGATCTCGATGCCCGGCATCACGCTCAGCGGGGTGCCCAGGCGCCCGGCCACGGCGGCCGACGCTCCGCGAAAGCGCGCGGCATCGGCGACGGCGTCGGCCTTGACCGAATCGACCGTGGCGCCGTCGTAGTCCTTCACGTCGTACACGCTCACGCCCTCGAGCACCGCCGAGCGCGCGCCGCTCACGGCGACGTTCAGCGCGGTGGCGGCAAGGTCGTCGTGGGCGGCGTTCTGCCGCGCGCGCAGGCGCACCTTGCCGCCTTCGTTGCCGGCCACGTCGATGGTGCCGCCGCGCAGGTCGAGCTGCCCGCCCGCCGCTTCGAGCGTGACGCGGCCGGTGCCCAGCTCGCCGGTGGCGCCGGCCAGCAGTTGCGCGCCCTGCTGCATCGACACGCCGTTGCCGCCGGTGATGCGGATCACGCCGCCGTAGGCCGCGCGCGCATCCACCGTGCCCGCGATGTCGATGTGGCCGCGGTCGGCGGTAAGGCCGAAGTCTTCCACCGTGGTGGTGCCGCCCAGCACCACGTCGCCCTGGCGGATGCGGAACTGCCGCGAGCGGTTGAAGCCCGCGTCGTTCAGCCGCTGGCTGAAGCCCGCGAAATCGGGCAGCGCCTCGATGTCGAGCGCGAAGCTGCCGGCCCTGCCGCGCGTTGCTCCATCCGCGCCACCCGCGCCGGCCTGTGCCGCGATGCTTCCGTCGAGCACCACCGTGCCGCCCTGCGATGCCGCCAGGCTCAGCGTGCCGGCGTCGCCGCCGTTCGGATGCGCCGCGAGGTTGAGCCGGCTGCCGGCGTCGAGCCGCACGTCGCCGCCCACTGCCGACAGGCCGATGCGGCCCGCGTCCGCGTACTCGGCCACGTCGAAGAACTGCCTGGCGGAGCCGCCCACGTCGAGGGTGGCGCCCCCGCTCACCACCAGGCTGCCGCCGGTGGCCGTCATGTCGATGCTGCCGCCCCGCGCCACCGCGCGGCCGCCGAAGGCGATGCTGCGGCCCGTGAGGCTCAGGCGCAGGCCCAGGCTGTCCTGCAGGTCGAAGGTGTCCGCGCCGGCTGGCGCGACGTCCTGCGATGTGCCGGCCGGCGGCGCGACGACCTGCAACGCGCCGCCCGTGGCAATGGCCTGCACCGCGCCGCCGCGGCCGGAGAGCAGCGGCGTGCGCAGGGTGAGCGCGGCGGTGCCGGCGTCGATGCCGCCCGCGCCCTCGCCCACGATCGCGTCGCGGCCCGACAGCGTCACCGCACCGAAGCCCGCGAAGGTCTTCTGGCCCGCGCCCAGCACCAGCGTGGCCGCGTCCAGCATGAAGCCGCCGGTACCGCCTGTACCGCCTGTACCGGCCACGGTGCCAGCCGGTACGCCCGCGCCGCCACCGCTGTTGACCAGCGCGATGCTGTCGCCCTTGATCGTCACGTCGCCCGCGCCGCGGCCGACGAAGGCGCCGCCGTCGAAGGTCAGCGACTTCAAACCCGCCGCGCCCAGGTCGAGCGAGCCGTAGAAGTCGAAGTCCGAGTAGCTGCGCAGCGTGAGCCGCTGCGAATGGGCCAGCTGCGCGAGCGCGCCGCTGTCCAGCACCATGCCTTCGGTGCCGCCGCCGAAGCCGATGCGGCCGGCCGCCACCGACAGGTCGGTGCCGGCAATCTGTGCCGAGGCCGCCAGCTCGGTCGTGCGCGTGGCATCGATCGGCAGCGCCGCGTCGCCGTTGACGACGGCGCCCGCGCCCATCGAGACCAGCCCGCCGCGCGAGGTGTCCACGCCCTGGCGAATGACCTTCACCGCGTCGCCCGTGCTCACGCGCACCAGCGCGCCCCAGTCGCGGGCCGCCGAGACGAGCACGTCGTCCACCGCGTCCTTGGCGTCGACCACGCCGTCGTTGTTGTCGTCCAGGTTGCCGTCGGGGTCACGGTAGACCGCCGCCACGCGCGGCCGCATGACCAGGCTGCCGCTGCCGCGGCTGCTGCCGCCCCTGGCGCTCACGCGGCTGCCGCCCTCGATGGCCACCTGGTCGGACGCGGCCAGGATGATCTCGGGGCCGAACAGCTCCGAGCCCTCGCCATTGCGCACCACGATGTCGGTGGCGGTCACGTCCAGCTCCAGGCCCAGCGCGTTGCCCTGGCGCTTGCCGCCCACCAGCAGGCTGCCGGCGCCGAAGTTCGACAGGCTCGCCGAATCGATGACCAGGTAGCCGTCGGCCTGCAGGCCGGCGCTGTCCTGCCCGCTGCCGACGATGGCGATCTTCTTGCCCGCGATGTCCACCAGCCCGCCGCGCCCGCCCGCGTCGGGCGCCGAGCGCAGCGTGCCGTCCAGCACCAGGCGGCGGCCCGCGTCGAACACCACCGCGCCGCCGTCGCGCGGCAGGCGCGGCGTGACCACGTTCTGCCCCGTGAGGCGGTACTGCGTGAGCTTGAAAGCCTCGGACGAGAAGAAGTCGTTGGCCGTGGCCTCGTTGTATTCGGTGTAGCGGCGCAGCGTGCCGCCGGGCAGCACGCGCCATGCCGTGGCCTGCGCGTCCTGCGTGCCACCGTAGGCGTCGCCGGCCTTGCCCTGCATGACCAGGCTGCCGTCCGGCGCGCGGGTGGCGGGCGCGGGCGCGCCGCCCCAGGCCTTGCCGGTCGCCTGCACCGCGAAGGCGCCGGGCAGCAGCGCATAGCGCGCGGGCAGCAGGTTGTACCAACCGGCCGCAAGGCCGGGCCCGCCCGCGAGCCAGACGCGCTGGCCCGCCGGCGCGGCGCCCGCGGGCGCAGCCCCGGCCTGGCCCGGCAGGATGGCGTACATGCCCGGCGTGTTCAGCACGTCGTGCGAGCCGCCCGGGCCCGGCACGAATTCGGAGGCATGCAGGTCGCCGCCGCCTGCGATGTCCACCACCGCGCCCGGCGCCAGCGCCACGTCGGGCGACTTCATGGTCACGCGCTTCTCGGGCGGCCCGGTCAGCGCGCCGCTCGACGGATTGACCGGGTCGACCGCCTTCGACGGGTCGTGCCAGTGCTCGTTGTTGGCCAGCGTGCCGTAGGGCACCGCCAGGCCCGCGCCCGACACCGAGGTGAGGCTGCCCGCGCCCAGCGACAGGCGCTCGCCCGCGTCGAGCTCGATCTGGCCGAAGGGCGCGCGCAGCGTGCCGTTCTGCGCGATCACCGGCGCCGCGAGGCGCAGGCTGCCGCCGGCCGACAGCGGCGCGCCGCCGGCATCGCCCAGGCGCTCGACGGTGATCGAATCGCCGGCGCGGACCACGCCCGTCATCGCGCTCGACGGGTAGACCTGGCCGGCACGCAGCACCAGTTGCCCGTCGACATCCAGGTTGACCTGGAAGCGCGTTTCCTCACCGATCTGCGAAGGCAGCGCGCCACCCATGCGAATCTCGCCGGCCTCGAGCACGGTGCGGGCGAAGCCGGCGATGCGCACCGCGCCGAACGGCGATTGCGACTGCACCACGTCGTCGGGGGGCGCGATGTCGATCAGCGACGCCGACAGCGCCAGCTCGCCCGCGCGCAGCGCCGGGTCTTGCGCGGCCACCGACAGCGGCGCCGCCCCATCGCCGCTCAGGGCCGACAGCAGGATGCGCGGCGCGCGCAGCGACGACGACGAGGCCGCGTGCCCCACCAGCGCGCCCTGCAGCGTGATCGAGCGGGCCAGCGCGAGGTCGGCGAAGCCGCCGTCCTTGAACGCCTGCGGACGCACCGTCAGCGCGAAGCGCTGGCCGGGTGCCTGCAGCACGTCGCGCAGCAGGTCGCCCGACAGCAGCGCGTCGCGGAACAGGTCCAGCGCCTGCGGCGTGAGGCCGAGCTGCGCCGCGTCGATCGGACCCACCACGCCGGGCGTGCCCAGCCGGTCGGACACCACCAGCTCCTTGACGTCCGCCAGCAGCCCGAGCAGCGACGACGGCAGGATCATCGGGCCGTCGATTTCGTAGCCGTAGGCGCGAAGGCCCGGCGCCCAGTCGTAGTCCAGGCCCTGCTTCCAGTTGCTGCACGCGCCGTCGACCACCAGACCGTAGCAGTCGGGGTCCTGCAGCACGCGCTGCAGCTGTTCCAGCGGCGAGCCGTTGGGACCCGAGGGCGCGGTCATGTTCAGGCGGATGCGCCCGCCGATGCCGCCGGGCCCGCCGGCCTTGCCCACCATCGTGCTTTCGACGAGGCCCTGGCTCGAGATCTCGATCAGCCCGCCGTTGCTGTCCAGCGTGATCGCCTGCGCGGGCCGGGGCATGCGCAGGCCCGAGGGGCCTGCGTCGGCCACGCCGTCGATGGTGCCGGTGGCGCCGGACACGTCGATGAGCGCGTCTTTCTCGAGCCGCAGCATGCCCGCCTCGATCGACACCGTGCCGCCGTCGCGCACCTCGCCCACGCGGCGGCCGGTGCTGTCCAGGTGGACCAGCGGCACGCCGCGCGCCAGCAGCTCGCCGCCGGTTTCCAGGGCGACCTCGCGGCTGCTCAGCGCAATGCGCCCGGCCGGCGCGTCCAGGCGCCCGGCGATTGCCAGCGTGCCCAGTTCGCCGCCGGCGCCGAGCGTCAGGCTGCCGCCGGTGTCGGTGCGCACCGTGGCGCCGCGCGCGATGCGGATCGGCCCGTTCTCGGTGCCCAGCATCAGCGAGGCGGGGTCGCGCGCCGCGCGCTCGTCGGGCCGCAGCACGCCCACGGGCGCCGCGCCGGCCAGGCTGCGCCCGCTCGGCAGTTCACGCCAGTCGAAGCGGTTCAGGTCGAGGCTGGTGGCCTGCTGCGAGACCGTCACGCCCTCGGGCACCACGATGGCGTTGCCTTCGCCGCGCACCGAGACCGAAATCTTTCCGAAACCGCGCTCGCCGAAGAGCGTGGCGGGCAGCAGGGTGACGGCGGCCGCGGCATCTTCGGCGGGCGACGCGCCCGGCACACTCACCGGCACACTCACCGGCACATCACCCACCACGCCTCCCACCTGCACCGACGAGGCGGACTGGATCGCCAGGCTCCCCGCCGAGCCGGCCGCGTGCGCGCGCAGGTCCAGCGCGGCCAGGTCCAGGTCGGGCGTCACGCCGGTCAGCGAGATGGCGCCCGCATTGCCCACGCGCAGCGTCGGCAGGCCCTGCTTGCCGGGGTCGACGCGGCCGCCGCCGGACACGTCGAGCACGGCGTCCTTGTGCGCCAGGATCTTGCCGACGCTGACCGTGATCGCGCCGCCGTCGAGCGCCCAGGCGCCGCGGAAGGCGCCGTCGCGCCAGGTGTTGATCCACTGGCCGGCGGCGTCCAGGCGGGCCTGCTCGCCCAGCTCGAGCTTGCCGTTGGCCGACGAAAGGCTGATGCGCCCGCCGGGCGCGCGGATCTGCCCGTTGATGCGGATGTCGTTGGTCGAGCCTTCGGTGCCGGCCGCCGTGAACGCGCTGCCCGGCGCAAGGTTCAGCACCGCGCCGCTTGCGAGTTCGAAGTCGCCGTTGATGGTGTTGAGCACGATGGTGCCCAGGCCCGAATCGCTGAGCATGCCGTCCGACAGGAAGGTGAGCTTGCGCGACTTCTGCTCGTCGGGCTTCAGCTGCACGAAGAAGTCTTCGCCCAGCTTGGCCCGCGCGTCGAAGTCCTGCGCGAGCCGCCTGGGGTCGTGGCTCACGACGATGGTGCCCGGCGACCAGGGCCGGCCGTCCGGCGTGTTCTCGCCCAGCTCCAGCCGCCCGCCCCGGCTCGCGCCCGGGTTCTTCGACTGGCGGTCGCCCACCACCACGCCGCCCAGCACGTCCCCCTCCAGCACCATGGCGTCGCCCGCGTAGACCTGCACGCCGCCGGCCTTGCGCCCTTCGGTGTAGCCGGCCTCCTTGTAGTCGGCACCGATGAGCGGCGTGCGCCACGTGTCCTTCACGCCCCAGCGCGCGTGCGTGGTCGTGTACTGGCCCGCGATGCCGGTGTAGTCGGCGTCGGACGCCGCGCGCTCCATGGTGTGCACGCGGCCGTCGGCGCCCATGAGCTTGGTCGCCGTGTTCATGCCGTCGGTGTAGCGCACCGAGCCGCCGGACACGTCGAGCATCGATCCCGCGCGCGTGATCACCGAGCCGCCCGCGCGCAGGTCGATGCTGCCCGCGTCGGCCGAGAGCTCGCGCAGGTCGGTCTTGCCCACGCCGACCCAGCCGCTCACGTCGCCCAGCGGCGTGCCCACCCAGGCGCCGGGCACGTAGGTGACGCCGTCGGCGCCCAGCACCCATTGCACGCCCGCCATCGGCCCGTCCTTGAACACGCCGCTCACGCGGCGGTCGACGATCACCTTCTTGCCGCGCACCCACGAATCGAGCAGCAGCGGCGAGTCGCGCAGCTCGTTGATGCGCAGCTCGGCCTCGATGAAGTTGCGCGACATGTCCACCTGCATGCCTTGCAGGCCGGCCACGCTCAGGAAGGCCTCGCCGTCCAGGTAGATGCGGCTGTCGTCGCGCAGGCTGCCGGGCTTGAAGTACGGGAACACCGTGAACAGCGGGTTGGCGGCCGATTCGATCTTGATCGTTCCCGCCGGCACCAGCACGCCGGCCCTGGGGCGGATGTCGATGAGCCGGCCGTACAGGCCGACGCGGCCCGGCTGGTAGCGCGTGACGAGCGCGGACGTCTCGATCTCGCTGGTGTCCGAAGCGTCGGGCAGCACCTGCGCGATGCTGCCCTCGCCCAGCGTGAGCGTGCCGGCCGACCAGTTGACGAGGTCGTTCACGCCGTCCGCGTACATGTGCGTGCCCAGGCCCCACGCGCGCAGCAGGATCGAGCCGTTGCGGTTGTTCAGCGCGGTGGTCGACGCCAGCACGCCAGACTGCCGCACGTCCTGCGCCTGCAGCGTGATGTTGCCGCGCTCGGCCTGCACGGTGCCGGTGTTGACCACCTCGTAGCCCACCGCCTTGGCGCGCGCGGCCATCTCGGGCATGACCACGTCGCGCAGGCCGGCGACGAAGCTGGCGTCGGCATACACCGGCGAGAGCTTGAGCGCGCCCTGCACCTGCCCGCCGGTGAAGGCCCAGCCGGGCACGGCCGAGGCGGCCACGTCGAGCCCGCGCACCGCGTTCGCGTCTTGCGTGGACGGCGTCTTCAGGTAGATGTTTTCGCCGGCCGCCAGGATCACCTGGCCGTCGGGCGCCGAGATGTGTCCTGCATTGCGAACCTTGGGCGCGAACAGCATCACCTTGCCGCCGCTGTCCACCGCCAGCCGGGCGCCGGCGTCGACCTTGACCTCGCCGGGCGCCGCGCCGGGATCGAAGCGGTCGACGTTGCCCATGCGATCGGGCGCGCCGCCCACCCCGGGCTTGAAGCCGTTGTCGCCATAGATCTCGGGCCGGGCCGATGTGAATTCGCCGAACTGCGGAATCGGAAAGTCGTTGCCCTGGTTGGCGAGGATCTGCGCGTTGTTGATGCCGAGGTTGAACTGCTTGTCGCTCAACGACAGGCTCGACGCGACCAGCGTGCGCGTGTTGACCTGGCTGGAGCCCGCGAACACGATGCCGTTGCGGTTGACCATGTACACGGAGCCGTCGGCCTTGATCTGCCCCGCGATCTGGCTGGGCCGGCCGCTGGGGTCGTTGATGCGGTTCAGCGCGATCCATGCGTTGGTGCCATCGGGCTTGGCCCCGCCCTTCTGGTCGAACTGCACCGTGGTGTTCTTGCCCACGTTGAAGCTCTCCCAGTTGAGGATGGCCTTTTCGTCGGTCTGGCGAATGCCCACCACCGTGCGGCCACCCGCGGCGGTTTGCACCGGCGCGTTCGCGTTGACCCAGCCCGCGGTGAGGCTGTTGGTGTCGACCTTCAGGCCTCCATCGGCCAGGCCGTCGGGGATGTCGGAGCCGCTGTTCAACGCAGCTTGCCGCGCCGCTTCCTGCGCGGCCTGTTGCGCCGCGATGCCGCGCGCGGCCAGGTTGAGGTTGTCGATGGAGCGCTGCAGCTGTTCGTTGGCCTTCTGCTGGCCCATGGGGTTGGTGAGCATCGAGGCGGGCGTGCCGTTGGGCAGCCGGCCGGTGCCCGCGGCGGAGTTCTGCGTGGCGTTCTTGGCGGCGAACCACGCACCGCTGAAGGCCTGCTGCGCATGGGCTTCCATGAGCGCGCCGTTGGCCGCCAGGATCATCGCGATGGCGCGTGCCAGCGGCGCCAGGCGGGGGGCCCGCATCCGGTTCGTCGTTGCCGCTGCCTTGGTTGCGCCCTGGGGTCCGCGTGTGCTCATGAGGTGTTCCGCGCTGAAGTTGATTCGATGCACTACGACGAACGACCGCCCCACCATCCCGCAACTTATTTCTCGCGGCCCTGCCTCTTTCCCCCTTCTTTTTCTTCTCTCTTCTTCTCTCTTTTTCAGCTCAGCACGATCACGCCGCCCGGCAGCGAACGCGCTTGCAGGTCGAACGCATGCTGCAGTTGCGCCAGCGCGAGATCGAGCGACGCGATGTAGAAGCTGCCGGTCACGGGCCGGTTGCGCGCGCCGGCGTTCACCAGCATCACGCGGCCGGGCCGGTAGCGGTTGATTTCCTCGAGCACGTCGGCCAGCCGGGTCTGGGTGAACACCAGCTCGCCCTTGCGCCAGGCCGGCAGCTGCGCGCCGCCCACCAGCGCCACGCCGCTGAGCGAGGTGCCGTCGTACACCGCCTGCTGGTGGGCTCGCAGCTCGCGCGTGCCGGCCGCATGCTCCACGCGCACCGCGCCCTCGATGCAGGTCACGCACACCTTGGCGTTCAGGTAGCGCACCTCGAAGCGCCCGGCATCGCTGACGCTGCGGCCCGCGCCGGCCACCACGCCGAAGGGCGGGCCGTCGCGCCCGCCGGCCGGCAGGTCGATGGCGGCTTCGCCCGCGAGCAGGTCGATGCCGGTGGTCGTGCCGTCGGTGGTCTGGCGCCGGATGCGGGTCTGCGTGTTCAGCGTGACGCGGATGCGGTTCGACAGCCGCACCACCAGTTGCTCGCCGGTGGCGGTGCGGTAGTCGGCGCCCCACTCCGCCGGTGCCGGCCACAGGCCCGCGGGCGGGTGCAACACGGCCACCCCAGCCACCGCGGCCGCGCTCATCGCCGCGCCCAGGAAGGCGCGGCGCGCCAGCACGGGCCTGCGCTGGTGGCGCGCGTGAAAGGCCGCGGCCTCGGCATGGGTGCGCAGCAGCCTGGCGGACGCAGGGCCGAGCTCGGCCCACTGCGCCTTCGCCTCGCTGAAGGCGGCGGCATGCGCCGGATGGTCGGCCAGCCAGCGCTTGAAGCGCTCGGCATCCTGCGGCTTGACGGCGCCCGAATGGAACAGGCGCAGCCAGCCCCAGGCCTGCTGCCTCGGTGCGTCGGCGGCCGCGCTCAGGGAGTCATTGGCCATGGCTGCGCCGCCCGTTGTCAGGGCCTCGGCCGGGGCATCGGCCGAGGCATCGGGCGGCTGCGCGGCATCGTCGGTTCGGTTCTTCACCCCATACGACGAACAAGACCCCCCCGATCCCGCAAAATTTATTTGTCATCGCCCATCCTCGCGCTCAGGTAGCCGTGCGCGTGCTTGAGTTCGTACTCGACCGTGCGCAGCGAAACACCCAGCCGCCGGGCCGCCTCGGGCTGCGTGAGCCCCTCCATGTGCACCAGCACCACGACCTCGCGCCGCCGCGCGGGCATGCGCTCCAGCAGGCGCACCACCGCGTCCAGTTGCGAGCGCGCCTCGGCGGTGCGGTCGGGGCCGGGCGCGGTGTCGGCCAGCTCCATCAGCGCGTCGATCTCGTCGAACGGCAGGTTGCGGCTCTGGCGCCGCTGGATGTCCAGCGCAATGTTGAAGGCCATGCGCACCAGGTAGCCGCCGGGCCTTCGGATCGGGTCCTGCGCGCGCTCGTTCTTGCTCTCGGCCTTGCTTTCGTTTTTGCTCTCGCTCCTGCCCTGGTCGTGCACGCGCAGCCAGGTGTCGTGCAGCGCGTCTTCGGCCAGGTCGGTGTTGCGCAGCGCGCGGCCAAGCTGGCGCTTGAGCAGGTCGTAGTGCCTGGACAGGTAGTCCATCAGCACCGGGCGTGTGTCTTCGGCCATGGTCAGGAGGCCTCGGCGCCGAGCGCGCGACGGCAGCGTGTGCCACCGCGCGCATCGGTGGGCAGCACCAGCAGGGTCAGCGGCTGCGGCAGGTCCGGCGGCGGCGATTGCGCGAGCTGCACGCCCTGCAAGACGTGCAGCATCGCCGCGTCGCGTGCCGCGTCGCCGGTGGAGCCGAGCAGGCGCGGGCGGCGCACCTGGCCTGCGGCGTCGACCTCCAGGCGCAGCAGCGAGCGGTAGCTGCCGGGGCGCGTGCGCGCGTCGTCGCACAGCGCTGCCCACACCTGCGCCTGCACCAGGCTCGGATAGCCCGCGAGGCTGCCGAGCCCCGCGGCGCGCGGGGCCGCCGGCGCAACGTCCGCGGCCTTCAGCGACAGCGCCACGCCCGAGCCCGTGCGCACCTTCTCGGCCACGAGGCCCGTGCCGTCGAGCAGAAGCCGCAGCGCCGCATCGGGCGTGTAGAGGCCGCGCACCGCGGAGGACGTGAGCGCCTGCAGCAGTTCGCTGCGAAAGAGCGCGGGCTGGCGCGTCAGCGCGGCGTAGCGCTTGAGCGCATCACCGAGCGGGAGCGCGGGGATGTCGAACTCGAGCGGGAGCGCCGGAGCGTCGAGCGTCGGCGCTGGCATGTCGCCCTCCAGTGGCGGCTCGACCGCAAGCGGCGCGGGGCCGGCCGCAGGCCCTGCCCCATGCGGCAACGCCTCCGCCGCGCAGCCCGGCCCGGCGAGCCGGAACAGCACCAACCCGCAGAGCGTCGCCCTGCGGCACGTCGCGCCGACGGTTCGCGAACGCACGCGGCTCAATCCCCGCGCGCCGCGTTGCCGCACGCACGGGCACGTCGACCGCGATGCCGCAAGGGCCATGGCAAGGGGTGGGTTCGAGTCGGCAAGGAATGCGCGCCAGTCGGGAAACTCGCATGCTGTCACCGGCGTATGACGACCGCGTTGCAACGTTCGTGTTCAGCCGCGTCAATTGAACATGCCGCGCACCGCCCGAAGCGGGCGCGTCATGCGCCACGACAGCGAGCCGTTCAGCCGCTGCACCATCGACTCGGACTGCGAGAGGCGGTGCGCGAGCGCCTGGTTGGCAACGGCCAGCGCGCGCGCCTGGAGCTCGAACGACTGCGCCGCGAGCTCGCGTTCATGGCGCTGCAGCACCGCATCGCCCAGGCCGCTGAAGATCGCCCTCACGCGGCGCGTGCCCTCGGCGTCGCGGCCCAGGTCCATCAGTTGCCGCGCGCCCGCCGCGGCCTCGGTGCCCACCTGCAGCACGCCCAGGCCCGAGGCATGCATGAACTCGAAATGCGGATGGCGCGCGGATATTTCTTCCCAGAATCGCCAGACGCCGAAGTCGCGCTCACGCACCGCCGTGTCGTGGAACAGCACGACAGCGCGTTCCGACAGCTTGGGCCGCCAGGTCTCGAAGTCGTGCCGCACGGCCTCGTAGGTGTGCAGGCCGTCGATGTGCAGCAGGTCGATGGAGGCATCCGCGAAGCCCAGCGCCGCGTCGTCGAAACGCGCGCGCACCAGCCGCGAGAAATCGGCGAAGTGGCGCGCGTTGAATTGCGAAAGGTCGTCATAGACGTCTTCGCCGTAGCTGCCCGCGTGCGCGTCGCCCTGCCACGTGTCCACCGCATGGCAGCGCGTGGCGAGCCCCTCGGCGCGCACGGTCTGGCACACGGCCGCATAGGACATGCCGCGGTGCGTTCCGAGCTCGACGAAACAGCGGGGCCGCGCCACGGCGGTGAGCCAGGCGGCGAAGGGGGCGTGGCCGGTCCAGGCACTCTCGACAAGGCGGTCGGGGCGAATGAGCATCGCCGGGTGGGGCTCGATGCCCGTGAGTGTCATCATGAATCGTGGCCGGTTGGGGGGGTGCTGTGTAGACGGACGGCGGCCACGGCGAATGCCGTTTGTCACAAAAGCTTCATCGAATTTCCCGGCCGGCCACCGGGCTCACCGGGTTCACCGGCCTACCGGATCACCGATTCATCCAGCGTTGCGCGTCACCTGGAAATGCCCGCCGCTCTCCCGCCCGACGATGCGCGCCGCCAGGTCGGAATAACCGGGCTCGATGTAGATCAGCTCCTGCGCCGGCCCCAGCTTCGCGACTTCCCGCCAGTCCATCTGCTCCTTCAGGCGCATGTCGGAAGGCCGCTGGTTGTGGCCCATGGGATACGGCATGGCATAGACGCGGCAGTCGGGTTCGCCGTGCGCGATGTAGATGGTTTCGACCCAGGGCTGAGATGACATTGGTTGCTTGTTGCGAGTGCCTTTTCAACAATGTAGCGGCGTGGGGTTTCATATTTATGGCGCTACGCCCGCCAAGGCAGCGGTGCGGGCCTGTGCACATGCGAGCCTCGGGCTGACAACGCCCGGCGCTCGCCCCATAGGGGAATTTTTCAGGAACACCAGGCCATCGACAGTCGCGGCTAAAGTCTTGGGCTCTCTGGGAGACAGTTTCCTTGTTCCGCTTCTTCGAAAAACTACTTCACCCCTACCCCGCCGCCGAACCCACGCTGCCCCCGCAGGGCTTCTTCGCCTTCCTGTGGGCCTGCACGCACGGCGTGCGCGGCAAGATCGCGGCCATGGCGGTGCTCACCGCGGTCATGTCGATCTTCGAGGCGGCGCTGTTCGCCATCCTCGGGCGCATCGTCGACTGGCTCGGCGGGCAGGTGCCCTCGCGGCTGTGGGCCGAGCGCGGCGACACGCTGCTGTGGCTGGCCGGGTTCCTGGTGGTGAGCATCGGCGTGGTGGCGCTGCAGACCATCGTCAAGCACCAGACGCTGGCGGTGAACCTGCCGATGCGCCTGCGCTGGAACTTTCACCGGCTGATGCTGGGCCAGAGCATGGCCTTCTACCAGGACGAGTTCGCGGGCCGCATCACCGCCAAGGTGATGCAGACCGCGCTCGCGGTGCGCGAAACGGTGTTCGTGCTGGCCGACGTGCTGGTGGCCATGGGCGTGTACGTGGCCACGATGATCATCCTGGTGGGCGTGCTCGACGCGCAGCTGGTGTGGCCCTTCCTGATCTGGCTGGTGCTGTACATCGGCGCGCTGGTGTACTTCGTGCCGCGCCTGGGCAAGGTGGGCAAGGCGCAGGCCGACGCGCGCTCGCTGATGACCGGTCGCGTGACCGACGCCTACACCAACATCGCCACCGTCAAGCTGTTCTCGCACACGCAGCGCGAGGCCGGCTTCGCGCGCGACGCCATGCGCGAGTTCATGCACACGGGCTACGGCCAGATGCGGCTGGTGAGCGCGTTCGAAATCGTCAACCACACGCTGAGCATGGGCCTCACCGCCGGCATGGCCGGCATGGCGCTGTGGCTGTGGTCGAACGGCGCGGTCGGCGTGGGCGCGGTGGCCGCGGCCACCGCGATGGCGCTGCGGCTGCAGGGCATGTCGCACTGGATCATGTGGGAGATGACCAGCCTGTTCGAGAACATCGGCACGGTGCAGGACGGCATGAAGACGCTGTCGCGCCCGCGCACCGTGCTCGACGCGCCCGACGCCACGGTGCTCGAGGTGCCACGCGGCGAAGTGCGCTTCGAGCACGCGAGCTTCAAGTACGGCGACGCGACGCGCCGCGTGATCGACGACCTGAACCTCACGGTGAAGCCCGGCGAAAAGATCGGCCTGGTCGGGCGTTCGGGCGCGGGCAAGTCGACGCTGGTGAACCTGCTGCTGCGCTTTCATGACCTGGAAAGCGGCCGCATCCTCATCGACGGCAAGGACATCGCGCACGCCACGCAGGACTCGCTGCGCAGCCACATCGGCATGGTCACGCAGGACACCTCGCTCATGCACCGCTCGGTGGCCGACAACGTGGCCTACGGCCGGCCCGATGCCACGCCCGCGCAGATCGAGGCGGCCGCCCGGCGTGCCGAGGCGCACGACTTCATCCAGACGCTGGGCGACGCGAGCGGCCGGCGCGGCTACGAGGCGCACGTGGGCGAGCGCGGCGTGAAGCTCTCGGGCGGCCAGCGCCAGCGCGTGGCCATCGCGCGCGTGATGCTGAAGGACGCCCCCATCCTGCTGCTCGACGAGGCCACCAGCGCGCTCGACTCCGAGGTGGAGGCTGCCATCCAGCAGAGCCTGTACGCGCTGATGGAAGGCAAGACCGTGATCGCCATTGCGCACCGGCTGTCGACCATCGCGGCGATGGACCGGCTCATCGTGCTCGACGAAGGCCGCGTGGTGGAAGAAGGCGACCACCGCACACTGATGGCGCAGGGCGGGCTCTACGCACGGCTGTGGGCGCACCAGAGCGGCGGTTTTCTGGGTGAAGACCTCGACGAGGGCGAGGCGATCAGGGCCTGAAGCCCCGGGTCGGGGGAGCGGGGGCGTGGGGGCCGCGGCAGTGCCCCGAAGCGAGGCACCGCGGCTCTCAGCCCGGCTGCCCGAACAACCGCGCAATGCCCCCGCGCAGATGCGCCTCCATCGCCTGGCGCGCCGCATCGGCGTCCTGCCGCTCGATGGCCTCTTCCACCGCCGTGTGCTCCTGGTACACCATGGCGCGCCGCTCGCCTTGCGGGCGCCCCGACAGGCTGCGTGACAGCCCGATGCTGAAGCGCGTCTGCGGCGCCAGGGCCGTCATCGTCATGCTGAAGAAGCGGTTGCCGCAGGCCTGGGCCACCGCGTCGTGGAAGGCCACGTCTTCTTCCACGGCGTCGCTGCCGTCCACCAGCGCCTGCTCGAAGCGCTCGCGGCAGCGGCGTATGTGGTGCATGTCGTCGGTGGTGCGCATGCGCGCGGCGCGGGCGGCGGCCTCGCCTTCCATGAAGCAGCGAAATTCGAGGAACGCGCGGATGTCCGCGATGTTCTCCAGCGTGCTCAGCGAAATGGGCTTGGCCTGCGGCAGCGCATCGGTCACGAAATTGCCCGAACCCTTGCGCGCGTAGAGGCGCCCTTCTTCGCGCAACCGCGCCAGCGCCTGGCGCAGCACCGGGCGCGACACCCCCAGGCGCTGCGACAGCGCCGTTTCTCCCGGCAGCCGCGCGCGCGGCTCGAAACCCGGCGTGCCCAGCAGCTGCAGCAAATCTTCATAGACCTTGTCGCCCAGAAGACGCTCGGCTTTCGGCGCGTGCAGGGCGGCGTCCGAACCGGCTGAAACAGGTGTTTTCATATGACAGGTATTTACAGGGTATTCGGTGATTGGCGGGCCAATTCCGAAGAAGACAATTCATTTCAACGCCAAAGCCGCCGAGCCGAGCTAGTTATTTTGGCAAAGATATAAAAAGCTGTAAATCATGTCTTTCATTCGCTGCCTGCGCACCTACCGCCTGCCGGAGCGGCCCAGCCTGATCTGGCTGGAGCTGGAAACGGCCGATGGCCTCGTCGGCCTCGGCGAGACCTTTCGCGGCGCGGCCTCGGTGGAAACCTGCCTGCACGAAGAGCTCGCGCCCTGGCTGCTGGGGCGCGATGCGCGGCACATCGAAGGCATTTCGCGCCACCTGCTCACACCCTACGTGGGCTACAACAGCTCGGGGGTGGAAGTGCGCTCGGCCAGCGCGGTCGACATCGCCCTGTGGGACCTGGCCGGCCAGCGCCAGGGCGTGCCCGTGCACGAGGCGCTGGGCGGCCTGGCGCGCCCCAGCGTGCCGGTCTACAACACCTGCGCGGGCTACGCCTTCAACACCAACGGCCAGCGCCGCGACATCGGCGCGCACGACGAGCCCCAGGGCCCCTACGACGACCAGGTGGCGTTCATGCGCGACGCCGGCGCGCTCGCCCGCAGCCTGCTCGACGAGGGCTACAAGGCCATGAAGATCTGGCCCTTCGACATCTACGCGCCCGCCAGCGGCGGCCAGCTCATCGGACTGGCAGACCTCGACAAAGGGCTGGAGCCCTTTCGCAAGATCCGCGAGGCCGTGGGCAACCGCATCGAGGTGATGTGCGAGCTGCACAGTCTGTTCGGCGGCCATTCGGCGCTGCGCATCTGCCAGGCGCTGGAGGAATTCGACGTGTTCTGGGTGGAAGACCCGCTGTGCAAGATGGACGACAGCGCCGGCCTTGCCGACCTGCGCCGCCGTACGCGGGTGCCGGTATGCGGCAGCGAGACGCTGGGCGGCCTGCGCCCGTTTCGCGACCTGCTGGCCAACGACGCGCTCGACGTGGTCATGCTCGACCTGGCCTGGTGCGGCGGCTTCACCGAGGGCCGCAAGATCGCCGCGCTGGCACAGGCCTACAACCGCCCGCTGGCACCGCACGACTGCACCGGCCCGGTCACGCTGATGGCCGGGCTGCAGATGGCGCTGCACGCGCCCACGGCCATCTACCAGGAGGTGGTGCGCGCCACGCTGGCGACCTGGTACCGCGACATCGTCACCGAGCTGCCGGTGATCCGCGAGGGCATGGCCCAGCCGCCCGCGACGCCCGGACTGGGCACGCGGCTGCAGGACGCCTTCAAGCAGCGGCCCGACCTTGTCGTGCGCGAGAGCCGGTAGCCGATCACTGATCGCGCACTGCCCGCAAGCCGATACCGCGCGCCGCCGCCTCCACCTTTTCAGAACACAAGGCTTTTTCCCATGCACATCCAGATCGTCGGGCTCCACGCGCCCCACGCACCCCGCCTGCGCGCCCTGCTCGGCCCCGGGCACGAGGTCGAAGCGCTGCAGGCTTTCCCCGAGGCCGGCGCCATCGCCGCGGACGTGGTCATCGCCAACAGCGTGAGCGACAGCGAGGCCGCGCGCCTGCGCTGCCGGCTGCTGCAGGTGCCCGGCGCGGGGTCGGAGCAGATCGCGATGCAGTCGCTGCCCGCGGGCACCACGGTGTGCAACGTGCACGGCCACGAGGTGCCGATTGCCGAGTTCGTGCTGCACGCCATCCTGGAGCATTCGCTGCGGCTGTGGCAGTACCCGCAGACACTGGACGCCGACGCCTGGGCACAGGCCTACGCCCAGCGCGCACCGCATGACGAGGCGCACGGCAAGACGGTCGCGATCCTGGGCTTCGGCCACATCGGGCAGGAAATCGCGCGCCGCGCGCGGGCCTTCGGCATGCACGTGATCGCGGTGACGCGCAGCGGCCGGCAAGCACCCGCGCTGGCCGAGCCCCTGGCACACGAGTTCGTCGCGGTGTCGGCGCTCGACGAGGTGCTGCCGCGCGCGCAGGTGCTGGTGGTGTGCTGCCCGCTGGACGACAGCACGCGCGGGCTCATCGGCGCGCGCCAGCTGGCGCTGCTGCCCGCGCAGGCGCTGCTGGTGAATGTGGCGCGCGCGGAGGTGGTCGACGAGCCCGCGCTGTACGAGGCGCTGCGCGACGGTCGCCTGGGGCGCGCGGTGCTCGACGTCTGGTACCAGTACCCGAAAAAGGGCCAGCCGCCGGTCGCGCCTTCGCGCTGGCCGCTGCACGCGCTGCCCAACGTGCGCGCCACGCCGCACATCTCGGCCATCACGCCCGCGCTGCTCGAGCGGCGCTATCGCTTCATGGCGGACAACATCGCGCGGCTTCGGCAGGGCGAGCCGCTGCGCAACGTGATCCACACGGCGCGCTGAGCGGCCGCCGCAGATTTCGCTCCTCGGCCATTCACGGCCCCGCGTTCCGGTCCACACACATCCAACGGAGACACCCATGAAAGCCGAGACATCGATTCCCCTGTTCGCTCCTGGCGCACACCGCACCAACGCCCGGCGCGCCCTGCTGGGCATGGCCGCGGCCTCTCTGCTGGCCGGCGCCTGCCTGCCGGCCCGCGCGCAGGACGCGGCGGCCAGCTACCCCACCAAGATGATCCGCATCGTGGTGCCCAACCCGCCCGGCGGCACCTCCGACGTGCTGGGCCGCCTGCTGGCCAAGGAACTGGGCGAGATGTTCAAGCAGCCCGTCATCGTGGAGAACAAGGCGGGCGGCAACGGGCATATCGGCGCAGCCTTCGTGGCCAAGTCGGCGCCCGACGGCTACAACCTGCTGCTGCTCGACATGAGCGTGCTCACCATCGGCCCGAGCGTGGTGCCGCAGCTGAGCTACAACCCCGAGAAAGACCTGGTGCCCATCGCGATTCCGGCCTATTCGCCGCACCTGCTGGTGGTTCGCAAGGACCTGCCCGTGAAGACCATCGACGAACTCGCCGCCTACGCCAAGAAGAGCGGCAAGCCTGTGAGCTTCGGCACGCCGCTCGCGTCCATCAGCCAGCTCGCGGGCATCCTGCTGGCGCAGGACCGCGGCTTTGCCTTCAACGTGATCGGCTACAAGGGCGGCTCGCAGGCGCTGGCCGACCTGGCGGGCGGGCAGATCGACAGCGCCATGGCGAGCGTGGTCGCCACCAATGCGCTGGTGCAGGGCGGCAAGGTCAACGCCATCGCGGTCACCAGCGCCAAGCCCTTCGCGGCCACGCCGGGCGTGCCGACCGTCGCGTCGCAGATTCCCGACTTCGTCACCGGATCGTGGCAGGGCCTGCTGGCGCCCGGCAACACGCCGCCCGCCGTGCTCGACAAGCTGCAGGCGGCCGTGCAGCACGTCGTGGCGCAGCCCGGCTTCGCCAAGCGACTGCAGGAGCTGGGCTCCGAGCCCTCGCCCATGACGCGCCAGCAGATCTCGCAGTGGATGCACACCGAGACGCAGCGCTGGGGCAAGGTGGTGAAGGACAACAACATCAAGGCGGAATAGCGGCCGGCAACCAGCCTGCGCCCCCGAACTGCCCCGCCCCGCCCATGAAGCTGCTCAACCCGACACGCCCGCGCAGCCTGAGCGCCGGCATCGCCGACGCGCTGAACCAGCGCATCCGTGTCGGCCCGCTGCGCGCGGGCGACCAGCTGCCGACCGAGGCGGCGATCATGCGCGAGTTCGGCGTGAGCCGAACCGTGGTGCGCGAGGCGCTGTCGAAGCTGCAGGCGGCGGGCGTGGTCCGGGCGCAGCGCGGCGTGGGCAGCTTCGTCACCGGCGCGTCGCGGGCCCGGGCGTTTCGTGTCGACAGCGGCCCGGACGACAGCCTGCCGCAGGCCGTGGCGCTGATCGAACTGCGCATCGGGCTGGAAACCGAAGCCGCCGCGCTGGCGGCGCAACGGCGCAGCGCGAACGGCCTGGCGTCGCTGAAGCGCGCGCTCGATGCCATCGACACCGCGAAGGCACAGCATGCGGACACCGCCTTCGCCGACTTTCAATTCCACCTGGAGGTCGCGCGCGCCTCGCAAAGCCCGCACTTCGCGGCTGTGCTCGAGGCGCTCGGCCCGCGCTGCGTTCCCACGGCCTTGCTGGTTGCCGTGGGTGGTGCCACGCAGGGCGCGCTGTGGACGAAGCAGGTGGCCGACGAGCACCGGGACATCTTCGAGGCCATCTCGCGGCAAGACGCGGACGCCGCGCGGGCCGCCATGCGGCTGCACCTGACGAACGGGCGGGAGCGCCGGCGGGCCTGCGAGCTGCCGCGGCGTGCAGCGGAACGCTGAGCGGCACCGGCCTTTGAATCAACGCGGGCCGCGCCGCGTCACATCATTTGGGCAGCGCGCCGGCCTCGTACTGCGAGGCGAACTCCGCGCTCGGCGCAATCGGCTTGACGATGTCGATCAGCACGCCGTTCGGGTCGCGCGTGATGAAGTGGCGCTGGCCGAAGGCCTCGTCGCGCAATGAAAGAAGAATGGGCAGGCCGGCCGCGGCGAGCCGGTCGTGCACCGCATCGACGTCTTCCACCTCGAAGTTCAGCAGCAGGCCGGCCACGGTCTGGCCGCGTGCTGGTTCGGGAATGGTCTCGTGGCTGCGGTCGAGCACCGCGAGGTTCACCGAGGGCTCGTCGGCCAGCTGCAAGTGCACATACCAGTCGCTCGTGAACAGCGGCACGAAACCGAAATGCGAGCGGTAGAAATCGGCGGTGGCCGCGACGGCGGTGGTCATGACGACGGGGTAGTAGCTCGTGACTTTCATGGGGCGTCCTTTCAAACAAACAAGACAACGTACGAAGCCGAAGCACAACACGTAAACATACAGGCTGTACGTACGTTAAATACTAACCTACAGACAGCCTGCATGTAAATTACGCCGCATGGCCACCAACCGCGAACGCACCGAAACCACCCAGCTGGCCTTGCTCGAAGCCGCCCGCGCGCTCTTCGTCGGCAAGGGCTACGGCGACACCTCCACCCCCGAGATTGTCGTGGCCGCGGGCATCACCCGCGGCGCGCTGTACCACCATTTCGCGGACAAGCGCGACCTGTTCCGCCAGGTGCTGCTGCGCGAGGCGATGGCGGTGGCCGCCGACATCGAGGCCGCCACGCCCGAGCGCCTGGGCCCGCGCGAGGCGCTGCTGCAAGGTGCCGATGCCTACCTGGACGCCATGACCGTGCCGGGCCGCACGCGGCTGCTGCTGGTCGACGGACCGGCCGTGCTGGGCATGGCCGAGGTCATGGCCATGGACGACGCCAACGCCGCGCATTCACTGCGCCAGGGCCTGCAGCGCGCCGGCATGGGGCGCGGCGAAGTGGCTGTCGATGCGCTGTCGCAGTTGCTGTCCGCCGCCTTCGACCGCGCCGCGCTGGAGATCGATGCGGGCGCCGACGCGAAGGAGGTGCGCGCGGCGATGCGCTGGCTGATCGAGCAGGCGCTGGGGCCCGTCAAAAAAACGCTGAAGGGCTGAAGGGCTGGAAGGCTGGAGCAAGCGGCCCTCGCCTCAGACGATGCCCCGCCCTCCCATGCGCACCGGCCACTTCGCCACCGTGCCGCGCTGCATCGATTCGAGCACCGTCTGCGTGAACACGTTGATGCTCACGTGCCGCGCCAGGTAGTGCTCCAGCACCAGCCCCAGCAGGTAGGGGCTGGTGCCCGAAAAGCCCTCTTCGTCGACCCGCAGGGTGCACTGCACGCCGCGCCCGTAGATGAGCGGCCCCGCGCCCGGCAGCCTGCGCGTGACGGGTTCGATGCGCGAGCCGACCAGGCTGTCGATCTGGCGGGCCAGCACGTCGTTGTCGGCGGTGACGAACAGGCGCAGCATGTCGCGCAGCGCCTGCGCGCCCTCGCGGTGCGGCATGTCGGCCAGCGGCAGGTGGTTGAAACCGAGCTGGCGTATCAGCCGCCACGCGATCTCGCGCTGCGCGAACGGCGACTTGGGCGTGCTCGGCGGGCGAATGAGCCCCACCGCCGACACCGGCACCGAGTCGGAAACAGCCAGGTCCGAATGCCCGTTGCGCGGCACCAGGCAAGGCAGGTCGCGGTTGGTGAGCAGCGCCTTCACCGACAGGTAGCGCAGGCTCTCGGGGTACGGCGCCTCGTGCTGGTCGACCAGCGACAGGAACACCTCGGTGCCGATGTACGGCGTGCGCGTGCCGTACTTGCGCGCGTTGCCCGACGCCAGGCGCGGCTCGCGGCGTACCGAGAAGTAGCGGCCGTGGTTGCCCTCGTCTTCGTTCAGCGTCTGGTACAGCGGGCGAAATTCCAGCTCGGCCGTGGTCTGCGCCTGCTGGCCCGCGATGCGCTTGACCGAATACACCTCGAAGTCGAGCGGCCGCGAGCGGTCGGGCACCAGGTGGAATTCGGGCTGGGCTTCGTCGAGCTCGATGCGGTCGGTGCGCCGCTCGAACAGGTTGACCACCGGCGTGCTGAACAGCGCGAACTGCCCCGCGTCGACCAGCGCCCCCAACGCCCCCGGCGGCTTGCCCAGCAGCACGACGATTTCCACCTCCTTGCCCTGCACCCGCGCCAGGCCCGGCGCCAGCTGCGTGAGCGTGAAGAAGTAGAAGCGCTCCGGGCACGCGAAGTACTCGTGCAGCAGGTTGTGGCCGTGAAAGGTGTTCCATTCGAGCGGCAACAGCCCTTCACCAGGCGCCAGGCCTTCGTGCACCAGCGCACCCTCGGTCACCACGTGCGGCCGATCGGCCAGCTTGCCGGGCTCGCCGACGAAGGTGGCCACGGCCGAGGTGTGCAGCAGCTCGAACAGGTGCGAAGCCACCTGCTCGTTGCCGCGCAGGTAGATGGGCAGGCGGTCAAGCCCCGCCAACGCCGCGAAGCTCATCTCGCCGACGATGCGCAGCCGCAGCCGCAGCGCGCCCGTCACCTGCACGTGCGGCGGCAGGTAGCGCTCCAGCGCGGGAATGTCGGGCGGCGCGCCGGTCAGCCGCGCGTCGGCAATTTCGAAGGGCCACAGCGTCACGTCCTGGCTGGAGCGGAACTCGCACGGCGTTTCCTCGCCGGCCGGCACGCGCGCATGAAAGGCGGTGCCGCGCGGCACCACGAAGCCGCGTGTGAAGTCGCCTTCTTTCACGCTGGGGTGCAGTTGCGCCACGGCCATCGAGGGCGTGGGGCTCAGGTAGTTGGGGTAGAGCACCTCGAGCAGCCGCTGCGCGAAGCGCGGAAACTCCGCGTCCAGCTTGATCTGCATGCGCGCCGACAGGAAGCTGAACGACTCGATGAGCCGCTCCACATACGGGTCGGCCACCTCGATGCCGTGCATGCCCAGGCGCCGCGCGATCTTCGGGTGCGCGCTGGCGAACTCGCTCGCCGCCTCGCGCATGTAGACCAGCTCTTTGTTGTAGTAGTCGAGGAGTAGCGGGTCCATGGCGGTGAGGCGTCCTGAAACGGGTGAAAGGAAATTGAAAGCAAGCGAGCGAGGAAGCGAGCGAGGAAAGAAGGGTGGTGTCGACGGAGCCCGGCACGGCCCGGGAGGGTTCAGCGCGCCGCGTGCAGCACGCTCATGCGGTTGGTTTCCAGGTCGACCGCGCTCTGCACCGTGAACTCCAGCGGATAAGGGCGCAGGTCGATCAGCGCGCGAATCTCGAACAGCAGCACGTTGCAGCCCTGCGCCGCGCCCTCTTCCTTCATGAGCGGCACCACCGAGAGCGTCTGCGGCATCAGGCGCGGCTCGTAGTCGAGCACGGCGCGGCGAATGATGCGTTCGATGTCGGCCCACTTGCGCTCCGACAGGTAGCTGCCCGCCAGCGGCGGCACGCCGAAGTTGACGGTCGACGATGCCGCTTGTGCGTGGCGCTTGCGGTCGATCAGGTCTTCGGCGTTGGTGGTGTTCAGCAAGAAGGCCAGGTCGCGCTGCAGGATGTCGCGCATCTGCGCGGGTGTCACGGTGTAGTCCGAAGGCTGCTCCGAGGTGCGGCTGGGTGCCTCGTCGCGCAGCCGGTCGAACAGCGTGGGCAGCAGGTGCGCGTTGACGCGCAGGGGTTGGGCGTTGGCGGTGCGCGGCAGGCGGGCGCCGGGGTGGGCAGGGTGAACAGGGTGAATAGGGTGGATGGAAGGCGCGTGGGGTGGCATGGGAAGACCCTGGCAGGGATGGCGGAGGAGGGCCAGAGTCTTGCGTCGTGCGTGGTTGCCCATTGCAAACAATGGTCACATCCGCGGCGCCTCGAAGGGGAAAGGCCGGCGAGACGAAGAAATGCCGGGGTCACCCTGACGCGTTCGCTTCGCGAGTCCTACACCACACGCCGCTGCTTGCCGACAGTCAAGAAGCCCCCATGCGGCGAAGCTGAATACATATTCAACACACAGGAGCCTTCGCGTGAATTCCATCATCTACATCGTCGGTCTGGTCGTGGTCGTTGTCGCGGTGCTTTCGTTCTTCGGCCTTCGCTGAGACTGGGCACGCGCCGCCTCCATTTGTTTCCCTTGCGAACGGGGCCGCTTGCGGCCCCGTTTCTCATGGGCGCGCGGCGGAGAGCCCCGAGGGCCGCAAGGCGTCGCCGGCATGAATAGCGGGCGTACGTGCCGGGCATAATTTGCGCGCCCCGCCGCCGCGCGGGCACTCACCAGCAAAGGGACCCTGTTGACCAACACCGCGACCGCGCTGCAAGAACCTGAGACACCCGAGACGCCAGCGGCATCCGCCGCGACCGCCGCACCCGCCTTCCACGATGCGGTCATCACCGAGGCGATCCGCTGGACCGAACAGAACGGCCCGCTCGACGACGCCCAGGCGATGCGCACCGCCGCCTCGCGCACCCCCTACAGCCACGCCCAGGTCACGGAACGCGCTTTGCATCTCGGCGAACGCATCGGTCTTCAGCCTGAACTGCAACGTGCCCGGCAATGGGCGCCGTGGGTGCTGCTGGCAATGGTCGCGCTCATCGTGCTGGCGGGCCTCGGCCTTGCAGGCAACGTGGTCGGCGGCGGCGAGCGCCATATCAACGTGATCGTCGCGCTGGTCAGCCTGCTGGGGCTGCATGCGCTCACGCTGCTGCTGTGGCTCGTCGGCCTGTGGCTGCCGCTGGGCTCCTTCGGCAGCGCCTCGCTCGGCTGGATCTGGCTGTCGCTCACCGCGCGCGTCGCGGGGGGCAAGCGGGGCCAGGCGCCGGTGCTGCTGCGCGCGGCCACCGGCCTGCTTTCGCGCGCGCGGCTGCTGCCCTGGGCTTTCGGGCTGGTAAGCCATGGCATCTGGTCGCTGTCGTTCGCTGTGGTGCTGGCTGCCATGCTGTTCGCGCTCGCGTTCCGCAGCTACACGCTGAGCTGGGAAACGACGATCCTCGATCCGGCCTTTTTCGTGCAGGCCGTGCACACGCTGGGCTGGGCGCCCGCGAAGCTCGGCTTTCCCGTGCCCGATGCGGCCACCGTGCTGGCCACCGCGCCCGGCGCCGCCAGCGCGGGCGGGCAGCGCACCTGGGCGCTGTGGCTCACCGGCTGCATCGTGGTGTACGGCCTGCTGCCGCGCGTGGCGTTGGCGCTGTGGAGCGCGGCCATGTGGCGCAGCCGGCGCCGCGCGCTGCAGCCCGACTGGAGCGCGCCCTACTACCACAAGCTGCTCGCCCGCTTCGCCGCGATGGCACCGGCAGTCATCGTCGATGCCGACCCCGGCCGCGCGCACGACGCCACGCCCGCCGGCCTGTCGGATGCGCAGTTGCAGGACGTGGTGTTCGTCGTCGGTTTCGAACTGCCGCCCAGCACCCCGGACACGCCCTGGCCGCCCGCCGAGCTGGCCACCCTCCCCACCCTCCCCTCGATCCAGGTCCAGCGCATCGACGGCAGCGCGCCGTCGCGCCGCGCGCTGCTCGACCAGCTGGCGCGCATCCACCCGCGCACCGTGCTGCTGGTGTGCCATGCCGCATCGAGCCCCGACCGCGGCACCGAGCGCTTCCTGCGCGAAGTGCTGGCGCATTGCGGCGAATGCCGCCTCTGGCTGACCGGCGCGCCCCAGGCCGCGGCCACGCAGCGCTGGCGCGACTGGCTGCACGGCACCGGCCTGCAACGCGTGACAGCCATCGAGCACCTCGCCACCGCCCTGCGCGACACCGCGCCCGTGCCATGACCGCGCAGCCCATCCGCATCGCCGTCGTCGGCCACACCAACGCGGGCAAGACATCGCTGCTGCGCACGCTCACGCGGCGCGCGCATTTCGGCGAAGTGTCCGACCGGCCCGGCACCACGCGCCATGTCGAGTCGGCCGACCTCGAGGTGAACGGCGCGGTCGCGGTGCGTTTCTTCGACACGCCCGGGCTGGAAGACGCCGTCGCGCTGCGCGAGCACCTCGCCGCCTTCGACACGCAGGCCGCGCATCCCACACAGGCCACGCCGCCCGAGCGCATCCGCCGCTTCCTGCAGGGCCCCGAGGCCCACGGCGTGTTCGAGCAGGAAGCCAAGGTGCTGCGCACCATGCTCGACATCGACGCCGCCTTTCTGGTGATCGACGTGCGCGAGCCGGTGCTGCCCAAGTTCCGCGACGAGATCGAGCTGCTCAACTCCTGCGCGCGCCCGGTGCTGCCGGTGCTCAACTTCGTGCGCGACGCCGCCAGCCGCGAGCCCGCGTGGAAGGAGCTGCTGTCGGCCTACGGCCTGCACGTGCAGGTGCGCTTCGACGCGGCCGCCCCCTTCGTCGGCGCCGAGCAAGACCTGTACAACGACCTGGCCACGCTGCTGCGCGAGCGCCGCGAGCTGCTGCGCGGCGTGGTCGACACGCTGGCCGCCGAGGCGGCACTGCGCCGCCAGTCGGCTTGCGCGCGCATCGCCGAGTTGCTGGTCGATGCCGCCGCGGTGCGCCGCACCGTGTCGGCCACCGAGTTCGCCGACACCGCGCGGCGCAACGCGCTGGTCGCGGCCTTGCAGAAGGCCGTGTTCGACAAGGCCCAGCGCTGCACCGACGACCTGCTCGCGCTCTACGGCTTTCGCCAGGGCGACGCCGACGAGGCGCCGCTACAGGCCATCGAAGGCCGATGGACGCTCGACTTCTTCAGCCCCGAGGCCATGAAGGACGCGGGCCTGCGCCTGGGCAAGGGCGCGGTCATCGGCGCGGCCGTGGGCGTGGTGGCCGACCTGGCGGTGGCGGGCATCTCGCTCGGTGCGGGCGCGGCGCTGGGCGGCGCCATCGGCGGTGCGGTGTCGCAAGGCTGGGGCCCGCTGGGCCGCAAGATTGCCAACAAGCTGCGCGACATGCACGAGCTCACCGTGGAAGACGCGGTGCTGTTCACGATGATCACGTGGCAGCTGCAGCTCGCGCAGGCGCTGGAGCGGCGCGGCCATGCGGCCACGCAGCGCATCAACGCGGACGCAACCGCGAACGCGCCCACCGACGGCGATGCGCAGGCCCGCGCCGATGCAACGACCCGCGCTGCGGCCGCCGCCGTGCGCGGCGGGCAGCCGTCGCGCAACCATCCCGACTGGGAGGCTGCCGCCGGCAACGTCGCGGGGCGCATGTTCTGGCGGCCGTCGCCGCAGCGCGAGGCGCTCGTGGCCGACCTGTCGCACGCGCTGCTGCGCGCTTTCGAGCCCGCCTGAACGCCCCTTCAGGGCGGTTTGCGAGCGGGTTTCAAGCGGCTTTAGAGCGGTTTTAGATCGGCGCGGCACAAGGCTTCGCTTGCACCCGAAGTTGGTTCGCTCCTACGTCGACGGCGCTCGACGCGCGCCAACGTGCGCCCGATGTGCACAGGCGAACCCATCGAAAGGAGCACCCCATGGCCGTCGAATGCAAACTGCTGTCCACCCCGCTGATCGGGCGCATCTGGGAGGGCCGAACACCCATCGCGCGCGCCGACGAGTACCTGCGCTACAGCGTCGAGCACGGCATCGCCGAGATCGCGAAGAAGCCCGACTGCCTCGGCGTGCAGTACTTTCGCAAGCTCAAGGGCGACACCGCCGAGTTCCGCACCGTGTCGTTCTGGCGCTCCATGGAAGAGATGCAGGCCATGCACGCCACGCGCGGCGATCCACGGCGCGTGGCGCCGCTGGCGCGCGACGCTGAGTTTCTGATCGAGCTGCCCGAGTTCGTCGACATCGTCGAAGTGCACGTCAACAGCTTCGGGCGCTAACGCCCGCGGCGACGGCGCCACGCGCGGGCCAGCAACACCACGGCCAGCAGCAGGCAGCCGAAGGCGGGCAATGCCCAGGCGAAGCCGCTCGTGGTGTAGACCGTCTGCGTGTCGACGTCGTAGTGGCGTCCCAGTTCGTTGAAGTCCCAGCGAAGGTAGCGCTCGTACCAGGCCCAGAAAAAGAAGGCCGATGCCGCGAGGGACGCGATGAAGGCGAAGGCTTGAATGTGTTTGAACATGGTGCGTGGCGCGCATTGTCGGCCGCTGGCGTCGGGCGCCGACCGGTACCATGCCAGGCCACTCGCACACTCGCCCCATGACTGACTTCTACGACGAACTCGCGCCGCTCTATCACCTGATCTATCCCGACTGGAACCAGAGCGTCGCCGCGCAGGGCGAGAAGCTCGCGCGCCTCATCGACAGCGAATGGCCTGGCGCCGACGGTCAAGACCAGGGCCACGGCGTGCCGCGCAAGGTGCTCGACGTGTCCTGCGGCATCGGCACGCAGACGCTGGGCCTCGCGGCGCTCGGCCATGCGGTCACGGCGTCGGACCTGTCCGCCCGCGAGGTCGAGCGCGCGCGCCACGAGGCACGCGAGCGCGGCCTCGACATCGCCTTCTCGGTGGCCGACATGCGCGAGGCGCACACGCACCACGGCGGCGGCTTCGACATCGTGATGTCGTGCGACAACTCGATGCCGCACCTGCAGACCGACGACGACCTGCTCACGGCCCTGCGCCAGATGGCCGCCTGCCTGCGCCCCGGCGGCGGTTGCGTGGTGAGCGTGCGCGACTACGCGCGGGAGCCGCGCGGCACCAACCTCGTGAAGCACTACGGCGCGCGCGTGGAAGACGGGCAGCGGCACGTGCTGTTCCAGGTGTGGGACTTCGACGACGAAGGCCGCGGCGCGCACTACGACCTGGGCTTTTTCTTCGTCACCGAAGACCTCGCGACGCAGGCCGTGCGCACGCGCGTGATGCGTTCGCGGTACTACGCCATCTCCACCACGCGGCTGTGCGAGCTGATGCGCGAGGCCGGGCTGGTGGACGTGCGGCGCATCGACGGTGCGTTCTTTCAGCCGGTGCTGGTGGGCACGCGCCCCGCATCGACGGCGGCCTGACCGCTACGGCGTCAGCGTGCCGTCGACGCAGGTGACGTGCGCTACAGCTGCGCGCGCGCGGCTGTAGCGCCGGAGCACCACACAGGCCTCAGTGCGTGTGCGCGTGGTGCGCGTCCGGCACGTGCGCATGCGCATGGCGCAACGGCAGGTGCCGGTGCGCATGGCTGTGCTCGCCGGCGGGCATCGGATCGTGACTGTGATCGTGGTGACCGTCGTCGTGGCGGTGCGCGTGTTCGTGCTCCATCAGTTCGTGGTCGTGCGCATGGCCGTGCGACTCCGCCAGGTGCAGCACCACGCCCGCCAGCATCAGCGCGCCACCCACCGCCATGCCCGCGCTCAGGGCACGCTCCCCCAGCCCGATGGCCACCAGCGCGCCGATGAAGGGCGCGAAGGCGAACACCGAACCCGTGCGCGCCGCGCCGAAGGCCCGCTGCGCGAGCAGGTACAGCCGCAGGCTCAGGCCGTATCCGCAGGCACCGATCACCCACAGCGCCAGCGCGGCCGGCGCGTGCGGCAGCGGCTCGCCGGCCAGCAGCGCCAGCACCAGCGTGGCGCCCGCGCCCAGCGCGGACTTGCCTAGCACCACCTGGCCCGGATCGCGTTCGGCCAGCGCGCGCGACAAGGTGTTGTCGATGCCCCAGGCGGCGGTGGCCGCCAGCACGGCGAGCAGCCCCAGCAGCTGCACGCCGCCGCTCAGCCCGCGGTCGACCACCAGCACCAGGCCGCCCGCGAGCAGCAACAGCATCGCGGCGGCCACGCGCCGGTCCATCACCTCGCGGTACAGCGTGCGCGCCAGCACGGCGGTGAACAGGGCTTCCAGCGCGAGCATCAGCGAGGCGCTGGTGCCGCTGGTGTGCTGCAGGCCCCATGCGAGCGCGACCGGCCCGACGACGGCGCCGAACAGCGCCATGCAGCACAGCCGCTTCAGGTCGGCGCGGCGCACGGCGGCTTCGCGCTCCACGGGCCTGCGCAGCCAGGCGCCCATGCAGGCGGCACCGGCATAGAGCAGCGCCGCCGTGGTGAAGGCGCCCAGGCCTTCGCCGGCGCGCTGCACCAGCGGCGTGCTGATGCCGAAGAGGGCCGCGGCGAGCAGGGCCAGCAGGCCGCCCCTCAATGCGGGCAAGGCATGCAATGCACGCAATGCGCGCAATGCATGGGAGGTGGGCAAGCGAGGAAGCGGCATGGCATCGATCTCGAAAAGTCGGCGGGCCCGGCGAAGGGTCGGCAAAAGGGCGCGGCAAAGAGGCGGGTTCGTGATTCTGCGACGCCGCCGCGGTCACCGTCCCGTCACGGGCCAAACCTAGCATCCGGCGGCTTTCGATCTCCTTCCGATCTTTGTCTTTACAACCACTCCAAGAACGCACATGACCAAGAAGAGCACCCCGGCACCCGCCCCCCGCCCCGTTCGCGCTGCCTTCGCCGCGCTCGGTGGCTGCCTCGTGATCGCCGCCTGTGGCGGCGGTAACGGCAATGGCAACGGCATCGTATTCCCCGTGCTGCCGCCCGCACCGGCCCCCGCGCCCGCGCCGGCCCCCATGCCTTCGCCGCTGGGCACGCTCGACGGCTCGGTGCCCCTGGTCATCGGCCACCGTGGCCTGCCGGGCCTGTATCCGGAAGAAACAAAAGCATCGTACGAAGCCGCGGCCGACGCCGGCGCCGATTCGCTGGAGACCGACCTGCACCTCACGAAGGACTGCGTGCTCGTCGCGCGCCACAACCCCTGGCTCAGCGACAACACCAACGTGGCCGACGTCGCCAAGACCAACGCCACCGTTGCCGGCCGCAAGCGCACCGTGCCGCCGGTGCTGGTCGACGTGAAGTACCCGCCCATCGCCGCCAACGGCCCGGCCAAGTACAACAGCGACCTGACCGACCCGGCCGACCCGAAGTCGGTGCTGAAGTCGCTCGTGGTCGACGGCGAGGACCACACCAACGACTGGTCCATCACCGACTTCACCATGGACGAGCTGCGCCAGTGGATCCGCGGCACCACCTACGACGCCAAGGACCAGCGCCCCACCGACCTGAACGGCAAGCTGCCGATCCTGAGCTTCCAGGAGGTCATCGACATCGCCAAGGCCAAGAGCGCCTCCACCGGCCGCGCGCTCACGGTGTACCCGGAGACGAAGAATCCGATCTGGAACAACGCGCAGGCCATTGCCAACGGCTGCGGCCCGGTGGGTAGCCATCCGCTGGAAGACGCGCTGCTGAAGATCATGAATTTCAACGACCTCAACCGCAAGGACGCGCCGATCTTCGTGCAGAGCTTCGAGCCCGAGAGCCTGAAGTACCTGCGCTCGGCCGGCCTGAAGGCGCGCGCGGTGCAGCTGGTGGACGGCAACGACGTCAACTACCAGACCGGCGAGATGATCTACGTGACCAACGACGTCTACACCTTCGTCGACGGCCGCCCCTACAGCTGGACGCTGGCCGGCAACCCGAAGTTCTTCGGCGAGATGCTCACGCCGGCCGGGCTGGCCGAGGTGAAGACCTATGCCGACGGCATCGGCCCGTGGAAGCCGCAGGTCATGCTGCACACCATCGTGCCGTTCGTCACGCCCAACAAGGGCCTGGCCGACGTGAACACCATCAAGCCCACCGCGCTGATCGCCGACGCGCACAAGGCCGGCCTGTTCGTGCACAGCTACACCTTCCGCAACGAGGCCAAGTACCTGGCCGGCGTGTACAAGGGCGACCCGACGCCCGAGTACCTGGCGTACTTCCGCGCCGGCATCGACGGCGTGTTCTCCGACTTTGCGAACACCGCCTTCGCCGCGCGCCAGGCCTACCTGAAGGAAACCGGCCGCTGACAGGCGGGCGGGCGGCACGCGCATGTACCCGGGCGAGCGGCTCAACGGCTACAGCCACCTGCTGGGGCTGCTGCTCGCGCTGCCGGGCGCGGTGCTGCTGCTCGCCAAGACGGTGCCCAGCGGCGACCCCGCGCGCATCGCGGGGGCGGTGGTGTTCTCGCTGTCCGCCGTGGCGCTGTACGCGGCCTCCACGCTGTACCACAGCACGCGCGGGCAGCGAAAGCGCATGTGGGAGCGGGCCGACCACTGCGCCATCTACCTGCTCATCGCGGGCACCTACACGCCGTTCGCGCTGGTCACGCTGCAGGGCGTGTGGGGCGCGCTGCTGCTGGCGGTGATCTGGGGCGCCGCGCTGTACGGCATCTGGCGCGAGCTGGCGCCGCCGAACACCGCGCGGCCCGGGCCGCAGAAGCCGCCGCTGATGCTCTACATCGGCATGGGCTGGGTCGGCGTGCTGGCCGCCGTGCCGCTGGCCGCGCGGCTCGACGGCGGCGGGCTTGCGTGGCTGCTGCTGGGCGGCGTGCTCTACACGACGGGCACGCTCTTCTATCGCAACAGCTGGGGCTACCGGCACGCGCACGGGGCATGGCACCTGTTCGTGCTGGCGGGCACGGTGAGCCACTACGTGGCGGTGGGCTGGTTCGTGCTGTAGCGGCGAGCCGCCGTGGTGGCCGCGGGCAGCGCGCCACGGGGATAATCGCCACCCCATGATCGTCCGACCCCGCCCCCACTGGCTGCGCATGCTCTTCGTATGGCGCGGCTCGGTCCTGAGGGACATCGCGCCGCAGCTGCTGTGGACCACGGCCTTCGCGGTGCTGGTCACCGTGCTGCATGGGCGGCTCTTCCAGTGGAAGGTGCCGCTGAACTTCGTGCCCTTCTCGCTCATCGGGCTGACGCTGGCCATCTTCCTGGGCTTTCGCAACGGCACGAGCTACGCGCGCTTCTGGGAGGCGCGCACGCTGTGGGGCGCGCTGCTGAACGAAACGCGCTCGCTGGTGCGGCAGGTGCTCACGCTGGCCGATGCGGGCCCCTCCGCGCAAGCCCATGCCGCCGTGCCCACGCACCGCCTCATCGCCTTCGTGCATGCGCTGCGCCACCAGCTGCGCGGCACCGACCCGGCCGCCGACCTGGCGCGGCTGCTGTCGCCCGAAGACTGCGCGCGCCTGCAACCCGCGCGCTTCAAGCCCGCCATGTTGCTGCTGATGGTGGGCGAATGGCTGCGCGAGCGGCGCCTGCAAGGCCAGCTCGACCCGATGCTGGCGCAGGCCATGGAAGTGCCGCTGGGCCGCCTCACCGAGGCGCTGGGCGGCTGCGAACGCATCGCGGGCACGCCGATTCCGTTCACCTATTCGGTCATCATCCACCGCACAATCTACCTGTACTGCGTGCTGCTGCCCTTCGGGCTGGTGGACGCCATCGGCGCGATGACGCCGGTGGTGGTGGCCTTCATCGCGTACACCTTCTTCGCGCTCGAAGCGCTGGGCGCGGAGATCGAGGAGCCCTTCGGCACGCAGCCCAACGACCTGGCGCTGGACGCGATGTCGCGCACCATCGAGGCCACGCTGCGCGAGATGATCGGCGAGGCGCAACCGGCGCAGCCCGCGGCGAGCGGAACAGCAGACTACATCCAGACCTGAACGCCCAGCCGCTCTCTGTGCGCGCTCAGCCTTCCCCGGGCGGAAAGTCCGCGCCCAGCGTGGTCGACTCCCACGCGTCGAAGTCACCGCGCATGAACTCCAGCTTCTTGCGCGCCAGGTCGAGCGCGGCCTTGCCCAGCACCAGGCGCAGCGGCGGCTTGTCGGACAGCGCGGCGTCGATGATGGCCTGCGCCGCGCGCACCGGGTCGCCGGCCTGGTTGCCGCTGCGCGCGGCGGTCTGCCGGCGGCGCTCTCCCGCGGTGGCGTCGTAGGCCTCGATGCGCGTGGCCGACTGCTGGATCGAAGGGCCGGCCCAGTTCGTGCGAAACGGCCCCGGCTCCACGATGAGCACGCCGATGCCCAGCGGCTTGAGCTCGATGGCCAGCGACTCCGAAATGCCCTCCACCGCGTACTTGGTGCCGTGGTAGTACCCGGTGGCCGCGAAGCTGGAGAGCCCGCCGATGGACGACACGTTCACCACCAGCCCGTTGCCCTGCGCGCGCATCAGCGGCAGCACGGCCTTGGTCATGTCGACCAGCCCGAACACGTTGGTCTCGAACATGTCGCGCACTGCCTTGTCGTCGCCCTCCTCGATGGCGGCGAGGTAGCCGTAGCCCGCGTTGTTGACCAGCACGTCGACGCGGCCGAAATGCTGCCTGGCCTGCGCCACCACGTGCGCGACCTGCTCATGCACGGTCACGTCCAGCGGCAGCACCAGCGCGCGGTCGCCATGGCCTTCGGCGATGTCGGCCACCTGCGCCGGATTGCGCGCGGTGACCACGGCGCGCCAGCCGCGCGCGAGCACCAGCTTGGCGAGCTCGCGGCCGAAGCCGGTGGAGCAGCCCGTGATCAGCCAGACGGGGTCGGTTCTGTTCATCATGTTTGAAACTCCATGTGACAACGAGGGAAAGGACGGGGCGAACGGGTCGAACGGGTCGAGAGGGCAAAACGGCGCAACGGCCGCAGAGGCTACGCCGGATCGATGACCCTGTCCTGCACGCGACAACAACCCCACAGACAGCGTTTGGCCCGTCGATGTATTCTGCGGAACACAACGCCACCGGCGGCTGGCTGGCACGCCGCTTCATTCCACCAGGAGACAGACCGATGCGTGATTACCTGAAGTTCTACATCGACGGCCAGTGGGTCGCCCCCATGGACACCGACAAGCCCAAGGCGCTCGACGTGATCAACCCCGCGACCGAGAAGGCGGCCGGCCGCATCGCGATGGGCAGCGCCGCCGACGTGGACCGCGCCGTGCGCGCGGCGCGCAAGGCCTTTGCCGGCTACTCGCAGACCTCGGTGGACGAGCGCGTGGCGCTGCTGGAGCGCATCGTGGCCGAGTACAAGAAGCGCTACGCCGACATGGCCGCGGCCATCACCGAGGAAATGGGCGCGCCCGCCGCGTTGGCCAAGGACGCGCAGGCCGCCATGGGCCTGGCCCACCTGCAGACCGCGCTCGAAGTGCTCAAGGGCTACCGCTTCAAGGAAGAGCGCGGCAGCACGCTGCTGGTGCGCGAGCCCATCGGCGTGTGCGGCTTCATCACGCCGTGGAACTGGCCGGTGAACCAGATCGCCTGCAAGGTCGCGCCCGCGCTGGCCGTGGGCTGCACCATGGTGCTCAAGCCCTCGGAAATCGCGCCCTTCTCGGCCGTGGTCTGGAGCGAGATTCTCGATGCCGCGCAGGTGCCCGCGGGCGTGTTCAACCTGGTCAACGGCGACGGCCCCACCGTGGGCGCCGCGCTGTCGAGCCACCCCGAGGTCGACATGGTGTCCTTCACCGGCTCCACGCGCGCCGGCATCGAGGTGGCGCGCAATGCCGCGCCCACCGTCAAGCGGGTGCACCAGGAGCTGGGCGGCAAGTCGCCCAACATCATCCTGGCGGATGCCGACTTCCAGCGCGCCGTGACCGCGGGCGTGCGCGGGGTGATGGGCAATTCGGGCCAGTCGTGCAACGCGCCCACGCGCATGCTGGTGCCCAACGCACGCATGGACGAGGCGCTGGCCATCGCCAAGGCCGCGGCCGAGGCCACCACCGTGGGCGACCCGGCCAGCGGCGCGGCCCTGGGCCCGGTGGTGTCGGCCACGCAGTGGGACAAGATCCAGACGCTGATCGCCAAGGGCATCGAGGAAGGCGCCACCGTGGTGGCCGGCGGACCGGGCAAGCCCGCAGGGCTGGAGACGGGCTACTACGTCAAGCCCACGGTGCTGGGCCACGTGAACAACCAGATGACGGTGGCGCGCGAGGAAATCTTCGGGCCCGTGCTCACCATCCTGGGCTACGACACGGTCGACGAGGCCGTGGCCATCGGCAACGACACGCCCTACGGCCTTGCAGCCTATGTGTCGGGCACCGACCCGGAGGCCACGCGCAAAGTGGCGTCGCGCCTGCGCGCGGGGCAGGTGAACATCAACAGCGCCGCGCTCGACCTGAGCGCGCCCTTCGGCGGCTTCAAGCAGTCGGGCAACGGCCGCGAATGGGGCGACCATGCATTCGGCGAGTTCCTTGAAGTGAAGGCGGTGCTGGGCTACGCGCCGAAGCAGGCAGCCTGAAAGCGGTCGCCGCCGATTCGATGGGCCCTGGCAGGCCCTGAAAGGCCTGTCAGAGCATCTTCACCACCACCTGCGACAGGCCGCGCAGGTGGCGCGGCCCGAGCCGGGCATCGTTGGCGGAAATGAGGCAGATGCGGCCCAGGTGCGCCTCCAGCGGCGCGCCGTTCTTCTCGTACAGCACCAGCGCCTTCTCGCCGATGGTGCTGTTGTAGAGCTCGTTCCAGCTGAAGATGGCCTGGTAGCCATCGTTGCCCTGCGCGACGACCACGCAGCGCTTGAGCTCGGAGCGCGGCCGCTCCGAAAGGCCGCAGGCATCGAGCACCTCGACCAGCCGCGCGCCCACGTAGCTGTCGACCTGCGCCACCGGCCGGCCCGAATAGCAGAGCACCTGCGTGGGCCCCAGGTCGTGCCGGGGCAGGTCCTGCAGCACCGGGAGCGCGAGCACGCTCGGCCTCGGCACCAGGCCCAAGACTTCGAGCGCGGGGGCCAGCTCGGGCATGGGCGTCAGTCGGTGCCGACCATCACGCTCGAGGCCTTGATCACCGCGTAGGCCGGGCTCCCCTCGGACAGGCTCAGCGATTGCGCCGAGCTGCTGGTGATGGTCGAGACGATCTGCACACCGGGCGCGATCTCCAGCGTCACCTCGGTGGTGACCGGGCCGCGAACGATGGAAACGACCTTGCCGGACAGGACATTGCGTGCGCTGATCTTCATGGGAACTCCTGGGGTGTGATTGAGCGCCCGAGTTTATCTACGACGCTTTTCAGCCGTTGCGCCGGCAGATGGGCGGGTCTGAAGCCTGCCCGTGTGTCCCCTGAACCGCCGCGCCCTCCGCCGCCGGGCTTGAGAAAGCCGCCGCGAAGCAGCCGATGCCCGCGCTGCGCAAGGGCATGTAGCGCACCTGCTGGCGCACGCACACGCGCTTGATGTTGTCCACCGATTCGTGGTCGATGCAGTCCACCGGAAACACCACCACCTCGGCCCACGACACGGCCGACGCCAGCAGGCCCGAGCGGTCTTCGAGCCGGCCGCCATGGCGCTGGAACTCGCCGCCGTGCCGGTGCACGAGGTCGCGAATGGCCGGCATCGAACTGGGCCGCCCGCCCACGTAGAGCACGCGCCGGCCCTGCAACTGGCTGTCGAGGTAGGCACTGGGCGCCGCCTCGCCGGCATGCAGCTTCAGCTGGGCCTCGGCCGCGGCAAGCTCGCGGCCCAGCGCGATGGCGTGCTGGCGCAGGTGCTCCAGCTCCTCGCTCAGGCGGTTGGCGTCGGCCACCGCGGCCACCGCCGCCTGCTCGGCGCGCTCGCGCCGGCCGGTCTGCACCGCGATGAGCGACGCGGCGCGCTCGCTTTCTTCCTGGCGGATGCGCGCCGCGAGTTCCAGTTCTGCTTCGTCCTGCGGGGAGGCGGGCTTGGGGCTGGTCGATTGAACCTGCACCAACGCCTGGTTCAGCCGCGACAGGGTCTTGTCCTTCTCTTCGGCCAGCTCCTGCGAGCGAAGCTGCTGGCGGTCGAGCCGCTCGCGCAGCTCGGCGTTTTCGCGCTCCAGCGCCACCAGGCGGCGGATGTCCGCGCGGTTGGCCGCGCCGACCAGGTGCGACAGCATGTGCACGTCGCCGAACACGCGCTGGCGCAGTTCGGCCGTGGCCTTGCGGTGCATCAGCACGGCCCAGTAGGCACCCGGAACCTCGCCCTGGCGCAGCGCCTCTTCCCAGAACGCGACCAGCGCAGCCGCGTCGTGCAGCTTCGACACCCGCTGGATGACCGTGGCATGCCGGTGGTCGAGCGCCTTCTGCAGGGCCTTGGCCACGCCCGCGTTCTGCGTGGCGAGCCGCACGGCGTCGTGGTGGATGTCGAGGTCGCTCGCGCCCTGCAGGTCGGCCTGCACGGTGTCGATGCGCGTCATCAGCTTGCGCAGCTCGGCCGTGCTCAAGCAGGTGCCGATGACGGAGCAGAAGAAGTGGGTGTCCAGGTCGAAGAGCCGGGTGCGGCCGTGCGGCGCGGCGCCGTCGCTCGTCGGGCGGTCGGCGTCCTCGGCCGGATCGCAGCAGTCGCCGACCCTGCGCAGGGTCGCGTTTCCCGTTTCGGGGCCGGCAGGCTGGGCCGACACGAGGCGTTTGAAGGGCGGGTTGAGCATCGGGCAAGAAACCGGGTTCGTCGTATCCCTAAGAATACAGCGAACGCGCTGCCCTGCGTAGCCCGACGGGCGATGGCCCTGCCGCCGGCTCTCGCCCTCTTTTCGTTCTTTTCAGCCGAAGGTGAACGCGTAGGCTTGCGCGCCCGAATCCAGAAACTCGATCTCGAAGCGCCGGTCTGCCACCGTGCCGCGCTGGCGCACCAGCTGGTACAGGCGCTGCCCGCTCACGGTGCCCAACCCCTGCGCGTCGATGTCCATGCCGTGGTCTTCGCCGGGCGGCTTGCCGTCGATGGTCACTTTGATGCGCACCGGGCGGCCATCGCCCGAGCCCAGCACCAGGTGCAGGTCGCGCGCATGAAAGCGGTAGGCGATGCGGCCCTGCGCCTTGCCCAGCACCGCGTTCTGCCCGGCCACGGTCCAGTCGCCGCCGAGCGCCCACTGGTTGGTCTTCAGCTCGGCCGGCACCGTGTACGCATGCGGCGTGCCCTGCACGAAGCCACCGGCCGAGGCGAAGTTCTCCGCGCGCTCGTAGCCGATGTAGGTCTCCGGGGACTTCACGTTCTGGCTGTCGGCCGCGGCCTGCGTGCCCTGTGCCTCGACCTTCACCAGGTCGCCGGGCATCGCGCCCTGCCCGGCCTCCGCCAGCAGCTGCTGGATGACCTGCTCCGACTTGTCGTACTCGCCTTCACCGAAGTGGTGATGGCGGATGCGGCCCTGCGCGTCGATGAAGTAGTGCGCAGGCCAGTACTCGTTCTTGAACGCGCGCCAGATGGCGTAGTTGTTGTCGACGGCCACCGGGTAGCCGAGCTTCAGGTCCTTCACGGCCTTGCGCACGTTGCCTATGTCTTTCTCGAAGGCGAACTCCGGCGCGTGCACGCCGATGACCACCAGCCCCTTGTCCTTGTACTTCTCGGCCCAGGCCTGCACGTACGGCAGCGCGCGCAGGCAGTTGATGCACGAGTAGGTCCAGAAGTCGACCAGCACCACCTTGCCGCGCAGGCCTTCCATGGTGAGCGGCGGCGAGTCGAGCCATTGCACGGCGCCGTCCAGCGACGGGCCGTTGCCTTCGACGGGCAAGGCGGAGGGCGAGGCTGTACCGGCGCCCTTGTCGGCGGACATCATCATCGAGTTGCTGGCCGCCATCATGGCGTTGCCCGGGGCCAACATGGCGTCGGAGCCGGCCATCATCACGGTCGAGTCGGGGCCGGTCGTGACCACGGCGGGTTCTTCGGTGGGCTGGCCGGCCGGCTTCTTCGGCCGCACCTTGTCGATCAGCGCCTGTTCCACCGACGAAGTGCCCGCGAGCGACAGCTGCGCCAGCACGCCGGTGTCCAGCCCCAGCGCGATGGCTGCCACGCCGCACAGCAGCGCCACGCCGATGCCGCGGCGAATCCACTCGCCCGCGCCCAGCGATTTCTTCATGGCCTTGAACACGCGCCCGCCGATCAGCAGCGCCCCCGCCAGCGACGTTGCCGCGCCCGCCGCATAGGCCAGCAACAGCAACGAGGTCTGCGCGCTCGCGCCGCCCAGCGCCGCGCCGGTCAGCACCAGCCCGAGGATCGGGCCCGCGCAGGGCGCCCACAGCAAGCCTGTGGCCACGCCCAGCAGCAGCGAAGTGACGAAGGCCGAACGCCGCCCTTGCGAGCCGTCGCCTTCGGCCGATGCCGACAGCCGCTCACCCCAACCCACCAGCGGCCGCGTGAGCCGCTCGGCCAGCTGCGGAAACAGCAGCGTGATGCCGAACAGCGCCATCAGTACGATCGCAGCCAGGCGCCCGTACTGGTTGGCCTGCACGGCCCAGCCGCCGCCCACCGCGGCCAGCGAAGCCACGCCGGCGAAGGTCAGCGCCATGCCGAGCAACAACGGCAGCCCGCTTTTCAGGAAGGGCTGGTCCCCGCGCGCGAACACGAACGGCAGGACCGGAAGAATGCAGGGGCTGAGGATGGTCAGCACCCCGCCCAGGTAGGCGACGACGAAAAGAAGCATGGGGAGAGCGGGAGCAGGTCCGTGGAAATCAGGCGGCGCCGGGGGTGAACTTCATGGCCAGGCCGTTCATGCAGTAGCGCAGGCCGGTGGGCTTGGGGCCGTCGTCGAACACATGGCCCAGGTGGCCGCCGCAAAGGCGGCAGTGCACCTCGTTGCGCGTCATGCCGGCGGAGCTGTCGACCTTCTGGGCCACCGCGTTCGGCAGCGGCTGCCAGAAGCTGGGCCAGCCGGTCTTGCTGTCGAACTTGGTCTTGGAAGAAAACGCGTCGAGCGAACACCCCGCGCAGCTGAACCGGCCTTCGCGGTGCTCGTCGTTCAGCGGGCTGGTGTACGGCCGCTCCGTGCCTTCCTGGCGCAGCACCGCGTACTGGTTGGGCGAAAGCAGCTTGCGCCATTCGGCGTCGGTTCGGGTCACCTCAAACTTCTCGGCGTCGGCGGCATGCGCCAGGCCGGCGCTCCAGCCGAAGGCGTCGACCACGGCCAGGCTGACCGCCGACGCGGCGGCCTTCAAGACGAAACGGCGTCCGGGGTGGTGATGAGCGTGATGAGGGTGGTTCATGGCGAATGCATCCTTGGAGGTGAGGACTGTGCAGGCATGTACGCGGCTTCGATATGTATGGATGTGCATAGCGCAGGGCGTGCCTTCCATCGCGTTTCGAATTCGCGCTCCGTGCAGCGTAGTTCGGGTGCGGCGCGGCGAAGGTTACGGCCGGTGGGCGCACTCCCCCAAAGAAAATCGCAAGAGAAACGGCGGCACCGGCCGCCGCGTTTTCAACGAAGGCCTACAGCGGGTACGGCGGCGCGGCGTCCTTCACGGTCATCCATTGCCACTGGGTGAACTCCTCCCAGTTGGCCGGCCCGCCGATGCTGGTGCCGTTGCCCGAGGCACCCACGCCGCCGAAGGGGTTGACCACCTCGTCGTTCACCGTCTGGTCGTTGATGTGCAGCAGCCCCACGCGCAGCTGCTCGCCGATAGCCATCGCGCGGCCGACCGATTTCGAGATGATGGCCGCAGACAGGCCGAACTCGGTCTGGTTGGCCAGGCGCACGGCCTCCTCGTCGGTGTCGAAGGCGGTGATGGAGGCCACCGGCCCGAAGATCTCTTCCTCGAACGCCGCCATGCCCGGCTTCACGCCCGACAGCACCGTGGCGTTGAAGAACAGCCCGTTGGCCTCTCCCCCCGCTGCCAGCTTGGCGCCCTGCGCGACCGAGCGGCGCACGATGTCGGTGGCGTGGTCGACCTGGCCCTGGTTGATGAGCGGGCCCATCGCCACCTGCCCGCTGGCAGGGTCGCCCACCGGCAGGTTGGCGGCCTTGTGCGCCATGCGGCGGGTGAACTCGTCCACGATCTTCGAATGCACCAGCACCCGGCCGGCCGACATGCAGATCTGCCCCTGGTGCAGGTACACGCCCCAGGTGGTGTTGGCCACGGCGAGGTCCATGTCGGCGTCGTCGAGCACGATGAGCGAGTTCTTGCCGCCCAGCTCCAGCGACAACTTCTTCAGGTGTTCGCCGGCCACCTTGCCCACGCGCCGGCCGGCGGCGGTGGAGCCGGTGAACTGGATCATGCCGACGTTCGGGTCCTTGCACAGCGTTTCGCCCGCATCGCCGGCGCCGGGCAGCACATGCAGCACGCCGGCGGGCAGGCCCGCGTCTTCGAACAGCCGCGCGATGCTGAAGCCGCCGCACACCGCCGTGCGCGGATCGGGTTTCAACACCACCGCATTGCCCACCGCCAGCGCCGGCGCCACCGCGCGCATGGCCAGGTACAGCGGAAAGTTGAACGGTGCAATCACGCCCACCACGCCGATCGGGCGGCGCCGCGCGATGCTCAGCCGGCCCGGCTCCGAAGGCAGAACCTGCCCTTGCGCCTGCGAAGGCATCGCGCTGGCCTCGTGCAGCGCCTTGATGGTCACCTGCAGCTCGAACTCCGCCTTCGGCCGGATGGAACCGCTTTCGCGCACCAGCCAGTCGACGATTTCCTCGCGGTTCGCACCGGCCAGCTCCGCCGCCTTGCGCAGCACGGCCGCGCGCTGGTCGTAGGGCGTGGCGGCCCACGCAGCCTGCGCGGCGCGCGCGTCGGCCGACGCGGTGGCGATGTCGTCCGGCGAGGCCATGGCCACCGAGCCCAGCGACCGGCCGGTGGCCGGCTCGATCACGTCGCTGGACTTCTGCAGCGCCTGCCAGCCGCGGCTGAATGCGCGGCCGTTCCAGGTCTTGGCGTCGAGCCATGAGGTTGTGGTGTCGGTGGTGGTGGAGGTCATGAACCGGGTCCTTGTCGGGTGGGTGTAAGCAAAGCCGGCAAATCATTGAACAGGCCTTGCTGCTCCGCGCTAGGGCATTCCCCCATACCACGGGGTGCATCGTCACTATATTCGCAGAAATATAGCGAGACGATTGAGATCACCCCTCGGCCGGGCGCATTGCCGACACCGTGCCGCGCCTCGAATACCTCCCTGCGTTCACGCCGAAGTAGAGGTGAGCCACCACGCCATCGAGTAACGAGACAACGGTGGAAGCCGACGCCGTGATGCTCGGCCGTGGCACTGCTGTGCGGAAAGCGATGGCTTCCGTTGCCCGTTTGCACGATGTGTCAATACGGTCTGCGAACAGAAAGAGGGACCAGCAGTGACTTAATGGTTGATCCAATGAAGACGTATCAGCTATGATCCTCCGAGGCAACTCTCAGGCACAGCCACCCGCTCGATGGATCTAGACCTCACCCCCGACCAAGCCGCGTTCCGCAACGAAGTGCGCCAGTTCGTGAAGGACCGGCTCCCCGCCGACATTCGCGAGCGCCTGCGCCTGGGCCATCCGCCGCGCAAGCAGGACACCGTGACCTGGCAGCGCATCCTCAACGAAAAAGGCTGGGCCGCGCCTCACTGGCCGCGCGAGTTCGGCGGTGCCGAGCTCGGCCAGGCCGAGCGGCTGATCCTGCTCGACGAGCTGTTTCGCGCGCCCGCGCCGCTGCCGCAGGTGTTCAATGTCGGCATGCTCGGGCCGGTGCTGCTGAAGTTCGGCACCGAGGCGCAAAAGCGCTTCTTCATGCCCAAGCTCGCGAACCTCGACATCTGGTTCTGCCAGGGATTTTCCGAGCCGGGTTCGGGCTCCGACCTCGCCTCGCTGCGCACCTCGGCCAGGCGCGAAGGCAACGAGTACGTCGTCAACGGCCAGAAGATCTGGACCACCACGGCGCACCTGGCCGACTGGGTGTTCGCGCTGGTGCGCACGGACAGCGAGGGCAAGAAGCAGCACGGCATCTCGTTCCTGCTGATCGACCTGCGCACGCCGGGCATCACCATTCGACCGATCACGTCCATCGACGGCCAGCATCACCTGAACGAAGTGTTCTTCGACGAGGTTCGCGTGCCGCTCGACAACCTGGTCGGCGAGGAAGGCCGCGGCTGGGACTGCGCCAAGTACCTGCTGATGAACGAACGCACGGGCATCGCCAACGTGGGCCTGTGCCGGGAGCGGCTGGACTATGCCCGCGAACTCGCCGGCAAGCGCACGCAGACCGGCAAGCCGCTGCTCGACAGCCCCAAACTGCGCAGCGAAATGGCCATGCTCGACGCCGAGATCCGCGCGCTCGAAATCACCAACTGGCGCTTTCTGCTGTCGCCCGACACGGCGCAGAAGGTGCCCGGCTTCGCTTCGGTGCTGAAGCTGAAGGGCACCGAGCTGCAGCAGGACATCGCTCAGCTGCTGCAACGCATCGCGGGGCCCGCGGCCATGGAGCGCCGCCCGCACGACGGAGAGGGCGCCGAGCACTGGGCGGGGCCGCTGGCCATGCGCTATTTCTACAGCCGCGCGGCCAGCATCTACGGCGGCACGAGCGAGGTCCAGAAGGACATTCTTTCCAAGACGATCCTGGGGTAGTTCACGATGAACTTCGAACTCAACGAAGAGCAGCAAGCGCTGCAAGGCAGCCTGGCCCGCCTGCTGGGCGACGTCTACGGTTTCGAGCAGCGCCGCGCCATCGCCGCCACGCCCGCGGGCTGGAGCCAGCCCGTGTGGCAGCAACTGGGCGCGCTCGGGCTCACCGCCCTCCCCTTGCCGCAAGCACACGGCGGCTTCGGAGGCGGCGCCGTCGACCTGCTGCCGGTGATGCAGGAGCTGGGCCGCGCGCTGTCGCTCGAGCCCTTTCTCGCATCGATCGTGCTCGGTGCCACCGCACTGCGGCTGGCCGGAGACGACGCCGTGCAGGCGCAGTTGCTGCCCGACGTGGCCACCGGCGAGGTGCGCCTGGCCTGGGCGCACGACGAGGCGGGCGGGCACCAGGCTGCGCTGTGGGTCGAGACCACGGCCCGACAAGAGGGCGGCCAATGGCGTCTCGACGGCGCCAAGTGCAATGTGTTGCACGCCACGGCCGCCCACCGGTTCGTGGTCAGCGCGCGCACCGCGGGCGCCCCGGGCGATGCGAACGGCCTCGCCCTCTTCCTGGTCGACGCCAACGCCCCCGGCGTGGCTTGCCGCCCCCACCGCATGGTGGACGACACGCCGGGCGGCGAACTGCATTTCACGGCTGCAGCGGCCCTGCCGCTCGGCGACCCGCGCGACGGCGGCGCGGCGCTGAAGGCCATCGAAGGGACCCTGGCGGCTGGCACCGCCGCGGTTTGCGCCGATGCCGTGGGCGCCATGGAATCGGCCTACCGGCTCGCCATCGACTACCTGAACACACGCAAGCAGTTCGGCCGCCTGATCGGCGAGAACCAGGCGCTGCGCCATCGGGCGGCGGAAATGCTGGTCAGCCTCGAGATGTGCCGCAGCATGGCAATGGCCGCGGCCATTGCAGCGGACGACCTCGATGCACCCGATGCACGCGACGCACGCGATGCACGCGCCGACCTCGCGCGCGCCAAGCTCATGATCGGCCGGCATGGCCGCAGCCTCTGCCACGCGGCCATCCAGCTGCACGGCGGCATCGGCATGACCGAGGAATACGCCGTGGGCCACTGCCTGCGCCGCTTGACGCTGATCGACCAGCTCTTCGGCGACGTCGAGGCCCAGGCGACACGGCTGGCGGAAATGCAATGAGCGAGGCCGTGTTCGAAACCATTCGCTGGGATCTTTCGGGCCCGGTGCTCACGCTCACGCTGCACCGCCCCGAGAAGCTCAACGCCATGACGCGCCTCATGCGGCGCGAGCTCTGCCGGGCGCTCGACCTGGCCGACGCCGACGACGCCGTGCGCGCCATCGTCGTCACCGGCGCGGGCCGTGCCTTCTGCGCGGGGTTCGACCTGTCGGAAGGCGCGCGGGCGTTCGATACGTCATCGCCGGCACGCGCGCCCGAGCCGGGTGACGAGCCCGGCCGCGACGGCGGCGGCGTGCTCGCGCTTCGCCTGTTTGCCTGCACCAAGCCGCTGATCGGTGCGATCAACGGCGCAGCCGTGGGCATCGGTGCCTCGATGCTGCTGCCGATGGACGTGCGCATCGCCTCCAGCGATGCGCGCTTCGGCTTCGTGTTCGCACGCCGGGGCGTCGTGCCCGACGCATGCGCCAGCTGGTTCCTGCCGCGCGTGGTGGGCATTTCGAAGGCGCTCGAATGGAGCCTGGGCGGCACGGTGTTCGACGCCGCCGAGGCCCTGGCCGGCGGACTCGTGCGCGAGGTGTGCGAACCGGGCGACCTGCTCGCGCGCGCGCAGGCCCTGGCACTGGACATCGCGGACAACGCCGCGCCGGTGTCCGTGGCCCTCACGCGGCAACTGATGTGGCGCATGCTGGGCGCCAGCCACCCCATGGAGGCGCACCGCCTCGAAAGCGCGGCGCTGGCATCGCGCGGCGGCTCGGCCGACAGCGCGGAGGGCGTGACCTCGTTCAAGGAGAAGCGCCCCGCCAGGTTTCCGGACAAGGTGAGCACCGGCATGCCGGGTTTCTATCCGTGGTGGACCGACCCGACGTTCTCTGCTCTTTCGATCGCAGACAACGGAGACACGAAGACATGAGCCAGGTGTTCCTAGACCAGCGCAGCATGGCGCGCGACGCGCTGATGCAGCGCGCCCTGCGCGCCGCGCGCGGTTTCGATGCGGCGGGCGTGCGCGAGGGCGATGCCATCGCGCTGCTGCTGCGCAACGACTTCGCCTTCTTCGAAGCGCAGCAGGCGGCCGCCGCGCTCGGCGCCTATGCGGTGCCCATCAACTGGCACGGCAAGCCCGAAGAGGTGCTCTACATCGTCAACGACGTCGAGCCCAAGGTGCTGGTCGGGCATGCCGACCTTCTCGCGGCAGTGCGCGCGCACATTCCCGCGGGCACCGTGGTCATCACCGTGCCCACGCCGCCCGAGGCGGTTCGCGCCTTCTCGCTGGCCGAAGCCGTGACGCAGGTGCCGGCCGATGCAACGGAATGGAACGCCTGGCTCGAAGCCTTCGCGCCATGGGACGGCCCGCCACGGCGCAGCCGCGCGACCATGATCTACACCTCGGGCACCACCGGCCGGGCCAAGGGCGTGAAGCGCAACGCGGCCACGCCGGAGCAGGCGGCCGCGTACGTGCAACTGCTGCGCAGCGTGTACGGCCTGCAGCCGGGCGTGCGTGCGCTCATCGGCGGTCCGCTGTACCACGCCTCGCCCAACGCCTACGCACGCCAGGCCTTGCCGATCTGCGACGTGCTGGTGATGCAGACCAAGTTCGACGCCGAGGCCGTGCTCGCCGCCATCGAGCGGCACCGCATCACCCACATGGTGGCCGTGCCCACCATGTTCGTGCGCATGCTCAAGCTGCCCGACGACGTGCGCAAGCGCTACGACCTGAGCTCGCTGAAGTGGGTGACGCACACCGGCGCGCCCTGTTCGGCCGAGACAAAGCGCGCGCTCATGGACTGGTGGGGCCCGGTGGTCTACGAAACCTACGGCGGCACCGAGGTCGGCACCGCCACGCTCAGCACGCCCGAAGACTGGCTCGCCTTCCCCGGCAGCGTGGGCCGCCTCACCCCCGATGCGCGCATGGTGCTCTATGGGGAAGACGGCCGGCCGGTGGCGCCCGGCGAGGTCGGCGAAATCTTCGTGCGCGTGCCCGCCTACGCCGACTTCACGTACCACAACCACCCCGAAAAGCGGAAGGAAGTGGAGCGCGACGGCCTCATCAGCTGCGGCGACGTCGGCTACGTGAAGGACGACCACCTCTACCTGTGCGACCGCCGCTCCGACATGGTGATCTCGGCCGGCGTGAACATCTATCCGGCCGAGATCGAGGCGGCGCTGCTGCAGTGCCCGCTCGTGCGCGACTGCGCCGTGTTCGGCATACCCGACGAGGAGATGGGCGAATCGCTGGCCGCGGCCGTGGAGCCGATGCCCGGCACCGCGCCCGACGCCGATGTGCTGCGCGCCTTTCTGGAGGCCCGCATCGCCAGGTACAAGGTGCCGCGCCGCTTCGACTTTCATGCGGCGCTGCCGCGCGAGGACAGCGGCAAGATCTTCAAGCGCAGGCTGCGCGACCCGTTCTGGCAGGCCGCGGGCCGGAAGATCTGACGTGGACGCCCCCCACGACATCGGGCGCCGCCTTGCCGCCGCGCTGCAGCGCCACGCGGGCCTGCACGGCAGCGTCGAGGGCTTGCGCCGGCTCACCGGCGGCGCGACCAAGACGACCTGGTCGTTCGACCTGCTGACGGCCGACGGGCGCCGCCCGATGATCCTGCAGCAGACGCCCACGACGACCGCGTCGGCATCGGCATCGGCATCGGCATCGGCATCGGCATCTGTATCTGTATCTGCATCTGCATCTGCCCCTCCCGGCCTCTCCGCGCCCAAGCTCGACGCCGCCGAAGACGCCCGCGTGATGATCGCGGCGCGCGCGCACGGCGTGCCGGCACCCGTAGTGCTCGCCATCCTCGATGTGCACGACGGCCTCGAGCGCGGCTACGTCACCGAACGCGTCGAGGGCGAGACGCTGGGGCGCAAGCTCGTGTCCGACCCGGCCTATGCCTGTGCGCGCGGCGCAATGGCGGCGCAGGCGGGCGCCATCCTCGCGGCGATCCACACCATGCCGGTCGCCGAGCTGCATTTTCTTCAGCGGCTCTCGCCCGCGCAGGAGCTCGAGGTGTACGGCGACCTGCTGGCACGCACGGGCTTCAGCCATCCGGCGCTCGCGTACGCGATGCAATGGGTGCGCAAGAACCTGCCGGTCGACTGGCGCGACGCACTCGTGCATTCCGACTTTCGCACCGGCAACCTGATCGTCGGGGCCGAGGGCATCCGCTGCGTGCTCGACTGGGAAATTGCCCGGGTCGGCGACCCGATGCAGGACCTGGGCGTGCTGTGCATGCGCACCTGGCGCTTCGGCGGCGCGGGCGAGGCGGGCGGCTTCGGGTCGCGCGAAGACCTGTACGCCGCCTACGAGCGCGCGAGCGGCAGCCCGGTGGACCCGGTGCGCGTGCGTTTCTGGGAGGCTTTTTCCAACCTCAAGTGGGCCATCGGCTGCGTGCGCCGCGGGCTTTCGGTGCGTGCCGACGGCAGCCCCGCGAGCCTGGAACTGTGCGCGGTCGGCCGGCGCATGGAAGAGCCGCTGTGGGACTTCTTCCAACTCATCGAGGCCTGACCCCATGCCGAACTCCGTCCCTTCCGCCGGCACCCTGCTGCTGGCCGCCGCCCGCTACCTCGAAGACGAACTGCTGCCCACGCTGGAGGGCTACCACCGCTTCCAGGCGCGCGTGACGGTGAACGTGCTGCGCATCGTGGAGCGCGAGCTGCGCCTCGACGGACCGCCGAACGAAGCAGCCGCGGCCACGGGCAACGCCCTGGCCGACGCCATCCGCGCAGGCGAGATCCCCATCGACGCCGCCCTGGCCGCGCAGCTGCGCCAAGGGCTGGGCGAGGCGCTGGCCATCAACAACCCGAAGTGGACACACACCGAAAGACCCGCATGAACTTCACCGAAGAACAGATTTCATTCCGCGACGGCGTGCGCCGCATGGTCGAGCGCCACGTCGCGCCCATCGCCGCGGAAATCGACGAGAACGACCGCTTTCCCGAAGAGCTGATTCCGGTCTACGGCGACATGGGCCTGCTGCAGCTCTGGGTGCCGGAGGAATACGGCGGCCCGGGTGCGAACCTGACGATGGTGTGCATCGCGCGCGAAGAAATCTCCCGCGTGTCGGAGTCGTGTGCGCTCATGGCGGGCATGAACACCATGTTCGCGTTGCCGATCATGCATTTCGGCACCGAGGACCAGAAGCAGCGCTTTCTGCCGCTGCTGGCCGAGGGCCGCACCGTGACCGCCATCGCCATCTCGGAGCCCGACTGCGGCAGCGACGTCGGCGGCATGCGCACGCACGCCGTGCGCGACGGCGACAGCTACGTGCTCAACGGCCAGAAGCAGTGGTGCACCTTCGGCAGCCGCGCCGACTACATCCTGGTGTTCGCCAAGACCGGCGAGCGCGGCGGCGCGGACGACATCAGCCCCTTCATCGTGGACGTGAAGAAAAGCAAGGGCCTCACCTTCGGGCGCAACGAACGCAAGATGGGCATGAAGGGCACGATCAACGTGCCGGTGTACCTCGACAACGTGCGCGTGCCGGCGGAAAACCGCCTGGGCGAGGAAGGCAAGGGCTTTCGCTCGGCCATGCGCGCGCTGGACCTCAACCGCCCCGCCATCGCCGCCGCGTCGGTGGGCCTGGCCCAGGGCGCGCTCGACGCGGCGCTGGCCTATGCCAAGCAGCGCAAGCAGTTCAAGCGGGCGATCATCGAGTTCCAGGGCATCCAGTTCATGCTGGCCGACATGGCCATGCAGATCGAAGCCGCGCGCTGCCTGGTGTACGAGACCGCGCGGCTCGCAGACATCGGCGACTGGAACCAGCTGCCCAAGTTCGCGAGCATGGCCAAGTGCTTCGCGAGCGACGTGGCCATGAAGGTGACCACGGACGCGGTGCAGGTCTTCGGCGGCTACGGCTACGTGAAGGACTACCCGGTGGAAAAGATGATGCGCGACGCCAAGCTCAACCAGATCTTCGAGGGCACCAACCAGATCCAGCGCGTGGTGATCGCGCGCGAGCTGATGCGTTGACGGCTTGACGCCCCCGCCCGGCAAAGTGCTGGGCTGGGGCCGTGCCTCGCTCAGGCCAGCAGTTGCCTGGCGATCATGTTGCGGTGGATTTCCGACGCGCCCTCGTAGATGCGCAGCACGCGCAGGTCGCGGTACACCCGCTCCACGATGGTGCCGCGGCAGTAGCCCGAGCCGCCGAAGATCTGCAGCGCCTTGTCGGCGATGCGGCATGCGGCCTCGGTGCAGATCACCTTCACCATCGATGCCTTCATGCGTGCGTCTTCACCGCGCGCGGCGCGCCACACGGCCTCGAACAGCACCATGCGCGCCGCGTGCAGGTCCATGGCCATGTCGGCGATCATGTGCTGGATGGCCTGGTGCTCGCCCAGCGCCTGCCCGAACGTGACGCGCGTCTTGGCATGCTCGATGGTTTCGTCGAGCGCGATCTGCGCCGGCCCGAGCGCCTGGCAACCGACGTTCAGACGGCCCTCGTTGAGCCCCGACATCGCGTACGAAAGCCCGCGCCCTTCTTCGCCCAGCAGGTTTTCCGCCGGAATGCGGCAGTCGGTGAAAGAAATCTCGCACAGGCTGTCGTCCATCCAGCCCATGGTGGCCATGGTGCGCGTCACCTTGAAGCCGGGCGTGGTCGTGTCCAGCAAGAAGGCCGAGATGCCCTTCTTGCCGGCCGAACGGTCGGTGGAGGCGAGCACGGTGATCGAGTGCGCATGGTTGGCGTTCGAAATGAAGGTCTTCACGCCGTCGAGCACGTAGTGGTCGCCGTCACGGCGCGCCGTGGTGGTCATCTTCGCGGCGTCGGAGCCGGCGTGCGGCTCGGTGATGGCAATGCAGTTGCGCGAGCGGCCCGATGCAATTTCGGGCAGCCACTTCTTCTTGATGGCCTCCGAGCCGTGGTCCACGATGATGTGCACCCCCGGCCCGAGGGCGGAGCGCACGAAGGGCCAGAACTGGGGCGGCAGGCGCGCCAGCTCCAGCTGCACCGCGACGCTGGTGAGGTGGTCGACGGGCATGCCGCCGTAGGCCTCGGGAATGGACATGCCGTAGAAGCCCATTTCGCGCAGCGTGGTTTCCACCTGCTCGGGCACTTCGCCGGTTTCTTGATAGCGCGTTTCGAGCTTGAGCAACGCGTCGACGGCGTCCCGCGTGGCAACGCGCATTTCTTCCGCTTCGGGGGGCAGGTCAAAATCCATGATATCTCCTTTGGTAGAACCATTGATTATGACGCAGCCACGCGAGAAACGCACGCTTCAGCGGCGCAACAGCAGGATCGCCTTTCCCGAGGTCTGCCGCCGTTCCAGGGCCGCGAGCGCCGCCGGCGCATCCTCGAAGTCGAACACCGACGCCTCGAGTGGCCGAAGCCGCCCTTGCAGGTACCAGCCCTGGATTTCTTCGCCCAGTTGCCGCGCCAGGCCCGGTTCGCGCTTGCGCACCTCGCCCCACAGCACGCCGACGGCCGACGCATTGGCCAGCAGCAGCCGGTTGGCGGGCAGTTGCGTCAATGCGCCGCCGGCAAAGCCGACCACCAGCAGCCGCGCACCGAAGGCCAGGCAGCGCACGCTTTGCGCGCCGATGTCGCCGCCGACCGGGTCGTAGACCACGTCGACGCCCTGCGGCGCGAGCTTGCGCACCTCGTCGACCCATTTCGCATCGGTGTAGTCGACGGTCGCGTCCGCCCCCAAGGCCACGCAGGCGTCGCGCTTGGCGGCGCTGCCCGCGGTGGCGATCACGCGCGCGCCCATCAGCTTGCCGAGTTGCACGGCCGCGCTGCCGACACCGCCGGCGCCGGCGTGCACCAGCAAGGTTTCCCCCGCCTGCAGGCGCCCGGCATGCCGCAGGGCGTAGAGCGAGGTCGGGTAGTTGCCGCGCAGGGCCAGGGCCGCCCCGGGCGGCACGTCGGGCGCGATCGGCATCGCCTCGGCGCGCGGCACCAGCGCATATTCAGCGAAGCCGCCGAACTTGCCGACCGGCGTGGCGCACGCCACGCGCGTGCCGGCGCCTTCGCCGCTCACGATGGTGCCCACCACCTCCACGCCGGGCGTGAACGGCAGGGCGGGCTTGGTCTGGTACTGCCCCTTGATGGCAAGCGTGTCCAGAAAATTGAGCCCTGCCGCCTCCACCTTCACCAGGTACTGGTCGTCCGCCGGCGTGGGCACCGGCAGTTCGGCCAGCCGCATCCGGCCCGGATCGCTCAGCTCCTCGACCTGCCAGGCCCTCATTGCGATGCGCCTCGCAGTTCGGCCCGGCCGTTGGTCAGCACCAGCACGTCGCGCTCCACCACCCGCGCCCGGAAAGCGATGTCGCTGCCGTCGCGCCAGCCTTCCAGCCGAATGGTCTCGCCGGGATAGACGGGCGCCGACAGCCGTGCGCGCATGGCCGACAGTCGCGTCGCATCGAAGTCCGCGAACGCGGCGATCAACCCGCGCCCGGCAATGCCCCAGGTCGCGAGCCCATGAAGAATGGGCCGGGCAAAGCCGGCCTTGGCCGCGAACGCCGGCTCGGCATGCAGCGGGTTGATGTCGCCCGACAGGCGGTACAGCAAGGCCTGGTCGGCGCGCGTCGGCAGGTCGAGCACGATCTCGGGCGCGGACTCGGGCATGGCTGCCGCAGCGGGTGCGGCCTCGTCGGCCTGGCCGTCGGCGCTGGAAAAGCCGCCGTCGCCGCGCAGGAAGTAGACGCTCTCGACCGTGGCCAACGGCTGCTGCCCGGCGCCGATGAGCTCCTTTTCCACATGCAGGATCGCGCCCTTGCCTTCACCCTTGTCGACCACCCGCGTGACGCGCGTGCGCCCGACCACCGTGCCCGACGGCGGCAGCGGCGCATGCAGGCGCACCGACTGCTCGCCGTGCACGAGCTTCATGAAGTCGATGCCGATCTCCTTGCGCTCGCGCATCCAGAAACCGGGCGAGGCCAGCACGGCGGCCATGGTGGGCAGCGCCACCAGTTCCTTCTCGTAGACGAAGCGCAGCTGCTTCTCGTCGAGCGGGTCGGCGCCCAGGCCGAGTCCCAGCGCGTAGAGCATCGTGTCCTTGGGCGTGTACACGTGTTGCACGTCGCCTGAGTGCCAGTCGCGTGCCTTGCGGTAGTCGAGCATCTGTTGTTCCTTGTGTTCAGAGTGAGGGCTATGTGAAGTTCAGGCGCCCGCCGCCGGCCAGCGGAACTGGGCCGGCTCGCGCGCGGCGAAGCGGCGCACCGCCTCCTTGGCGTACGCGCTGTTGGAAGCCAGCGCCTGGCCCGCCGACTCGATCTCGAGCATGGTCGGCAGGTCGCTGCCGAGGGAGCTTTGCAGCGCCCGCTTGGAAACGCTCATGGCCACGGGCGAGGCCCCGGCAAAGCTCTGCGCAATGGCGCGTGCGCGCGGCATCAGGCCGTCAGCGGGCAGCACTTCCATCGCGATGCCCAGGCGCAGCGCCTCGGCCGCGTCGATCTCCCGCGCGGAAAAAATCAGCTCTTTCGCGCGCTGCAGGCCCACCACGCGCGGCAGCGTGTAGTAAGCCCCCATGTCGGGCACCAGCCCGATGCGCTGGAACACCATGCACAGCCGCGCGCGGTCGCTCAGCAGCACGACGTCGCACATCAGCGCGATGCTGAAGCCCGCGCCGAAGGCCACGCCGTCGACCGCCGCGATCACCGGCCGGTCGAGCGCCATCAGCTCGGTGCAGATGCGCGTGTAGCGCGCCATGCCGGCGCGCCGCTGCTCGGGGGTGCGCGGGCCGCCCTCGCCCATCGCCTTGACGTCGCCGCCGGCGCAGAAGGCGCCGCCCGCACCCGTGACGACAAGCACGCGCACCGCGTCGTCCGCGCGAATGCGCGCCAGCAGTTCGCCGAGCTCGTCGGCCATCTCGGGACTGATCGCGTTCTTCGACTCGGGACGGTTCAGCGTCAGCGTCGCGATGCCGTCTTCCACGGCGTAGGCCAGCGTGTTCATGCGGCGGGCTCCTCGAGCACCGAGATCGGCGTGCCCTTGACCATCACGTCGCAATACTCCGACATGCTCAGCGCGGTGCGCCCCTCGCACCGGTAGGTGGTAATGCCTTCGGTGATGCGGGTGTAGGCGCCCGGCTCCCCGCTGGCGCTCTTGTGGCGCAGCGGCACCAGCGCGCCGACCTCTCCCTCGAGCGTGTAGTTGCGCTCGGCGGTGCGTACCTGCGCGGTGAAGCGCACCGGGTAGTACCTGTCGTCGTACACGGTGGCGATGCGGCCTTCGAGCACCGGTTCATAGCGGCCGTTGCGCAGCACGTTGCCGCTCACGTTGTTGGGCAGGCCGCCCTTCCGTCCCTTGACGGACAGCAGCACCCCGAAGTCACGATCGAATGTGACGGGCAACCACTTGTACCAATAGAAGCTGTGCCAGTGGCGCGGCCCCCACGACTTGTCGCGGTAGCCGAAACCGTCGATGTCGTGGCGCACGCCGTCCACGGTGATGTGGCCGCGCACCGCCATGTTCTGCTCGGTGTGGCCGCGGTAGACCGAATGCTCGGGGTCGAGCTCGAGCCGACTGCCGTCGAGCGCCACGATTTCTCCGCCGTGCATCGGCGAGATGCCTTCGTAGTCGAGCGAGATGGTGGCGGGCCGCTTCGGATAGCGCTTGAAGGCGCTGCTGGGGTCGGCCATGGCGTGCGGGTCGTCCATGATCAGCAGCTCGCCTTCGTAGCTCACGCGCAGGCGCTTGAAGGGCTCCAGCACCTCGAAGCGCAGGCCGCCCGCGTCCATGGCCTCGTTGTGGGAGATGGGCGGGCGCCCGTACATGAAGCCGACGCGGCCGTCGGGCAGGTACACGCAGCAGGTCATCTCGGCATGGCCTTCGTTGGGCCGGTTGCCCAGGCGCATCCAGGCACCGATGCCGCGCGCGGTGTCGAAAGCGTTGAAGTACATGCTCTCGTTGTAGTTGCCGGCCGCTTCGGGCGCGTGGGTGTACTCGTCCTGCGGATCGAGGTGCAGTCTGCTGTCGGGGGGCATGAACATGGTCTGGTCCTTGGAAAGCGAAATGAATCGGGGCGAGGCATTGCCCCGGTGGAGCGTCAGCCGTCGACCAGGAACCGAGCGCGCAGGCGCTGGCGTGCCTTGTCGTCCTGCCCGAGCGCTTCGGCCAGGTAAGCGTCTACAGAGCCCCAGCCGCGTTCGATCTCCTCGAAGGCAAAGCCCAGGTAGTCGGCGCGCACCGACGCCAGCAGCGCCCAGTCGGTGGCCTCGCCTTGCATGCGCCAGCGCCCGTTGCTCCGCATGAAATCGGCGACCACCGCTTCGCGCGGCACGCCGAGCGCAAGCAACACCAGCGCCGCGGCCCAGCCGGTGCGGTCTTTTCCGGCGGTGCAGTGAAAGACCAGCGGCAGCGGCGTTGCGTCGTCGCCCAGCAACCGCAGAAAGGTCGCGAATATGCCCGCGTGCTGCCGAACGAAGCGGCGGTACACCTCGGCCATGACCGCGATCAGGGCCTGCTCATTGACGACGCCGGCCGCGCGCAGATCGCGCAGCGCACCCATCGCGCGCGGTTCTATCGGCAGGTGCACCTCGCGGAGCCTCGGGCGCGCCAGCCGTGAAGGCGCCTTTTCGCGTTCGACGGCCCCGCGCAGGTCGATCACGCAGCGCAGGCCGAGGGCCTCGACAGCCGGTGCATCCGAAGGCGTGAGTTCAGCGAAATGGCTGGAGCGCCACAACCGGCCGGGCGCAACGCGCTGGCCCGACGCGGTGGCGATGCCACCCATGTCGCGCAGGTTCGTGACGCTGGGCAGCTGCACGCCGTCGGGCATCGGCACTGTCATGTCGCTGCCGACACCGCCCGCATGAGCCCGAGTGCCATGTCGGCCGTGGCCTCCACGCGGGCGCCCGCCTGCAGCGCCTTGACATGGGCGGCATTGCCCTCGAGTGCGCGCTTCTGCACCCCCTGCTGGATGGCGGCAAGGCGAAACATGTTGAAGGCCAGGTAGAAATGCCAGTGCGCGATGCCTTCGCGGCCCGTTCGCTGGCAGTAGGCGCGCACGTGCTCTTCCTCGGTCGGGATGCCCAGTGCAGCGGGGTCGATGCCGGCCAGCGTGCGGTGCGTGCCCAGCGCCAGCCGCCACGTCATGCAGTGGTAAGCAAAGTCGACCAGCGGGTCGCCCAGCGTGGACAGTTCCCAGTCGAGCACCGCCACGATGCGCGGCTCGCTCGGGTGGAACACCACGTTGTCGAGCCGGAAGTCGCCGTGCACGATGGACGTTTGCGCCTCCTGCGGCGGTATGTGCGAAGGCAGCCAGTCTAGGAGCTGCTCCATCGCCTCGATGCGCCCGGTTTCCGTCGCACGGTACTGCCGGCTCCAGCGCGCGATCTGGCGCTCGAGGTAGTGGTCGGGCTTGCCGAAATCCGCAAGGCCGATGCCGCGCCAGTCGACCGCATGCAGCGCGGCCATCACGCGGTTGAGCTCCGCGTACATGCGCGTGCGCTCGGCCGGTGCAATGCCCGGCAAGGTCTGGTCGCCGAGGATGCGGCCCTCGACCCATTCCATGAGGTAGAAGCTGCTGCCCAGCACCGCGTCGTCTTCGCACAGCGCATGCACGCGCGGCACCGGCACGGCGCTCTCGGCCAGTGCCCGCATCACCCGGTACTCGCGGTCGACGGCATGGGCCGACGACAGCAGCTGCCCCGGTGGCTTGCGACGCAGCACGTAGCGGGCGTCACCGGCACGCACGCCGAAGGTCGGGTTCGACTGGCCTCCGTCGAACCGGCTGACCTGCAGCGGCCCCGCGAAATCGGCCACGTTGGCGCGAATGAAGCCTGCGAGCGCTTCGGTGTTCAGGTCTTGCATGCGAGTGGCCGTCCTAGAAGAAAGCAGCCGCGCGCGCCAGCTGCTGGCGGCACTCGGCCACCGTGCGTTCCAGCAGCGCGGCACAGGTCGGCACGTCGTCGATCAACCCGATCACCTGGCCGGCCCACACCGGACCGGCGTCCACTTCGCCGGATTCGAGCGCGGCCTTGCCGCGCGCGCCCGACACCAGCGCGCGAACGTCTTCGAAGGCGCAGCCGCCGGGCCGGCGCTCGGTGGCGATGACCTCGTTCGCAACCGCATTCGCGAACACGCGCGCGGTGTTGCCGAAGCTGCGGAACATGAGTCGCGTGTCGCGCTCGCTGCCCTTGACCAGCGCCTGCTTGATGGCGTCGTGCACCGGCGCCTCCTGCGTGCAGACGAAGCGCGTGCCCATGTTCACGCCCTCGGCCCCCAGCACCAGCGCGGCAGCCATGCCGCGCCCATCGGCGATGCCGCCCGAGGCGATGACGGGAACCTTCAGCGCGCGCGTGGCGGCGGGGATCAACACCAGCCCGGGCACATCGTCTTCGCCCGGATGGCCGGCGCATTCGAAGCCGTCGATGCTGATGACGTCCACGCCGCGCTTTTCCGCAGCGAGCGCATGGCGCACCGATGTGCACTTGTGCAGCACCGCGATGCGGTTGCGCTTGAGAAGAGCGACCACCTCGGCGGGCACGTTGCCCGCGGTTTCGACCACCTTCACGCCGCTCTCGACGATGGTGGTGAAGATGCGCTCGTACGGCGGAGGGTTGACGCTGCGCAGCATGGTCACGTTCACGCCGAAAGGCTTGTCCGTCATGCCGCGGCAGCGCTCTATTTCGCGCGCCAGGTCTTCCGGCGTGGGCTGCGTGAGCGCAGTGAGCATGCCCAGGCCGCCGGCGTTCGATACGGCCGAGGCCATCTCTGCGCGGCCGACCCACTGCATGCCGCCCTGCACGATCGGATAGCGGATGCCGAGCAGTTCGGTCAGGCGGGTCTTCACGGCCGCGCGCCTACAGGCTGATGTGGAAGCCGCCGTTCACCCCCAGGTGCTGCCCGGTGATGTACGAGGCGGCATCGGACATCAGGAAGCACACGGTCTTCACCACTTCCTGCGGCGTCGACCAGCGGCCCAGCGGAATCTGCGCCAGCATGCCGTCGCGGAATTTCTCGCCGCGCACCACCTCGGTCATGGGCGTCTCGACCACGCCGAAGCAGATCGAGTTGGTGCGAATGTTGTACTTGCCCCATTCGCGCGCCGCCGTCATGGTGACGCCGAGCATGCCGGCCTTGGCCGCCGCGTAGTTGACCTGGCCGATGGAGCCCTTGCGGCCCGCGTCCGACGAAATGTTGACGATGGCGCCGCCGCTGGTGTCGCCGCCCTTGGCACGCGCCACCATGTGGCGGCCCACGGCCTGGAGCCAGAAGAAGGTGCCGGTCAGGTGCACGTCGATCACGTCCTGCCATTGCTGGGCCGTCATCTTCTCGATCATGGCGGGGCGCGTGATGCCTGCGTTGTTGACCAGGCCGTGCACGCCGCCGAAGCGGGTCACCGCTTCCTCGACCGCGCTGGCAGCCAGCGCCGCATCGGTCACGCTGCCGACCACCTGCTGCACGCGTGCGGCGGGGAGCTCGGCCATCGCGGACTTGAGCGTGTCCGGATTCAGGTCGACGGCGACCACGTTGCCGCCCAGGTCGATGACCAGCTCGGCAATGGCCTTGCCGATGCCCTGCCCCGCGCCGGTGACGACGATGGTGCGGCCTTCAAGAGTGACTAGATTCTGCATGGAAATCCTGTTGCTTCGTTTTGGTTGAACCAATGATATTTGGATTGCGCGTTCGCATCAAGCCGCGGCACGCAGGGTTTTCGCGCGCTCTGCGTCCTGCAGCTGGCGCCAGGCGATCTTTCCGGTCGGCGACTTCGGCAGCTCCGCGACGAACTCGACCAGGCGCGGGTACTTGTAGGCGGCCATCTTGTTGCGGGCCCACTCGATGATGTCGGCCTCGCGCACGCCGGCCTGCGCATCGCGCAGCACCACCACCGCCTTCACCGTTTCTCCGCGGTAGGCGTCGACGGCCGCGATCACGCATGCCTCCGCGATGGCCGGGTGCTCGTGCAGCATCGCTTCCACCTCGGCCGGCCAGACCTTGTAGCCCGAGGCATTGACCATGCGCTTGAGGCGGTCGACGATGAAGAAGTAGCCCTCTTCGTCGCGGCGGCCCAGGTCGCCGCTGCGCACGAAGCGCTTGCCATCCATTTCCAGAGTGGCGGTGCGCGTGGCCTCCTCGTTGCGCCAGTAGCCGACGAACACCTGCGGCCCCGCCATCACGATCTCGCCCACCTCGCCGGGCGGCAGCTCGGCCAGCGTGTCGGGGTCGACGACGCGCAGGTCCGTGTTGAACAGCGGCACGCCCAGGCACTGCCGCTTGAACGCGGCGGGCGGGTTGCCCGACACGTGCGCGGTTTCCGAGAGGCCGTAGCCCTCCAGAAAGTCCAGCCCCGTCAGCGCCTTCAGGCGTTCGCCCACGGCCTCGGGCATGCCTGCCCCGCCGCCGCCAATGCGCCGCACCGAGCTCAGGTCGTATTCCGCCAGGCGCGGGCTCGACAGAAAGTCGATCACCATCGTCGGCATCGCCGTCCAGTGGCTCACGCGGTGGCGCGCGATGAGCGCCGCGGCTTCGTCGCGGTTCCATCGCTTCATCAGCACCAGCGTGCCGCCGCCGTAGATGGGCGCGTTCATCAGGTTCTGCATGCCCGTGATGTGGAAGTAAGGCAGCGCCACCAGCTGTACCGAGTGCGGCACCAGCCCCATCCAGTGCGCCACGATCACGGTGCTGGCCGTGAGCGTGCGGTGGGTGTGCATGCAGCCCTTGGGCGCACCGGTGGAGCCCGAGCTGTAGAGGATGAGTGCCAGCGCGTCCGGCAGATGTTCCAGCGGCTGCAACGGGCCGGAGGCCGCTGCGAGCACGCGGCGCAGGCCTGTCGTGCGCGACGGACCCTGCGCGGCCTCGGGCTGCATCTCGGCCGGCCCCGGGTTGCCCACCACGATCACGCGGCGCAGCTGCTGGGCGGCGGGCGCGGCAAGCAGCTCCGCCACGTTGTCGGCGCTGCAAAAGGCCGCCACCGCACCGGTGTCGCTGAGGTAGTGCGGCAGCTCGTCGCGCTTGTTCATCGGGTTCACCGGCACCACGACCGCGTTGATGCGCAGGATGGCGAAGTAGGCCGCGATCCAGCCGCGTCCGTTCTGCAGGTAGATCAACACCCGGTCGCCGCGCTGCACCCCCAGCTCGTTCTGCAGGAAGGCGGCGATGCGCTCGACCTGGTCGACCAGCTCGGCGTAGCCGAGGCTGCCGAAGTCGTCGACCAGCACCGCCCGCTCGGGGTAGCGCATGGCCGACACCAGGAGGTTGGCGCACAGGTTGGTGGGTGGAATGTCGATGTCGCGCGGCAGGCTGCGCGGCCACGTGCTCAGTTCATGCGGGGTCATGTTTTCTCTTCTTTCTGGTGTTCTTTGCTGCGCTTGCACCGGAGCCGGAGCCGGGGCGGGGGGCGAAGCGTTCGCGCAGCAGGTTCTTCTGCACCTTGCCCATCGCGTTGCGCGGCAGCTCCTCGACGAAATGAACGGTCTTGGGCACCTTGAACGCAGCCAGGCTGGCCTTCACCGCCTGCACCACGTCGGCGACCTGGGGCACCGTGGTGCAATCGATCGACGTGTCGCGCACCACCACGGCGACCACCGCCTCGCCGAAGTCCGGATGCGGCAACCCGATGACGGCCGACTCGCGCACGCCCGGCAAGGCGTCGATGACCTCTTCGATCTCCTTGGGGTACACGTTCAGGCCGCCTGAAATGACGAGGTCCTTGTCGCGCCCGACGATGGTGAGGTAGCCGTCTTCGCTCAGCCGGCCCAGGTCGCCGGTCTTGAAGAAGCCGTCGGCCGTGTGCTCTTCGGATGTCTTTTGCGGCAGCCGCCAGTACCCGGCGAAGACGTTGTCGCCCTTCACCTGGATCTGCCCTGTTTCGCCCGGTGCCGCCAACGCGCCCCCGGCATCGACCACGCGAAGCGATACGCCGGGCAGCGCGCCGCCCACCGTGCCGCAGCGGCGCTCACCCGCATAGGGGTTGGACGCAAACATGCCGCCCTCCGTCATGCCGTAGCGCTCGAGGATGGCGTGGCCGCTGCGTTGCTGGAACGCGTTGAAGGTGTCCGCCAGCAACGGGGCCGAGCCGGAGACGAACAGGCGCATGCCGCGGCATGCGGCGGCGTCGAGCCCGGGCTCGCCGAGCATGCGGACGTAGTGCGTCGGCACCCCCATGCAGACCGTGCTGGCCGAGAGCAGCGCAACCGCGCGCGCGGCATCGAAGCGCGGCTCGAACCGGATCGCGCTGCCGTTCCACAGCGCGCAGTGCAACGCGACGAACAGCCCGTGGAAGTGATAGATCGGAAGGATGTGCAGCAGCACGTCGCCAGGCTCGAACGCCCAGAACCGATGCAGCGTGCTCACGCCCACGCCCAGGTTCCGGTGCGTCAGCATCGCGCCCTTGGGCCGCCCCGTGGTGCCGGATGTGTAGAGGATCGCGGCAAGGTCGTCGGCGCTGCGCTGCACGATGGCCGAGCGCGGCAGCTGCCGGGCCGCGGCCTGCGCGAGCTCGCCCTCCCCGTCGTCGTCCAGCTCCAGCACATGGGGCACGCCCGCCGCCGCGGCCAGCACACGCCCCTGCGCCGCGGCCTGCGGGCGGACCACGAACACATGCGGTCGCGCATCCCCCAGCAAGTGGGCCAGCTCACCGCTCTGGTACGCGGGATTCATCGGCAGGAAGACGCAGCCGGCGCGCAGCGCGCCCAGGTACAGGAACACGGCCGACGCCGACTTTTCCACCTGCACCGCGATGCGATCGCCGGGTTGCGCGCCCAGTGACGTGAGCAGGCGCGCGTAGCGTGCGCTTTCGCTCTTCAACTGGCCGTAGGTGTAGAGCCGGCCGCCCGGCAAGACCATGGCGGGGGCGCCGTCGTCGTGCGGAAAGCGCTGCTCGAACTGCGCGTAGAGGTTCTGGTTCATCGCCGAACGCGTTTGCGTCTTGATTTATTTTGGTTGAACCAATGATAATGATGACACCGAACCACCGTCAAGCCTGGCGACACGCTGGATCCGGTCGATTTCATGGTCCCGCACAGGGAAGAACACGGAGCAATCAATGAGCATCAAACGACAGGCCTGCATTGCGGGCGCTTTCGAACACCCCACGCGCAAGGCGCCCGACAAGACCGTGGCGCAACTGCATGCCGAATGCGCGCGCGGCGCGCTGGCCGACGCCGGCCTGTCGCTGCAGGACGTCGACGGCTACTTCTGCGCGGGCGACGCGCCCGGCCTCGGGCCGCTCAGCATGGTCGACTACCTCGGGCTGAAGGTGCGCCACGTCGACACCACCGACACGGGCGGTTCCGCCTACCTGGTGCAGGTCTCGCATGCGGCGCAGGCGATTGCCGCGGGCAAGTGCAACGTGGCGCTGATCACGCTCGCCGGCCGCCCGCGCAGCGAGGCCAGCACCGTGGGCACGGGTCCGCGCAACGTTACCGCGGCCACGCCGGACGTGCCCTGGGAGATGCCCTATGCACCGATCACCGTGAACATGTACGCGCTGGCCGCGGCGCGCCACATGCATGAGTTCGGTACCACCAGCGAGCAGCTCGCGTGGATCAAGGTCGCGGCCGCTGCGCACGCGCAATACAACCCGAACGCGATGCTGCGCGAACCGGTCACGGTGGAAGAAGTGCTGGCTTCGCCCATGATCTCCGACCCGCTGCACAAGCTCGACTGCTGCGTGGTGAGCGACGGCGGCGGCGCGCTGCTGGTGGTGCGCCCCGAAATTGCGCGCGCGCTGAAGCGCCCCATCGTCACCGTGCTCGGCGCGGGCGAAACCGTGAAGGGCCAGGCCAACGGGCAGGTCGACCTCACCTACTCGGGCGCGGCCGTGTCGGGCCCCATCGCATTCGCGGAGGCGGGCGTGACGCCGGCGGACATCCAGTACGCGTCGATCTACGACAGCTTCACCATCACCGTGCTGATGCAGCTCGAAGACCTGGGCTTCTGCAAGAAGGGCGAAGGCGGCAAGTTCGTGATGGACGGCAACCTCATCTCGGGCATCGGCAAGCTCCCGTTCAACACCGACGGCGGCGGCCTGTGCAACAACCATCCGGCCAACCGCGGCGGCATCACCAAGGTGATCGAGGCGGTGCGCCAGTTGCGCGGCGAAGCGCACCCCAAGGTGCAGGTGCCCGACTGCCGCCTTGCCCTGGCCCAAGGCACCGGGGGCCTGCTGGGCTCACGCCACGGCAGCGCCACACTGATCATGGAGAGAAGCTGAAATGACCACGATGTACCAAGAGCGCCCGCTGGGCGCGCCGATTGTCGATGCCGCCACCGAGGCCTACTGGAGCGCCGCGAAGGAAGGCGTGCTGCGCATCAAGCGCTGCACCGTCTGCGCGAAGCTGCACTGGTACCCGCGCGCGCTGTGCCCCTACTGCCTGGGCGATACCGAATGGGTGGACGCGTCGGGCAAGGGCACGATCTACAGCGTGAGCGTGACGCGCCGGGCGGGGCCCATTCCCTATGCGCTGGCCTACGTGACGCTGGACGAAGGCGTGACCATGCTCACCAACATCGTCGACTGCGACCTCGATGCACTGCGCATCGGTGACCGGGTCGAGGTCAGCTTCAAGCCGGCCGAAGGCGGCTTCTCGGTCCCGATGTTCAAGCCGGCCTGAGCGGGCGCGGACGAAAAAAGGGCCGCGTCTTCGCGGCCCTTCTTGCTTGTCGGTGTGACGCGAATCGACTATTCGGACTTGATGTCCGCCTCGCGGATCACGCTGGTCCATGTGCCGTATTCCTCGGCGATGCGCGCGCCGAGCTGCTCGGGCGTGCTGCCGGTGGCGGAGGCGCCGGCAGTTTCGAACTTCTCCTTGACCTCAGGCAATGCCAGCGCCTTGACGATGGCATCGTTGAGCCTGGCCACCACATCGCGCGGCGTGCCGGCAGGCGCGAACAGGCCGAACCAGACTTCGGGGTTGAAGCCGGCCAGCGTGTTCGCAATGGGCGGCGCGCCCGGCGCCAACGGCGAAGGCTGCAGCGACGAAACACCGAGCAGCCGTACCTTGCCGTCCTTGATGAACGCGTTCATCTGCGACGAGCTCGTGCTCAGCAGCACCTTCGATTCGCCGGTCAGGATGGCCTGCGTGGTCGGCGCCTGCCCCTTGTAGGGAATGTGCGTCATCCGGATGCCGGCCCTGCGGCTGAACAGCTCGGTCGCCAGGTGGCCGAACGAGGCGGGCCCGGCGGTCGCGAAGTCGAGCTTGCCGGGGTTGGCCTTGGCGTAGTCGATGAGCTCCTGCACCGACTTGGCGGGCACCGTCGGGTTCACCACCAGGATCATCGGCTGCAGCGACACCAGGGAGACCGGCGCGAAGTCTTTCAGCGGCGCGTAGTCGGCGTCCTTCGACACCTGCGGCGAGATCACGAGGCCGTTGTTCGGGAACAGCAGCGTGTAGCCGTTGGGTGCGGCCTTCGCCACGAACTTGGTGCCCAGCACGGCGGAGGCGCCGGCCTTGTTCTCGATGATCACCGGCTGCTTGAGAAAGCGCTGCATCGGCTCCTGCAGCACCCGCGCCAGCACGTCGGTGGTGCCACCCGGCGGGTACGGCACGATGATGGTGATGGGCTTGTTCGGAAAGTTCGACGCCTGCGCGATGCCGGCCTGCGGCAGCGCCATCGCGCCCGCGGCCAGCAGCGCGGTCCACAGCAGCCTGGCCTTCGCCTTGGCATTCACCTTTACGTTCACCCTCGGCCTGAGAAAACGCTTCCATTCGATCGTCGGCATGCTTGTCTCCTTTTCTTTTTTCACGAAAGCTCGGAATCAGCCGTGCACGTGCAGCGTACGGCTCTCCCGCAATGCGGCGACGCGCTCGTCGCTCAGGCCCAGCAGGCTGCCGAGCAAGGCCGGGCCGTCGCCGCCCAGCGCCGGCACGCTGTTGCGCGCATGCGCCGCCGTGCGGGCGAAGCGAAAGGCGGGGTTGGGAACCTGGAACGGTCCCGAGCCGTCGTCGATGGTCTGGAACGCGTGCCGCTCCTGCAGCGGCGGCAGCTGCATCGCCTCGCGCACGGTGAAGTAGCGCGAGCACGGCACGCCGGCCGCGTTCATGGTCGCCTCGCATTCGGCCGCGCTTTGCGGGCCGGCCCAGTCGTCCAGCAGCTGCATCAGCTCGCCCCAGTGGTGCTCGCGGTCCTGGCTGATCGCGAAGCGCGGGTCGGTGATCCACTCCGGGTGCCCGGTGCCGCGCGCGAGCGCCTCGAAGTTGTTCTGGCTCACCGGCGCGATCAGCAGGAAGCCGTCCCTGGCCTTCGTGGGGCGGTAAAGCGGCCGGCGCCGCTCGGCCGGAAACTGCGCCTCCTGGCATTCGTACACCAGCATGCCGAGCATCGCGTCCATCAGCGACAGGTCGACGTGGTCGCCCTCGCCCGTGCGCGCGGCGCGAAACAGCGCGCTCTGCACGGCACCGAACGCCAGCGAGCCGCCCAGCACGTCGGCCACGAAGATGCCGTTTTTCAGCGGCCGCTCCACGTCGCCCTCCTGGTAGTCGAGGTTGGCCATGTCGTAGCCGCTGGCCGCGTGCAGCACCGGCGCGTAGGCGCTTCGGCCGGCCCAGTCGCCTTCCTGGCCAAAGCCCGAAATCGAGCAGTACACCAGCTTCGGGTTCAGCGCGGAGAGCGACGCGTAGTCGAGCCCGAGCCGCTTCATGACGCCAGGACGGTAGTTCTCGACCACCACGTCGCACTTCAGGACCATCTCGCGGATCAGCGCGATGGCTTCGGGCTTCTTGAGATCGAGCGCCAGGCTCTTCTTGCCGGCGTTGAGCTGCGCGAAGTAGGTGCTTCGGCCTTCGCGGCGCGGGGCGCGCAGGCGGATGTAGTCGCCCTCGGGCGGCTCGACCTTGATGACCTCCGCACCGAGGTCGGCCATGAGCCGCGTGCAGTAAGGGCCGGACATCATCGCGGTGAAGTCGAGGACGCGCACGCCGTCCAGGATGCCGGGCTTGGCGGCTGGGGTATTACTCATAGGGTGGCTCTCAGGCGAGGTTCGACTCGGACACGGCAAGCCCCGCGAGGCGGGACGCGCCGAGCGCATCGAGGTAGTCACCGTGGGCGCCTGCATCGCGGGCGTAGCGCTTCAGGTAAGCGGCGAAGGCTTCGTCGCTCACGCTGGCCTTCACGTACTCCTTCAGGTGGCGCTCGTCCGCGCGATACAGCGAGGGCGACGAGGTGGGGTGCGCGCCGTAAGGTGCTTCCACCACCGCATCGACCATCACGCTCGGCAGCTTGGTCAGGTGGTTCGAGCGGCGGATGGTGTCGCTCGACACGATGCGGTCGACCGAGACGATCACGTGGCACGATGCCTGCGCGAGCATGGCGTCGAAGAACGGCGTTGCCAGGTATTGCACGTTGCCGTATTCATCGGCCTGCTGAGCGTGCAGCAGGCACACGTCGGGCTTGATGGCGGCGGCGGCCAGCATCTTGCGCTCGCCGGGTTTCGACGGCAGCGGCGAATAGTGCTCCGGCGTGTGCCGCGGCAGGTCGGTGCCCAGGTCGGGAATGGCCGTCCATGGCATGTCGCAGATGCCGGCGCGCAGGCCGCCGGCAATGCCGGGGCCGTCGAGCTCGTACACCTTCAGCGTGCCGGCCTCGGCCTGGCGGCGAAAGTGCGGCGCCAGGCCGAACTGCTCGAAGCTGATGAACACGCAGGCGGTGCTGCGCGCGCAGCCGGCGCCGATCAGCATGTCGGGGGCGATGGAGCCGGGCGCGGGCACGAGGTCGAGGTTGCGCGCGCCCTTGCGGATGAGCGCACGCACCAGCGCCATCGGCTGCGCATTGAAGATCCAGCCGCCCAGGCCCACGCGGTCCCCGTCCTTGACGACCGCCACGGCCTCGTCCAGCGAAATCAGTTTGCTCTTGTTGCTCATGAGGCGCCTTGTCAGGGAAATTTGCGGCGAAGCGTGCCGCGGGTGTCTACGTGGGTGCGCAGCAGGTGCAACTCTTCTGCGGATGGCATCGCGGTAACGGGCGGCGTGCCGTCGACCCGCATTTCGAAGCCGGTGGCGGCATGGACCTGCTCGAGCGTCACGCCCGGGTTCAACGAGCGCACGCGCATGGCCTTGGAAACCGGCTCGAAGTCGAACACGCCCAGCGGCGACACCACGAGCTTCGGGCCGCCCGCGGGCAGGCCGGCCTCTTCGCGGGAGTTGCCGCCTTCCATGTGCCCGGGGCCGCAGAGAAAGTCCACGCGCGGCACGAAGGCGCTCTTATCGTGGCGCGTGAGCGCCACGTAGAAGCGCTTGGCCAGCCCGCACAGTGCGCTGATGCCGACCGTGCCGGGGCCACGCACCTTCGGCTTTGCGTGGTCGCCGACCACCACCGTGTTGATGTTGCCGAAGCGGTCGACCTGCAGCGCCGACAGGATCGCGAAGTCGAAGAAGTGGATCTTCCAGTCGATGAAGTCGATCATGTTGGGAAGGTCCATCCAGGCCTCGGAGGACTCGATGTTCTCCGAGTCGGCGGTGGACAGCAGGTGGTTGCGCACCGGGTTGACCATGCCCCCGGGGCCCGAGATCCACCACAGCCGCGGCGCCTGCATTTTTCGCGCGAGGTTGCAGGCGGCCAGCTGGATGTCGGAGTTGGTTCCGATGATGACTTTTTCGCCATCCTCGAAATCACGCGCCAGCAGCACGGCGAGCAACTCTCCCGTCGAAGGCTTGTCGTTGTCTTGCGTCATAAAACCTATTTTTGGTTGAACCATTGCTAAATGCTAGAAATTCAACGGCGCGCTGTCAAGCGGGATTGGCCTCGGGTCGGGCAAAAAAAACCGCTCGCGTTTCGGCGAGCGGTTGGAAATTGGAGGCGGCAGAAGCTAGCGCGGCGTCTTCGCTGCTGGCTTGGCCGCGGGCTTGGGCGCCGGCTTGTCGACCGGCTTGGCTGCCGGCTTGGCTGCAGGCTTGGCAGCGGACTTGGCGCGTGTCTTCGCAGCGGCCGGAACCGCCTCGGCCTCCTGCGCATCGCCCCCCTCGATCTTCGACAGGTAGCTGCGCTGCAGGCGCTTGAGGATGGACTCCATCTCCGCCACAGCGGCGTCCGAATCGCGTGCGGCAAGATGCTTCACGAAGCGGCGGCGAGACGGCAGCACGTAGGCGTTCTCGTAGTGGCCGACCTGGCCGATGAACTCCGCCAGCACGTTGAGCACGCCGTTCATCACGATCACCATGATCGGGTTGCCGGTCATGCGCGCCAGGATGCGGTGGAACTCGAGGTTGGTGGCGGCGCGCGCGGGAAAGTCGTCCTTGCGCGTCGCCTCCTCGGCCGCGTCAATGTTGCTGCTCAGCGCCTCGATGTCGGCCGGCGTGGCGCGCACGCAAGCCTCGCGCACCAGGATCGACTCGAGCCAGATGCGCGCCTCGGTCAGTTGCTCGGGCTGGATGGCGCCCATGTGGTACATGTCCATGAGCCCCGTGGCGATCGCGTCGCCGCTGCGCCCGCTGATGAAAGCGCCGCCGGTCGCGCCCTTCTGCAGCCGGATGAGCCCGGCGTGCTCCAGCGAGCGAAGCGCTTCGCGCAAGGTGTTGCGCGACACGCCGAACTGCTCGGACAGCGCACGCTCCGACGGCAGCCGCGTGCCGACCTTGAGCCGCCCCTGCGCGAGCTCGGTGCGTATCTGCTGGGCAATTTCCTCGAAGGCTCGCGCCGAGCGGATGACCTGGAACTTCGCGGCCGACACCGGCGCGGCGGCCTGCGGCTGCGTGGGTTGCGATTCTTTGGCGTTCATGTTGTTTCTCCCGGAGAACCCGTAAAAAGTTGGACCTTTGAGCCAATGATAAATGCGCGGATTTGCGCTGCCGCGTGTTTTCTCCTCTCTGCGTCTGTTCACAATGGTTGTACCATTGATGTTATTTCAGGAGAAACCGATGATGCAGCACGACCTGCCCAGTGACGAAGAACGCGCCATGCTGCGCGATTCGGTGCGCGGCTTTCTGGCCAGGCACTGGCCCACGGCCACCGCAGTGGAATGGGCGAAGGACCCCGAACGTGTGAAGGACACCTGGCGCCAGCTCGCCGACCAGGGCCTGACGGCGCTCGGCAGCGACCGCAGCGAGGGCGGCTTGCGAGAGATCGCGATCACGATGGAGGAAATGGGACGCGCCGCCTGCCCGGTGCCGCTGCATCACATCGCGCTGCTCCACCTGGCGAATCTGCGCACAGCGGCCGGCGACGAACACGCGCTGCTCGACGCGGCGCGCAGCGGCGACGCGCGCGTGGTGCTGGCACTCGGCGCCTTCGACGGCGACCGCAGCGCGGGCAGCGCCACCCTGGCCGGCAACGCCGTGTCCGGCGAGCTTTCTTTCGTCGAGATGGCGGACAGCGCCACGCATTTCGCGGTCGCGATCGCTGACACAGGGGCGGTCACAGGCACGGCAGCCGGTCCCGGCCTGGCACTGGTCGACGCCAGCGCCCCAGGCGTGCGCATCGACGCCACGCCGGCCATGGGCGCCAGCGGCATGTGCCGCGTCACGCTGCACAACGTGCCGGCCACGCTGCTCGCGGTGACGGCCCAGGCGCTGGCCGACCTTCAGCTCATGAGCCGCCTGGCGCTGTGCGCGCGCGCCGGGGGCGCCGCGGCGCGTGCCTTCGAAATGGCGGTCGCGTACGCCGGCGAGCGCAAGCAGTTCGGCCGTTTGATCGGAAGCTTCCAGGCCATCCAGCACAAGCTCGCCAACAACCAGATCGCGCTGATGGGCACGCAGCTCACGTTGGCCAATGCCGCGCGGCAGCACGACCTCGGCACCGAAAACTGGCGCGTCTTCGCGCACGCCGCCTGCGCCGTCGCCGGCAGCACGCTGCGCCAGGTGGCGCTCGAGAACCAGCACACCTTCGGCGCCATCGGCTACAGCGAAGAGCATGAGGCGCCGCGGCACTTCAAGCAGGTTCACCTCGACGTGCTGCGCCATGGCGGCATGCGCCGTGCCAAAGAGGAACTGGCCGACTACTTCCTGGGCGACGTGCCCCACGCGCTGCCCGAATACGACCTCGGTCCCCAGGGCAACGCGTTCCGCGAAGAGGTGCGCGCCTGGCTGAAGGTGCACTGGTCGGGCGAGCGCAAGGCGGCGCACGACCGCCTGGGCTTCAAGCAGCGCGAGTACGACCGCGACTTCGCGCGCGACCTCGGGAAAACAGGCTGGATCGGGCTGGGCTGGCCCGAGCGATTCGGCGGCCAGGCGCGCGGTGCCTTCGAACAGCTCGCGTTCGTCGAGGAAATGGAGCGCGCCGAAGCGCCGCGTGCCGGCGCCCCCGTGCAGGCGGCCATGCTGCAGGTGCACGGCACGGCGGCGCAGCAGGACCGCTACCTGCCGCAGATCCTGCGTGGCGAGGCCATCTACGGCATGGGCTACAGCGAGCCCGATTCGGGCTCCGACCTGGCCTCGATGCGCACGCGCGCCGTGCGCGACGGCGACCACTACGTCATCAACGGCCAGAAGATCTGGACCACCACCTACTGGGGCGAGTACATGCTGCTGGCCACCCGCACCAACCCCGACGCCAGCCCGCCGCACGCCGGCCTGAGCCTGTTCATCGTGCCGATGGACACGCCCGGCATCACCGTCAAGACCTCGACCACCATGTACGGCGGCAGCTTCGCCAACGTGTTCTACGACAACGTGCGCGTTCCGGCCGACGCGATGGTCGGCGAGCTGAACGGCGGCTGGAAGGTGCTGGTGGGTGCGCTGGCCACGGAGCGCGGCTTCATCGGCGGCGGCATCGTGATGAAGGTGGCGCACGCCTTCGAGCTGCTGTGCGACTACATCCGCGGCGCGCAGCTGGACGGGCGCGCGATGCGGCTGGACCCGCTGGTGCGCGGGCAGATCGGCGAACTGGCGTCGCAGATCGAGGTCGGGCGCCAGATGATGATGCACTGCGCCGAGCGTGTGGACGCAGGCGAAACGCCGTTGCACGACGCGGCCGCCAGCAAGGTTTACTCGGGTGAACTGATGGAGCGCTTCGGCGAGGTGGCGCTCGACATTCTCGGCATCGAAGGGACCTTGTCGGAAGGCAGTGCCGGCGCGCTGCTCCAGGGCCGGATCGAGCAGAACCTGCGCCATTCGCTGATGTGGGTGATCAGCATCGGCACCAACGAGATCCAGCGAACCTTGATCGCCCAGCGCGGGCTCGGCCTGCCGCGCTGAAGCGGCTCAGCGCGGCGTCTTCTTGCGCTCCATGTCCTCCAGCAGGAGGTGCAGCGCGGTCAGGTGCTTGGCCAGCGCCGCGCTGGCCTTGGGCGCATCGCGCTCGCGCATGAGGCGCAGCACCTTGCGGCGCACCTGCACCACGTTGCTGTGCGGCGCCTGCAGCTGCGCGATGAGGCCGCGCAATATCTCCGACAGCGCGTCGATCAGCATCACGATCACTTCGTTGTGCGTCGCGCGGCCGATGAGCCGGTAGAACTCGGTGATGAGCGCGCTGTCGCGCACCGGCTTGCCCTGCCTGACCAGCTCCGCGAAGCGGTCGATGTCGGCCTCGATGGCCGCAAAGTCTTCTTCGGTCGCGCGCTCGCAGGCCAGCTTGATCGCCAGGTCGCACAGCAGGATGCGGGCCTCGGTCACGTCCGACACCGGCACCTGGTTGAGCGCCACCATGTCGCGCACCGCCTGCGTGATGCCGTCGGGATGCGACTGCTTGATATAGAAGCCGCCGTTGATGCCGGTCAGCGCCTCCACCATGCCGGCCATCTCGAGGCTTCGCAATGCCTCGCGCACGCCGCTGCGGCTCACGCCGAACTGCTCCGACAGTTCCTTTTCGCTGGGCAGCCTGTCGCCGGCGGCGAGTTGCCCGTCCGCCAGCTGCTGGCGGATCTGGTCGCAAATGGCTTCGAATGCGCGGCGCATGCGCACGGGTGCAAAAACGGGGGTGGTTTCCGACATGGCTTTTTCCTCCTCTGGGTCACGAACGATGAAAGCGCTGGGCTCGGAGCCGATAGTGTGCCCGCCCGGGCAGGTGCGGATTGACCATTGTCGCAGAATTAATTATGGTTCAACCAATGAAAATGCAAGACAAACCAGGAGACATCCGATGAACACTTCGCGCCGCCAGACTCTCGCAACCGGTCTCGCCACCGGCCTCTCCATCGCCGGCATCGCCGCACTGCCCTCGTTCGCCTGGGCCGACCCGGCCTATCCGAACAACGTCGTCAAGTTCATCATCCCGACGCCGGCCGGCGGCGGGCACGACACGATGATGCGGGTCATCGGGCAGAAGCTCACCGAGGCCTGGGGCCAGCCGAGCATCGTCGAATCGAAAGCCGGCGCGAGCGGGGCCATCGCGGCCGCCACCGTGGCCAGGGCGACGCCCGACGGCTACACGCTGCTGGTCAACTACAGCGCGCTGATCAGCAACCTGGTGCTGCAACCCACCCAGACCTACAAGATGTCGGAGCTCGCGCCCATCAGCATGCTGGCGCTCACGCCCATCGCCATCGGGGTGCGCGAATCGCTGAACATCAAGACGCTCAAGCAGCTGGTGGACCTCGCCAAGAGCAAGCCCGGCAAGATTTCCTACGGCTCGTACGGCCCCGGATCGGGCGGCAACTTTGTCGGCGAGCTCCTCAACATGACGGCCGGTATAGACACGGTGCATGTGCCCTACAAGGGCGAGGCACCCGCGCTGCAGGACCTCATTGGCGGCCAGATCGATACCGCAGTCGTCTCGCTGGGGGGCGTTTCCCGCTACCCGGGAAAAATTCGTGCGCTGGCGGTTGCAAGCCCGACCCGGTTTCCCTTGTACCCCGACGTACCGACCTTCGCCGAGGCCGGCTACCCCGATGTCGTGATGCCGGGTTTCGGCGCGCTGTTTGCGCCGGCCGGAACGCCGAAGGCGATCATCGACAAGCTCTCGACCGAAATGGCGCGCATCGTGAAATTGCCTGACGTGGCTCCCAAGCTGCTGGAGCTGGGCTTCGAGCCCGCGGGGTGGGGGCCGGCCAAGCTCTCGGCCTTTCTCACCGAGCAGCTGGAGCTGACGAAAAAGCTGGTGGCCACCGGCCGCATCAAGCTCTGAGCGGCGCTCGCGGCCCCGGGCTGCTGGGCAACCGGCTTGCTCAGTCGATCCAGCGGCTCGCCTCGCCAAGGGTGGCGCGCGTGGTGCGGAACTTGTTCGCGGGATGCGCCGGGTCTTCGTAGCCGAAGGAGATGCCGCACACCACCTGGCGGTCTTCGGGAACATCGAACCAGCGGTGCAAAAACTTCGCGCGCGAAGCAACTGCGGCCTGCGCGATGCTCGCGACGCCGCGCGCCCGGGCGGCCAGCATGAAGTTGCTGACGTAGGCGCCGCAGTCGAGAACGCCGTAGGTGCCCAGCACCGCCTCGGTGGTGACCAGCGCCATGTGCGGCGCGCCGAAGAAGCTGAAGTTCAGCTCCGCCTGCCGCGCCGAGGCCTCGCGGTCGCCATGCGCGATGCCCACGCTGTCGTACAGCTGGAAGCCGCATTCGCGGCGGCGCTCGCGGTACACGCCGCGGTACTCGGCGGGCGGCGCGATGTCGAAGGACGGGTCGGCCGATGCCTCGGGCGTGGCCATGGCCTGGCGCAGGCGCTCGGTGGCGGCCGCGCTGGTCACCGCGATCTGCCAGGGCTGCGAGTTGCACCACGAGGCAGTGCGCTGCGCGGCCCGCAGGATGGCGTCGATCACGTCGCGCGGCACGGGCTCGGCAAGGTAGCCGCGGCAGCTGTAGCGGGCGTCGAGCACGGCGTCGAAGGCGGCGGCTTGCGAGCTGCCGGCGGTACTGGCGGCATTGGCGGTATCCGGGGCGTTTCTTGTCTCACGGTCCATCGACAAAGCTCCTATGGTTGATCCATTATAAAGGTTATTGGGTTTCGAGCTTTACAGGACCTGCCGCCGAAAGCTAGCATTGGTTCTACCAATTTGGTCATCCAAAGTGGACACACCAAAACCAGGACCTGTGTCCGCCCCGCACCTGCCCCATAAGGAATCTGCTTCCATGCTTTCCCACGAAGACAACGAAACCCTGGTCCGCGTCGGCGCCGGCACCCCCATGGGCCAGCTGATGCGCCTCTACTGGATTCCCTTCCTGCCCAGCCGCGACCTCCAGGCCGACGGGCAACCCCAGCGCGTGCGCCTGCTGGGCGAAGAGCTGCTGGCGTTTCGCGACAGCGAAGGCCGCATCGGCCTGATCGACCATGCCTGCCCGCACCGCGGCGCGCCGCTGGTCTTCGGGCGCAACGAAGACTGCGGTGTTCGCTGCATCTACCACGGCTGGAAGTTCGGCGTGGACGGCCATGTGCTCGACACCCCGGCCGAGCCCGCGCAGAGCCGGCTGAAAGACACGGTGCAGATCAAGAACTACCCCTGCCGCGAGCGCAACGGCATCGCCTGGACCTACATGGGCCCCGACCGCGACAACCTGCCGCCGCTGCCCAACCTGGAGTGGAACCTGGTGCCCGAGGAAAACGTGTACGTGAGCTTCCGCGTGCAGGAGTGCAACTGGCTGCAGGCGGTGGAAGGCGAGATCGATTCGGCGCACGCACCCATCCTTCACGGGCGCATCGACCAGCAGGGCGCCATCAGCGACTGGACCGCCAAGAAAGACCTGCGCCCCACCTTCGAGTGCAAGCGCCAGGACTTCGGCATGAGCGTGGCGTCGAAGCGCGTGCTCGACGAGCGCACGCACTACTGGCGCGTGAACCAGTTCCTGCTGCCCTTCTACACGCTGGTGCCGCCGCAGTCGCAGTACCCCGAGCTCAGCGGCCACGCCTGGGTGCCGCTGGACGACCACCACACGCTGTGCATCATGTTCTCGTACCACCCGACGCAGCCGTTCTACGAAAAGACCCGCAAGATCTTCGACAACGGCCACGCCGGCCGCGAGACCGGCCACCCGAGCGTCAACGCCTATGCGCCGCGCCCGCCCACCGAGCCCTACGCGAAGTACTGGACCAAGTTCAACCTGCAGAGCGCGTTCCTCTTCAACTACGACGCGCAGACCAAGACCTGGTTCTCCGGCCTGCCCGGGCTGTGGGTGCAGGACGCGGCCTGCCAGTCGGGCGTGGCGCCGATCTACGATCGCTCTAAGGAACACCTGGGCATGAGCGACACCGGCATCGCGATGACGCGCCGGCTGTTGCTGGAAACCGTGCGCAATCTCTCGGTGCGGCAGCAGCGCCCGCCGCGCATCGAAGACCCCGACCTGCCGATGGTGCGCGCGGTGTCGCTCACGCTGCCGGCCAGCGAGTCGTGGAACGATTCCGGGCGCGAAGCGATGACCGCGCGGCTGGGCGCCGACTTCGGCTACACGCCATGAGCATGCCTGCTCCCATCGACCTGCGCCTGCGCCAGATCCGGCTGGAGGCCGAGGGCATCGCGTCGTACGAGTTCGTTTCGGCCAACGACGCCGCGCTGCCCGCCTTCACCGCCGGCGCGCACATCGACCTGCACCTGCCGCATGGCATGGTGCGCAGCTATTCGCTGGTCAACGCACCCTCCGACGGAGGCCGCTACGTGGTGGCGGTGCAGCGCGACGCCGAAGGCCAGGGCGGCTCCGCGTGGATGCACGCCACCCCGCGCGTGGGCGACCGCCTGCGCGCCACGCCGCCGAGCAACGACTTCGCCCTGGTGGAAGACGCGGCGCATTCCGTGTTCATCGCGGGCGGCATCGGCATCACCCCGGTCATGTCGATGCTGCGCCGGCTGCGCGAGGTGGGCAAGCCCTGGCGCCTGCACTACACGAGCCGTTCGCCGCGCGAGACCGCCTACGCCGACGCACTGCGCGCCATGGCGGGCGACGGGCGCGAGGTCGACTTCTGCTTCGGCTCTTCGCGCCTGGACCGGCTCGACATCGCCGCCATCGTGCGCGATGCGCCGCCCGGCACGCACCTGTACTGCTGCGGCCCGGCACGCATGATCGACGCCTTCCTCGCGGCCTGCGCCTCGCGGCCGGCGGGCACGGTGCATTTCGAGCGCTTCGCCGCCGCCAGCGAGGCGGCCACCGAAGGCGGCTACGACGTGGTGCTGGAGCGCAGCGGCCAGCGCCTTGCCGTGGCGCCGGGCAAGACCATTCTCGACACGCTGCTCGACCACGCCATCGACGTTCCGTACGCCTGCACCGCCGGCGTGTGCGGCACCTGCCGCACCAAGGTGATCGCGGGCGAGCCCGACCACCGCGACGACTTCCTGAGCGCCGAAGAAAAGCAGGCCAACGACAGCATCATGATCTGCTGCTCCGGCGCGCGCTCGAAGACGCTGGTGCTCGACCTTTGAGCGGCATGCACACCATGGCCACCAAGCTCGACCCCACCACCGAGGTGCAGGAACCCACCAGCGGACAAGGCGGCCAAGGTGGCCACGGCGCCATTGCCGGCATCCTGGCGTACCTGCGCGACCGCCGCCTGCAACCCGGCGACCGGCTGCCTTCGGAGCGCGACCTGGCCGAGCGGCTGGGCGTAGGCCGCAACGCCGTGCGCGAGGCGCTCGCCACGCTGGTCACGCTGCGCATCGTCGAGTCGCGGCCCAATTCGGGCATCTACCTGCGGCACGTGGAGCGCGAGGCCAGCTTCGAAGCGCTGGTGATGCTCACCGACATGGGCGGCACGCCCACGCCGGTCGAGGTGGCCGAGACGATGGAGGTGCGCGGTCACCTCGAGGTGCTGGCCGCCGGCCTCGCCTGCCAGCGCCGCACCGAGGCCGACCTGGAGCGCATGGAAGCCGTGCTGCGACGTACCGAAAAAGTGCTGGCGCAAGAAGGGAACATCGCCGCCGCCGACACCGAGTTCCACATCGCGCTGGTCGACGCCACGCACAACTCGGTGCTGGTGCGCGTGCTGCACGCCTTCTACCGTTTCACGGGCGAGCGCCGCCAGGCCATGTTCGAGGACACGGCACAGGGCAAGGCCTCGCTGCGCGACCACCGCCGGTTGTTCGAACACATCCGCGCACGCGATTCGGCCAAGGCGCAGTTGCTCATCCTGCGGCACATGGACCGCGCCCGCAGCTACTGGTCGACCGTGCTCGGCAACTGAGCCGAGCTGTACCAGCCCATGCATTCACGAAAACAAGGAGACCTCACCATGAAACCCGCATTCCTCCCCCGTCGCACGCTGCTGCGCACCGCATGCCTGTGGCTCGCCGCCGGCGTGTTGCCCGCATTCGCCCAAGGCACCTACCCGAGCAAGCCGATTCGCATGATCGTGCCGTACGCGGCCGGCGGCAGCACCGACCAGCTCGCGCGCGCCATCCAGCAATCGATGACCGAAACGCTCGGCCAGACCGTCATCGTCGAGAACAAGCCCGGCGCGGGCGGCACCATCGGGGTGGACTACGTTGCCAAGGCCCCGGCCGACGGCTACACGCTGGTGTTCGGCAACACCGGCCCCAATGCCGTGGTCGGGCTGATGCGCAAAGTGCCGTACGACGAGCTGAAAGACCTGCGGCCCATCTCCACCGTGGCCATCACGCCGATGATCTTGGCCGTGCCCGCCGACAGCCCGGCCCGGACGATGAAGGAGTTCCTCGCGTATGCGAAGAAGAACGGCACGTCGTTGAACATCGGCTCGGTCGGCAACGGTTCGCTATCGCACCTCGCGGCCGAATACTTCAACGAGGCCGCGGGCCTCAAGCTGCAGCACATTCCGTACAACGGCGGCGCGCCGATGATGACGGCCTTTGCCGGTGGCCAGCTGCAGGCCGCCTTCGTCACCGGGCTGGACGGCGCCACGCTCGTCAACTCGGGCAAGGTGCGCTACCTGGCGGTGGGCACGCTCAAGCCGACCGAAACGGTGCCGGGCCTGCCGACCATCGCGGACGACGTGCCGGGCTTCAGGAGCTCGGCCTGGTTCGGCGTGCTTGCGCCCAAGGACACGCCGCAGGACATGATCGCCAGGCTGCAGGCCGCGGTAAGCACCGCGGTCGCGCGCCCCGAGGTGCGAAAGATGTTCTCCGAGCGCAACGTGGAGGCGCGCAGCAGCACGCCGCAAGAACTCGAAAAGCTCATTCGCGACGAAATGTCGCAGTGGGGCCCGGTCGTGCGCAAAGCCAACATCCAGATGTGAGAACCACCTTCATGCTTGAAAACCTCGAAACCGACTTTCCCGAACACACGCCCCGCCCCGCGGGCGCCCCGCAGGCGCTCGAAGGCATCAAGGTGGTCGACTTCACGCACTTCATCGCGGGCCCGTTCGCCACCATGATGCTGGCCGACATGGGTGCCGACGTATTGAAGATCGAGGCCCCCGGGCGGGGCGACGACTTTCGCCAGTACCCGCCGGTGCACCCCGAGCTGGCCCAGGGCGCGCCCTTTCTCTGGTCGAACCGCAACAAGCGCAGCGTGGCGCTCGACCTGAAGACGCCCGAGGGGCTGGAGGTGGCCCGCGCGCTGGTGGCCACGGCCGACGTGGTGGTCGAGAACTTTTCCACCGGCGTGATGGAGCGCTTCGGCCTGGACTACGAAAGCGTGCGCAAGGCCAACCCGGAGGTGGTGTATTGCTCGGTCTCGGCCTATGGACGCGAGGGCGCCTTTGCCGACCGGCTGGGCTTCGACCCCATTGCCCAGGCCGAGAGCGGCTTCGTGTCGATGAACGGCTATGCCGACCGCCAGGGCGTGCGCGCGCTGTCGCCGGTGATGGACATCAGCACCGCGATGATGGCGTCCAACGCCATCCTCGGTGCGCTGGTGGCGCGCGAGCGCACCGGGCACGGCCAGTCGATGGAAGTGGCGCTGTTCGACAACGCCGTGCTGATGACGGGCTACGCCACGCTGCAACATGTGTTCAGCGGCGCCGAACCCCAGCGCCACGGCAACACCAGCCCCGACACCTGCCCCTCGGGCGTGTTCGAGGCGCAGGACCGCTCGTTCTATATCAACTGCGGCAACAACAAGATCTTCCAGCGGCTGATGGCGCAGGTGATCGAGCGGCCCGACGTGGCCGACGACCCGCGCTTTGCCAACGGACGCGAGCGCTCCGCGCGTCGCGAGGAACTCTTCGCGCTGCTGGGCGAGGCCTTTGCATTACAGCCGTGGTCGCACTGGCAGGCGCGCATGCGCGCGGCCGGCGTGCCGTGCGGCGAGGTGCGCTCGGTGGGCGAGGCGATTCGCTCGCCGGAAGCGCGCGAGCGGCGGCTGGTCACGCGCATTCCGCATCCGGGCGTCGGCTGGGTGCCCAACATGGCGCTGCCCATCCGCTATGGCCGAACGCCCATCGCCGACCCGGTGGCGGCCCCCACCGTCGGGCAGCACACGCACGAGGTATTGCGCGAGGCGCTCGGCTACGACGACGCCCGGCTGGCGGTGTTGGCCCAGGCCGGCGCCTTCGGTCCACCGGCCGTGCGGCACGAGACCGCCGGCGCGCCGGCATGACGCCAAGGTCGCTGCGCGGGCGCGTCGCCATCGTCGGCATCGGCGAGACGCCGTACTACAAGCACGGCCAGTCGCCGGACGCCGAGTTCAAGCTGGCGCTGAAAGCCATCCTCGCGGCCTGCGCGGACGCGGGCATCGACCCGAGGGACATCGACGGCTTTGCCTCGTACAGCGACGACCGCAGCGACGCATCGCGGCTGGCGGCCGCGCTGGGCACGCACCGCCTGCGCAGCGCGACCATGCAATGGGGTGGTGGCGGCGGCGGGTGCTGCGCGGCCGTGGCCAACGGCGCGGCGGCCATCGCGGCCGGGCTGGCCGACTGCGTGGTGGTGTTCCGCGCGTTGGCGCAGGGGCAGAGCGGCCGTTTCGGCCAGGTGCAGGGCCTGGACACCATCTCCGGCGAAAAGGCCTACCTGATGCCCTACGGCGTGCTCTCGCCGCCGCAACGCTTCGCCATGCGCGTGCGGCGCTTCATGCACGAGCACGGTGTGCGGCAGGAGGCGATGCGCGCCATTGCCATGGCCTCCTACCACCACGCGCAAGCCAACCCGCGCGCCGTGATGCACGGCAAGCCGCTGGACGCGGCCACGTACGACGCCTCCCGCTGGATTGCCGAGCCCTTTCACCTGTACGACTGCTGCATGGAAAACGACGGCGCCGCGGCCATCGTGCTGGTGGCCGCCGAGCGCGCGAAAGACTTCGCGCGCAAGCCCGCCTACCTGCTCGGCGCGTCGGCCGGCTCGGGCTACCGCGCCGGCGCCATTCCGCACAACGCGCCGGACTACGCGAGCGCGAGCTTCACCACCGTGGCACCCGAGCTGTACGCCATGGCCGGCATCACGCCCGCCGACGTCGGTGTGGTGCAGAGCTACGAGAACTTCACCGGCGGCGTGGCGATGGCGCTGGCCGAACACGGCTTCTTCCGCCCCGAAGAGGCGAACGAATTCCTCACGCTCGACAACCTGCTCGCGCCCACGGGCCGGCTGCCGCTGAACACCAGCGGCGGCAACCTGGCGGAGTGCTACATGCACGGCTTCGAACTGGTGCTGGAGGCCGTGCGCCAGGTGCGCGGCACCTCCACCAGCCAGGCCCGGCGCAGCGATGTGGCCCTGGTGATCGGCGGGCCGATGGTCACGCCCGTGAGCGACCTGCTGCTGGCATCGGAGAACGTGCTGTGAACGACACGACGACAACGCATTACCTGCCGCCCGGCTTGCCGGTTCCGGTGCCGGAGCCCGACGGCCTCTCGGCGCCCTACTGGTCGGGCCTGCGCGAGGGCCGGCTGCGCGTGCAGCACTGCGCCGCATGCGGCACCTGGCAGTTCGGCCCCGAGTGGCTGTGCCACCGCTGCCACGCGTTCGACCCAGCCTGGGAAGAGGTGGCGCCGCGCGGGCGCATCTTCAGCTGGGAGCGCGTGTGGCACCCGGCGCATGCGGCGCTGAAAGGGCACGGCGCCTACCTGGTCGTGCTCGTCGAGCTGCCCGAGGCCGGCCACGTGCGAATGGTCGGCAACCTGCTGGGCGACCCGATGCAAACGGTGGACATCGGCACCGAGGTCGAGGGTGTGTACGAGCATCACCCGCTAGCACAACCTCAACCGGCGTTCTCGCTGCTCCAGTGGCGACTGAAGGGTGCGTCATGCGAGAGCGCGTCATGAGCGGGCCCCTCGCGGGCCTGAAGGTCGTCGAGTTCGCAGGGCTCGGCCCCGGCCCCTTCGCGTGCATGCTGCTGAGCGACATGGGCGCCGACGTGGTCACCATCGACCGGCCTGGCCGCAAGCTGGGCGACCGCACCGACATCACCGGCCGGGGCCGCAGCGTGGTGCTGGCGGACCTGAAGAGCCCCGAGGCGCGCGCGGAGGTGCTGCAGCTCCTAGCCCACGCGGACGTGCTGGTCGAAGGCTTCCGCCCCGGCGTGATGGAGCGCCTGGGCCTGGGGCCTGATGTGCTCGCGGCGCGCAACCCGCGCCTGGTCTACGGCCGCATGACCGGCTGGGGCCAGCACGGACCGCTGGCGCAGTCGGCGGGCCACGACATCAACTACATCGCGCTGACCGGCGCCCTGCACGCCATCGGCCCCGCCGGTGGCGCGCCGGTGCCGCCGCTCAACCTGGTCGGCGACTACGGGGGCGGCAGCCTGTACCTGGTCGTGGGCATCCTGGCGGCGCTGCACGAGGCCAGGCGCTCGGGGCGCGGGCAGGTGGTCGATGCGGCCATCACCGACGGCGTGAACTCGCTCATGAGCCTGTTCGCCACCAGCGCCCTGCGCGGCAATTTCGTGGAGCAGCGCGGCCACAACGCGCTGGACGGCGGCGCGCCGTACTACGGCACCTACGCGACGGCCGACGCACGGCATGTGTGCATCGGCCCCATCGAGCCGCAGTTCTTCGCGGACCTGTGCCAGCGCCTCGGCGTGGACCCCGACCTGCGCGACGCACAGAACGACCGGGCGCGCTGGCCCGCGTTGCGTGCCGAGCTGGAGCGCAGCTTTCTGACCCGCACGCGCGATGAATGGACTGCACTGCTCGAAGGGAGCGACGCCTGCTTCGCGCCGGTGCTCGCGCTCGGCGAGGCACGCGATCATCCGCACCAGGTCGCGCGCGATGCGTTCATCGATGTGGACGGGGTGGCGCACCCTGCGCCGGCGCCGCGCTTTTCGCGAACGCCTTCGAAGATCCAGGGAGCGGCACCGTCAGAGGCGCAGCGTGTATCAGCAATCTTGTCGCGCTGGAGCTGAGCCATGCGATGTGTCTGGCGGGGCCGCTGCGTGCGGACGTGATTGGCGTGAGCCGCCCAACGGCCGCCTCCCTGTCCCATCGCGCATCAGTGCGTCACGACAATCTTTCCCACTTGCTGGTTGTTCTGCATTGCTTCACGCGCCGCAAGCATTTCAGGGAAAGCAAACCGCGCGGCGATGGGGTAGCGTATCGCTCCGCTCGACAAGAGGGGAAGCACATCACGGGTGGCACCGGCGATGATGCGCGACACATCGTCGTGGCCGCGCGTGCGAAACGTGGCGCCAACCAAGTGCATGCGCTTGTAGCTGATGCGGTCCAGGTCGATTTCTCCCTGCAGGCCGCCCAACCGGCCCACGCTGACCCACCGCGCACCGACCGCCGCCAGATCCAAATGCAAACCGATTTGTGGTCCCCCGACGAAGTCCACCAGAATATCTGCGCCCTTTCCGCCGGAGACCTCGTCCACCAACGACTTCACGGCCTCGGGCGCGGCCTCCACGGGATGCTGCAGACCGAGCGCCGACAGCACGCGCAGCTTTCGAGCAGCGGTCGAGCTTCCGACGACCGCACGGGCGCCAAGCGCCTGGGCGATCTGCCAGCTCATCACCCCGACGCCAGACGATGCGGCATTGACGTAGACGACCGCACCAGGCGCAATTCCTGCGCTCGACAGCGCGTCGTAGGCCGTAAGAACCGACAGCGGAAGGCTTGCGGCAGTTGCCCAGTCCATCGTGCCGGGCACTCTCATGAGCCGTTGCTGGTTGGCCACCACGTACTCCGCGTAGCTTCCGCTGCATAGTCCCATGACACGGTCGCCAGCTTCGAAGCCGACAACGTCCGGGCCGACGGCCACGACCTCGCCGGCCATCTCCAGGCCGGGCGGCTGTGGCGATGCACCAGAGGGCGCCGCCAGTTTCATTTCAGCTCGATTGAGTCCGAGTGCTCTCACGCGAACCAGCAACTCACCCGGTGCTGGCGTGGGCTGCGGCAGATCTGCCAACTTCAGTTGCAGCTGCGCATCGCAAAGCTGAGGAATCCATGCTTTCATTTTTCGTCCTTGCCAGTTTGGCTGAATGACAATTTCGCAACCCGCTCCAGCGGGACCGATGCGAAGGCGTTCACGATGCGAGCCCCACGGTCATGCCGCCGCACACATACACCACCTGGCCGGTGACGAAGCCCGCGCGCGCGTCCAGCAACGACGCCACCATGTGCGCCACCTCCGACGGTCGGCCCATGCGGCGCAGCGGAATCGCTTCGAGGATGGCCAGCGTCTGCGGCGCGCCCGGTGGGTTGGCGCGGTCGAACAGGTCCGTTGCGATCGGTCCGGGCCCGACGGCGTTGACGCTGATGCCGTCCGAGCCGAGCTCCAGCGCCAGGGTGCGCGTGAGTCCGTGCAGCGCGGCCTTGCTCGACGCATAGGCCACGCGCTCGCACTTGCCCAGCGCCGCGCGGCTCGATACGTTGACGATGCGTCCGAACCCCGCTGCACGCATCGACGGCAGCAGGGCCTGCACGCAGGCAATGCAGCTGGCCACGTTCAACGCCATCACGGCTTGCAGGTCGGCCGCGGTGACGTGATCGATCGAAGCGGGCCGCACGATGCCGGCGTTGTTCACCAGCCGCGTTACCGGCTGCTGCGCCACGACGCCGGTCAACGCCGCGCGCAGAGCGGCTTCGTCGGTGAGGTCGACGCGCACGAAGGTCTCGTGTTCCATCGGCTCCACGGGTTCGACGAGGTCGAGATTGAAGACCCGGTAGCCGTCCTGTGCCAACCGCACGACCGTGGCGCGGCCGATGCCGTTGGAGCCGCCCGTGACCACCACGGCGTCGCGCGGGCTCATCGCTGGCCTCCCGGCAGCCTGGCCTCGCCGGCGTAGGGAATGGCGTGTTCGACGGTTTCCCAGATGAAACGCCCGGTCGGCTCCTGTTGCTCTTCCGCAATGTGCGCGACCAACCCCGCCGCACGCGAGATGACCGCGAAGCCCCGCATGATGCCCGTCGGCACGCCGATTTCGCCGAGCAGCGCCGCCACTGCGCCGGTGGCGTTGAGCGTGATCGGTCGGCCTGCCACTTCGTCGACGGCGCTCGAGAGCTGAGCCAGGGCGCGCAGCTTGTCGCCGGCCAGTTCGGGCTCGGCGCGCGCCAGGTCGAGCAGCTTGTAGGCGCGCGGGTCCACCGGCTTGTGCAGGTGATGGCCGAAGCCCGGCACGGCGCTCTTCAGGCCCTTGCAGTGGCGCGCTATCTCCAACGCCTCGGCCTGCGGGTCGGCCGCGCACTGGATGCGCTCGAGCAGGCGCGCGCAGTTCTCCATGGTGCCGACGAACTGGCTGCCCACGGCCAGCAGGCCTGCAGACACCGCTCCCTGCAGGTTCTCGGGCGCGCTCATGTAGATCAGTCGCGCCGCGATGGCGCTGGGTGTCAGGCCATGCTCCATCAGCACGATGAGGACGGCGTCGGTGATGCGCAGGTCGACGCCGCGCGGCTCGCGTCCCAGGATCTGCATCAGCATGACTTCGGTGAAGGTCTTCTTGCCCAGGAGGTCGTCCACGAGGTTGGCGTCGCGGTAGTGCAGGCTGGTCAAGGTGTGGGTGCACAGGCGGGTCACGGGAACAGGTGAGGACATGTTCGTTTTTCCTTCAAGCGTTGGGAATGGGGGCGCCGAGCACGCGCTCGCGCACTGCGTTCTTGAGCACCTTGCCCACCGGTGAACGGGGCAGGCTCTCGTAGAAGTGGATGTGCTTGGGCGTCTGCACCGGTCCGAGCTTCTCCCGCACGAAGGCGATGAGCTCGGCCTCGGCCGCTTGCTGCCCGGGGCGCAACTGCACAACGGCATGCACGGCCTCACCCCATTTGTCGTCGGGAATGCCGAACACGGCGCACTCGTGCACCGCATGGTGCTGGCCCAGCGCGTTCTCGACATCGATCGGATACACGTTGAAGCCGCCGGTGATCACCAGCTCCTTCAGCCGGTCTTTCAGGTAGAGAAAGCCGCGCTCGTCGAACAGGCCGCGGTCGCCGGTGTGCAGCCAGCCGTCGACAAGCGTCTCTTCGGTTTTCCCGGGCAAACGCCAATAGCCGGTCATGAGCAGTTCCCCGCGCGCCACCACCTCGCCCACCTCGCCGCGCGGCAGCAGGCGGCCATCGGGCGCCATGATGGCCACGTCGTTGAACCAGGCGATGCGGCCCACCGAGGCCCAGTTGCGCGCATCCTCGAAGTCGTCGGGGCGCATCACCGTCAGGATCTGCGGCGCCTCGGTCTGGCCGTAGGTCGTGCACAGAACCGGACCGAAGAAGGCGCGCACCTCGCGGATCTTCTCGGGCGGCATGGGGGCGCCACCGTAGATGAGCCGGCGCAGGCACGGGAAGTCGGCGCGCGACACGCCCGGCAGCGTCATCAGCATGTAGACCAAGGTGGGCGGCATGAAGCAGACTGTTCCCGCGCGGTCGCGGAACGCGCTGCGCACGGCTTCGGCACCGGCCTCGGCCAGCACCACGTGGCAACCGCCCTGCGCGAGGATCGGCACGATGTAGGACGAGGTTCCATGCGTGATCGGCGCGGCGAGAACGTAGCGCTCGTTCTCGTCGAAGCCCCAGGCCTGGATCTGGTTGGCGATGTTGGCCATCCATGCGCGATAAGGCTGCATCACGCCCTTCGGCGCGCCCGTGGTGCCGCCGGTGAACTTGATGGCTTGCGTGGCGTCGGCCGGCAGCGCGAACGACGGGCATGCCGCACCGTGGTGCCGGGCGGCCAGTTCGTCGATGCTCGGTTCAAAAGTGCTGCCAGCGGCACCGCGCGAAAAAATGCGGGCGGCCGGCGCGCCTTCCAACAGCTCGACGTACTCCGGGTCGACCACGACGATCGACGGCTGCGTGGCATCGACGATTCGCCGGATCTCGGAGCGCGTGCTGCGCGGATTGAGCGGAACCCAGACCTTGCCGCAGGCCAGGACCGCCAGCAGCGCCGTGATGTGCTCGGCGCTGTTCCTTGCGCAGATGCCGACGCGGCTCTGCGGCGCCGCGTCGAGCTCCACGAGCGCAGCGGCCAATGCGGCAACGCGGCGCGCGAGTGCGTCGTAGCGGATTTCGCCCTCCGGCGCGTCGATGGCGATGCGCTCGGGCCAGCGTTCGGCCGCGCGCCAGAAAAAATCGATGGGGTACATGAGCGGTGCAGTCCTTCTATGGTTCGTTCAGTCGGCGCGGGCGCCCGACGCCTTCACGGCACCGCGCCAGCGCGCAATTTCGGCGGCCGCAAAGCTGCGCAACTGTTCGGGCGTGCCGGGCTCCGGCTTCGCGGCCAGGTCGGCCAGGCGCTTGCGCAGATCGGGGGTGGCAAGCGCCTGGTTGAGTTCGGCGTTGATCTTGTCGACGACGGGCTTCGGCGTGCCCGCTGGCGCCGCCAGCGCAAACCACGCCTGCACGTCGAAACCTGGGTAGCCGGACTCCGCGACGGTGGGCACGTCGGGCAACAACGCCAGGCGCTCGGGGCCGGTGACGGCAATGGCCCGCAGGCGCCCGCCCTTCACGTGCGGCAGTGCCGAAGGCGCGTTGTCGAACATCGAATCGACCTGGCCACCGAGCAGGTCGGACACCGCAGGCGCGCTGCCGCGGTACGGCACGTGCAGCATGTTTCCCTGGGTGAGAAGCTTGAAGGTCTCGCCCGCCAGATGGATCGACGAGCCGCTGCCCGACGATGCGAAGGTGACGCCCTTGGGCTGCTCCTTCGCGTAGCGCACGTAGTCGGCCAGGGAATGCACGGGCAGCTTGGGGTTGACCACCAGGATGTTGGGCACCTTCGCAATCATTCCCACAGGTTCGAAGTCTTTTTGCGGGTCGTAGCCGAGCTTGCTGTAGAGCGAGGCGTTGATGGTGTTGGCGCTGGTGTAGAGGTAGAGCGTGTAGCCGTCGGCCGGGCTGTGCGTGACCACTTCGGCCCCCACGTTGCTGTTGGCGCCCGAGCGGTTGTCCACGATGAACGACTGCCCCGTCTGCTCGCCGAGCTTGAGCGCCACCAGGCGAGCGACGATATCGGTCGCGCCACCCGCGGCGTAGCCGACGACCAGCTTCACAGGGCGGCTCGGGTAGGTGTCGGCCAGTGCCGCCAACGGCAGCGCGGCGTTCAAGCCGAGGGCGGCGGCAAGCGCCAGGAAGCGCCGGCGCGGCGCGGTGTGCAAGTTCATGTCTGTCTCCGGTTTTTTAAAGTGCGATGCATGCCGTGCTTCCTCTGCGGCGGCCTTGCTGCGGCACACTGCGGACTGTGTTGACGACGAGCCGGATTCTTTGTGATGCCTTCCAAAGCCACCAATAAAAACGTCCGGTCAACGGACGTTGTTGAAGCAGCCGCCGAAGCGGCGGAAGCCGGCGGCCGGTCGCTCCGTCGCGGGCTGCAGGTGCTGGACGCGGTGCTGCTCGGCGGGCGCGAGGGCGTGCGCGTGATCGACCTGTGCCGCCAGTGCGAGCTGCAACGTGCTCCCATCTACCGGCTGCTCGCCACGCTGATCGACACCGGCTACGTCGCGCAACGCGGTCGCTTTCGCTATGTGCCCGGTCCCCGCGTGGCCGCGCTCGTCGCACCTTCGGACGAATCGCACCTCGCGGTGCGCCTGCAGCCGGTGCTCGCGCGCGTGAGCGCCGCGTGCGGCGACACGGTGTTCGCAATCCTGCGGGACGGAGACATGTCGCGCTGCATCGGACGACTGATGGGCGCGTACCCGGTGCAGGTGCTGTCGGTGCAGGTCGGCCAGCGCCAACCGCTGGGCGTGGGTGCCGCCGGACTCGCGTTGCTGGCGGCCCTGCCGCATGAAGAAGCCAGCGCGGTCACGGCGTCGAACACGCCCGCGCTTTCACGCTACGGCGGCATGACGCCGAGCCGGCTCGAACTGCTGGTGCGCGCCACGCGCGAACGCGGATGGTCGGTCGTGGGAAACCATGCGGTCAAGGGCGCGCTGGGCGTCGGCTTGGCGGTGATGGGCGCGGACGACACACCGGTGGCGGGCATCAGCGCGGTGTCGATCATCGGGCGCATGCCGAAGGAAAGACAACAGTTGATCGCGGGCATCATGCGCGACGCCGTGGCGTCGCTTCTGCCTCGGGGGCTTTGAGTGGCAGACGGGGTCGCCTTACCCCAGAATTCTCAGCACCTTCATCATTCGCGCCAGTCTTGCGCCATACGGCGGATACAGCAGTGCGCCGCCAGACCAGCGCGACTGCACCAGCACGGCCTTCTGGTGCGTGAAGCGCAAGAAGCCGCTTTCGCCGTGATAGCTCCCGATGCCGCTGTCGCCCACGCCGCCGAATGGCAGGTTGTCGTGGGCGATGTGCAGCAGTGTGTCGTTGACCGTGACGCCTCCGCTGACCGTTTGCCGGAGCACGCGATCGCGCTTTGCGGTGTCGGTGCCGAACCAGTAGAGCGCGAGCGGGCGCGGACGGGCGTTGACGTAGCGCACCGCGTCCTCGATGCCGTCGTAGGTCAGCACGGGCAGCAAGGGGCCGAAGATTTCTTCGTGCAGCAATCGCGCCTCCGGCTGTACGCCGAACACCAGCGCCGGGGCCATCTGGCGCATGTTTGCGGGGCCCCGCTCTGCGGCGGTTTGCTCAACGCGCGCGCCCGATGCGCGGGCTTCGTCGAGCATCGACTGGAGGCGCGCCAGATGAGGCCCTGTCAGGATCGCCGCGTAGTCGGGGTTGCCTGAGATGTGCGGAAAGAGCCGCGCCACCGCGCGCTTCCAGGCCGCCGCAAAGGCGTCTTCACAACCGCGCGGCAGCAACAGGTAGTCGGGTGCGATGCAGGTCTGCCCCGCGTTGAGCAACTTGCCGTGCGCGATGCGCAGCGCGGCGGTGTCCAGGTCGGCGGAGGCATCGGCGATGCAGGGCGACTTGCCACCGAGCTCCAGCGTCACGGGCGTGAGGTTGGCTGCCGCGGCCAGCGCCACCTTGCGGCCGACGGCGGTGGAGCCCGTGAAGAACAGGTGGTCGAAGGGCAATGCAGAAAATGCCGAGGCCAGCTCGGCATCGCCCGTCACCACCGCGAATTCGTCCTGCGAAAAAGATGCCGCCACCAACCGCGCAAGCAGCTCGGATGTGTGCGGCGTCAGCTCGCTCGGTTTCAGCATCACGCGGTTGCCCGCCGCCAGCGCGGTGGCGGCCGGTCCGAGCGACAGCTGCAACGGGTAGTTCCATGGCGAGATCACACCAACCACCCCGAGCGGCTGCCGCTGCACACAGGCACGCGCCGGCTGCAGATAGATCGGCGTGCCAACGCGCTGCGGCCGGCTCCAGCGCGCCAGGTTCTTCGACAGCTGGCGCATGAGGTTGTGCAGCACGAACAGGTCCGCCACTGCGGTGAGTGCCGGCGAGCGCACCCCGAAATCCGCCTCGACCGCCGCGGACAGCGCCGCGTTGTGCGCGTCGACCATCGCGCTCAGGCGCCGCAGGCGGTCGCGGCGAATCTCGAGCGGAACGTCGATGGCTTCGCGGCTCGCTTGGCGCTGCGTCTCGAAGAGCGCGAGCATCGATCGGTCGGTGCACTGGCTGCGGGCCGGTGAACGACCATCGCCTGGAGACATGTCGCTCACCCGATGTCTCCTCACTCAGGCATCAGCAGCAGGGAGCCCGTGGTCTTCTTCGCCTCGGCGTCGCGGTGGGCGTCGACCACGTCGGCCAGTCGATACCGCGCCGCGGCATCGACCTTGACCATGCCGCGCCTGTACGCCTCGAAGACATCCGCCGCGTTCGACAGCAGCGCCGTCGTCGTGGCGTTGTGGGGGAACACGGAAGGCCGCGTCAGGAAGAGGCAGCCCTTGCGGTTGAGCCATTCAGGGTCGATGGGGGGCGTGGCGCCCGAGCTCGATCCGTAGATCACCAGCAGGCCGAAGGGCTCCAGCGCGTCGGCGGATTCCTCGAAGGTCGCCAGCCCCACCGAGTCGTACACGACGGTGGCCTTGCGCCCCGCCACGGCGGTCACCACGTCCGCGAGCCTGTCGCGCCCGATGACCGACACGCCGTCCGCGCCCAATGCCCGTATCTGCGCGACCTTGTTGGGCGAACTGGTCACACCAATCACCTTGGCGCCCAGGCCCTTGGCCCAGCCGACCAGGAGAGCGCCGACACCGCCCGCGGCAGCATGCACCACGACCACGTCCTGGGCGCCTACCGCCCGGGTCTTGCGCACGAGGTACTGGGCGGTGAGCCCCTTGAAAAGAATCGACGCGGCGACCTCGTCGCCGATGTCGTCCGGCAGCGGAACGACCTTGGCGGCGTCCACGTTGCGAATCGAGGCGTACGCACCCGGTCCGGCGGTGGCGGTGGCAACCCGGTCGCCCGGCTGCAGGTGGGTCACGCCGTCTCCCACGTCGACCACGACGCCCGCGGCTTCATGGCCCAGGCCGGCAGGCAGCGGCAGTGCGTTGGCGCCACGGCGCTGGTAGACATCGATGAAGTTGAAACCGATGGCGGTGTTGCGCATGCGAACCTGGCCAGGGCCGGGCGCGGCAATGTCCACTTCGCGCAGTTTCATTTGCTCGGCGGGCCCGTAGGCGTCGATCAGTACGTTCAGGGATTTCACGGTGGTCCAGACTGGGTTGGGTTTCAAAGCAAGGGAGCGCGCAACAACGCGCCGGGGGTCGCGCCGGTGAGCTGGTCGCCGCGGGAGACGACCTGACCCGCCACGAGCGTCGCCACGTAGCCCTGCGCGTCCTGCAGGATCCGCTTGCCGCCGGCGGGCAGGTCGGCGGCCACATAGGGCATGCCCAGCGACAGGCGCTCGAGGTCGATGACGTTCAGGTCCGCCGCCATGCCCACGGCAAGGCGGCCACGGTCCTGCATGCGGAAATGGGCCGCCTGGTCGCCGGTCATCATCTGCACGGCGCGTTCCAGCGAAAGACGCCGGCCCTTGGCCCTGTCGCGCACCCAGTGCTGCAGCAAGAACGTGGGGAAGGCCCCGTCGCTGATGGTGGCCACATGCGCGCCCGAATCGCCCAGGCCCAACTGGGCCAGGGGATGGAAGAGCATCTGCTCGACGACCGAGAAGTCGCCGCTCAGGTAGTTGTAGATGGGGAAATACACGAACGCCAGCCCCTCTTCGGCGGCCAGCGCCAACGCCAGTTCTTCCACGACGGTTCTGCCGGACGCGAGGCTGCGCGCATGGATGGACGTGCGCAGGTCGGGCTCGTAGTTCACGCCGCGGTCGATGGGGAACATCATCTTGGCCACCTCCGAGAGGTTCTGGATGGCGGCGTCGGCGGCGGGCGGAATGGCATTGCCGGCCTGCGACAACTTCATGGGCGTGTCTTGCGCCAACGCCTTCAGGAACGCGTCCTGCCGCATGGCCTGCACGCGCTCGGCCAGCGGCAGCCCTGCCACTGCGTGGTAGGTCGCAAAGGCCAGCAGCGGATTGAAACTGGTGCTCAGCGACATCAACGTGCCGATGCCGCGCGGCGCACATTGCAGTCGGAAGTGCGAGCCCTTGGCGTTGGCTGCGGTGGCGCGTTCCGCGATACGGCTCCACTGCGCGTCGGCGCCCATGCGCTGCATCCACGAGACCGTGATCGGTCGAGCTGCCGCGTTGGCCATGCTCTCCAGCAGGTCGAACTCGGCATGGAAGTGGCCGCCTCCCTGTGCCTGGTCGAAGTCGGACACGGCCGAGAGTGTTCTGAAGGGCAGCTCCTTCAGCACCGAGGCGATGCCGACCAGCTCTTCTTCGTTGGCGATCGATGCCGGCGTGTCCTTGCCGTCGGCCATTCGGTGTCCGTCGGTGCGCCCGGTGCTGAAGGCCCAGGCCCCGGCCATCAACCCTTCCTTCACCAGCTCGCGCATCCTGGCGATGTCGTCCGCGGTGGCGGGTTCCCGCCTTTCGGCCCGCTCGCCCATGACATAGAGCCGCACCGGATCGTGAGGGACTTGCGTCGCGACGTTGATGGTGCGCCGCCCGGCGTCCAACCGGTCGAGGTATTGGCCGAAGCCTTCCCACTTCCAGTCGAGGCCTTCGGCCAGGGCGGTTCCGGGGATGTCTTCGACGCCTTCCATCAGGCGGATCAACACCTCTTCCTGCCCAGGCCTCAAGGGCGCGAAACCCACGCCGCAATTCCCCATGAACGCGGTCGTGACGCCATGCTGGACCGACGGCGCCATCGTTTCGTCCCATATCGCCTGGCCGTCGTAGTGGGTATGCACATCGATGAAGCCGGGCGTGACGATGGCACCTTGCGCATCGATGGTCTGGCGCGCCGATGCCGTGGTCTTGCCGATCTCTTCGATCCGCCCCTGGCGGATGGCGATGTCGCCCGTGAAGGGCGCCGCACCCGATCCGTCGACGATGGTGCCGCCGCGGATGATCACATCCATTTCCATGATTTTTCCTTTGAGATGTTGAACGCTCGCACCTGTGCGCAGGTGCTCATGCCTCGATGGAGCGAAGGGTCCTGACCCATTCCAGCAAGGCGCGCAGCACGGTTTGCGGCGCTTCAACCTGCGGAAAGTGCCCCGCCCGGACTTCGGTGACCTGCGAGCGCGGCAGCAACACGCGGGCATGGTCGAGCACGTGCTTGCCTGAAACAGGGTCGTCGATGCCCCAGACGAGCGCCAGCGGCCGATCGAACTGCTGCACGCTCTGCATCCACTGGCTGCCGAACTTCTTTCGTTCCGCGATGTACTGCAAATGGTCGGGGCTCAGCAGATGGCCGTTGCCGCGGCTGAAGTGCTGCCACAGCGCTTCCAGGTACGCCGGCTTCGGCGGCGTCGGGCCCCACACCCCGGCCATCGACTTCTTGAACGACTTCGCCGACAGCGAACGGACCAGGTGCCTGCCCAGTGGCTTGTATGCCAGCAGCCGTTGCCGCAGGGTCGGGCGGTAGAGGTGGTGGTAGATGCTGGAATTGAGAAAGGCCGCGCCCGTGACTTCGACCGGGCTGTGCCCCATGCGCCAGCGATGGATGATCTGCTGCAGCAGGATGCCGCCGAGGTCATGCCCTACGAAAGCGGCACGCCGAATGCCGAGCTGCTGGCACAAGCGCAGCAACCTGTCGGTGTGCGCACGCACCGAATAGTCGGCACCGGCCGGCTTGCTCGAACGACCGTAGCCCAGCATGTCGTGCACGAGCACCCGGGCCTGGCCGGCGAGGCCCGGTGCCACGTCGGCCCAGTCGTCGGACGACGCCGGAAAGCCGTGCAGCAGGACGATCCATTCGCCCTCGCCTTCACTATCGCCCGAGGTTTGAAACCACAAACCTTCAGGGTTGAGCTGGCCTGTCATGCGCTGAGTATCGTTCATTCACATACCAATCAGTATTTGAATTCAATTAAGCATCCAAACACGCAGTGGTACAGTCGGTGGAAACCCTCACCCCTGTTTGACCGCTATCAACATGCCCCGACTCAGTCGCGCCGAAAGCCAGATCCAGACGCGTGGTCGCCTGATCGACGCAATGACCGACCTCGTCGTCGAAAAAGGCTACCGAGGCGCATCGCTGGACGCGATCTGCGAGCGCGCCGGCTATTCACGCGGCGCGTTCCACGCGCATTTCGGTTCGCGCGACGAGTTGATGCTTGCGAGCCTCGAGCGTCATCTCGACGAGGAAGTCTCGAAGATCGATGCTGTTCTCAAGGACACGATCTCCGTCGAGGAGCTGCCCAATCGGCTGTCCCGGTACTACGCGGCGGGGCCGAACCGCGTGAAGTGGTGCATGTTGCAGATCGAGTTCCAGCTGTATGCGGCACGCGAAGAGGAACTGGCCGGGCAGTTCGACGAATTGCTGCGCGGCTTCAGGGAACGCATCGCCGAGCGCATCGAGCGCACGTTCGAAGCGAAGATCAAGCTCCCCGTGTCCGCCCTCGACCTGGCCGCCGTGCTGCTGGCCATCAGCTACGGCACCGCATTGCAGCGCGCCACTGACACCCGAATCTCAGGCAAGGCCGCGAGCTGGGGCATTTCCTCTCTGGTCGGCCAACTGGTCACCCAGCAAAAACAGGCGCCGGTTCAGAAGAAGTAGCCTGTGTGCCCGAGAGCAGGCGCGCCGCCGGGCTCACGCCTTGGGCTGAGACCGCGCTTTTGAACGCGGGCCCGGACTTTCGGCGGAAGCGCTCATGCCTCCGACAAGAAATCGCATCAAGGCAGCCCTGAGGCTGCGCGTGTCCGCCGCGTCGAGCTTGCCGGCGGAGATTGCCGCAACGCGGTTGTTCTTGCTTCTGTCCGTTGCGGTCAGAACGACGGTGCTGGTCATGAACATGTAGCGCCAGACCAGTTCGTCCTGGCTGGCATGCGGAATGGCCAGTGCAAGTGCGCTGACGTATTTCTTCGCCATGGGGTCGAAGTGCGAATGAACCAGCCTTTTGGTCATTTCGGTCGGCGCGTCGCGGTGCTTGAGGATCAGCTGGGCCAGCAACGCACCTTCGTTGCTGAGCGCCTCCCCGAAATACGGCTCCGTGAAGGTGTCGATGATGGCTTCCAGCGAGGGCCTTGCATTGGCTTCGGCCGCTGTCTTCAGCAGCGCCTTCAGTGCGGCGAGGCGCTGCTTGTTCACGTGAATGGCCACCTCCTCGAACACCGCCTCTTCCAGAGCGGATCTGCTTCCGAAGTAGTAGTTGACGGCCGCGATGTTCACGCCGGCTTGCGTCGTCAGTTCGCGCAGCGGAACGTTGTTGGCCCCATGCTCGGCAAACATCGATACGGCCGCCTTGATGATTTTCGTTTTCGCGTCGTCGGTAGGGGTGTCAAACGTCGGTCTCATACGTGCGATTGATTATGCATGCAACCATGCATCGCCCTTCCCTCGCCACAAGGCGGCACCGGTACACATTCGAAATGGGAGGAGCCGTTCGCCCTCTTCGCTCGTCATGTAAAACACCTACTTGAAACATCTGTTTGATTGGCGATATGATCGATTCCGGGACACGACCCGGCACGACGGGGCTGTGCCTACTTTCCAGGAGACAAACATCATGTTGAATCGGCGCGAAGCGCTCGTAGGTGCTGCGGCATCGCTCACACTGCCGTTCGCGAGGGCGAACGTCCAGCTTCCGGACACCCTTCGGATCGTCGTGCCCTTCTCCGCCGGTGGAGCACTGGACGGCATGGCCCGCATCTTTGCGGAAACCTACCGGCAGATCACGGGGCGCAATTGCATCGTGGACAACAAGCCGGGGGCAGCCACGACCATTGGCGCGGCGGAGGTGTCGCGGGCAAAGCCCGATGGCTCCGTGGTGCTGTGGACAACGGGCGGCCACCTGACGAACGGGGTGCTGATGAAGAAGCTGCCGTACCACCCCATCAACAGCTTCACACCGCTGACCATGGTGTATTCCACCGACGGGTTCGCGCTTCTCCATCGTGCGAACGGGCCGTTCAATTCGGTGGCGGACGTGATTGCCGCGGCGAAGAAGAACCCGGGAAAGATCGGCTACGCGTCTTCAGGCAACGGCAACACCACCCATGTCGTCGGCGCGCTGTTCGCCAGAAACGCGGGCATCGAGCTGATTCACGTGCCGTACAAGAGCACGCCGCTCACCGATGTCATCAGCGGCGTGGTGGACCTCACCTTCATCGCCCCTTCCTCGGTGATGCAGTACATCGAGTCCAAGCGGCTCAAGGCACTGGCGATCACCGGCAGCAAGCGCGCGGAAACACTGCCCGACGTCCCGACATTCGCGGAGCTTGGCATGCCGGGTGTCGACATCTCTGCGTGGATCGGAATGCTCGCTCCACCCAAGATGCCCGCGGGTGTGCTGCAGGCGCTTTTCGACGGCGTGGCCAAAACCCTGGCGGAGCCTTCGTTCCAAACCAAGATGACCGGCTTCGGCAACAAGGTGTCGGGAATGCCGCCGCAGCAGTTCAGCGCGTACCTGGAAAAAGAGCTTGCGCTGTACCAACGAGTTCTTCCTCCCCTTGGCATTGAAATGGATTCCTGATGTTCAGCAAAATCATCGACCTGTCGATCTACCTCGAGAACGACGTCATTTCCGACCCGCCCGCTTTCGCGCCGAAGATTCACTACATGAATCACAAGGAAAGCTTCAGCCGCATGGCGCAGTTCTTTCCGGGGCTTCAGCCAGGCGACCTGCCCGACGGCGAGGCCTGGGCCGTGGAGAAGGTCGAACTCAGCACCCACAACGGCACCCACCTCGACGCACCGTGGCACTTCGCCTCGACCATGAACAAGGGAGAGGCGGCCATCACCATCGACCAGGTGCCGCTGGAGTGGTGCATGCAGCCCGGCGTGAAGCTGGACTTTCGGCACTTTCCGGACGGCTACGTCGTCCAGGCCGAAGACGTCGAAGCGGAACTGCGGCGCATCGGCCATGCGCTGGCGCCGTTCGAGATCGTCGTCATCAACACGCGCGCGGGCAGCCGGTACGGCCAGCCCGACTTCGTCCAGGCCGGTTGCGGCATGGGCTACGGCGCGACCATGTACCTGCTGGAGCGAGGCGTGCGCGTCACGGGAACCGACGCATGGAGCTGGGACGCCCCCTTTCAATACACCGCGGAGAACTACAAGCGCGACAAGGACCCGGCCATCATCTGGGAAGGCCACAAGGCAGGCCGGGACATCGGCTACTGCCATCTGGAAAAGCTGCACAACCTCGAGGCACTGCCCCACGACGGCTTCACGATCTCGTGCTTTCCGGCGAAGGTCCGGGGCGGCTCGGCCGGGTGGACACGCGCGGTCGCAATCTTCCAGTAGCAAAGGGACACGCAAATGATCTTCGAGAAAAACGTCCCCATCACGCTGCGAGACGGATCGGTCCTGCGGGCCAATGTCTTCAGGCCGAACGATGACCGCCCCGTGCCGGTGCTGATGACGCACGGTCCCTACGGGAAAGACGCCCACTTCGGGGAGGCGTTCAAGCCCCAGTGGGACGAGCTGAAGCGCCTCTACCCGGGCATCGACTCCGACGGAAGCTCCGGCAGGTACATCCGCTGGGAGGTTGCAGACCCGGAGCGGTGGATTCCCTCGGGCTACGCGATCGTCGTGGTGGACAGTCGCGGCGCCGGCGAATCGCCGGGCAAGCTGTGGGTGTGGTCGCCCCAGGAGGTGGAAGACTATTACGACAGCATCGAATGGGCCGGCACGCAGAGCTGGTCGAACGGAAAGGTCGGGCTGCTCGGGGTCTCGTACTACGCCATGAACCAGTGGCAGGTCGCCGCGCTGCAGCCGCCTCACCTGGCCGCCATTTGTCCGTGGGAAGGGGCGAGCGACTTCTACCGCGACGCCAGCCACCACGGCGGGATCTTCGGCAACACCTTCTTCGAAATGTGGTTCCCGAAGCAGATCCTGTCGGTGCAGAACGGCAACGCGAACAGCCCGTACCGCGACCGGGACACCCAGGGCACGACCACCGGCACTCCCATCGACGACGAGGCACTGCGCGCGAACCGGGTCGATGTGATCGACGAGTTCCGCTCGCGCCCCGTGGTCGACGGCTGGTACGACGAACGAACAGCGAAGCTCGCGGACATTCAGGTGCCGGTTCTCTCCGCGGGCAACTGGGGCGGCATGGGCCTGCACCTGCGCGGAAACGTCCAGGGGTTTCTCGGCGCGGGGTCTGGCCAGAAATGGCTGCAGATGCACGGAGGAACCCATTGGGAGTCGTTCTACCTGCCGGAGTATGTGCAGTTGCAGAAACGCTTCTTCGACCGCTTTCTCAAAGGCGAAGACAACGGCTGGGACCGGTTGCCCCCGGTGATGCTGGAGGTTCGGCATGCTGACCGCTTCGAGCCGCGCCTCGAGAACGAATGGCCGCTGGCGCGGACCGAATGGACGCGCCTGTTCCTCGATGCGGCAACCCGGACGATGGGACCTCGCGCCTTCGCCGAGGCAGAAGAAGCCTCGTACGAAGCACCGGGACCGGGCGTGGAATTCTTGAGCGACCCGATGCAGGCCGAGACCGAGTTCACCGGCCCGCTGGCTGCCGTGCTCTGGATACGTTCGAGCACGGCGGACATGGATCTGTTCGTCACCATCCGGGCGTACGACCCTGAAGGCCGCGAGGTGCTGTTCCGCGGGGCCACGGACCCGGCGGTGCCCATTGCGCAGGGGTGGCTGCGCGCCTCGCATCGCAAGACCGATCCGCAGAAGTCGCGGCCGTGGCAGCCCCATCACACCCATCGAGAGATCGAGCCGCTGGTGCCGGGTGAAGACTATCGCGTCGAGGTCGAGATCTGGCCGACATCGATCGTGCTTCCCGCGGGCTACAGGCTGGCCATTCGGATCGATGCGCGCGACTTCGAACGCGAAGGCGCCACCGGTCCGCGCAAGGGATCGGGACCGTTCCTGCACACGGACCCGCAGGACAGGAGGCCCGACCTGCATGCGGGGCAGCACACGATCCTCACGGGAGGAAGGTACGACTCGCACCTGATCCTGCCGCTGATTCCCAAGGCTGCCTCTTGAGCGCGCCGCACGACACCCACGCGCCCGATCTCATGAGTTGGGTCGAAGCCGCGAACGATCCGGGTTGCCCGTTTCCGATCCAGAACCTGCCGTTCGGACGCTTCCGGCGCGAGCCGAACGCGCCCTGGTCCATCGGTGTCGCCATCGGCGACAAGGTGCTCGACCTTTGCGGCGCGGGCCTGGTCGACAGCGGCGACATGGCGCAGTTGCTCGCGCAGCCGGCGTCCCGGCGGCTTGCGCTGCGGGAGGCGATGTCCCTCGCGCTCCGGTGGGGAGGCGACGGTCAGAGGAAGCTGGCGCCGTCGCTGTTCCCGCTGACCGACGTCGAACTGGGACTTCCGTGCGACATACGGAACTACAGCGACTTCTTCATCGGCATCCACCATGCGTCGAACGCCGGTCGCCTCAACAGGCCGGATGCGCCGCTGCTTCCCAACTACCGCTGGGTACCCATCGGCTACCACGGGCGTGCTTCGACCGTGCAGGTCAGCGGACATGATTTTCCGCGGCCTAAGGGACAGGTCATGCGGGCGCATGCAACCCAGCCTGTGCTGCAGCCCAGCGAGCGCATGGACTTCGAACTCGAGATGGGCATCATCGTCGGCCAGGGCAATGCGCAAGGCACCAGCATCTCGATGGAGGCCGCCGAGCGGCATATCTTCGGCCTGACGCTTCTGAACGACTGGAGCGCCCGCGACCTGCAGGCGTGGGAAGCGCAGCCGCTGGGGCCGTTCCTGGCGAAGAGCTTCATGACCACGGTTTCCCCCTGGATCGTGACCACGGAAGCCCTGCGTCCGTTCCGAAAGCCCACCGCTCGGCCAAAGGGCGATCCCCAGCCTCTGCCTTACCTGGACAGCGAGCAGAACCGTGCCTCGGGCGCCGTGGACGTGGGGTTGGAGGTGTGGCTTCAAACCGCGGCCATGCGCGCATCGGGAAATGAAGGCGAATGCATCGTTCGCTCGAACTTTGCCGATGCGGCCTACTGGACCATGGCCCAGTTGATGGCCCACCACACCATCAATGGCTGTGCGCTTCTTGCCGGTGACCTGCTTGGAACGGGGACCCTCTCGGGCGCTGGTGACGGCGAAGCAGCCTGCCTGCTGGAGATCACCGGCGGTGGAAAGCAGCCCATCAAGCTGTCGAACGGGGAAGAACGCTACTTCCTGCAAGACGACGACACCGTGATCCTGCGCGGCCGATGCGAGCGGCCGGGGTACCGGTGGATCGGGTTCGGTGAGTGCAGGGCCACGGTGCGCGAGGCTATGGCCTTGCCGGCCTTCGATGCTGAGCGTTGAGCGAGGCTCCTGCACGCGACGCTCGCTTAGCCCCACTGCCGCCTGCCGCCGACGCCCCCACCCTCGGCGGCTCCGGCGGCGCGCCTGAGGCGCCAGCGCGCAGCCACGAGATCTTCGCGTCGATGAAGCGCACCATCGCCGCGAGCTCCTTCGCCTGCCGGCTGAGCTTCTCGCGCTGCGCGACCATGGTCTGCAGCATCACCTTGCGGCCGCCGGCGCGGCGCTCGTTCATCAGCAGCTTGATGTCGGCCAGCGACATGCCCATGGCCTGCCCCGCGCGAATGGCAGCCACGATGCGCATGTCCCGCGGCGAGAACTCCAGGTAAGGGCGCGCGCCGCCCGCCATGCCCGCACTGGGCGTCAGCAGCCCCTGGCGGACATAGAAGCGCACCGTGGCCACATTGAGGCCGGCCGCTTGCGAAAACTCTGCGATCCACATGAAGGTGCTCCGATGTGCCGAATGGCTTGACTGTGAACTGAACTTCATACTTATAACCAGCGCGTGACGTCGATCTACCGCAACCCCCATGGAAGAAATTGAAATGACCCACCCGACACCGCTGCTGCTCCTGCCCGGCCTGATGAACGACGAACGGGTGTGGGACCCGGTGCGCAAGGCGCTGCCAGCGGAACGCGAAGTCTTCGTGTCCCCCACCCACACCGCGGACAGCATCACGGCGCTGGCCGCCTCCGCGCTCGCCGCGATGGCGCCGGGCAAGTTCGCCGTCGCTGGCTTCTCCCTCGGCGGTTACGTGGCGGTCGAGGTGTGCCGGCAGGCGCCCGAGCGCATCGCGGGCATCGCGCTGCTCGACACCGGCGCGCGCGCCGATTCGGAAGAAGCCACGCAGAACCGCCGCCGCATGGTGGCCGCGCTGGGCTCGGGCAGCGCGAGCTTCGCGCAGGTGGCGGGCGGCTTCGCGCCCATCACGCTGCACCCCGCGCACGCGCAGGACGCGCAGCTGCTGCAGCTGCTCGGCGACATGGCGCGCAGCGTGGGCACCGAAGGCTTCACGCGCCAGCAGACGGCCGCCATGAACCGGCAGGACGGCCGCGACGTGCTGCGCACGCTGCACTGCCCCGCCCTGGTGCTGTGCGGCCGCGAAGACCAGATCACCCCGCCGGCGCTGAGCGAGGAAATGGCGAGCCTGCTGCCTGGCGATGTCGAGCTGGTGCTGGTGCCGCAGTCGGGCCACATGTCGACGCTGGAGCAGCCCGCGGCGGTGGTCGCGGCGTTCACTCGCTGGATCGCGCGCGTCGATGCGGGTGTGTCTTCAGCCGATGCGCGATGAAGTGACTGCCGCCAGCCCTCGCGCTCCGCTGCTCAACGAAACGCCGTGGTGCGGTAAGGGCTGCGCGCATCCTTCAGCAGCATGCGGTTGGTACGCAACAGGTGCTCCTCGCGCTCGTCTGAGTACCGCCAGATCAGCCCGCCCGCGATGTAGGCCGCGCTCACCTGCGGCCAGTCTGCATAGGCCTGCTGCACCTGCTGCTTGAGCCCCCCCGCGAAGCCCGCGAACTCCGCGCGGTCGATGAAGCCCAGCTGCACCGCCCAGCGCGACAGGCTCACGAGGCGCACCGCGTCCCATGCGACCAGGCTGGTAATTTGCGCCGGCGCCACCTTGAAGTGCTTGCGCAGCTCGTCCACCCACGAGCGGCTTTGCGTGACCACCTGCGATACGTCGGTGAACGAGAGCCCGCTCTGCGCCGACAGCGCCTTGTAGTCGAGGCTCTTGCGCGCCTTGATCTGGAAGAACGCGGGGAAGGTGCCCTCCACCAGCATGCGCACCAGCGGGTGGGTGGTCTGCACGGCGTCGTCGACGGCCGCGATGGCGCGCCACGCCGAGGCATAGGTGTCGCGCTGCCCCTCTTCCACCAGCCAGCGCGCCTTCTCCTCGAAGCTGGCGCGGTCGCCCACGCCCCACACCTGCTCGATGCCCTCGCGCAAGCCCTCGTCGTCCTTGCCCGTGGCCACCGCGTCGACGTGGTCGCCGTTGAAGGCGGAGAGCGGTGCGCTCAGCGTGACCAGCCAGGCCTCTTCCTGTGTGATGCGTGGCGTGGTGTCGGGTGCGTTGTCGAAGTGCAGCTTGTCGTTGTCCAGCAGTGCGTGGCCGACGAAATCCCTGAATCCCATGTGCTTCTCCCTGTGTCGAAAAAGGTATGCAGAAGCAGATTGCATCCGCATTGCTTGCATCGAATTTCTTATAGAAATCGGCCGCGCGCGGCTGTGACGCCGCACGGACCGGGGCGCATGTTAAGGGAGTTTCCAGATTGTTAAATGACGGCGGTGCGAGCGCCCGCGACCACAACGAGCACCGCGGCTTTCGCTACGCCTGCACCCGCGCGAACTCCACCGGCAGTTCCTTGAACTGCTTTTTCACCGCCGCCGTGGGGGCACCGCCCACCACGATGCGCGCGAACGACGCCAGCGGGCTGAAGAAGGCGGGCCGCAGCGTGCCCAGCTTGCTTTCGTCGACAACCAGGAAGCTCTGCGACGCGCTGCGTATCGCCGCCTGCTTCACCGGCACCTCGTGAAAGTTGGAGCAGCTCGCGCCGCGCTGCAGGTCAAGGCCGCCCGCCGAGATGAAGGCCTTGTTCACGCCCAGCTTGTTCAGGTACTGCAAGCCTTCGTCGGAGAAGAAAGTGGCCGACGAGGGGTGGTACAGCCCGCCCAGAAGCATCAGTTGCGTGTGGGGCCGGCGGCTCAGCACCGCGGCAATGTTGGTGGAGTAACACACCACGCTCAACGGCATGTCCGGCGGCAGCGCCTCGGCGAAGTGGACCATGGTGGTGCCGCAGTCGATGAACAGGCTGTCGTGCGGCTGCACCCATTGCGCCGCGTGCTCGCAGGCCAGGCGCTTGTTGGCGGCGTGCTGGTCGCTGGCCTCGTCGAGCGAGTAGCGCTCGGCACCCGGCAGCGTGGTCGCCAGCACGTAGCCACCGAGGGCCGAGAGCGGCGAATCGGCCGACGACAGGTCGCGCCGGATGGTCATCTCGGTCACGTCCAGCCGCTGCGCGGCCAGCTTGATCGGCAGCGGCCCGCCGGCCTCCACGAGCTCCTGCATCCTGGCCAGGCGCACGGCCCGGGCTTCGGCCCCAGCGGTTTTTCTCATGTTCGGCTTTCTTGCATCGATGGCTTCGAGTATCGGTCATCGGTTGATGCCTAATGTTATTGAAAAAACATCTTGCAGATTTAAATGTTATTGCAATAACATTCATGCCAACACGCCGTCGGCCCTGCACGACGGCACGCAACACACACCACCGTTGCAGTGCCTTGCAAGGCACTGCGGCCACGGAGACAAGAGACATGCCCCTTGCCCGCCTGACACCCGTGCCGCACCCGCGGCGCCCGCGCACCACCGCGCTCCCCACGCCATGACATCCACCTCACTCGTTCGCGCCAGCGGCACGGTGCGCTCGCGCCCGGCCGCGCCGGCCACGGCACTGGCCGCGGCAGCCGCCGCCGCAAAGGCCCCCACCGCCGAAGCAACAGCGCCCACGGCGCAGCCAGACGCCACCGCGCAGCGCAACCCGGCCGCGCAGCCCCACACCGCCGCGCGCAACACCGCGCAGCCCTTCGACAGCGGCTGGTTCGACAACATCCGCATCAACCTCTCGGCCGCCGAGCGCCGCGTGGCCACGCTGCCCGGGCGCCGCTCCGTCAAGAAAGACGCGCAGGCCGGCTGGCTGCTGAAGGCCATCACCTGCATCGACCTGACGACGCTCAACGGCGACGACACGGCCGAGCGCGTGCGCCGGCTCTGCGCCAAGGCGGTGACGCCCGTGCGCCCCGACCTGCTGGCCGCATTGGGCTTCGCGGACCGCGCGCTGCACACGGGCGCGGTGTGCGTGTACCACCGCTTCGTGGCCACCGCGGTCGACGCGCTCGCGGGCACGGGCATTCCGGTGGCGGCGGTGTCCACCGGGTTTCCGGCGGGGCTGATTCCGCACGAGCTCAAGCTCAAGGAAATAGAGGCTTCGGTGCGCGACGGCGCGTCCGAGATCGACATCGTCATCACCCGCGAGCACGTGCTCACCGGCCAGTGGCAGAAGCTCTACGACGAGATGCGCGACTTTCGCCACGCGGCGGGCAACGCGCACGTGAAGGCCATTCTGGCGACCGGCGAGCTGAAGACGCTGCGCAACGTCGCCAAGGCGTCGATGGTCTGCATGATGGCCGGGGCCGACTTCATCAAGACCTCCACCGGCAAGGAAGGCGTGAACGCCACGCCGCTGGTCACGCTGGTGATGCTGCGAATGATCCGCCAGTACGAGGCGCGCACCGGCCTGCGCGTGGGCTACAAGCCGGCCGGCGGCGTGTCCACCGCCAAGACCGCGCTCGACTACCAGGTGCTCATGAAAGAAGAACTGGGCCGCGCGTGGCTGGAGCCCGACCTGTTCCGCATCGGCGCGTCCACGCTGCTGGCCGACATCGAGCGCCAGCTGGAGCACCACGTCACCGGCCGCTACTCGGCCTTCAACCGCCACCCGATCGGATGACCCGATGAGCAGCCAGAACAACAACAGCGTCGCACGCTACTTCGACACCATGGACTACGGCCCCGCGCCCGAAAGCGACACCGACGCACGCCAGTGGCTCGCGGGCCATGCGCAGGGCTTCGGCCACTTCATCGACGGACGGTTCACGCAGGCCGCCGCCGACGCGCGCTTCGAAACGGCCGAGCCCGCCACCGGCCAGCGCCTGGCAAGCATCGCGCAAGGCACCGCGCAAGACATCGACGCGGCCGTGGCCGCCGCGCGCGCCGCGCAGGCCGGATGGCTGGCGCTCGGCGGACATGGCCGCGCGCGCCACCTGTACGCACTGGCGCGCATGGTGCAGCGCCATGCGCGGCTGTTCGCGGTGGTCGAGGCGCTGGACAACGGCAAGCCCATTCGCGAGACCCGCGACCTCGACGTGCCGCTGGTGGCGCGCCACTTCTATCACCACGCCGGCTGGGCGCAGCTGCAGGAGCGCGAGTTCGCGGACCAGGCGCCGCTGGGCGTCATCGGCCAGATCGTGCCGTGGAACTTTCCGCTGCTGATGCTGGCGTGGAAGATCGCGCCCGCGCTGGCGCTCGGCAACACGGTGGTGCTGAAGCCCGCCGAGCTCACGCCGCTGAGCGCGCTGCTGTTCGCCGAACTGGCCGCGCAGGCCGGCCTGCCGCCGGGCGTGCTGAACGTGGTGACCGGCGACGGTGCCACCGGCGCGGCGCTGGTGGCGCACGAAGGCGTCGACAAGATCGCCTTCACCGGCTCGACCGAGGTGGGCCGCCTCATTCGCGAGGCGACAGCGGGCTCGGGCAAGTCGCTGACGCTGGAGCTGGGCGGCAAGTCGCCCTTCATCGTGTTCGACGACGCGGACATCGACGCTGCCGTCGAAGGCGTGGTCGACGCCATCTGGTTCAACCAGGGCCAGGTGTGCTGCGCCGGCTCGCGGCTGCTGCTGCAAGAGGGCATTGCGGGCGACTTCATCGAGCGCCTGAAGCGCCGCATGCAGAGCCTGCGCGTGGGCTCGCCGCTGGACAAGGCCATCGACATGGGCAGCCTGATCGATGCGACGCAGCTGGAGCGCGTGCGTGCGCTGGTGGCCACGGGCGTGCGCGAAGGCGCGAGCTGCTACCAGGCACCGGGCGCGTTGCCCCCGGGCGGCAGCTTTTTTCCGCCCACGCTGTTGACCAACGTGCACCCCGCATCGACCGTGGCCACCGAGGAAATCTTCGGCCCGGTGCTGGTGACGATAACCTTCCGCACGCCCGACGAAGCCGTGGCGCTGGCCAACAACACGCGCTACGGCCTGGCCGCCAGCGTATGGAGCGAAACCATCGGCCTGGCGCTGGGCATCGCGCCACAGTTGCAGGCGGGCGTGGTGTGGGTCAACGCGACCAACCTGTTCGACGCGGGCGTGGGCTTCGGTGGCTACCGCGAATCGGGCTACGGCCGCGAAGGCGGACGCGAGGGCTGCTACGAATACCTGAAGCCGCGTGCATGGGCCGCGCGCAAGCCGCGCACTGCGATCGAGGTGGCACAAGCCGCGAACGAAGCAAAAGAAACGAACAAGGCGCAGCCCAAGCCGTCGTCCGCATTGCCCGGCATCGACCGCACGGCCAAGCTGTTCATCGGCGGCAAGCAGGTGCGGCCCGACGGCGAACTCTCGCACCCGGTGCTGGCCGCCAACGGCCAACGTGCCGGCGAGGTGGGCACGGGCAACCGCAAGGACATCCGCAACGCGGTAGCGGCCGCGCGCGCGGCCGCGGGCTGGTCGAGCGCCACGCCGCACCGCCGCGCGCAGGCGCTGTACTACCTCGCGGAAAACCTCTGGTCGCGTGCCGACGAGTTTGCAGCGCGCATCGCCAGCCTCACCGGCGTGGCCGCCTCCGGTGCGCAGGCCGAGGTCGAGGCCTCGGTGAGCCGCCTGTTCGCCTACGGCGCATGGGCCGACAAGTACGAAGGCACGGTGCACGTGCCGCCGTTGCGCGGCGTGGCGCTGGCCACGGTCGAGCCCATGGGCGTGGTCGGCGTGGTGTGCCCCGACGAGGCGCCGCTGCTGTCCTTCGTGAGCCTGCTGGCGCCGCTGCTGGCCATGGGCAACCGCACCGTGGTCGTGCCGAGCGAGAAGCACCCGCTGGTCGCCACCGACTTCTACCAGGTGCTCGAAACCTCCGACCTGCCGACCGGCGTGGTCAACCTCGTGACCGGCCCCGCCGCCAGCCTGGCGCACACGCTGGCCGAGCATGACGACGTCGATGCGCTGTGGGTGTTCGGTGCGAAGGAACTTTCGCGCAACGCCGAGCGGCTGTCGGTGGGCAACCTGAAGCGCACGCTGGTCGACCACGGCCTGGCCACCGACTGGCACGACGCGGCGGCGGCCGAAGGCCCGGTCTTTCTGCGCCACGCCACGCAGGTGAAGAACATCTGGATTCCCTATGGCGAATGACCTGCGCGCGCCCTTGGCAACGAAGACGAAACCAAGGGAAAGCACCTAATAGCAAACGTTTGCGCAAACGTTTTCTCTCTCTAAGATCGCCGCCACGCGCAACCACAAGAACAACTTCAATCCGAAGGAGACCGCATGCTCAAGTCCATCCATCCGCTGCTCAACGCCGATGTCCTGTATGCCCTGCGCGCCATGGGCCATGGCGACGAACTGGTGCTGTGCGACGCCAACTTTCCGGCCGATTCGGTCGCACGCCAGACCACGCTGGGCCGGCTGCTGCGCATCGACGGCGTGGGCACCACCGAGGCGGCGCGCGCCATCCTGTCGGTGCTGCCGCTGGACAACGCGGTGGACGATCCGGCGCGTCGCATGGAGGTCATGGGCGCGCCCGACGAGATCCCGCCGGTGCAGCAGGAGATGCAGCGCGAAATCGACGCGGCCGAAGGGCGAGCGCGCCCGCTGGGCGCCATCGAGCGCTTTGCCTTCTACGAGGCCGCGCGCCGCGCCTACTGCGTGATCGCCACCGGCGAGCGCCGCTTCTACGGCTGCTTCGTGTTCAAGAAGGGCGTGCTCGCCCCCGAGGCCTGACGCCATGGCCGCGGTTTCTTCACACCCGCACGGCGCGCAGCATGGCGTGGCCGTGCTCGGCATCTTCGTCGCCGACCTCGCCTTCCGCGCGGCCAACCTGCCCGGCGTGGGCCAGACCATCGCCGGCTCGGGCTTTGCCATGGGCCCCGGCGGCAAGGGCTCCAACCAGGCGGTGGCGGCGGCGCGCGCGGGTGCGGGCGTCACCTTCATCTCCAAGCTCGGGCAGGACGCCTTCGGCGCCAACGCGCTGGCGCTGTGGGCGCACGAAGGCATCACGCCGCGCGCACCGCAGGTGAGCACGCAGCCCACCGGCGCGGCCTTCATCTACGTGCACGAGGTCACCGGTGCCAACGCGATCATCGTGGTGCCCGGGGCTGCCGCGCTCATCGACGCGAACGACGTGGACGAGGCCGCCGACGCCATCCGCGGCGCGCGCGTGTTCGTCACCCAGCTGGAACAACCGGCGCTCGCAGCGCAGCGCGGCCTCGAGCTGGCGCGCGCGGCAGGCACGGTGACGGTGTTCAACCCCGCGCCCGCCCTGCCCTTCGACGACGCGCTCTATCCGCTGTGCGACTACATCACGCCCAACGAGCACGAGGCCGCGGCGCTCAGCGGCATCGCCGTGGACAGCATCGACGACGCACGGCGCGCCGGCGACTTCTTCCTGGCCAAGGGCGTGGGCTGCGCGCTCATCACGCTGGGCGACAAGGGCGCGCTGCTGCACAGCGCGAGCGGCTCGGTGCACATCCCCGTGTTCAACGCCGGCGCGGTGAAGGAAACGGCCGGCGCGGGCGATGCCTTCAACGGCGGCTTTGCCGCGGCGCTGGCCGAAGGCGCAACGCCGCTGGAAGCCGCGCGCTTCGGCTCGGCGGTGGCGGCCATCTCGGTCACGCGCGCGGGCACCGCACCCTCGATGCCCACGCGCGCGGAAGTCGATGCGCTCATGAACCGCGCGAGCTGAAAGACATCGCCATGACCTCCAGGTTTTCAGACCGCGAACTCAACTTCCTGGTCGCCATCAACGTGGTGATCCTCGTGGCGGCGACGGTGCTGTCGAAGGGCGACTTTCTCGACGTCTACAACTTCCAGTCCATGGGCGGGCAGCTGCCCGAGCTCGGCCTGCTGGCCATGGGCGTGGCGCTGTCGATGATCTCGGGCAACGGCGGCATCGACCTGTCGGGTGTGGCGCTGGCCAACCTGGCGGGCGTGGTGGCGGCCACGCTGGCGCCGATGCTCGCCTCGCCCGATGCCTCGCCCTGGCTCTACACCGGCTGGTTCGCCGTGGTTGCGCTGGGGGTCGGGCTGGTGGGCGGGCTGCTGAATGGCCTGCTCATCGCGCGCGCGGGGCTCACGCCCATCCTGTGCACGCTGGGCACGCAGTTGCTCTACACCGGCCTGGCCGTGGTGCTCACCGGCGGCTCCAGCCTGCGCGTGGGCGCCGCGGAGCCGCTGTCGGCCATCGGCAACGAGATGGTGCTGGGCGTGCCCATTCCGTTCCTGATCTTCGTGGCGATGCTGCTGGGCACCGGCTGGCTGCTGAAGCAGAGCCCCTTCGGCATCCGCCTGTTCCTGCTGGGCACCAACGCCAAGGCGGCGCGCTACGCGGGCATTTCGCAAAGCCGCATGCTGATTGCCACCTACGCGCTGTGCGGTGTGCTGGCAGCCGTGGCGGGCGTGATCATCGCGAGCCGCACGGCCAGCGTGAAGTCGGACTACGGCAACTCCTACCTGCTGATCGCCATCCTCATCACCGTGATGGCCGGCGTGCGGCCGCAGGGCGGCTACGGGCGCATGGTGTGCCTGTTCTTCTCGGCCGTGGCGCTGCAGCTGCTGTCGAGCACCTTCAACCTGCTGGGCATTTCCAACTTCTTCCGCGACTGCGCCTGGGGCCTGCTGCTGCTGTTCTTCCTGGCATCGGCGCGCTTCGGCCTGGGCGACCTGCGCGCCTTTCTTACCGCTTCGCGCACCAGCGCACCGCCGCACCAGCCCCCTCCTGGCGCGGCGCAACAAAGAACCACCGAGGGCTAGGAGACAAACATGCTGAAGAAAACAAAAATCGCCTGCACCGTACTGGCCCTGGGCACCGTGGCCTTCGCCTCGGCGCTGCACGCGCAAGGCAAGCCGCAGGACATCGTCACCGTGGTGAAGATCACCGGCATCAGCTGGTTCAACCGCATGGAAGTGGGCGTGAAGGAGTTCGGCGCCACCACCCCCGGCGTGGCCACGCGCCAGATCGGCCCCGCCCAGTCGGACGCCGCGCAGCAGCAGCGCCTGGTCGAAGACCTGGTGGCCAAGAAGGTCGACGCCATCGCCGTGGTGTCGATGGACCCGCCCACGCTGGAGCCCGTGCTCAAGCGCGCCATGGAGCGCGGCATCAAGGTGGTGACGCACGAGGCCGACAACCAGAAGAACACCATGGTCGACATCGAGGCCTTCGACAACACCGCCTACGGCGCGCGCATCAACGAGCGCCTGGCCGCGTGCATGGGCCAGCAGGGCAAGTGGACCTCGCTGGTGGGCTCGCTGGGCAGCCAGTCGCAGGTGCAGTGGGCCGACGGCGGCGCCAACAACGCCAAGAAGTACCCCAAGATGCAGCTGGTCGACGCCAAGAACGAGTCGCTCAACGACGCCGAGAAGGCCTACGGCAAGGCCAAGGAAATGCTGCGCAAGCACCCCGACCTGAAGGGCTTCCAGGGCTCGTCGTCGCTCGACGTGCTGGGCATCGGCCGCGCGGTGGAAGAAGCCGGCCTGCAGGGCAAGATCTGCGTCTACGGCACCGGACTGCCGAGCGAGGCGGCCAAGTTCCTGGAGTCGGGCGCGGTCGGCGGCATCGCCTTCTGGGACCCGAAGGACGCGGGCATCGTCATGAACCGCGCGGCCAAGATGCTGCTCGACGGCAAGACCATCACCGAAGGCACCGACATGGGCGTGCAGGGCTACAACAAGGTGTCCGTCAAGAAGGGCCCGGGCGTGGGCATCGTCGTTACCGGCCAGGCGTGGGTCGAGGTCGACAAGCAGAACTACAAGAAATACGCCTTCTGAATTTCCGGGAAGCCCGAGCGCATGACATCTACCGCACCCGCACCAGCACCAGCACCAGCACCCGTACCAGAAGGTGCCCGCCGCGTGTTCCTCGAAGTGCAGGACGTGCACAAGCGCTTCGCGGGCGTGCACGCGCTGCGCGGCATCGACCTGACCATCGAGGCCGGCGAGATCTACCACCTGCTCGGCGAAAACGGCTGCGGCAAGAGCACGCTCATCAAGATCATCTCGGGCGCGCAGCCCCCGAGCCAGGGGCGCATCGTGATCGACGGGCGCCCGCACGAATCGCTGTCACCGCTGGAGGCGCTCACGCTCGGCATCGAGACGGTCTACCAGGACCTGTCCCTGCTGCCGAACATGAGCGTGGCCGAGAACGTCGCGCTCAGCGAGCAGCTGGTCGCCACCGGCGGCAAGCTCGCGCGGCGTTTCGACCGCAAGGCGGTGGCCGCCACGGCCGTGCGCGCATTGCAGACGGTGAAGCTCCCGACCGACGCGGCCTTTCTGGCGCAGCGCGTGGACGAGCTGCCCATCGCCACACGGCAGCTGGTGGCCATTGCGCGCGCCGTGGCCACGCGCGCGCGCATGGTCATCATGGACGAGCCCACCACCTCGCTCACGCAGAAAGAGGTCGACAACCTCGTGCACGTGGTGGAGGCACTGCGCGCGCAGGGCGTGGCCGTGCTGTTCGTGAGCCACAAGCTCGACGAGTGCATTGCCATGGGCGGCCAGGCCATCGTGTTCCGCGACGGCACCAAGGTGGCCCAGGGCCCGATACGCGACTTCACCAAGGCACAGCTCGCGCACTGGATGACCGGCAAGCAGCTCGACGGCGCGCGCTACCGCCACCAGACGCACGGCGGCGATGCGCTGTTGCAGGTCGAGGCGCTGGGGCGTGGTGCGTTGTTCAGCGACGTGAGCTTCACGTTGCACAAGGGCGAGATCCTGGGCATCACCGGGCTGCTCGACTCGGGCCGCAACGAGCTCGCGCTGGCGCTGGCCGGCGTGCAGGGCGCGGACCGCGGGCGCGTTGAACTCGACGGTCAGCACATCGTGCTGAAGACGCCATCGGACGGCATTCGCCAGGGCATCGGCTACGTGCCCGAAGACCGGCTGAGCGAAGGCCTGTTCCTCGACAAGCCGATTCGCGACAACATCGTGACGGCCGTGCTCAACCGGCTGCGCGGTCGCTTCGGCGCGCTCGACGGCAAGCAGTGCCAGGCGCTGGCCGAGCGCACCGTGCGCGAGCTGCAGATCGCCACGCCCGACGTGGACCGCCCGGTGCAGTCGCTGTCGGGCGGCAACCAGCAGCGCGTGCTCATCGGGCGCTGGCTGGCCATCGACCCGCGCGTGCTGATACTGCACGGCCCCACCGTGGGCGTGGACGTGGGCTCCAAGGACACCATCTACCGCATCGTGCAGCGGCTGGCCGAGCAAGGGCTGGGCGTGATCCTGGTGAGCGACGACCTGCAGGAGCTGCTGCAGAACTGCGACCGCATCGTGCTGATGCGCAAGGGCCGCATCGCCAACGACTTCGACGCGCAGGGCCTGGCCGAGAGCGAGCTCTACCACGCGCTGGTTTCCGACACCCCCTCCCCTGCATTCTCATGACGGCCTCCACCATGCAAGCGCATTCCACGCCCGCGCCTTCTTCCGTGGCGCCGCCCCCCCTCGTTGCCAACGCGCCGTCTTCGTGGCGCGGCTGGCTCGCGCAGCGGCCCTCGGTGTTCACGCTGGCGCTCATCGTGCTGGTGTGCCTGGGGGTGGGTGCCATCAACCCGAGCTTCTTCCAGCTGCCGGTGCTGTTCGACATCGTGCGTGCGTGCACGGTGCTGGGCCTGTTCGCGCTGGGCGTGCTCATCGTGCTGGCCGCGGGCGGCATCGACGTGTCGTTCGCGGCCATTGCCGCGCTCACCATGTACAGCATCACCAAGCTCGTGCTGAACTACTTTCCGGACACGCACATCGCCGTGCTGCTGGTGGCGGGCGCGGCCAGCGGCGCGGTGCTGGGCGTGTTCAACGGGCTGCTGGTGCACTGGCTGAAGGCGCCCTCGCTCATCGTGACCATCGGCACGCAGTACCTGTACCGCGGCATCCTGCTGACCTTCGTGGGCACCGTGTTCTTCATGAACGTGCCCGCGCCCATGGACGCCTTCGGCAAGCTCGCGCTGTGGCGCTTCGACACGCCGCAAGGCCTGCACGTGGTGCTGCCCGCCACCGTGCTGGTGCTGGCCGGCGCAGCCGTGCTCACCTGGTGGCTGCTGAACCGCACCCTCATCGGGCGGGCCGTGTACGCCATCGGCGGCAGCCTGGCCATTGCGGAACGGCTGGGCTACAACCTGCGCACGGTGCACGTCTTCGTGTTCGCGTACGCGGGTTTCCTGTCGGGGCTGGCGGGCATCGTGCATGTGTCGAGCACGCGGCTGGCCAACCCCTTCGACCTGGTGGGCAACGAGCTCGACGTGATCGCCGCGGTGATCCTCGGCGGCGCGCGCATCACCGGCGGCAGCGGCACCGTGGGTGGCACGCTGCTGGGCGTGGTGCTGGTCACGCTGATCAACAACGTGCTCATCCTGGCGGGCGTGCCGAGCACCTGGCAGAAAGTGATCATCGGCGCGTTCATCCTGGTGGCGGGCGCGTGCTTCGCGATGCGCAAGCAAGGCTGAAGCCACGCGCCGACCTTTCCGCGGTTTCAGCTCTCCAGCAGCTTCAGCTTCACCAAGCTCTCCGCCGTCGCGACGATGGCCTCCTCGGCCGGGCGCGGGTCCCAGCCGAGCAGGCGCCGGGCCTTCGCGCTGGTGGCGTTCATGTTCACGCCGAGCATCGGCACGATGTCCTTCATGCGCCGGTCTTTCTTCGCGCCCAGGCGAACCAGCCAGTTCGGCAGGCTGCGCGTCGCGACCTTGCTGGCGGCAGCGCCCATGCGCGCGTGAAGCACCTCGGCAACTTCGGTGAACCACATGCTCTGCCCCGCGATCGCCAGGAAGCGCTCGCCGGCGGCGGCCGGATCGCGCATCGCGCGCAGGTGCAGGTCCGCCACGTCGCGCACGTCGACAAAGCCCGAGTTGATGCGCGGCAGCCCCGGCTGGCCGTCCATCATGGTCTTGATGATGCGGATGGAGTGCGAGTAGTCCGCGCCCAGCGCGGGGCCGAGCACCGCCGTCGGGTTCACCGCGGCCAGTTCGAGCCCCCGGCCTTCCTTCGCGATGAAGTCCCACGCGGCGCGCTCCGACAGCGTCTTCGACTTCTGGTACGGCGCGACATCGCCCGTCAGGTCGCTCCAGTCGTTCTCGTCGAAGGGCCTGTTCATCGGTTTGTGGCCGACGCCCACGGCACCGAAGGCGGACGTGAGCACCACCCGCCTGGCCCCCGCATCGCGGGCCGCGCGCAGCACGCGCAGGTTGCCTTCGACCGCGGGGTTGATCCAGTCGTCGTCCGTCGCGTAGGTGCCCGAAGGCGTCGGCGATGCGCCGTGGATCACATAGGCGCAGCCGGTGGCGGCCTCGGCCCAGCCTGCGTCCGCGCCCAGGTCCGCGACCGCGAACGACAACAAGGCGCCGGGCTGCGCGCCGCCTGTCTTCAGGTTCTCGCGAACCTCCGCTTCCCTTGCCAGCGAGCGCACCGTCGTGCGAACCCTGAAGCCCTCGCGCAACAGCGCCAGGATGCAATGCTGCGCAATGAACCCGGTGCCTCCGGTGACCAGCACCAACTCTTGACTCATGTGTGTTCCTCGTAAACATGTATCGACCCGGGGAACGATAGGGGCGGGTCGCCGTACTGTGAATGCTTGAAAGTCCGCTTTGCCTGCGCGATAGTCCGGGCATGAGCGCAGACCCTTTCTCCGACATCCTCCGGCTGACCCGGGCGCAGAGCCTGGTCACGGGCGGTTTCACCGCCGGCGGCGAGTGGGCCATCCGCTTTCCGGCGCCCGACAAGATCAAATTCTTCGCCGTCGTGCGCGGCCATTGCTGGGTTCGGCTCGAAGGGCAAGCGGAGGCGGTGCGCTTCGAAACCGGCGACGTGGGCCTGCTGTCGGCGCCCCGGTGGTCGGTGCTGGCCAGCGGGCCCGACGTGGCGCCCGTCGATGCGATGGCGCTCTTCTCGGGCGCCGGCCGCGCGTCCACGCAGCTGGGCGACGGCAGCGAGTTCGCGCACATCGGCGGCCACGTGCTGCTCGACCCCGTCAGCGGACCGCTGCTGCTGAACGCGCTGCCGCCGTGGATCCACATCCAGGCCTCGGCACCGCAGGCCTCGGTGTTCCGCTGGCTGCTCGACCAGCTGGTGCAGGAACGGGCCGCCGCGGAACCCGGGGCGCAGGTGGCGTCGGCGCAGCTGGCGCAACTGCTGTTCGTGCAGATCCTGCGCGCGCACCTGAAGAACGCGGGGCCGCTTGCCGCGGGATGGTTGCAGGCGCTGAGCGACCCGCGCATCGCCCCTGCGCTTCGCCTGATGCACGACGACCCGGCGCGCACCTGGCACCTCGAAGATTTGGCCAAGGCGTGCGCCATGTCGCGCACCACCTTCGCGTTCCACTTCAAGGCCGTTGCCGGCGTGGCCCCGCTGACGTACCTGACCGAGTGGCGCATGCGCCTGGCCGAGCGTGCGCTGGCCGAAGAGGCCACGCACGTGGCCGTCGTGGCGCAGACGCTGGGGTACGCGTCGGAGAGCGCGTTCAGCAACGCGTTCAAGCGCGTGACGGGGCGCTCGCCGACGGCGTACCGGCATGCGCAGCAGCGCGAGCGCCGCACCGACCCGCGCCTTGCCACTGAAAAAACCTGAAAGCCTTTTCTGAAGATGAGCGAACACCACGAAGCCTTCGCGGCCCTGCGCGTCGAGCGCGTCTCGCTGCACGACGACGCGATGACATTGACTCTTGCCAACGGCACCCGCCACGTCGAACCCTATCGCCGCCACATCAGGCTGGAGAAGGCGACACCTGAACAGCGCACGCAGTGGGTGTTTGTCGACAGCGGCTTCGGCCTGTGCTGGCCCACGCTGTGGCCTGCGGATGCGGTGGGGCTCGTCAACACGCTCGACGTCGCCTGGGAAGCGTCGTACGACGCGGCCATGCACAAGCTCAAGGCCGCCGACTGGAAGCTGGAAGCCCTCAGCGCTGCAGATCAAGACCTGTGCGCGCTGTGGCGGCTCGAGGCCGACATGAACAACGGCGGGTTCCTGCAGTTCCTGGGCAACTGGGGCGACGCCAACTGCCGGATCGCGCTCGCTGCGTTGCGCAAGATGGGCGCGCACCAGGCGCATGCCATCGTTCAGCGCCAGAGAGACATCGTGCAACGCTTCGAGAACGATCCCGACCTGAAGTCGATGTCGGACATCTACGGGCTGCTCACGGCGCAGGAGAACGACGAGCTCGAAGCCCTGGACAACGCGTTCTGGGACTACCCGGACCGGCTGGCACCGCTGGGCCTCGCCTGCTTCGGGTTGCCTGCGCTGCCGTCCTTCGGTTCGGCCGAAACAGCGGGGAGCGGCAAGGAGAACGGCGCAGCGTGAGCATTCGCCGACGGCCAGCGCGCATCTTCACCACCCGTTCACCCTACCCCGCCAACGCCCCCACCGCGATGCGCGTGGCCGCGGCCACCACGTCGTTGCGCGTCTTCGCATCTTTCTGCGCGAACGTCAGGTACACCGACAGCACCAGCGGCTCCCCCGCCTGCGGCCACAGCACGCCCACGTCGTTGTTGCTGCCGTAGGAGCCCGCGCCGGTCTTGTCGGCCACCTTCCAGCCCGCGGGCACGCCGGCCACGAAGCGGTCTGCGCTGGTGGTGTTGCCCAGCAGCCAGGTCTTGAGCTGCTCGCGCTGGCCCGCGCCCAGCGCGTCGCCGAGCACCAGCCGCTGCACGCTGTCGGACATGGCCGCGGGCGTGGTGGTGTCGCGCAGGTCACCGGGAATGCTCGTGTTCAGCTCGGGCTCGGTCCGGTCGAGGCGAAAGGCCTGGTCGCCGATGCGGCGCGCGAACGCCGTCACCTCGGCCGGGCCGCCCACCAGCTTCAACAGCACGTTCGCGGCGGCGTTGTCGCTGTACTGGATGGTGGCCGCGCACAGCTCGGCCACGCTCATGCCGGTGGCCACGTGCTTCTCGGTGATGGGTGAATTCGCGATCAAGTCGGCCTTGCCGTAGCGCATGGGGCGCTGCAGCAGGCTGGCGTCTTGCGCGCTGCGCTCGAGCACGCTCGCGGCCAGCATCAGCTTGAAGGTGCTGCACAGCGGAAAGCGCTCGTGCGCGCGGTGCTGAACGCGCACGCCCCGTTGAGTGTGGAAACCCACCACGCCGAGCCGGCCGCCGCAGGAACGTTCGAGCTCGGCGAGTTGCGCTTCGGCGGAAGACTGCGCGCCGCTGCGCGACCACGCGGTGCACGCGCTGGCAAGCGGCAACGCGGATGCGGCAAGCAACAGGGTGCGGCGCTGGACGATGGAGTTGGTCATGGCTTCGTTCTTTCTTTCTGCAAGTGGATGTTCAGGGATGCGATGAAAGGCATCGTAGAAGCGCGCACCGCGCTCATCCAGCAACCCGCACGTGCTCGGCGTCCCGGCTGTATCCGCTGTAACGGCGCCTGGGCACCGAACGCGGCAACCCCTCTTTTCGCAGAAGCCGGCAATCGCCGTTCTTGTCAAACCGCTGTCACCTGAAGAACGCAACATCTGCGGCATTCGGAGCATTTGTGTGTTTTGTTGCAAATACATTTCCTTGCACAAACACATGCCGATGCCACGTTCCGCACGGCGCCGCCGCGCGGGGCGCCCTTGGTTTCTTCAGGAAAAAAACATGATCAGAGGAATGACCGCGCGCAGCGGCCTGGCGGGGGGAAGCTTGTGCATGGCGCTGCTGCTTGCAGCGTGTGGTGGTGGCGGCGGTGGCGGCAACGGCATCGGCCTGCTGCCCATCACCCCGCCCACCTCGGGCGGAGGCGACAACGGCGGCAACCCGCCCGCACCCACCGTCAACCAGGGCAAGAGCGGCCCGAAGGCATTGATCGTCGAAGTCGACGGCCTCACCCATGCCGCGCTTCGCGATGCCATCGCGCAGAAGAAGGCAGCGGCGCTGCAGTCGCTGCAGCTCGCTCCCGCCTGGACTGGCGGCGCCAACGGCACGCTCACCGAGCAGCGCCTCGCCGACGGCCCCGGCTGGGCCACGCTGGTGACCGGCACCTGGGCGCAGCGACACGGCGTGCGCTCGGACGCTGCCGGCCAGCGCATCGACGTCAAGCTCGCACCGTCCATCTTCGCCATGGCCAAGCAGAAGACGGCGGCGGGCTACACGACCGGCGTCATCACCGCCAACCCGGTGTACGCCCCGCTGCTGGCCAACGAGCCGGGCAGCGTGGACACCGCCTTCGATTGCGCCGGTGCCGACAGCTGCGTGACCGAGCACGCCGCGCAGCGCATCGACGCGGGCGACGACCTGCTCGTGGCGCAATACGGCGCGCCGGCCGCAGCAGCAGGCGCCGGCCTTGCCAGCGACGCCTACCGCCGCGCGGTGGCCGACACCGCCACCGCCATCGGCCAGTTGCTCGCGCACGTCGCGCAGCGCACCGCCAACGACGCCAAGGAAGACTGGCTGGTGATCCTCACCACGGGCCATGGCCTCGACGGCTTCGGCACCGCCACCGGGCTGCAGTCGATCGACAACAAGACGGTGTTCATCGCGAGCAACAAGACGCTCGCCAGCCTGCCCGGCACGGGCGCTGCCGCCCCCACCGACACCACGCTGCTGCAGCTCGCCGCCGCCACCGACATCGCGCCGACCGTGCTGCGCCACCTGGGCGTGACGCCTGCGGCGGCCGACTACACCTGGAGCGGCGTCGCCCTGCAAGGCGCCACGAGCATCCGCGAATTCACCGCGAAGGCCGGCGCCGACAGGGACAACGTCGAACTCGCCTGGAAGCTCGCCGGCAATGCCAGCGTGCCCGTGCAGGTGCTGCGCGACGGCAAGCTGGTGGCCACGCTGGCGGCGGGCAGCACCTCGTATGTCGACTACATCGACGCCGCCACCGACGGCAGCTACAGCTATCGCTACACGCTGACGGCCGGCGACACCATCGTCGCGCTGGACATGCAGATCGCCTACGTGAAGCCGGTGCCGCTGGCCCCCACGCTGGTCAACGGCCTGGTGAGCTACTACCCGCTCGACGCACTGCCGGGCGTGGACAGCAAGACCGGCGCCTCCACCCTCGCGCCCTGGGCCGCCGATGCGGATGGCGGCTCGCTGGTGACCGACGACGGCATGCGGATGCGCGATCGCGCCAAGGCACTGCGAGTGAACAGCAAGGTGATCAACGCGAGCGGCATGGCCGGCTACCGCCTGAAGCAGGCCACCGACGTGACCACCGACGCGGGCACCACCGCCTTCACCATCGGCTTCTGGATGCGCACCGACGCTTCGTGCAGCCAGGGCGTGAGCAACGGCGGCTCCGTCATCGCCAACAAGAACTACGACACCGGCGTCAACGAAGGCATTGCCATCGGCCTGTTCGGCAGCTGCGAGCTGCGCTTCAACACCGGCACCGGAAGTGTCCGCGGCGAAATCGCAGGCGCGCACTACGTGAGCGCCGGCCAGTGGGCCTACGTGGCCATGGTGATCGACAAGGCGGCGCTCACCATGAACGGCTACGCCGTCGACCCGGTGCGCGGCGTGCAGACCGGGAGCAAGGCGCTCACGCCCGAGCTCATCGCCAAGCTCGGCGGCCTGAAGAACGGCATCGGCCTGAACGAAGACGGCACCGGCCTCTACTACAAGCGCCAGGCCTCCTCGCCGCGCGGCGCCATGGACTTCAACGAGTTCGCCATCTGGAACCGCGCGCTCACCAAGGACGAGATTTCCAGCATCTACAAGGCGGCCCGCCCGCTGTCGACGCTGCTCGTCCCCTGAACGCTTCCCGTGTCTTGCCCCCTGCTCCACAAACACTGCACAACAAAGGATAGACCCATGAAATCTGCATCCCTGAGCGCGCGCCTGCTGGCCGCGCTGATCGTGGCCAGCGCGCTTTCCGCCTGCGGCGGCGGCAGCGGTGGCGGTGGTGGCGTCGTCGGTGGCCTGCCCACCACGCCGACGACACCCACCACCCCGCAACAGCCCGACACCGGCACCGCGCCCGTGAAGAGCTGCGCGCCCTGAAGCCCCACGGAATCAATGACATGAACGACAAGACCAAGCCAATGAATTCGCGCCGCAAGTTCCTCACCGGCACCGCCACCACCGGCGCCGCCGCCCTCGCGCTCTCGGCGTTTCCGCCCAGCATCCGCCGCGCGCTGGCCCTGCCGGCCAACAACGAGACCGGCACCATCATGGACGTCAAGCACGTCGTGATCCTGATGCAGGAGAACCGCTCGTTCGACCACTACTTCGGCGCGATGATGGGCGTGCGCGGCTTCGGCGACCGCTTCACCATTCCGCTGCCTGGCGGCCTCAACGTGTGGCAGCAAAGCGATGCCAACGGCAAGCCCGTGCTGCCCTACCACCTCGACCAGAGCAAGGGCAACGCCCAGCGCGCGAGCGGCACGCCGCACAGCTGGGGCGACGCGCAAAACGCCTGGGACGGCGGGCGCATGTACCAATGGCCGCGCTACAAGACCAACGCGGCCATGGGCTACTTCCAGGAGGCCGAGCTGCCCTTCCAGTACGCGCTGGCCAACGCCTTCACGCTGTGCGACAGCTACCACTGTGGCATGCACACCGGCACCAACTCCAACCGCCTGTTCCACTGGAGCGGCACCAACGGCCCCTCGGGCCAGACGGCCACGGGCCTCGCCGGCGTCGCATCCATCGACAACACCTGGGAGAACCTGCGCGAACCGTGGGACCCGACCGACAACCCCAACGTCGACTCCACCCAGTACGGCTGCAACTGGAAGACCTACCCCGAACGCCTGGAAGACGCCAAGGTCAGCTGGATCGTCTACCAGAACCTGCCCGACAACTACACCGACAACCCGCTGCACGGCTTCAAGCAGTTCCGCGTGGCGAACAAGCTCTCGGGCAAGAACGATGGGCGCTACGACGGCGATGCCAGCCCGCCCGCCGGCGTGAGCGTGCCGGCCTACGACCCCGCCACCGACGACGCGGGCAACCCGCTGTACAAGGGCGTGGCCAACACCATGCCCGACGGCGGCTTCCTGGGCACCTTCAAGCAGGACGTGCTCAACGGCAAGCTGCGCGATGTGTCGTGGATCGTCGCGCCCGCCGCGTTTTCCGAGCACCCCGGGCCGTCGAGCCCCGTGCAGGGCGGCTGGTACATCCAGGAAGTGCTCAACGCGCTGACCGCCTCGCCCGAGGTGTGGAGCAAGACCGTGCTCATCGTCAACTTCGACGAGAACGACGGCTTCTTCGATCACATGCCTTCGCCGTCGGCACCCTCGCTCATCAACCCCACCGACCCGAAGAGCGCCGCGGCAGGCAAGACCACGCTGTCGGACGCCGACGTGGCCTTCGAGCGCCACAACTACCCGCTGGTGGGCAGCACCACGCCGCCTGCGGACGGCCGCGTGTACGGCCCCGGCCCGCGCGTGCCGATGTACGTCATCTCGCCGTGGAGCCGTGGCGGCTGGGTCAACTCGCAGGTGTTCGACCACACCTCGGTGCTGCGCTTCCTGGAAGCACGCTTCGGCGTGAAGGAGCTGAACATCTCGCCGTTCCGCCGTGCGGTGGCCGGTGACCTGACGAGCGCCTTCAACTTCGCCACCCCCAACAACGAAGTGCTGCCCACGCTCGCGGGCACCCGCACCAAGGACGAGGCGACGAACCTGCGTGTCGCCCAGCAGGCGCTCCCCGCCATCGTGCCGCCCACCAACGCCACGCTGCCCAAGCAGGCCACCGGCACGCGCCCCTCGCGCGCCCTGCCCTACGAGCTGCATGTGAGCGGACGCGCCGACGCCGCCAACGGCGCCATGCGCCTCATCTTCTCCAACACCGGCAAGGTCGGCGCCGTGTTCCACGTGTACGACAAGCTGCACCTCGACCAGCTGCCACGCCGCTACATGGTGGAGCCCGGCAAGATGCTCGACGACGTGTGGAGCGGCACGGCCGACGCCGCCGGCAACTCGTACGACCTGTGGGTGCTCGGCCCCAACGGCTTCCACCGCCACTTCAAGGGCAACCTCGACACCCTGCGTGCCGGCGGCGCGGCCAACGCCGAAGTGCGCGTGTGCTACGACGTGGCCAACGGCAACGTGTACCTGGAGATGCTCAACGGCGGCACCGGCGCCAGCACCTGCAACTTCACCGTGCGCGCCAAGGCCTACCGCAACGACGGCCCGTGGGGTGCCACCGTGGCCGGCGGCGCCAAGGCCGAGCAGCTGTGGACGCTGGAAGGCAGCGGCCACTGGTACGACTTTGCCGTCACCTGCGACGCCGACCCGACCTTCTACCGCCGCTTTGCCGGCCGCGTGGAGAACGGAAAGCACTCGGTGAGCGATCCGGCCATGGGGCGCGCGGACCTCTGAGCACAAAACCGGTGGGGGCGGGCGGCTACAGGCGACCGAGCCGCCGCGCCCACCGGCACAATGGCACCGCTCGCGTGCCTGCTTGCATCTGCAAACCGGGGCGGCCGTCGCACAGACGCCGCCTTTCTTTCTTTGTCAAACGCCGGTATTTCATGCTCCAAGAAGAACGATTCCTGCGCATCCGCAGCCTGCTCGCCACCTTCTCGCGCCTGAGCGTCGAGCGCATCGTGCAAGACCTCGAGGTGTCGCGCGAGACCGTGCGGCGCGACCTGCTCGAGCTCGAGGGCCTGGGCGAGCTGCGCCGCGTGCACGGCGGCGCCATTGCCACCAGCGCCGAGCCCGAGCCGCCGCTGGCCGTGCGGCTGGTGGCCCGCCAGCGCGAGAAGCGCGCCATTGCCAAGGCCGCCGTCGCGCTGCTGCGCCCGGGGCAGACCGTGTTCATGGACGCGGGCAGCACCATGTCGATCTGCGCCGAAGAGCTGGCCACGCTCAGCGGCATGACCGTCATCACCAATTCACTGAACATCGCGCTCAAGCTCGCGGGCGCGGGCGAAGGCCGGCTCACCGGGAACAAGACCATCCTGCTGGGCGGCGAGATCGATGTGCAAGGCCAGGCCACCTGCGGCGACACCACCGTGGAGGCCATTCGCCGCTACCGCGCCGACGTGGCGCTGCTCTCGCCCGTGGGGCTGCACGCCAAGCACGGCGCCATGAGCTTCGAGCACCACGAGGCCACCATTGCGCGCGCCATGGCCGAGCAGGCGCAGCAGCTCATCCTGCTGGCCGACCACGCCAAGATCGGCCAGGCCAGCCGCGTGACCTATGCGCGCGCGGCGGACATCGGCGTGGTGGTCACCGACGCGAAGGCGCGCGACCTGCCGGGCATGGCGGCGCTGCGCAGGGCGTGCGAGCAGGTGGTGCTGGCCTGACGTTGCCGGCGGGCAGTCCGAGGCTCCCCCTCAGGCCTGCGCCGCGGAAGCGTCTTCGCGCTGCACCGCCCACGCCATCACCTTGTCCAGCGGCGCCGGGCGCATGAAGTAGTAGCCCTGCAGCAGCGGCGAGCCCAGCGCGTTCAGCGCCTCCAGCTCTTCGCGGTTTTCCACGCCCTCGGCCACCACCTCGATGAAGAGCGACTGGCCCAGCCGTATCACCGCCTCCACCATCAGCCGGCTGCCCGGCGACGACGCCAGGTTGAGCACGAAGCTGCGATCGATCTTCACCTGCCGCACATGCTCGCCGCGCAGCGACGCGAGCGACGAATAGCCCACGCCGAAGTCGTCGATGACGATGGCGATGCCCGCCTCGGCCAGCGCGCGCAGCCGCGTCTTCGCGGCCGACGTGTCCAGCGCCACCTCTTCGGTGATTTCGATCTGCAGCCGGTGCGGCGGCAAGCCATGCCTGGCGAGCGCCTCGAGCACGATGGCGTCCACCGGCAGTTGCGACATCTCGCGCGGCGACACGTTCATGGCCACTGGCACGTCGGCGAAGCGCACGCCGGCCGAAGTCAGCTGGCGAAGGCCCAGACAGATTTCATCGAGGATGTGCCGCAGCAGCCGCTCGGCCAGCCCCGTGTTCGCGGCCGCGTAGATGACGTCGGCCGGCGCCACCCAGCCATGCCGGGGGTGCTGCCATCGCAGCAGCGCCTCCAGGCTGTGCAGCCGCCGCCCGCCCTCGGCCAGGATGGGCTGGTACCACACGCAGATGGCGCGCGAGGCAATGGCCTCGGCCAGGTCGCGCTCGATGTCGCGCCGGCTCAGCAGGCGGCTGTGCAAGGCTTCGTCGAAGCGGTGGCAGCGGTTGCGGCCGCGGCGCTTGGCCTCGTACAGCGCCTCGTCGGAAAAGCTCAGCATCTCGGCCACCGAGCAGTCGTGCTCCGTGCAGATGCCCACGCTCACGCCCAGCTGGCCGCCGTAGTGCGAGGTCGCTTGCCCGATGGAAGCGATGAGCTCGCCCGCCACCCGCTCGGGTGCGTCGTGCGTGCCGTGGGGCTGGTAGAACACCGCGAACTCGTCCCCGCCCCAGCGGCCCACCACCGCGTCGTGCGGGGCGAGCCGCTGCTGCAGCCACTGGCCCACGTCCTGCAGCACCTGGTCGCCCGTCTTGTGGCCGAAGGCGTCGTTCACCGCCTTGAAGCCGTCGAGGTCGAGCATCAGCGCGGCGGCGGCCGCAGCATCGGGCTCGCGCCGCGCGCCCCTCGCGCGGCAGAAGCGCGAAGCCGCTTCGAAGAAACCTTCGCGGTTGAGCAGGCCCGTGAGCGAATCGTGGTTGGCCCGAAAGTCCAGCTCGCGCGCGGCGCGGGTCGACTGCGCATGCGTTCGCCGCAGCTCCGAGGCCATGAACAGCGCCTCGTTCTTCAGGCGGCTGCTGGCGCGGAACGCGCGGTCGCCACGCACCGATGCGTGAACCAATGTCGCCAGGTACACCGCCACCATCAGCGCCAGCACGTTGTGATGAAAGCCACCCGCCCACAGCAGCCACCCCGTGACCGACGCGAGCGCGGGCGACACGAAGGCCACCGGCACCTGCGCGTACGCCGCGCTGTAGATGACCGAGCCCGCGCACACGCCGCACATCACCGTGAGGAAGAACAGCGTTTCCTCCGGCACCGCCTTGCTGCAGAACACCGGCAGCAGCGCCCACACGCAGCCCGAGAAAAACGACGACAGCGTGACCCGGCGCAGTTGCCGCGCGATAGCGCTTTCGTCGAGCGTGCCGGCGTCGTCGTCTTTGGCGGCAGCGTGCACCGGGCGCGAAACGAAGGCGCGCAACGCATTGGAAAGCACCACGAGCAGCAGCCACGCGAGCGGCAGGGCCCACGTACCCGGTGACCGCGTCGCGTGCGACGAATACAGCGCCACCACCGCCGCGGCAGTGCCCACCGCCATGCCCGAGGGCACCACCGCGCGAACGCTGCGCCGCACCGAAAGCAGTTGGTCGGCCCGCACCATCCTGTCGAGCGCGGCGTGGGCGGTCGGGTGAGGTGGAGCGTGGCTCGTTGCGTCGAAATCGACCATGTGTTGACTGAAGGCGCCGCGCCGTAGCCCTAGGATGGGGCCGACAACTGACAACGCCTCGCCTCCCGTTGTCATTCGGTGGCAAAAGTTACGCGCTGAGACTCGGCGATTGCCACCGTGTCGCGTGGTCGTTGTCCGACATGAGGAGTACCAACGGCTACCAAAGGCCTCTGCATTCGGCGCGCACGCGGTGCGGCCAAAGCTGCATTTGTTGGCGCGAATGGAAGTTGCGTGATGTGCAAGGTGCGGCGCCGATGGCCGCTCTTGCCTAAAGTGGACGCCCTTGTCACTCAATTTCCCTCCGAGGAAACCCGGAAAGGCGCCACACACAACCACATCGATTCCTGAAGGGCTGCTTGCCTCGCGGCAGGTTGTCGGTGCGAAAGCATCGATGCAGAAAGCGAGGTATCAAAGGCGACGGCCAAGGTGCTAGGAACACCCCAGCCGTCTAACCAAAAACGTGCAACCCACTCTAAGAAAACGCACATCAATGGCTAAGAAGACTATAGCCCGGCCTCGCACGCCGGTATCCCCCGAAGAGAACGCCCAGGAACCGGCGGATCTCCTCGAAAACATCCTCTCGCAACTCGAAGCGCTCCTGTGGGTGTGCCACGGAGAAGGCATCGACTGGTCCACCGGGGAAGGGCCACGCCAACTGGACAACCTGCTCTGGCTTGCAGCCGACATGGCGCGCGAGGCCGGGGAGCTGTTTCAGTTGAGCGAGAAGGCGCGCATGGCGGCGCCTGAGACCGGCGGGTAACGGCTGGTCTGGCGGGCTGTGAGGTTCATGGCCCGCCTTTTGGATCTCTGGGTTTGCCAGGTCGTCCTTGGGTTCGGGACGCGTGAACAGGCCGACGGGTACTTCCCTCCGCGAATGTCCCCCGCCTTCGGCTCCTCCTTTATTTCGCTGCGGGAAGCACCCGACGCCCTGTTCACCTGAGCACGCTGCTGCTCAACCGCGATCGATGACTGCACTGCATCACTTGAGCTCGTCTCAATAGTCCGACGAGTTTGGTGAATCGGTCGGCTTGGCTATCACCTTTGCCAGCGCTTCGCTCATCGGGAAGTGCAGGTTCACGCCACGCGGGGGGATCGGCGACTGGAACCACTTGTCGTACAGCGCTTTTATTTCTCCGCTTGCAAACAATTTGGCAATGGCTTTGTCGGCAATGGCTTTGAATTCAGGCTCGCCACGGGGCAACATCACTGCATAGGGGTCGCGGCTCAATGCGTCGGAACTCAGAGAAAAATCGGCGGGGTTTTGTGAGAACGAAATTTGCCCGACGAGATTGATGTCGTCTTCGAAAAACACATCGGCTCGGCCTGATGTGAAGGTCAGCATGCTGTCTGAGAAATCTTTGGCCTGAATGAGGTTGAGGCTTAGATTATCTTTTTTGTCTAGCGCTCGGAGTTTCAGAACCGTGTTTGAGCCGGTGGTCGCGACGACCGTTTTTCCTTTCAGGTCCTTGATTGCGTTGAGCTTGTCTGACTTGCGCGACACGAATTTGGTGCCGACCACAAAATACGTATTGCTGAAACTCACCAGCGCTTGGCGTTCCGGGTTATTGACCGTCGTGCCGCATTCGAGGTCTATGGTTCCATTCTGAATCAGCGGAATTCTGTTCTGCGATGTGACTGCCTGCCTTTTGACAGACAGATTGGGGCTGCCGATGGCGGTCTTGACGTCTTCTACAATTTTCTGGCAAATGTCTTGCGCATAGCCGATGGGCTGGCCGTTTCCGCCGAGGTAAGAAAACGGAATCGAAGATTCGCGGTACGCGACTGTGATGAAGTTTCTTTCCTTGATCTCTTTCAATCGTCCGGTCAATTCGGCTGCGTTCGACTGAATGGAGACGAGCGAACAGGCGGCTGCGGCAATGCAAACAATAAGGGGCTTCATTTTTTATTGGGGTATGGAGTTCAAGAAGAAAAATCCGGGTCGGTTTTCTGGAGCCTTCGCTTCACGCTCTCCAGATGCTGTACGGCGCTCTCGTCTCCCCCGGCACGCATCTGGGCGTAGGTGGCCGCGGCCACCTTCGGGTGAACGGGAACGAGTTTTCTGCCCGTCGACTCCGCCAGCACCTGCACTTCGCATGCCCGTTCGAGGTAATACAGGTCGTTCCAGGCCTGCGCAATGGTTTTGCCGACGACCATCACGCCGTGATTTCGCATGAACACGACATCGGCATCGCCAATTGCAGCCGCAATTCGGTCGCCCTCCTGCGCATCGAGCGCCAAGCCGTTGAACTCATCGACGGCGGTGCGTCCGTAGAATTTCAGCGAGGTCTGGCCGGCCCATTGAAGCGGCTGGCCCTCGACCATTGCAAGGCTTGTGGCGTAAGGCATGTGGGTGTGAAATGCCACCCGGGCACGCGGCAGGTTCTTGTGAACCCGGGCATGAATGTAGTAGGCGGTAATTTCAGGTGCCCTGTCGCCTTGAACGACATTGCCTTCGAAATCGCAAATGATCAGGTCGGACGCGCGAATTTCTTCGAATGCCAGGCCGAACGGGTTGACCAAAAAATAATCGTCGATGCCGGGCACCACGGCTGAAAAATGGTTGCAAATTCCCTCTTCCATGCCAAGATTCGATGCCATGCGAAAGCAGGCGGCCAAATCGATACGGGCTTGCTGCACCTCGAAATTCTCGAACATGCGGGGGTCAGCTTTTTTCGGTGCGGTGTTGCCTGCCGCCAATGAGTGGGCCATTTTTTAATTCAGGATTTAATTCGAGAGTCCGGCTGAAATTTCATTCGTTGCGTCGTGGATCGCTCAAGAAATGGAGGTTTCTTGACGCAATGAAGTCTGCGGCCGCGCCGTTTGACCGTCAAATTAGAAGATGACGGAACGCGATAAGCTTTTCTTATGGGTTCGCTATGAGGCTCAAACACATCGAAGTTTTCAACGCCATCATGCTGTCGGGCAGCGTGAGCGCCGCGGCGCGCATCCTCAACGTCACGCAACCTGCGGTCACGCAAACGCTCAAGCACGCGGAGCAGCAACTCGGCTACGCGCTGTTCCTGCGAGAAAAAGGAGGGCTGAAGCCGACGCCGGAAGCGCGGCATCTGTATCTCCGCTCGAAGGAAATATTCGAGCAGGTAGACGAACTGAGGCGCTTGGCGCAGTCTTTGAAGACAAGCAACCTGTCGCAATTTCGAATCGCCATCGTGCCGTCGCTGTCCACCAAATGCCTGTCCACCGCCTTGAGCCTTTTCAAGACGCGGCATCCAAACAGCGCGGTGTCCATCAAGATCCTTCATTCCGACGAAATCGCCAGGGCGGTGGCGTTGCAGGAATTCGACCTGGGTATCGCCTACGGCGAAATTGACTTGCCTTCGGTGGATTCCGAAGTGCTGGGGGTCGGCCATCTGGTCTGGGTCGAGGCCGCGCCTGCCGGGACGGCCGGGCACGTCGAGACCACCGACATATCGATTGCCGAAATGGCCAGCCGCGAGTTCATCGGCATCGACAAGGACGACCCGGTCGGCAAGGTGCTGCTCGGGCACCTGTCCGAGAGCGCGGTGTTCTCGCAGATTCGCCTTTCGGCGCAGACCTACCAGTCGGCCTTGCTGCTGACGCTCGATGGTTTCGGCCCGTGTGTGATCGACTCTTTCACCGCCGGCTTTTCGCGCGACCCGACGCTGTCATGCCGAAGCGTCTCGCCGCGCATTCCGGTGGCGGTGTCGGCGGTGTCCGTTGCCCAAGGGCGGCAACGCGGAGATTTCGACGACTTCTTGCAGGCCTTCAAAACAGCGTTGATTGGGGGCGGGGACAACGCACCCTAGTGGCGGCAACCGCACGCTGCAACGCGCACGGTCGACCGATCGCGGTGCGGCGTGGGCTCGGTAGGCCCACGGCTATGCTCGCGCCCATGCCGCCCTACGACACGACTTTCAGCGCGCGACGCTGCTTCGCCACCCTTGCCTGCACCCTCGTTCTCACCGCGGCTTTTCCCGCCCTCGCGTCCCCCTCGTCACCGTCCTCGTCTTCCTGCATCGACACCGCCACCCAGCTCCCCTCCCCCGCCCGCGCCCTCGCGATGGCCACCTACGCCACGCAGGAGCACCAGGCCTTCGGCGGCCAGGCCATGGACGCCGAAGGCCGCATGACCGAGGCGGGCGACTCCGAAGCCGAAGACACGCGCCACACCATTCCCAGCCTCGCCCCGTGGCAGCGCGTGCTCGCCTATTGGCAGGCGGTCGACCCGCGCCTGCCCACGCAGGTGCGCTACGGCGGGCTGCGCCCGGCCAACCGGCACCTGCTGCTGCAGGCGCTGAACGAGGCGACGGCCGGGCGGCTGCAAGGCATGGGCGTGGGGCCCGACGAGGGGCTGGCGTCCGACGAGCTGCGCGCGGTGCAGGTGGCGCTGGCGCGCGTGTCCATCGTCGACACGCCGTGGTCGGCCGCCTTCATCAGCTGGCTGGCGCGGCAGGCCGGGCTGGCGGACGACGAGTTCGTGTTTTCCGAAGCGCATGTGGACTACGCGGGCGCCGCGTGGCAAGCCGGCACCGACGAGGCCGCCGGCCGGCCGACGCGCTACGCGATGCGCGCCTGCGACCTGATGCGCACGCCGCCGCGCGTGGGCGACCTGGTGTGCCAGGCGCGCGGCGCGGGCGCCGAGCTGAACACCTTCGACAAGATCGGCGAGGTGCTGGCCACGCGCGACACCGGCGGCGACGCGCTGCCCATGCATTGCGATGTGGTGGTGAACGTGGAGGCCGCGGGCTTCGACACGGTGGGCGGCAACGTGCTGCAGTCGGTCACCCGGCGCCGGCTCGACTTCGCGCCGGGCACGCGGCTGCTGGACCCGAGCTACCTGCCGGAGGGGTGCGCGCCGGCGTCTGGCGCACCTGGTGCACCTGGTGCATCCGGCACATCAAGCGCCTCTGGTGCATCTGGCGCGGCCGGCTGCATCGATCGCCACATGAGCCGGCAGCCTTGGTCGCTGCTGCTGCAGTGGCGCTGATCTCAAAAAGAAAGATTACTTGTAGAAGGCCTCGACGGTGCCCTTGAGCTTGAGCAGCAGGGGCTTGCCCTTGCGGTCGAGGGTCTTGCCGGCGGGCACCTTGATCCAGCCTTCGCTGATGCAGTATTCCTCAACGTCGAGGCGTTCCTTGCCGTTGAAGCGAATGCCGATGTCGTGCTCGAAAGCGGCAGCCAGGTGGTGCGGGCTGCGCGAATCGCTGGAGAGGTGGTCGGGGAGTGGGGGGCGGGGAGTGGCTTCTGTCATGGCGCGTGATGATAGGGGCTCCGCGCGGCCCTGGGGCTGACTCCGGGCCTGGCCCCGGGTTGCGGTGGGCCCGGCGCCGCTTCTCTGACGCCGCTTTCTAACGCCGCAGCTCTAGCGCCGCTTCTTCTTCGCCGGGCGCGCGGGCGGCTTGGGCGCGAAGCCCAGCGCGGCCCGCGCGAGCGCGTCGGCCTCGCCGTTGCGGTGCCGCGGAATCCACTGCACGCGCGCGTCGTCGAAGCTGCCGAGCAAGGCCCGCGCATCGTCGAACAGGCCGGCCAGCCGCGCGATGGGCTTGGCCCGCGCGGGGCCGAGCTGCTCTACCAGGATGCTGTTGTCGCTGTACGCCCGCACGGCGCTCACGCCGCGTTCGCGCAGGTCTTGCAGCGCCAGGGTGAGCGCCCGCAGCTCGGCCTCGTTGTTGCAGCCGGTGGTGTGCGTGGCCTGCGACAGGGTGTGGCGCGTGCCGTCGGGCGCGGTGATGACGGCGCCGATGCCCATGCGCCCGGGGTTGGGCATGGCGCTGCCGTCGCAGTGCACGGTCCAGGGTACGGGGCCGGTCTGCAGGTCGATCGGCAGGCCCACCGGTGCGCCGATGCCCACGCTGTCGTTCAGGCTCATCGCGCGCTCAGCAGTTGTTGCGCTTGATGCCTGCCAGGTTGCAGGGCCGCTGGCCGGGCGGCGGGCCGGGGTCGCGCACCTGGTGCGGCGGGCGGCGAATGGGGCGGGCGCCGTCGTAGTACGGGTCGTCGGGGCCGAGGATGTAGACCGGCGGGTCGCTCGCCGGCCGCTGCTGCGTGTCGGCGGGGTAGCGCGGGATGATGGCCGGGCCCGAGGGCGGATTGGCGGCCTGCTGGGTCGCCGCAGGTGGTATGGACTGGGTGGACTGGGTGGATTGCGCAGGTGCCGCGCCGGCCGGCGGGGTGTACGCGCGCCGCGTTTCATCGACCGGCGGCGACTCCAGGATCTGCACCTGCGCCGCGCGCTTGCTGCCCGGCGGGCAGGCGACGTTGGTGTACGAGATGGCCCCGCTGGCGTCGGTGCAGCGCACGACTTCCGCGTGCGCACCCAGGGCGACGGTGAAGATCGACAGGAACAGGGCCAGGGAGCGCATCGGGTGAAATCTGTGGACGAGCCGGAAGGAAGAGCCGTGGGAAAGAATGTGGCCCCACTGTAGCCGCAGCGCCCGCGCCCGGCGAGCCCCGCGCGCACGCCCCCACTCACCGCGTCGTCATTCGGGCTCGATGCCCGCCGCGCGAATCACCCGTCCCCACTTCTGCGACTCGGCCGCCTGGAACTGCGCCAGCCCCTCGGGCGTGCTGGTGACGGCCTCGCCGCTGGTGGTGGCCTGGTAGGCCACGACCGAGGGCGCGGCCGACACCTTGATCATCATGTCGTTCAGCTTCTGCGTGATGGCCGCGGGCGCGCCGGGCGGCAGGTACACGGCCGTCCAGTAGGACATGTCGTAGCCCTTCACGCCGGCCTCTTCCACGGTGGGCAGCGCGGGCACGGCGGCCAGGCGCTTGTTGCCGCTGACGGCCAGCGCGCGCAGCTTGCCGCTCTTCACCTGCGGCAGCGCGGTGGGCGCGTCGGCGAACATGAAGTCGACCTGCGCGCCCAGCAGGTCGGTGATGGCCAGCGGGTTGCTCTTGTAGGGCACGTTGACCACGTCGATGCCCGCCATCTGCTTGAGCAACTCGCTGGCCACGCGGCTCGACGAACTGCCGCTGCCGAAGTTGAGCTTGCCCGGCGCCCTCTTCGCGGCGGCCACCAGGTCGGCCACCGACTTGATGGGCGATTCGGCATTCACCAGCAGCAGCATGTGGCCCTTGGACAGCAGCGCGACCGGGGTGAAGTCTTTCACCGGGTCGTAGGGCAGCTTCTTGAACAGGTGCTCGTTGGCCGCGTGCGTGGTGTTGGTGGTCATGAGCATCGTGTAGCCGTCGGGCGCGGCCTTGGCCACGTACTGCGCGGCAATGAAGCCGCTGGCGCCGGCCCGGTTGTCCACGATGACGGGCACCTTGTATTCCGCGCCCAGCGCCTGCGCCATGCTGCGCGCCTGCTGGTCGGTGCCGCTGCCCGCGCCGAAGGGCACGACGATGGTGATGGGCTTGCTCGGGTAGGTCTGCGCGTGCGCGGGAACGGCCGCCGCGGCAACGGCCAGCAGGGCCGCGCACAGCGTGGCTGACAAAGCCAGTGGCGCGCGAAGTCGATGGAAGAAGGGGGGCACGGTGTTGTCTCCTGTGGAATGTTCTTTGTGTGCGCGTCGTGGGCCGCTCGGCGGGCCTCAGTGCCGGAACCTGGCCAGCGTGCCGGCCCGCATGAGCTTGCCCGGCAGCGGGTGGCCGACGATGCCCTCGGCCATCTGCGCGCAGTCGATGAGCGCATCGAGGTCCACGCCGGTTTCGATGCCCATCTCTTCGCACATGAAGGCCAGGTCTTCGGTGCAGATGTTGCCGGCCGCGCCGGTGTGGCCCGCGAAGGGGCAGCCGCCCAGGCCGGCGCAGGCGCTGTCGAAGGTGTCGATGCCCATCTGCAGGCCCATGAGCGCGTTGGCCATGGCGGTGCCGCGCGTGTCGTGCAGGTGCAGGCCCAGGCGCAGCGCGGGCCAGCGCTCGCGCACGGCGCCCACCACCGCGGCAATGGCGTTGGGCTGGGCCCAGCCCACGGTGTCGGCCAGCCTCAGGATGGGCAGGCGCAGGTTGAACTCGGCCATCACCTCGAACATCTGCGCCACCCGCTCGACCACGGTGGCCGGGGCAATGGCGCCTTCGAGGTTGCAGCCGAAGGCGGTGGTGACGATGCCGCGCGTGACCGCGATGCCGTGGTCGACGCAGAAGGCCAGCGTTTCCCGCTGGGCCTCGCGCAGCGCGGCCAGGCTCTTGCCGCTGTTGCGCACCGAGAAGGCCTCGGACGCGTTGGTGCCGATGGTGCCTTCGATGTCCAGCTGGGTGCGCATGGCGCGCTGCATGCCGCGCAGGTTGAGCCAAAGACCGGTGTAGCGCACGCCGTCGCGCCTGCGTATCGACTGCGCGACCAGCTCGGCGTCGGCCATGCCGGGCACGCGCTCGGGGTTGACGAAGGACACGCACTGCACCTCCTGCAGCCCGGTGCCGGCCAGCGCCTCGATCAGGCGCACCTTCTCGGTCGATGCGATGTGGCGCGTCTCGATCTGGAAGCCCTCGCGCGGGCCCTCCTCGTGCAGGTGAACGCGGCGGGGCAGGTCAGACATCGGCATCTCCTTGGGACTGTGCTTGGGGCTGTGCTTGGGGCTGTTGCGGTGCCTCGGTGGCTTGAACCGGCGCCCCGAACTCCGCGTTGTGCTGGCCCAGCCGCGGCGCGACCGAGCGGTGCGCGGGCCGCTGGCCGTCGATCGACAGCGGCAGCGCGGTCAGCCTGAAGTCTTCGCCCGGCACGGCCTGCAGCATGCCCAGCGCCTCGACCTGCGGGTGCGCGATGGCCTCGGGCACGGTGTGCACGGGCGCGCAGGGCACGCCGGCAGCAGCGAAGCGCGCGCTCCAGTGCGCGCGGCCGTGCGCGCGCAGCAGCGGCACGATCTGCTCGAACAGCGCGGCCTTGTGCTGCAACCGCAGCCGGTTGGTGGCAAAGCGCGCGTCGGTGGTCCAGTCGTCGCGGCCGAGTTCGTGCGCGAACTTGGCGAACAGGCGGTCGTTGCCGCAGCACACCAGCAAGGGCGCGTCGGCGGTGTCGAAAGACTCGTAGGGCACGAAGCCCGGGTGGCCCGAGCGGTGGCGCTCCGGCAGGCGGCCTTCGTTGGCGTAGGCATCGGCCTTCTGGCCGGTCCACACCAGCGCGGTTTCGAGCAACGACGCGCTCACCACCCCGCCCTTGCCCGTGGCATGGCGCCGCTGCAGCAGCGCGAGCGCGCCGATCACCGCCCACATGCCCGTGCCCTGGTCGCACACCGAGGCGCCGGTGCGCATCGGCGGATCGTCGGGCCCGCCGTTGATGCTCGACAGGCCGCTGAACGCCTGTATCAGCGGCTCGTAGCCCGGCTGCATGCCCAGCGGGCCGGTGTGGCCGAAGGCGGAAATCTCGCAGTAGATGAGGCGCGGGTGGCGCGCGCACAGCGCGGGCCCGTCGATGCCCATGGCGCGCGTGACGCCGGGGCGCAGGTTGTGGATGAGGATGTCCGACTCGCCCGCCAGCCGCTCGAACACGGCCATGCCTTCGGCGCTCTTCAGGTCGAGCGCGACCGACTTCTTGCCGCGGTTGAACACATGAAAGTTGAGCGCGTCGCCGTGCCTGAAGGCCGAGCCCATGTGGCGCGCGTCGTCGCCGCCTTCGGTGCGCTCCAGCTTGACGACGTCGGCGCCCAGGTCCGCCAGGATGGCGCCGGCAAAGGGGCCGGCCAGCACCTGTCCGAGTTCGAGCACCCGGATGCCTTCCAGTGTTTTTTGCATGTCCGCGGCCCGAGGGAACGGGCTTGTCTCTGTGGTGAGGGCGAGTCTGGCCCTCGGCCATTGATCTGGGAAGACGAATATTTCTATATCTGTGATAACTTGGCCGGATCAATCCCGACCGGGTCATGCCCGCGCCGTTCCCGTGCGAATCGACATCACCCTGCAGCAGCTGCAAGCCTTCGTGGAGGTCGCGAAAACCTCCAACTTCCGCGCGGCGGCGCATGCGCTGCATGTGTCGCAGCCGGCGCTGAGCCGCACCATCCGCATCGTCGAAGAACTGGCCGGCGCGCGGCTGTTCGACCGCGACACGCGGCATGTGGAGCTGACGCCCGCGGGCCGCGAGCTGCTGCCGATTGCGCTGCGCATCCTGGAGAACTTTCACAGCTCGTTCAGCGAGCTGTCGCAGTTCCTGGAAGGGCGCAGCGGGCACCTCACCATTGCCGCGCTGCCCTCCACCGGCTCGGCGATGCTGCCCAACGCCATCGCGGAATTTCGCGCGAGCCATCCGCAGGTGGCGTTCTCGTTCATCGAGGGGCCGGCGGAGCTGGTGCGCTCGGCTGTGGACGAAGGCCGGGCCGATTTCGGCATCAGCGTGCGCCCCGGCCCGCAGGAGCCGATGCAGTACCGCCACCTGATCGACGACCCCTTCGTGCTGCTGTGCCGGCGCGACGACGCGCTGGCGGGGCGGGCCTCGGTGGCGTGGTCGGTATTTGCCACGCGGCCCTTCATTGCCAGCGGTTTTCGCAGCAGCATCCGCCCGATCACCGACGCGGCCTTTCTGCAGCGCGGGCTGCAGGTGGTGCCGGCGCTGGAGTACCCGAGCGTGGCCGCGGCCGGCGCGCTGGTGGCGGCGGGGCTGGGCATCACGGCGCTGCCGCGGCTGGCGCTGCAACTCACGCGCAACGACGACCTGGTGACGGTGCCGCTGCAGCGCCCGGCCATGTCGCGCCCCATCGGGCTGGTGACGCGCGCGGGGCGCTCGCCCTCGCCGGTGGGGCGGGCCTTCATGGACCTGCTGCACCGCAGGGAGGCCGCGCGCTGAACCGGCTCTTTCGCGCTGCGGCATGATCGCGGCCATGCAAGAAAACGCCCCGGAAAAGGCTTTGAATGAAGCCTCGAACACAACCCTGAAAGCCCCCCCGCACCCGCTCGTCATCGTCAAGGTCGGCAGCACCTTCGAAGCCCTTCGCGCCCGCCGTGGCGACTTCGAACACTGGATTGCCGACGGGCTGGCCACGCAGTCGCTGCCGATCCTGGTGGTCGACCCGCGCCGGGGCGACACGCTGCCCGCAGTGGACGCGGTCTCCGGCGTGGTGGTGACGGGATCGCACGCGATGGTGTCGCACCGCGAACCCTGGAGCGAAACCACCGCCGCCTGGCTCGCGCAGCTGGTGGCGCGCCGCACGCCGGTGCTGGGCATCTGCTACGGCCACCAGCTGCTCGCGCATGCGCTGGGCGGCGAGGCGGGCGACCACCCGCAAGGCGCGGAGGTGGGCACCGTGAGCGTCACGCTCGACGCTGCCGCCGCCACCGACCCGCTGCTGCAGGGCCTGCCCGCGCAGTTTCCGGCGAACGTGGTGCACTGGCAAAGCGCGCTGCGGCTGCCCGAAGGGGCGGTGCGCCTGGCCGGCAACGACCACGAGCCGGTGCAGGCCTTTCGCGTGGGCGAGAGCGCCTGGGGCGTGCAGTTTCACCCCGAGTTCGACGACGAGGTGATGCGCGGCTACATCGACATGCTGGCCGACGGCCTGCGCAAGGAAGGCGCCGACCCGGCGGCGCTGCGCGAGCGCGTGGCCACCACGGGCGCGGCGGCGGGGTTGCTCGGGCGCTTCGCGCGCATCGTGGAAGCGCACGAAGGAGTTTGAGAGCGTTTAAGGGCGTTTGAGGGCAGCCCGGCGCCGGCCTTTCGTCGGAGCGCGACTACAAAAAGCGCCCCGCGCTTGGGTTAAGGTGCGGGCCATTCGTCGCTCGATCGTCGCCTTCAGAGACCGCCCCGTCTCCCCCTCTTCATGACCACGCCTTCACCCGCCCGCAAGCATTTCTCGATGATCCGGGAGTTCCACCTGGCCGACGTGTTCACGCTCGGCAACGCGGCATGCGGGGTGGGCGGGGTGTTCCTGGCCATGGCGTTCATGGCGAGCCAGTCGCTCACGCAATTTTTGTGGGCGGCGGCGCTGGCACCGGCGGCCTTCATCTTCGACGTGTTCGACGGGCGCATCGCGCGCTGGCGCCAGACGCAGTCGGCGCTGGGCCGCGAGCTCGACTCGCTGGCCGACGTGATTTCCTTCGGCGTGGCGCCGGCCGCGCTCGGCTTCGCGGCCGGCCTGAACGGCGGGTGGGACTGCGCCATCCTCATCTACTTCGTGTGCTGCGGCGTGAGCCGGCTCGCGCGCTACAACGTGACGGCCGAATCGCTGTCCGAAGGCGCCAACAAGGTGAAGTACTTCGAAGGCACGCCCATTCCCACCAGCGTGGTGCTGGTGGGCGTGCTGGCGTACGCGGCCTGGCATGGCCGCATCGGCGATGCGCTGTGGGGCGGCGCCTGGGTGGTCGGGCCGTGGCAGTTGCACCCGCTCACGCTGATGTTCGCGCTGTCGGGCACGCTCATGATCAGCAAGACGCTGCGCATCCCCAAGTTCTGAGTTGCTTCCCCACTGGTTTTTTCCCGGGTTTTTTTGAGTTTTTTCTGAGTTTTCAACGACGAAGGAGACTGGCTCATGAAGCTGTATTTCGACCCGCACAGCCGCTCGCAGGTGGCCAAGTGGATGCTCGACGAGGCGGGCGTCGACTACGAGATCGTCACCACCCTCATCAAGGACAAGGCGCACAAGAAGCCCGAGTACCTGAAGATCAACCCCGCCGGCAAGCTGCCCGCGCTGGTCGACGGGCGCACGCGCGTCTTCGAGAACGCGGCCATCTGCATGTACGTGGCCGAGAAGTTTCCCGGCAAGCAGCTCGCCCCGCCCGTGGGGTCGCCCGAGCGCGGGCGCTACCTGTCGCTGATGGTCTATTCGACCTCGCAGCTGGAGCCCGCAATGGGCGACAGCCTCATGAAGATTCGCAGCAACAACAGCGCGCGCGGCTGGACCGACTTCGAGCACGCCAAGGACGCGGTGGAGCGCGAACTGGGCGAAGGCCCTTACCTGTTCGGCGCGCGCTTCACCGCGGCGGATGTGATGATCGGCTCGATGTTCATCTGGCACCGCGCCTTCGGCGGGCACTCGAACCGGCCGAAGATCGATGCCTACATCAACCGGCTGCAAGCCCGGCCCAAGGGCATGAAGTTCGGCTGAGCAGCGCGCGGGCGTGCCGCGCCGGTGACAGACGCGGCAGCGGGCACGCCCTTTAATCGGCTTGCCGATTCACTCCAAGAACAACACGCCCGCACCATGACACCCAAGAAGACAGCTTCGTTCTCCCGGTTGCCCCTGACGGCCCGTTCCGCCCTTTTGGGTTTTCCGCCTCTTGCGCCCCTCGCGCTGGCCGCCGCCGCCCTGCTCACCGCCTGCGCCAGCGCGCCACCCCCCACCGGGCGCAGCGTGACCATCGAGCGCACCGCCTTCGGCATCGCGCACATCACCGCCCCCGACTACGAAGGCCTGGCCTACGGCAGCGCCTACGCGCACGCGCAGGACAACGTGTGCCAGACGGCCGAGCACCTGCTCACGCTGCGCGGCGAGCGCTCGCAGTTCCTGGGCGCGCAGAACATGGGCGAGCTGGGCCTGGGCCGCGTGCCGAACGCGCAGATCGACCTGTTCATCCGCTATCACATGGACGACGCCGCGCTCGCGCGCGCCGGCGCCACCACCAGCCCCGACGTGCAGGCCGCGCTGCGCGGCTACGTGGCCGGCTACAACCGCTATTTGCAGGACGCCGGCCCCAACGGCCTGCCCGCCGCCTGCCGCGGCAAGCCCTGGGTGCGCCCGATGACCATGGCCGACCTGTCGCGCGCCACCGAGCAATCGATGATCCAGGGCGGCCTGGGCGCGCTGGCGGGCGCGGTGCTGGCCGCCGTGCCGCCCTCGCCCAACGCCGCAGCTGCAGCAGGCGCCAAGACCAGCGCCGCGCCGGTCGACCTGAAGGACGCCGTCGCCGAAATCGGCCGCCACAGCTTCAACGCCAACCCCGAGGGCGGCGAGCTGGGCTCCAACGGCTGGGCTTTCGGGCGCAACGCCACGCCAGACGGCCGCGGGCTGCTGCTGGGCAACCCGCACTTTCCATGGACCGGCACCAACCGCTTCTGGGAAATGCACCTGACCATTCCCGGCCAGGTCGACGTGATGGGCGCCACCGGCGGCCTGAGCCCGGTGGTGTCCATCGGCTTCAACAAGGACGTGGCGTGGACGCACACGGTGTCCACCGGCAAGCGCTTCACGCTGTACGAGCTGAAGCTCGACCCCAGCGACCCGACCGTGTACTGGGTCGACGGGCAGCCCAAGAAGATGGTGGCGCGCACGGTGGTGCTGCCGGCGGCCGCAACCGGCGGCAACGGTCCGGCGGTGCAGCACACCTTCTACGCCACCGACTGGGGCCCCGTCATCTCGCTGCCGCGCGCCGGCCTGGGCTGGACCGCGCAGAAGGCCTACGCCATCCGCGACGCCAACACGCTGAACGTGCGCTCCGCCGAAAGCTGGATGAAGATGGCCCGCGCCCGCAACGTGGCCGAGCTGCGCGAGGCCATGGGCAACCAGGGCATGCCGTGGATCAACACCATCGCGGCCGACCGCGACGGCAACGCCATGTACGCCGACCTGTCGGTGGTGCCCGACGTGTCCGCCGACATGCTGCGCACCTGCGCGCCCTCGCCCGCCGCCGCGGCGCTGCTGAACGCGGCGGGCCTGCCGGTGCTCGACGGCTCGCGCAGCGCCTGCACCTGGAATCGCGACGCCACGGCGGCGGCGCCCGGCATCATCGCGCCGGCGCGCATGCCGGTGCTGGTAACGCCCGACTACGTGCAGAACAGCAACGACAGCTTCTGGCTCGCCAACCCGCGCGTGGCGCCCATGGCGGGCGTGTCGCCGCTGGTCGGCCCCATCGGCGTCGCGCAGCGGCTGCGCACGCGCAGCGCCATCATGGAAATCGAAGGCCGGCTCGCCGGCAGCGACGGCCTGCCGGGCAACCGCATGGGCGCGGCCGAGCTGCGCAGCGTGATCTTCCGCGACAAGAACCTGGCCGGCATGCTGGTGATGGACGACCTGAAGGCGGCCTGCGCGAACGCGGGTTCGACGCTCACCGTCGAGCAGGCGCACGGCTGCCGCGTGCTGGCCGCGTGGGACCGCACCAGCAACGCCGATTCGAAGGGCGCGCCGCTGTTCCGCGAGTTCTGGCGCAAGGCCAAGGACATTCCGAAGGTGTGGCGCCAGCCCTTCGACCCGGCGCAGCCCGTGACCACGCCGGCCGGCCTGGACATGGCCACGCCCGCTACGCGCGACGCCGTCTTCAAGGCCGTGGGCGACGCGGTGACCACGCTGCGCACGGCAGGCTACGCGGCCGACGTGCCGCTGGGCGTGCCGCAGTCGCGCCTGGTGCGCGGCCAGCAGATCGCGCTGCACGGCGGCGACGAGTTCGAGGGCGTGCTGAACAAGCTGGAGTCGCAGGGCCAGTCGCTCATCGACCCGAAGGGCTACAACGTCAACTACGGCAGCAGCTACATGCAGGTCGTGACCTTCGACGAGCGCGGCCCGGTCGCGCAGGGCCTGCTCACCTACGGGCAGAGCAGCGACCTGGCCTCGCCGCGCGCCTACGACCAGCTGCCGCTGTTCGCGGCCAAGCAGTGGCATCCGCTGCCCTTCCACCCGGCGGACGTGCAGGCGCAGCGCGAAGGCAAGCCGCTGCAGCTGGCGTACTGATCGATCATCGAAACCATGTCATCACCCACCCCTTCCACCCACACCGCCGCCGGCGGGCTCGCGCAGCTGGTGCAGCTGGCGCAGGCCCAGCCGCTCGCGCCGGCCTGCGACCACTTCTACTTTCTTCGCCACGGCCAGACCGGGCGCAACGCGCTGCGCGTGTTCCAGGCGCCCGACGAGCCGCTGAGCGAGCTGGGCCTGCAGCAGGCGGCGCGCGCGGCCGAGTTGCTGGCAGGCGAGCCCATTCGCACCCTGGTGTGCAGCGACGCGCGGCGCGCCTTCGACACGGCCCACACCGTGGGCGCGGCGCTGCGCCTCGTGCCCACGGCGCACGAGACGCTGCGCGAGCGCAACTTCGGCGCGCTGATCGGCACCTCGTCCGCCAACATCGACTGGGCCTGCGAGCCCGAGGGCGGCGAGACGCTGTCGCAGTTCGTGGCCCGCAAGCGCGCCGCGCTCGACGCGGCGCTGCGCCAGCCCGCGCCGGTGCTGGTGGTGGCGCACGGCGGCACGCTGTACGTGCTGGCGGCGCTGCTGGGCGTGCCGGTCGACGTGGGCATCATGGGCAACGCGCAGCCATTGCGTTTCGAGCGCAGCGGCCCCACCTGGGCCGTGAAGCCGCTGCTGCGGCCAGCAGACAACGACGGCGGGGCCGCACTGGCATAGCGCAGCCACCCGAAGCGCCCGAAAACGCCCGAAGGCTCCCGAAGCTGCCCCGCCGTCCCCCCCAAGGAAACGCCACACACCATGGAATTCAAGGACTACTACAGCGCACTGGGCATCGAGCGCACCGCGTCGGACGACGAGGTGCGCAAGGCCTACCGCAAGCTCGCACGCAAGTACCACCCCGACGTCAGCAAGGAGCCCGACGCCGAGGTGCGCATGCGTGACATCAACGAGGCCAAGGACGTGCTGGGCGACAAGGAGAAGCGCGCCGCCTACGACGCCCTGGCCGACCGCGTGGCCCGCGGCGGCCACCCCGAAGGCGGCTTCCAGCCGCCGCCGGGCTGGGACGAGGGCTACGAGTTCCACCGCGGCCCGCGCCAGGGGCCGGCCGACCACGCCGACTTCAGCGAGTTCTTCTCGTCGCTGTTCGGCGAGGCCGAGCGCCGCGGCGCCGCGCGGCAGAACTTTCGCGCGCGCGGCGAAGACCACCATGCGGCCATCGAGATCACGCTGGAAGACGCGCTGAACGGCGCCGAACGCGAGATCACGCTGCGCGCGCAGACCGTCGACGCGCAGGGCCAGCCGCAGTGGGAGAACCGCACGCTCAGCGTGAAGATCCCGCCGGGCGTGCACCCGGGCCAGTTCATCCGGCTGGCCGGCCAGGGCATGCCGGGCCACGGCGGCGAGGCTGCGGGCGACCTGTACCTCGAAGTGCGCATCGCGCCCCACAAGCTGTACCGCGTGGAGGCGCGCGACCTGTACATGACGCTGCCCGTCACGCCCGCCGAGGCCGCGCTGGGCGCGCAGGTGGAAGTGCCCACGCCCACCGGCGGCGTGGTCGAGGTGACCGTGCCGCGCAACGCGCGCAGCGGCCTGAAGCTGCGGCTGAAGGGGCGCGGGCTCGCGGGCAAGACGCCGGGCGACCTGTACCTGCTGATCGACATCGCGCTGGCGCCCGCCGACACCGACGACGCACGCCAGGCCTACGAGCAGCTGGCGAAAGCCACGGCATCGTTCAACCCACGCCAGCATCTGGGAGTCTGAGCATGGTGAATTTCACCCTCACAACCGCCACCGCCATCAGCGCCTCGCAGCCGCTGGCGGCCAACGAGCTCGCGCACGCCGTGGGCGCCGACACCGCCTGGGTGGTGCAACTGGTCGAGGTCGGCATCCTGCACATCGAGACCACCGAGACGCTGCCCGAGCGCTGGCAGTTCACCAGCGCCGACCTGCAGCATGCGCTGGAAGCGCGCCGGCTGGAGCGCGACTTCGGCGTGGGGCTGGACGCCGCCGCGCTCATCCTCGACCTGCAGCACGAGGTGCGGCGGCTGAAGGCGACGCTGCAGGCGCACGGGCTGCGCTGAGCCCTTCACGCCGCGTCGGTGGCGGCAGCGGCAGCGGCAGCGTCCGTTACTGCATCTGCCGCAGGTTGCCGATGCGCACCAGCATCTCGGTGAACATCTGCATGTCGGCGTCGAGGTCGGGCACCTCCTTGTATTCCTTGGCGTTGTGCGCGGTGTACTTCTTGCCGGGCATCGCGGGGCCGAAGTTGATGGCGTTGGGCATCAGCTTGGCCGTGGTGCTGCCGGCGGTGGGCACGGGCTTGGCCTCCAGCCCGGTGGTGTCGCCGTAGATGTTCAGCAGCGTGGAAAGCCACGCGCCCCTGGGGTCGCGCGCCATCCAGTTGCCCTGGTCGTAGGCCACTTCCAGCTTCACGCCGCTCGCGCCGGCCCAGGCGTCGATCTTCTCCTTCACCTGCGCCTTCAGCTCGTCGGGCGTGCGCCCGCGCGGCATGCGCACGTTGACCGTGACCTCGAGCCTGCCGTCCTTGTCCATGCGCACGAGGTTGGGCGAGAAGGTCAGCGGGCCCATGAAGTCGTCGGCGTAGCCCAGGCCCATCTTCTCGCCGAGGTAGCCGGTGCCGTAGAGCGCGTCGATGTACCTCGCGGCCTTCAGGTAGTGGTTGGGCGCCAGCTGGACGCCCGACTCCTGCAGGAACAGCGCCAGCCGCGGCAGCGGGTTCACACCCTCTTCGGGCCGCGAGCCATGGGCGGAAACACCCGTCACCTTGAGCTCGACGCCGTCGGCGCCGCGCGCGATGTCGATTGCGAACTTGCCGCCCTGGCCTTCGTACTTCTGCAGGAAGGCGGGCCTGGCGGCTTCGAGCCCTGCCACGGTTGCGGCGACATCGCCCCCCTTGAGCGTGGCGGTGGCCGTCTGCGAAATGGCGTTGGCCGACGCCGAGCCCGACATGGCCGTGATGGCAGTGGCGGCGCCATCGGCCGGCTCCGCCGGGAACAGCACCTTCAGCGCGCCCGAGCCCTTCTCGGCCACCACCGCGGGGTACTTGCTGTCGAGCACGATGTTGTAGGCCGGCAGTTCGGTCTTGGTGCGGTAGTACTGCATGGCGTCGCCGCCGGTTTCCTCGGTGGTCTCGATCATCAGGCGGATGCTGCGCGCCATGGGCAGGCCGCTCTCCTTCACGGCCTTCATGGCGTAGAGCACGGCGGCGATGGAGCCCTTGTCGTCGATGGTGCCGCGGCCGTACAGGAAGTCGCCCACGCGGGTCATCTGGAAGGGGTCGAGCCGGGTGCCGTCGTCGAGCACCCATTCGGAGAGCACGGCGGGCACCACGTCGGCGTGCGTGAGGATGCCGAACTCCTCGCTGCCGGTGCCGTTGCCGTTGCTGCTGCCGTTACTTTTGAGGCTCACTTCGAAGATGCGGTTGTCGACGTTGCGGTAGGCCAGGCCGAAGTCGCCCGCCATCTTCTCGACGAGCTTGCCGAACTCCACGATCTGCGGGCTTTCGTGCGGCGGCACCTGCACGTTGCGCACCGTCGGAATGGCCACCATGGCGCCGATGCTCGCAATCACGGCCTGCTGGTTGTGCAGGCGGTTGTACAGGCCGAGCAGGCGCGCGATGTCGACGAGCTCGTCGCCAGTCAGCGGCTTTTTCTTTGCGCGGTACGCGGCCACGGCCGGCCGCAGCGTGGGCTCGGCCTTGGCGGCCTGGGTGAGAAAGGCGTTGAAATTCGCGGGCGGCTTGCCGGCCTGCCATGCAGCCGCGAGCCGCTCGAGCTGGGGCTTCTTGAGCGTGTCGGCGTGCGCGGGCGTGCTGAAGCCCAAGGCCGAACTCAGGCCGAGCGTGGCCGCGACAACCATCGACAAGGCCGACAATGGAAATTGAAAATGCTGCGTCACAGTGACTCCCTTGTTCTGAAAAGCAGCCCGACGATAGCCCAGCCCTCCACCCGACGAACCGAAAAAATGAGCAACAGCCACGACAAGATCCGCTGCGCCTGGGCCCAAACCGACCCGCTGCTGGCGGCCTACCACGACGCCGAATGGGGCGTGCCCGAATACGACAGCCGCGCGCTGTGGGAGAAGCTGATGCTCGACGGCTTCCAGGCCGGCCTGTCGTGGCTCACCATCCTGCGCAAGCGCGACGCCTTCCGCAAGGCGTTCAAGGGCTTCGTGCCCGAGAAGATCGTCAAGTTCACCGAGGCCGACATCGAACGGCTCCTGCAGGACGCGGGCATCGTGCGCTCGCGCGCAAAGATCGAGGCCACCATCGGCAACGCGCGCGCCTACCTCGCGATGCAGGCCGCGGGCGAAGACTTTTCGGAGTTCGTCTGGGGCATGGCGGGCGGCAAGCCCATCGTCAACCGCACGGGCAGCGTGCCGACGAAGACGCCGCTGTCCGAGGAGATGTCGGCCGCGCTGAAGAAGCGCGGCTTCAAGTTCGTCGGGCCGGTGATCGTGTACGCATGGATGCAGGCCACGGGCATCGTGGACGACCACGCGCAGGATTGCCATCGGCACGGGGCCGCGAAGCGGCGGTAACGCGGAGGCCTCCGTCAGGAGGCCCAGGGCTTCAGCGCGTCAGCTCCCTGCACGCCCTGATGAAGCTGTTCAGCTCCGCGTCCCGGTCGTGCTCCGCCGCGCTCGCGTAGCGCGGCTCGGGGTACACGGCAAGGTTGACCACCACCAGGCGCTCTTCGCGGTGCACGTAGATGCGCTGGCCCGAATGGCCCAGCGCGAGCATCGCGCCGTCGTCGGTCAGCCACCAGCCGTAGCCGTAACCCGTCACCCCCAGCGACAGCCGCGACGGATGGAACTCCGCGGGAATGTCGAACGCCCGCCGCGAGGCCGACTGCACCCAGCCCGCGGGCAGCACCTGCGCGCCGTCGAGCACGCCGTCGGCGGCCACCAGCATCGCGAAGCGCGCCAGGTCGCGCAGCGACATGCCGGCGCGGCTGCCCGCTATTTCCTGCCCGCCTTCGGACTCCAGCGTGTAGAAGGCCTCGTCTTCCATGCCGCAGGGCTTCCACACGGTGCGGGCCATGAAGTCGGCCAGCGTCTGGCCGGTGGCCGCGCACAGCACGCAGCCGAGCAGGAAGGTGTCGCCGGTGTTGTAGTGCCAGTGCGTGCCGGGTTCGTGCAGCGCGGGCACGTCGCGCAGCATCTGCAGCACGCCGCCGGGCACCTTGTCGGCCAGAGACTTGCTGTAGCGGTTCACGTCGGAGTTCTTGTCGGTGTAGACCTCGGACCAGCCCACGCCCGACGACATGGTCATCAGGTGGCGCACCGTGGCGCGCGCGTAGCCGGAGCCTTCGAGCTGCGGCAGGTAGCGCACCACCGGATCGTCGATGGAGCCGATGGCCCCGTCGCGCACCGCCGCGCCCACCAGCATGCCGGTCATCGACTTGACGGTCGACATGGTGCTCCAGCGCTCCCCGGGCTGCAGGCCGAGCCCGTAGCGCTCGAGCAGCACCTGGCCGTCGCGCGCCACCAGCAGGCCGGCCACGCTGTTGCGGTCCATGAAGTCTTCGACGGTGCGCGCCTCGCCCGCGTGGCGGTAGCCGAGCTGCAGCTCGTGGCCGCGCCGCAAGGGCCGCGCGACGCCGCGCTCGATGGTGCGTGTGGCGAACAGCTTGTCGACGATGCGGTAGCCGTACGACTGCAGGCACGGCGACCACAGCAGAAAGTCTTCGCTGCGCGGCAGGTGGGTGCGGGGCAGCGCCAGGGCGGGTTCGGTCATGGCTTCTTTCAATCGTTCTGGATGCCCAGGCGCGTGATCACCGGGCCCCATACGGCGGCCTCCTTCTTCATGGTCTGCGCCAGGGGCTCGGGGCCGAGGGCGCTGGGCGGGTCCATGTAGAGCGCGTCCATGCGCTGCTTCACGCCGGGGTCGGCCCAGAACCTGGCGGTCTCGCTGTTCAGGCGCGCGACCACCTCCTTGGGCGTTCCCTTGGGCACCATCAGGCCGTACCAGCCGCCGGCGGGATAGTCGGTGAGCCCGGCCTCGAACACGGTGGGCACATCGGGGAAGGCCTTGGAACGCTCGCTGCCGAACACCAGCAGGGGCACCACGCGCCCGCCTTTCACCTGCGGCACCACGCTGACGACGGCGTCGGCAACCAGCTGGGTCTCGCCGCCGATCAGGCCGACCATGGCGGGCGCGGCGCCTTTGTAGGGCACGTGCGTCATCTTCAGGCCGTAGTGCTGCGCCAGGAACTCGACGTTGAGGTGGGTCGAGTTGCCCTTGCCGGCCGAGCCGAAGTCCAGCCCGCCGGGCTTGGTCTTCGCGGCCTTCACCAGGTCGTCGAGCGACCGGATGCCGGTGGCGGCGTTGGTCACCAGCACCTGCGAGGTGCCCGCCAGCATCAGCACGGGATCGAAGTCTTTCACCGGGTCGTACGACAGCGACTTGTACGAGAACGGGTTGAGCGACATGTTCGACGTGCTCGCGAACAGGACCGTGTAGCCGTTGGGCGGCTGCTTGGCCACGTAGCTCGCGGCGACGCTGCCGTTGGCCCCGGGCCGGTTGTCGACCACCACCGGCTGCCCCATCGCGGTGCCGACCCGCTCGGCCCAGGCGCGCGCCAGCGCGTCGGCCGCGCCGCCCGCGGCCACCGGCACCACGAGCGTGATCGCGCGGGACGGATACGCCGGCTGGGCCAGCGCAACCGCGCCCTGGGCGGCGAGCACGCACGCCACGATGGCGGTGAAACAGGAGGGTTTGCAGGTCATGGGCCGCTTTCGATGGATGAAAACGGTGGCGATGCTAGGCTTCGGCCCACGCAACGTCCAATGCATATTCAGCCGCATCGGCATTACCTGGACTTATGAAAATAAAGGGCGCGCACCATGAACCTTCAGCATTTCGAACACCTGCTGGCCGTGGTCGACACCGGCTCCTTCAGCCGCGCCGCCGAGCGCCTGCACCTCACGCAGCCGGCGCTGAGCCGCAGCATCCAGGCGATGGAAGAAGAGCTGGGCGGTGCGCTGGTCGATCGCACGGGCAAGCGCAAGGGGCTGACGCCGCTGGGCGCGCTGGTCGCTTCGCGCGCGCGCCGCGTGACCATCGAGGTGTCTGAAATGAAGCGCAGCGCCGCGTTGCTCGCCGACCTGGCGGTGGGCACGGTGCGGCTCGCGCTCGGCCCGGCGCCCACCGCGGTGCTGGCGTTGCCGCTGTTGCGCCACATCGCAGAAACCTATCCGCGCCTGAAGGTGCAGCTGATCGGCGGGCCGGCCGAGCACCAGTTGCTGGCGCTGCGCGACCGCGCGGTCGATGCGCTGGTGGTCCACAAGCGCCTGCTGCCGCTGGACGACAACCTCGATGTGCAGCTGCTGCCTGAAATGCGCATCGGCTTCGTCTGCCGCCGCGACCATCCGCTGTGCGGCACGGAGGCGGTGTCGCTGGCCAGGCTGCGCGACTACCCGCTGGCGGCGAGCGGCATCGGGCTGGGCCGCGACGTGGTGCAGAGCCTGGACGCGTACTTCGGCAACGCCATGCACTTCAACGACGCGGTGCGTTTCCAGTCCGACGAGGCCTCGTGCCTGCTCGAGCTTGTGCGCACCAGCGACACGGTGTTTCTGGGCGCGGTCGAAACCGCGCGCACGCTCATCGACGCGCGCGAACTCGTCGAACTGCGCATGCCCAAGCCGCTGCGCCTGACCTCGCAGTTCGCGTTCATCACGCTGGACGGGGTGACGAAGGCGCCGGCGCTGAAGATCGTGCATGCCTTCTGTGCGGAGCACATGCGCGACCGTTGAACCGGGGAAGCTGAAAGTCTCGGGAGAAAAGCGAAGCCCCCATGAAAAAACCGGACGCTGCTTTCGCAGGGTCCGGTTCTCGGCTTGGCGGTGTCACCGAAGCGGCTTGCGCCGCCTTCGGATCACAGGCCGGCTTGACGCGTGAAGGTCAGGCCCTTGGCTTGTGCGGGCACCACGCTGCCAGCGAACGATTCGCGGCGCAGGTTCTGGCCGGGAGCGTGGGCGGCGGCCACGGCTTCGCTGCGGATGGGGGCGCGGTCGGCCGATGCGGTCAGGGCGGGAGCCACGGTCGACGACACGCCGTCGCCGTACACGTTGCCAGCGCGGGCGGCGGCAACAGCTTGGGGGGCCACGTCGGCACGGCTGTAGCCGGAGGTCACGGCTTGCACGCCTTCGTAGGTTTCTGCGTGGGCGCCAGCGGCGGCGAGCAGGGAGAGAGCGGCGGCGGCGAGGATCTTCGAGGTCTTCATTTCAATTCCTTCTTTACTGGGCTTTTTAAGTGCCGCGAGTTTGCACCACGATTCCTAGGGAAAACCCTATTCAATCGAATCGCAGTGTTCATGAAATTGAAACAATGACGAGGAACTTTCTGACGCCGCTAAGTCAACTGCCCTTTCTGGTGCACAAACGCACGCGGTGTGCGTGCATCTTGTTGACAAGCACGTTGCATGCCACCCGAAATGCCCGCTGCCTCTGACGTCCCTTTAAAACGGCAGCCATCCTGTCTCCGTCGATGCCGCCGGTAGACGGCTATTCCGCCTTGATGCCCGCCTCCCGAATCACCTTGCCGTAGCGCACCAGCTCCGCGCGAATGAGCGCGCCGAACTCCTCGGGCGTGCCACCCGCCGCGCCGACGCCCGTGGGTTCCAGGCGGTCTTCGACGTCCTTGGCGCGCAGCATGGCGTTGAGCTCCGCGCTCAGCCTGGCGAGCACGGCCGGCGGCAGGCCCTTGGGCGCGACCAGCCCGTGCCAGGCCACGACGTCGTACTCGCTCAGGCCGCTCTCGGCGACCGACGGAATGTCGGGGTAGGCCGCGAGCCGTTTCGCCGTGCTCACCGCCAGCGCGCGCAGCTTGCCCGCCTTCACGTGCTGCATCAGCGCCTCGGTGCCGGCGAAGAGCATGTCGACGTTGCCGGCCAGCAAGTCGTTCACCGCCGGGCCGGTGCCCTTGTAGGGCACGTGCGTGGCCTTTGCCTTGGCCATCTCGAACATGTATTCGGTCACCACGTGCAGGTGGCCGCCAGCGCCGCTGGACGCGAAGGTGAGCTTGCCCGGCTCCTTGCGCGCGAGCGCCAGCAGCTCCTGCAGGTTGCGTGCTTCCACGCGCGGGTTCACGCACAGCACGTACGCGCCGCGCGACAGCTGCACCACCGGCGTGATGTCGGCCACCGGATCGAAGCTCAGCTTGTAGAGCGCCGGGTTCACCGTGTAGCTGCCCGCCACCAGCAGCAGCGTGTAGCCGTCGGGCGCGGCCTTGACGCCGATCTCGGTGCCCAGCACGCCGCCCGCGCCGGGCTTGTTGTCGACCAGCACTGTCTGGCCGACGCGCTCGCCGAGCTTGGCCGCGGCCAGCCGCGCGATGAAGTCCGAGCCCCCGCCCGGCGCGAACGGGCAGACGATGCGGATGGGCTTGGACGGAAAGGCCCCCGCCTGCGCCCGTGCCAACGAAGGCACGAGCGAGCCCAGCGCGAACGCGGGGCCCAGGGCCGAGAAGCTTCGACGGTCGATGTTCATGTTGTTTTTCCCGTGGATGAAGGGCGGTGCCACGCGCGCAGGGCACGGCGCATTGCACGCCCGTGCGCGTGTGAGCGCCCTCGGGATTTGTCCTAGCAGCGCGGCGGTGCGCGCGTTGCCCCTGCCCGGCTGCCGTGTGCCAGCTCAGGAACGCGGCCAGGCCCTTATCAGCGTGCGCAGCGCGACCCCGCCACTGCCCTTCACCTCGGCGCGGTAGGTGCCCACCAGCGCCTCGCGCTCGGCCGCCGCCTGCGGGTCGTTGCGCCAGGCCAGCAGCGCGGCCACGTCGGCGTCGGGCAGCGCCGCGAGGAGCGCCTGCGTGACCTGCCTTTCGAACTCGCGCGCCACGAGCATCAGGTTGCGCGGGCGCGTGGACGTCACGCCGCGCGACCACAGCGTGTCCAGCGCCATGCCCAGCGTGCTGTCGGGCAGGCCGCTGAGCTGGCCGCCGTTGCCGCGGGCCAGTTGCTTGACCACGGCGCTCATCAGCAACTGGCTCGAGAAATCGATGTCGCGCACGTCGCCCACGGCCATGCGCTCGAGCAGCTCGGTGCGCGCGGGGTCGGCGGGGCGCGCGCGTTCGCGGTTGAAGAACTCGGCCTTGCCGGCCTCGTTCATCGCGGCGTAGTCGGTGCGCAGCTTCACGAAGCGGCCCACCGCGGCCAGCACTTCGGCACTGGGCGCGGCGCCGCCGGTGCCCGCCGATGCCACTTCCTGCTGGATGGCCGCGACCGAGGCCTTGGTGTTGAAGGCGCGGCCCGCGGCCGTGTCCAGCGCCTTGAGCGCCTTGTCGGCAATGGCCGCGTCGTCAGGGTCCAGCAGCTCTTTCGCGCCGCGCGCCACGGCGCCCGGCGCGTACGAGGCCTGGTAGCGCGGCTGCACGCCTTCGAACTGCAGCAGCGCCTCGGCACGGCCCTGCGCCCAGCCCACCACGGGCGCCAGCAGCAACGCGGGCAACAACAGCAACAGGGAACAACGGGAAGCGGCGGACGGGGAAAGGCGGTTCAGGACAAGCATGGCGCCATTATTGGCGCCGCTCCCCTCCGGGCCGGATTAGCCCTGAGCCCGCCGTGGCGTCAGTCCAGCCATCGCCCGGGCCCGCCCCCAGCAGGGGAAAAACTAGAACCGCGTCCCGACCGACAACCGCACCATGTCCTGCGCCGTGAAGTTCACCTTCGGGTCATACGCCACCCGAACGAACCAGCGCGGCCAGTCGTAGGTCACGGTGAGCCCCGCGCGGCGGATGAACTGACCGTCCACCGTGCCCTGCTTGGCCAGCAGGTCGACGGTCAGGCGCTGCCGCTCGGGCAGCGGCAGCCGGTAGACGAGGTGCACGTCCTGCTGGTCGGGGTTGAGCCGGTTGTCGCGAATCAGCGAGAGCGACAGCGCCGTGCCGTCGCTCCACTTGTAGCCGCCGTACACCGTGTACGAATCGTTCGGGTCGAAGTTCAGGTTGGCGTAGTTGCGCAGGTTGGTGCGCCCCAGCCCCGTGCCCACGAACCAGCTGTCGCCCGTTTCCACCGCGAGGCTGCCGCCGACGAAGCCGCCGGAGGCCACCTGCAGCGACGGCAGCACGCGCACCGGTCCCAGCGTGAAGGTGTGGTCCCAGCCGGCGCGCGGCTGCGCGAAGTCGAGCACCGGCGAGCGGAACCAGCCGATCCACACGTTGCCGTCGCCGTAGGTGTAGCGCAGGTTCAGGTCCAGCCCCGGTCCGGCGGGCAGGCCGCCGCCCGACACGCGGTAGGCGCCCACGGTGAGCTTGAACGGCAGCTCGGCCGCGTCGTCGTCCGCGCGGGCGGCAGGCGCGAAGGCCAGCAGCGCGAGCCCGAGCAGCCCAGGAGCGGCGAACAGCGGTTGCATGCGTGCCGTGGCGCTCAGAACAGGCTCGCGCCGATGTTGATGAGCAAGGCCAGCACCGTCGTGTTGAACAGGTACGCCAGGATGCAATGCACCGAGCCGATGCGCCGCATGGGCTTGGACACGAAGGACACGTCCGCCGTCTGGCCCGAGGTGCCGATCACCGCCGAGAAATAGAAGAAGTCGCCGTAGGTGGGCGGCTCCTCGTCCGGAAACTGGATGCCCGCCTTGAGCCCCTTGCTGGTCGAGGCGTAGTAGTCGTGCGCGTAGTGCAGCGTGAACATCACCTGCGTGAAGGCCCACGACGACACCACCGTGAGCCCGGCCAGCGCGACATGCGCGATCTTCTCGAGCCCGTGCATGTCCTTCACCACCGCCAGTTCGCCGCCGATGGCCGCCAGGCTCGCGATGGCCGAGACCACCACCAGCACCAGGATCACGCCCTGCCCCTCGTCCTGCACCTTGGCGCGCACGCGCATGAGCTGCTGCGACGAGCGCGTCATCATCACCGCGGCCAGCAGCACGTACAGGCAGGCGCCGGTGTTCCAGGCGATGAGCAGGCGCGTGACCAGGTGCGCTTCCACGGCCGAAGGCAGCAGCACGCCCACCGCGATGGCGATGGCCGCGGCAATGAACAGGCGCGGGCGCACGACCATCTGGCGCAGGAGTCGGTGTCTGGGGAGTTTCATCGGGACTTGGTGGCGGGCTTGGCGGCGAGGCTGCGCATGGGCTCGCGCTTTGTGTTCTGGCCTGCGACTGTCGGCGAAGCTCTCTTGCGGCTACCTGACGAAGACGGCTTCGCGCGGCTTTCTTGCGCCGTTTCGAGCAGCCAGTCACGAAATGCCGACACCTTGGGCCGGTCGCGCCCGGCCTCGGGGCACACGAGGTAGTACGCGAAGTCTTCGAGCCAGCTCGCGCGGCTGAGCGCCACCAGCCGGCCCTCGGCGATGTCCGGCGCCATCATCGCGGCGGGCAGCAGCGCGGCGCCTTGTCCCGCGAGCACGGCCTTCAGCAGCAGGCCCGCGTCGTCGAACGAAGGGCCGCGCGCGGGGCCCGCGTCCTGCACGCCCTGGGCCTCGAACCACGCGCGCCAGCCCTTGCGCTCGGCATCGTTCACGCGCGGCCAGTGCAGCAGGTCGGCCGGCTGCTTCGGCTTGCCGCGTTCCGCCACCAAGGCGGGCGCCGCGACCGCCACCATCTCGACCGTGAGCACGCGCTGGCTCGCGAGGCCGGGGTACTGGCCCATGCCGTGGCGAATGGCCACGTCCACGCCGTCGCGCGAGAAGTCGGCCAGCGCGTGGCCGGTCTGCAGCTGCAGGTCGATGTCGGGGTGCGCGTCCTGGAAGGACTTCAGCCGCGGCACCAGCCACGCCGACGCGAAGAACGGCGTGGCGCTGACGGTGAGAAGACCGGTCTCCGCCGGCACCGCCACCCTCTGCGTCGCATCGCTGATCTGGCGGAACGCATTGCGCACCGGCGGCAGGTAGCCCTGGCCCGCATCGGTCAGGAAGATGCCGCGGTTGACGCGGCGAAACAGCGGCACGCCCAGGTGCTGCTCCAGCGTCTTGAGCAACTGGCTCACGGCGCCGGGCGTGACGCACAGCTCGTCGGCCGCGTTCTTCACCGAGAGGTGGCGTGCGGCGGCCTCGAAGGCGCGCAATGCGTTGAGCGGTGGGAGCTGGTGTTCCATGCGTTAGCAAATCTGATCTGGATCGACGAGTTTTTCTGGCTTGCGCATCGGCGCCCCCAGGAAGACCATTTAGGCATTCTGAACCCAGGCTCCACCCGATGTCGAACAGGAACACCTCGCACACACAACTGCCAGCGCACTTCGCCGCCCAGCGCACAGGCCTCTTCCGCGGCTGGCTGGTGGTCGCGGGCGCGTTCACCGTCACCTTCGTCGGCTTCGGCAGCGCCTACACCTTCAGCGCGTTTCTCGAATCGCTGCAGAAGGACTTCGGCGCCTCGCGCGGCTCGGTGTCGCTGGTGTTCTCGCTGGCCGGCTTCCTGTATTTCGGCCTCGGCGTGCTCAGCGGCCCCTTGGCCGACCGCTGGGGCGCGCGGCGCCTGGCGGTGGCGGGCATGGTGCTGGTGGGGCTGGGCCTGGCGCTGGCGGGCCAGGCGCGCAGCCTCACGCAGGTGTACCTGGCGTACGGGCTGGGCGTGGGCCTGGGCGTCGGGGCGTCCTACGTGCCGGTGCTGGGCGCGGTGCAGCGCTGGTTCGTGCGGCGGCGCGGCTTCGCGTCGGGGCTGGCCGTGAGCGGCATCGGCGTGGGCACGCTGGCGATGCCGCCGCTGGCGGCGTACCTCATCACGACGCTGGGCTGGCGACACGCCTACCTGGCGCTGGGCATCGTCGCGATGGTGCTGGGCGTGGGCATGGCGCTGCTGATTGCGAACGACCCGCGCGACCACGGCCTGGCACCCGACGGCGATGCGCCGCAGCCATCGATTGCAGCCGATGCGCCCACAGGTTTCACGCTGCGCGAAGCCGTGCGCTCGCGGCGCTTCGCGGGCCTGTACGCGGCCTGCCTGGTGTGCTCGTTCGGGCTGTTCGTGCCCTTCGTGCACCTGGTGCCGTACGCGCTCGACCACGGCGTGCGCGCACCCTCTGCCGTGCTGTTGCTGGGCGCCATCGGCGTCGGCAGCGCGGCGGGGCGCTTCTTTCTCGGCGGGCTCGCCGACCGCATGGGGCGCGCGCCGGCCATGGTGCTGATGGTCGTGGGCATGGCGCTGTCGCAGCTCGTGTGGGCGGCGTCCAGCGGGTTCTGGGGGCTGGCCGTGTTCGCGTTTTTTTACGGCGCGTTCTACGGCGGCTTCGTGGCGCTGCTGCCGGCGCTGGTGATGGACTTTTTTGGCGGGCGCAGCATCGGCGCGATCCTGGGCGTGCTCTACACCAGCGTGGCCTTCGGCACGCTGGTCGGGCCGGCCGCGGCGGGCTTCGCGTTCGACGCCAGCGGCAGCTACCTGTGGCCGATCCTGTTCGGCGCGGGTGCGAATGGGGTGGCGGCCGGCATCCTGTGGCCGATGGCGCGTCGGGGCCAGTGACCCAGTGATCTGACAACCCGGTGACCTGACAGCCCGCCACGCAGACCGGGGAGTACAGTCGGGAATGACCCAACCAACGCCCTCCGTTACCAGCCCGCCCCCCGTGGCTGCCGCCCCAGAGATCACGGAGACCCAGGCGTTCACGCGTGCCTGGGTTCTCTTCTTCGTGCTGTTCGTCGTGGTGATCGGGCTTCTGTGGGGCCTGAAGGCTCACTTCGGCTGATCACCCTCCCCCCGCGACGCAAGACGCTCAAGAAGCCTTCTGCACCAGCTTCAGCACGCTCGAGAAATCGAGCGCGCCATGGCCCGCGAGGCTGTGCGCCGCATACAGGCTGCGTGCCAGCCCGCCCAAGGGCGTGGCCGCGCGCACGGCGGTGGCGTTTTCCTGCGCCAGGCCCAGGTCCTTCAGCATCAGGTCGGTGCCGAAGCCGCCCGCATAGTTCTTCGAGGCGGGCGACGTTTCCATCACGCCCGGCATCGGGTTGTACTTTTCCAGCGCCCAGTTGCCGCCCGAGCTGCGGCGCATGATTTCGCTGAGCACCTTCGGGTCGAGCCCGTTGGCCACGCCCAGCGCCAGCGCCTCCGAGGTGCCGATCATCAAGATGCCGAGCAGCATGTTGTTGCAGATCTTCGCGGTCTGGCCCGCACCGGCGGCGCCGGCGTGGAAGATGTTGGCGCCCATCTTCTCGAGCACGGGGCGCGCGCGCTCCAGGTCCTTGGTGTCGCCGCCGACCATGAAGGTCAGCGTGCCGGCAATCGCGCCGCCGGTGCCGCCCGACACGGGCGCATCGATCATCGCCACGCCCTTGGCCGCGGCCGCCTCGGCCACCTTGCGCGACGTGGCCGCGGCGATGGTGCTGCTGTCGATCACCAGCGTGCCGGCCTTGATGCTCTCCAGCAGGCCGGGCTTGCCCGCGCCGCCGAGGAACAGGCCCTCGACGTGCGCGCTGGCCGGCAGCATGCTGACGACCACCTCGGCGTCGGCCACCGCCTCGGCGGCCGAGCCGGCGATGGGCAGCCCTTCGGCGGCGAACTTCCTGCAGGCGTCGGCCGACAGGTCGAAGGCGCTGAGCGTGTGGCCGGCCTTGAGCAGGTTCAGGGCCATGGGGCCGCCCATGTTGCCCAGGCCGATGAATGCGATCTTCATGTGTCTTGTCTCCGTGGTGCTGTGCAGGAAATTCTTGTCAGGGAATGAAGCCGTCGCTCAGGCCAGCGACCCCAGCTCGGCCGGCATCTCGCCGCGCGGGCGCAGGTGGTCTTCGATGAAGGCGGGCGTGATCTCTTCGAGCGTGGCCGGGCTCCAGCGCGGGTTGCGGTCCTTGTCGACGAGCACCGCGCGAATGCCTTCGGCGAAGTCCTTGTGCGCGCAGAAACCCAGCGAGGCCCAGTACTCCAGGCGGAACACCTCGGCCAGCGACATGCGGTACACGCGCTGCCACAGCTCGAAGCTCAGCGCGGCCGAACTCGGCGCGCCCTTGGCGAAGGTCTTGGCCGCGGTCTGCAGCCAGGCGTCGTCGCTCTGCAGCTCGCGCAGGCGTTTCGCGATGTCGAGCAGGTCGTCGCCCGCCATCAGCGCGTTGATGGTGTCGTAGTGCTCGCGCACCTTCGACGGCGGCAGCTCCGCGCCTTCGCCGGCCTTGGCCAGAATGCGCGACAGCGTGGCGCGGTCGGCCTTGTTGTCGCCGGCCCAGGTGGTCGATGCAATGGCGTCCAGCACGTCGGCCTTGCGCTCCTGCGGCACCAGCACGTCGGCCAGGCCGCAGAAGATGGTGTCGTGCGCGTTGATGTTGGCGGCCGTCAATGCCAGGAACAGGCCGGTGCGCCCCGGCGTGCGGCGCAGGAACCAGCTGCCGCCCACGTCGGGGTACAGGCCGATGTTGATCTCGGGCATGGCGATGCGGCTCTGCAGCGTCATCACGCGGTGCGAGGCGCCGGCCAGCAGGCCCACGCCGCCGCCCATCACGATGCCGTGGCCCCAGCACAGGAAGGGCTTGGGAAAGGTGTGGATCAGGTGGTCGAGCTCGTACTCTTCGCGAAAGAAATCTTCGGCGTAGGTGTTGCGCTCGGGGCCGCAGTCGAGCAACGTCTGGTAGAGCTGGCGCAGGTCGCCGCCGGCGCAGAAGGCCTTCTCGCCCGCGGCCTGCAGCAGCACGCCGACGATGCCCGCGTCTTGCGCCCATTCGCGCAGCTTGGGTGTCAGCAGCCGCACCATCGCCACGGAAAGCGAGTTGAGCGAGGCCGGCGAATTGAGCGTGGCCACGCCGAAGCGCTGGCCACCGGTGGTCTTGATTTCGTCGAAGAGAACTACGTTGTCGGTCATTGTTTTTTCAGGTCCTGGATGACGGGTTGACGGCCGTTCAGCGGATGTCGCTGTCGCCTTCCAGCAATTTTCGCGCAACGATGACGCGCATGATTTCGTTGGTGCCTTCAAGAATCTGGTGCACGCGCGCGTCGCGCACCAGGCGCTCCAGCGGGAACTCGCTGAGGTAGCCGTAGCCGCCGTGCAGCTGCAGTGCGTCGTTGCACACGTTGAAGCCCGCATCGGTCGCGAAGCGCTTGGCCATCGCGCAATAGGTGCTCGCGTCGGCATGGCCCGCGTCCAGCTTGCTGGCCGCCAGCCGCACCATCTGCCGCGCCGCGACCAGCTCGGTCGCCATGTCGGCCAGCTTGAACTGCAGCGCCTGGAAACTGGCGAGCGGCTTGCCGAACTGCTGGCGCTCGTGCAGGTAGCGGCGCGCCGCGTCGAGCGCGCCCTGCGCCGCGCCCACGGAGCAGGTCGCGATGTTGATGCGCCCGCCGTCGAGCCCCTTCATGGCAATGCGAAAGCCTTCGCCTTCCTTGCCCAGCAGGTTCTGCGCGGGCACGCGCACGTTGTCGAAGTTGATGGTGCGCGTGGGCTGGCTGTTCCAGCCCATCTTGTGTTCCTTCTTGCCGTAGCTGATGCCCGGCGCATCGGCCGGCACGGCAAAGGCCGAGATGCCGCTGGCGCCCGCGCCGCCCGTGCGCGCCATCAGCACCAGCACGTCGGTGGCGCCCGCCCCCGAAATGAACGCTTTGCCGCCGTTGATGACGTATTCGGTGCCCTGCAATTCGGCACGCGTCTTCAGCGAGCCCGCGTCCGAGCCGGCACCCGGTTCCGTGAGGCAATACGACGCCAGCTTGCGCCCGCTCGTCAGGTCTTCGCCCCACTGCTGCGCCACCGCGTCGGTCGCCCAGGTGCCGAGCATCCACGTGGCCATGTTGTGGATCGTGATGAAGGCCGTGGTCGAAGGGTCGACCGCGGCCATCTCCTCGAACACCAGCGCCGCGTCGAGCCGCGGCAGGCCGAGCCCGCCGACGCGCTCGGGCGCGTACAGGCCGCAGAAGCCCAGCTCGCCGGCCTTGGCGATGGCTTCTTTCGGAAAGATGGCCTCCGCGTCCCACTGGGCCGCGTGCGGCGCGAACTCGGCCTGGGCAAAGTCGCGCGCGGTCTGGGCGAAAGCGTTCTGTTCTTCTGACAGTTCGAAGTTCATTGTTGGCGACCCTTCCAGCGGTCCAGTTCGGCGGTCCGCTTGCGGGTCGATTTCTCCAGGCAAGAGTTGAACACCAGCGGCCAGATGGAGCCGCCTTCGTTCGCTTTGGAAGCACGCTTGCAGGCGGGGTCGCGGCCCTTGAGCCAGGCCCGCTGCTCGTTGCGCAGCGCCACGCGCATCTGCGGCGACAGCGTGTTCATCACCTCGCCATAGCGGATGTTGAGCACGGCATCGGCCGCGCGAAAGTCGCGCACCGCGCAGTCGTTCATCTGCAGCTGGTTGCCGTTCGGGTTGCAGTCGACCGGCTCGTCGGCGCCGGCCGCCTGCGCCACGCCGGCGAACAACGCAAGCGCCGCCACCGCGCCCCAGGCCGCGGCAAGAAACCCCTGCCCGCGAAGCCCGCGCCTCATTTCAGGCTGATGGTGGTGTTGACGCCGTGCGAAACGGTGCTGTCGTCGAACCAGCGTGCGGTCACGGTCTTGGTCTGCGTGTAGAACATGATGACCTGCTTGCCGTACGGGCCCAGGTCGCCGAGCTTGGACGCGCGCGAGCCGGTGAACGAGAACATGGGCACGGGCACCGGAATCGGCACGTTGATACCGACCTGGCCCACGTCGATGTCTTCCTGGAAGCGGCGCGCCGCGGCACCCGACTGCGTGAAGATGGCCGTGCCGTTGCCGTTCGGGTTGCTGTTGATCAGCTCGATGGCCTCGTCGATGGTCTCGGCATCGGCAATGCACAGCACGGGGCCGAACACTTCCTGGTCATAGATGGTCATGCCGGGCTTCACGCCGGTGAAGATGGTCGGGCCGACGAAGTTGCCCTTCTCGTAGCCGGGCACGGTGGGCTTGCGGCCGTCGAGCACCAGCTTGGCGCCGTCGGCTTCGCCGCGTTCGATCAGGCCGTTCACGCGGTCGAAGGCGGCGCACGACACGAGCGGGCCCACGTCCACGCCCTTTTCGGTGCCGGCACCGATCTTCAGCGTCTTCGCCTTCTCGATGAGCTCGGGCACCCAGTTGCGCGCGTCGCCCACCAGCACCGCCACCGACACCGCCATGCAGCGCTGGCCCGCGGCACCGAAGCTGGCGCCGGCCAGCGCGTTGAGCGTCTGCTCCTTGTTGGCGTCGGGCATCACGATGGCGTGGTTCTTCGCGCCCATCATGCATTGCGCGCGCTTGCCGGCCAGCGTGGCGCGGTTGTAGACGTGCGTGCCGACCTTGGTCGAGCCCACGAAGCTGATCGCCTTGATGTCCTTGTGGTCGCAGATGCCGTTGACGATGGCTTCGCCGCCGTGCACCACGTTCAGCACGCCGGGCGGAATGCCGGCCTCGAGCGCCAGTTCGCACAGGCGCATGGTGACCATCGGGTCTTGCTCGGAAGGCTTCAGCACGAAGGTGTTGCCGGTGACGATGGCCATCGGGAACATCCACAGCGGGATCATCGCGGGGAAGTTGAACGGCGTGATGCCGGCGCACACGCCCAGCGGCTGCAGCAGGGTGTACGTGTCGACGCCGTTGGCCACGTTGTTGGCCAGCTCGCCGAGCTGCAGGTTGCCGATGTTGGACGCGTGCTCGACCACTTCGAGGCCGCGGAACACGTCACCCTCGGCATCCGGCAGCGTCTTGCCCTGTTCGGCCGTGAGGATGGCGGCCAGCTCGCCCATGTTCTCGCGAATGAGCTGCTGCAGCTTCAGGAAGATGCGCGCGCGCGTGCCGATGGGGGTCTTGCGCCAGGTCTTGAAGGCTTCCTTGGCCGAGGCGACGGCGGCATCGAGCTCGGCCGGCGTGGCGAAGGGCACGCGGGCCAGCACCTGCTGCGTGGCCGGGTTGACGACGTCGCGCCATTCGGTGGTCTTGGATTCGACCAGCTTGCCGCCGATCAAGAGCTTGACGGTGGCGACCTGGGTCGAGGGGGTGGTGGTGGCGTCCATGAGGGTTTGTCTCCTGTGAATCCTGGGGGGCCCTGCGGCGGGCAGGTACCGTGGGTCTACCGGTCTGGCCGGTTCAGCCCCGCATCCTAGCTTTGCGAATTTGCCATGACAATAGACAAATATGCGCGGCGGCTTTGCAAAAATGCAGACTGTTCGCGGGCAGCGAACACAGCAGACACGGGCACACATGGACTGGGACAACCTGCGCTACTTTCTGGAGCTGGCCCGCTCGGGCACGCTGATGAGCGCGGCACGCCGGCTCGAGGTCGACCACACCACCGTGGCGCGGCGCATCCAGGCGCTCGAAAAGGAAGTGGGCGCCCCGCTGTTCTCGCGCGAATCGGGCGGCCACCGGCTCACCGAAGCGGGCCGCCGGCTGCAGCCGCAGGTCGAGGCGATGGAAAGCGCCTTCCAGGCCGTGGAGAGCACCGCGCCAGCCTCGCAGGAAGGCCTGTCGGGCCTGGTGCGCATCGGCGCGACCGAGGGTTTCGGCACCGTGGTGCTGGCACCGCAGCTGGCGCTGTTCGCGGTGCAGCACCCCAAGCTGACCATCGACCTGCTGGCCATGCCGCGGCTGGTGCACCTGTCGCGGCGCGAGGCCGACATCGTCATCTCGCTGGAGCGCCCCGCGCGCGGGCCGGTGGTCGTCACCAAGCTCACCGACTACACGCTGCGGCTCTACGCGTCGAAAAAATACCTGGCCGCGCACAAGCCCATCAAGACGCGCGAAGACCTGCGCGGCCACACCTTCATCAGCTACGTGGACGACCTGCTGTTCAGCAAGGAGCTGCAGTACCTGGACGAACTGCACCGCCCCGACAGCTTCGCGCTGCGCAGCACCAGCGTGCTGGCGCAGCACAGCGCGGTGGCGGCGGGCGCCGGCATTGCGGTGCTGCCGGCCTTTATTGCGGACAAGGACAGCGCGCTGAAGCCGGTGCTGCCCGGCCAGGCGAACTTCACGCGCACGTTCTGGATGTCGATGCCCGCGGAAACCAAGCACCTGCTGCGCATGCAGGCGGTGTGGGAGTTCCTGCGCGAGACGGCGCAGGCGCAGCGGGCGCTGCTGCTGCAGGAGGCCTGAAGACCGGCCGCGCCGGTTTCAGCGCCGCGGCGGCGCGATGTCGGGAAAGTTCTGCGCCACGAAGTCGACCACGAAGGCCTGCGCGTCGACACGCTCGTTGTGCTTTTCCGCATGGTCGAGGTAGCGCCGCCAGAAGTGGCGGATCTTGTCGGGCACGTCGTCGGCAAAGCCCATCTGGGCGCTGATCATTTCCTGCCAGGTGCCGCTGGCCATGAACGTCTGCGCGAGCCGGGGCTCCAGCGCTTCGAGCGTCTCGCGCTTCGTGTCGTCGAGCTGCTCGATGGCGTCGAGCACCAGGCAATCCACCAGCCGCAGCAACGGCCTTCCTTCGTATCTGCTCATCGTCGTGTCGCCGCCTTTGCGTCGGCTCTGTGTCGTTGTCGTCGGTTGGTTCAGCCGGCAAGTGCCGGGGCATGGAGTGTCGCAGGCGCGGGCACTTGCGAGGGCATTTCCTTGGCGGCCAGGCCGGCGGGTATCGGAGGACTGGCCTGCGCGAGATCGCTAAGGTAGCGCCACAGCCGCTCGGCCTGCGTGGCCAGCGCATCGGGGCGCCGCAGCAGCGTGAAGCGCAAGGCAACGTCGAACGCCGCCTCGCCGGCCCGCACCAGCCGCCCGGCATGCATGTCTTCGCGGACCAGCGCGTGCGGCAACCATGCCACGCCCAGGCCCGACAACGCCATGAACCGCAGCCCGTCGGCCAGGCTCGCGCCGTGGTCCTGCCGCAGCCGCAGTTCGCCGTAGCGCTGCAGCAAGGGCTGCAGCGACCAGCCCAGGTGGCACTCGTCGGCATAGCCCAGGAAAGAAATCGGCTCACCCGTGCAGTCGTGAAGGTCGAAACGCGGCCGGCCGGCCGCGTTGGGCGCGCTCACAGGCACCAGGCGTTCGTGCCCGAGTTCGAGCATGCGGAAATCGCCCGCATCGAAGGCGGTGCCCAGCCGGGCCGCCACGGCGCCGGCCTCGTCGAACAGCGCCACCGCATAGTCCGCGGAGCCGTCGCGCAGCATTTCCACGCATTCGGGCAGGTTGTCGGAGTCGACGCTGAACCGGGCGCTCTTGAAGTCGTTGTGCAGGCGCGGCACCCAGTCGGGGAAGAACACCGCCGACATGATGTGCGGCGCCGCGAATCGGATGCGCGATTGCCGGTCTTCCCCGTCGGCCTTGATGGACTTGCGCAGCCCTTCGAGCGCATAGACCACCTCGGACGACACCGCCAGCAGCCGCTGCCCGGGCTCGGTGAGCTCCAGCGCCGCCTTGCGCCTGTCGAACACCGGCGCGCCCAGCCACTGCTCCAGGCCCTGGATGCGCCGGCTCAGCCCCGACACCGACACATGGCATCGCTCGGCGGCGCGGCTGAAGCTGCGCACCTGGCACAGGACAAGGAAGTCCTTGAGGGTGACCAAGTCGATCATGTTGCGGATTTCTCAAATGTTGAAGCCACGAAAAGTCTACATCTCAGAGGTCAAACGACGATGGGTCAAAAGACCACGCTGTTTGCGGATTTCGCAAACCGTTCGCCGAACAAATCATCACGCGCAGGTCAGCAAAAACACACACTTGCAGCACCGTCCAACCTCGAGTCGCCCATGCCGCTGCCCCCGCAACAACCTTTTGGCGGCGTTGCCGCCCCCTTCACCGAAGCCGAACTGGCGCGCCTGCGCCGCGACACGCCGGCCTGGGGCCGGCACGCGCACTTCGCCCACGGGTCGGCCAGCCAGCCGCCCGACGCGGTGTATGCCGCATCGCAGGCGTGGGTGGACACCGAGCGGCAGATGGGCGCGCAGCGCGCCGCCGAACACCATGCCCGCGCGTTGCAGGGCGTGCGCGCCAGCGTCGCGCGGCTCGTGAACGCGCAACCCCGCCAGATCGCCTTTCTCGGTTCCGCCAGCCACGCCTGGTCCGCCGCGATGAGCGCCACGCTGACGGCCGCGCAGCCGGTGCACGTCATCACCACGCACGACGAGTACGGCGCCAACGCGCTGGCGCTGATCAACGCGGCGCAACGCGGGCGGCTGGCGTTCTCTGTCATATCGTCGCGGCCCGCGCAGCGGTCGTTGCTCGAACGGCTGGACGACGAGTTGCAGCGCGTGCCCGATGGGCACATGCCTGTGGTGTCGCTGTGCGTGGTGCCGACCGCGTGGGGCGTCGCCACGCCGCTGCAAGGCATGGCGCAGCGCGTGCATGCGCGCGGCGGCCTGCTGATGCTGGACGCCAGCCACGCCGTGGGCCAGTTGCCCGTCGACGTTCGCGCGCTGGGCTGTGACATGCTCGTGTTCCCGTCGCGCAAGTGGCTGCGCGGGCCCAAGGGCCTGGGCGTGCTGTGCCTCTCAGACCGCGCGCTGGCCCGGCTCGGCGTGCCGGACACGCTCGACGTGGCCGGCGCCACGTGGCTGGCCGACGGGCGCATGCAGCCGCATGCAGACGCTCGCCGCTTCGAAGGCAACGAATTCAACCCGGGCCTGCGGCTGGCACTCGGCGCGGCCAGCGACTGCGCGATGGCCATCGGTATCGAGCGCATCGCCAGCCATAACGCGCAGGTCCGTGCCCAGGTCGCGCGCACGCTGGAGGCCCGCTTCGGCTGGCAAGCGATGGAGGCGGGCCATGCCGATGCCACCGCGCTCATGACCTACGCCCTGCCCGCTGCGGCCGGTAACGCGGATGCTTTCGTGCGCCGCCTGTGGGAGGCGGGCGTGAACGCCTCGGTCGTCGGCACCCAGCATGCGCGCTGGGCGATGGAGGCGACCGGCGCGAGCGCGTTGCTGCGGCTGACGCCGCACTACCTCACCGACGACGACGAGATCGAGCGTCTTGCGCTTGCCATGGCGGGGGCGATGCCTCGGCGCGGAACTCCTCAACGAAGCTGAAGGCGACGAACGTGCCTTCGTTCACGCAAGCGGTCCCGGCGCGAACCAGAACGACCGGGATCGGCAGCGCCGTTGCGGCACCATTTCTTCCAGCGGCCATCAAGGTCCAAAAGGGAGAGAAAAATGACAGTTCAAAAGAACACCATCCGCAAGACTGCCACGACACCCGGCAGCTCGACTGCCATGAGCGCTGGCCCGACCACGATCGCACACGCGCAGCACTCGGAACCCAACGTCACCCTCTACGGGCGAATCGCAGCGGGTCCGGTCGGGTACGTCAGTTGGCCCGATCCGCCAGACCTACATTTTTCGATCATCGTCGACGACGCCTACAACGGCATCATCGTGCTCGACGGCCAACCGAGCCTTTGGGAGACCGGACTTCGAAACATGGCGCTGATCAGAACCAATCGATATGAAAACTTGACGCCTGGCGGCGTCAGGGTTCGCATTCCTCTTCACGCCCCGGCAGGCATGAGCCAACGGGAGTTCGCACGCCAGATCGTCGCCAACTCGCAGAAGTTCGTGAGCTACGTTGCGCCTTACAGCGCACCGAAGAACATCCGTGGATCGCGGATGCGCTCCGGCGAATACAACAGCAGCTCGTATGTGGCAGGCCTTCTTTCGAGCGTCATGGGATACGCGCCGTCCATATCGACGCCGGGCTTCCAGGCCCCCGGCTGGGAAAATCCGATGCCCGGTCACTTCTTCAAGGGCGAGGCCATTCGATGAGCATCAAGGCTCGCCTGGCGGTCCATGTCCTCGCATGGACGGCATCGATCCCGGTGCTCAGCGTTCTTCTTACCGACCTGGACCGCCGTGGGACCCTGTCGCTCGCGAAGCATGGTGTCGAGGTTGCGGCGATGGCGCTCGTCGCCTGGGCCGCGTGGATCTACTGGCGCCGCGTTCCGCACGCCGCGCGGCTGCTCGAACGCAGCGCGCGTTTCGCGATTTTTGTGCTCGCCATGCTGATGGCCGCGGCAGTTGCGCTCTATGCGACCTTCTGGCTCATCGTCGCGCTCTACGGCCTCTGACAGCAACGCTCAGGAAAACAGTCGCTTCAAAAGCCCAGGCTTCGCAACCGGCGCCGACGCTTTCTCCAGCAGCTCGACCAGCCCCTCGACGCGCGGCTTCCTGAGCCGCCGCGCATACGCGAGGTAGCTTTCTTCGTCGTCCCCCGTGTAGAGCTGCGGCGGCATCGGCAGGCCCGACACGCCGCCCAGCAGCGCGCGCAGCGCGTCGAGCCGGTTCATGCGAATGGCGCTCATCAGCGCGGTTTCGCCGAGCGATGGAACGATCTCGTTCGCGCCGGCAACGCCCCCCGCCAGCAGCGGACCGATGGCGGCCGCGTCGCCGCTCACCGCCGCCGCGCCCAGCGCCTCGAGCGCCGCGAGCTTCTCCGGCGACAGGCAGGCCTTGTAGGCATCGCCGCGCTTGTCGTTCTCGTCGCGCGCGTCGCCGCCGGTGATGGTCATGAAGTCGGTCACCAGCGCCACGGGCTCGCCCGCTGCGTCGAGCGCCCAGAAGCTGGGGTAGCTGCCGTCGCCCCAGCCGGAGCGGAAGATCACGGTGTTGTTCGCCGAGCCCGGGCCCAGCGGCCAGTGGTCGGCGGTGTCGGCGTCGCCCATCTCGCCGGCGATCACGTCGTCGTAGTAGCTGACGTAGTCGGGGTTCTCGGCTTCGCGCCTGTCGCGCTCGGCCATGGCGGCCGCGCCGTCGATGTCCATGAAGCAGCCGACACCCGCGTCCACCGGGTAGCCGTAGAACTCGTCGTCGCCCAGCGTGTCAGGCGACTCGCCATCGATCAGCGCCATCTCCCAGCGCAGGTCGGCGGCGCGCACGGCCGCGCGCTCGCGCAGCCACAGCACGGCCAGCGCGATGCGGCCGCTGTCGTGCAGCGTTTCGACCGCGAAGGCGCCGCGCGCCTGCAGCTCACGCGCGAAGGGTTGGCGCTCGGGCTGCACCAGCGGGTCGCAGGCCACGATGCGGCCACTGGTGATGCTCAGCGTGCCGCAGGGCTGGCGTTGCAGGTGATGGGCGCGCAGCGCCTCGTCGTCCAGGAAGATGGCGTTCAGGTTGTCGGTGTCTAGATAGGGCATGCGCCCAGTTTCTCATTCCGTCGGATGACCTGGCCACACCAGCGCGTGGCTGCCCGGCGGCATCGACGGTCGCGGCCAGGCGGCGGGCGTGCGAGACAGCTGCGCGGCGTGGCGCAGCGCGGCCAGTTCACCGAAGCCCGAGGGCCCGGTTTCGACGTACGGCTGCAGGTCGGGCTTGGCGATGGACAACCCGCCCGGCACGCGCCCCAGCCCGCGCAGCCACTGCCCCGTTTGCGCCAGCGACACCTGCACATGCCAGCTGCCGCCTTCGCGCTGCTGGCGCCACAGCGCGGCTGCGGCGCCGAAGGCGATGAGGTAGCCCGTGGCCTCGTCGAGGATCTGCATCGGCAGCGGCCTGGGCTTGCCGTCGCCGGCCGCTTCGCCTTCCGCCTGGTTGAAGCCCATGGCCGTCTGCACCAGCGAATCGAAGCCGCGCCGGTTCGCCCAGGGCCCCTGCGTGCCGTAGGCGGTGAGCGACACGCACACGATGCCGGGCCGCAGCCGCACCAGTTCGGCCGCACCGAAACCCAGCGACGCCACGCCGCCCGGCCGGTAGCCTTGCACGAAGACATGCGCGTCGGCCGCGAGCCGGCGCAGCGCGGCGCGGCCTTCTTCCGTGCGCAGGTCAGCGTGCGCCGACAGCTTGCCGCGGCTGGTGTCGGCGATGGACTCGATGTTCGGCAGGTGCGGCGAATTGACGAGCATCACGTCGGCGCCATAGGCGGCGAGCGCGCGGCCGCCGACAGGCCCGGCGAGGATTCGCGTGAGGTCGAGCACGCGCACGCCGGTCAGGGGGCGCTGGTCTTCGCGCAGCGGCGGCAGCGCGAGTGGAGCGCCGTCGCCGATGCGCTCGATGGTGAAAAGCGGTTGCGCGGCAATGGCCTGCGCCTGCGGCGTGGCGTCCCACGCGTCGAAGCTGCGCAGCGCGGTGGCCACCAGGCCTTGCGCGGCGGCGGCGTCTTCGAAGTCGTGCGCGCGCCAGAGGGCCATCGCGGCATCGGCATCGGCGCGGGTGGCCGTGGCGGGGTCCAGCTTCATCAGCCGCAACGCGCCGTCGCGGTGGTGCGCGAAGTTGGCATGAACGCGCACCCAGCCGTCGGCGCAGCAGTACAGGCCCGAGAAGGCCTCCCACTGCGCCGGCACGCGCCCGTCGAGGCTGAACCAGCCGCAGCAGTCGAGCGCCGCGTGTCGCATGTCGACGCCGACCTGCTGGCGCGCCGTGCCGCGCAAATGCCCCAGCTCGCAGGCCGCGAGCGCGGCCGCCGCGATGGTGCTCTGCGCCGCGGTGCCGACCGCGAAGGACGACGGCAGCACCGGGTCGGCGCCCGTGAGATGGGCGCAGGCCAATGCGTCGTTCGGCAACCCCGCCTGCCGCCAGATACCGGCCAGGACTTCGCTCGCGTTCATGTCGTTTCTCCAGGCAATGCAGATAGTGCAAACAAAAAAGCAGGGCCCGCTTTCGCGGCCCTGCCCTTGGTGGTGTGCGCGTTCGCTGCCTTACTGGATCAGCTTGGCGCCGGTCTTGGCCTGCAGCGCGTCGAAGCTCACGCCCGGTGCCAGCTCGACGACCTTCAGGCCCTCGGGCACCACGTCCATCACGGCCAGGTCGGTGATGATGCGGTCGACCACGCCCACGCCGGTCAGCGGCAGTGTGCAGGCCTCGAGGATCTTCAGGTCCTCGGTGCCGTCCTTCTTCTTGGCCACGTGTTCCATCAGCACGATCACGCGCTTCACGCCGGCCACCAGGTCCATGGCGCCGCCCATGCCCTTGACCATCTTGCCGGGGATCATCCAGTTGGCCAGATCGCCCTTCGCGCTGACTTGCATCGCGCCCAGGATCGACAGGTTGATCTTGCCGCCGCGAATCATCGCGAAGCTGTCATGGCTGCCGAAGATGGCCGAGCCGGGCAGCGTGGTGACGGTCTGCTTGCCGGCGTTGATCAGGTCGGCGTCGACGTTGTCTTCGGTAGGGAAGGGGCCGATGCCGAGCATGCCGTTCTCGCTCTGCAGCCACACTTCCTTCGTGCCGGTGTGGTTGGCCACCAGCGTCGGAATGCCGATGCCCAGGTTGACGTAGAAGCCGTCTTCGAGTTCTTGTGCGGCACGGGCCGCCATCTGGTCTTGGGTCCAGGGCATCTCAGGCTCCTTCTTTCTTGTTGGCGGGCACCGTCGGCACGGGCACGTCGGAGGTGGCGGCGGCCTGCGCGATCACGGCCTGGGCCTCGACCTTGGCGGCGGCGGCGTCCACCGGCGCGGCCGCGCTCACGGTGCGCTTCTCGATGCGCTTCTCGGGGTTGGCGTTGAGCACGATGCGGTGCACGTAGATGCCCGGCAGGTGAATGTCGTCGGGGGCCAGCTCGCCCACTTCGACGATCTTCTCGACCTCGACGATGCAGACCTTGCCGGCCATGGCGGCGGCCGGGTTGAAGTTGCGCGCCGTGAGGCGGAAGCGCAGGTTGCCCGACTTGTCGGCCACGTCGGCCTTCACCAGCGCCACGTCGGGCACCAGCGAATGCTCCATCACGTAGGTCTCGCCGTTGAACTCGCGCAGCTCCTTGCCTTCGGCCACTTGCGTGCCCACGCCGGTCTTGGTGAAGAAGGCCGGAATGCCCGCGCCGCCGGCGCGCAGCTTCTCGGCCAGCGTGCCCTGGGGCGTGAATTCGAGCGCGAGTTCGCCGGCCAGGTACTGGCGCTCGAACTCCTTGTTCTCGCCCACGTAGGAGGCGACCATCTTCTTGATCTGCCGCGTTTCGAGCAGCTTGCCGAGGCCGAAGCCGTCGACGCCGGCGTTGTTCGACACCACGGTGAGGTTCTGCACGCCGCTGTCCTTCAGCGCGTCGATCAGCGCCTCGGGAATGCCGCAAAGGCCGAAGCCGCCGACCGCGAGCATCTGCCCGTCGGCCACGACTCCCTTGAGTGCCGCGTCTGCGGAGGGATAGATCTTGTTCACTCGGGCTCCTTGATGGATGAATGGAGAGTGGGTGGGAAAGCCCTGAACGATACTACGTACCCGCATACGTAGTATTTCGTAATGGTGACCCCCGATGCCCGAGATCGATTACCGGTTGGCTTTTGAACACGCGCCGGTCGGCATGGTCGTCTCGAGCAACCGCACCATCGTCGCCTGCAACCTGCGCGTGTGCGAAATCTTCGGTGCAACGCCCCCGGCGCTGGTGGGGCATTCGTTCAGCATCCTGTACCCCAGCGTGGCCGAGTTCGAGCGCATCGGCAAGCGCATGGAGCCCTTTCTGAATGCCAGCGGGCACTACGCCGACAACCGCATGATGAAGCGGCTGGGCGGGCTGCACGGCGCCATCGCGGGCGAGACCTTCTGGTGCCACGTGACCGGCCACGCCATGAACCGTGCGGCGCCGCACGAGGCCGGCATCTGGACCTTCGAGGACCTGGGTTCGCGCCGCGCCGTGAAGGCCGAGCTCACGCCGCGCGAGCGCGAGGTGGCCGCGCAGGTGATGCGCGGGCTCACGTCGAAAGAAATCGGCAAGGCGCTGGGCATCAGCCACCGCACGGTGGAGCTGCACCGGGCGCGGCTGATGCGCAAGTACGCGGCGGCGACGACGGCGGAGCTGGTGCAGAAGCTGATCGCGGGATGATCGCGGATTGATTGCGGAATGAGCGGTGGCACGCCCCGCCGTTTTCAGTGCGAGCTGACGAATGCCGACGACGGCCCGGGGTACGGCAGCGCAAAGGCCTTCTTCATGCGCGCCACCTCCTCCACCGGGCTCAGGCCGAACAGCCGCTTGAACTCCCGGCTGAACTGCGAGGGGCTCTCGTAGCCCACCCGGTCGCAGGCGGCCGCCGCCGTCATGCCGTCGCGCAACATCAGCAGCCGGGCCTGGTGCAGGCGGGTCGACTTCAGGTACTGCATGGGCGAGGTGCCCGTCACGGTCTTGAAATGCGCATGCAGCGACGGCGCGCTCATGCCGGCCTCGCGTGCCAGCAGGTCGATGTCCAGCGCGTCGTGGAAGGCCGCGTGGATGCGGCGGATCGCCTTGCCCACCTTGCCGAAGTGGCCCTGCCGCGCGAGCGCCGTGCGCAGCACCGCGCCCTGCTCGCCGCCCAGCACGCGAAAGTAGAGCTCGCGCACCAGCGAGGGCCCGAGGACGCCGGCCTCCAGCGGCGACGCCAGCGCCTCCAGCAGCCGCAGCACCGAGAGTGCGAGCCGCGCGTCCATGGGCGTGGACACCATCGCCTTTGCTTTGGCGCTTGACTTCGCTCGCACGGCGTTCGCACCGCCATCGTCGAACTCGTCCAGCCGCAGCATCAGCTCCGCGGCCACGCTGAAATCGAGCCGCAGGTAGATGGCCAGCAGCGGCTCCTTCTCGCTGGCGTCCGTCTCCATGGTGAAGGGCACGGGCACCGCCACCGCCAGGTAGTGCTGCGCGTCGTACAGGTACACCTCGCCGCCGAAGAAGCCGCGCTTGCGCCCCTGGCAGACGATGACGATGCCCGGCTCGTACAGCACCGGCGCGCGCGCCAGCGGCCGGTTGGCGCGCAGCAGGCGCACGTCGGGCAGCGGCGTCGGGTTGTAGCCGTCGAGCGGGGCCAGTCGGGCCAGCAGCGCGAGCGTGCGCTGCTGCACGCTCGGCTCGGATGCGGGGCGGGAGGTCACGGGTTCTGGTCAGATGAGGTTGGGCATGGCAATGTGCCATGGGCTGGCCGGAATGTCTGCTCGCTCATAGTTTCAGGCAAGCACCGCAGAGGGCCGGATATTCACGTTCCGGCGGCCCAAACCTAGCATTCATGGCACTCACTCACAGGACTTCGCCATGACCGCATTCGCCCCCAAGACCCTTCTCATCACCGGCGTCAGCTCGGGCTTCGGCCGCGCCTTCGCAAGCGCCGCGCTCGCGGCGGGCCACACCGTCGTCGGCACGCTGCGCGACGCAGGCGCATGCGCCGACTTCCAGGCGCAGGCGCCCGGCCGCGCCCACGCCGTGGTGCTCGACGTGACCGACAGCGCCGCCATCGAACCCGCCCTGGCAGGCGTTCTTCGCAAGGTCGGCCAAATCGACGTGCTGGTCAACAACGCGGGCTACGGGCACGAAGGCACGCTCGAGGAATCGAGCCTGGCCGACATGCGCCACCAGTTCGACGTCAACGTGTTCGGCGCGGTCGCCATGACCAAGGCCGTGCTGCCCGCCATGCGCGAGCGGCGCAGCGGGCATATCGTCAACATCACCTCGATGGGCGGCTTCATCACCATGCCGGGCATTGCGTACTACTGCGGCAGCAAGTTCGCGCTCGAAGGCATCTCCGAAGTGCTGGCCAAGGAGGTCGCGGCCTTCGGCGTGCATGTGACGGCGATCGCGCCGGGGTCGTTCCGCACCGACTGGGCGGGCCGCTCGATGGTGCGCGCCGAGCGGCGCGTGAGCGACTACGACACCGTGTTCGACCCCATTCGCGAAGCACGCCAGGCCAAGGACGGCCGGCAGGCCGGCGACCCGGCCAAGGCCGCGCAGGCCCTGCTGAAAGTGATCGCGGCCGAGAAGCCGCCGGTGCACCTGCTGCTGGGCAAGGACGCGCTCGCGCTGGTGCGCGCCAAGCTCGCGTCGATGAGCGAGGAGATCGACGCGTGGGAAGCCGTGTCGGCCTCCACCGACCACGATTGAAAGGCGGCTGAAGCTCGGCACGCGAGCCGGCGATGCCGCGCCGCATCGTTGCAAAAACGGAAACGCCGCGTCCGCGAAACCTGCGCTTCATCGGGCGCATTGAGGCCTATCTTTGGAGGCATGCGGGCAAGCCGCCCGCACATCGTTCAAGGAGCCTGCCATGTCCACATCCCTTCATTCCGAAAAGAGCCTGCTGCTGCAAACGCAAGTGACGGTCGCGCGCGCCCACGCGCTGGCCGTGCAGAAGCTGCCGGTCGCGCTCACGCTGTCGGCCATCATTCTTTCGATCATCAACGTCAAGCTGTAGGCTGCGCCGGCGCACGTGCCGCTGCGCTCTTGAAGTGCATCGGCGCGGCACCCATCACGCGCTTGAACGCGTGGCTGAAAGCGCTCTCCGATTCGTAGCCCAGCGACAGCGCCACCGCGGAAACGGTCTTGCGCCCGCCGCGCAGTTCGCGCGCCGCGAGCCGCATGCGCCAGCGCAGCAGATAGTCGAGCGGCGCCACGCCCACGGCGGACTTGAAGTGCCCGGCGAAGGTCGAGCGCGACATGCCCGCCGCGCTCGCGAGTGCGTCCACCGTCCATCGCTGCGCGGGCGCGCCGTGCATCAGCCCCAGCGCCTTGGCGAGCCGCGGCTCCGACAGCGCACCGAGCCAGCCCACCGCCTGCGCACCACCCGACGCCGCATGCGCGCGCAAGGCCTGCACGAACAATATGTGCGCCAGGTGGTCAGCCATCAGCGTGGCGCCCATGGCCGGCTGCGACACCTCGTCGGCCAGCCGCGCGAGCACCCACTGGATGACCCCTGCGTGCGCCGATGCAGCAGGCACGTGCACCACCGGCGGCAGCGCGTCGAGCAGCATCGCGGCATGGGCCTCGTCGAACGCGAAGCGCCCGCCCATGAGCATCACGTCGGCGGTGTCGCCCACCTGCGCGACGCCGCCGGTGGCGCGTGCGAAATACGGCGCCGCTTCTTCCGTGGGCAGCGCCAGGTCGCTCGCCAGGCGGTAGTGCCGGCCGTCGGTCAGCAGGTAGCAGTCGCCGGCCTGCAGCGCGACGGGATGTTCCACACCCTCCACCGCCAACCAGCAACGGCCCTGCAGCACGGCGTTGAACTTCACGCCTTCGTAGCCGTTGAAGCGCAGCGCCCAGTCGCCGCCGGCAGACAGCCGCGCGGAGAGAAAACCCTTCGGGTTCAGCAGCGCGAGCACATCGGAAAACGGGTCGATGGGGGCGTCAACTCCAGAGCATCGCGCATGAAATGCGGCGAATCTTGCATGGATTGACGGCGCCGCACAAGCCACCATCGCCTGCATGACCTTCTCACCGCATCAAAAACCCCTGCCCTCCGGCTTCGGCCCGACCACCACCGCGCAAGAGGCCCTGGGCGGGCGCGACCTGCGCGGCAAGACCGCCCTCGTGACCGGTGGCTACTCCGGCCTCGGGCTCGAAACAGTGCGCGTGCTGGCCGGCGCGGGCGCCCATGTGCTCGTGCCCGCACGCAGTGCGGACAAGGCTCGCGCCGCGCTCGCGGGCATCGACGGCGCCACGCTCGGCGCCATCGACCTGATGGACCCGGCCTCCATCGACGCCTTTGCCGAAGCCTTCCTGGCCAGCGGCCGCGCGCTCGACATCCTGGTGAACAGCGCCGGCGTGATGGCCGCGCCGTTGTCACGCGATGCGCAAGGCCACGAGTCGCAGTTCTCGTCGAACCACCTGGGGCACTTTCGGCTCACGGCGCGGCTGTGGCCGGCGCTGCGGCAAGCCCATGGGGCGCGGGTGGTGTCGGTGTCGTCGCGCGGGCACCGCATCACGGGCATCGATTTCGAAGACCCCGATTTCGAGCGCCGGCCCTACGACCCATGGCTGGCCTACGGGCAGTCGAAGACGGCCAACGCGCTGTTCGCCGTGGGCCTGGACGCGCGCGGCGAGGCCCACGGCGTGCGCGCGTTTTCGGTGCACCCCGGCTCCATCCTCACCGACCTCGCGCGCCACATTCCAGACGACGATCTGGCCAGGCGCTTCAACATGACCCGCGCGGACCCCGACCGCCTGCCGCCGGGCCAGTCCGCGGCCGAGGGTGGAGACTTCAAGACCGTGGCGCAGGGCTCGGCCACCTCCGTGTGGTGCGCGGCGAGCACGCAGCTCGACGGCATCGGCGGCGTGTACTGCGAGAACGTCGACGTGGCGCCCATCGTGCCCGCCGACCATCCGGCAACGACCGGCGTGCGTGCCTAGGCCATCGACCCCGCGCTGGCCGAGCGGCTGTGGCAGCTCAGCGAACGGTTGACGGGCGTGCGCCTCGAGGCCTGAGACGGCCGCTCAACAGGGGTCGGTGCCCTGCGTCCACCATGCCGGTTGCCGGTCGATGAACAGCGTGCAATCGGGCACCACCATCTTGCCGCCCGACCACGCCGGGCGCACCCAGCGCTGGAAGTGCGCCGACAGCGACACCGGCTCGCCCGCGTGCGGCCGCACCCAAAGCCGGGAGCGCCGGTCGTAGCCACCGGCGCTGAGGTCGCGCCCCGCCTTGCGCCACGTCTGCTGCGGCACGTGCAGGCTCACGGGTGCGTAGTGCACCGGCCGCAGCCACTGGCCCTGCGCCCAGTAATACACCCGCCCGAAGCAGGCCGCGTGGCACCAGCGCTCCCAGGCGCTGGGGCTGTACCTGCTGAAGCCGAGCTCGCCGTCCGGCAGCGCCACCCAGACCACCGCGATGCCCAGCCGGTGGTAGTTGGCCGTGCGCGCCGCAACGTCGGCAATGCCCAGCACGCTGCGCTGCACCTCGATGGCCACGGGCACGCCCGAGATGACCGCGAACACATCGGCCACCGCGCCAGGCAGGCGCCTTTCGAGCTCCAGGTTGGCGACGTTGGCTTCTTCGCGCAAGGCATCGTGGATGGCGAGCTTGACGAGGAAGTGGTCCTCCGTTTCACCGACCGACAGGCGGCATGCGGTCGGGGCCTTGTGGGCGAAATGGTGGACGCGGATCGGGCCTTTTCTGAGCGTCATTTCCGCTGCGCAGCCCGCGCAGGAGAACGGTGCGTCGACCCGCTGGGCATCGCGGGCGACCATCTTGGAACCGTCGGATTGGCGCAGGGCTGTAAGCACGGCGGCGATCGTAGTGCGGGCTCGAAGAACGAAGCGAGCCTTGCATAAGCCGGAGCTACGGAAAGTGCCTCTTCACAGTGAATTTTTCGCGCCTGCCGGCGATTTCTTCAAGCGCCCGGTGCTTCCAACCGGTCAGCCCCTTCAGGGCGCCTGCTCCGAGATCTCGATCAGGTTCTGGTCCGGGTCGCGCACGTACACCGAACGAATGCGCGACGTCGCGCCCGTGCGCATCACCGGCCCTTCGAGCACGGGCACCTCGTGCGCCTTCAAGCGAGCGACGACCGCTTCGAGCGGCACGCTGGCAATGAAGCACAGGTCCAGCGAGCCCGGCGTGGGCAGCTGCGCCTTGGGCTCGAACTCGTGGCCCTTCACGTGCAGGTTGATCTTCTGGTTGCCGAAGCGAAAGGCCTTGCGGCCGGCGCCGAAGCTCTCCAGCGCCATGCCGAGCACGTCGGTGTAGAAGCGGATGCACGCGTCTTCGTGCGCGGTGGTGAGCACGAGATGGTCCAGGTGATCGATCATGGGGTGAGGTCCTTGTGGTCGCGCACGCGTGCCGTTGCGCGATGTCGTCGAGATCCGATGGGGCGGCGCTTGCCACGACCCGGTGGCATGCGACCCCGTCCTTCGGGCGCAAGCCCGACTCTAGGACCAGATCGTTCGACACGGAATTTCTTTGACGGCAGCAGCCCCTTCGCAGAACGCGATGGCCGCATGCAGGGCACATGCGTCCGCGCCCGACTTGAAAGTGACGCGGCTGCGCGGCACCCGGCCGCGCAGCCTCTTCAGCAACTGCTGTTCGAGCAGCCGCTACTTCGCTTCTTCAGCCTCCAGCACCGCCCACTCCTCGTCCGTGAACAGCCGCGAGCGCGTCAGGAACCGCACGCCCTCCGGCCCTTCCAGCGAGAACATGCCGCCGCGCCCCGGCACCACGTCGATGATCAGCTGCGTGTGCTGCCAGTACTCGAACTGCGGCCCGCTGATGTAGAACGGCATGCCGCCGATGTGCCCCAGCAGCCTGTCGTAGTCGCCGACGATGAACTCGTCGCGGCCGTAGCACATGGGCGCGCTCCCGTCGCAGCAGCCGCCCGACTGATGGAACATCAGCGGGCCATGCTTGGCGGCGAGCCTGTCGATCAACGCGATCGCGGCTTCGGTCGCGGTGACGCGCAGGACCTCGCCGGCCATCAGAAGAAGCCCAGCTTGTTCTCGCTGTAGCTCACGAGCAGGTTCTTGGTCTGCTGGTAGTGGTCGAGCATCATCTTGTGGTTCTCGCGCCCGATGCCCGACTGCTTGTAGCCACCGAAGGCCGCATGCGCCGGGTAGTGGTGATAGCAGTTGGTCCACACGCGTCCCGCCTGGATGCCCTTGCCCATGCGGAAGGCGCGGTTCATGTCGCGGCTCCACACGCCGGCGCCCAGCCCGTAGAGCGTGTCGTTGGCGATGGAAAGCGCCTCTTCCTCGTCCTTGAAGGTGGTGACCGACACCACGGGGCCGAAGATTTCTTCCTGGAAGATGCGCATCTTGTTGTGGCCCTTGAACACGGTGGGCTGCACGTAGTAGCCGTCGGCCAGGTCGCCTTCGAGCTTCTGGCGTTCGCCGCCGATGAGCACCTTGGCGCCTTCCTGCTTGCCGATGTCGAGGTACGACAGGATCTTCTCGAGCTGCTCGCTCGATGCCTGCGCGCCGATCATGGTGGCCATGTCCAGCGGGCTGCCCTGCTTGATGGCGGCCACGCGCTTGAGCGCGCGTTCCATGAAGCGGTCGTAGATCGACTCCTGGATGAGCGCGCGCGACGGGCAGGTGCACACCTCGCCCTGGTTCAGCGCGAACATCGCGAAGCCTTCGAGCGCCTTGTCGAAGAAGGCGTCGTCGCGGTCCATCACGTCTTCGAAGAAGATGTTGGGCGACTTGCCGCCCAGCTCCAGCGTGACCGGAATCAGGTTCTGGCTCGCGTACTGCGAAATGAGCCGGCCCGTGGTGGTCTCGCCGGTGAAGGCGATCTTGCCGATGCGGTTGCTCGACGCCAGCGGCTTGCCGGCCTCCACGCCGAAGCCGTTCACCACGTTCAGCACGCCCGGCGGCAGCAGGTCGCCGATGATTTCCATCAGCACCAGGATCGACACCGGCGTTTGCTCCGCGGGCTTCAGCACCACGCAGTTGCCGGCGGCCAGCGCGGGCGCCAGCTTCCACACGGCCATCAGGATGGGAAAGTTCCACGGAATGATCTGGCCGACCACGCCGAGCGGTTCATGGAAGTGGTACGCGAAGGTCTCGTGGTCGATCTCGCTGATGCCGCCTTCCTGCGAGCGAATGCACGAGGCGAAATAGCGGAAATGGTCCACGGCCAGCGGCAGGTCGGCCGCGGTGGTCTCGCGGATGGGCTTGCCGTTGTCCCAGGTCTCGGCGGCCGCCAGCAGCGCCAGGTTTTCCTGCATGCGGTCGGCGATCTTGTTCAGGATGTTGGCGCGTTCGGTGGTCGACGTGCGCCCCCAGGCGGCCTTGGCCTTGTGGGCAGCGTCCAGCGCACGGTCGATGTCGGCGGCGGTCGAGCGCGGCACCTCGCAGAAGACCTTGCCGGTGACGGGCGTGATGTTCTCGAAGTACTGGTTGTCCACCGGCGCGACCCATTCGCCGCCGATGTAGTTGCCGTAGCGCTTCTTGAACGGCACCGCGGTACCGAATTTGCCCGGTTCGAGCATGTCCATGTCTTTGTCTCCATTTGCAGGCTGGTGGCACCGCGACATGCGGCGTCCCGCATGGGCATTTGCAAGCCACGTACCCGCGCGGATCGGGACATTCCCTGAGAACTTCCGCGCAGCAACAGGCCGTGGCGGCGGGTTTCGCAGGGTTTCCATTCGCAATCTGCGACATGCATGCGCGAACACAGCGACTACGATGTCGCACAAGGCGAAAACCCGTCGGAGACACCCATGAGCGAAGCGCAGTTGCCATCGGTCGGAGTGGAGCAGGCCCGCGAGCTGTTCTTCAGGCAGGGCCGCGACCCGGCCCCCTGGATCGCGCCGCACATTTCCCGCTCGTGGCAGCGCAGCCGCCCGGTCGACCACCGCGCCATCGACCCCGAACCCATGGCGCTCGCCCTGCTGCGCGAACGGCGCGAACAGGCCATGCGCCTGCTGACCTGCGCGCAGCCCGAGCTCGACGGGCTGGCCGAGCATGCGGTGGGCAACGGCTGCGTGGTGGTGCTGTCGGACGCCAGCGGACTCATTCTTGAAGAGGTCGGCAGCCCCGATTTCCTGCCCAAGGCCCAGCGCATCGCGCTGCAGCCCGGCGTGGAATGGTCGGAAGACCACCGCGGCACCAACGCCATCGGCACCGCGCTTGCCGAGCGCGAGGCGCTGATGGTGCTCGGCGGCGAACACTACCTGTCGCAGAACGGCGCGCTGGGCTGCGCGGCGGCGCCCATCTTCACCGGGCGCGGCGAGGTGGCCGGCGCGCTCGACATCTCGGGCGAAACGCAGCGTGTGAACCCGCATGCGCTGGGGCTGGTGCGCATGGCGGCGCAGCAGGTGGAGCACCGCATGCTGCTGGCCGAGGCCAATGGGCACGTGCTGCGCTTTCATGCGCGGCCGGCGTTGATCGGCACCGCGCGCGAAGGGCTGATGGTGATCGAGGGCGGGCGCATCGTGGCCGCCAACCGGGTGGCGCTGGAGCTCTTCGGCCGCTCGTGGAACGGGCTGCTCGACCTGGACGCCGAAGTCTTCCTCGGCGAGAACTGGCCACGCATGGCCCACCGGCGCAGCCTGCTCACGCTGCCGGGCGGACGGCAGATTGCCACGGTGATGGAGCGCTCGACCGCGCCGGGCAGCGCACGCCAGCCGGCAATGCAAACGGCCGAAGCGCGCACTTCCGGTTCGCATCCAGGCCCCGAGGCCGACGACGTGCAGCCGCTGCTGGCCAAGGCCGTGCGCGTGCTGAACGAAGGCGTGTCGGTGCTGGTGAACGGCGAGACCGGCAGCGGCAAGGAAGTGTTCTCGCGCAGGTTGCATGCCGCGAGCCGGCGCAGCACGGGGCCCTTCGTGGCGGTCGATTGCGCTTCGCTGCCCGAGACGCTGATCGAGTCGGAGCTGTTCGGCTACGACGAGGGCGCCTTCACCGGCGCACGGCGCAAGGGCATGGCGGGCCGCATTCGCGAGGCGCACGGTGGCGTGCTGTTCCTCGACGAGATCGCGGAGATTCCGCTGGCCCTGCAGACACGGTTGCTGCGCGTGCTCGAAGAGCGCGTGGTCACGCCGCTGGGCGGCGGCCAGGGCGTGGCGGTGGACTTCGACCTGGTCTGCGCCACGCACGGCCACCTGCCGGCACTGGTGCAAGCGGGGCGGTTCCGCGCCGACCTGATGTACCGCGTGGCGGGCTTTACCGTGGCGCTGCCATCGTTGAGCCAGCGCAGCGACAGGCATGCGCTGATAGAGCGGTTGTTCATGGAATCGGGCGGCGCGGCCAAGCACCTGCGGCTGGAGCGCGATGCGCTGGCCGTGCTGGCGGTCTACCGGTGGCCAGGCAATGTGCGGGAGCTGCGCAGCACGCTGCGCGCCGTGGTGGCGCTGGCCGACGTCGGCGACTCGGTGACGGCCGCGGCGTTGCCGGCGCACCTGCATGGGACTCACGCGGCATGCACAGCGCACGCCGACCATGCCGACCGCTCACACGACTTAGCCGCTGCCTTCACACATCCGCCGCAGTCCGAGCCCCTGCTGGCCATCACGCGCCACGCCATCGACGAGGCGCTCAAAGCCTGCGACCACGACGTGGCCAAGGCTGCGCGCAGGCTGGGGGTTCACCGCAGCACGGTCTACCGCCACATCGCGCGGGAACGCGGCAAGCCCGCCGGGCGCTGAACAAGACCCCGAGGAACAAGCGTGCCGCAAGGCGCTTCGCTGCCAGGAATGCAACGCTTCGCTATGCTTCGTAAAATATAGCGAAGCATCGCCACTGCCCCTCCGCCCCCAGCGCCCCCAGCGCCCCCGCATTCCACCACCCGCATCCATGGTCACCAGTCAACTTCGCTGCCTCGTCGCGCTCGGCGAGACGCGGCACGTCGGGCGGGCCGCCCAGGCCGTCCAGGTTTCGCAGCTCGAGCTAATGGAGGCCATTCGCGCGCTCGAAGCCGAATACGGCCGGCCGCTGATCTCGCCCCTCACGACCGGCTCGCGCTTCGAGGGCCTCACGCCCCAGGGCGAACAGGTGCTGGCCTGGGCGCGCAGCTTTCTGCAAGGCAGCGCCGACCTGCACCGCGAGCTGCAGTCCGCCCGGCAGGAGAGCGCCATCGCCCCGCTGCTGGAGCGCCGCTCGGTCTCGCCCAAGCGCCTGCGGGCGCCGGGGCCCAGCCCCGAGCAGATCGACCTGATCCTGCAGGCCGCGTTGCGCGCGCCCGACCACGGCGGGCTGCACCCCTGGCGCGTGCTCGAGTTTCGCGACGGCCAGCGCGCCGCCCTGGCCGACCGCTTCGAGGAAGAAAAGCGTCGCCGCGACCCGCTCGCGTCGAGCACCGACCTGCGCCGCGCACGCGAGCACGCCACGCGCCCGCCGGTGCTGCTGGCCTTCGTGGTGGTGCCGCGCGCCCGCAGCAAGGTGCCGGGGCGCGAGCAATGGCTGGCGGCCGGCGCGGCGCTGGGCAACCTGCTGAACGCGGCTCACCAGCTCGGCTTCGGCGCGATCATGCTCAGCGGCGAGCGCTGCTTCGACCCGGTGCTGGGGGCCGAGCTGGGCATCAAGCCCGACGAGTTCCTCGCGGGCTTCGTGAGCCTGGGCAGCGTGGCCGAGGCGCCGCCGGCACGCAGCCACGCGCTGCCGGGCCAGGTGTGGTCCGCATGGATACCGCCGGCCTCTTCCGCCACCCCCGCCACCCCCGCCACCGCCGCCGCCCCCGCCCCCGCCCCGCTTGAATTCCCGCAGACCCCCTGAACCTGGACATTGCCAATGACAACAGCTGAAGCCGGTCGCACCGAGGCCACCGGCGCCAAGTTTTCCCTGTGCTCGATGCAGACCGCGCGGGCCTTCTCCCAGCTCGCGGTGCGCCGCATCGCCTCGGGCATGCGCCCGGGCATGACGCATGCGCAGGCGCACGAGCTGGCGATGGCCACGCTGCAGAAGCTGGAAATGGAGCGCAACTGGCACCCCATCGTCATCCGCTTCGGCGAAGACACGCTGAAGACCTTCCGCGAAATCTCCGACCCCGAGCGCGTGCTGGGCGCGCAGGACATCTTCTTCGTCGACATCGGCCCCGTGTGGGAAGGCCACGAGGGCGATGCCGGCGACACCTTCGTGACCGGCGACGACCCGCAGATGCATGCCTGCGCCGAAGCCGCGCGCGCGCTGTGGCACGACGTGGCCGCGCGCTGGCGCGCAGACAAGCTCAGCGGCCAGGCGCTGTACGCCTATGCCGCCGAACGCGCCGAGGCCATGGGCTGGCGGCTCAACCTCGACATCAAGGGCCACCGGGTGTGCGACTTTCCGCATGCCATCTACCAGGCCGGCAAGCTGGGCGACTTCGGCCTGTGCCCGACCACGGGCATCTGGATCCTGGAGATACAGATCGCGCATCCCACGCGGCCCTTCGGCGCCTTCTACGAAGACCTGTTGATGGAAGACGACGTGCGGCCCGAAGACGGCGTGGCGGACGCAGTGGCTTCCGGCGCGGCCACGGAGCAGCTCTTTTCGTACGGCACGCTGCAGCTCCCTTCGGTGCAGCTCGCCACCTTCCGGCGCAGGCTGGCCGGCCACGCCGACCGCCTGCCGGGCTACCGGCTCGGGCAGCTCGCCATCCAGGACGCCGAGGTGGTCGCGACCAGCGGCAAGACGCACCACCCGATCGTCGCGCCGGCCGCGGACGCCAGCGAAGGCGTCGACGGCGCGGTCTTTGCCCTTACGCCCGCCGAGCTGGCGCATGCCGATGCCTACGAGGTGGCCGACTACCGCCGCGAGCGCGTCACGCTGGCCTCGGGGCTGCAAGCCTGGGCCTACGTCGATGCGCGCCCCGCGCCGTCGGGCACGACTAAAGATTGACTTGCCCCGGGGTGCCGCAGGCGCGAGACTTTGAGCCTGGCTTCAGCCAGGTTTCGCACCCCTTACATGACCCTTCCCAAACCTGCGCAGGGCCTGTCGGCCGTACCTTCCACCTTGCGGATCCCGCTGGCCGCGCGCGCATCGGGCGACCGCATGTTTCCCCAGGTCGCGGTGCGCGATGCCTACGCGGCGGGCATCCTGGAGCAGATTCGCGACGACGGCCAGGCGCTGCCCGAAGACCGGTCGACCATCTACAGCATCCTCTCGCGCACGCGCCGGCTGCGCAGCCTGGCGCAGGAGTTTCTCGAGCGCCATCCGGGCGGCCGCGTGGTCAATATGGGGTGCGGCCTGAGCCATTACTTCCAGTGGCTGGACGACGACAGGTGCCGCATGACCGACGCCGACCTGCCCGAGGTGCTCGAGCTGCGCCGCCAGCTCATCCCCGAGATCAACCCGCGCCACGACCTGCGCGAACTCGACCTGACCGCGCCCGACTGGTGGGAGCAGCTGAAGCTGCCGGCAACCCGCGACGACGCGCCCGTGTTCCTCTTCACCGAAGGCGTGCTGATGTACCTCACGCCCGAGCAGGTGCGCGCCGTGTTCGCCACCTTCGGCGAGCGCGCGCCCGCGGGCTCGGTGCTGGCCTTCGATGCCATGTGCTGGCTGGGCGTCGGCCGCGCGAAGCAGCACCCGTCCGTGCGCACCACGGGCGCTGAATTCCAGTGGGGCATCCGGCGCGCCGCCGAGCTGACGCAGCCGCACCCGCGCCTGCGGCTGGACAGCAGCTACCGCGTGCTGCAGGGCATCGGGCCGGCCTACACGCTGTTCGCGCCGCTGGTCCTGCTGGTGCTGGGGGTGTCGTTGTATGCGGTGTACGCGCTGCGGGCGGCGGACGAAGGCGATACATAAACGCACAATTTCCCGCCAGATCAGCACATTGGCGGCTTTGTCCGGCCCGGGGTGCGCGGAATGGCTGACGCCGCCGGGGCGTGGCGCAGGCGAAGCTGCTCGCTGTTCCCGATGGTGGAAAGTCCCTGCGGCCTCGTGCTGCATTAGGATCGTTCCAGACCGTTTTGCAGCCTGCCCGGCAGGCGGACCGCATCGTTCCTGCCCTCTTTCCGCCTCTTTCCTTTTCCCCAGACTCGCAAGATTCGCAACCCTCAAGAACCACATGCTTGATCGCCGATCCTTCCTTGCCGCCGGTGGCGCCGCCGCCGCCCTCGCCGCCCTCGGCCTGCCCGCGGAGGCGCTGGCCGCCAACGGCCTGCAGCTGAGCCAGCCCACGCCCTTCTCCTTCGACGCGCTGCTCGCGCAGGCCAAGGCGCTCGCCGCCAAGCCCTACGTCGCGGCCGTGCCGCTGGCCCCCGAGGTGCTCGAGCGCATCGACTACGACGCGCACGGCAAGATCAAGTTCGACCCCGCCAACGCGCTCTTCCGCGACGGCCCCGGTGCGTTCCCCGTCACCTTCTTTCACCTGGGCCGCTTCTTCCAGACGCCCGTGCGCATGCACGTGCTGGAAAACGCCGACGGCGATGCCTTTTCGCGCGAGGTGCTCTACAACGCCTCGTACTTCTCGATGCCGCCCGACAGCCCCGCGCGCGCGTTGCCGCCCGGCGCCGGCTTCGCGGGTTTCCGCCTTCAGGAAAGCCGCCTGGGCGACCAGGGCAAGCTCGACTGGCAGAAGAACGACTGGGTCGCCTTCCTGGGGGCCTCGTACTTCCGTGCCATCGGCGAGCTCTACCAGTACGGCCTGTCGGCGCGCGGCGTCGCGCTCGACGTGGCGGTGCCCGACAAGGCCGAGGAATTCCCGACCTTCACCCGCTTCTACTTCGAGACGCCGGCGGCCAACAACACCACCTCGATGACCGTCTACGCCCTGCTCGAAGGGCCGAGCGTGACGGGCGTGTTCAAGTTCGTCATGCAGCGCAACAAGGCCGTCATCATGGACATCGACGCGCGCATGTTCCTGCGCCGCGACGTGTCGCGCCTGGGCCTGGTGCCGCTCACGTCGATGTACTGGTACTCGGAAACCATCAAGCCCACCGCCATCGACTGGCGCCCCGAGGTGCACGACTCCGACGGGCTGGCCATCTGGAACGGTGCGGGCGAGCGCATCTGGCGCCCGCTGAACAACCCGACGCAAACGCGCGCCTCGGCCTTCGCCGACACCAGGCCGCGCGGCTTCGGCCTGCTGCAGCGCGACCGCGCCTTCGACCACTACCAGGACGGCGTCAACTACGAGAAGCGCCCCAGCCTGTGGATCGAACCGCTGGGCGACTGGGGCGAGGGCTCGGTGCAGCTCATCGAGATTCCGACCGACGACGAAATTCACGACAACATCGTCGCCTTCTGGGTGCCGAAGGCGGACGCCAAGGCGGGCTCGAGCTACAGCCTGCAGTACCGCCTGCACTGGACCGACCAGGAGCCCTTTCCGTCACCGCTCGCGCGCTGCGTGGCCACGCGCATCGGCCGCGGTGGCCAGCCGGGGCAGCCACGGCCGCAGGGCGTGCGCAAGTTCATGGTCGAGTTCATTGGCCAGCCGCTGCAGTCCGTGCCTTTCGGCGTGAAGCCCGAGGTGGTGCTGACGGCGGCGCGCGGAAAGTTCTCGTACGTCTTCGCGGAGGCCGTGCCGAACGGCGTGCCGGGCCACTGGCGCGCGCAGTTCGACTTCACGCCCGAGGGCAATGAGCCGATCGACATGCGGCTTTATCTGAAGAACGGGGACCAGACGTTGACAGAGACGTGGCTGTACCAATACCAGCCAGGCTGAAAGCGCTTCAGCGCATGCCCGTCTTGTTGTAAGGCGCAAAAAGCGCCACCGCCCAATCGACGAACACACGCAGCTTCGCGCTCAGGTGCCGGTTTGTCGGGTACACCACATGCAGCGGGTACGGCTCGGGCGCCCAGCCCTGCAGCACTTCGACCAAAGCGCCGCTGGCGAGGTAGGGCGCGGCCATTACATCGAAGGTCTGCGCCACGCCCATGCCGGTGAGCATCGCGCTCAGGTGCGCGGTGCTCTCGTTCACGCTCATCACCGCGTGGCCGTGGATTTCAACGCGCTCCTCGCCCCGCCCGTAGCGCAACGGGATCGGCCGGTTGCTCAACGACGAGAAGTAGCCCAGCACCCGGTGCGTGCCGTTGCCCAGTTCGGCAGGCGTCTTCGGCACGCCATGGCGCTTCAGGTACTCGGGCGTGGCGCAGGTCACGAAGGGCAAGGTCGCGATGCGGCGCGCCACCAGCGACTGGTCGTTCAGCTCGCCGGCGCGAATCACGCAATCGACCGCGTCGCCGATCAGGTTCACCGGCCGGTCGCTCACGCCGATCTCGAGCTCGATCTCGGGGTAGCGCGCATGAAAAGCCGGCAGCTGCGGAATCAGGATCATGTTGGCCAGCGACGAGCCGACGTCCACCCGCAGCCGCCCGCGCGGGTTGGCTTGCGCGTTGCTCAGGTCCGACTCGATGTCTTCCAGCTCGGCCAGCACGCGCGCGGTGCGTTCGTAGTAGGCCGCGCCTTCAGGCGTGACGGTCACGCGCCGCGTGGTGCGCTGCAGCAGCTTCACGCGCAGGCGCGTCTCCAGCTGCTGCACCAGCTTCGTCACGGTGGGCTTGGGCATTTGCAGCGAGTCGGCGGCGCGGGTGAAGGTGCCGGCCTCGACCACGCGGGCAAACACGCGCATGGCGGTGATCTGGTCCATGGCCGGATTATTGGTGAATCGTGAATAAACAAGTTCCGCCCGGGCCCTTGGTGCGGCAGGGGGTCGCGCCCAAACTCCCCTCCATCAACAACGCTGCATCGCAGCATCCACCAAGGAAGAAATCATGACCCTCAAGCTCGACGACAAGATCGCCCTCGTCACCGGCGGCACCAGCGGCATCGGCCTGGCCACCGCGCAACGCTTCGTGGCCGAAGGCGCGCACGTGTTCATCACCGGGCGCCGTCAGGCCGAGCTCGACGCGGCCGTGAAGGCCATCGGCCGCAACGTGACGGGCGTGCTGGGCGACGTGTCGAAGCTCGAAGACCTCGACCGGCTCTACGCCACCATCCAGCAACAAAAGGGCCGCCTCGACGTGCTGTTCGCCAACGCGGGCGGCGGCAGCCTGCTGCCGCTGGGGCAGATCACCGAGGAGCATTTCGACAAGATCTTCAACACCAACGTGCGCGGCCTGCTCTTCACCGTGCAGAAGGCGTTGCCGCTGATGCCCAAGGGCGCGTCGATCGTGCTCAACGCGTCCATCACCAGCATCAAGGGCAACCCGGCCTTCAGCGTCTACAGCGCCACCAAGGCGGCGGTGCGCAGCTTTGCGCGCAGCTGGACGGTCGACCTGAAGGATGCCGGCATCCGCGTCAACGCGGTCAGCCCCGGCGTGGTGCCGACGCCTGCCTACGAGCTGCTGGGCCTGACGCCGGAACAGGTGAAGGGCTTCATCGACGGGCAGGCGCAGAACATTCCGCTGGGCCGTGTCGGCACGCCCGATGAAATCGCCAAGGCCGTGGTGTTCCTGGCCTCGGACGACAGCAGCTTCGTCAACGGAGTGGAGCTCTTCGTCGACGGCGGCATGGCCCAGATCTGACGCTCAGCGCTTGGCGACCGAGACCAGTTCCACTTCGAAGTTCAGCGTGGCGTTCGGCGGAATCACGCCGCCCGCGCCCCGCGCGCCGTAGGCGATCGATGGCGGGCAGGTCAGCTTGGCCTTGCCGCCGGGCTTCATCTTCTGCACGCCTTCGGTCCAGCACGGGATCACGCCGTTGAGCGGGAACTCGGTCGGTTCGCCACGCTTGTAAGAGCTGTCGAATTCCTTGCCGGTGTCCGGGAAGGTGCCGCGGTAGTGCACCTTGACCACGTCGGTGGCCAGCGGCGAGGTGCCGGTGCCTTCCTTCAGCGACTGGTAGATCAGGCCGCTGGGCGTGGTCACCGGGGCAGACTGCGCGAAGGCAGCGGGAACAGCAAGAACGGACACGAGCGCGGCACAGAAAAAAGACTTCACGAAACACCTCGAAGGTTGAGAGGCCCCGATTATGGCCAGCGCCTGTGAAGGGCCTGTAAGGGGATATGCGGGGCGCACGCGGGGCTTTGGACACGCGTTTTTCTCGGTGGAACAGCCCTTGCTTTGCTGAATGTGCACTGTCACCATTCACGAAGAGAGGAAAGCCCCATGCATTCCACAGAAGCCACGCAGGCCGCCACGTCGACGGGGGCCGCGCATGCGGGCACGGGCCACCTGAAGAAGGTGCTCGGCCCGTTCCAGCTCTGGGGCATCGCCGTGGGCCTTGTCATCTCGGGTGAGTACTTTGGTTGGAGCTACGGCTGGAACACCGCCGGCACGCTCGGCTTCCTGGTCGCCACGGTGCTGGTGGCCACCATGTACACCACCTTCATCTTCAGCTTCACCGAACTGTCGACCGCCATTCCGCACGCGGGCGGCCCCTTCGCGTATGCGCGGCGTGCCTTCGGGCCCCACGGCGGTTTCGTCGCGGGCTTTGCCACGCTGGTCGAATTCGTGTTCGCGCCGCCGGCCATCGCGCTGGCCATCGGCGCCTACCTCAACGTGCAGTTCCCGGGCATCAACCCGAAGTGGTTCGCGCTCGGCGCGTACGTGATCTTCATCGGCCTGAACTGGATCGGCGTGGGCATTGCCGCGGCCTTCGAGCTGTTCGTCACGGTGCTGGCCATCGTGGAGCTGCTGGTGTTCATGGGCGTGGTCACGCCGGGCTGGACGCTGGCCAACTTCACCGCCAACGGCTGGGCCGGTGGCAGCGTGCTGAACGGCGCGGCCATCTCGGGCATCTTCGCGTCGATACCGTTCGCCATCTGGTTCTTCCTGGCCATCGAGGGCGCGGCCATGGCGGCCGAAGAGGCGCGCGAGCCGCACCGCACCATACCCATCGCGTACACCACGGGCATCGTCACGCTGGTGGTGCTGGCCTTCGGCGTGATGATCTTCGCGGGCGGCGTGGGCGACTGGCGCAAGCTCGCCAACATCAACGACCCGCTTCCCCAGGCCATGAAAGCGGTGGTGGGCGAAAACAGCGGCTGGCTGCACATGCTGGTGTGGATCGGCCTGTTCGGGCTGATTGCGTCGTTCCACGGAATCATCATGGGCTACTCGCGCCAGATCTTCGCGCTGGCGCGCGCGGGCTACCTGCCGCGCTGGTTCGCGGGGCTGAGCCCGCGCTTCGACACGCCGCACCGCGCGCTGCTGGCCGGCGGCGTGGTGGGCGTCGTCGCCATCTTCAGCGACGAGTGGGTGCAGTTCGGCGGGCAGACGCTCACGGCCAACATCGTGACCATGGCGGTGCTGGGCGCCATCGTCATGTACCTCGTCTCGATGGCCGCGCTGTTCAAGCTGCGCCGCAGCGAGCCGAACCTGCTGCGCACCTACCGCGCGCCCTTCTACCCCGTGTTCCCGGCCATTGCGCTCGGCCTTGGCGTGGTGTGCCTGGGCGCGATGGTGTGGTTCAACTTTATGCTCACCGTGCTGTTCGCGGTGCTGATGGCCGCAGCCTACGGCTACTTCCTGATGACCTCGGCGCAACGCAAGTCCGCCGCGCCCGACGACATGCTGTCGTCGTCGCCCACCAACGCGTGACCACCCCCGAAGAAAGATGCTCTACCGCACCACCATCGACCACCAGGTGTTCGCCTTCGACGACCTGCGCCAGGTCATGGCCTTCGCGAGCCCCGCGCGCTCGGGCGACTACCTGGCGGGCATCGGCGCTTCCACCGCGCAGCAGCGCATGGCCGCGCGCCATGTGCTGGCGGACACGCCGCTCAAGCAGTTCCTGACCGAAGCGCTGGTTCCCTACGAGCGCGACAACATCACGCGGCTCATCATCGACAGCCACGACGCGCAGGCCTTCGCGCCCGTCTCGCACCTGACGGTCGGCGACTTTCGCAACTGGCTGCTGTCCGACGCGGCCACCACCGCCACGCTCACCGCGCTGGCGCCGGGCCTCACGCCCGAGATGGTGGCGGCCGTGTCCAAGCTCATGCGCAACCAGGACCTGGTGTCGGTCGCGAAAAAGTGCTGCGTGGTCACGCGCTTTCGCGACACCATCGGGCTGCCCGGCCACCTGGCGGTGCGGCTGCAGCCCAACCACCCGACCGACGACCTGCGCGGCGTGGCCGCCTCCACGCTCGACGGCCTGCTCTACGGCGCGGGCGATGCGGTGATCGGCCTCAACCCCGCTTCGGACAGCATGCCCGTGCTCGGCCAGTTGCTGCGCATGCTCGACGAGGTCATCCAGCGCTTCGAGATTCCCACGCAAAGCTGCGTGCTCACCCACGTGACCAACACGCTCAAGCTGGCAGAGGCCGGGGCGCCGGTCGACCTGGTGTTCCAGTCCATCGCGGGCACCGAGAAGGCCAACCTGTCTTTCGGCGTGACGCCCGAGCTGCTCGACGAGGCCTATGCCGCGGCGCTGTCGCTCAAGCGCGGCACCATCGGCGACAACGTCATGTACTTCGAGACCGGCCAGGGCAGCGCGCTGTCGGCCAACGCCAACTTCGGCGTCGACCAGCAGACCTGCGAGGTGCGCGCGTATGCACTGGCGCGGCGCTACAAGCCCTTCCTGATCAACACCGTGGTCGGCTTCATCGGGCCGGAGTACCTGTACGACGGCAAGCAGATCATTCGCGCCGGGCTGGAGGACCACTTCAGCGGCAAGCTGCTGGGCCTGCCCATTGGCTGCGACATCTGCTACACCAACCACGCCGAGGCCGACCAGGACGACATGGACACGCTGCTCGTGCTGCTGGGCACCGCGGGCATCAACTTCATCATGGGCATTCCGGGCGCGGACGACGTGATGCTCAACTACCAGAGCACCTCTTTCCACGACGCGCTCTTTTTGCGCGACACGCTGGGCCTCCAGCGCGCGCCCGAGTTCGAGGCCTGGCTGCAGCGCATGCACATCACCGACGCGGCGGGCCGGCTCGCGCCGCCTTCGTCGAACCGGCTGCTGGCCGACATGGGCGGGCTGGCCGCGCTGGCGCCATGAGCGACGACTCGGTCACCCCCAACCCCTGGGCGCAATGGCGCGCCGCCACCCCGGCACGGCTCGCGCTGGGCCGCGCCGGCGCCGGCATGCCGACCGACGAAACGCTGCGCTTCGGCTGGGCGCACGCCATGGCGCGCGACGCGATCCACGCGGCGCTGGACGTCGACGCGCTCGAAGCCGCGTTGACCGCGCAGCACTGGCAAGTGGCCCGCGCGTGCAGCCAGGCCGCGGACCGCACCGAATACCTGCGCCGCCCCGACCTCGGCCGGCAGCTCGACGAAGGCGCCGCCACGCGCCTGCTCGCCGACCGTCGCTACGGCTGCGATGTGTGCATCGTGGTCGGCGACGGCCTCTCGTCGCTTGCCGTCGCGCGCCATGCCGCGCCCCTGCTCGCGGCGCTGCGCGCGCAGCTGCCGGCCGACACCAGCTTCGCGCCGGTGGTCGTCGCCACGCAGGCGCGCGTGGCGCTGGCCGACGAGGTGGGTGAGCTCTTCGGCGCGGCGCTGTCGGTGATGCTCATCGGAGAGCGGCCCGGCCTGAGCTCGCCGGACAGCCTGGGCATCTACCTGACGCACTCGCCGAAACGCGGGCGGCACGACGCCGAGCGCAACTGCATTTCGAACGTGCGGCCCGAAGGCCTGCCTTACGAAACTGCCGCGTTCAAGCTGGCCTGGCTGATGCGCGAATCGCTGCGGCGGGGGCTGACCGGCGTGGGGCTGAAGGACGAGAGCGATGTCGCGGTGCTGCAGCAGCGGGACGTGCCTGGGTCGGGTCGAATAAACAGCCAGACCAGCGGGCGGGCCAGCGGCCTTCCCTGATTCATAAATACGCAATAAAATGACTCTTAAGCCGTTTAATAGTCATTTTATTGATGCCAAAAAACAGTCACAGCCTTTCCGCCCTGCCCTCGCCGACCCTGTTGCCCCTTGAACAACTGGGGCTGCGCCTGCGCGCGCACAGGGTGCACCGCGAATGGACGGTCGCGGAAATGGCCGAGCGGCTGCTGTGCGCGCCCAACACGCTGCGCGCGCTCGAATCGGGCAAACCCACCACCAGCATCGGCCTGCTCGCGCACGCGCTCTGGCTCTTCGGCGAAATCGATTCGCTGGACAGCCTCGCACCGGCGCCCGCGGAAATGGCGGCGACACGGCGCGTGCGCAAGTCGGCGACACGCAGCGCCGCAGGCGTGATCGCGGAGGACGAGCGTGACTTCTGACAGCGACGAAGTCGAGCGCCGCGTCTACGTCGGCCTCGCGCACCGCACGGGCGAGCAGGTGCAACCCGCCGGCCTGCTGAAGCTGCTTCGCCGCGGCGTGGTGGAGTCCGGCGAGTTCGCCTACGGCCGGCGCTATCTCGAAGACCCGGCGGCCGCGGCGCTCAACCCCGCGCACCTGCCGCTGCGCGACGCCGCCTTCGTGCTGGCCGAGGGCCGCATCCGCGACGGTGGCGCCATGCCGCTCACGTTGCGCGACGCATTGCCTGACAGCTGGGGCCGCAAGGTGCTCGAAATACGCCAGGGCCGGCCGCTGTCGGACATCGACACGCTGCTGCTGACCAACGAAGACCGGGTCGGTGCAATGGTGTTCGCAGAAAACCTGCCCATTCGCAGTGACGAGCCGCCCGTGGCGCTCAGGTCGCTGCAAAAACTCTCCGAGGCCTCTCGCCGCGTCGAGGAAGGCATGGAGATCGGTCCCGACATGCACCTGCTGCTGCGTGGCGGCAGCCTGGGCGGCGCGCGGCCCAAGGCGGCCTTAGTGCACGAAGGCCGGCGCTGCATCGCCAAGTTCGCCTCGCGCGGCGACGACCACGACGTGGAAGTCGTCGAGGCCGCCACGCTGTGGTTGGCCGATGCCTGCGGCATCGATGTGCCGCCCTTCCTGCTGCACCGCCTGGCGTCGGGGCACGCCCTGCTGGTGCAGCGCTTCGACCGCGCGGGCCCGGTGACCGACGAGCGGCGTTTTCACTACCTCTCGGCCTCGGCGCTGCTCGACGTGCCCTATGCGTCCAGCCGGGGTAGCTATGTGGAACTGGCGCAGCTGCTGCGGCGCATTTCCGCGCAGCCGCAGCAAGACCTGGCCGAGCTGTTCAGGCGGCTGGTGTTCAATTTGGCGGTGGGCAACAGCGACGACCACGTGAAGAACCATGGCGCGTTGCGGGGCGAAGACGGGCAGTGGCGGCTGGCCCCCGCCTTCGACCTCGTCATGCAGCTGGGCGGCCACACGGGCTACCAGGAGCTGGCCATTCTGGCGGGCCAGCACGCGTCGAGCCTGGCGCTGGCGCGCGAGGCCGCGCCGCACTTCGGGCTGACGGCTGCGGCGGCGGAGGCGGTCATTCTTTCCATCGGCGAGACCGTCGCACTGCACGCCGCGGCCAGCGTGGCGTCGGCGGGCGGCAACCAGGCGCTCGTGCAGCGGGTGGCGGCGTTCATTGCGCAGCAGTCGGAACGCATCGAGGCGTAAGGGGCGGCATGAGGGGCGGCGTAGCCGAGAGCCTTCGCCTGGTGGTGAAACCCCGTCAGCCCGGCGAACACGATGTCACTCGGCCGCCTCCTGCGGCCTGCCCACCCCGTCGCTCCCTTGCAGCCCTTGCGGCCCTTGCTTCGCACGCCAAGCCACCGAAGTCGCAAGCATTTCATCGCGCGTGCAGGGGCGCTCCCTGCCCGACAGCTTCACGGCGATGAGCGCCAGCGCGTCCTGCGTCGGGGCGGGCCGGCCGTGCGACACCAGCGCCATCAGCACGACCGCGGCCGCGAGCGGCCATCGCCGGCCCCGCATGGGCGCCGGCGTTGGCCCCTGCAACCACAGGAAGCCGGCGCTCACCAGGGTGCCGAGCATGGCACCGGCGACCACCTCCGAGACCGAGTGCGCCTCCAGCGCCAGCCGCGAGATGCCGATGCCGACGGCCAGGCACCACCCCAGCACCGCGGCTGCCAGCCGCCAATGGCGCGAGGCGCGCGACGTCGCCACCCACAGCAGCACGGGCCACACGCTGGTCGCCAGCGCGGTGTGGCCGCTGAAGCCGGTGAAGTTGAGCGCCGCGCTGCCGATGCCCCAGCCCATGAAGGCGATCTTCGACACCATGACCACGAAGCCGCAGGCGCCGAACATCAGCGCCCATTGCCACGCGGCCGTGCGTGTATGCCGGTGAATGAACAGCCACAGCCCGACGAGCAACGCAGCGGGCAGCAGAAAGCCGCTGTCGCCCAGTGACGTGAAGGAGTGCCAGAAACGGTGCATGTGAATGACTGAGGTGCGGCTTGGGGTTTCGGTTCCGCCGAATCGGCCAGGGCTCCGCAGCAATGCCTGTGCCGGGCTGATGGTCGCGAGCTGCACGCGTGTCGAAAAAGGCGGCCGCGCAGCCACCTGTCAAACCCGGAAGCTGCGGCGAGCGAGTGGCTGGCTTTGGTGGGTGGGAGGCGTCTTGAAGCGTGAAATAAGTCTCAAATTTCAAAAATCGCCTCGCCAAATGTAATCCATTGGTATTGGTATTGCGTAATCTGGGCTCGGCTTCGGTTTCGAAGCACATGCGCTTCACAAGGGCGCCAAACCAGGAAAGCACCGTCAAAAGACGGTCCAAAGACCAATGACACACGAAGACCATCTATTGGCAGCGGAGGCTGCGGGGCGCCTCGGCGACATCGACGTACTGGGCACGCAGATTTCCGGCATCTGCTCGATGCTCCATGCCCTCTACATGGCGCATCCCGCACCGGACCAGGTGCGCCGCCAGTTCGATCGGCTTCTGAAGAACCTGCTCGACTCGGCCTACGTGATGGACGAACCCGACCGCGCGATCGTCCTGCAGGCAACGGCTTCGGCCCTGCTCACGAACCGCTGAAAGCGCAAAGTCCCGGGCTGGCGGCGGCTGCCAACCGCGGCCGAGAGCCGCAATGTCCCGCGCCCTAGCTTCGGTTTTCCAACGGCCCTGCCACCCTGAACGCATTCAGCACGATGCCCGACGGCATCGCCTTCGTGCTGACGATTTCGAGCGAACGCGCCGGCGTGCCCTGTGCGAAGAAGCGCTTGCCGGTGCCCACCAGCACGGGGTAGACGATGAGCAACAGCTCGTCCACGAGCCCGTGTTCGAGCAGCGTCGACGCCAGCGTGGAGCTGCCCCAGAGCACCAGGTTCGGCCCCGCCTGCGACTTGATGCGGCGAACGCCCTCGACGATGTCCGGCCCGACGCCCTCGAAGGGGCCCCATTGCAAGGTTTCAGGGTGGTGCGTGGCGACGTACTTGGTCGCCGCGTTCAGGCTGTCGGCCATCGGGCCGCCCGGTGCCTTGGGCCAATAGGCCGACCACATGTCGTAGGTGCGGCGGCCCAGCAGCAGATCGAATTGCGCGCCCTGCGCGGCGATCACCTCGCCCAGGCCGGCGGGGGTGCGGTAGGGGGCGGTCCAGTCGGCGTAGGGGAAGCCGTCTTCGGCGGAACTCTGCATCACGCCGTCCAGCGAGATGTGCGCCATGATCTTGAGCGTTTTCATGCGGGTCTCCGTGCTTGGGCTTCGGGAATGGTAGTGGCGCGCGCTGCCCGCGTCGACCCACCGACCTGGCTACCCGTCGCTCCACCGGCGGCGAAACGCGCCTACAGCGCAAGGCATCCGCCGCGTACGCCGGCCTGTGCGCAAGCGCCCTACCGTGGATGGCACAAAACCATCAACAACACGAAGGACGTTTCATGAAGCTCTCTCGCACTTTGCTCGCGCTCGCTGCGGCCGGCGCATTTCTCACCATGGCCGGCGCTGCGGAAGCCAAGGGCTGCATCAAGGGCGCGGTGGTCGGCGGTGTCGGCGGCCACGTCGCGGGGCATCACGGCCTGATCGGCGCGGCGGGCGGCTGCGTGGTCGGCCGGCACATGGCGAACAAGAAGGACAAGGAGGCCGAAGCTGCCGCCGCCGCGCAGCGGGCGCCGGCAGACGGCGCGGCGCACGCTCCGGTCAAGCAGTAAAAGAGCAAGGGCCGACGCTGGGGAAGCGCACCAAGCGCAGTGCGCGCGATTGGCGAGTCAGGCGCGAAACCAGATCCTGGCCGTCACGTACAGCCCGTACCCCAGGGCCAGCACGATCCACAGCAGGAAGAACATGTTGGCCCAGTACTCCCCGGCGTTCGCGGCCAGGGTATAGATCTGCGACCTGCAGCCTTTGCCCACGCAAGGCACTTCGCCGCGAACCAGCGCGCGCAAGAAGGCGAACAGCAGGTAGACCGAGATGCCGGCCGTCATCACGAATCCGAAGGGCCCGACGAACCCTTCGGTGCGTTGGTCGTTCTCGTCGCGGTAGCCCTTGTTCAACCGGTTCTGGCCAAAGCGATACCAGGCGAATCCGAGCAGCAGCATCGATGAGTAGTAAATGATTTCGCGCATGACGGTGATTTTCCACGGCGCGCAAATCACGGGCGGGAATCACGCGCGGTATGAATCAGGCACGAGCAGCTCAAGGACAGGCCACGAAAAATTCGCAGCCCGTCAGACCGGCCGCTGCTAGGCGACGGTGCCGGCCTCAGGCGCATGGCGTCGCGCCTTCTCGTTCAACTGGAACAGCTCACCCGCCCTGCGCGCCATGTCGGCCGCGAGCCAGAGCAGGTTGTCCAGTTGACGTGGCCCCTCACCGCTGCACCAGTCGACGTCTTCGCCGTGGCAAACCCACAGCAATGCCTCGAGTTGGGAGAGGGTGTTTTCAAGCAAGTCCGCCGGATGCTGGGTGTCCTGGGCGTTTGCTTCGGGGGATACCGGCGTGCGAGGCCGGGCTATAGTCTTGGTAGCCATTTTTGTGCGGTCCTTTGAAGGTTGTTGCACTTCTTTGGTTAGACGGTCGGGGTGCTTCTTACACCCCGGCCGTCGCCTTTTGATACCTCGCTTTTGCATCGGTGCTTTCACACCGACAACCTGCCGCGAGGCAAGCAGCCCTTCAAGAATCGATGAGGTTGTGCGTGACGCCTTTCTGTGTTCCCTTGATGGGAAATTGAGTGACTGGGGCGTTCACTTTAGGCAAGAGCAGGTGCCGTGTGGCAAGGCACGCAGCACGAATTCTTGATTCGCGCCAACAAATACAACTTCCGTCGAAGGACTTGCGCAAGACACGCGAACGCGCGCCGTGCCGCAGCGGCGCGACGACAACACGGGCGCGTGACCGCCTCTTCTTTCAGGTGCGCACAGCACTGGCCGCGTCGGCGGGCAAGGCGCTGAAGTAGCGGCCCGTGCCGCCGGGGCTGGGCTGCACTTCGAGCACGAGCCCGGCCAGGTCGAAACCTTCGCGCTCCGCCGCGGCCAGCAGGCGCGCGCCCAGGTCGGCGTCGTCCAGCACCACGCGGCGGCCGGTGCGCTGGCACACCAGCTGCAGGCCCAATGCACCGCGCTCGGTGCGCCGCAGCCAGTACAGCGCCTTGCGATCGCTGCCCCAGCCGCGCAGCAGCACCTGCCGCGTTTCCAGCTCGTGGATCAGCCGGTAGACGGTGCCCAGGCTCACGCGCGTGCCGCGTACGCTCATTCGCCGGAACACCTCTTCGGCGGGCAAGGGCGTTTCGCCCGCCGCATCGATGACCTGCAGCACGCCGATGCGCGCGCTGGTGGGCCGCAGCCCTGCGGCGCGCAGGCGCTGCATCACGTTGGTACCGCTCATGGCGATGTCTCCCTGTTGTGTGTGGTTGCCACCTGCTGTTGCTGCGCCCATCCGCCACCCAGCGCGCGGTACAGCGCCACGCTGGCCTGCAGGCGCTGTGCCTTCAGTTGCACCGCGGCGTCTTGCGCGGCATAGAGCGTGCGCTGCGCGTCGAGCAGCACCAGCAGCGTTTCGGCCCCGGCCTTGTAGCGCGACTGCGCGAGCGTGAACGCGCGCTGGGCCTGGCGGAGTTCTTCCGCCTGCGCATCGCGTTGCCGGTCGATACCCGCCACCGCGTCGAGCGCGGTGGCCGCGTCACCGAAGGCCGCGACCACGGCGGCGCGGTAGCCAGCCAGCAGCTCTTCGCGCCGCGCCACGGCCAGGTCGCGCCCCGCGGCCAGCCGGCCGGCGTCGAAGATGGGCGCGGCCAGCCCGGCGGCCAGCGAATACACGGGGCTGTCGAACAGCGCGCGCAACCGGCCGGCGCTCCAGCCCACGCCGGCGCCCAGCGTCACGCGCGGCAGCATGGCGGCGCGCGCCACGGCAATGTCTGCGTCGGCCGCGTCGAGCAAGGCTTCGGCACGCGCGATGTCGGGGCGCCGCGCGAGCAGGTCCGACGGCAGGCCCGCGCCGATGCCGGGCTCGCGCAGGCCGTCGAGGCTGGCGGCGGCAAAGCCGAAGGCCGATTGGCCCGACAGCACGGCCAGCGCGGTGCGCGCGTCGTCGGCCTGCTGGTGCAGCGCGGCCAGCGTGCGTTGCTGGCTTGCGACCAGGCCGCGCTGTTGCGCGAGTTCGAGCGGCGTGGCCGCGCCCGCGCGGGCGCGCGAGTCGACCAGCGCCAGCACGCGCTGCGCGTTGTCGAGGTTGCGCGTGCCGATGGCCGCGCGCTCGCGCAGCGACACGGCCTGCAGCCATGCGTTGGCAACGCCCGCCGTGGTGGTCAGGCGCACGGTGTCGCGCGCGAAGGCGCTGGCACGCAGGCCGGCCAGCGCGCTGTGCTGGGCGGCCCGGTTGCCGCCCCAGAAGTCGAGCTCGTAGCTGGCGCCGAGGCTGGCCGCGAAGCTGTCGCCCGCGACCTGCGCCTCGCCTCCCATGCGGCCTTGCCGCGCGGCATCGAGCCCCGCCGTCACGCCCGGCCACAGGGCCGCGCCGGCCATGCGCGCGGACGCCTCGGCCTGCCGCACGCGCGCGGCGGCGGCGGCCACGTCGAGGCTCTGCGTGGCGGCCTGCTCGACCAGCGCGTCGAGCTCGGTGCTGCCGAAGCTGCGCCACCACGGGGCGTCGCGCCGTGCCGCCGCGTCGGGCGCGGCCGCAACGGGCGTGGTGGTCGGCGGCGACGCGGTCGCGCAACCCGACACCAGCCACGCCGCGGCCACCGTTGCAGCCGTGGCCACCAGCGGTTGAAAGAACCTGCGCATCGTCATCCTCACTCCCCTGCCAGCGCCACGACCGGCGCCAGCCGCGCGGCCGTCGTCGCGGGCATGTAGCCGAAGATCAATCCGGTCGCGACGGCGCAGCCGAAGGCACCCGCCATCGCCGTCACTGAAAACACCATGGGCACGCCGCTGAAGATCAGCACGGCACCCACGGCCAGCCCCGCGAGCACGCCCACCACGCCGCCGGTGAGCGTGAGCAGCGTGGCCTCGGTCAGAAACTGCCGCAGGATGTCGCGCTGCCGCGCCCCCGTGGCCATGCGAATGCCGATTTCGCGCGTGCGCTCGCGCACGGTCATCAGCATCACGTTCATCACGCCGATGCCGCCGACCACCAGCGACACGGCGGCGATCAGGCCCAGCATCAGCGTCATGCTGCGCCGCGTCTGCGCCTCGGCCTGCAGCTTGGCGGCGGCGTTGCCGATGGCGAAGTCTTCCCTGCCGTGGCGCGCCAGCAGCAGCTTGCGAATGCCCGCCTCCGCCGCGAGCACCTGGGCCGACGAGGCGGCGGAAACGACGGTGTAGTCGGGCTGGGTCTGCACCTGGTACACGCGCGCCCTGCCCGCCTGGTAGGGGATGAACACCATGTCGTCGTAGCTCTGCGCGCCCGATTCGGCACCGCGCTCGGCCATGACGCCGATGACCTCGAAGGGCGAATTGCCGATGAGCAACTGCCGCCCGCGCGGGTCTTCGATGGCGGGAAAGAAATGCGCGCGCGCCTTGTGGCCCAGCACCACCAGCGGCGCCAGGCCACGGTCTTCCTCGTCGCTGAAGTAGCGGCCCAGCGCCACGGGCCACTGGTGCACCACGGGCATGGCGTTGCTGCTGGCGAACACGTACACCTCGCGGTCGGCATTGCCGTGGCGCACGGTGATCGGGTCGCCGATGACGGGCATCACATGGCCCACCTCGGGCAGCGCGGCCACGGCGTCCAGGTCGTCCTGCGTGAGCGGTCGCGCGGGGCCGCCGCTGGCGGGAGCGCGGCTGCCCAGGTACATGATGGTGGTGCCCAGCGTGCCCATCTGCTGCACCACGCGCTGGCGTGCACCTTCACCCACCGCGAGCATCACGATGACCGAGGCCACGCCGATGACGATGCCCAGCAGCGTGAGGCCGGTGCGCGAGCGGTTCAGCCGCATGCCGCGCCAGGCGGTGCGCGCGGCCTCGCGCAGGTCGGCCGCAAATGAGGCGCCGCTGTCGCCGGCGGCGCGCGACATGTCGAAGGCGGGCAGCACGGCTACGGCGTGTTCCTTTTCGGGTGCCTTTTTGTTTTCCCTTTCCTTTTTTTCATGCCCCGGCTCGCTGCCGCTGTCGGCCACGATGGCGCCGTCGCAAATCTCGATGACGCGCCGCGCCTGCGCGGCCACGCCGCGGTCGTGCGTGATCAGCACGATGGTGTGGCCCGCGTCGGCCAGCTCGTTCAGCAGCGCCATCACCTCGGCGCCGCTCTTGCTGTCGAGCGCGCCGGTGGGCTCGTCGGCCAGGATGATGCGGCCGCCGTTCATCAGCGCGCGCGCGATCGACACGCGCTGCTGCTGCCCGCCGGAGAGCTGCGCAGGCCGGTTGTCGAGCTTGTCGGCCATGCCCAGGCGCGCCAGCAGCGCGGTGGCGCGCCTGGCCCGCTCGCTTGCGGAGGCACCGGCGTAGATGGCCGGCACCTCGACGTTCTCGCGCGCCGATTCGGTGGCGATCAGGTGGTAGCCCTGGAACACGAAGCCGAAGGCCTCGCGGCGCAGCCAGGCCAGCTCGTCGGCGCCCAGGGCCGACACGTCCTTGCCGGCGAAGCGGTAGCTGCCTTCGCTGGGCCGGTCGAGGCAGCCGAGCAGGTTCATGAGCGTGGACTTGCCCGAGCCCGAGGCACCGACGATGGCGACGAACTCTCCCGCGCGAATGTCCAGGTCGATGCCGCGCAGCACCTCGACCGCGGGCTGCGCGCCGCCGCCATAGCGCTTGCGGATGCCGCGCAACTCGATGAGCGCGGGAACGGTCGCGGTGTTCACCATTGCAGCCATCCGAGGCCGGTGACCGGCTTCGCCTCGCCGAGCACCAGGCGCTCGCCTTCTTTCAGGCCCTCGAGCACTTCGGCGTGGTGGCGGCTGCGTGCGCCCACGCGCAGCGTGCGCAGTTCGGGGCGGCCGTTGCTGGCGAGCACGCGCGCGGTGTGGGAGCCGCGTGCGCCGGTGGCACCGCCCGCGGCGGTGACGCTGGTGATGGCCGCCAGCGGCACGGCGATCGCGTTGCTGGCGCTCGCGGTCACGAAGGCGACCTGCGCCGTCATCTGCGGCATGAGCTCGCCGTCGGCGTTGTCCACGTCGAACAACACGGTGTAGGCCACGGCCTTGGTGGCGGTGGCCGGCGTGGCGGTGGTGGCGCCCTTGTTCTCGGCCACGGGCGGCGCGGGCAGCACCTGGCGCACGACGCCCTGCCAGCGCCGCGGCACCTCATCGCCGCGGCCGTCGCCGTGCCCGCCCAAAGTGGTGAAGTACACGGGCATGGCCGGCTTCACGCGGCGCACGTCGGCCTCGCTCACCTCGGTCCACACCGTCATGGCGCCCAGGTCGGCAATGCGCAGGATGTTGGGCGTCTGGTAGGTGGCGTTCAGCGTCTGGCCTTCGCGCGCCTCCACCGACACCACGGTGCCCGCCATCGAGGCGTAGATGCGGGTGTAGCCCAGCCGGGCCTCGTCGGCCTTGAGGGTGGCCTGGGTCTGGTCGATCTGGGCGCGGAGGTTGTCGCTCTTCGCGCCTGCGGAGGCGAAGGCGGCTTCGGCGGCCTGCAGGTCTTCGAGCCGCGTGGCCTCGTCTTGCGCCATCTGCCTTTGCCGCGCCAGCTGCTGGCCCGCGAGGCGGTGCTGGGCCTGCTGGTCGGCCAGCTGCGCGCGCAGGCCGGCGAGCGATGCGCGTCCCGCGTCGACCGTGGCCTGCTGCACGCTGGGGTCGATCTCGACCAGCAGCTGCCCCTTCTTCACCGTGTCGCCGGCCTGCACGTGCAGCCGGTTGACCTGGCCCGACACCTGCGCGCCCACGTCCACGTACTTGCGCGGCTGCAGCGTGCCGATGGCGGTGACGGTGGCCTCGATGTCGGCGCGGGCCACGGGCACGGTGTCGTACGCGGGCGCGCCGCGGTCTGGCCACCAGAAGGCGATGCCCGCGACCACGGCAACGAGCAGCACGGCGGCGCCCGCGCGCGAAGGCGCATTCATCAGGGCTTGACCTCGAAGCTCAGCGTGGCGGTGTGGCGCACGTCGTCGTACTTCTTGCCGTCGAGCGTGACGGCGCCGTTGTCTACCCGCGCGGTCACCTCCAGCACATACAGGCCCGGAAACGGCGTGCCCAGCGTGACGCTGCCGTCGGCCGCCGGCGCGAGCTGGCGGCGCCAGCCTTCGGCGGTGTCGACGTTGACCTGGCTGGCCGACACCACGCGGCCCTTGAACATGAGCTTGAAGGTGTTGCCGCCGGGCTCGGTGGGCACCAGCTCCAGGTCGTTCACGGCCTGCGTGCCGGCGCGGCCGAAGCGTGACTGGTAGTAGGTGAGCACGCCCTTGTCGCCGGTGCGGGTGGCGGTGAAGCGAAGGTCGCCATTCGCCGCCTCCGCGGGCAGCGCCACGTCGAAACGGTCGGCGCGGGCCTCGACGGGCAAGGGCTTGCCGTCAGGCAGCACGGCCTTGGGTTGCTGCAGCGCGGGCAGCGCGGCGAGGGGCTTGCGCAGCTCGCCGGCGCGGATGCTGAAGTACGCGCTGGTGTTTGTGTTGTCACCGCTGGTGGCAGGCTCTTTCTGCAGCCACAGGTAGTCGGCATGGGCGGTGCCTGCCAGCAGCAAGGCGGCGGCCGCGAGCGCGGCGTGGAATCGGGTGTTCATGAAAATTCTGGCTCTCTCTTCTTGTCTCTGTTCACGCTGCGGGGCACGACGCGCGTGCCCCGCAGCGCCCTCCCCTCGGCACTCTGGCCATGGGGCGAATGGCGTGCTTGCGGCGCTTACCTGGCCACGAAGCTCAGCGTGGCCGTGTAGCCCAGCTTCTGCACCTTCTGGCCCGCGATTTCGAGCTCGCCCACCGGGTCGGCGTCGTGCGCGCTCACGAGGATGTAGCGGCCCTTTTCCTTCACCGGCACGTCGATGCGGCCGGCCTTGTCGGTCTTGAAGTGCTTGCTCCACTTCTCGGGGTTGATGACGGTCACGGCCTTGTCCGCCACGGGCTGGCCGCGGAAGAACAGCGTGAAGGTGTCGCCGCCGGCCTTCACGGGCACCAGCTCGTAGTCGAGCACGGCGTGGGTGTCGGTGCGGCCCGCGCGTGCGTTGAACACGGCGGCCTTGGTGTGGCCCTCTTTGGTCTTCCAGGGCTTCCACACCTGGTCGTTGACCAGGCGCACATCGCCGGTTCCGCCCGTTGCACCCGTCGCACCTGTGTCTGCCACGGCCGCTTCGAGGTGGTCCGGCTTCACCACGAGCTTCGCGGGCTGCGCGCGGTCGGTGGTGAACACCTGCGTGGTGGCGGCGAGCTTGGCGACTTCTTCGCCGCTGTCGTGCGCGCTGTCGGCATCGCCGACGTACACGCGCACGGGGCCGCTGGCGTCGCGCTCCAGCCAGAGCTGGTGCGCCTGGGCGCCGATGGCGGCCGCCGACAAGGCGAGCGCGAGCAGGGATTGCTTGAACATGAGAGTGCTCCTTGGATACACGGTTGAAAAAACGAAGGTCTGTGGCGGCGCTGCCCGGCGAAGCTGGCTACGTGGGCGAAGCGGGCGAATAACAAAGACTCTCATTCATATAGACGCACGAGGCCGCCGGGCCCTGACGTGCCACCACCACTTTTTTTCAACTTTTTTTCCGCCGGCAAGAACGCCGACCAACGAGGGCGCGCAATGCGTCCGCGCAATGGGGCCGCAGGCCGAGGGGCCAACAGGCCCGATGCCATAATCCGCGCCCTACGCCCTCGGCCCGTTTCGCCTGTACAGATCAGCCGCCGCCACATCTGCCGCATGCCCGAGGGAGGCTTCCCCTGCCGGATGTCTTGCCTTGTCTTCCGTGGTCGCGCGCTATTACCGGGAACTGCATTCCCTCCTCACCCGCACGTTGAAGGACCGCCACGCGGCCGACGACGTCGTGCAGGAGGCGTTCACGCGCGTGCTGGCCTTGCGCCATGCCGGGCGCCCCGTGGAAAAGCTGCGCTCCGTGCTGCACCGCACCGCCTACAACCTGGTGATCGACGCGAGCCGGCGCAACAAGCTGCGCGACCACGACGACCTGGACGCGCTGCCCGAACACACGCAGCCCGCCGCCGCGCGCTCCTCGCAGCCCGAGGAGCGGCTGTGCGCGGCGCAGCGCGCGCAGGCGATGCTGGCCACCATCGAGGCGCTGCCGCCGCGTTGCCGCGAAGCCTTCGTGCTCTACAAGATCGACGGCGTCGACCAGGCCGAGATCGCGCGGCGCATGGGCATTTCCGTGAACATGGTGGAGCGCCACGTGATGCGCGGCATGGACGCCTGCCGCGCCTGCCGCGACCGGCTGGACGGTGAAGGCGAAAAAGACAGCGACAGCAGCGAAGGCCGCGTGCCATGACACGGCTTTTTTGCGCAACGGCATCAGGATGGCGGCGCCTCGTGCGTCCATACATGCAGACAGCCTTCGTGCCATGAACCGCCTTCTGCCACCTTCCCCGGACCGCCCCGACCTCGCGCCTGCGCGCGAGGACGAGCTGCGCGACGAACGCGAGCTGGCGGGGTACGAGCCCACGGGCGATGCGGTCGACGAGCAGGCCGCCGCGTGGTTGCTGCGCCGCCGGCGCGGGCTGGGCGCGCAGGCGGAGGCGCAGTTCCAGGCGTGGCTGTCCGAAAGCCCCGCGCACCATGCCGCGTTCATGCGGCACCAGGCGACATGGGCCGAGCTCGACGCGCTGCCAGCGCAAGCCGTCGAGCGGCTGCGCGACGGCTTGCCGCGCGCGCTGCCGCCAAACCCTGCGCTAACACCGCCAACACCGACAACACCGACAACAACCAAGAGGCCGACGCAACCGCAACGCCCTCGCGCCACCGCATGGCTCTCCGCGCACGCCCTGCGCGGCCTGGTGCCCCAGGCCGCGGGCGCCGCGTTCGCCGTGGTGGTGGCCGCCGGCACCTGGCTGGGCTACGACCAGTGGCAGAACCGCGCGCTGTTCAGCCAGACCTTCGTGACCGCGCGCGGCCAGTTGCTCGACGTGACGCTGCCCGACGGCAGCAACCTGCAGCTGGACACGGCCACGCGCGCCGAGGTCAGCCTCTACCGCCAGCGGCGCGAGGTGCGCCTGCCGCAGGGCCAGAGCGCCTTCCAGGTGCAGGCCGACCCGGGCAGGCCGTTCGACGTGCTGGCCGGGCCGCTGCGCATCACGGTGCTGGGCACGCGCTTCTCGGTGCGCTACACGGCTGACGCAGCCGTGCCCGGCGGTGTAAGGGTGGCGGTGGAAGAAGGCCGCGTGAAGGTGGCGCCGGCCAGCGCACCCGTCGATGCCGACGACCCGCTGGCGGGCGGCGCCGGCGTGCTGCTCACGGCCGGCCAAGCCGTGAATGCCGACAGCAGCGGCCACATCGATACGGTGTCTCAGGTGAGCACCGCGGCCTTCGCGCCGTGGCGCGACGGGCGCATCGCGTTCGACAACACGCCGTTGTCAGACGTGCTGGCCGAGTTCGAGCGCTATGGCGACACGCACCTGCGCATCGCCGACCCGGCCATCGCGCGCATGCGCATCAGCGGCAGCGTCGATGCGCGCAAGGTCGAGAACTTTGCGCTGGCCCTGCCGCGCGCGCTGCCGGTGGTGCTGCGCGACGCGGGCAACGGCGAGCGCGAGATCGTGCCCGTGCCCGTGCTGCCTTGACTTGCAAGCGGCCGCGGGCTGCCCGCGAACGCGCTACGGGTTCTTCGCCACCGGCTTGAGCGTGTCGCGCACCTTGGCCACCTGCGCTGGCGTGACCGCGTCGCCCTCGTTGCCCCAGCTGCTGCGCGCAAAGCTCAGCACGCTCGCCACGTCGGCGTCGGTCAGGCGCCAGCCGAAGTCGGGCATGGCGATGGGCGACGGCGCCTTGGCGGTGCTGGGCATGGCGGAGCCCGCGAGCACCAGGCGAATCAGCGAGGTCGGGTCTTTCGCGTTCACCACGCTGTTGCCGGCCAGCGCGGGAAAGGTCTTGTCCGCGCCCGTGCCGTCGGAGCGGTGGCAGGCGTTGCAGTTGTTCAGGTACACCATGGCGCCGCTGTTGCCTTCGACGGTGCCGTTGCGCAGGGCCAGCGCGCTCGGGTGCTGGGGGGCTGCTGCCAGCAACGACGCTTGGGTGGCTTGAGGCGTCGACGGTGACGACGCCTGTGCCCCGTCTTTCGCGCCCAGCGACTGCAGGTACACCGCCACCGCCTGCAGGTCTTGCGTGGACAGGTGCTGCGTGCTGTTCTGCACCACGTCGACCATGGCGCCGAAGGCGGCCGTGTGGCTGGTGCGGCCGCTCTGCAGGTACTGCACGATGTCTTCGGACGACCACTGCGCCATGGTCGGGCGGTCGGTATGGCGCAGCGGCTGCGCGTACCAGCCGTCGATGACCGCGCCCGACAAGTACACCTCGCCCTTGCGCTCGCTGGCCGCCTTCACGCCGCCGAGCATGCTGCGCGGGGTGTGGCAGTCGCCGCAGTGGCCCAGGCCCTGCACCAGGTAGGCGCCGCGGTTCCATTCGGCGCTGCGCGCGGCATCGCCCTGGTACACGCCCTTGTCGAGGTAGATCCAGTTCCAGCCGATCATCAGGCTGCGCATGCTGAAGGGCCATGGCAGGTCGGTGGCCGGCGGCTTCTGCGCCACGGGCTGCACGCCGTTGCGAAAGAAGGTGAACAGCGCGTGCATGTCCTCGTCGTTCACGCGGGCGAACGAGGGGTACGGCATGGCGGGGTAGAGGCGGTGGCCGTCGCGGGCGATGCCTTCGCGCAGCGCGCGGGCGAACTCGGCCTCGGTATAGGCGCCGATGCCGGCCTGCGGGTCGGGCGAGATGTTGGTGGAGACGATGGTGCCGAACGGCGTCTTCATCGGCAGCCCGCCGCCGAAGGCCGGCTTGCCCGGCGCGGTGTGGCAGCTGACGCAGTCGCCCGCGCGGGCGAGGTAGCGGCCGTGTTCGAGCACGGGGTCCGCGGAGGCGGCGGGGGCCGGCGCAGCGGCTGCCGCGGCAACGGGTGCGGACGCCGGTGCAGCCATCGATGCAGACGCGGCTGCCGCAGGCGCCTCACTCTGCTCACCGCTCTTCTGCGCCACGGCCCATGCCCCCGCGCCCAGCAACACCACGGCCGCGGCGATGCCGCCGTACACACGACGCGCGCTCATGCCAGCGCTCCCGGGTTCTTCAGGTACTGCTCGCGAATGGCCTTGGCCGACCAGTACGCCAGCGCGCCCACCATGCCGGTCGGGTTGTAGCCGAAGTTCTGCGGGAAGGCGCTCGCACCCATCACGAACACATTGGGGACGTCCCACACCTGCAGGAAGCGGTTCACCGCGCTGGTGCTCGGGTCGGTGCCCATTGGCGCGCCGCCGGTGTTGTGGGTCGACTGGTAGAAGCGCACGTCGTAGTGGGCGTCGGGCTTCTGGAAGTTCATCTTCATCTGCTTCGGCCCCATGGCCTTGGCGATCTGCTCGACCTTGGTGCCGATGAACTGCGTCATCGCGAGGTCGTTGGCCTTCCAGTCGAAGGTCATGCGCAGCAGCGGCTGGCCGTGCACGTCCTTGTAGGTCGGGTCCAGGTCGAGATAGTTGTCGCGGTAGGCCATCACCGAGCCCTGGCTGCCCACGCTGGCCATGTACAGGTAGTTGTCCTTCACGGCCTTCTTCCAGTCTGCGCCCCATGCGGGCGCGCCGGGCGGCAGGCTCATCTGCTGGATGGGGCGCCCGCCGGTGTTGATGCTGTTGATGGTGGCCCCGCCGATGAAGCCCAGCGGCCCGTGGTCGAAGTTGTCGCCGTCGAAGTCGTCGATCACGGTGCCGCTGGCGCCCGCGCCCACGAAGGGGTTCATCGGCTGTTCCTTGTCGAAGAACAGGCTCGCGCCGCCGTTGAGCTGGTAGGCGTAGTTGCGGCCCACCACGCCTTCGCCGGTGGCGGGGTCGTAGCGCTTGCCGATGTTCGACAGCATGAGCAGGCGCACGTTGTGGAACTGGTAGGCGCACAGCACCACCAGGTCGGCGGGCTGCTCGACCTCGTTGCCTTCGGCGTCCACATAGGTCACGCCGGTGGCGCGCTTGCCGTCGGGCGACATGTTCACGCGCAGCACGTGCGAGCGGGTTCGCAGCTCGAAGTTGGGCCGCTTCATCAGCACCGGCAGCAGCGTGGTCTGCGGCGAGGCCTTGGAGTACATGTAGCAGCCGTAGCGCTCGCAGAAGCCGCAGAAATTGCACGGCCCCAGCTGCGCGCCGTGCGGGTTGGTGTACGCGCGAGAGGCATTGGCCGCGGCCTGCGGGAACGGGTGGTAGCCGAGCTCGCGCGCGGCCTTCTCGAACAGCCTGGCGCTGTTGACCGAAGCCAGCGGCGGCAGCGGAAACTCGTTGGCGCGCGCGCCTTCGAAGGGGTTGCCGCCCGCCTGGATCTTGCCGCCGATGTTGCCGGCCTTGCCCGAGGTGCCGCAGATTTTCTCGAACTGGTCGAAGTGCGGTTCCAGCTCTTCGTAGCTCACGCCGAAGTCCTGGATGGTCATGCCTTCGGGGATGAACTTCTTGCCGTAGCGCTCTTCGTAGGTGCTGCGAATGCGCAGGTCGCTGGGCAGCGGGCGCCAGTGGTGGCCGTTCCAGTGCACGCCCGCGCCGCCCACGCCATCGCCTGGCAGGAACGAGGCGAGCTGCCGGTAGGGCACGGCAATCTCGGCCGGCGTGTGGCGGATGGTGACGGTCTCGCGCGAGAGGTTCTGGAAGAGCTTGCCGCGGATGCCGTAGCTCAGCTCGTCGGTGATGCGCGGGTAGGCGAAGTCGGGCTGGGTGTCGCGGTTTTCGCCGCGCTCCAGCGCCAGCACTTTCAGGCCTGCGGCGGTGAGCTCCATGCCCATGATGGCGCCGGTCCAGCCGAAGCCGACCAGCACGGCGTCGACGCCGGGTTTCTTGATGTTTGCCATGGTGGTGCGCCCCTTCAGCCCTGCGGGCCGGCGATGCTCACAGGCGGCAGGTTGTACTTGACGCCCGGGCGGTCGACCCAGTCGGCGTAGTCGGCGCGCGCGCCGGGAAAACCGATCATCTTCCAGGCCGCGGCGTTCTTGTTGCCGCCGTGGATGGGGTCGCTGAAATAGCCCTCCTTGGTGTTCTGCAGCAGAAAGCCGAAGAAGTCCGTCGCGCCCACGCCGTCGAGCTTGACGCTGCCGGCCTCCAGGCCCTTGAGCACCTCGTCTTGCTGCGCCGCACCGAGCTGCGCGAAGGGCTTGTCCGCGAACTGCTTGCGGCAGTAGGCGTCGGTGGCGGCGATGCCGGCGCGGTACACCTCGCGCGGCGGCATCTTCTTCTGGTAGCCGAACAGCGGCGACACCTCGACGAAGGGGCCCTGCATGTACCAGGTGGCCGCATGGCCGAAGGCGCCTTCCATCTGCCGGTCGATGAACTCGGGCACGCCTGCCTCGATGGCGCCGGGGCCGGCGTCGTCGGAGGGAATGAGCCGGGCGACGGCGGCCTGCACGAACTTCCATTCGTCGGCGTTGAAGTAGACCGGGGTGTAAGGGGCGGGGGGAGCGCTTGATGCGGCGGGCGCGGCAGCGGGTGCGGGTGTGGTGGCCTGGGCCAGCGCGGCCCCGGTGACGCCACCGGCGCCGAAGGCCGTGGCGGCCGGCACGATGGCGATGGACCGGCGCAGGAAGCCCCGCCGGTCGGAATGCGACACGTCTTTCATCGCGTTATGTGCGGCTTTGCGCCGCGTGTTGTTGTGCGAACCTTCATCATCGCGACACCGTGCGCAACATCTTGTAGGAAAGTGTCCTGCCTATCATGGAAGCCGCAATGCGCCTTTCAAGTGGCTTTCAAGTGGCTTTCAAGCGGCTTGTAAAACGCTTTCGAACACACAACCGAAGGAGACGACATGACCGCCACCCGCTACCCGCTCGCCGAACTGAAAGACCTGCCCGAGGACATTCGCACCGCCATCCTCGCGGTGCAGGAGAAGGCCGGCTTCGTGCCCAACGTGTTCCTGGGCCTGGCACGCCGCCCGGCCGAGTGGCGCGCCTTCTTCGCGTACCACGACGCGCTGATGCTCAAGGAAGAAGGCTCGCTCACCAAGGGCGACCGCGAGATGATCGTCACCACCACCAGCGCGGCCAACCAGTGCCTGTACTGCGTGGTGGCGCACGGTGCGCTGCTGCGCATCTACGAGAAGAAGCCGCTGGTGGCCGACCAGGTGGCGGTGAACTACCGCAAGGCCGACATCACGCCGCGCCAGCGCGCGATGCTCGACTTTGCAATGAAGGTCTGCGACCGCTCGCACGAGATCGACGACAGCGACTTTCCGCCGCTGCACGCGCACGGCTTCGACGACGAAGACATCTGGGACATCGCGGCCATCACCGCGTTCTTCGGGCTGAGCAACCGGCTGGCCAGCTTCAGCGGCATGCAGCCGAACAACGAGTTCTTCCTGATGGGGCGGGTGCCGCGCGAGAAGAAGTGAACGAGCCTTGGTGAGCCGCGCAGTTCGTTGCGCGGCACGCTGCCGGTTCGCGTTCGATCAACCACCACCGTTGATCGCACCCTGAACAAAGGCCCGACGCTCAGCCCCTGCGCTCAGCCCCGACGCTCAACCCTTGGCGCGGCACGAAGCCAACGCATCGAGCGCCGGCTTGTAGGTGGGCGTGGTGACGTCCATCACGCCGAGCACCGTGTGGTACAGGTTGTCGTGCGTCAGCGGCGCGTCGAGCCCCGCTTCCATGCACGAGCGCGACAGCTTGCGCCGCTCGGTCATGCCTTCGCTGAACCACGTGACCATGGGCACGTGCTTCTGCGCCTCGGGCGCGAAGCTGTAGGGCACGCCGTGCAGGAACAGGCCGTACTCGCCGAGCGACTCGCCGTGGTCGCTCACGTAGAGCATCGCGGGGTCGTAGGTCTTCGACTGGGCCTTGAGCCAGTCGATGGTCTCGCCCAGGAAGCGGTCGGTCTGCGCGATGGAGTTGTCGTACACGTTCATCAACTCGTTGTGGCCGCACTCGGCCAGCGCGTTGGTCTTGCACTCGGGCTGGAAGCGCTTCACGTCGGGGGCGGAACGCTTGTAGTAGGCCGGGCCGTGGCTGCCCATCTGGTGCATGACCAGCACGATGCCCTTGGCGCGGCGCTCGGCCGGCAGCGCGGCGATGCGCTCGTCCAGGTTCTTCAGCATCACGTCGTCCAGGCACTCGTCGCCGTCGCACAGCGCCTTCTTGGTGGCGGCGTCGAGGCCGTCGAAGGCCGAGGCATTGGGCACGCGCACGCACACGCCCTTGCAACCGGCCTGGTTGTCGAGCCAGAACACGGCCAGCCCGGAGGCCTGAAGCACGTCCATGAGCGACTCGTAGTCGTCCTTGCGGGATTCGTAGCCCTGCTTGCCCAGCGGCGAGAACATGCACGGCACCGAGGCCAGCGTGTTGGTGCCGCAGGAGTGCACGTCGCGGTAGCTCAGCACGCCGCGCTTGGCGAGCTCGGGCGTGGTGTCGCGGGCGTAGCCGTTCAGCGCGAAGTGGTCGGCGCGCGCCGTCTCGCCCACCACCACCACGAACAGCGGCGGCTTGGTCTGCGACGCGTAGCTCGCGCCCAGCGCGGTGCCGGCGGTGATGGGAATGAGCTTGCCGCTGCGCTTGAACATCGGCTTGATCAACAGCGACCCCGTGGAGTACAGCGTGGCGATCGGGTTCATCATGTAGCGCAGGTGCACGTTGTTGCGCATCAGCGGTGCCAGCTCGCGGTTCATGGACACGGCCGCGGCCAGCGCCACCACCACGGCCAGCACCAGCAGCGCGACGTTGCGCCACAGCTTCGACAGGAAGCGCATCGGCACGATGCGCACGCGCCACAGCGCCCAGCCCGCGGGCAGCGCGACGACCAGCACGTTGAAGGCCATGCGCCAGCTGAGCAGGTCGCGCGCTTCATTCGGGTCGGTCTGCATCGCGTTGGCGATCATGGTCGGGTCCATGACGACGCGGTACTCGAGCATGTAGTGCTGCACCACGGCCGCGAGTACCACCACGGCGAACCACAGCGGCTTCATCCAGCGCGACCAGGCGGTGAACGACAGCATGGCCACGGTGCCGCACAGCGTGAGCAGGCTCATGACGGCGACGGTCGGCAGGTAGGTGCTGGGGGCGCCGCCGATGCGGGCCAGGTCGTTCCACAGCGGCCAGTTGGTGGTCAGCACCAGGTACAGGCCGAGCCACAGCACGACCGAGGCGGCGGAGCGCGGTTGCGCCAGCCACAGGTTGAAACGGGTCCAGGGGTTTGCGTCCACCGGCGGAAGCTCGGCCGGAGACTCAGGGACACCCGCACGCTGCAATGGCGTGGAGGCGGTTCGCGAAACAGACATGTGACGAATGTAAATCGGCCGCCTGAAGGGAGGCTGAACTGATTCGTTCAGTCTCCGTTCAGTCTTGGTCCGACCTCCGGTTCAGCCCCCGGCTCGGACCCTGGTTCGGTGTCAGGCCAGGCCGGCCTTGCGCAGGCGTGCCCGGCGACGCGCCGCCACGGACACCCCGGTGGCGGCCCGGCCCACCGGCCGGCTCAAGCCCCGCTCGACCATGATCGACACCAGCGCGCCCAGCATGACGGCGGCCGCGATGTCGGAGGGAAAATGCAAACCCAGGTACACACGGCTCCAGGCCACCACGGCGGCCACCACCAATGCCGCATACATCGGCAAGCGCGAGGGCAGGCTCCACAGCGAGAAGGCCACGGCGAAGGTGCCGGCCGCATGCATGCTAGGAAAGCCCGGCCGCGCGCCCTGCGGCACCCACTGGATGCCCAGGCCGTAGAACGCCGGCCGCGGAATGGGCGCGACCGCGCGAATCAGGTTCACGAGCAGCTACGCCGCCAGCAGGCTCACCAGCGCGGTGAACAGGGCGTAGCGCCAGCGCCGGCTGGCCAGCGCGCACGCCCCTATGGCGAGCAGCAGCAGCGCAGGCAGCAGGTTCGAGGCGAATTCGGCGAACTGCAAGGTCCACGGCGGCACCGAGGCGCTCGCGTTGACCAGCCCGAACAGCGCGACGTCAAGACCCTGCATGGGCGGGCACGGCCTGTTCCGGCGCCGGCGCGAGAACGCGCGGGCTGCGGCGCGTGAGCGCCAGCTCGATGGCGAAGCCGACCGTCCAGCAGACCCAGGCCGTCCACAGCGTGTGGCTCATGTAGTGCGCGCCGCGCAGTTGCTGCGCCACGCCCAGTACCAACCCGGCCACCACCGCCACGCCCAGCCAGATGGCCGCGACGCGGGGCGACACCCGGCGCAGCACGAAGTACCCGCCCACGTAGGCGAAGGCCGCCGAGGCATGGCCGGCCGGGAAGCAGCCGCCGGGGCCGCCGTCGTTGACGCCCCACGACCAGTGCGACACGTAGCGCGCCACGCCGCCGAACTCCTGCAGGTCCCAGGGGCAGCTGGTCTGGCTCAGGTTCTTGAGAATGCTGACGGCGATGACCGAGGCCAGCACCGTCACGGCCAGCTGGGCCCGCTCGGGGGTGCCCAGGCGGCGCAGGAAGGCGAAGGGCCAGCGGATGGCGGCGAACAGGCCGATCACCAGCACCCAGCTCAGGTCGCGCGCGCCTTCATGCATGACGTGCACCATGAAGGGGTTCGAACGCAAGGGAAAACCCATGGCCGAGCCCGCCATGCGTGCCAGCAACAGGTCTCCGCCGGTCGCGTCCCATGCCATTACCGCGGCAAGCGCTACGAGGGTCAGTACCCCCAGGCGAAAATTCGGGAAACGTGTCATGAACGAAGGCAGGACGGGAAAACAGCCGCGAGCCTACGTTCGCGGCATGAACCCAGCCTGAAGCCACATGAACCGAAGCTGACTGGCGTCGGTGCCCGGTGGGCTGGCGGCGCCACTGCAACCGCGTGGCGCTAGACTCGTTTTTTTGCGTAAAGGACATGGCGTGCGCATATTGCTCGTCGAAGATGACATTGCTCTTGCGGATGCCGTCTGCAGCTACCTGCTGGCCAAGGCCTTCGTGGTCGATGTCGCGCCCAGCCTCGCCGACGCGCGCGGCGCCCTGCTGTCGGTGCAGTACGCGGCCGTGCTGCTCGACCTGCACCTCGGCGACGGCGACGGCCTGTCGCTGCTGCCGCAGGTGCGCGCCCTGCCCGAGCGCCCCATCGTCATCGTGCTCACCGCGCGCGACCAGGTCACCGACCGCATCCGCGGGCTGGACGCCGGCGCGGACGACTACCTGACCAAGCCCTACGACCCGGCCGAGCTGCTCGCGCGCCTGCGCGCCGTGGAGCGCCGGCGCAGCGCCCACAGCTCGCCGGTGCTGAAGCTGGGCACGCTCGAGATCGACCTGGCCCACGACATGGTGCGCAAGGACGGCGCGCCCATCACGCTCACCCAGAAGGAATGGGCGCTGCTGCGCGTGATGGCCACGCGGCCCGAGCGCATCCACACGCGCGAGAACCTGGCCGACGCGCTCTACGGCTTCGGCGACGAGGCCGACAGCAACACGCTGGAGGTGTTCATCAGCCGCCTGCGGCGCAAGCTCGGGCGCAGCCACATCCAGACGCTGCGCGGCCTGGGCTACCGGCTGTCGACCTCCGCGGACGACGACGAATGAGCATCCGCTTGCCCGCGGGCGGGCGCGACTCGCTCGCCGGCCGCCTGACCCGCACGCTGATCCTGTGGGTCGGCGGCGTGTGGCTGCTGTGCGTGTTCGCGGTGGTGTGGTACGTCGACCGCGAGATCAACCACAACTTCGACAACGAGCTGGTCGAGGTGTCGCACCGCATGTTCGACATGGCCGTGCAGGAGCTCGACAAGCTGCAGCATGTGAGCGGCACCGGAAGTGGTTCGGGCAATGGCTCGAGCAACGGCACGGGCAACGGCACCGCCCCCGCCGCGCCCACCGAACCGCTGGTCGCGCCCAAGCAGCTGTTCTCCGAGGACGCGGTGATCTACCAGATCGTCGACCTGCACGAGCACGTGCTGCTGCGCTCGGCCGAGACACCGGCCGACACCTTCGACGTGCCGCTGGCCGCCGGCTTCGCCAACAACCCGACCTGGCGCATCTACACCGTGCGCCACCCGACGCTGGGCCTGTACTTCCAGGTGGCCGACCCGCTCGACGAGCGGCGCCGTGCGCTGAACCGCACGCTGTTCGGCCTGATCATTCCGCTGGGCGCCGTGCTGCCGCTGCTGGCGCTGGTGCTGCGCAACGTGGCGCGCACCGAGCTGCGCGTGCTGCAGCAGATGTCCGGCGAGATCGAGAAGCGCAGCGGCGCCGACCTGAGCCCCATTGCCCTGCCCGGCCTGCCGCGCGAGCTGCGCACCGTGGGCGACCACGTCAACCGGCTGCTGGAGCGGCTGTCGCAGTCGCTCGACGTGGAGCGCGCGCTGGCCGCCAACGCCGCGCACGAGCTGCGCACCCCGCTGGCCGCGGCGCGCCTGCGGCTGCAGACCGCGCTGGAACACGACCTGCGCCGCAACGACGTGCAGGCCGCGCTCGACGCCCTGCAGATGCTGAGCCACCGCGCCGAAAAGCTGCTGCAGCTGTCGCGCGCGGAGTCGGGTGCGTCGCTGGCGCGCGCGCGCATCGATCTGGTGCAGCTCGTGGGCACCGTGGCGCAGGAGTTCTGGCAAGACCCGCTCGTCAGCGAACGCCTGGCGCTCAAGGTGCCCGACAGCGCCGCGCCCATGGCGCGCGGCGACGTCGACGCGCTGGCCATCGCCCTGCGCAACCTGGTGGAGAACGCCTTGCGCTACGGCGGCGGCGGTCGCGTGGTGATGGAGGTGATGGCGCCCTGCACACTGGCCGTGCGCGACTTCGGCGCTGGCGTGAACGAAGCGCAACTGCGCACGCTGCAACAGCGCCACGTGCGCCACAGCTCGGACCGTGCGGGCTACGGGCTGGGGCTGTCGATCGTGGGGACCATCGTGGAGAAGCACGACGCGAAGCTGGTGCTGTCGTCGCCGCCGGTGGGGGCGGCGCATGGGTTCGAGGCGCGGATCGTGTTGCAGCCGGCCTGAGCTTCGGGCCGGTACCTTCTGCACAGCACGGTCTGCGGCCACCGCCGCTACACCGTCTGCCACGGATAGTCGGACAGGAGCTTCGCCGCCAGCACCATCATCGACAAGGCGACGGCCAGATCGAGCAGCTGCCATGCACGCCGCGCGCGAAGCAGCGACGCGGCCAGGCGGGAGCCCACCGTCAGGAAAACAAACCAGATGAAGGACGCAGACATTGCGCCGGCAGCAAACGCAAGCTTGGCTTCGCCTGCCTTGGTGGCGCTGACCGCGCCGATCACAAGCACCGTGTCGAGCCAGGCGTAAGGCGTCAGCAGTGAGTGGAAAAGCGCCATCCTGACCACGCTGGCGCCTGCCCCCGCGCCCTGCACGGTGTCGCCGGACGCTGCGGCGCCATCGAACGCGGTCACCGGCCTGAAGGCTGCCGCGAGCGCCTGCAGGCCGAAGTAGATGAGGTAGCCGATGCTGAAAACCATCGCCGACACCATCGCCCAACGGCTGGAAGCGACCAGCACGCCAAGGCCGGCGACACCCACGGCGATCAACAGCGCATCTGAAAGCGCACAGATGGCGACGAGCATGAGGACGCTGGATCCGCGGATGCTGCTTCTGATGACGAAGGCGTCTTTAGGCCCGATGGCGATCAAGAGCCCTGCGCCGAGCAGGAGCCCCTCCAGAAATGAGCCGTTCACGTCAGTCCCTTTTTTGTTTCGAGACGACGACACACAATTCGTCGCCTTTATAAAAAGGCACATCAGATCAGCGTCGAGTTTCCGAATGCCCGATGACTCTCATCAGCCAATTTTGAAATATCGATTTCATTTCGCGAGAAAAACGTTGTGTACGATTGAGAAAGATCTGGAATCGCAAAATAAACAATTGACTTTCTCATCATGCGTACAAATGGATTTCTCACAGCATGGTACATCGGAGGAATTTTTTCCTCTGAGATCGCCGTCAGAAGAGACCCTGTGATTGCGAGCAATTCATCATCTCGGAGAAACACAGAAACCTCAGGATTTTTTGGGCCGGCAGGAAAAATGACGAGTCCATCGCGGGTCGGCTTAATCAATGTAATCAGATGCCCGTCTTCATGGCAATCCTGCAAATAGTTTCGCTCGTCTTCCCGGTACTTATTTGCATAGACGCACACCTGCAGGTATGAATTCTCGCGAACCCTTACTTCATCGGCCCCGTTGAAAAAATTCCATATGCCCGAAATCAGTTGCTGTGCCATCGCATGCATTTCTTTTTCGCATGCCACGATGGCCGTATACAAATTCTCATTTGTAAATTCGTGACCCCGGTGGACATGCCTGTTTTTATACCAGTAGCAAAATCGATCGCACAAATCCAGATTGGTGGTGTATTTCGCATGCTCACCACCCATAGGCAGAAATCCGTCTGTCTCATTTGGAAAGGAGAAACTTCTTTTCAACTCGGATGACACTGCATCTATGCCATCAAGCGCAGTCCAGATAGCTGTCTGCGCAGACTTCGGAATTTTAGTTACTGCATACCCCTTCATGACAATCGAAGAAATCGAGTCCCGAAGCGATGCACCTACATCGTTAGTAGTACTGAGGTTTTTCATTTTTTGCTCCCTTTTTATTCCGGGAAAAACTCCCGGCCACAGATTTGATCACCAACAATCGAAGGCGCGGCGGTAAATTATTGCCAGGAAACAATTGAGGAGATGTGTCTCCACATCAACTCACACTTCATCAGGTGTGACGCAAAAATGTAATTTCAGGGAAATACAAATGCACATTTTTTGAAACGCTCTGTGCGAAGTACTGCGCTTCGGCGACGACTGCTAAGGCCAAACGTCCAGTCCCGTCTGAATTAGCGCAGACGTACTCACCACGGTGCTGTGCCGACATCGCAAGACATCCAAGCCAACGTGTGCAATTTTGGAGTGCCATAAACGACACATTGACAGGGCACGGCACTGCGGCCTCACCCTCAGCGCCCCGCGCGTTCCTTCCGCGGCTCGTACCCGTATGAGTTGTCGAACCCGAACTGCCCGGCCGCGTCCATCGCCGCCATCTTCTTCACCAGGTGCTGCTGCACCGGCTTCGGCAACGCGAAGTAGTTGCTGTTGGCCGTGGTCTTGCGCTCGCCGTCGAAGTGGCCGGTGACCGCGTGGATGGTGGCCTTGTTGCCCTTGTGGAAGGTCACCAGCTTGATGCGGCCCACGAAGTCGTCGTCGTCGATGTGCTCGGCGTCCTTCTGGTTGAAGAAGCGGTACACGAGCACCGGGTCGACCAGGCCGTCGCCGTCGATGTCCGCCAGCTCGATGAGCTTCGAGCGAAAGTTGACACCCGCCTCGTCCTTGCCCGCGAAGTCGCGGATCGACCACTCTTGCACAAGCGTGTTGTCGGAAGGGTTGCCAGTGCCACGAATGTCGCGAGCAAGAGGATCTTGCGTTGCATCGGCCCCCGCCCTACTCGCTCACCAGCGTGCGCAGCCAGTCGGGCAGCGCCAGCGCCTTCTGCTTCGGAAAGTCGACCCAGATGGTGGTCGCGCCACCGGCCGCGCTGATGACGTCGGGCGCCTCTTCGCGCGCCATGGTTCCCCAGGTCTCGAAGGTGGTGCGGCCCGGGTCGCTCACGTACATCTTCAGCAGCACGTTGCCCGGGTACTCGATCTGCCGGTAGAAGTTGCAGAAGGCGTTGACGATGACCATGCCCTCGCCGCCGGGCTCGGGCTCGAAGCCGATGGAGCGCATCCAGTCGATGCGCGCGGTTTCCAGGTAGCGAAAGTAGGTGCCGTTGTTCAGGTGGCCCATGGCGTCCATATCGCCCCAGCGGATGGGAATGGACGTTTCGTACACGAGCTTCTTCTTTTCGGGAATTTCGATTCTCATCGGTGCGCCTTGATGGATGCGAGGATGCCCAGCACGAACAGCAGCGCCGCCACCCACTCGGTGGCCTGCGGCCAGCGGCCGTCCCAGACGAAGGAATAGACGAGCGCGAACAGCGTCTCGCTGACGATCAGTTGCCCGCACAGGCTGGCCGACAGCCGCTGGCTCGCGACGTTCCAGAGAATGGTCGCCAGCCACGACGAGCCGAAGCCGCTGGCCAGCGCGACCCACACGAACAGCATGCCGTCGGGCCGGGCGCGCAGCGTGGCCAGGTCGCTGCCCGCCACCAGCCACAGCAGCAACGCGCCCAAGCCGGTCGCCACGCCGAGCCAGTTGGCCCAGTCGGTCGCGTTGAGTTCGGCGTGGCGCTGCAGCCAGGAGGCGTTGAGCAGGCCGTACACCGTCCAGCTGGCCATGGCGGCCAGCGCCAGCGCAATGCCCCAGCCGAAGCGAGCCCCGCCCTGCCCCGTGCCGTGCTGCGCGGACCACGCGCCCCAGATCATCAGCGCGATGCCCGCGCCCGTGAGCAGCAGCCCCGGCAGCAGCGTGCGCAGCCGCAGGCCCGCGGGGCGGCCCAGCAGCATCATCCAGACGGGAATGGTGCCGATGATGAGGCTGGGCACCTCGGTGCCCGCGGCCTGGATGCCGAAGGCCAGCAACAGGTAGTAGCCGCTGAAGCCCAGCACGCTGAGGCCGAGCGCCGCCAAAGCCTGCCGCCCCGTGGGCCAGCGCACGGCGGCCGGCCGCGCGAACACGGCAATGCCCGAGATGGCGCCGAACACCAGGAAGCGCGCGGCGGTGATGTCGACCATGCCGAAGTGGCCGACCATGCGCGGCACCACGAACACCAGCCCCCACAGCGCGCCCGCGGCCAGGCCGGCCGCGACGCCGATCCACGCCCTCGGGCTCAGAGCGCGAATCCGTCGTCGGCCGCGATGACGGCGCCGTTCACGAAATGGCTCTGGCCGCTGGCCAGCAGCACGATGAGGCCGTCGAGGTCTTCGGGCTTGCCCACGCGCTTGCGCGGCAGCATGCTCACCAGCTTGGCGCCGCCTTCGGTGCCCCAGTGCTCCTCGTTGAGCTCGGTGGTGATGTAGCCCGGGCACAGCGCGTTCACGTTGATGCCGAAGCGGCCCCACTCGAGCGCCATGGCTTTGGTCATCTGCACCACGGCGGCCTTGCTCATGCAGTAGGTGCCGATCTGCGGCATGACCTTCAGCGCCGCCGCCGAGGCGATGTTGATGATGCGCCCGCCGATGTAGGTGCCCGGCGCCCTGCCCTTGGCACGCGCCAGCATGCGCTTGCCCACCTCTTGCGCGACGAAGAACGAGCCCTTCACGTTGGTGTCGAAGATGTAGTCGTAGTCGTCGGGCGTCACGTCTTCCAGGCGCTGCGTGGTGCTCACGCCCGAGTTGTTGACCAGCACGTCGATGGGGCCGACCTCGGTCTCGGCGCGCGCCACGGCCGCCTTGATGCTGCCGAAGTCGGTCACGTCGAGCTCGACCACGTGGGCGTCGTGGCCCTCGCCCTCGATGCGCGCGCGCAGCTCCTTGAGCTTGTCGACGCGGCGGCTGGCCAGCACCACGGCGGCACCGGCGCGTGCCAGCGTTTTCGCGAACTGGGCCCCGAGCCCGCTGGAGGCGCCGGTGACGAGGGCCACGCGGCCGGAAAGATCGATGCTGTAGGCCATGAACTTGAATCCTGTGGAGTCGCGCAGGTGACGCTGAAGGCGCGCCCATGGACGACAGGGGCCGCCCACGGACGCCGCATAAAATGCCCCGCAATCCGCGATGCATGACCCCGCGCCTCGAAAAATCATTATCGACCCAACCCACATGACGCACGACGAAATCCTTGCCCAGTTCGGCCCTCGGGAAGCCATGGAATACGACGTGGTCGTGGTCGGCGGTGGCCCGGCCGGCCTCTCGACCGCGATCAGGCTGAAGCAGCTCGCCGCACAGCAGGACAAAGAAATCTCGGTGGTGGTGCTCGAGAAGGGCTCGGAGCCCGGCGCGCACATCCTGTCGGGCGCCATCATGGACCCGCGCGCGCTCAACGAACTGCTGCCCGACTGGAAGGAACTGGGCGCGCCGCTGAACCAGCCGGTGACCGACGACGCCATGGTGTTCCTGGGCGAGAAGGGCAGCCTGCGCACGCCCAACGCCTTCCTGCCGGCATGCTTCCAGAACCACGGCAACTACATCATCAGCCTGGGTGCGTTCACCAAGTGGCTGGCGCAGCAGGCCGAGAACCTGGGCGTGGAAATCTTCCCGGGCTTTCCGGCGGCCGAGGTGCTCTACAACGAGAACGGTTCGGTGCGCGGCGTGGCCACGGGCAACATGGGCGTGGGCAAGGACGGCGAGCCGACCGAGAACTTCCAGCTCGGCATGGAGCTGCTGGGCAAGTACACGGTGTTCGCCGAAGGCGCGCGCGGCCACCTGGGCCGCCAGCTCATCGCGAAGTACAAGCTCGACGAAGGCAGAGACCCGCAGACCTACGGCCTGGGTGTGAAGGAAGTGTGGGAAATCGACCCCAAGCGCCACGTGCCCGGCTTCGTGCTGCACACGGCCGGCTGGCCGATGAAGAGCGACACCTACGGCGGCGCGTTCCTGTATCACATGGAGGACAACAAGGTCACCATGGGCTTCATCACGGGGCTGGACTACAGCAACCCGTACCTGAGTCCCTTCGAGGAAATGCAGCGCTGGAAGCTGCACCCCAACATCCGCTGGTACCTGGAAGGCGACGAGGCCAAGGGCATCAAGCCGGCCAAGCGCATCGGCTACGGCGCGCGCGCCATCACCGCGGGCGGCCTGCAGTCGCTGCCCAAGACGGTGTTCCCGGGCGGTGCGCTGGTGGGCTGCGAGGCTGGCTACCTGAACGTGAGCCGCATCAAGGGCAGCCACGCGGCCATCAAGACGGGCATGCTGTGCGCCGAGGCCGCGTTCGACGCGGTGCAGGCCGGTCGCCAGCACGACGAGCTCACCGCCTACCCTGAAGCCTTCGAGAAGAGCTGGCTGCATGCCGAGCTGAAGAAGGCGCGCAACTTCAAGGCATGGTTCAAGAAGGGCCTGGGCATCGCGACGCTGATGAACGGCATCGAGCAATGGCTGCTGAAGGGCAACATTCCCTGGACGCTGCGCCGCACCAAGGCCGACCACCTGTACCTGAAGCCAGCGTCGGAGTGCAAGCCCATCGTCTATCCGAAGCCGGACGGCAAGCTCACCTTCGACCGGCTCTCCAGCGTGTTCATCAGCAACACCAACCACGAAGAGCAGCAGCCGGCCCACCTGACGTTGAAGGACCCGACGGTGCCGGTCAACGTCAACCTGGCCAAGTTCGCGGGGCCCGAGAGCCGCTACTGCCCGGCGGGCGTCTACGAATTCGTGGGCACCGAAGACGGCAAGGAGCGCCTGCAGATCAACGCGCAGAACTGCGTGCACTGCAAGACCTGCGACATCAAGGACCCGACGCAGAACATCGTGTGGGTAACGCCTGAAGGTGGCGGTGGACCTAACTACGTGGGGATGTAAGTCCCCCTGGTTTCTTGAAGCCCTCTTCGGAGGGCTTTTTCGTTTTTGGCTCTGTTGTTGTGCTTCGCGTTTTTGTTCCGGGGCGGCGATCGCACCCCGAATGGCGCCAGAACCCAGCCCCGAAGCTATTCTTGGGAGACAAAAGGAGACAAGACCCATGCACATCGTCATCACCGGCGGCGCCGGCTTCCTGGGCGCGCGCCTCGCCCGCACCCTGCTCGCGCAAGGCCGGCTCTCGCTCGCGGGCGCGCCGGCGCAAACCATCCGGCGCATCGCGCTGGTGGACCGCGCGCCGCCGCCCGCCGACCTCGCGGCCGACCCGCGCGTCGACGCCATCACCGGCGACCTGAACGCACAGCTCGGCGGTGATGGCGCTAATGGAGGTGTTGCGGACGACACCGTCTGGCGCGAGGCCCACGCCATCTTCCACCTGGCCGCCGCGGTCAGCGGCGAATGCGAGGCCGATTTCGACCTGGGCATGCGCAGCAACTTCGCGGCCACGCATGCCTTGCTCGAGAAGGTTCGCGCGCTCGGCACCAGGCCCGTGCTGGTGTTTTCCAGCTCGCTGGCGGTGTTCGGCGACTCGCCCGAGCAGCCGCTGCCCCAGATCATCGAAGACCATACGCTGCCTACGCCGCAGACCAGCTACGGCATCCAGAAATTCATCGGCGAACAGCTGGTGGCCGACTTCACGCGCAAGGGGTTCGTGCGCGGGCGCAGCGTGCGCCTCATGACGGTGAGCGTGCGCCCGGGCAAGCCGAACGGCGCCGCGTCGGGATTTTTCAGCGGGATGATTCGCGAGCCCCTGGCCGGCTTGCCCGCCGCGTGCCCGGTGCCCGACGCCACGCCTGTCGCCATTGCGTCACCCGCGCGCACCGTCGAGGGCCTTGTGCGCGCGGCCTCGGCGAGCGACGCCGAATGGGGCCCGCGCACGGCGCTGAACCTGCCGTCGCTAGCGACCACGGTCGGTGACATGGCCGCGGCGCTGGAGCGCGTGGCCGGCAAGGCGGCCACGGCACTGCTCGACCGCACGCCCGACGCGGCCATCCAGCGCATCGTGAAGACCTGGCCCGGCCACTTCGAAACCGCGCGGGCGCGGGCGCTGGGACTGGCGGCCGACGAGAGTTTCGAGGCGGTCATTCGTGAGTACGTCCGTGAAAATCCCGACGCGGTAAAGCTCCCGGGTGTTGCATAGTCCGGTGCGCCTGACGCGCACCTGACCAAAACCCGGAGACACCATGAAACTCGGCCACACCGCCGCCGCCTGCCTTTCGCTCGCCCTGGGCGCCACGCTCGGCGCTTCCGCCTTCGCCCAGGCCCCGACCGTCCTGAAGATCGGCTACGCGACCTCCAAGGAGTCGCACTACGGCGTGGGCTCCACGGTGTTCTGCGACGAGATCGAGAAGGGCACGCAAGGCCGCTTCAAGTGCCAGCACTTCGCCAACTCGGCGCTGGGCGGCGAGCGCGAGCAGATCGAGGCCATCCAGCTGGGCACGCAGGACCTGGTGAACACCTCGACCGGCCCGGTGGGCAACTTCGTGCCCGAGGTCAAGATCGTGGACATTCCGTTCCTGTTCCGCGACTACGACCATGCGCGCAAGGTGATGGACGGCCCGATCGGGCAGGACATCCTGACCAAGTTCCCGAGCAAGGGGATCATCGCGCTGGCCTGGACCGAAAACGGCTTTCGCCACATGACGAACAGCAAGCGCGACATCGTCAAGCCGACCGACGCGGCCGGCCTGAAGATGCGCACCATGGAGAACAAGGTGCACATGGACGGCTACCGCACCTTCGGCATCCTGCCGACGCCCATGGCCTTCCCCGAGCTGTTCGGCGCGCTGCAGCAAGGCACGGTCGACGGCCAGGAGAACCCGATTCCGGTGATCCTGGCGTCGAAGTTCTCTCAGGTGCAAAAGCACCTCTCGCTCACCGGCCACGTGTATTCGCCCGCACTGCTGCTGCTGTCGCCCAAGGTGTGGAACAAGCTGTCGGACGCCGACAAGAAGGTGTTCACCGAGGCCGCGAAGAAGGCCGCCATCGCCCAGCGCAAGAAGGTGAACGACGACGAGAACAACGGCATCGCGCAGCTCGAGAAAGACGGCATGAAGGTCACGCGCACGGTCGACGGCGCCGCCTTCCGCGACGCGCTGAAGCCCGCCTACGTGAGCTACGCGAAGGAGTTCGGCGCGGACAACATCAAGAAGATCACGGACGTCAAGTAAGCCAAGTTCACGGCATCACGGCCATACGGCTACACGCACCGCTTGACCCCGCGCCCGGCACGCCTCTGTGCGCCGGGCGCTTCGCTTTTTCGCCCGCCTCCCCCGACCGAACCCCGAGACTCTTACCGTGCAAGCCTTCGAGCGCTACTTTCTCGCCGCCAACCGCTGGGCGCTGATTCTTCTGCTGGCCGCCATGTCGGTCATCATCTTCACCAACGTCGTGCTGCGCTACACCACGAGCCAGTCGCTCGAATGGGCCGAAGAGGTGTCGCGCCACATGATGATCTGGCTCACCTTCCTGGGCGCCGGGCCGGTGCTGCGCTACGGCGGCCACATCGCCGTGGAAAACCTGCAGGACGCCCTGCCGCACGCGGGCGCCGTCGCGGTGCGCGCCTTTGTCGCCGCGCTGCTGTTCGCCTTCTTCGGCTTCATGGTGTGGTACGGGTGGCTGTACATGCAGCGCACCATGTTCCAGCTGACGGCCGTCACGCAGATTCCGTTCGCCTACATCTACAGCGCCATGCTCATCGGCGGCGTGCTGCTGATCGTGCACTGGGCGCTGGTGGTGCGCGGCTACGTGCTGCGGCGCGAGTTCGCCTCCGACGACCACTTCGACGCCAACGCGTCGGCGTCGCTGTAAGGAGCCGACCATGGACGCCAGCATTGTTCTGATCGTTTCCGCCTGCGTGTTCCTGGCCATCGGCGTGCCCGTGGCCTTCGCGCTGGGCCTGTCGACCGCCGCCACGCTGATCCTCGCGGAGAACTACCCGCTGATGGTGCTGCTGAAGGAAACCTTCACCGGCATCGACAGCTTTCCGCTGATGGCGGTGCCCTTCTTCATCCTGGCCGCCGAGCTGATGAGCGGCGGCTCGCTCACCGAGGTGCTGCTGCGCTTCGCGGGCCAGTTCGTGGGCCACCGGCGCGGCGGGCTGGGCTACACCAACGTGGTGTCGCTGACCTTCTTCTCGGGCATCTCGGGCTCGGCGCTGGCCGACGCGGCGGGGCCGGGGTCGATGCTCATCAAGATGATGGACAAGGCCGGCTACGACCGCTCGTACGCGGCGGCGCTCACCGCGTCGACGGCCATCGTGGGGCCGATCATTCCGCCGTCGATCATCATGATCATCTATGCGCTGCAGGACGAGACGGTGTCCGTCGGCCAGCTGTTCGTGGCCGGCATCCTGCCGGGCATCCTGATTGCGGTGGCGATGTGCATCGTGAACTTCTACGTGTCGAAGAAGCGCAACTACAAGGGCGAAGGCCGCACGCCGCCGCTGCGCGACATCCTCATTACCACGTGGAAGGCGATTCCCGCGATATTGCTGCCGGTGGTCATCCTGGGCGGCATGCGCGCGGGCTGGTTCACCCCGACAGAAGCGTCGGTGGTGGCGGTGTTCTATGCGCTGGTGTGCGGCAAGTTCGTGTACCGCACGCTGGAGTGGAAGGCGCTGCCCGACATTCTTTCGCGCTCGGCGCTGCTGTCGGCCTCGGTGCTGATCATCATCGGCCTGTCGGCGTCGTTCGCGTGGGTGCTCACCATCGAGGGCATTCCCCAGCAGATGGCCGAGTGGCTGGTGAGCATGAACCTGTCGCCGTGGATGTTCCTGATCATCGTCAACGTGTTCCTGCTGCTGTTCGGCATCTTCATCGAGCCGCTGCCGGGCGTGATGGTGCTCGCGCCCATCCTCGCGCCGGTGGCCATGAAGCTGGGCGTGGACCCGGTGCACTTCGCGATGATCGTCATCTTCAACCTCACGCTGGGCATGATCACGCCGCCCGTGGGCGGGCTGCTGTTCGTGACCTGCAACGTGTCGAAGGTGCCGATGTCGGCGCTGGTGAAGGAGCTGGTGCCGTTCCTGTGGGCGCACGGCGTCGTGCTGCTGATACTGACCTTCGTGCCGGCGCTGAGCACCTGGATGCCGCGCGCGCTCGGGTTCAAGTAGCGCAAGAGCCGAGCGGCGCCCGGCCTTCAAAGGCTGGCGCCGGCCCCTTGCGCCCCTTTCACCACGGCCCTTCGCGCCGGGTCAGAGAATCGCCGTGAGCAGCGCCCGCAGTTCTTCGTGCAGCTTGCTGGCAGACACATAGGCGAACACGCCCTCGCCCTGCGCCGCCTCCACCGGCTGCGTTTCTTCCTTGGACTTGCGTGTCAGCACCGCCTGGCGACGGCCGAGGTCCGCCTCGACCTGGATGTAGCCGTCGTAGGTGTACGCATGGCCTTCCGAGCCGATGCAGAACCGGCACCGCGGGTTGGCCTGAGCGGCCTGGGCGCCCTGGGTGCCCTGAATGTCCTGGCCCGCCGGGAGCGCGTCGCCGCTGTCGTGCGCATGCTCGCGCTCGATGAAGCTCGCCATGCCCTTGCCCGCGAGAAAGCCCTTGAACTCCAGGAAGGTCGGGAGCACGACCGCATCGACGTGCTCCTCGAACCGCTGGCGAAATTCGGCGAGCTCCTGGCGCGCCCGGTCGGCCTCGGATTGCTGCTGCCGCCTGCGCCGCTGCGCGTGCGCGAACAGCGCCTCGAGCGCCTGCTTGTCCTGATCTCTCATGTCGTCCTCTGATTCATCTTTGCGACGCGTCGACGCCCCCTGCATCCGGCCTTTGTCGCGCTGCCGAATTGTCGCGCCTTGCGGGGGCGCTCATGTCGGTCGCACGCTCTATCGTGCAGGTGCAAACGCGTATTCCCAGCGAGAACATCTTCGCCTCGCCTTACACGATGGCGTTTTTCAATGGACATCCGCAAGGCGATCGAATAAACAAGTGCCGGCTCGGGCGCGCTCAATCGCCTGTCTTCGGCAACGCGAACGCCAGCGTCGCCTCCAGCCCGTCTTCGTCGGCTTCGGTCCTGTCGGCCCGCGGCCGCGTGAGCGACACCGCGATCACGTTCAGGCCGCTGCTGCCCAGCACCACGGTGGCGCGCCCCGTGCGGTCGGTCTTGACCCGTGGCCCCGACACATTGCCGACGAAGTCGCCGATGACGGCCGCACCCGCCACCGGCTTGCCGTTCGAGAGCACGCGAATGGCCAGCGGCTGGCCGCGGCGCAGCGCCATGGGGTCGGCCAGCGGCACGATCTCCAGGTCCATGCCCAGCGGCGCGAAGGGCATGTGCACCGGCTTGAGCAGGGTGGTGCCGTACTTCATGTAGTGGCCCGCCTTCTTCGCGCCGGGCACCTGCACGCGCGAGCCGCTCACCCACTTGCCGTCGGCGCCCTGCGACCAGAAGCCGTCTTCCACTGCCATCGACAGCACGGCCGCGTCGGCGTCGGGCTCGACGACGACATTGCGCGTGCGCGGCTGCTGCACGACGCCCGTCGGCGCGCCCCGCGCGGTGAAGGCCTTGACCTCGCGCACCTGCCGCGGCGCGTAGCTCTCGTCGAGCGCGCCCTCGCCGAGCACCAGCGCCAGTTCGCTCGCGCGCTGCGCGACCCATACGCCGTGCGCCTGCGCGAGTGCGCCGCCCGCCAACGCCGAAAACACGACCACCGCGCGAACCGAGGCATGGAGCTTGTTCATGGCGTCCGCTTTCAAAAATTGACCGTCGTCGCCAGGCGCACGATGCGCGGGTTGCCCTGCGTCACGCCGCCGTAGTTGACCGAGCTCCAGTAGCGCCGGTTGGCGACGTTCTCGATCGACAGGCGGATCACCGAGGCCTTGCCCATCAGCCTCGTGACATAGGCGGCGCCGAGGTCCCAGCGCGTGAAGCTGGGCACGATCATGGTGTTGGCGCGGTCCAGCGGGCGGTTGCCCACGTGGTACACGCCGGTGTTGAACGACAGCCCCGGCACGGCGCTCAGGCGGTAGTCCAGGAACACGTTGGCCTGGAAACGCGCCACGTTGCTGGGGCGGCGCCCTTCGAGCGCCGCGTCGCCGGTGTCGCGCTGCTCGGCGTCGAGCCACGACACGCCGGCGATGCCGCTGAGCTGCGGCGTGATCTCGCCGTTGGCGGTGAACTCCACGCCGCGGTGGCGCTGGCGGCCCTGCTGGCGAAAGATGTTGTCGGCCGGCGTCACGGCCTGCAGCGGCTTGTCCATGTCGAAGGCGGCGGCGGTGACCATGAGGCCGTCGAGCACGCGGCTCTTCACGCCGATTTCGTATTGCCGGCTCTTGATGGGGCCGAGCTTCTGCAGCGCGTTGTCGGCGTAGCTCGGCGCGTAGGCGCCCTGCTCGAAGCCTTCGCCGTAGGTGGCATAGACGGTGGTGCGCTCGGCCGGCTTGTACATGACGCTCAGCGTGGGCACGGTGACGCGCGTGGCGTAGCTGGGCGTGCCGTCGTACTTGCTGCCGATGTCGCTGCTGTAGGCGATGTGGCGCGCGCCCACCAACAGTTGCCACTGCGGCGCGAAGCTGATGGTGTCGCTCGCGAACACGCTGCTCTGCCGCGCGGAACTGGCGGGCAGGTGCGTGTTGTCGGGCAGGTACGGCGACGCGTAGGGAAACGGCCGGTAGACGTTGCCGATGAGTTGCGCAAAGCGCAGGTAGTCGCCGTCGGGCGACTCGAGCCGCGAGTACGAATAGCCGACCACGGCCTCGTGGTCGATCGACCCTGTCTTGAAGCGCCCGGTGGCGAACACCTGGCCCGCCGCGGTGGGATAGGGCTCGCCCTCGTAGCGCGTGTTGCCCTTGAGCACGTCGCCGTTCGCGGCCACCTGCGAGGCGTTGAAGAACAACGCGTTGCGCTGGGTGCGGCTGAAGCCCAGTTGCGCGGTGAGGTTCCACTGGCTGTTGATGGCGTGGTCGAGCCGCGCGCCGATGTTCCATGCGTCGGTCTTGTACTGGCCCCATGGCTGCCCGACCAGGGTGCGCGGGTCGAAGCTGGACGCGGGCACCACGGTGGCGTCGCTGCGCGGGCCGATCATGCCGCTGGCGGCCAGCGACTTCTTCTGCCAGTCGAAGTCGAGCTGGAGCAGCGTGTCGCGGCCGAGCTTCACGTCCAGCGCACCGCTCAGAAAGTCTCGCTTCAGGTCGCCGAAATGGGTGAAGTCGCCGACCTTCTCGGTGGCCGCGTTGAAGCGGTAGCCGACGGTGCCTTCGGCGTCCAGCGGGCCGCCCGCGTCGATGGCGGCATAGCGCCCGCCGTAGCTGCGCACCTCGGCGGTCACGCTGGCGAAGCGCTCGCGCGTGGGCCGCTTCAATACGTAGTTGACGATGCCGCTGGGCTCGCCCACGCCGTACAGAAAGCCCGACAGGCCCTTGAGCACGTCGACGCGTTCCTTGTTCTCCAGTGGCACGTCGCTGTAGATGTTGGCCAGCAGGCCGTCGCGGCGCACGTTGTTGAACGAGTTGGCCGAGAAGCCGCGCACGGCCACGCCGTCGAAGGACGAGAAGCCCGAGGTGGGCGTGACCGACGGGTCGTTGCGCAGCACGTCGAGCGCGGTGCGGGCGCGCTGCGTCTCGATGGTGTCGACGGTGTAGGAGCCGACGGCGAACGGCAGGTCTTGCAGGGAGCGCACGCCGAGCGCGCCGGCGTTGACGTCCTGCACGTCGTAGAGCTTTTCGCGCTGCGCGCTGACGGTGACCGGTGCCAGGGTCGCGCCGGCGGCGGTGTCGGCCACAGGGGTCGGCGTGCGCGGGCCTGGCGCGCCCGCCGCCCCCTGGGCCTTGCGCAAGCGAAAGCCGCCGTTGCCCCCCGCGACGGCTTCGAGGCCGCTGTCCGCGAGCAGCCGTTCGAGCGCCTCCGGCACGGTGAAGCTGCCGCGCAGGCCCGGACTGCCGAGCCCCTGCGTGAGGGTCGGGTCGATGGCGATCATCACGTTGGCCTCGCGGCCGAAACGGCCCAGCACGCTGTCCAGCGTGCCCGCTTCGATGGCGTAGGGCCGGCTCGCGCCGACGGGTGGCGCGCTCTGCGCCCAAGCCGGTGCCGTGCCTGCGCCCAGGGCCGCGGCCAGGCAGCCGGCGCGCGCGACGAGCGCCAGCGAAGAGGGCCGTAGACGTCGTGTGCGTGGTCCGCGCCGTGCGATGAATGCCATGTGAAAAACTCTCTGTGATCGGGTGGAAGGAAGATCGCGTCGCGCTTGTTTTCGCGACACCTCCATCCGTTGATGCACGAGATTCCAAAAGCTGCCGGATATCTGCCGGATATCTTTCGAAGACCTGCCGAAAACTTTCAGCTTCGGGCTGAAAGATTCAGGAGCGCCCTTCAGCGACCGGCCACGCTCACCCAATACCGGCTCACGGAGCGCAGCCGCACGGGCAGCGTTTCTTCCAGCATGGCCAGCACGGCATCGGTGTCGGCGAGCGGAAAGGCGCCGCTCACGAGCAGGCCGGCCACGCCGGGGTCGCAACGCAGCACGCCAGCGCGGTAGCGGCCCAGCTCGCCCAGGAACTCGGCCAGCGGCATGCGCTCGACGACCAGCATGCCGTCGGTCCAGGCGGCGGCGCGCTCGTCGGCGCGGCCCGGCAGGCCGACACCGAGCGCGTCGAACCGCACGCGGCTTCCCGCCGCCACGCGCGTCGCCTGCGATTGCACGCCGGCGCTCACGTCGACCGCGCCTTCGAGCACCGCCAGCTCGCTGAAGGCAGCGTGCTGCGCGCCGCCCTCGAACTCGCGCACCAAGAAGCGGGTGCCGACCGGCACCAGCCGGCCGTCGCGGCCCAGCACGATGAAGGGGCGCCGCTCCGGGTCCTTGCCTGTGGTCACCATGATCTCGCCGCCCACCAGGCGCAGGGTGCGCGCCGCGGCGTCGAAGCGCACGTCGATGGCGCTGCGGGTGTTCATCACGACCTGGGTGCCGTCGGCAAGGACGACGCTGCGACGCTCGCCCGCGCCGGTGCGGTGGTCGGCGCCGAGCGCGGCGATGTCGTGCCGCAGCGTCCAGGCTCCCCACGCGCCCCATGCGCCAAATCCGGTGACCGCGACGCCCGCGACGGACTTGAGCACCCAGCGCCGCTGCGCGCGCTCGGCCCCGCGAAGCGCCGACCGCGCCAGCTGCGGCTGGAGGGCGCCGGTGCCTTCGCGCAGGTCACGGCCAAGGCCGCACAGCCGCAGCCATGCGCGCTCGTGGTCAGGGTGCGATCGGCGCCAGGCGTCGCAGGCCGCGCTGTCGGCGGACGACGCGCCGCCGGACTGGATCTTCACCAGCCATGCGACCGCCTCGTCGACGATGGCCGAGTCGATGGCCGAGTCGATGGTGCGTGGCGCGTCGGCGGCCGGCTTGAACAGCGGCTGGCCGAACCGCGCGCCGGACTCAATCGCCATACACGGCGTCGTAGCAGTGGCGGTAGGCCTTGCCCATCGCCTTCTGCACCACGTTGAGCGTCACGCCCAGTTGCTGCGCAATCTGCGCATAGCTCAGCCCGTCGAGCTGCGCCATCAGGAAGATCTCGCGCACCGCCGGCTTGAGCCCGTCGAGCACGCGGCTCACCGACGCCAGCGCCTCGAGCACCAGCAGGCGGGTTTCCGGCGACGGCGTGCTGGCCTCGGGCAGGTGCGCGATGGCGTCGAGATAGCTGCGCTCCAGCGCGAGCCGGCGGAAGTACTGCGCGGCGATGCGGCTCGCCACCGTCGTGAGATAGGCGCGCGGCTCGCGCAGCGGGCCTGCTTCGTTGGACGAGAGGATGCGCGCGAAGGTGTCATGCGCCAGGTCGGCCGCGTTGTCCAGGTTGCCCAGCTTGCGGCGCAGCATGTTCAGCAGCCAGGGATGATGCTCGCTGTAGAGCGTGTTCACGAGGCGGATGGAGGCGTCTGTAGCGGACATGGGGCTTGCAATGCGGTCGCGTCGCTTGTTGCGAACAATTCTCATTGTAGGGCGATGGTCGCGCGGCGCCAAGGCTGATTGCCAACGCACGAGCCCTTCCGCCGCAGCCGGTCCGCTCGACGGTTCAATGGGCGTGGGCGCCTCGCTCGCATGCAACGCCGGTGCACATTCCTTTCCCGAAGCTGAACGGCCGAATCAGCTTGTGTTCACTATCGGCTCCTACGATCGGCGCATGAATCCGGCGCGCATCCAACGCTTCGTCCTGTCCTGCCGAGCGCGCGTGTGCCTGGCCGGCGTGGCGTTGCTGTTGGTCATGCCGTTCATCGCGGTCCACTTCCGTTGCGACGGCCTCGAGGACGAACCGATGCTGCGCCTTCACGTGGTCGGCGACGCGGTGCAGTACGAGGCCGACGACCGCGCCGACCATCCGTCGGACCACGAAACCACGGTTTTCTCGCAGCTGCCGGCGAGCCTGGACCATCCCGATTTCTTCGCTGACGCGCTGGGCGCCTTCATGGCGCTGGTGCTCGCGATGCTGCCGCTCGCCATCGCGCTCGCGCGCCTGTCGGCACCCATCGTGCGCGAGGCTCCCGAGAGCGTGCCGCCGCTCGGCGGCGCGCCACCGCCGGGCCCTTGCCCGACCGCGCCCTGGCAACGGCTGCCGCCGACCGCCGCCCCACCCTTTTTCGCCTGAAGCAGACGACGCCTCGCGCGTCGTATCGCCCCGTCGCGCGACGTCGCATGACAGTCCGCGGCGCGGCCGTTCGTCTTCGTCGAAAGGTCCTGACCATGTTCAATTTTTTCGGGTGCGTAACGCGCGCCCCGGGCCGCCCTGCGCCCACGTTTCTCCGAGGCCTGCCCGGGGCGGCGTCATGAACGCGCCGAACCTCGCGCTGTTCCAGTGGCTCGCGGCAGGCACCCAGCCCACGCCGTGGGTGCTTTCAGTGGCGTCGGCCTTCGCGCTATGGGGCGCGTGGCTCAGCGCGATCGTTCTCGTGGTGGCGCTGTGGCGGCACCGCCCCGACCGCGCCTACCTGTGCGTCGTTGCAGCCGCGGCGGGCCTGGCCTCGCTGCTGTCGCATGCCATCGCGATGCAGCTCGACGTGCCTCGTCCCTTCGTGCTGGGGCTGGCGCCTGCCTACATCGCGCACGGGGGGCGCGGCTCGCTGCCGAGCACGCACGCCACGGTGATGTTCATGGTGGCCATCGCCTTCCTGCTGCGCCCCGGCCTGCGCCGGCCGGGCCTTCTGCTGCTGGCGGTGGCTGCCGTCACGGGATGGGCGCGCGTGTACGTGGGCGTTCATTTTCCGCTCGACATCCTCGCGGGGCTGCTGCTCGGCGCGGTGATCGCGGGTGCGCTCGCCCTCGGGCGCTGGGGCTTTCATCTTTTCGCAGCGCGAACAGCACGCGGCGACGCCCTCCAGCGAGCGGCTCGCTCGCCGTGGAGGCCTTCATGATTCCACCGCTCGCCGCGAGGCAATCGCGTTGGAACGCCCCCAACCCCACCTGGCTCTTAGCGGCGCTGCTCGCATGGCTGCTGGCCACGGCCTGGGCACGCCCGTTGATGTCGCCCGACGAAGGCCGCTACGGCGGCGTCGCGCTGGCCATGCTGCACTCCGGCGACTGGCTGGTGCCGCGGCTCGACGGGCTGCCCTTCTTCCACAAGCCGCCGCTCTTCTACTGGATCGGCGCGGCCGCGATGTCGGTGACGGGGCCGGTCGAATGGGCCGCGCGATTGCCCTCGGTGCTGGGTGCGAGCGCGGCCGCCGTGGCGCTCTACCTGTTCCTGCGCCGCTGGTCGAACGAGCGCGTGGCGTTGCTGTCGGCCTTGGTGCTGGTGACCACGCCCTTCTTCTTCATCGGCGCGCAGTTCGCCAACCTCGACATGCTGGTGGCCGGCTGCATCTCGTGCACCGTGCTGCTGGGCGCCGGCGCGGTGCTGGCCAGGGAGCGCGGGGAACCGTGGCGCGCCCTGCTCGCGGGCGCATGGCTGTTCGCCGCGGCCGGGTTGTTGGCCAAGGGCCTGATCGGCCTGGTGCTGCCTGCCATGGTGATCGTTGCGTGGTGCGCCGCCACGCGCAGGCCCGCGGCGCTGAAGCTCGCGCTGTGGCTGCCCGGCTGGGCCGTGCTGCTGGCGGTGGCCGGCCCGTGGTTCGTCGCGATGCAGATGAAGTACCCGGAGTTCTTCGACTACTTCGTCGTCACGCAGCACTTTCGCCGCTTCGCGTCGTCGGGCTTCAACAACGAGCACGGCTTCTGGTTCTACCTGCCGGTGATCGCGGGGCTCACGCTGCCGTGGTTCGCCTGGGTGCTGGTGCCTCAGGGCAAAAGCGCTGCACGCGCAGCAAGCAAGGAAAGCACGGAAGGCAGCGAAGCAGAGGCCGATGCGCTGCGTCACCGGCGTCTGCTTCGCGACGTCGACTGGCTCATGGTCATCTGGCTCGTGGTCGTCGTGGTGTTCTTCTCGCTGCCGCGCTCCAAGCTGGTGGGTTACGTGCTGCCCGCGCTGCCGCCGTTGGCCTACCTGATCGCCCGGCGCGTGTGCGCAGCCCGCGCGCTCGGGCTGAAGGTGCGAGCGACCGCCATGGGTTCCGCCGCGGTCTGCGTGGCGTGCGTGTTCGCCGTCGCGGCCTATCAACAGCCGCCGGGAACGCGCTTGCGCCTGCCGCCGGGCCAGGCCGTGGCGCCGGGCGAACGCGTGCTGATGCTCGACAGCTACTACTACGAGATTCCGTTCTACTGGAACCTGCGCGAGCCGGTGCTGGTATCCGACGACTGGCAGGCCGCGGCACGCGACCCGCGCGACAACTGGCGCAAGGAGATGTCGGACGCCGGCCGCTTCGAGCCCGCGCGCGCGGCGGCCACGCTGCTGCAACGCACCCGGCTCGCCGCCACGCTCTGCGTGCCGCGCACCACCTGGATCGTGGGCCCGAACACCGCGCACCTTGCGAACCCCTGGCTGCTGAAGGCGCAGCTGGTGGCGGTCAACGACGGCGCCGCGGCATGGCGCTTCGCGGGCAGCGCGACGAGCGACATGCATTGCCTCGACGCGCCAGCGGCAGCCGCCCCTTCGGATTGACGACGCACGCAACCTGCTCACGGAGCGACCGAAGCGCACGGCATCTTCGTGACGCGTTCAGCCTTCGCTGAACCAGTAGACGAGCCATGCAGCGACGGCCACGACGGCGAGCACGCCCATCGCGGTTTCCATGCGCGAGCGAAACCACCGACGCAGGTGCGCGCGCCTGCGTTTGGGGCCAGGGTTGGGCTTGGGGTTCACCCTGCGGTTCCTTCCTTTGCCGTGACGAACCAGCGTTCAGTCGCCGGCGAGGCGTGCCCGGCCCGCGTGGTCACTGGTCGAAGCCGACCTTGTCGACCAGCGCGCTGGCCTGCTTGCGGTACTTGGCGATGTCGGTGAGCGGCAGCGGGTCGACCTTCAGCTCGCCGATGGCCTGGCCGATGATCGGGTCCAGTGCCACGCCCTTGCGCACCGGGTATTCGAAGTTGGCCTGCGCGTACAGCGACTGCGCCGGCTCCGACACCAAAAACTCGAGCAGCTTGACCGCGTTGGCGCGCTGCGGCGCGTTTTTGGCCACCGACGCGCCGCTGATGTTCACGTGCGTGCCGCCGCTCTTGGCGAAGGTCGGGCGCACGACCTTGATGCCGTCGCCCCACTTGCGCGCGTCGGTGCCTTCCTTCGCGCTCTTCATCTGGCCCACGTAGTACGA
>NZ_JBFUPJ010000013.1:0-251810 GCF_041355175.1 Variovorax sp. RCC_210 | reverse complement strand
GATTGGGTGTTTGGCGACTTCCAGTCTCTCAAACCCAACCCGGATGAACACCGGATACAACCTATTGGAGCTTCACAGCTAGGCCGCACGGGCCCCGCAACGCTCGCACCGCCCGCGATGGGGTCGGGCCTGCCGTTGGGCCCTGCAATGCAGCCGGCGCCTTCCATCCAGGCCATGCCGCCGATCATCGACACACCGCAGCCACGCAAGGCCGCCAGCACGACGGAAGCGTCCGTGAAACGCACGGCCCCCGCACCTGCCCAACCGGTGCCGCACGCCCCCACCGCCAGCGCCCCCGCAGAGCCCGCGCCCCGCGCCAGCACCGAGGCCACGCGCCCCCCACGCAGCACCGAGGCCCCGCGCACGCCGCCCACCACCGACACCACCACCGAGGTCGCCCGCCCCGCCGCGCGCGGCCTCTTCGGCCTCGCGCCCGCGCCCTTCGTCGAAGGCGACTTCATCGCCGCCGTCTACACGCGCGAAGGCAGCTGGGTGGTGGTGCAGCCGGTGCCCGAGTCATTCCCCAACGCGTGGCAGCGCCGCGTGCTGCTGTGGTTCCTGATGGCCGCGGCCATCGTGGCGCCGGCGGGCTGGCTGTTCTCGCGCCGGCTGGTGCGCCCGCTGAGCGGCTTCGCGCGCGCGGCCGACCAGCTGGGCCGCGACCCTTCGGCCCCCGTGCTCGCGCTCGAAGGCCCCGCCGAAATAGGCCGCGCCGCGCAGGCCTTCAACCGCATGCAGGCGCGGCTGCGCAGCTTCGTGGACGACCGCACCGTGATGATCGGCGCCATCAGCCACGACCTGCGCACGCCCCTCACGCGGCTGCGCTTTCGCATCGAGGACGTGCCCGACGACGTGCGCGCCGGCATGCTGGACGACGTGGAAGAAATGGAGCGGATGATCGGCTCGGTGCTCAGCTTCATCCGCGACGCCTCGGTGGTCAGCGCGCGCGAGCGCATGGACCTGGCGAGCCTGGTGGAAGACGTGGTCGAGCAGGCCGTGTTCGTCGGCAAGGACGTGCTGCTGCAGCGCACCGAGCACGCCCAGGTCGAGGTCGACGCCATGGGCATGCGCCGCGTGCTCGACAACCTGGTGGAGAACGCCGTCAAGTACGGCCACCAGGCACGCGTGCGCCTGTTCACCGATGGCGCCGACGCCGTGGTCGAGATCAGCGACCGCGGCCCGGGGCTGCCCGCCGACGAGCTGGAGCGCGTGTTCAAGCCCTTCTACCGCTCCCCGCAGGCCCGCGCCTCGCGCGCGTCGGGCAGCGGGCTCGGGCTGGCGGTGTGCCGCTCGATTGCGCGCGCGCACGGCGGCGACGTGGTGCTCAGGTCGGGCCCGCACGGGCTGCTGGCGCAGGTGCGGGTGCCGCTGGCGCTGCAGCCGCAGCGCGGCGAAAGCCGGCTGCCCGAGCGCGGCACGCCCGCCTGAACGCGCTGGCACCTGAAAAGTTCAGCCCTTCAACACTTCAACACCTCAACGCATCGCGTTGCGGTCCGTGATCATCTTCGGGCTGATGAAGATCATCATCTCCGTCTTGTTGTTCACCCGGCTGCGCGTGCGAAACAGCGCGCCCACCACCGGCATTTCTCCCAGCACCGGCACGCGCGACTCCGACGTGGTGTCCGTCAGCTCGAACACGCCGCCGATGACCACCGTGCCGCCGTTCTCCACCAGCACCTCGGTCTGGATGTGCTTGGTGTTGATGGCGTAGCCCGCCGTGGTCGACTGGCCCACCGTGTCCTTGTTGACCTCCAGCGACAGGATGATGTTGCCCTCGGGCGTGATCTGCGGCGTGACCTCGAGCTTCAGGTTGGCCTTGCGAAAGGAGATGGACGTGGCGCCGCTCGATGTCGCCACCTGGTAGGGCAGCTCGGTGCCCTGCTCGATCAGCGCCTTGGTCTGGTCGGCCGTGACCACGCGCGGGCTGGACACCACCTTGCCCTTGCCGTCGGCCTCCAGCGCGGAGATCTCGAGGTTGAGCATCTTCGTGAGGCTGGAGTTGAACAGCGACAGCGCAAAGGTGCCCACCGCGTCGCCCGTGGTGCTGGTCGCGGGCAGGTTGACGAAGCTGGTGGTCGAAGAGACGCTGGTGGTGCTGGAGCTCGACGTGGGCGTGGCGCCCACCGACGAATTCGCGTTGACCGCGCCGCCGCCCAGCTTGGCGCCCAGGCTCTTGCTGAAGGTGTCGGTGGCCTCCACGAAGCGCGCCTCGATCAGCACCTGGCGCACCGGCACGTCGAGCTTCTGCAGCAGCTCGCCCACCTGCGCGAGCCGCGAGGGAATGTCGGTGACGAAGAGCTGGTTGGTGCGCGTCTCGGCCAGCACGCTGCCGCGCGCGCTGAGCAGGCGCGTGGCCGTGCCGCCACCCCCACTCCCACCGCCCCCGCCGGCGTTGGTGCCGCTGCCCGTGAGCCCCTGCGCCACCGTCGCCGCCTTCGCGTAGTTGAGCTGGAACGACTGCGTGCGCAACTGCTCCAGCCCCTGCAGCGTGGCCTGCGCCTCGAACTTGATCTTCTCCTTGGCGTTGAGCTCGTCTTCGGGCGCGATGCGCAGCACGCTGCCGCTCTTGCGCATGCCCAGGTTCTTCGCCTCCAGGATGATGTCCAGCGCCTGGTCCCAGGGCACGTCTTTCAGCCGCAGCGTGAGCGCGCCGCTGACGGTGTCGGAGGTCACGATGTTGAAGTTGGTGAAGTCGGCAATCACCTGCAGCAGCGATCGGACCTCGATGTTCTGGAAATTCAGCGACAGCTTCTCGCCGTTGTATCCGGCGCCCTGCGTGAGCTTGCCGGGGTTGTCCTTGCGCGGGCGCACCTCCACCACGAACTGGCTGTTGCTCTGGTAAGCGCTGTGCTCCCATTCGCCGCGCGGCTCGATCACCATGCGCACGCGGTCGCCGGCCTGCTGCAGCGCCACCGTCTGCACCGGCGTGCCGAAGTCGGCCACGTCGAGCCGGCGGTTCAGCCCCTCGGGCAGCGAAGAGCGGGTGAACTCCACCACCAGCCCCTTGCCCTGCTGGCGAATGTCCACGCCGACCTGGTCGTTGGGCAGCGTGACGATCACGCGGCCGGCGCCGTCGCTGCCCAGGCGAAAGTCGACGTCGCGCAGCGGCAGCATGTCGCGGTTGCGGTTCTCCGCGAACTCGAAGGGCATGGCCGCGCGCAACGCCGCGCCCGCGGCAGGCTGCAGCGACACCAGCAGCGACTTGCCTTGCAGCTCGGTGCGGTACGCCGCCGCCTGCTTCAGGTTGAGCACGAGGCGTGTGCGATCGCCAGCCTGCACCACGTTCACCGAGCGCAGGTTGCCCTGGCCGATGTCGATGGGGGCGCGGCCCAGGTTGCTGTCCATGCCGGCGAAGTCGAGCGCGATGCGCGCGGGCGACTGCACGGCGAAGCCGGCCGGCGCACTGGCCAGCGGCTTTGAAAAATCGATGCGCAGCACCTCGGTGCCGGCTTGCACGGAACCCGTGACGGATTCGATGCGGTTCTGCGCGCAGGCGGCTGCCATCGGCACCGCGCAGGCAAGCAGGAAGACGGCCGCGCGCAACCAGCGCGGGACCGCGAATGTCTGTGTGTTCATTTCACCTGCCTTGGAAACTGCGGCCTCATCTCCTCGCTGCTTCGAGCTCCCTCATGAGCGCAGCGCCCGCCCTGCCGCCGCTGTACACCGCGCGCGCAGTGCACGTGCGGTACGGGCGCCAGGGCCGCATGCGGCGGCGCGGCCCCTCAGCCGCGCCGCCGCAAGGCGTCGTCAGAACGCGTGGCGAATGCCGAAGTCGTAGCCGGTCGACGAACGCGGCATGCCGCTGAAGCCCACGCCCGCGCTGCCGTAGCCGGTGGTGCTGGCCGAGATCAGGCTGCCCGTGTAGTTGGCGTCGTTGCGGTTGTTCACGCGCGCCACCGTGGCGTACAGCGCGGTGCGCTTCGACAGGTTGTGCACGTAGCCGATGGCCAGCTTCTGGCCGCGCGGGTCTTCGCCCGTGATGCCGGCCGCGCCTTCGTTGTAGCGAACCACCGAGTACGACGCGCGGATCAGGCCCGCGCCCACCGGCACGGTCGCGCCGATGAGGTAGCCGTTGTAGCTGTCGTGCGTGTTGCCCAGCGCGGTGTCGAACTTGTTCTGCACGTTCGACAGTTCGCCGAACAGCTTCACAGGGCCGAAGTCGTAGGACGCGCCGAGGTTGATGGTCTGCACCTTGCGGCCCAGCGTGGTGGTGTCCACGACCGTGCTCTGGCCCACGCCCAGCGCCACGTCCAGCGGGCCGTTGGCATAGCCGAAGCGGCCACCGACGTAGCGGCCGGCGCTGCTGCTCGTGGCGGCAGTGGTCGCCGTCGCGTCGGTGCTGGTGTTCTCGGCGAAGCTGTATTGCAGCTGGCCGTAGAAGCCGCCCAGGTTCGGCGGCAGGAAGTAGCCGACCGAGTTGCTGGCGCGCACGTAGTTCGTGTTGTTCAGCGTGCTGTTGCCGCTCACGGTGCTGATCAGGTTGGTGCCCGAGCCGTTGGTGCCGAACGGATCGAACACGGTGTCGTTCCAGAAGGTGGGCGTGTAGTCGCGGCCCAGGCGCAGTTCGCCGAAGCCACCCGACAGGCTCACGGTGGAGCGGCGTGCGAAGGTGCTGATGCCGGTGGCGCCGTCGTCGTTGGTGATGGGCGCTTCGAGCCAGAAGCTCGCTGCCAGGCCGCCGCCGAGGTCTTCCGTGCCACGGAAGCCGAGGCGGCTGGAGTTGTAGGCGGAGTTGCCCAGGCTGGTCTTGCTTTGCTTGACCGACGCACCCGTGACCGGGTCGCGCGCGGTGGCCGACTGATAGGTCACGCCGGCGTCGACGACACCGAACAGCGTGACGGACGATTGGGCAGAAGCCAGGCCACAGACGGCCAGGGCAGCGAATGCCGTGAGGGTTTTCTTCATTCAGGTTTCTCCAGTTTCAGGTCTGATGCGGCCGCTCGGTATCGACCGGCTGTACGCATGGTTTCGCCCAAATCTGGAGGAATTTGGTAGATCCGTTTTCTGTGCCATCGAGTGTTGCGCGGACACATCAAGGTGATGCGCGCCGCAAAGACCTCGCGCGTGGCGCGGCCCTTCAAATTTCTCCCAATTCGCCTGAAAAGATCCACGCATGACGAAGCTGGAAACAAACAGGTGAAGCGCACGAGAACCTTCATGGCCGCGGCGTTCGGTGCACTGGCCATCGCATGCGCGAGCACCAGCATCGCGATGGTTCATTCGACGTCGGTGCTCGCGGCGGGCATGTTCGCGGAGCACGGCGCGCGCGCTGCAACACGTGCAACGCGTGCAACACGCAATCAGGCGCAGGCGCAGGCGCGAACGCAACCGTGGTGGGCCGGCTTCGAGGACGCATCGATGGGCCGGCTGATGGCCGCCGCGCACGGTGCCGACGAACCGGGCGTGGCCGCCGCGTACATCGCGCTCAAGGTGAAGACGCTGGAGCTCGTGTACCTGGAGAACACGCGCGCGGCTGTCGCGCGGCAGGCCGCGCTCATTGGCAGCGGCACGCCACCGCACGACGACTTCGCGAAGCAACTCGCGCAGCGGCAGCTCGCCGCGGACGACAACATCGGCAAGCTGAAGGCGCAACGCACGAGCTACCTTGCCTACCTGGCGGCGCGCTGCGGCATGCCGCAAGCCGCGCTCGAAGCCTTGCTGGCCGACGCGCTGCAAGACAGGTCGCTGCCGCGCTTCGCAGCCGAGGTGCCGAGCGAACTGCCGATGGCCGTGCTGGCCAACCGCAATGACGTGCAGCTGGCCGCCGCGCTGTACGGCGCGAACACCGATGCGCTGGCCGGCGGCGTGATCGACACAAGCGGCGAAGCGCCCGACATCGATGTGCCAGACCAGCCCCTGTACGCCCACGCGGTGATGCAGGCGCGCGACCAGGTCGCCGGCGCCTTGCAGCACCTGCAGATGCAGAGCGACATCGCGAACACCGCCTACGCGCGCGTGGTCGATGCACGCGCCGACTTCGAAGCATCGAAGCAGCGCCGCGACCGCGGCGACATTTCCGAAGTGCAGCTGATGGAAGACTTCCAGGGCCTGCTGCTCGACCTGCACGTGATGGCCGCCGCCAACGGCGAGCTGGCGATGGCGTGGGTGCTCTTCATGGGCAACGTGGGTGGCGCGAGCGGCATGGGCAACGACACCGCCATCGACGCCATGGCCACCCCGCAGGCCACGCAGGCCACGCAGGCAAAGGAATTGCCGTTTCTGCACAAAGTCTCCCGAAAGTTGCGCAATCCTTGAAGCTCGAAGGAGCACTCCATGACCACTGCCTTGCACAAAGCCCCCGCCCGCACCGTGCTCACGTTGCCCGGCCACTCGCGCGCCCCGGCGCACACGCACACGCACACGCTCGCGCACGCACCAACGCAGCACCCGCGTCATTCGCTCGCCATCGACGGCGAACAGGACGGCACCACCGCCACCGCGCTCGGCGTGCAGCAGCTGGTGAACGCATTCAAGCCCGCCTTCGGCCGGCTGCACGTGCTGCAGGACCTGGTCATTCCCATGTACGAAGGCAGCGCCGTGCCCACGGCCCGCTTCGACGTGGCGCTGGTGTGCGAGGCCGGCGTGTACCTGTTCGAGGTGAAGGGCTGGCGCAACGCCGTGGTGTACCGCAAGACCTCGGCGCACACGGTGCCGCGCTGGTTCCTGCGCCAGCGCGACCATTCGCTGGCGCGCGAGGTGAAGGACCCCGCCTGGCAGTGCGGCCGCAAGACCACGCACCTGCGCAGCCTGCTGCCGCCCGACCTGCGCGTGCAGTACTTCGTGCTGCTGCCTTTCGACGGCGTCGAGCTCGAGGGCGTGATGCCCACCGTGGTGATCACGCCGCAAGACCTGCCCTACATCGCGCGCGTGGCACGCAACAACGGACGCAACGAGCAGGGCTATCCGCTGCTGGACGGCGCGGCCATCGACCGCACGCTGCAGCTGCTGGCCGACGTGCAGGGCGAGCTCACGGTGGACGACCACCTGCGCAACAGCCGCGAGAAGCCGGGTCGCGCGCACGCCTCACTCCCCGAACACACTGCCCACGCTGCCCGCCCCGCACATCCCGCACACCCGGGCGTGCTGAAGCTGCAATGACCCGATGAGCCGGATCCTGCTGGTGGAGCAAGGCCACGACGCCGCCTCGGTGCTGCACCACGAACTGCACCAGGCCGGCCACGAGATCGAGCACATCGAGGACGGCGCGGTGGCGCTGCACCGCATGCTCACCGCGCCGCCCGCGCTCACGCTGCTCGACGTGGCGCTGCCGCATGTGAGCGGCCTGCAGATCCTGGAGAAGGTGCGCGCGCGCAGCGACCACCCGGTCATCATGCTGACCGCGCGCGGCGACGAGGCCGACCGGCTGCGCGGCTTCGAGCTGGGGGCGGACGACTACGTGTGCAAGCCCTTCTCGCCGCGCGAGGTGGCGGTGCGCATCCACGTGGTGCTGCGCCGCTATGCGCAGCGCTACCGCGTGGCGCGACCGCAGGCGCCCATCACCTTCGGCGCGGGCCGCGGCTGCGCCATGCTCGACGGCCACCCGCTGCCGCTGACGCGGCGCGAGTCGCTGCTGCTGCGCGCGCTGTCGCAGGAGCCGGGGCGCGTGCTCACGCGCTCCAAGCTGCTGGAGGTGGCGTTTCCCGAGGCGCTGGACGTGAACGAGCGCGTGGTCGACACCCACATCAAGAACCTGCGCAAGAAGCTGGCCACGGTGTCGGCGGCGCACGACTGGATTCGCTCGGTCTACGGCGTGGGCTTCGCGTGGGAATCGCGCGCGCGGCACGACGCCTGAACGACGCCAGACCCGCGCGGTTCGTCCGACCTTTTTCCTTGTTGTTCGCCATGAAACTACGCTGGCGCGGTTCGCCGGGGATGCTGTCGCCACTGCTGTTGCTGGTACTCCTGCTGCACGCGCGGCCGGTGCCGGCCCAGGAAGCCTGGAGCGACGCCCCGCTGGTGCTGCGGCGCACGCCGCAACTGCCCGAGACCATCGCGCCGGCCGAACGCGGCGCGCGGCCCAGCCTGGTCGACGGCGACCGGCTCTCGGGCCGGCCCGACCTCGAGGTGGTGGTCGAGGGCGATGCGTCGCTGCGGCGCGGCGACACCCACATCACCGCCGACCGGCTCGAATACCAGCCGCCCGGCGACCTGGCCACGGCCACCGGCAACGTGCGCCTCAACCAGGGCGGCAATGTGTACGAAGGGCCGGCGCTGCAACTGAAGCTCGAAAGCTACGAGGGCTTCTTCGAGCATGTGCGCTACACGCTGCTGGAAACGGGCGCGCATGGCGAGGCCGAGCGCATCGACTTCGTCGACCCCAAGGTGTCGGTGGCGCGGCACGTGACCTACACCACCTGCCTGCGCGAGAACTACGCGGGCTGGGTGCCGGCGTGGATGCTCACCGCCGTGACCATGACCACCGACAGCGACACCAACCTGGCCACCGCCACCGACGCGCAGGTCAGCTTTCTCGGGCTGACCACGCCGGCGATACCGTCGGTGAGCTTTCCGCTGAACAACGCGCGCCAGAGCGGGCTGCTGCCGCCGGTGATCGGTTTCGACAGCACCAACGGCTTCGAGTACCTGCAGCCGTACTACTGGAACATCGCGCCCAACCGCGACGCCACCTTCTACCCCGAGATCATGAGCAACCGCGGCGTGAACCTGGGCAGCGAGTTCCGCTACCTCGAGAAGACCTACAGCGGCGAGGTGCGGGTGGACGAGATGCCCAGCGACAGCCTGCGCGAGCGCAACCGCTGGGGCCTGTGGGCGCAGCACCACCAGCAGTTGGACGCCAAGCCCTTCGGGCTCGATTCGCTGAGCACCTCGTTCAACATCAACCGCGTGAGCGACGACGACTACTGGCGCGACTTTGCCCACACGCCCACGCTCACCTCGCGCCAGCTCACGAACGAGGCCGACCTGAACTGGACCAAGGGCGACTGGAGCGGCCAGGCGCGCACGCTGTCGTACCAGACGCTGCAGTACGCGGCCGCGCCCATCACGCCGTCGTACAACCGCGTGCCGCAGCTCACGGCCAACTACAACACCTACGACTGGCACGGCCTGGACGTGTCGGGCACGCTGGACTACACGCGCTTCGAGGTGGACCCGGCCTATGCGCCCACGCTCAACGGCATCGCGCAGCCCAACGGCGAGCGCGTGGTGGGCAACCTGCAGGTGAGCAGGCCGTGGGTGGTGCCGGGCGGCTTCGTCATTCCGAAGCTGCTGCTGCACACGGCCTCCTACCAGCTCGCCTCGCCGCTGGCGAGCGGGGCCAGCGCCATCACCAGCGTGGTGCCGACCATGAGCCTGGACAGCGGCCTGGTGTTCGAGCGCGACGCCACGCTCTTCGGCCACGCCTGGCGCCAGACGCTGGAGCCGCGCGCCTTCTACGTGCGCACGCCCTACCGCGACCAGAGCCAGCTGCCGGTGTACGACACGGCCGCCAACGACGTGAGCTTTGCCACGCTCTACACGGAGAACGCGTTCTCGGGCAACGACCGCGTGTCGGACACCAACACGCTGACGACCGGCGTGACCACGCGCCTGCTCGACCCGGTGACGGGCGCGGAGTCGGCGCGCTTCGGCATTGCGCAGCGCTTTCGCTTCAGCGACCAGAACGTGACGCTGCCGGGCGGCACCGCGGTGACCGACCGCTCGGGCGACTTCATCCTGGGCGGGCAGGTGCACTGGAACCCGAAGTGGAGCGTGGACGGCCTGGCGCAATACAACATGGACACCGGCAAGTCCACGCGCGACACGCTCACGCTGCGCTACACGCCGGCGCAGTACCACACGCTCACGGCGGCTTTCCGCTTCCAGGCCGACAGCAGCGCCACCGCCAACGACGGCACGAAGACGGTGGACTTCAACTGGCAGTGGCCGCTGAGCGAGCTGACGCGCGGCCTGCTGGGCACCAGGTCGGCGAACGACCCGGGGCGCTGGTATGCGGTGGGGCGGCTGAGCTACAGCCTGCACGACCGCGCGCTATCGGACAGCCTGGTGGGCGCCGAGTACAACGCCTGCTGCTGGGTGGGCCGCATCGTGCTCGAGCGGCTGGTGTCGGGGCGCGCCACGCCAGACACGCGGCTGATGTTCCAGATCCAGTTCAACGGCTTCGGCAACATCGGCTCGAACCCGACGAGCACGCTGCTGCAGAACATCCAGGGCTATCAGCCGCTGAACCAGCCGACCCAGGCGCCCAGCCGGTTCACCAACTACGACTGAGGCTTGCGGTTCGGGTCTTCTCGTGGTTCGCCCCCGCCGAACACGTCAAGGCAACAGTTCGAACTTCAGCTCGGCCAACGGCGTGACCTTCTCTTCGCGCACCATCTTGTATTCGGTGTTCGGGCCGAGCCACTTGGCCCAGATGCGGTCGAGCTCGCCCGATTTCTCCAGCGCATAGAGCGCGCCGTTCACCTTGGCCAGCAGCGCGGGCTCGTCCTTCTTCATGCCGATGCCCACGGGCTGCAGCACCATGGGGTCGGCGATCATCTTCAGCGCCACGCCGCCGGTCTTCGACTGGTTCACGAGCTTGGTGATGGTCATGGTGTTGGCCACCATGCCGACCGACTTGTTCTGCTGCACCGCCATGAAGGCCGAGCCGGTGTCTTGGAAGGTGACGGGCTCGGAGCCGTTCATCTTGATGGACATCTCCGAGGTGGAGCCCTTGGTCGAGCTCAGGCGCTTGCCCTTGAAGTCGGCCTTGGCGGTGCCGGGGTCGGAGGCCTTCACCGCCAGCATTTCCTTGGCCACGTAGTACGGGTCGCTGAACTGGATCTGCTCGCCGCGGCTCTTGGTGTAGGCCAGGTTGGCGATGGTGACGTCCACCCGGCCCAGCTTCACCTCGGGCACGCGCGCCTCCACCGACAGCGGCGTGACCTTGGCGCTGAGCCCCAGTTCCTTGGCGATGGCGTTGCACAGGTCGACGTCGTGGCCGACCATTTCGCGCGTCTTGGGGTCGGGCGCGGCGAACGGAGGCACGTCGGCGAAGGTGCCGCACTTGAGCTCCTTGCGCTGGGCAATGTCGCTCCACTGGTCGGCGTGCGCGAGCAGGGAAGCCGCGCATAGGCAGGTGCCGAGGGTGGCGAGGCGGAAGACGGACTTGTTCGACATGGAAGGCTCCTGAGGAGATTGCGAAGAAGAGAACGGCGGGAACTCAGTGCGCGCGCAGGTCCGACAGGAAGCGCTGCGCGCGCGGATGCTGCGGGCTGCTGAAGAAGGTGGCCGGGTCGGCCGTCTCCAGGATGCGGCCGGCGTCCATGAACCAGACGCGGTCGGCCACCTCGCGGGCGAAGTTCATCTCGTGGGTGACGCACATCATGGTCATGCCGTCGTGTGCCAGGCCGCGCATCACCGACAGCACTTCGCCGACCATCTCGGGGTCGAGCGCGCTGGTGGGTTCGTCGAACAGCATGGCCGGCGGCTCCATGGCCAGCGCGCGCGCGATGGCCACGCGCTGCTGCTGGCCGCCCGAGAGCTGCGCGGGGTAGGCCCCGGCCTTGTTCGACAGGCCCACGCGCTCCAGCAGCTGGCCGGCCTTGGCCCTCGCGTCGGCGCGCTTCACGCCCAGCACGCGCATGGGCGACAGCATGATGTTCTCCAGCACCGACAGGTGCGGGAACAGGTTGAAGCTCTGGAACACGAAGCCGATGCGGCTGCGCAGCCGGTTGAGCGCCTTGCTGCTCATGGGCGCGTGGATGTCGTGGCCGTCGAACAGCAGCTGGCCCGATTTCACTTCCTCCAGCCGGTTCACGGTGCGGATCAGCGTCGACTTGCCGGAGCCCGAAGGCCCGCAGACCACCACCACCTCGCCCTTCTTCACCTCGGCGTTGATGTCGGCCAGCGCCTGGTAGTCGCCGTACCACTTGTTGATGTCGGAGAACAGGATCATGGGGTCGTCCTTGGGCGTCATGGCAAGGTCGCCACGGGGGGAACGGGAGGAACAGCAGAGACAGCGGAGGCAGGCGGAACAGGCGAACCAGGGAAAGTCGCGGCCCCCGCCCCGCCAGGCGCCGCCACGGCGCCCAGGCGCTTGTGCGCGATGCGCCGCTCCAGCCACTGCGCGAGCTGCGTGAGGCTGAAGCACACCACGTAGTAGGTCAGCGCCAGAATGAAGAACACCTGGAACGGCTTGGTCAGCAGCTGGTTGTTGATCTGGTTGGCCGCGAAGGTGAGCTCCTGCACATTGATCACGTAGCCCAGCGTGGTCTCCTTGATGGTGGAGATGAACTGGCTCAGCATGCTGGGCAGCATGTTGTAGAGCGCCTGCGGCAAGATGACGAACCACATGGTGCCCAGGTGGCTGTGGCCCAGCGCACGCGCCGCCTCGGCCTGCCCCTTGGGCAGCGACAGGATGCCGGCGCGCACCACCTCCGACAGGTAGGCGCCCTCGTAGATCACCAGCGTGCACAGCATGGTGGTGAAGCCCGACACCTCGCGCCCGATGAGGATGGGCACCAGAAAGTACACCCACAGGATCACCATGAGCAGCGGCACGCCGCGCACCACGTACACCAGCACCGTGGCCGGCCAGCGCAGCAGCCGCCAGGGCGACAGCCGCGCCAGCGCCAGCAGCACCGACAGCGGAAACGCCAGCACGATGCCGAGCACCGAAAGAATCAAGGTGGCGACGATGCCGCCGAGCGGGCCGCTCGGGTACTGGCCGACCAGCAGCAGCAGCCAGTTGTCGCGAAGGATTTCGTAGACGCTGTACATCGTGTGTTCCGGCTGCGTTGCTTTTTTCTACCTGGCGCCGACGATGCGGTAGCGCCGCGCCAGCCAGCCGCCCACGGCCATGATGAGCAGCGAGCACACCAGGTACAGCACGGTGGCCACGCTGTAGGCCTCGAAGGTGCGAAAGCTCTGGCTCTCTATTTCCTTCACCGCGTGCGTGAGCTCGGCCACGCCGATGGCCATGGCCAGGCTGCTGTTCTTGAACAGCGACACGCTGTGGTTCACCAGCGCCGGCACCGCGTTGCGGATGGCCTGCGGCAGCATCACGTGGCGCATCGAGCCGATGTAGCCGTGGCCCAGCGCGCGCGCGGCCTCGGCCTGGCCCGACGGGATGGCGCGCAGGCCAGAGCGCATGTCTTCGCTGAAATAGGCGGCCTGGCACAGCCCGAGCGCGACGATCGACAGCAGGGTCTCGGCGTTGTGCACCGACAGCCAGCCCTGCAGCGCGTCGGGCAGCAGGCTGAAGATGCCGAAGTACCAGAACATGAGCTGCACCAGCGTGGGCACGTTGCGGTGGTAGGACACATAGGCGGCCACCACGCGCTCGGCGATGCGGTGGGTGGTAAGGCGCACCACCAGCAGCACCACGGCCATGGCCATGGCGAGCAGCCAGGAGCCGGCCGCGATCTTCAGCGTCTGCATCAGGCCGTGCAGCAGCATGGCGCCGAACTCGGGCTTCAGCAGGATCGCCAGCAGGTCGAAGTCCTTCATGCGCGGTTCCTTGGCGTGGCTTGCTCGGCTTGCATGGCGTGAATGACGTGAATGGCGCGGGACGTCAGGCCTGCGGCGCCTCGGGCCGCGTGGTCTGCAGCCCGCCCGGCACCTGCAGCGTGGGCGTGATTTCCATGTGGCCCACGTTCACCGCGATGGGCGCAGCGATGCAGAAGGCGATGGCGTTGGCGATGTCTTCGGCCTGCGGCAGCTCGAAGCCTTCGACGAAGCGCTTGCGCGTGTCTTCGGAGTCGCCGTGCACGTGCGCGAAGATGTCGGTGGCCACGCGGCCGGGGCAGATCTCGGTGACGCGCACGCGCTTGCCGAACACGTCGATGCGCAGCTGCCGCGACAGCATGCTCACGGCCGCCTTGGTGGCGTGGTAGGTGCTGTTGCCGCCGAAGTTGTAGGCCGCGGCAATGGAGCTGATGTTGACCACGTGGCCGCGGTCGCGCGCCACCATGCCGGGCACCACGAGCCGGCACAGGTGCAGCACGGCGCGCAGGTTCACGTCCACCAGCAGGTCGATGCCTTCGGCGTCGGCCTTGAGGATGGAGCCGGGGCGGTCCACGCCGGCGTTGTTGACCAGCACGTCGAACTCGACCTCCTGCGCGAGCCGCGTCACGGCGGCGAGGTCGCTCACGTCGATGGCATGCACGGTGCAGCCGGTGCGCTGCGCCAGTTCGGCCAGCTTGTCGGCGCTGCGCGCGAGCGCGTGCACCTTCAGGCCTTCGTTGCTGAGGCGCTCGACAACGGCGGCGCCGATGCCCGAGGAAGCACCTGTCACCAGCGCGGTCTTGTAGTCGGAAAAAGGCATCTTGCGTTCTTTCTTGAAGGGGCGTTCGAGCGCCTGGAATTCACTGTATCGACCGTCCGCGCACGGCGCCAAGACGGTTTGTCTGTGGAGCGATAAGCCGCCCTTATGTCGCCCGGCATCTGTGCATATGACCAAGGGTAAGCACCATGTTCGTGCCCGTTCGCGGTGCTTGCTTTTTGTCGCGGCTCACGCCGATTGCCTGGAGATGGGCACGATGCGCCCGGCCTGCTCGACCACCCCACGCACGGCGCGCGCCAGCTCGACCGCGCCGGGCATGTCGCCGTGCAGCAGGATGGAGTGCGCGCGCATCGGCAGTCTGTTGCCGGTGTAGCTGGTGACGGTGCCGTCTTCGAGCAGCTGGCGCACGCGCGCGAGCACGGCGTCTTGCGCGTGGATGACGGCGCCGGGCAGCTTGCGCGGCACGAGCAGGCCGTCGTCGCCGCAGGCCCGGTCGGCCAGGAACACGGTGCGCACGCGCAGCCCGCAGCGCTCGGCCGCGCCTTCGATGGCGGCGCTGGCGGAGGTGCTGACGGTGAGCGACGGATCGAAGTCGGCCACGGCGCGCACCAGCGGCCCGGCCAGCGCGGCGTCGGCGGCGGCCATGTTGCCGAGCGCGCCATGGAAGCTCATGTGCGTCATGCGGTGCCCGGCCGTGCGCGCCATGCCGTCGAGCGCGCTCAACTGGTAGAGCACGTAGCTCACGAGCTCCTTCGTCTCGATCTGCATGGGCCGGCGCCCGAAGCCCACGAGGTCCGGAAAGCCCACGTGCGCGCCCACGTCGACGCCGCGCTGCCGCGCCATGCGCACGGTGCGGTCCATGATGACCGGGTCGCCCGCGTGAAAGCCGCAGGCGACGTTGGCGGAAGAAACGATGTCCAGCAGCGCCTCGTCCTCGCCCATGCGCCAGGGTCCGAAGCCTTCGCCGAGGTCTGCGTTGAGGTCGATGTCCATGGGGAGTCCTTGTCGCTTCGGTTCGGGGTCAGAGGGGATGCAGGTCGACGAGGGCGGTGCCGTAGCCGACCGCGACGCCGCCCTGCACATGCATGGCGTCGACGATGCCGGCCTGGGGCGCGGCCACGGGCAGCAGCAGCGGGCCGATGCTCAGCAAGCCCATGAGCTGGCCTGCCTGCACATGCTGGCCGACGCTTGCAAGGGGTTGCGTGGCAAGCGGATGGCTGCGCAGAAACACGCCGACCGACGAAGCCTTGACTGCGACGGTTTCTGTTTCGGCTGCTTCGTCTTTTTCGCCTGTCGCGTCTGCTTCTTCCTCTTGTCCCGGCAGCTCGACGATGTCGTTCCCTTGCCTGCCGAGTCGCAAGGTGCCGTGCGGGGTGCGCAGCTCCAGCAGGTCGATGTCCGTGCTCGCCAGCCACGCCGCCAGCTCCGCCGCACGCTGCGACGTGTCCTGCATGTCGGGCTTTCCCGGCACCTCGTTCGGGGCGTGCGCACAAAGATCACGGCGCTCAGACACGAGGCGCTCCCCGATGAAGCGCCACCACACGCGCCACCTTGTCGAGCCACGCACGCACTTCGTCCAGCGCGTCGAGCGCCTCGTCCCACGTGGCTTCGATGAAACGCACGCGGCTCCCGATCGGGGCCTGTCCAAGGCGCCACATGTCGGCCTCGATCACGGTGCCGAACTTGGGGTAGCCGCCCGACGGCTGGGCGTCGCGCATCTGGATGATGGGCTGGCCGCTGTGCGGCACCTGGATGACGCCGGGCACGATGCCGTGCGAGCGCAGTTCCATGGGCGCGATGGGGCGCAGGGCCTCGCCTTCGAGGCGGTAGCCGTAGCGGTCGCTCTGGGGGGTGATCTTCCAGTCGGCGGACCAGAAGGCGTCGCGCGACCGTGGCTCGAACGACAGGTATTCGGCCGCGGGGAGCACGCGCACCGCGGGCACGCCGTCGCGCTGCAGCGGCAACGCGAGCGCGGGGGGAACCAGGCCGAAGCCAGTGCGGCCGGGTTGCGTGGCACCCGATGCAGCTGCCGCACCCGCTCCACCCACGGCACGCAACACATCGCCGCGGCGCAGCGCGCGGCCTTCATGGCCACCGAAGGCGCCACGCAGCTGCGTGCTGCGCGAGCCCAGCACCTCGGGCACGTCGATGCCGCCGGCCACGCACAGCACGGCGCGGCTGCCGCGCTGGGCGCCGCCCTGCGGCAGGCCGAGCGCGAGCACCTGCCCGGCGCGTGCCTGGTGCACCCACCAGGGCATGAGCGGCTGATCGTCGAGGCGGGCCGCGCAGTCGGCGCCGGTGAGCGCGAAGGCGCAGTCTTCGTCGAAGCGTACCTTGAACGGAAACACCGGCACTTCGATGGCCGCCACGTCCAGCGCGTTGCCCAGCAGCAGGTTGCCCGCGGCCAGGGCCAGGTTGTCCATGGCGCCCGAGGTGCCCACGCCCCAGCGCAGGCTGCCGGTGCGGCCCAGGTCCTGCACGGTGGCGAGCGCCGCCGACGAGAGTACTTCGATCATCGGACGATGCCCTCCACGCGAAATCGGATCATGTCGCCCGGCTGCAGCATCGCGGGCGGGTCTTGCGCGGGGTCGAAGAACACCATCGATGTGCTGCCGATGGTGTTCCAGCCGCTGGGGCCGGCCGAGGCCGACACGCCGGTCTGCGCGCCGCCGATGGACACGGCCCCGCCCGGGATGCTGAGCACCGGCACCTTGCGCCGCGGCGTGGCGATGCGCGCGTCCATGCCGCCCAGGTAGCAGTAGCCGGGGTGGCTGCCCAGCGCGTACACCGGGTACAGCGGCGCGCTGTGCAACTCGACGATGGCCTCCACGCTCAGGCCGGTGTGGGCCACCACGTCGGCCATGTGCGGGCCGCCCTCGCCGCCGTAGACCACGGGCAGCTCGACCACGCGGCCTTCGCGCTGCAAGGCGGTGGCGGCGGCCCAGGCCTCGCACAGGCGCGTGCGCAGTGCGTCGAGCTGGCGCGGCGGGCGGGTGAAGGTGAGCATCAGGTTGCTCATGCCGGGCACGGCCTCGCGCACCTCGGGCCAGCGCTCGGCCTCGTGCGCCAGCGCCCAGATGCGCTGCTGCGAGGGCAGGTCCATGTCGCCGGGCGCCTCGAACAGCAAAGCGGTGGTGCCCAGCAGGCTGATGGACGGTGACGTCGTGGATGTCTTTGCGCTCACGCCGCGCTCCTTTGCTGCAGCCAGCGTTCGAGGTGGTGGATGTCGACGCCGCCTTCCGCAAAACCCGCGTCGCGCAGCAGCGCGCGGTGCAGCGCCACGTTGGTGTCGATGCCCTCCACGCGCGTCTCGGCCAGCGCCAGTCGCATGCGCTCCAGCGCGTCGGCGCGGCTGTCGCCGTGCACGATGAGCTTGGCGATCATCGAGTCGTAGTACGGCGGCACGCGGTAGCCGGCGCCGGCATGCGAATCGACGCGCACGCCGAAGCCGCCGGGCACCTGCCAGCCGGTGATGCGGCCCGGCGCGGGCGCGAAGGTGTCGGGGTTCTCGGCGTTGATGCGGCACTCGATGGCGTGGCCCTGGCAGCGCACGTCGGCCTGCGCCAGCCGCAGGCGCTCGCCGCGCGCCATGCGCAACTGCTGCTGCACGATGTCGATGCCGGTGGTCATCTCGGTCACCGGGTGCTCGACCTGCAGGCGGGTGTTCATCTCGATGAAATAGAAGGCGCCGCGCTCGTACAGGAACTCGAAGGTGCCCACGCCGCAGTAGCCGATCTGCCGGCACGCGGCCGCGCATCGCTCGCCCACCTCGGCCAGCAGCGCCTCGTCGATGCCCGGCGCGGGCGCCTCCTCGATCACTTTCTGGTGGCGCCGCTGCAGCGAGCAGTCGCGGCTGCCGAGCCACACGGCATGGCCGTGGCTGTCGGCCAGCACCTGGATCTCCACGTGGCGCGGGTGCAGCAGGAACTTCTCGATGTAGACCTCGGGGTTGCCGAAGGCCTGGCGCGCTTCTTCGCGCGTGAGCGCCATGGCGTGCAGCAGCGCGGCTTCCTCGTGCACCACGCGCATGCCGCGCCCGCCTCCGCCGCCCGCGGCCTTCACGATGACCGGGTAGCCGATGTCGCGCGCCAGCGCCAGCACGGCGGCCGGGTCGTCGGGCAGCGGCTCGTCGGGGCCGGGCACGCAGGGCACGCCGGCCTTGCGCATCGCGCGCTTGGCCGAGACCTTGTCGCCCATGGTGCGGATGCACGCGGCGCTCGGTCCGACGAAGACCAGGCCGGCCTCCTCGACGCGCGCGGCGAAGCCCGCGTTTTCCGAGAGGAAGCCGTAGCCCGGGTGAATGGCCTGCGCGCCGCTCACCTCGGCGGCGAACAGGATGGCGGACTGGTTCAGGTAGCTCAGCGCCGGCGCCGCCGGGCCGATGCACAGCGCCTGGTCGGCCTGCGCGACATACATCGCGTCGCGGTCGGCCTCGGAATGCACGACCACCGTGCGCAGGCCCAGTCCCCGGCAGGCGCGCTGGATGCGCAGGGCGATCTCGCCGCGGTTGGCAATGAGCACGGTGTCGAACATGGCGCGTGCCTCCTCAGGCGAAGCGGAACAGGGGCTGGCCCGCTTCCACTTCCTGGCCCGACTGCGCGAGCACCTGTAGCACGGTCGCGGCGCGCTCGGCGCGCACCTCGTTGAACATCTTCATGGCCTCGATCACGCACAGCAACTCGCCAGCCTCGACCGCCTGGCCCGGCTGCACGAACGGCGGTTCGCCGGGTGCGGGCTGCAGGTGCACCACGCCGTGCAGCGGGGCCAGGCATTCCGTGCTCGAGGCCGCGGGGGCTGTCGCATCTTCCGGCGCCCTTCGCGGCGCCTTGCGTGCGTCGGGTCGTGAAGCAGCTGCCGCTGCGCGGGGCAGCGCGCCCGACGCCGCGCGCTTCACCAGCCGCAGCGTGCTGCCGTTTTCACTGAACTCCAGTTCCGCCAGGTCCGATGCGGCCAAAGCGTCGATGAGCGTCTTGATCTGTTCCTGCTTCATGCCCGGGGCTGTGGTGGCCGACGCGTTCCGCGAACGCGTGACGGCATGCATGAAAGGTAACGGGCCGGGGCCGCAAAGCCCAAGACGGAATGGCTGTGCCGGGATAAGGGCGGCTTATGACAGAGCCGACAGTTCCGGTTCGGGCGTCGAGGCCACGGTGCCCGCCAGGTCGACCACCAGTTCGAGCAGGATGTCCTTCACCGCCTGCGCGGGCTCCGACAGCGGCAGGTGGTCGGACTGGCACAGCGCCAGCGGCGCCTCGATGACCGGGTCGACGATGGGAAATTGCCAGGCCGCGCAGCTCGCGACCACCTCGCGCGCCATCGACGCCGGCAGGATGGTGGCGCCCAGCCCGTCGGCAATGGCCGCGGTGAGCGTGAAGGCCGACTCGATCTCCGCCACCACGCGCGGCACCATGCCGGCGCGCACGAAGGCCGCGTCCACCAGCTTGCGCACCACGTTGTACGGGCGCGGCAGAAAGAGCTCGATGTCGCGCAGGTCGGCCAGCTTCACCGGCTGCGAAGGCGCCGGCATGGCGGCCGGGCCGACCAGGAACAGCGGCTCCTTCAGCAGCGGCACGAAGGTCAGGCCGTGGATGGCCTTGTCCCCGTACAGCACGGCCAGGTCCATGCGGCCGTTCATGATGAGCTCGCTGAGCGTGGTGCCGTAGTTCTCGTTCAGGTACAGCAGGATGCCCGGGTGCCGCGCGCGCACGGTGCGCAGCAGCGGCAACGACAGCGCCGAGGCGGCCGTGCCGGGCGCGAGCCCCACCGACACCTGGCCCGAGAGCCCCTCGCCCGCGGCCTCCATGTCGACACGCGCCTGCTCGCACTGGCGCAGGATGATCTGCGCATGGCGGTACAGCACCTTGCCGGCTTCGGTGGGCGTCACGCCGCGCTTGGTGCGCACGAGCAGCTGCTGGCGCACCTCGCCTTCCAGCGTGGCCAGTTGCTGGCTCAGCGCGGGCTGGGCGATGAAAAGGACTTCGGCGGCCTGCGTGAGGCTGCCGATGTCCACGATCTTCACGAAATATTTGAGGCGTCGCAGGTTCACGCCTTGTCCCCAAGCAAAACCCAAGCCTAGCACCGCACCTTCGCGGCCGGTATCGGGGCGCACCATGAGTCATAAGCTGCGCCTATACGACCAGTGCAATCTCGTCTTGGCCTCGGGTGATCGATGTGCGTACCGTTCGACTCATGCCATCCCCAACCCAGGAAGCCGCGTGACCACCTCCCGCATTGCCGCCCGCGTGCGGCGCATCAAGCCCTCGCCCAGCACCTCGGCCGCCGACCGCGCCAACGAACTGCGCAGGCAGGGCAAGTCGATCGTGAACCTCGTGGTCGGCGAGCCCGACTTCGACACCCCGCCCCACATCCGCCAGGCCGCGGCCGCCGCCATCGAGCGCGGCGCCACGCGCTACACGCTGATGGCCGGCACGGTGGAACTGCGCGAGGCCATCGTGGCCAAGCTGGAGCGCGAGAACGGCCTGCGCTACGCGATGAACGAGATCATCGCCACCAGCGGCGCGAAGAGCGCGATCTACAACGCCTTCGCGATCACGCTGGAGCCGGGCGACGAGGTGATCGTTCCGGCGCCGTACTGGGTGTCGTATCCCGACATGGTGCTGGCCTGCGAGGGCAGGCCCGTGACCGTGGCCTGCCCCGAGGCCAACGGCTTCAAGCTGACGCCCGCGCAACTCGAGGCCGCCATCACCCCGCGCACGCGCTGGCTGCTGGTGAACTCGCCGAGCAACCCGACCGGCGCGAGCTACACCGCCGCCGAATACCGCGCGCTGGCCGAAGTGCTGGCGCGCCACCCGCACGTGATGGTGATGACCGACGACATCTACGAGCACATCCGCTTCGACGGCGAGGCCACGCCGCACATCCTGGCGGTTGCGCCCGCGCTGCGCGAGCGCACGCTGGTGGTGAACGGTGTCTCCAAGACCTACGCGATGACGGGCTGGCGCATCGGCTACGCGGCAGGTCCGGCGGACCTGATCAAGGCGTTGGACACGCTGCTGTCGCAGTCCACCGGCAACTGCTGCTCGGTGAGCCAGGCCGCGGCCGCCGCGGCGCTGAACGGCGACCAGGGCTTCGTGGCCGAGAGCGTGGCGGTCTACAAGCAGCGGCGCGACCGCACGCTGGCGCTCGTCAACCAGGTGCCCGGGCTGAGCTGCGCCACGCCGCCGGGGGCCTTCTACCTGTACATCAACTGCGGCGGCCTCATCGGCAAGACCACGCCCGGGGGCAAGCGCCTGGAGACCGACGGCGACGTGGTGATGTACCTGCTGGAGAGCGAAGGCGTGGCCGTGGTCGCGGGCACCGCCTACGGGCTGTCGCCCTACTTCCGCCTGTCGATCGCCACGTCGATCGAGACGCTGGAAGAAGGCTGCAAGCGCATCGCACGCGCCGTGGCCGCGCTGCGCTGAAACGCGCACCGCTCGCAAGACCCCAGAGATTCACGAGAACACAAGGACAACGCCATGCCCTACAAGGCCATCTTGAAGAACCCTTCGGCCCCGCAAGCGGCGCCCGAACTCATCGCGGCGCTGCACGACATTCCGGTGGCCGCGCTCAGCGACAACATGCACCGCAACATCGGCAGCGTGGGCCTGCAGCCCTACCACCGGCCCGGCGCCCGGACGATGGCGGGCACGGCCGTGACGGTGAAGACGCGCGGCGGCGACAACTTCACGATGATGCGGGCCTTCGAGTTCTGTCGGCCGGGCGATGTGCTGGTGATCGATGCGGGCGGCGACGTGACCAATGCGGTCATCGGCGGCATCCTGTCGTTCTATGCCGCCACCATCGGCACCGTGGGCGTGGTGCTCGACGGCGCCATCCGCGACGTGGCGGAGATCCGCGAGCGCGACTACCCGGTGTACGCGCGTGGCGTGAACCACCGTGGCCCGTACAAGGACGGCCCCGGCGAGATCAACGTGCCGGTGTCGGTCGGCGGCATGGTGGTGAACCCGGGCGATATCGTGGTGGGCGACCAGGACGGGCTGATGGCTTTCGCGGCCGGCGACGCCGGTTGGCTGATAGAGAAAGCACGCGCGCACCTGGAGACAGAAGCGCGCACGATCCAGGCGATGAAGGAAGGCCGCTGGGACCGTTCGTTCCTGGATGCGTTGGAGGCGCGCTGCGCGAACTGACGCACCGAAGCACGCGAGGACCTCAGCCTTTCGCGGGACCCGCGCCGCCGTCGTCGAGCAGCGCCCACAGCGCCTCGGCCACGGGCGCCATCTGCGCCTGCTGGCGGTACAGGCGGATGTCGATGGGCACGCGCCAGCCGCCCTCTGCGCCCTTTCCCTCTACGCCCTTTCCCTCTACGCCCTTTCCCTCTACGCCCTTTCCATCCTTGCCGGCATCGACCAGCGCACCGCTGCGCAGGTCGTCCGCCACCAAGCTCATCGGCAGCCACGCCAGCCCGCGGCCTTCGAGCGCCATGGTGCGCAGCAGCGCCGCATGGTGGGCGGTGAAGACCACCGGCAGCGAGGCGGCGAAGTGCTTGCCGAACTCGCCGTCCTGCATCGCACGCATGATGCGGCCCAGGCCCGAGGCCTCGCTGTAGGCCAGCACGGCGGGCGGCTTCTGCGTGCCCAGGGCGTGCAACGGCCCGCCGCTGGCGTCGGCCGAAGACACCGGCACCAGCACGTCTTCGCTCAGGCGCCGCACCGGGTACTGCGCCTCGTCGAGCCGGCCGGGCGCGCCCGCGTGGCCGTGGCACAGCACGAACTGCACACGGCGCTGCAGCATGAGGTCTTCGCAGGCGTACGAGCTGTCTGAAATGGTCTGGATCGGGCCCATGCTCAGGCGCGCTTCCACGCCCGCGAGCCAGCGCGGAAAGAAGGTCAGGGACAGCACGTGCGTGGCCGCGAAGCTCAGGCTGGCCGCGTCCAGGTCGTGCGCGGCGCGGGCCTGGGTGCGGGCGTGCTGCAAGCCCGCGAGCACGTCTTCCAGCAGCGGCCGAAAGCGCTGGCCCGCGGCGGTGAGCGTGGTCGGGTGCGCGCTGCGGTCGAACAGGTCGACGCCCACCCACTCTTCCAGCGAACGGATGTGGCGGCTGAACGCAGGCTGCGCAATGGCGCGGGCCTTGGCGGCGCGCGAGAAGTTGCCGGCCTCGGCCAGCGCGAGAAAGTCTTCCAGCCAGTCGAGGTCGAGGGGTCGGTTGCCGGGGCCCATGCGCAGCGCCTTTGCTTTGAATAGTTGTATGCGATTCGAGTATTGGACCGCGGCGGCCCCTCCGTCCGAAGATGCGGCACGCCTCGGAATTATGGCGAGCGCCCCTGCCACCCACCCATCGCAAAGACCATGAAGATCGTCAACATCCTCGAATCGACCCGCCCCATCAAGTCGGACATCCGCAACGCCTACATCGACTTCTCGAAGATGACGCTGAGCCTGGTGGCCGTGGTCACCGACGTGGTGCGCGACGGCAAGCCCGTGATCGGCTACGGCTTCAACTCCAACGGGCGCTACGGCCAGGGCGGGCTGATTCGCGAGCGCTTCCTGCCGCGCCTGCTCGAGGCAGAGCCCGCGTCGCTGCTCGACGAGACCGGCGACAACCTCGACCCGCACAAGATCTGGGCCCGCATGATGATCAACGAGAAGCCCGGCGGCCACGGCGAGCGCTCGGTGGCCGTGGGCACCATCGACATGGCCGTGTGGGACGCCACGGCCAAGATCGCGGGCAAGCCCCTGTACCAGCTGCTGGCCGAGCGCTACGGCAACGGCACGCCGAACCCGCGCGTGTTCGTGTACGCGGCCGGTGGCTACTACTACCCCGGCAAGGGCGTGGAAGGCCTGCAGCGCGAGATGACCAGCTACCTGGAGCGCGGCTATTCGGTGGTGAAGATGAAGATCGGCGGCGCCACGCTGGCCGAAGACTGCGCGCGCATCGAGTCGGTGCTGAAGATCCTCGGCCCCGGCCAGCAGCTGGCGGTGGACGCCAACGGCCGCTTCGACCTGCAGACGGCCGTCGACTACGGCCGCGCGCTGTCGCAGTACCCGCTGTTCTGGTACGAAGAGGCCGGCGACCCGCTCGACTACGCGTTGCAGGCCAAGCTCGGCGAGGTGTACGCCGGACCGATGGCCACGGGCGAGAACCTGTTCTCGATGCAGGACGCGCGCAACCTCATTCGCCACGGCGGCATGCGGCCCGACCGCGACTGGCTGCAGTTCGACTGCGCGCTGAGCTATGGCCTGGTGGAGTACCTGCGCACGCTGGAGATGTTGAAGGAACACGGCTGGTCGGCTTCGCGCTGCATTCCGCACGGCGGCCACCAGATGTCGCTGGCCATCGCGGCCGGCCTCGGGCTGGGCGGCAACGAGAGCTACCCCGACCTGTTCCAGCCCTACGGCGGCTTCCCCGACGGCGTGAAGGTGGACAACGGCTACGTCACGCTGCCGCCGCTGCCGGGCATCGGCTTCGAAGGCAAGGCCGACCTCATCGCCGAGATGCGGGCGCTGGCCGCCTGAAGTCGCCTGAAGTGGCGCGGCCCGTTCGCGTGGAGCAGCGTCAGGGCTGGAAGCCCGAGCGGCGCACCACCGGCTCCCACTGCTGGCGGTAGGCCCTGAGCATCTGCGCGGTCTCGGCCGCATTGCTGACCACGGGCGTGATGTAGAGCGCGTCGGCCGCCTTCTGCAGGCCCGGGTCCTTCATCACGTCGTGGATGGCGCCGGCCAGCAGCTGCACCTTGGCAGGGGCCATGGTGCTGGGCGCGAAGAAGGTGTTCCAGCCGTCGGCGTCGATCTTCATGCCGGCTTCGCGGAAGGTCGGGATGTGGGGCGCGAAGCCCGCGCGCTTCTTGCCCGACACGGCCAGGATGCGCACCTTGCCCGCCACGTGTTGCGCGTAGAGCGAGTCGAGCGTGTCGATGGCGATCGGCAGGTTGCCGCCGATGAGGTCGGCCGACAGCGGCGCCGAGCCGCCGTAGCCCTTGATCTGCGGCTGCACGCTCAGCGCGTCGCCCAGCATCAGCCCGAAGAAGTGAGGCAGGCTGCCGGTGGCCGGCACGCCGAACACGGCCTCTTCCGGGTGCGCCCAGAGCCGGCCCACCAGGAACATCGCGCGGTCGAGCTGCAACTTGTTGCCCACGGCCAGCGCGAAGTCGTAGCTGCTGACCTGCGAGACGGGCACGAAGTCTTTGTCGGGGTCGTAGCCCGCGTCCTTGAACACCAGCGGCGCGACCACCATCACCGCGGGGTTGCCGAGCATCAGCACGTTCTGCCCCGCGGGCGTGCGCTTCACTTCCTTGGCGGCGAGCCGGCCGCCTTCGCCGGGGCGGTTTTCCACCGACACCTTCACGCCCAGCTTCGGCGTGAGCCGCTCGGCGATCAGCCGCGCGATGCGGTCGGTGCTGCCGCCGGGCGCGTAGCCGACGACGAGGGAGACAGGGCCGTCCAGCGCGGGAGCTTGCGCCGTGGATTGCGCATGGGCCGTGGTGTGCATCGCGGGGACGCAAGCGGCCAGGGCGGCGGCCCATGCCATGAGCTGGCGCCTGGAAAAGAATGCGGGCATGGGGAGTCTCCTGCGAAGGGTGGCTTGTGGTCCGGGACGGGTGCGCACGACCTTCACGGCGAGAATCGAACGCCACGACCTGTTGCTGTTCGTGCAAATTTGTTACGGTTTATACGTACACACAAACAGTTGATCTAATCCATCACCTGCCCGCCGAGGCGAGCGGACCACACTCCCGGCTTCCTCTTAATCCATCCGTATGCAAGCCTTTCCCGACGCAGCCGCGCTGCGCGCGCCGCGCTCCCTGGACGACCTGCTGCTGTACCGGCTGTCGCGCGCCATGCGCGCGGGCAGCGGCATGGCCACGCGGCTGGTCGAGGGTGGCTTCGGCATCACGCGCCGCGAGTGGGGAATGATCGCCACGCTCGCGCAGGAAGGCGAGATGACGTCCTCCATGCTGGCCGTTCACCTGCACCTGGACCGCGTGCGCACCTCGCGCGGGCTGCGCAGCCTGGTCGAGAAAAAGCTGGTGGAACGCCGCCAGGATTCGGAAGACCGGCGCGAGGTGCATGTGCGGCTGAGCGCGTCGGGCCAGCAGCTGTTCGGCCAGCTGTTCCCGCGCATCGCGGGCTTGAACACCGGCCTGCTCGAGGGCATTGCGCCTGCGCACCTCGACATCTTTCTGCAATGCCTGCAGCACCTGGAGCAGCGCGGCGGCGAACTGGTGGCACAGGGCGCCATCGCGGAAAAGGCCGACCGGCGCTCGGGCGGCACCCGGCACCGGTGGCCGGAGCGCAGCTGAAGCCGAGGCCGGCCGGTTCGTCTTTCCTTGTCAGGCTTCGACGTTGAGCGTGCCGCCGATGGGCACGCCGCTGGCGTTGGTGCGAAACGCGCTGCTGTGGTTGTTGTTGCTGCTCGCGCCCGCTTCGTTCTTCATGGCGTCGATCTGCTGCTCCGCGCTTTTCTGCATGGCCGCCGCCTGGATCGCCTTCAGCTGCGCCTGCAGCATGGCGAGCTGCGTGTTGAGCGACTGCAGTTGCTGCTGCACGGCCTTGCGCGCATCGCCTTCGGGTGTTTCGATCAGGGTCTTCTGCGTGGCGGTGATCTGCTTTTGCGTAGCGACGATCTGGCGCTGGATCTTCGCGACTTCGGCGGCGGTGCCGCTGCCGGAAGCGGATGTGCTCGAAGCACCGATGGCGGTCAGCATGTGAGTCCTCTGTCGTTGTGTAGATAGAGAACTATCGGCAGCGGCGCGGAAAAATGAAGGGCTGCGCTTGTCTTCAACAGCCTTGCAGCCCGACGGCGCCGCGGGCCCTCAGCTCATGCGTGCCTGCGAAGCCCACGCTTCGGGCTCGCGCGAACTGCTCAGCCGTCCGTCGCGCGAAGCGAAGGCCGGCACGGCGCTGTCGGCGACATGCTGGAATTCGGTCCCGTCGTCGACGAGCTTGCGGGAGGCCCGTTCGGCGCTCGACACCGGAATGAGCTGGTAGCCGAGCCCATACACCGCACGCAGCACCAGCCCGTTTTCGGCGCTCAGCCCCAGCTTCTTGCGCACGTGCACCGCGCACACGTCGAGCGCCCGGGAGTTTTCCTTGGGCTGCACGCCGAAGAACTCCGACAACTTGCCGCGCGTGACCACGTGGCCGATGTTGGAGAAAAGAAGAAGCGCAAAAATGAATTGGCGCCGCTGCAGCTGGATTTCATGGCCGCGGACAAAAACGACTGTTCTCGCGCCATTGACGAAGCGGTAGTCGCCCCACGAAAACTCGCCGGCCTCGAAATGCGTTTCGCGTGTGGCGCCGCGCAGCAGCTTCTTGATGCGCCAAATCAATTCCGGGCCATTGATCGACGGGAGAAGCAGCACGTCGATGTGCGGCGGGTTGGCTTGCAGCGGGAGCAGCTTGGTCCAGTTGCCGCCCTCTATCAACAGCAGCGCGGGGGCATTGGCCACTTCGATGAATTTCGATATCAGGTCGAAATCTTCGTCGTTGCTGGCCGCGATGACCAGCATCGAAAACTTCTTGTGCCGCCAGAAGCCGGTCATGAATTCGCCGGGGCTGCCGAACTTGACCACGTCGAACTTGGCATGGGCCAGTTCCGACAGCACCGAGGTCTGCTCGAGAAAGCCACAGTTGACCAGCGCCACCGAAACGACCTCGTGGGAGTTCCGGGAATCGAGCCCCGCGGCCGCTACCGCGAGACCTGAAACGTCGTTGGCCTCTTCCTGAATTGCAGCAACGTTGAAAAACCTTGTACGCATTGCATGACTTTCATTTTTTGAAATCAAAGGAAAATAATTCCACCGACAAATCGAACATGATTCGCATCGAATCGTTCGATTCAGTGCGCCCGGTGAAAGTTAGCAACACTTGATGCACGGGAAAATAGGATTTGGACTAAATCTCCTTTCCGTATCTCTCGGCCAGTCCATGTCCTATGGACAGGCGATGCGTGACCCATTGGGCGTTCTCGAGGGCCGCCGTTTATGCGCTGGCGCTTTTAGTCCTGTTCCGATTCCTGTCGTCCTAGAGCGCCGATACAGTCCGCCGCGCACGTCCATCACCGAGAGAAAAATTGACGCCAAACAAGGTCAAAGCGACCCACCAATTCCAGAAGTTCCGAGTGGTCGTCCTGGCCCGTGAAGGGCACTTCGCACGCCGGACCGCCGCGGAGCTGGCGCGCCTGGGCGTGGCCCGGCAAGCGCATGCGGCGACCCTGGGCGCGGCCACCTCGGCGGTTCTCGAAGACGAAACGGACATGGTCGTCGCGGAGATTCACTCGGACTACAGCGACGGCCTCATGCTGCCGAGCGCGCTCAAGGCGCTGAACGCCAGCGGTCGCCTGAAGCTCGTGCCCCACGTTCTCTGGACCGGTGACGGCGCTCCGGCCGAGCCCGCGAACGGCGCTGCGCAAGAGTGGCGCGACATGCTGAACGGCGTGTCGATGACGGCCCTGGCCTCCCATGCGCGGCTTGCGCGAACGGCGGGCATCCAGGTGCAGATCGTTCGTGAAAGCGGCATCGGCGCCCTGCAGGCCGGCCTGGAGCGGCTGCTCGACGCCGTGCGGCCTCCTGCTCCCGTGCGGCGCAGCGAACCTGATCACTCGCCTGCCGAAGACGACGTCATCGCCGCGCTGACCTCGGGCGAAGGCCTGCGCGTGGTGTTCCAGCCGCAATACGACCTGGCGAGCCGCGCGGTGGTGGGCGCCGAGGTGCTCATCCGCTGGCAGCACGCCCGCTACGGCGAAGTGCCGCCCGCGGTGCTGATCCCGATGGTCAATCGCCTCGGGCTCGACCTGCTGCTGTTCAGCTACATCGAGAAGCGCGCCATCGAGACCTTGCTCGCGCTCGACAAGGCCGGCATCGAGATTCCGCTGGCCGTGAACGCCTCCGCCAAGACCATCTGCACGCCCGGTCTCGCTGAACGGTTGGCCGGCAAGATGAAGCGCGCCGGGCTGCCGGCCCAGCGCCTGAAGATCGAGCTGACCGAAGAGTTCACCTCGGTCGACGAGCTCACCCTCTCCGCATCGCTGACCGCGCTGCGCGCCCGCGGCATCCAGGTGTCGCTCGATGATTTCGGGGCCGGCTCTGCCACGTTGGCGCTGCTGTCACAGATGCCCTTCGACGAGATGAAGATCGACGGCACCCTGGTGCGTGCCGTGGCGCTGACGCCAGCGTCGCGCGAGATCATTGCCGGCACCGTCACCCTGGCGCGGCTCTTCAACCTGCGGCTGGTCATCGAAGGCATCGAGGACGAATCGACCATCGCGCTGCTGTGCGAGCTCGGCTGCCGCGTCGGCCAGGGCTATGCGCTGGCGCGGCCCATGGAGAGCAGCGATTTCCTGGGCAACGCGGCAGTGCTGCGCAGGCTCGACGTCAGCCGCGCGACCCTGTGAGCAGCCCGTTGTCGGCCGCTGACGCCAAGGCGCCCCGTCGCGTGCGCATCGCATTGCTGGACGACCACGCGGTCGTGCGGCACGGACTGGTCAGTCACCTGGGCGCCGAACCCGCCATCGAGGTGGTGGGCGCCTACGGCAGCAGCCGCGAGCTGATTCGGGGCATAACCCAGGCGCCGGCGGACGTGCTGCTGCTCGACTTCTCCCTCGACCAGGACGAGATGGACGGCGTCTCGCTGATCCGGGCATTGCAAGCCCGGTTTCCGCACTGCCGCATCCTCGTGCTCTCCGCGCACCACGAAGCCGCCACGGTGTCGCTCGCACTGCGCGTCGGGGCGCGCGGCTTCATCGGCAAGGGCGAGGACATGGCCGACCTCGTGAAAGCCATCCTGGCCGTCGCGGCAGGCGCTGTTTACCTGAGCGCCGACATGGCCTACCAGGTCGTCGATGCCACCACATCGGGCGGAAACAACCATGGCGCGGCAGGCGCGGACGTGCTGCGGCAGGCATGGCTGTCCGTGCGCGAGCAAGAGGTCATTCGCTGTTACCTGACGGGCATGAGCATCACGGAAATCGCCAGCAAGTTCAACCGCAGCGTCAAGACCATCAGCTCGCAAAAGGCCACGGCGTTCCGCAAGCTCGGCGTCACCTCGAATAACGGCCTTTTCAAGATCATGAGCAAGCTGGAGTGATCGGCCGCAACGGTCGATGCAGGGCTAGTGGTGGCCCGCTGACGATCGGGAACAGTTATTGAGACTGGTCCTATAGGGAAGTGAAAGAGCGAAACCTAGAGTCCAAACCGGCCGTGGGGTTTGGCCAGTTTTCTTCGCGCATCCGGCGTCTCCATCGCGCCTGCGTCTTTCACCCTTCCCCGCCTTTGCTTCAAGGCGCTGACCCGTCCACCAATGAACAAGTCCTACAAAACCATCTGGAACGAATCGCTCGGCGCCTGGGTTGCCGCCTCTGAAACGACCAAGGGCCGCGGCAAGCGCAGCAAGCTCGGAAATTCGGCAACCGGTTCTTCGCCAGCGTCCTTCGAGCGAACGCGCGGCCATGGCGGTCGACTCACCGGCGCGATCTCCCTGGCCGTTCTTGGCATGGCCGGCGCATTGCCTTCTGCATTCGCTCAGTTCACTCCCGTGGGCAGTGGCGGCGTCGCCACCGGTGCGGCGAGCATCGCCATCGGCGGTGGCACGGGCGCCACGGCCCGCGGCACTATTGCAGCGGGTGCATCAGCCACCGCCGCGGATGCCATCGCCATCGGCGAACAATCGAACGCCGCGTCCACGGCCATTTCCGGTATTGCCATCGGCCGCGGGGCGACAGTCAGCGACAAGTTCGGCATCGCCCAGGGCGACGGCGCAACGGCCGCGTTCAGCAGCGTGGCCATCGGCATGACAGCCCTGGCCACGAACAACTTCGCTTCTGCCCTGGGTTGGACGGCCCAGGCGCTCGGCAACGCTTCCATCGCATTCGGCCCCGGCGCCATCGCTGGGGTCAACGCGAAAAACGCAGTGGCCATCGGCATGAGCGCCCAGGCGTTCGCCGGCTCTTCCATTGCGCTGGGCCCCACCGCGGTCACGGGCGTCAATGCGTCGAACGGAATTGCCATCGGCTCATCGGCATCGTCCACCGGCGACCGGAGCGCGGCCATCGGCTCCGGCGCCCAGGCAGCGGGCGAGTTCGCCTTGGCCGTGGGCCGCACGACGCTGGCGGCAGGGGCCGGGGCGACGGCGCTCGGCAGCAACACCTTGAACGGCGCGTCCGCCGCCGGCGCCGATGCGATTGCCATCGGCGGCCAATCCAACGTCGCGTCCACGGCCACCTCCGGCATCGCGCTCGGCCGAGGGGCCACCACCAGCGGCGCCTTCGGCATCGCCCAGGGCGACGGGGCCACGGCCTCCGCGTCGAATGCCGTCGCTGTGGGCACGGGTGCCCAGGCATCCGGGGCCGGGGCCATCGCGCTGGGCAACAAGTCGATTGCGCTGTACCCCGACAGCGTGGCGCTGGGCTCGTCGAGCAAGACGTCGGGCACGCTGGCGACGTTGCAGTCGGGCGTGGCGCACACGCCGTTCAAGGGCGCGGTCATTGCGGGCTCGACGCCGGTTGGCGAGGTGTCGGTGGGGTCGGCCGGCAACGAGCGGCGCATCACCAATGTGGCCGCTGGCAGTGCCGCAACGGATTCGGTCAACGTCAGCCAGTTGCAGGCGGCGTCCGCGGCGGGCGTGCAGTACGACAGGAACACGGACGGCACGCTGAACAAGGCCGGCGTGACGTTGGGCGGCGCAGGCGCCACCACGCCGGTGCGGCTGGGTAACGTGGCCGCGGGCAATGTGGCCGCGGGTTCGACCGATGCGGTCAACGGCGGGCAGCTCGATACGGTGCGCGCGGCGGCCGGCAAGGGCTGGAACCTGGGCGTGAACGGAGGGGCCGCGCTGAACATCGCGCCGGGCGGTGCGGTGGACTTCATCAACGGCAGCAACACCACCGCCTCGCGCACCGGCAACCAGATCAGGGTCGATGTGTCGAAGGCGCCGACCTTCGACTCGGTGACTGCAAGACCGGGCGCGCCCGGCAGCGGCAGCGCCACGCTGGGCGGCAACGGTCTGACGACCATCGGCGCGGACGGCAGGGCCGGACCCGGCATTCTCTCTACCGGCATCGACGCGGCGAGCCGGCAGATCGCCAACGTGGGCGCGGCCACCAGGGACGACGACGCGATCAACAAGAGGCAGCTGGACGACGCGACCAAGTTCGTCAAGGTGAGATCCGGCGGCACGGAACTGGCCGCCGTTGCGGCAACGCTGGGAGACGTCGCCATCGGCGTGCAGGCCAACGCGACCAGCGGCAGCAACCTCGACCATGCCGGCGTGGCCATCGGCTATGGCGCGACGATGAGGGGCAACCGGGGCGTGGCCGTGGGTATGCAGTCGTCGGCCACGGGCGACGACACGGTCGCTTACGGCTACGAGGCCAATGCCAGCGCAAGGGGCGCGTTGGCGCTCGGCAGCCGCGCCAATGCCACGCAGGCCAGCGCGGTGGCCTTGGGCCAGGGCAGCGTCGCGGATCGCGCCAACACGGTGTCGGTCGGCAGCGCCGGTGCGGAGCGCCAGATCGCCAACGTCGCTGCCGGCACGGCGTTGACCGACGCGGTCAACAAGTCGCAGCTGGACACCGCGACGAAGTTCGTCAAGGCGCGATCCGGCGGCTCGGAAGTGGCGGCTGTGACGGGGTCCCCCGGAGACATCGCCATCGGCGTACAGTCCAACGCGACCAGCGGCAGCGGCGGCGACCATGCCGGCGTGGCGATCGGCTATGGCGCCACGATGAAAGGCAACCGGGGCGTGGCCGTGGGCATGCAGGCGTCGGCCACGGCCGATGACACGGTCGCCTATGGCTACGGCGCCAACGCCAGTGCAGCGGGTGCTTCGGCGCTGGGCAGCCGCGCCAGCGCCACGCAGGAAGGCGCCGTCGCGCTGGGCCAGGGCAGCATCGCGGACCGCGCCGACACGGTGTCGGTCGGCAGCGCCGACGCCGAGCGCCAGATCGTCAACGTGGCCGCCGGCACGGCGCCCACCGATGCCGTCAACCTCAGCCAGCTGGACGTGGTGAACGCGACGGCGACCAAGGGATGGAACCTGAGTGCGAACGGCGTGAATCCGCTGAACATCGCGCCTGGCGGCGGAGTCGATTTCGTCAACGGCAGCAATACCGCCGTCTCGCGCATCGGCAATCAGATCAGGGTGGATGTGTCGAAGACGCCGACCTTCGATTCGGTGACTGCGACGTCAGGCACGCCGGGCACGGCCGGCTTCAGCAGCACCACGCTGGGCGCCAACGGCCTGACAACGGCCTCCGGCATCGACAACAAGGCCGGCCCGAGCGTGACCACCGCCGGCATCGACGCAGGCAGCAGGAAGATCACCCGTGTGGTCGCAGGCACGGACGACACCGATGCGGCCAACGTAGGGCAGGTGAAGCTCGCGCAGGCCCAGGCCGGCAATTCGGTGCAATACGACGGCGGCGACCGGCGCGCCGCGACGCTCGGCGGCATGGTCTCCACGGACGGCGGCAGAACCGGCGGCACCAGGCTGTCCAACGTCGCGCAGGGCGCGCTGAGCGCCAGCTCGACGGACGCCGTCAACGGCGCCCAGCTGAACACCACCAACCAGAACGTCACCATGCTGGGCGACAGCATTGCCGCGGGCACAACCGGCCTGGTGCAGGCTGCTCCCGGCAAGACCGACCAGCTCACGCTGCTCGCGCCGGGTGCGACCACCGCTGCGCCCGGCACTGCGCAAACGCTGGGCAACGTCGCGGCCGGCAAGGCACCGACCGATGCGGCCAACGTGGGCCAACTCGACGCGCTCGCCGGCAGCGCGGTGCAGTACGACAGGAACGCAGACGGCACGCAGGGCCGGACCGGCGTGACGCTGGGCGGCGCGGGCGCCAGCACGCCGGTGAGGCTGGGCAATGTGGCGGACGGCAACGTGGCAGTCGGCTCGAGGGACGCGGTCAACGGCGGGCAGCTCGATGCAGTGCGAGCGACGGCTGGCAAAGGGTGGCGCCTGAGCGTCAACGGTGTGGACGCCCTGAACCTCGCACCGGGCGGTGCGGTCGACTTCATCGACGGCAGCAACACCACGGTGTCTCGTGCCGGCAATCAGTTGAAGGTGGACGTGTCGAAGACGCCGACCTTCGAATCGGTGACTTCCACCACCGGCACACCAGGCGCGCCCGGCTTCAGCAGCGCCACGCTGGGCAGCAACGGCTTGACCGTGCAAGGCGGCCCGAGCGTGACCACGGCCGGCGTCGATGCCGGCGGCTCGACGATCACCCGCGTCGGCAACGGCACCGCGCCCGACGACGCGATCAACCGCGGTCAACTCGACCAGCTTGCGGACGAGGCGGTGAAGTACGACAAGAGGGCCGATGGCACCGTCGACAAGACCCGCGTCACGCTGGGAGGCAACAACGCAGACGGCACACCTGCAACGGACGCTGTGCGGTTGGCGAACGTGGCCGACGGCAACGTGGTCGCGGGATCGAAGGACGCTGTCAACGGCGGCCAGCTGAACGCACTGGGCACAGGCATCGGCAACGCGCTGGGCGGCACCTACGCCAACGGCGTGTACACCCCGCCGACCTTCGTCACGGTCGGCGGCGGCACCGCCACGACGGTGCAGGGCGCGCTGGACAACCTCGGCCGCGCGGTTTCCAACGGCGCGGTCGGTCCGGTGCGGCAAACGGGCAACGACGACCAGCTCGCACTGGTGGCGCCGGGCGGCACCGGCGCCGCGCCGGGCGCCGCGCAGCAACTGACCAACGTGAAGGCGGGCACCCTGTCGGCCACCTCGACCGATGCGGTCAACGGCAGCCAGCTGCACGCGGTCAACGCGGCGGTGGCCGCTGCGGGCACCAAGGCGGACAACGCGCTGCAGTACGACAGGAACGCGGACGGCACGCAGGCAAAGACCCACATCACGCTGGGCGGCGCGGGCGCCGACGGCGCGGCGCCGCTGACCGCGCCGGTGAGGCTGAGCAACGTCGCCGACGGCAACCTGGCCGAAGGCTCGAGGGACGCGGTCAACGGCGGCCAGCTGCATGCAACCAACCAGAACGTCGCCAACCTCGGCAACGACATCAGGAACCTGAACGCGAGCATCAACGACGGCAAGTCCGGCCCGCTGCAGCGCACAGGCAGTGCCAATGAACTGGTGCTGGTGGGCAGGGACGGAAATTCCGACAACCCAGGCGCGGCGCAGCGCGTGACCAACGTGGCCGCCGGCACGGGCGACGGCGATGCCGTCAATCTCGGCCAGTTGAGGCGGGTGTCGACCGCGGCGGGCAACGCGCTCCAGTACGACGGTGCAGACAAGCGCGCAGCGACGCTGGGCGGCCCGGCCTCCACCGACGGCGGCAGGACGGGCGGCACCCGGATCGGCAACGTGGCGCAGGGCGCGGTCAACGACCGGTCGACCGATGCCGTCAACGGCGCGCAGCTCGCCGCCGCGAACACAGCGGTGTCGCGCGCGCTGGGCGGCGGCGCGAACCTGAACGAAGGCAACGCGCCGAGCTACACCGTGCAGGGCAACACCTATGACAACGTCGGCGGCGCACTGGGTTCGGTGAACGACAACCTGCGCACGGTCAACCACGCGATCAACGGCGGGGGCGGCATCAAGTACTTCCGCTCGAACTCCGCTCTGCCCGATGCCAACGCGAGCGGCACCGACGCCGTGGCGGTGGGGCCGCAGGCGGTGGCCGGCGGTGCTTCGTCCGTGGCCGTGGGTTCGGGCGCGCAGGCGACATCGGCCAGCGGCACGGCCATCGGCTTCAAGGCGGTGGTGCAGCAGACGGGCGGGGTTGCGCTGGGCTCGGGCTCTGTGGCGTCGGCCGCGGCGGGCGTGGTTGGCCACGTACCGGTCGGTGCGAGCGCGCAGCAGGCCGCGGCGGTGCGGGCGACCACCGGCACGCAAGGCGCGGTGTTCGTAGGCGATGCAGGCAACGGGCAGTTCCGCCAGATCACCGGCGTTGCCGCGGGCACGGCGGACAGCGATGCGGCCAACGTGGCGCAATTGAAGGCTTCTGCGAACGCCGTCAAGGCGGGCTCGGTGCAGTACGACACCCACGCCGACGGCACGACCAACTACGGCCAGATGACGATGGGCAACGGCCAGGCGCCCGACGGCACGCGCATTTCGAACGTGGCGCCGGGCGTGCAGGGCAACGACGCGGTCAATGTGAACCAGCTCAACAGCGCCACGGCGGCGTCGATGAACTACACCAACGCGCGCGCCAACCAGCTCGGCAGCGCGTTGCGCGATGTGGCGAAAAAGTCCTATGCGGGCACTGCGGCTGCGATGGCGCTCGAGAGCGCGCCGTACGTCGCAGGCAAAGTCACCTATGCGGCCGGCCTGGGCCACTACCAGGGCCAGACGGCGGTCGGTGCTTCGCTGCGCAAGACGGCGGAGAACGGCCGCTGGAGCGTGACGGGCGGTGTCACCGCCACCTCGGCCGGCACCGCGGGCGTGCGTGCAGGTATCTCGGGTGTGTGGGACTGACGGGGCGCCCGGAGATCGAGGTAGCCAGAGGGCTGATGCGCCGCAGGTAACCGCCCAATGGAAAAAGTCCCGTCGCAGAGACTGCGCGGGACTTTCAAAAACTGCCAGAGATCGATTCTGGCGGAGAGTGTGAGATTCGAACTCACGGACGTTTTCACGTCGGCAGTTTTCAAGACTGCTGGTTTAAACCACTCACCCAACTCTCCGGAGCCGGCGATTCTAAGCCGGCGGCGCGGCCCACCGACGCGCTCAGTCGCCCTCGGGCAGGAACAGCGTCTGCAGGTCACTCAGAAAATCCAGCCCGCGCTCGGTCGGCCATACGCGGAACAGGTCGCGCGCCACCAGCCCCTTGCGCTCGGCTTCTTCCAGGCCGCGCTGTATCGACGTCATCGCCAGCCCGGTGCGCTCGCTGAACTGCGGCAGCGTGAAGCCCTGCTTCAGGCGCAGCGTGTTGAGCATGAACTCGAACGGCAGGTCGGCCAGCGCCACCTCGTCGCTCTGCGACACCGCGGCGCCCGCGCGCGCGTTCTCCATGTACAGCCGCGGCTCGCGATAGCGCACCTGCCGCACGATGCGGTGCGCAAAGCTCAGCTTGCTGTGGGCGCCGGCGCCAATGCCCAGGTAGTCGCCGAACTGCCAGTAGTTCAGGTTGTGCTGGCACACGTGGCCGTCCCGCGCATAGGCCGAGACCTCGTAGCGCGACATGCCCTGCGCGCCGGTGCGCTCGGTGATGCGGTCGAGCATGGCGTAGGCGATGTCGTCCTCGGGCAGGGTCGGCGGAAACTTGGCGAACCAGGTGTTGGGCTCGATGGTCAGGTGGTAGATGGAGAGATGCGGCGGCGCCAGCGCCAGCGCCTGGCTCAGGTCGGCGTCCAGGTCTTCCATGGTCTGGCCCGGCAGCGCGTACATCAGGTCGAGGTTGAAGGTGTCGAACGCCTGCGCGGCCTCTTCGAGCGCGGCGATGGCCTGCGCGCGGTCGTGCACGCGGCCCAGGGCCTTCAGGTGCGCGTCGTTGAAGCTCTGCACGCCCACCGACAGGCGCGTGACGCCCGCGGCGCGGTAGGCGCGAAAGCGGTTGCGCTCGAAGGTGCCGGGGTTGGCCTCCAGCGTGATCTCGCAGTCGGGCGCCAGTTTGAGCCGCGCACGCACGTCGCCCAGCAGGCGGTCGATGGCCTGCGGCGAGAACAGGCTGGGCGTGCCCCCGCCGATGAAGATGGTGTGCACGGTGCGGCCCCAGATGAGCGGCAGCGCCGCGTCCAGGTCGGCGACCAGCGCGTCGATGTACGCCGCCTCGGGCAGGCCGTCGATGTCGGCCTCGCTGGTGGCGCGCCATTCGTGCGAGTTGAAGTCGCAGTACGGGCACTTGCGTAGGCACCACGGCAGGTGGATGTACAGCGACAGCGGCGGCAGCGCCGAGAGCTGCAGCGGGCCGGGCCGCATCCAGTGCAGCACGTCGTTGGCCTGCCCGGCGTTTGCTTGGCCCGTGGGCTGGTCCGGCTGTGCCGGCTGGATCGGAAAAACGGTAGCCATCGGCGCCTCAGAACCAGCGCTCGCGCATCAGCGCGAGCATGGCCTGCGCGGCGCGGCCGCGGTGGCTGTTGGCGTTCTTCACTTCGGGCGAGAGCTGGGCGAAGGTCTTGCCGAAGCCTGGCAGGTACATGACGGGGTCGAAGCCGAAGCCGTTGTCGCCGATGGGCGCCGCCGCAATCTCGCCGACCACGCGGCCGACGGCAATGAGCGGCTCGGGGTCGTCGTGGCTGCGCAACGCGACCAGCGTGCTGACGAGCGCGGCGCGGCGGTTGGCCACGCCGTCGAGTTGCTCCAGCAGCGCTTTCACGTTGTTGGCGTCGCCCTTGGCGTAGCCGAACTGCGTGGCGTAGTAGGCGGTGTCCACGCCCGGCAGGCCGCCGAAGGCGTCGACGCACAGGCCGGCGTCGTCGGCCATGGCCGGCAGGCCGGTGGCGGCGCTGGCGTGGCGCGCCTTGGTGAGCGCGTTTTCCACGAAGGTGCGAAAGGGTTCTTCAGCCTCGCCCACGCCGAGTGCCGACTGCGGCACCAGGGTGACGGACAGCTCGGCAAACAGCTGCTGGAGTTCGGCGAGCTTGCCGGCGTTGTTGGAAGCAAGAACCAGTTTCATGAGTCAGGATGGCTGTGGCGTCCGTTCGACGGGCGCCAGTGGCTGTTGTCAGTCGGAGAGCAGTGCCTGCTGCTGCAGGGTCACGAGTTCGTTGATACCCTTCTCGGCCAGTCCGAGCAAGGCGTTCATTTCGTCGCGCGTGAAGGCCACGCCTTCGGCCGTGCCCTGCACTTCGACGAAGTGGCCGGCGCCGGTCATGACGACGTTCATGTCGGTGTCGCAGGCCGAGTCTTCGGTGTATTCGAGGTCGAGCAGCGGCGTACCACTGACGATGCCCACCGAAATGGCGGCCACGTGCCCCTTGATAGGCGAGGCCTTGAGCGCGCCGGAGGCCAGCAGCTTGTTGACGGCGTCCTGCGCGGCCACGAAGGCGCCGGTGATGGCCGCGGTGCGGGTGCCGCCGTCGGCCTGCAGCACGTCGCAGTCGAGGTGGATGGTGCGTTCGCCGAGCACGGCCAGGTCGAACACGGCGCGCATCGAGCGGCCGATGAGGCGCTGGATTTCCTGCGTGCGGCCGGTCTGCTTGCCCTTGGCGGCCTCGCGGCTGCTGCGGGTGTGGGTGGCGCGCGGCAGCATGCCGTATTCGGCCGTCACCCAGCCTTCGCCGCTGCCCTTCTTGTGCGGCGGCACCTTCTCCTCGACCGAGGCGGTGCACAGCACGCGCGTCTGACCGAACTCGATGAGCACCGAGCCCTCGGCGTGGATGGTGAAACCGCGGGTGATGCGCACCGGGCGCAGCTGGTCGGCGGCACGGCCGCCGCTTCGTGTGAAAGCAGTCATTGTTTGAAAACCGGAAAAGGAGAGAAAAGGAAAAGGCCGCGCGCGCCGTGGCGTTCAGGTCTTGCGTGCGGCGGAGCGTCGAATGGCTTCGTTGATCTCGGCGATGGAGCGCTCGATGGCGTCTTCGTCGAGGTCGTCGGTCTCGCTGTCGGAGGGCATGCCGGCCTGGATGGTCGAGGCGAACACGCCGTCCTCGATGGTCTCGGTAGACACGCCGCTGCGGTCGTCGGCCGCGGCGGTGTCGGGCATTTCCCATTCGAGCGCGATGAGGGTGACGTTGTCGCTGTGGGAGCCGCCCTTGCGCAGCGCCATCTCGGCCAGGTCGGGCGCGGCGTCGGACACGGGCTTGCCGGAGGACAGCGTGTGCACGATGAGTTCGTCGTCCAGCACGCCCCACACGCCGTCGGAGCACAGCATGAGGCGGTCGCCGCGCTGCAGCGCCATGGGCGCCGACACATCGAACAGCGGCGTGGTCGGCGAGCCGAGGCAGGTCAGCAGCAGGTTGCGGTTGACGGGCGCGTCGGAGGCGTTGGGCTTGGGGCGCTCGGCGTGGGAGTGGTCGCGCGTGCGCACCAGCAGGCGGCCGTCGCGCACCACGTACAGGCGCGAGTCGCCGCAGTGCATCCACGTGGCGGTGGAGTTCTGCAGCACGGCCGCGACCACGGTGGTGCGGGGGGTGTCGAGCATGGCCTTGTGGCTGGCGTACCGCATGATCTGCTGGTGCGCGGCCATGGCCGACTCGGCCAGGAAGGCCTTCACGTCCTTCACGGTCGGGCGCGCCTCGCGCTGGTAGAGCGCGGCAATGGTCTGCAGCGCGAGCTGCGCCGCCACCTCGCCCTCGGGGTGGCCGCCCATGCCGTCGGCCAGCACGAACAGCCCCGATTCCCGCGTGTAGCAATAGCCCATGCGGTCTTCGTTCTTGACACGACCGCCCTTGCGGCTGACCTGGAAGACGGAGAATTTCATGATGTCATGCGGGGCGCGTGGTGGGCGCTACAGCCTTGGGCAGGCTCTTCTTGTCGAAGGAGCGGATGTTGTCGATCGACAGGCGCACTTTCTCGCCCACCGTGAGCTTGGTGTAGCGGCGCTCGCCCTCGCGGCTGAGCTCCTTTTGCAGCGCGAAAACCGATTGCGGGCGCGACAGCGGATCGAGCGACATGCACCACTCGACCACTTCGATGAGGTTGTCGGAATACACGCCGCGCAGGCGCGACAGCGACAGGCTGAGCCGGTCTTTCTCGATGCGCCGCGGCGCGTCGTTGGGCGGATAGCCCTGCATGCAGGCGTAGATGCAGGCGCCGATGGCGTAGATGTCGGTCCACGGGCCCATGGACGAATCGCGCCGGTACATCTCGGGGGCGGCGAAGCCGGGGGTGTACATCGGGCGGATGAAGATGCCTTCCTTGCTGAGCACCTCGCGCGCGGCGCCGAAGTCGATCAGCACGGCGCGGTCGTCGTCGGTGACGAAGATGTTGGCCGGCTTGATGTCCAGGTGCAGCATCTTGTACTGGTGCACGATGCGCAGGCCGCGCAGGATCTCGTCGAACAGCGAGCGGATGGTCGACTCGCGGAACACCTTCTGCTTTTTCAGGTCGCGCGCGGTGACCACGAAATCCTGCAGGGTGGCGCCCTCCAGGTAGTTCATGACCATGTAGACGGTCTCGTTCTCGCGAAAGAAATTGAGCACGCTGACCACCGAGGCATGCGAGATCTGGGCGAGCGAGCGGCCTTCTTCGAAGAAGCTCTTCAGGCCGAGGCGGTAGAGCGACAGCTTCTCGGGCGGCACCTGCGGGTTGAGCTCGCCGGGCCCGCGGGTGGCCAGCGAGGACGGCAGGTATTCCTTGATGGCGACCTGCTGGCCGTTGGAGTCGATCGCGAGGTAGACAACGCCGAAACCGCCCGCCGAAAGGCGGCGGATCACGCGGTATCCGCCGATGACCGTATCGGGCGACAGGGGCGTAGGCTTGACCTTTGACATAATCCGGGAGTTTCGCCCGAAGGCGATGGTGCGGCAAGCGAACGCCGTGCCGACGCCTCGGTGCATGCAAGCAAAACCACAGTGAGGCGCAATGCCAGTTTACAGCATGACCGGCTACGCCAGCGGCCAGAACGGGTCCGCAGGCAGCCACTCCGAAGCCGATGCACGGCCTACCGCCGCAGGCCGGCTCGGGGTAGAAATCCGCTCGGTCAACAGCCGCTTTCTCGACCTGACCTTCAAGCTGCCGGAAGAACTCCGCCAGCATGAAACCGCCCTGCGCGAGCTGCTCACGGGCAAGCTCAAGCGCGGCAAGGTCGAGGTGCGCGCCGCCATCGAGAACACCGCCCAGGCGGGCGTCGTCGAGCCCTCCGTGAAGCTGCTCCAGCGGCTCAACGGCGTGCAGGACAGCGTCAAGGCCTGGCTGCCCGGCGCCCGGGAGCTGAGCGTGGCCGACGTGCTGCGCCTGGCCGGCGGCGACAGCGCCGCCCGCGGCGACTGGGGTGCCGACCTGCTCGACGTCGCCGGCAAGGCGCTCGACGGCCTGATGTCGGCCCGCCAGCGCGAAGGCGCCCGGCTGGCCAAGATGCTCGACGCCCACCTGGGGCAGTTGCGCACCCTGGTGCTGCAGGCCGGCCCGCTGGTGCCCCAGCTGGTCGAACAGCAGCGCACCCGCTTCCTGGAACGCTGGCAGGAGGCCATGGGCCTGACTGCCGGCACCGGCGGCACCCTGCCCGAGGCAGCCCAGGACCGCGCGCTGACCGAGGCCACGGCCTTTGCCATCCGCATCGACGTGGCCGAGGAGCTCACCCGGCTGAACTCGCATCTCGACGAGATCGAGCGGCTGCTGAAAAAGGGCGGCGAGATCGGCAAGCGCCTGGACTTCCTCATCCAGGAGCTGCACCGCGAGGCCAACACCCTGGGCTCGAAGTCGGCGGCGCTGGAACTCACGCGCATCGGCGTGGACATGAAGGTGCTGATCGAGCAGATGCGCGAACAGGTGCAGAACATCGAATGACGAGCGAAAGAATGGACTACCCCGGCAATATCTTCGTGGTCGCGGCGCCCAGCGGCGCCGGCAAATCGAGCCTGGTGAAGGCGCTGATGGAGCTCGATTCGGCCGTCCAGCCTTCGGTGTCGCACACCACCCGGTCGCCGCGCGGCCAGGAAAAGCACGGCCGCGAGTACTTTTTCGCCTCGCCGTCGGAGTTCGACGCGCTGATTGCGGCGGACGGCTTCGTGGAATGGGCGCATGTGCACGGGCACCGCTACGGCACGTCGAAGCGGGCCGTCGAGGAGCGCATCGCCCAGGGAGCGGACGTGATCCTTGAAATCGACTTCCAGGGCGCGCTGCAGATCCGCAAGACCTTCGCCAACGCGGTGATGATCTTCATCCTGCCGCCCAGCTGGGAAGAACTGCGTTCGCGGCTCGAACGGCGCGGCGAAGACAGCGCCTCGGTCATCGAACTGCGCCTGAAAAACGCCGCCGAAGAGATGGCACGGGCGGGGGAATTCGACTTCGTTATAATCAACGAGTTATTTGAGCGCGCGCTTTTCGATCTCAAGGCGATCGTCCACGCTCAGCGGCTCCGGTATTCCGCACAGCGCCGTGCGCGTGCCGACACATTCGCCGCACTGAACATCCCCTGATACCCGAGCCCTCGCTCACCGACAGAAAGATTCTCATCATGGCCCGCATCACCGTCGAAGATTGTCTCGTCAACATCCCGAACCGCTTCCAGCTCGTTCTGGCCGCGACCTACCGCGCGCGCATGCTGAGCCAGGGCCACGCACCGAAGATCGAGAGCAAGAACAAGCCCGCCGTCACCGCCCTGCGCGAAATCGCCGAAGGCAAGATCGGCCTCGAAATGCTCAAGAAGGTGCCGGGCTGATCTGACGCAGCCCTGCAACGAAAAGGCACCGCAAAGCGGTGCTTTTTTTATGCCCGGACGCGTCCATACAGCGGTCACGCTAAAGTGATAGACATGAGCGCGGTAGCCAAACATCAGTCCCAAGCCCCCAAAGGCCCGCCGAAACCGAGCCCGGCGGCGCTGAACGCAGCCGCCGCAAGCTTCGCCGCCTTGACGGCGCGCCTCGACTACCTGAGCCCCGAAGACACCGAACTGGTACGGCGCGCCTACCGCTTCGCCGACGAGGCGCACCTGGGCCAGTTGCGCAACAGCGGCGAGCCCTACATCACCCATCCGATCGCGGTGGCGGCGCAATGCGCCGAGTGGAAGCTCGACGCGCAGGCGCTGATGGCGGCCTTGCTCCACGACGCCATCGAAGACTGCGGCGTCACCAAGCCCGAACTCATCGAACGCTTCGGTGCCCCGGTGGCGGAACTGGTCGACGGGCTCACCAAGCTCGACAAGCTGCAGTTCAACACCCGCGAAGAAAACCAGGCCGAGTCGTTCCGCAAGATGCTGCTTGCCATGGCGCGCGACGTGCGCGTCATTCTCGTGAAGCTGGCCGACCGCACGCACAACATGCGCACGCTGGCCGATGCGCCGCGCGAGAAGTGGGCCCGCATCTCGCGCGAAACGCTCGAGATCTATGCGCCCATCGCGCACCGCCTCGGACTGAACCAGACCTATCGCGAACTGCAGGAACTGTCGTTCCGGCACCTGAAGCCCTGGCGCTACGCCACGCTGTCGAAAGCGGTGGCCAAGGCGCGAGGTCGACGCCGCGACCTGATCCAGAAGGTGCAGAAAGAGGTCGAAACGGCCTTCTCCGCCGCCGGAATGACGCTGCGGATCGCCGGGCGTGAAAAGACGCTGTATTCCATCTATCGAAAGATGGAAGAAAAGCACCTGAGCTTCGCGCAGGTGACCGACATCTACGGCTTCCGGCTGATCGTGCCGAACGTGATCGCCTGCTACACCGGGCTGGGCATCCTGCACCAGATGTACAAGCCGCTGCCCGGCAAGTTCAAGGACCACATCGCGATCGCCAAGCTCAACGGCTACCAGTCGCTGCACACCACGCTGGTGGGGCCCGCTGGCGTGAGCGTGGAGTTCCAGCTGCGAACCGAGGCCATGCACGTGGTGGCCGAATCCGGCGTGGCGGCGCACTGGCTGTACAAGGCGGCCGAGCCCAACGCTGCGAGCAACGACCGCCTGGGCACCAAGTGGCTGCAATCGCTGCTCGACATCCAGGACGAGACGCGCGACGCCGCCGAGTTCTGGGACCACGTCAAGGTCGACCTGTTTCCGGATGCGGTCTATGTGTTCACGCCAAAGAGCCAGATCATGGCGCTCCCGCGCGGCGCCACGGTGGTCGACTTTGCGTACGCCATTCACAGCAACATCGGCGACCACACATCGGCCGCGCGCATCAACGGCGACCAGGTGCCGCTGCGCACCGAGCTCAAGAACGGCGACGTGGTCGAGGTGATCACCGCGCCGGTGTCCACGCCCAACCCGGCATGGCTCGGGTTCGTGCGAACCGGGCGGGCACGCTCCAAGATCCGTCACTACCTGAAGACGCTGGCGCACGCCGAGTCGGAAGGCTTGGGCGAGAAGCTGCTGGCCCAGGCGCTGCGCGCCGAGGGGCTGAGCAAGCTGCCCGAGAACGACGAGGAGCACCAGCCGCTGTGGGAAAAGCTGCTGCGCTTCACCGGCAACCGGACCCGCGCCGAACTGCTGACCGACATCGGTCTGGGCAAGCGCATCGCCAGCATCGTCGCGAAACGGCTGGTGTCCATGCTGTCCGAACTGGGCGAACGGCCCGACGCGCTGCTGCTGAGCCGCGAGCGCTTCATCTCGCACGAGACGGTGTCGCAGGGCGCGGTCACGCTGGACGGCAGCGAGAACTCGTCCGTGCGCTTCGCGCTGTGCTGCCGCCCCATTCCCGGCGACCAGATCGTCGGCTATCTGGGGCACGGCGAAGGCCTGGTGGTGCACACCGAAGACTGCGGTGTCGGCCAGCGCCTGCGCCACAAGGACAGTGAACGCTTCTTCGCCGTCGAGTGGGCGGACGAACCCACGCGCGCTTTCGAAACTGGCGTGGTCATTACCGTGCGCAACGACAAGGGCGTGCTCGCGCGGGTCGCGGCCACGTTGGCGGATGCCGAAGCCGACATCACGCACGTGGAAATGGCCGACGAGACGCCGCAGGATTCGACCGACCTGCGCTTCGTGATCGCGGTGCGCGACCGGACGCATCTAGACGCCGTGCTGCGCGCCGCACGGCGGACCGCATCCGTCCTGACTGCCTCGCGGACGGTTCCCGCTCCCTGAGCCTCTAGGCTTCGGCCGGGCGCGGCGCGGGATAGTTCACCGAAAGAATCTCGACCTCGTGCGCGCCACCCGGCGTCACGAGCTTTACGACGTCGCCTTCGCGCGCCTTGAGCAAAGCTCGAGCGATCGGAGAGATCCAACTGACTTGCGCCTTTGCGCTCTCCGCCTCGTCGATGCCGAGGATGGTGACGCTGCGCTCGTCGCCCGCCTCGTCGGCATAACGCACCGTGGCGCCGAAGAAGACCTGATCGCGGCCGTGATGCACCGACGGGTCGGTGATTTCTGCGATTTCGAGCCGCTTGGTGAGAAAGCGGATGCGCCTGTCGATTTCCCGCAGGCGCTTCTTGCCGTAGAGGTAGTCGCCGTTCTCGGAGCGGTCGCCGTTCTTGGCGGCCCAGTGCACGGTCTCGACGATCTTGGGGCGCTCCTCGTCCATCAGCTGCAGCAGTTCGTCGCGCAGGCGCGCGTAACCGTCGGGGGTGATGTAGTTCTTGCTGCCGGCGGGCAGCGGAGGCAGGGCGCCATCGGCGCCGTCGTCGTCCCCGTCGGAATCCGTTTCCTTGGTGAATGCCTTGCTCAACGCAAAATCCTCCAAAAAAGAAAAAAGCCCGCAACTTTCGTTGCGGGCTTTTTATGTAGTGGTGCGGCTGGCAGGAATTGAACCCACGACCCCTTGGTTCGTAGCCAAGTACTCTATCCAACTGAGCTACAGCCGCACAGCTTGCAATTATAGCCCGCTTTTCTCGACCTTTTAGGATTTACCTGATCGCAGACACGCGGTCGTCACAAAAGAAAAAAGCCCGGAAGACGAATCTTCCGGGCTTTAAAGAGTTGGTGCGGCTGGCAGGAATTGAACCCACGACCCCTTGGTTCGTAGCCAAGTACTCTATCCAACTGAGCTACAGCCGCTGAGCCCACGATTATATCCCGTTTTCGCGGGCTTCCTCGAAGACATCCAAAAAGCTTTGCACAACCTGGTGCAACTGGCGGTGGTGGTAGGCCGTGATGGGCTTGAACCATCGACCAACGGATTATGAGTCCGCTGCTCTAACCAACTGAGCTAACGGCCCACGCGGCACGGATTCTATTCGCGCCGCGCCACAGCCCACGCTACTTGCGATGGCTCAATGCGTTGGTCACCAGCCGCGAGGTGATATCGACGATCTGGATCATCCGCTCGTACGGCATGCGCGTCGGCCCGATCACGCCCAGCGTGCCCACCACCTGCCCGTCGACCTCGTAGTTGGCGCTGACGATGGACAGCTCCTCGAAGGGCACCACCTGGCTCTCGCCGCCGATGAAGATGCGCACGCCTTCTGCCTTGCTCGACACATCGAGCAGCCGCATCAGCTGCGCCTTCTGCTCGAACAGTTCGAAGGCGCGGCGCAGCTGGCCCATGTCGCTGGAAAAGTCGCTCACCGCCAGCAGGTTGCGCTCGCCGGAAATCACGACATCGTCTTCCTGCGCCTCTGTCAGCACTTCGGAGCTGACCTTCACCGCAGCCTGCATCAGCGTGGCGATCTCGCCGCGCAGCGTCTCGATCTCGGACTGCAGCTTGTCGCGCACCTGCTCGATGGTCAGGCCCGCATAGTTCGCGTTGATGTAGTTGGAGGCCTCGACCAGTTGCGACTGCGAATAGTCGGCCTCCGGGAAGATCACCCGGTTCTGCACATCGCCGTCGGGCGACACGATGATCACCAGCAGCCGCTTCTCGGACAGCCTCAGGAACTCGATCTGCTTGAACACCGAGGCACGCCGCGGCGCCATCACCACGCCCACGAACTGCGACATGTTCGACAGCAGGTGCGCCGCGTTGGCGATCACCTTCTGCGGCTGGTCGGGCGCAAGGCTCGGCGTGTTCATGTGCTCACGCTGGGCGGTCAGCATGGTGTCGACGAACAGGCGGTAGCCGCGGTGCGTCGGAATGCGGCCCGAAGAGGTGTGCGGGCTGGCGATCAGCCCGAGCCCTTCGAGGTCGGACATGACGTTGCGGATGGTCGCGGGCGACAGGTCGAGCCCCGCGGAACGCGACAACGTGCGTGACCCGACGGGTTGCCCGTCGGCGATGTAGCGCTCGACGAGCGTCTTGAGCAGCAACTTGGCACGGTCGTCCAGCATTGCAAGATTTTAGTGTTGTAATTTGTGAGATATGACCTCTCGCTTTCGTCACGTCGCCCTGATCGGCAAATACCAGGCTTCCGGCGCCCGAGCGCAGGCGGACGCTCGCGACGGTGTGATGGAAAACATCGGGGCCTTCCTGGAGTCGCAGGGCTGCAAGGTTTTCGTCGAACGCTCCACCTGCAAGGAAGACGAAGAAAGTGCCCCGCCCCACCCACGCTACGAAGCCCTGACGGTCGAGGAAATCGGCCAGCGCTGCGACCTGGGCCTGGTCGTCGGCGGCGACGGCACCATGCTCGGCATCGGCCGGCAACTCGCCAGCTATGGCATTCCGCTGATCGGCATCAACCGCGGCCGCCTTGGCTTCATCACCGACATTCCGCTGGACAACTACCAGGCCACGCTGATTCCCATGCTGGCCGGCGAATACGAAGAAGACCATCGCAGCCTGATGCACGCGAGCGTGATGCGCGACGGCGCCTCGGTGTTCGACGCGCTCGCCATGAACGACGTGGTGGTCAACCGCGGCGCCACCTCCGGCATGGTCGAGCTGCGCGTGTCGGTCGGCCGGCACTTCGTGGCCAGCCAGCGCGCCGACGGCCTGATCATCGCCACGCCCACGGGCTCCACGGCCTATGCGCTGTCGGCCGGCGGCCCCTTGCTGCACCCGGCGGTGCCCGGCTGGGTGCTGGTGCCCATCGCGCCGCACACGCTGTCGAACCGCCCGGTGGTGCTGCCCGATGCCGACGAGATCGTCATCGAGCTGGTCGGCGGACGCGACGCCAGCGCCAATTTCGACATGCAATCGCTCGCCTCGCTCGCCATCGGCGACCGCGTGGTGGTGCGCCGCTCCGACTTCCGGGTGCGCTTCCTGCATCCGCGCGGCTGGAGCTATTTCGACACCTTGCGCAAGAAACTTCACTGGAACGAAGGGGGCTCCTGACATGGCGCTGCGACGCATCGCACTGCGCGACTTCGTGATCGTGCGATCACTCGAACTCGACCTGTCCGGCGGCTTCACGGTCTTGACCGGTGAAACCGGCGCGGGCAAATCCATATTGATCGACGCGCTGCAGCTGGCGCTGGGCAACCGGGCCGATGCCGGCGCGGTGCGCGAAGGCGCCGAGCGGCTCGACGTGAGCGCCGAGTTCGACGCCGACCCGGCCCTGGCCCCCTGGCTCGACGAAGGCGGCTTCGAAGCCGGCGATGCCCTGCTGCTGCGCCGCACGGTCGACCTGCAGGGCCGCAGCCGCGGCTGGATCAACGGCAGCCCCGCCACGGCCACGCAACTGCGCGAGCTGGGCGACCACCTGCTCGACATCCACGGCCAGCACGCCTGGCAGAGCCTGACCCGGCCCGAGGCCGTGCGCGGCCTGCTCGACGCCTACGCGGGCGTGCGCACCGACGCGCTCGATGCCGCGTGGCACGGCTGGCGGCAGGCGCTTTCGTCGCTCGAGCACGCGCGCTCGGCGCAAGACTCGCTGCAGCGCGAACGCGAACGGCTGCAGTGGCAGATTTCCGAAGTCGCCAAGCTCGCACCGGGCGCCGACGAGTGGGAAGAGCTGTCGACCGCGCATTCGCGCATCTCCAACGCCCAGGCCCTGATCGACGCGGCGCAAGGCGCCAGCCTGGCGCTGGAAGACGACGACAACGGCGCGCTCGCCGCGCTCACGCGCGCGGCCACGCTGCTGCAGAACTGCGAGCACATCGAGCCCGAATTCCGCAACCTGGGCGAAGTGCTGGCCTCCTGCGTGGCACAGGCCTCCGACGCGGCCCATTCGCTGCACGGCTACCTGCGCGACACCGACGCCGACCCGCACGGCCTCGCCGAGCTGGACGAGCGCATGGGCCTGTGGATGTCGCTGGCGCGCCGCTACAAGCGCACGCCCGCCGACCTGCCGGCACTGCTGGCCGGCTGGCAGGCCGAGCTGCAGGCACTCGACGCGCAAAGCGATCTCGACGGGCTGGAGCGCGCCGAAGAAGCCGCGCAGCAGGTCTACATGAAGGAAGCCAAGGCGCTGGGCAAGTCGCGCAAGCAGGCCGCGCCGCGCCTCGGGCAGGCGGTCACGCAGGCCATGCAGGGCCTCGGCATGCAGGGCGGGCGCTTCGAGGTCGAGCTGCAGCCGCTGGCGCAGCCCGGCCGCGCCGGCCTCGAAGAAGTGGCCTTCCTCGTGGCCGGCCACACCGGCAGCACGCCGCGCGCCATCGGCAAGGTGGCTTCGGGCGGCGAGCTGTCGCGCATCGCGCTGGCCATTGCCGTCACCACCAGCCAGCTCGGCACCGCGCAGACGCTGATCTTCGACGAGGTCGATGCGGGCGTCGGCGGCGCGGTCGCCGAGACGGTCGGGCGCCTCATGAAGCAGCTCGGCCGCGACCGGCAGGTGCTTGCCGTGACCCACCTGCCCCAGGTGGCCGCCTGCGCCGACCACCACCTGGTGGTCGCCAAGCGCCAGACGGCGGCCGCCGGCAAGGACGGCCCGCGCACCGAAAGCGGCGTGTCGCGCCTCGACGACGACCACCGCGCCAAGGAAATCGCCCGCATGCTGGGCGGCGAAAAGGTCTCGCAGACCTCGCTCGCGCATGCGCGCGAGATGCTGGGCCACAAGAGCGCCACGGCCCCGGTGACGTCGCCATGAACCACCTCGACCTCGTGCTCATCACCGGCATGTCGGGTTCCGGCAAGTCGGTGGCCTTGCATGCGCTGGAAGACGCCGGCTACTACTGCGTCGACAACCTGCCGCCCGAGCTGCTGACCGCGTTCATCGCCCTGCAGCACGAGCAAGCCACGCCGCGCGTGGCCATTGCCATGGACGTGCGCAGCGGCGTGTCGCTGCCGATCGTGCCGCTGCAGCTCGAGGCGCTGCGACGCGACGGCGGCATCTCGCTGCGTTCGCTGTTCCTCGATGCCACCACCGACGCGCTGCTGCGCCGCTATTCGGAAACCCGCCGCCGCCATCCGCTCTCGCGCCAGGAGGGCCGCACCGACGTGCCTGAGCAGCATCGCGTGCTGATGCAGGCCATCGAGCTGGAGCGCGAGCTGCTGGCCGACCTGCGCGACGGCGCCGACGTGATCGACACCAGCCTGATCCGGCCCGCGCAGCTGCAGAGCTACATCAAGTCGCTGATCTCGGCGCCGCAGAACGCGCTGACGCTGGTGTTCGAGTCGTTCGCGTTCAAGCGCGGCGTGCCGCTGGACGCCGACTACGTGTTCGACGTGCGCATGCTGCCCAATCCGCACTACGTGCCCGCGTTGCGGCCGCTCACGGGGCGCGACGAACCGGTGATCGAGTGGCTGCGCGAGCACGACGACGTGGCGCGCATGTACGACGACATCGAGCAGTTCCTGTCGCATTGGCTCGATGCGCTGGCGCGCGACCATCGCAGCTACGTCACGGTGGCCATCGGCTGCACCGGCGGGCAGCACCGCTCTGTGTTCCTGGTCGAGCAACTGGCGCGCTCGTTCGGCGCGCGCTGGGGTTCGCTGAAGCGGCACCGCGAGCTCGACGCGAACTGAGCGGCGCGAAGCTCTAGAAACTGTCTAGACCGCGCCGCTTTCGAGCAGCTTGCGCATCGGCGCCGGCAGGCCCAGCCGACGCCATTCCTCCGCCTCCACCCATCGCGCGCCCTCGCCTCGCGGCTGCGCGCCGTGCAGCTGCACGGGATGCAGGTGCAGGTCCTTGTGGGTCAGCACGTGCACGAAGGCCGGCAGGTCTTGCGCGCCGTGCTGCGCTGCTGCCGGCAATGCAGCGAGCAGGTCTTCGCGGCTGTCGAACACGGGCAGGCAATACAGCCCTGCCCAGATGCCCTTGGCCGGCCGCTTCTCCAGCCAGACCCGGCCCTGCGCGTCGCGCGCCAGCAGCACCCACAGCGACTGGGCGCTGCGCTTGAGCTTGCGCGTCTTCACCGGGTAGCGCTCGGGCGCGCCTTCGCGCAAGGCCGTGCAGCTCCGGTTGACAGGGCAGATCATGCAACTGGGCTTGCGTGGCAGGCACACGGTGGCGCCCAGGTCCATCAACCCCTGCGTGTAGTGCGCGATGGCTTCGCGCTGCTCGGCGGGCGGCAGCAACTGCGTTGCCAGGTCCCACAGTGCGCGCTCCTGCGCGGCGGACGACATGTCGCCCGCAAAACCGAGCACGCGCGTCAGCACGCGCTTCACGTTGCCGTCGAGGATCGCCACGCGCTCGCCGAAGCAGAAGGCGGCAATTGCCGCCGATGTCGAGCGCCCGATGCCGGGCAGCGTGACCAGTTCGGCGGCGGTGTGCGGAAACTCGCCGCCGAAACGCACGACCACGTCCTGCGCGCAGCGGTGCATGTTGCGCGCCCGGCTGTAGTAGCCCAGGCCGCTCCAGAGGCCGAACACCTCGTCTTCCGTGCCGGCGGCCAGTGCCTTCACATCGGGAAAGCGCTCGAGAAAACGCGCGAAGTAACCCAGCACCGTCGTCACCTGCGTCTGCTGCAGCATCACTTCCGACAGCCACACGCGGTACGGATCGCGCGTGTTCTGCCACGGCAACTGGCTGCGCCCGTGGGTGCGCTGCCAGCTCACGACCTGCGCGGCGAAATCGGCGGGCAAAGGTGAAGTTGCAGCCGCCGCGGCGGCGGAACGCTCAGGCCGCACGCAGCTCGCCGACCGTGGCCGCTGCCTGCGGCTTTCCGGGTTGCGCGATCAGCGAGGTGAACTCGCGCAGCCGCACATGCAGTTCGGCCAGGTCGCGCTCCTGCGCGGCCAGTTCGAGCAGGCGCTCGTCGAGGTTGCCGGCCGCGCTCTGGATGCGCTCGATGGCCTCGATGCGCTTGCTGAAATTGCGCCTGCGCTCCTTGAGCTGCGCATCGATCTGCGCGCTCGCGCCCTTGCTCCAGCGCTCGACCTCGGTCATGGCGGCCTCGTTGACCAGCCGCAGGCGGCTGGCCAGCGCGCGCACCAGCTTGTCGCAGAAATCGGCCTGCGCCAGCTTCAGCAGGTTGCCCACGCCCAGGTAATGGATGTGGCTGCGCTCGATCTGGCTGAGCTCCTGCTCGAAGCCGGTGAGATCAGGCTCGGCCGGCGCCTGCAGCGTGAAGCCCTGCTCGGCATTGAGCTGGCGAAAGGTGGCGTGCAGCATCGACTGGATCTCGGCCGTGGTCGCCTGCACTTCGCGCAGGTTGTTGCGCAGCGAGTCGAAGGTCTCGGCGTACACCTTGCGCACGTTGAACTTGACGCCAGGCCGCTTGAGCGCGGCCGACAACCGCACCATGTCGGCCTTGAGCGCGGTGCGCCCGAGCACGGCGTACACCTCGCGCAGCAGCTTGCCCTGCACCGAGCGCAGCGCCAGGATGCGCGTGTTGCTGCCTTCGAATTCGGCGTGTTCCTGGTCGATGCGCGCGCGCATGTGGCGGATCACCGACACGTTCTTGCCGCGCAGCCCCTGCAGTTCGAGCGCCTGCTCGGACAGGTCGCGCTGGCGCACCTTCAGGATGCGTTCGGCCTCGGCGCGCAGCGCGGTCATGCCCGCATCGACCGCCAGCCGCAACATGGTCTCGCGCTTGCCGAGCACGCCTTCGCCCAGCAAGGCTTCGAGCGCCGGCAGACGGCTGGCCTGCAGCAGCTGCACGTCGCGCTGGATCTTGGCCTGCAGCCCCTTCTGCGCGGACACCGGCAGCACCTGCGCCAGCGGCACCTCGAGCAGCCGCGCCGCGCCTTCGCGCTGGCGCTCGATCTGCTGCTCGATCTGCGCGGGCGTGCTCAGCGTGTCCCACATGGTGTCGATCTTGTTGAGCACCACGAAGCGCGTGTCGTTGCCTTCGTCCTCGGTGATCAGGTGTTCGCGCCAGATCGACAGGTCGGAGCGCGTCACGCCGGTTTCGGCGCCCAAAATGAACACGACCGCATGCGCCTGGGGAATGAGGCTGACCGTCAACTCGGGTTCCGCGCCGATCGCATTCAGGCCGGGCGTGTCCAGAATCACCAGCCCCTGCTCCAGCAGCGGATGCGGCATGTTCAACACGGCATGGCGCCAGCGCGGAATTTCGACGCGGCCCTCGGCGTCCTGCACCGGGTTGTCGTCGGGCGTTTCGTCGTTCCAGAAGCCCAGCGTGCGCGCTTCTTCCTTGCTGACCCACCGCACCTCGGCCACCTTGCCCATCGCCTGCGCGAGCTGCTCGGCGTTGACGACGTCGATGGCGATCTCGGTCCAGCGCGTGGGCTTTTCGCGCCAGTGGGCGAGCGAATGCGGCTCCAGCCGGGTCTCGATGGGCAGCAGGCGCAGCTTGGGCGCCAGCGCGGGGTCGTAGCCCAGCTCCGTCGGGCACATCGTGGTGCGGCCCGCGCTCGCCGGCATGATGCGGCGCCCGTAGCCGGCAAAGAAGATGGCGTTGATCAGCTCCGACTTGCCGCGCGAGAACTCCGCCACGAAGGCGACCATGACCTTGCTGGTGCGGATCTGCGTCTCGAGCCCGCGCAAGCGCTCGGCCACCGACTGGTCGAGCAGCTCGTTCTCGGTCAGCCAGCGGGACAGCCACTGCAGCCGGCGAGCGAAATTGCTTCGCCACGCGCCGTGCTGGTCGAGTTGTTGGTTGAAAGAGCGGCTCAAGGGAAATGTGTAAGAAAGAGCTTACAAATATAGCATCGGGAGGCGCGCAACAACCGTTTTCGGGCGATTCCGTTCAAGGTGTTGGCGGCGTTCCACGTTTGAGGTTTCAGGTTTACTTCTGGCAGTTGGGGCAGTAGTAAGTCGAGCGTTGCCCCTGGCGCAGCAAGCGGATCGGCGTCGCGCAGACCCGGCACGGCTCGCCGGCGCGGCCGTACACGGTCGCCTCGAGCTGGAAATAGCCGTTCTTGCCGTCCACGCCCGAGAAGTCGCGCAGCGTGCTGCCACCCTTCTCCACCGCCCGCGCCAATATCTCGCGCACCGCGGCGTGCAGCTTCGCCGCGCGCGGCCTGCTGATGCGCGCGGCCGACAGCGTCGGCCGAATGCCGGCCTGGAACAACGCCTCCGACGCATAGATGTTGCCCACGCCCACCACCACGTCGCCCGCCAGCAGCACCTGCTTGACGGCGCTCTTGCGCTTCTTCAGTCCGGCATGGAAGGCATCGAGGTCGAAGGCATCGCCCAGCGGCTCCATGCCCAGGCCGCCCAGCAGCTTGATGGCCCAGGGCGCGTCTTCGTGCTCGACGTAGACCACCGCGCCGAAGCGGCGCGGGTCGTTCAGCCGCAGCGTGCCGCGGTCGGTCACCAGGTCGAAGTGATCGTGCACGCCGGGTGGCGGCAGGGTCATGTCGAAACGCAGGCTGCCCGACATGCCCAGGTGCAGCAGAAGGATGCCCTGGTCGAGGTCTATCAGCAGGTATTTGCCGCGCCGGCGCACCTGCAGCACCTTGCGCCCGACCAGTGCCTCGGGCAGCACCATCAAGGCCCATCGCAGCGGCTTGCCGATGCGCACCGCGTCGATGCGCGCACCGGCAATGCGGTCGGCAAAACCGCGCCGGGTGACTTCGACTTCGGGTAATTCGGGCATGAAAAGTAAATCTCCGGCAAACACCCGCGGCGGCGAAGCCCCCGCGCGGCGCTCGTTCAAAAGCCTGGATTATTATGGTCAGATGAATCTTTCGCCCCGCCGACACCGCCTTGCGGCGGCCGCGTCTCTCGCCTTGCTGGCTTGTGCCGCCCAAGCACAAACATCCGATCCTGCAGCCCCCACCAGCCCCGCGCCGGTCATCGAGCGGTCCGCGCCGCCCAAGCCAGCGGCCAAGCCGCGGGTGGTGGCAGCCAAGCCGGCGAGCGAACCTGAAGCACAGCCCTCGGCGCTCACCGCCGACCTGTTCTACGAGATCCTCATGGGCGAGCTCACGACCCGCACCGGCGACCCCGGCTCGGGCTACGCACTGGTGCTGGATGCCGCCCGCCGCTTGCGCGACGGCAAGCTGTTCCAGCGTGCGGTCGAAATCGCACTGCAGTCGCGCTCTGGCGACGCGGCGCTGGCCGCGGCCCGCGCCTGGCAGGAAACACTGCCGACTTCGCGCGACGCACGTCGCATCGAACTGCAGATTCTCATTGCGCTGAACCGCATCAGCGAAACGGTCGAGCCGTTGCGCGCCGAGGTGGCGGCCACCTCGCAAATCGAACGCCCGCTGCTGATGGCCGTGATTGCGCGCAACTACTCGCGCGCCGCGGACAAGAAGCTGGCCGCGTCGGTGGTCGAGCAGGCACTGGTCGACGAGCTCAAGAGCCCGACCACCGGCGGCCTGGCCTGGGCCACCGTGGGGCGCCTGCGGCTCAATGCCGGTGATGCCTCCGGCGCGCTGGATGCCGCGCGCAAGGGCCAGGAAATCGACCCGGCCTCCGACGCACCGCCCGCGCTGGCGCTTGAAATGATCGACCCCGGCCAGCCGCTGGCCGAGCCGATCGTCACGCGCTTCCTGAACAACAACCCCAAGGCTTCGCCCGACCTTCGCGTGGCGTACGCACGGGTGCTGGTGGAAAACCGCCGCTTCAACGACGCGTCCGTGCAGCTGCAGGCCGTCACCTCGTCGCGGCCCGATCTGGCGGAACCCTGGCTGCTGCTTGGCAGCCTGCAGATGCAGGCCAAGCAGGACGCCGCGGCCGAAGCATCGATCAAGCGCTTCATCGAGCTGTCGAACAGCCAGGCCAACAAGGACCAGGACGCGTCCGACCGCAAGCGCAGCGTGGCGCAGGCGTACTTCGCGTTGTCGCAACTGGCCGAACGGCGCAAGGACTACGCAGGCGCCGAGCGCTGGCTGTCGCGCGTCGACGGCGCCGAAGAAGTGGTGGCCGCGCAAACCCGCCGCGCCGCGCTGCTGGCGCGCCAGGGCAAGCTGCCCCAGGCCCGCGAGGTCATCCGCAGCCTGCCGGAGCGCACCGCGGAAGACAAGAAGCAGAAATTTCTCGCCGAAGTGCAGCTGCTGCGCGACGCCAAGCAGTACCAGGCCGCCTACGACATGCTGACCCAGGCGTCGGCCGCTGCGCCTGACGACAGCGACCTCGTCTATGACCAGGCCATGATCGCCGAGAAGCTCAACCGCCTCGACGACATGGAGCGGCTGCTGCGCCGGCTGATCGTACTGAAGCCGGAAAACCAGAACGCATACAACGCGCTGGGCTATTCGTTCGCCGATCGCAAGATCCGCCTCGACGAAGCACGCACGCTGATCCAGAAGGCCGTGCAACTGGCGCCTGAAGATCCGTTCATTGCCGACAGCCTGGGCTGGGTCGAATTCCGCCTCGGCAACACCGACGAGGCCATCCGCATCCTGGAAGCCGCCTACAAGACCCGGCCCGATCCGGAGATTGGCGCGCACTTCGGCGAAGTGCTGTGGAGCGTAGGCCAGAAGGACCGCGCGGTCACGATCTGGAAAGAAGCACTGCTGAGCGACGCAGAGAACGAGACCCTGCAGGAAACGCTCAAGCGCCTGCGGGTCAAGCCCTGAGCATGGCGCAGGCAAGGGCACTGGCGCCAACCGCGCACATCGACCTCGGCCGCCGCACGCTGCTGGCCGCAGGCGGCGCAGCGCTCCTGCTGGCCGCGGGTTGCGCGCAGCTGTCGGGCGGCTCCTCGGCGCCGAAGACCTCGGACAGCTGGAGCGGCCGCATGTCGCTGCGCATCGAGAGCGAGCCGGTGCAGACTTTCGCCGCGTTGTTCGACCTGCGCGGCTCCGCCGAGACGGGCACGCTGTCGCTCACGACACCGATCGGCAGCACGCTTGCGCAGCTGCAATGGGCGCCCGGCGAAGCGTTGCTGAAAGACGGCAGCAACACCCGGCGCTTCGACTCGGTCGATGCGCTGATCGAAGCTGCGACGGGCGCAGCCATTCCGGTGGGCGCCCTTTTCGGATGGCTCGCGGGCCGCAACGAGCCGGTGCCCGGCTGGAAACCCGACCTGGGGCAGCTGGCCAACGGCCGCCTGCAGGCGGTGCGCGAATCGCCGAGCCCGCGCGCGGACCTGCGCATCGTGTTCGAACGGTCATGAAGGCGATCTACGACCTTCCCGCGCCGGCCAAGCTCAACCTCTTCCTCCACATTACCGGCCGGCGCGACGACGGCTACCACCTGTTGCAATCGGTCTTCATGCTGATCGACTGGTGCGACACGCTGCATGTCGAGTTGCGCAGCGACGGGCAACTGAGCCGCGAAGACCTGACCACCGAACTGCCGGCGGACGACCTCGTCCTTCGCGCTGCCAGGGCGCTCCAGGCGCATGCCGCGCCAGGGCAAGGCGCCCACATCGGCGTGGCCAAGCACGTGCCTGCGCAGGCGGGCATGGGGGGCGGCTCGTCGGACGCGGCCACCTGCCTGCTGGCGCTCAATCGGCTGTGGGGGCTGAACCTGCCGCTGTCGCGGCTTGCCCACATCGGCTTGAAGCTCGGTGCCGATGTGCCTTTTTTTCTGGGTGGACACAATGCGTGGGTCGAGGGCGTTGGAGAGCAACTGACTGCGGTTACACTCCCCTCCGCGCGTTTCGCGGTGGCTAAACCTCCCGAGGGACTCGATACCCGATTAATTTTTTCAGCAACAGATCTTGAACGTGCTTCTCCTGTTGCTATAATCACAGGCTTTGCTGCAGAGAGCGAATCGCTCGAAGCGACAAACCTGGAAAGCTCGGTTCCACTGAGCGACTCGGTTTTCGATTTCGGCCACAACGACCTGCAGCCGGTTGCCCAGCGACTTTGCCCCGCGGTCACCGACGCCATCGAATGGCTCGGCGCCCAAGGACTGAAGGCCCGGATGACCGGCTCCGGAAGTTCGGTGTTCGCGAAGTTGCCGCAAGCGCCGCAGGAAGCGGAACTGCTGGAAGCCCCCAAGGGCTGGCAGGTTCGTCAATGCAGCAACCTGGAAGTTCATCCGCTGTGCGGATGGGCAACCTGAAGATAGTCGGATCGTTCATTCGGTTCGACGCGACATATATCGGTTGGTGGTGAAAACCATCGACCCGTGTAGGGGAGTCGCCAAGCTGGTTAAGGCACTGGATTTTGATTCCAGCATGCAAAGGTTCGAATCCTTTCTCCCCTGCCAAATCTTCAAAGACTGCGGCCCAACGGCCGCAGTCTTCGTTTGCAGCCCACCCGCTGCAATAATCGGCGGCTCACCGGTCGCCACGCATCACCAACCTTTTGGCGGCTTCCTCAGCCAATTCGCTCAGCCGGGACGCGCTCATGCAGGCTAATCACCCTGACTTCATGGTTTTCACCGGCAATGCCAATCCTGGCCTTGCTGCAGAAATCGCGCACAACCTCGGCACCTCGCTCGGTGCCGCTCGCGTCGGTCGCTTCTCGGACGGTGAAGTCACCGTCGAGATCAACCAGAACGTGCGGGCGCGCGATGTGTTCGTGGTGCAGTCGACCTGCGCCCCGACCAACGAAAACCTGATGGAACTGCTGATCATGGTCGACGCGCTCAAGCGCGCTTCGGCCGAACGCATCAGCGCCGTGATTCCCTACTTCGGCTATGCCCGCCAGGACCGCCGCCCGCGTTCCAGCCGCGTGCCGATCTCGGCCAAGGTCGTGGCCAACCTGCTGGAAACCGTCGGTGTCGAGCGCGTGCTCACGATGGACCTGCACGCCGACCAGATCCAGGGTTTCTTCGACATTCCGGTCGACAACATCTACGCCTCGCCCGTGCTGCTCGGCGACCTGCGCGCCAAGAACTACGAAGACCTGATCGTGGTCTCGCCCGACGTGGGCGGCGTGGTTCGCGCCCGTGCGCTGGCCAAGCAACTGAACTGCGACCTTGCCATCATCGACAAGCGCCGCCCAAAGGCCAATGTCAGCGAAGTCATGAACGTGATCGGCGAGATCGACGGGCGCAACTGCGTGATCATGGACGACATGATCGACACCGCCGGCACGCTCGTGAAGGCGGCCGAAGTGCTGAAGGAGCGCGGCGCCAAGAGCGTATACGCCTACTGCACGCACCCGATCTTCTCGGGCCCGGCCATCGAGCGCATCACGCAGGGTTCGGCCCTCGACGAAGTGGTCGTGACCAACACCATTCCTCTTTCCGATGCGGCCCTGGGCTGCGGAAAGATCCGCCAGCTCTCCGTGGCACCGCTGATCGCCGAGACGATCCAGCGCATTGCCAAGGGCGAGTCGGTGATGAGTTTGTTCTCGGACCAGGACAACCTGTTCTGATCTGAGCAAAAAGCGGGCGCCTCTCCGTTCACGGACAGGCGCCCTTGTTGAACCGGAGTCGCACTGGTCGCGGTGGACTCCCACAGGAGCTAACTATGAAATTCGTCGCTTTTGAGCGCGCCAAGCAGGGCACGGGTGCGAGCCGCCGTCTCCGCATCACGGGCAAGACGCCCGGCATCGTCTACGGTGGTGACACCCAGCCGCAACTGATCGAAATCGATCACAACGCGCTGTGGCACGCCCTGAAGAAGGAAGCCTTCCATTCGACCGTGCTCGAAATGGACCTGGGCGGCAACGTCAGCAAGGTTCTGCTGCGCGACGTGCAATACCACCCGTTCCGCCAGCTGGTGCAACACATCGACTTCCAACGCGTCGATGCCAAGACCCGCATGACCCTGAAGGTGCCGCTGCACTTCAAGGGCGAGGAAGAGTCCGACGCCGTCAAGCTCGAGCACAACCTGGTGAACCACGTCACGACCGAACTGGAAGTGAACTGCCTGCCTGCCGAACTGCCTGAGTTCATCGAAGTGGACCTGTCGGGCCTGAAGAAGAACGGCACCGTCACGCTGAAGGACATCAAGCTGCCCCGCGGCGTGAAGTGGGTCAGCCACGGCAAGGTCAACCCAGTGCTGGCTTCGGCCGTCGCTCCGGCCGCTGAAGAAGTCGAAGCACCCGCCGAAGGCGCTGCCGACGCAGCCGCTGCCGCTCCGGCTGGCAAGGGTGGCAAGGCCGCTCCCGCCGCCAAGACCCCTGCTGCCAAGACCGCCAAGAAGTAATCACTTCCCGCGTCTGACGCTGACAAGGCCCGCCCCGTGCGGGCCTTTCTGCTTTTGGCGACGGGATAATCCACGACCATGATCAAGCTGTTCGTCGGCCTCGGAAACCCGGGCCCAGAGTACGAAGCCACGCGCCACAACGCGGGCTTCTGGTGGATCGACGCCCTCGCGCGCGACTGGAAACTCAACCTCGTGCCCGAGCGCAGCTACCACGGCTTCGCGGCACGCACCAGCATCGGCGGCCAGAGCATCTGGCTGCTGGAGCCGCAGACCTTCATGAACCTGTCGGGCAAGTCGGTCGGTGCGCTGGCGCGCTTCTTCAAGATCGCGCCCGAAGAAATCCTCGTCGTGCACGACGAGCTCGACGTGGTGCCCGGCCAGGCCAAGCTCAAGTTCGGCGGCAGCCATGCCGGCCACAACGGCCTGCGCGACATCCATGCGCAGCTCGGCACCGGCGACTACTGGCGACTGCGCCTGGGCATCGGCCACCCCGGCGTGAAGTCGGAGGTGGTCAACTGGGTGCTGAAGAAGCCGCTCAAGGAACAACGTGAAGCCATAGACGACGCCATCGTGCGCACCCTGCACGCGGTTCCCGCGCTGGTGGCGGGCGAGATGGAGAAGGCGACGCTGGTCATTCACACGAGCAAACCGCCCCGGCCCAAACCGCCGCGGCGGGAGCCCGGCGACGGGGGCACGCCTGCCGCCACCTAGCCGGCCACCGGAGCGCAGGGAGGGAGAGAAATAAAAATGAGCAAGAAGAGAAGAAGAACGACAGGGCAAAAGGCAAGTGCGGCCCTGTTCATGACGGTGATGTGGGTGGGTTCCGTGGGCCTGTTCGTCCACGACGCCGCCCACGCCCAGACCTGGCGATGCGGCAACACCTATTCCGACCGCCCCTGCGAAGGCGGCAGGCCGGTGAAGGTGGAGGACCACCGCAGCGACCAGGACCGCCGGGCCGCCGACGCCGGCGCACGCAGCGCGCAGACGCAGGCCGACCACCTCGAGCGCACTCGCCTGTCGCAAGAAAAAGCAGCCTACGACCGCGACCGCCACGCCGCCAGGGAAGCAAGGAGCGCGGCCCAGTCCGAAAGGCGGCTCGCCATGTCGGAGCAACGCGAGAGGGACCGCGCCCGCAAGGCGCTGGGCGACCCGCACAAGTCCAGCATGAGCTTCAAGGGCCCGCCGGCGGAGAAAGCCGCTGGCGACGCTCCGAAGAAAAAGAAGAAGCGGAAATCAGCCGACTGACACCAGCCGACTGATGCGCCGGCCTTGTGCCGGCGTGGTGCCGGCAATCCGCGGCTCAGGCGCTTGCCAGACGCCTTTCAGGCGCCAGGTGAAGCCGCCGTCACCTTGATCGCCGTGAGACGCTCGTACTTCTGCATCAGCGTCTCGCGGCTTTCCACATGCTCGGGGTTCAGCGGAATGCAGGCCACCGGACAGATCTGCACGCACTGCGGCTCGTCGAAGTGGCCGACGCATTCGGTGCACTTGTGCGGATCGATCTCGTAGAAGGCCTCGCCCATGTAGATGGCGTCGTTCGGGCACTCGGGCTCGCAGACATCGCAGTTGATGCATTCGTCGGTGATCATGAGGGCCATGCCCCGATTATCGGCGGCCCGGTACCCGCAGTCGGCGGTGAATGACAAAGGCCACATTCACGGCACACTTGTTGCAGGAGTCAGTTATGCTGCGCCCCGCCCCATGAGTCTGTTTCTACTAAAGCGCCTTGCCACGCTGATCGGCACCCTGATCGGCGCCTCGGTCATCGTCTTCCTCGTCCTCGAGATCCTGCCCGGCAACGCCGCGCAGATGCTCATGGGCCCCGATGCCTCGCCCGACGCCGTGGCCGCCCTGGCCACCAAGCTGGGCCTCGACCAGCCCGCGTGGACGCGCTACTGGCACTGGATCGGCGGCCTGCTCACCGGCAACCTGGGCGACAGCTACGCCTACAGCTCGCCGGTGCTCGATCTGATCCTCGAACGCCTCGCGCTCACCGTGCCGCTGGCCCTGATGGCGATGACGCTCACCGTCGTGATCGCCCTGCTCGTCGGCGTCACGGCCGCAGCGCGCCACAACAAGCTCGGTGACGTCGGCCTCATGGGCATGGCGCAGGTGGGCATCGCCATTCCCAATTTCTGGTTCGCGATCCTGCTGATCCTTGTCTTCTCGGTGCAGCTCCAGTGGTTTTCGGCCGGCGGCTTCGAGGGCTGGGGCGAAGGCTTCTTCGCGGGCATCAAGTCGCTGCTGCTGCCCGCGCTTTCGCTCGCGGTCGTGCAGGCCGCGATCCTCGCGCGCATCACGCGCTCGGCGGTGCTCGAAGTGATGCGCGAAGACTTCGTGCGCACCGCGCGGGCCAAGGGCGTTTCGCAGCGCATGGTGCTGTGGACCCACGTGCTGCGCAACGCGATGATTCCGGTCATCACCGTCATGGGCATGCAGTTTTCCGAACTGCTGGCCGGCACCATCGTGGTGGAAAACGTGTTCTACCTTCCCGGCCTGGGCCGCCTCATCTTCCAGGCCATCAGCAACCGCGACCTGATCGTGGTGCGCAACTGCGTGATGCTGCTCGCGGCCATGGTGGTCATCGTGAACTTCGTGGTCGACGTGCTCTACGCCGTGATCGACCCGCGCATCAAGGCCAGCGACATATGAGCACCGTGACAGTCCCGAGCGCCGCGGCGCTCAAGGTGCCCGGCTTCTGGCGCCGCGCGCTGCACCACCGCAGCTTTGTCATCGGCGCCGTGCTGACCCTGCTGCTGTTGCTGGCCGCCGGCGTGTCGCTGGTGTGGACGCCCTGGTCGCCCTACGACATGGACATGGCCAACAAGCTCAAGCCGCCCTCGGGCTCGCACTGGCTGGGCACCGACACCTACGGGCGCGACGTGGGCTCGCTGCTGCTGGTGGGCGCGCGCGCGTCCATCCTGGTGGGCGTGATCGCGGTGGGCATCGGCCTCGTGGTCGGCACCGCGCTGGGCCTGCTCGCGGCCGCCCGGCGCGGCTGGGTCGAGGAAGCCATCATGCGGCTCACCGACTTCTCGCTCGCCTTCCCGGCCATCCTCTCGGCCATCATGATGACGGCCGTGTTCGGCGCGGGCATCGTCAACGCGATCATCGCGATCGGCATCTACAACATTCCCACCTTCGCGCGCATCACGCGCGCCTCGGCCAATGCCATCTGGTCGCGCGAGTACGTGGCCGCGGCGCGCGCCTGCGGCAAGGGCGGTTTCGCCATCACCATGCAACACGTGCTGCCGAACATCTCGGCCGTGCTGATCGTGCAGATCACCATTCGCTTCGCCATCGCGATCCTGGCCGAGGCCGCGCTGTCGTATCTCGGCCTGGGCACGCAGCCGCCGCAACCCTCGTGGGGCCGCATGCTGAGCGAGGCGCAGACCATGATGTTCCAGTCGCCCCTGCTCGCGGTGTTCCCCGGCATGGCCATCGCCTTCGCGGTGCTGGGCCTGAACCTGCTCGGCGACGGCCTGCGCGACCTGCTCGACCCGCGGCTTGCCCGCGCGAGATGAAGTGAGGTAAGCCACATGCCACTCCTCGAGGTCAAGGACCTCCGCATCGAACTGCAGACGCAACGCGGCCCCGCCGAGGCCGTGCGCGGCATCGACTTCACGCTGGAGCGCGGCGAAACGCTGGGCATCGTCGGCGAATCGGGCTGCGGCAAATCGATCACCGTGATGTCGCTCATGGGCCTGCTGCCCTCGACCGCCAAGGTCACGGGCAGCATCCGCTTCGACGGCACCGAGCTGGTCGGGCGCGACGAGAAATCGATGTGCCAGATTCGCGGCAACCGCATCGGCATGATCTTCCAGGAGCCGATGACGGCGCTGAACCCGGTGCACACCATCGCGCGCCAGGTCGGCGAACCGCTGCGGCTGCACCGCGGCCTGTCGAAGGCCGACACGCGCAAGGAAGTGCTCGCGCTGCTCGAGCGCGTGGGCATTCCCGACGCGGCCTCGCGACTCGATGCGTATCCGCACCAGTTCTCCGGCGGCCAGCGGCAACGCATCGGCATCGCCATGGCGCTGGCCTGCGGCCCCGACCTGCTGATTGCCGACGAGCCCACCACCGCGCTCGACGTGACCATCCAGAAGCAGATCCTCGAGCTCATCCAGAGCCTGGTGGCCGAGCGCGGCATGGCGTTGATCTTGATTTCGCACGACCTCGGAGTCATCGCGCAGACCGTCTCGAAGATGCTCGTGATGTACGGCGGCAGCGTGGTCGAGAGCGGCCCGACCGCGGCTGTGTTCGCGCGCCGGGCGCACCCCTACACGCAGGGCCTGTTCGCCGCGCGTCCTGCCATCGGCGCGCCGCGCGGCCTGCGCCTGGCCACCATCAAGGGCAGCGTGCCCGAGCTGGTCGACCTGCCACCAGGCTGCCCCTTCGCGGGCCGCTGCAGCTACACGGTGGACGCCTGCAAGACCACGAAGCCACCGCCCACCATGCTGCCCGACGACCATGCGGTGCGCTGCATTCGCCTCGAAGAAATCGCCGTGCAAGGCAAGCAAGAGGCCATCTCGCCATGAGCCAAGGCACCCAAGTCCCCCAAGGCACCCCCACCCCGCCGTTGCTGCGCGTCACCGACCTCGTGCGCCACTACGCGCTGCCGCGCGAGAAGCTCTTCGGCCCGCCGCCCACCGTCAAGGCGCTCAACGGCGTGAGCTTCGACGTGCAAGCGGGCCAGAGCGTTGGCATCGTCGGTGAATCGGGCTCGGGCAAGTCGACCATCGCGCGCCTCGTGATGGCGCTGGACACGCCCACCTCCGGCAGCGTCTCACTCGAAGGCCGCGACCTGCACACGCTGTCGAAGAACGAGCTGCGCACCGCGCGGCGCGATTTCCAGATGGTTTTCCAGGACCCGTACGGCTCGCTCGATCCGCGCCAGACCGTGGCGCGGATCGTGGCCGAACCGCTGGAGGCGCTGGCCGAGACCAGCCGCGCCGAGCAGCGCGAGCGTGCTTCGGAAGCGCTGGCCGCCGTCGGCCTGCGCACCACCGACATGGACAAGTACCCGCACGAGTTCTCGGGCGGGCAGCGCCAGCGCATCGCGATTGCGCGCGCGCTCATCACGCGCCCCAAGCTCATCGTCGCCGACGAGCCGGTCAGCGCGCTCGACGTGTCGGTGCAAGCCCAGGTGTTGAACCTGATGCAGGACCTGCAGCAGCAGTTCGGCATCAGCTACCTGCTCATCAGCCACGACCTCGCGGTGGTCAACCACCTGTGCGACGAAGTGTGCGTGGTGTTCAAGGGCAAGATCGTCGAGCAGGGTCCGCCCGCCGAGTTGTTCCATCATGCGCAGCACGCGTACACGCGCACGCTGCTCGACGCGGTGCCGCGCACGCCCGCCGGCGGCACGCTGCTGCCCACCTGACACAGAAGCGCCTCCGGCCCTGCTTAGGATGAGTGGGTCATAAGCATCTGGTTGCGCCCGCACCCCGCTCTCGCGGATGATGCCTGCCCCTTGTTCGGAGGACATCGCTTCATGCTCAAAAGACGCACCCTGCTCGCCACCGGCGCCGCAGCCCTCACCCCGCTGGCCCTGCCGGCAGCCTTCGCGCAACGCAGGAAAGACGCGCTGGTGATCGGGCTCACGCTGGAGCCGACAGGCCTCGACCCCACGGCCAAGGCCGGCGCCGAGATTGCCGAGGTGGTGCTCTACACCGTCTTCGAGACGCTCACCAAGATCAACTCCGACGGCAGCGTCACGCCGCTGCTGGCCGAGCGCTGGGACATCTCGCCCGACCTGAAGACCTACACCTTCAAGCTGCGGCAGGGCGTGAAGTTCCAGAACGGCGAGCCGTTCAACGCGCAGTCCGTCAAGTTCTCGTTCGATCGCGCGGCCGCGGCCAACAGCACCAACAAGGACAAGCGCACCTTCACCAACATCGCCACGCAGGTGGTCGACGAGCACACGGTGGTGCTGATCAACAAGGAGATCGAGCCCGACCTGCTCTTCCTGCTGGGCCAGGCCTCCGCCATCCTGGTGGAGCCGAAGACGGTGGACACCAACGCCACCAAGCCCGTGGGCACCGGCCCCTACCGGCTCGACAGCTGGGCCAAGGGCTCGGGCATCGTGCTGGCGAAGTGGGACGGCTGGCGCAACGCCTCGGCGGTGCAGATCCGCAAGGCGAGCTTTCGCTTCATCTCGGAGCCGGCGGCGCAGACCACCGCGCTACTGTCGGGCGACGTCGACCTGTTCCCGCACGCCTCGGTGTCGCGCAGCCTGCCGCAGTTCGAGAACGACAAGCGCTTCCAGATCGTGTTCAACGCCTCGCGCGGCAAGACCATCCTGGCGATCAACAACAAGCGCAAGCCGCTGGACGACGTGCGCGTGCGCCGCGCCATTGCCGCGGCCATCGACCGCAAGGCCGTGATCGAGGCGGCCGTGGACGGGCGCGGCATTCCCATCGGCAGCCACTACGTGCCGGGCGCGCCGGGCTACGTGGACACCACGGGCGTCAACCCCTTCGACATCGAGAAGGCGAAGAAGCTGCTGGCCGAGGCCGGCGTGAAGACGCCGCTGGAGCTCGACCTCGTGCTGCCGCCGCCGCCCTACGCACGCCAGGGCGGCGAGCTGATCGCCGCGCAGCTGGCCAAGATCGGCATCGTCGCGAAGATCCAGAACGTCGAGTGGGCGCAGTGGATCAGCGGCACCTACGGCAACAAGAACTACGACCTCTCGCTGATCCTGCACGTCGAGCCCTTCGACCTGGTGAACTACACCAAGCCCGAGTACTACTGGGGCTACCAGTCGGCGAAGTTCAACGAGCTGTTCGACAAGGCGCGCAACGCTCCGCGCCCGGCCGACCGCCTGCGCTACCTGGGCGACGCGCAGCGGCTGCTGGCCGAAGACTCGGCCAACGTGTTTCTCTTTCAGCCGCAGTTCATCACCGTGGCGTCGCGCAACCTGCGCGGCCTGTGGAAGGACGCGCCGATCTTCGTGAACGACATCGCCGCGCTTTCGTGGGCCTGAAGCAGGCGCCCGCCGGGCCCTGACCTACGGGAAGCCCCCGACGAAAAACCGCCCCGCCGGCCGCGCGCCGGCGCGCGCGCTGCGAGAGAATGACCGGCTGCGCACGTGGCATCTTTCGTGCTGCGTGTCGTGTCTTTCGTGGCGCGGCGCCTCCCTTCGGGGCACGGCGCGCGCCGAAGCAGTCATTCGACCCTGGCTTGTTTTTCCGGAGATCACACGTATGTTGAACCGCCGCACCCTCCTTACCACCGCTGGCGCCACCGTTGCGCTGGCCACCCCGCTCGCCGGCATGGCGCAGGGCAGGAAGGACGCCATCGTGATCGGCATGGCGCTCGAACCGCCGGGCCTGGACCCGACCTCCGGCGCCGCCGCCGCCATTGCAGAGGTGGTGCAGTACAACATCCTGGAAACGCTCACCAAGATCAACGCCGACGGCAGCGTCACGCCGCTGCTGGCCGACAGCTGGGAAGTCTCGCCCGACCTGAAGACCTACACCTTCAAGCTCAAGCGCGGCGTGAAGTTCCAGAACGGCGAGCCCTTCAACGCGGCCGCCGTCAAGTTCTCGTTCGACCGCGCTGGCGGCGAGAAGAGCACCAACAAGGACAAGCGCACCTTCGCCAACCTGAGCACCCAGGCGGTGGACGACTACACGGTGGTGGTCATCAACAAGGAGATCGACCCCGACCTGCCCTTCGTGCTGGGCCAGGCCACGGCCGTCATCGTCGAGCCCAAGAGCGCCGACACCAACGCCAACAAGCCCGTGGGCACCGGCCCCTACAAGCTCGACGCCTGGGCCAAGGGCTCGTCGCTCACGCTGAGCAAGTGGGAAGGCTTTCGCAGCCCCGCCACCGCGAAGATCAACAAGGTCACCTTCCGCTTCATCTCCGACACGGCCGCGCAGGCCGCGGCCATGCTCTCGGGCGACGTGGACGTGTTCGCGCGCATCGGCACGCGCGTGGTGCCGCAGTTCAAGATGAACCCGCAGTTCCAGGTGATCCTGGCGGGCTCGCGCGCCAAGACCATCCTGTCGATCAACAACCGCAAGAAGCCGCTGGACGACGTGCGCGTGCGCCGCGCCATCCTCGCGGCCATCGACCGCAAGGCCGTGATCGAAGGCGCGGCCGACGGCTTCGGCGTGCCCATCGGCAGCCACTACGTGCCGGGCGCAGCGGGCTATGTGGACACCACCGGCATCAACCCCTTCGACATCGAGAAGGCCAAGAAGCTGCTGGCCGAGGCCGGCGTGAAGACGCCGCTCGAACTGAAGATGACGCTGCCGCCTCCTCCGTACGCGCGCCAGGGCGGCGAGGTGATCGTGGCCCAGCTCGCCAAGATCGGCATCGTGGTGAAGGTGCAGAACGTGGAGTGGGCCCAGTGGCTCAGCGGCACCTACGGCAACAAGGACTACGACCTGTCGATCGTGTCGCACGTCGAGCCCTTCGACCTGGGCAACTACGCCAAGTCGGACTACTACTGGGGCTACCAGTCGAAGGCCTTCGACACGCTGTTCGACAAGATCAAGAGCACCAGCAGCGCCACGGAGCGCAACAAGCTGCTGGGCGACGCGCAGAAGATGCTGGCCACCGACGCGGCCAACGGCTTCCTGTACCAGCCGCAGTTCCCGACCGTGGCGAAGAAGAACGTCAAGGGCATCTGGAAGGACAACCCGATCTTCGTGAACGACCTGTCGGCGCTGTCGTGGGGCTGAATGAGCTGACCGCGCAGGAGCTTGCCGCGGCCTACCGCGACCGCAAGCTCTCGCCGGTGGAGGTCACGCAGGCCGTGATCGCGCAAATCGAAAGCTGGGAGCCGCACCTGCAGGCGACCTGGCTGTTCCGGCCCGAGGCCGCGCTCGCGCAGGCGCGCGCCTCGGAGGCACGCTGGCAGCGCGGCGACGCGCTCGGCCCGCTCGACGGCGTGCCGGCCACCCTCAAGGAAAACATCGCCACGCGCGGCGACCCGATGCCCGCCGGCACCGCCGCGGTCGACCTGCGGCCTGCCGCCGCCGACGCACCGCCGGCCGCGCGCATGAAGGAAGCCGGCGCGGTGATCGTCAGCAAGACGACCATGCCCGACTACGGCATGTTGTCTTCGGGCCTGTCGAGCTTTCACACGCTGGCGCGCAACCCCTGGAACCTGCGGCTCACGCCGGGCGGTTCCAGCGCGGGCGCCGGCGCGGCCACCGCGGCGGGCTATGGCCCGTTGCACCTGGGCACCGACATCGGCGGCTCCCTGCGCCTGCCCGCGAGCTGGTGCGGCGTGTTCACGCTGAAGCCGAGCCTGGGGCGCATACCGATCGACCCGCCCTACATGGGCCGCGCGGCGGGGCCGATGACGCGCACCGTGGGCGACGCGGCGCTGGTGATGCAGGCGCTGTCGAAGCCCGATGCGCGCGACAGCATGAGCCTGCCGCCGCAGGACATCGACTGGGAGGCCTTCGACGTGTCGCCCGACCATCTGCGCGGCTTGCGCATCGGGCTGCTGCTCGACGCAGGCTGCGGGCTGGCGGTCGAGCCGGAGATCCAGGCGGCGGTGGAACACGCGGCGCGCCTGCTGGAGAAGGCGGGCGCCATCATCGAACCGATGCAACCGTTCATGTCGCAGGCCATGCTCGACGGCATGGACCATCTGTGGCGCATGCGTTCGCTGGTGGACATGAAGGGCCTGCGCGCGGACCAGCGCGCGAAGGTGTTGCCCTACATCCGCGAGTGGGCGGAGAGCGCGGCCGAGTTCAGCGGCGAGCACGTGTTCCGCGGGTTCAGCCAGTTCCATGCGACGCGCGTTGCAGCGGTGGCGGCGTGCGCGCGTTTCGACTACGTGATTTCGCCGGTGTCGCCCAACATGCCGGCGGCAGCCGAAGCCCCTTCGCCGACGAACGACCCTTTGCGTCCGCTGGAGCACATCGGGTTCACGGTGCCCTTCAACATGTCGGAGCAGCCGGCGGCTTCGGTGAACTGCGGCTATTCGGCGGATGGCATGCCGATAGGGCTGCAGATTGCGGGCCAACGCTTCGACGACCTCGGGGTGTTGCGCGTGGCGCGTGCGTTCGAGCAGATTCGGGAGCCGCAGCGGCCTTGGCCTGTGGTTCCCTGATTTCTTTGCGGTGCTGCTTCAGGGCGACGATCACACCGGTGCTTGATCGCGGCTCACCAGCAGCGTGCCCAAGTGAACAGGGCGTCGGGTGCTTCCCGCAGCGAAATAAAGGAGGAGGGGCGCAGCCCCGGGGGACATTCGCGGAGGGAAGTACCCGGCGGCCTGTTCACCCGCCCTGAACAGCGGCGCCAAGGACATCAACAGAGTTCAAGTGGCCGCGTACCGCCCCGGCTTGTGGTTGATCCACAAGAACAGCCCCATCACCACCGCGGCCAGCACCGACCAGCCCACGCGCTCCGGCGGAATCACGAACAGGGCGAGCAACACCACCGTGCAGTCGATGGCGATCTGGACTTTGCCGGCGGGCCAGCCGCGCTTTTCCTGCAGGTACAGCGTCAACACGGTCGCACCGCCCAGGCTGGCGCGGTGACGGGCGAGAAACAGGCAGCCGGTGCCCAGCATCAGGCCACCCAGCACGGCTGCGAAGGCCGGGTGCAGCGAATGGATGGACAGGTAGCGCGGGGCCCACTCGGTCATGACCGACAGCAACGCGATCGCCGAGAAAGTCTTCACCGTGAACGCCCGGCCCATGTGGCGCCACGCAAACCAATAGAACGGCAGGTTGACCAGGAAGAACAGCTTGCCGAAGCTCGCGCCGGTGGCGTAGTGCAACAGGAACGCGGCACCGGCCGTGCCCCCCGTGAGCAGCCCCGCCTGGCCGAACAGCATCATGGCGATGGCGACGAACAGCGTGCCCGAGAAGATCGCCTGCGCGTCGTCGAAACGGGAATGGCGCAGCCAGGCCGGGGTGGAAGTGGGAGGGGGCGCGTCCATGGCGGAGGGTGACGCAAATCCCGCGCCACCTTGCGGCGCGCTGTTTCCACCGGGGAGCCGGCGGTGCGGTGGCTCAGTTGCTCAGTTGCTGTTCACACCAGCTGGGTCGCCAGCATCTCGCGCGCCCGGGTTACGAAGTCTGTTTCTCCCCGGCGCCCCGGCAGGAACTCGAATGTCACGCGCGGCAGCGCCGGCAGCCCGTGGGGCGTTGCCAACCGCGCGACGCCCTCGCTGATCGCCGACTCGTTGAGGCACGCGACACCCAGCCCCGCGGCCAGCGCCGACTGCAGGCCGGCCACGCCCGACGCCACATGCGCCAGCGCGTACGGCACGCGCTGGCGCCGCAGCAAGGCCACCGTGAACTGGTGCAGCGAGCAGGTGTCCGGCAGCGCCAGCAACCGCACCGGCTCGCCCCGCGCGAGGCGCATGCCCTGTGCGCCCAGCCACGCCAGCGACTCGCGCCGTATCACCGAGGCCCGCGGCTGGGCGGCGGACACGCCGGCGATGTTCATCGCGAGCCCCACGTCGAAATCGCCACGCGCGTAGGCCGCGCGCAACTCGTCGCTCTTCAGGATGCCGACGTTCAACCGCACCTGCGGGTAGCTCTCGCCGAGCCGGCCCAGCAGCCGCGTCAGGTCGCCGGGGCGAAAGTAGTCGGTGACCGCAAGGCGCAGCTCGCCCTGCAGCGTCTCGCCGTGCAGGTCGCGAAAGGCTTCGTCGCTCATCGCCAGGATCCGCCGGGCGTAGGCCAGCAGCTTCAGCCCGGCCTCGGTGGGCGACACGCCCGCCTTGCTGCGCGTGAGCAGCGACTGGCCCGCCCGCTCTTCGAGCTTGCGGATCTGCTCGCTGACCGACGACTGCGACAGGAACACGCGCGGCGCCGCGGCCGTCAGGCTGCCCGCGTCGGCCACCGCCACCAGCGTGCGCAATTGCTCCAGGTCGAAACCTTGCATGATCCGTCCATCCATTCGTTCAGTCGATGGCATTCATCATATCTTCCCGCTTTTCCGATGGACTGGCTGTTCGCACAATCACCCCATCGACCACCCCCTTTCAACCCCTTCAACGCTTTCCTACAGGAGTCCGCCATGCCCCACATCGTCGTCCAACTCTCCGGCCAACCCGACGCCGACCTCACCCGCAAGACCGTCGACGCGGTCGCCGAGCTCACGCAGAGCGTGCTCGGCAAGCAGCTGCCGGTGATCGCCATTACCGTGCAGTACATCGCCGCCGACGCGTGGTTCATCGGCGGGCAGTCGCTCGCGGCGCTGGGCAAGTCGGCCTTCCACCTGGACATCAGCGTCACCGACGAGACCAACACCAAGGCCGAGAAGGCGCGCTACCTGCGCGAGGTGCACGCGGCCATGGCGAAGATCCGGCCCGACCTGCACGAGGTGTCGTACATCCACGTGATCGACGCGCGCGGCGCGGCCTACGGCTACGGCGGCAAGACGCAGGAGTACCGCCACCAGCAGGCCGGCGTCTGACGCGTTGAAGCAATGCCGGGGGCATGGCACCATGCCGCCATGCCCTCTGGAAATTCGCTCGCCGCCGACAGCCTCGGCAACCCCCTCACCCTCGACGACCCCGCCAGCCTGCCGCTGGTCGACGACTTCGTCATGGGCTTCATCTCGACCGAGGCGCGCGCCGTCAACCTGATCGCGCTGGCTGAAACCGATGCGAGCCCCCTCGTGCAGGCCTACTGCGCCACGCTGCACCTGTTCGCCGAGTCGCGCGAGGCGGTGGCCAATGCGCGGCCCTTCCTGGCGAAGGCGCGCTCGGGCGCGCACCGCGCCACGCCGCGCGAGCAGCGCTACATCGCGGCCATCGAGGCCTGGGCGAACGGCGACATCGCGGGCGCCATCGCGCTGCATGCCGAGCAGGCGCGCGAACATCCGCGCGACCTGGTGTCGATCAAGCTGGGGCAGTACCACTGCTTCAACACCGGCGACTGCCCGGGCATGCTGCGGCTGGCGCTGGCCGCGCAGCCGCACGCGGCCGACGTGCCCTACGTGCACGGCATGGCCGCCTTCGGCTACGAGCAGTGCCACCTGATGCGCGAGGCCGAGGCCAGCGCGCGCCATGCCATCGCCATGTGCCGCAAGGAGCCGTGGGCGCACCACGCGCTGGCGCACGTGATGCTCACCGAAGGCCGGCTCGCAGAAGGCCTGGCCTTCATGCAGGGCGTGAGCGACACGTGGAGCGGGCTCAACTCGTTCATGGTCACGCACAACTGGTGGCACGTGGCGCTGTTCCTGATCGACCTGGGCCGCGACGCCGAGGCGCTGGCCGTGTACGACGAGCACGCCTGGGGCGTGGTGAAGGACTATTCGCAGGACCAGATCGGCGCGGTCTCGCTGCTCGCGCGGCTGGAGCTCGCGGGCATCGACGTGGGCACGCGCTGGGACGACGTGGCGGGGTACCTGCTGCAGCGCCAGGCCGACCAGGTGCTGCCCTTTCTCGACCTGCAGTACCTCTACGGCCTGGCGCGCGCCGGGCGGGCCGAGGCCGACGTGCTGCTGCGCAACATCGAGGCCTTCGCGCCCCACGCGCCGCCCTCGACGCGCGCCGCATGGCAGCGCGTGTGCGTGCCGGCCGCGCACGGCCTGGTGGCGCATGCGCGGGGCGACCTGGCGGGGGCGGTCGAGGGGCTGGGGGTGGCGCTGCCGCGCATGATCGAAATCGGCGGCAGCCACGCGCAGCGCGACCTGTTCGAGCAGCTGTACCTCGATGCGCTGGTGCGCACCGGCACCGAGGCCTCGCTGACGGGTGCGCAGGGCATCCTGCAGCAGCAGCTGAACGGGCAGCCGGAGTCGCTGCGGCTGCGGCGACAGACGGCGGCGGTCTACGAGAAGCTGGGGCTGGGCGCGCTGCTGGCAGGCTGAACGGCTGGAAACTGAGCGCTTTGCGTCAAGGCCGAGCGCATCAGCCCTTGTTCTTCAGGTGCCGCGTCTGGTCGTAGGTCGGTTGCGGCGGCAGGTCGGCCAGGTGGCGCGTGTCGGCCCAGTCGACGATCTCGATCGCCTCGGGCCGGGCCGGGTCGGCGATGCGGATGCGGTTGAAGCCCGCGTTGGGGATGTCGCTGGTGCGCGGGCCGCTCAGGCTCAGGCCGCGGGCGGTGCGCCACACCATGTCGAGCACGCCGCCGTGCGTGACCACGATCAGGTGCCGGCCCCGGTACTCGGTGGCGATGGTGCCCAGCGCCGCGATGATGCGGGTGTGAAACTCGCGCGCCGTCTCGCCCTCGGGCATGGCGTGGTCTTCGCGAAACTCCAGCCACTCTTCCCACGCGCGCGGGTGCAGGCTCTGGATTTCGTCGGAGCGCATGCCCTCGACCACGCCGAAGAACTGCTCGCGCAGGCCCGCCGACGTCACCACCGGCAGCGACAGCTGCTGGGCGGCGGGCGCGGCGGTCTGCTGCGCCCGCATCAGGTCGCTGCTCAGAATGTGCTGCACCTGCTCTTCGGCCAGCCGCAGGCCGAGGCGGCGGGCCTGTTCATGGCCGATGTCGTTGAGCGGAACGTCGGCATGGCCCTGGAAGCGCAGCTCGCGGTTCCAGGCGGTTTCGCCGTGGCGGATCAGGATCAGGTCGGTGGTGAGCTCGGGCTTGGGTTGGGGTGTTGGCGTTGGCATTGCCGCCCATTTTCCACCGTGCGCGCGAAGCTCAGGTGTTCGCGCCCGGGCGCTGTTGCACGGCCACCACCGCGCCTGCCGCGTCCATGGCCGGAACCCCGTACACGGCGCCCAGGCGCACCGGCGAGGGCGTGAGCAGCGCCAGCACCCAGGCGATGACGAAGCCGCCGACGATGGCGCAGATCACCACCACCGCGGTGTACGGCACGGCCTTGTCCCGCGGGCATTTCATGAGCACCGGCAAGCCGGTGTAGAGCAGGTACACGCCGTACAGCGCCGCCAGCGCGCCGATGACCGACAGCGAAGGCAGCAGGCTGAAGATGCCGCCCACGAAGGCCGCGGTGCTCGAGTAGGCCGACAGCTTGAGCGCGCCGATCTGGCTTCGCGCGCCGTCGAAGGTCGGCGCCATGGCGTCGATGATGAGCGCCAGCACGAACACCATCAGCAGCGACATCACGTAGCCCACGATCATGTTCGCCAGGCCCGAGACGATCGGCACCCGAAAGCTCACGCCGAAGGCGCCGATGCCCACGAGCGACAGGCCGATGAAGCTCGCCACCGCCGGGATCAGCGCGAGGATCATCACGTAGTTCTTGTAGATGGAGGCGGCATCGGCCGGCTCCTCGTCGATGGCCAGCCAGGTGATCTGGGGCCTGAGCAGGATGGACTGGACGCGGTCAACCAGGGTCATTTGCAGGGAGTCCTCGACATGGATGCCGAAGTATGTCGAGGCCCGCCCGCCATGGCTGCTGGCCAGGAAGCCTATGCCATGGCCTGCGCATGACCTATGCCGTTACGCTGGTGAGCGCATTCACGCAGAATCCGTTTCCATGCCGAACATCGTCCTCCTGCCAGGCCTTGCCTGCGACGCACGCATCTGGGAAGCCCAGTTGCCCGCCCTCCCCGCCGCCTTCGCCGCCCGCGTGAGCGACGCGCAGCTGTTCAACGACACCATCGAGGGCATGGCCGCGGCCGCGCTGCGCGACAACGAAGGCCCGCTGGTGCTGTGCGGCGCGTCGATGGGCGGCATGGTCGCCATGGAAGCGGCCCGCCAGGCGCCCGGGCGCATCGCCGGGCTCGCCCTGCTGGGCAGCAGCGCGCGGCCCGAGACGCCCGACATGTTCACGCTGCGCGAGGGCGCCATCGAGTACTTCGAGCGCGGCGAGGTGCGCGAGATGATCGAGCCCAACGTGTTCTTCGCCTTCCACCCCAAGCAGGCGGCCGACCCGGCGATGGTGCAGCGCTACCTCGACATCGTGCTGGGCGCCGGCGCCGAGCAGCTCATTCGCCAGAACCGCGCGGTGATGCGCCGGCCCGACGCGCGCCAGCACCTGGACTCGGTGCGCGCGCCGGTGCTGCTGGTGTGCGGCAACGAAGACCGGCTGGCACCGCCCGAATGCACGCGCGAGATGGCGGCGCTGCTGCCGAACGCGGAGGTGGTGTGGATCGCCGAGTGCGGCCACATGCTGACGATGGAAAAGCCCGACGAGGTCAACGCCGCGCTGAATGCGTGGCTGGCCAGGCAGTTTCCCGATGCCTGAGACGTGACCTGACGACGGGACCGCCCGGGCAGGCAAGGCCGGCCAGCTTGCGAGCGCTGCCTTGCCGCGCTGCCTTGCCGCGCCGCCCTCAGGCCATCGCCCGCACGGCGATGCCTTCCTGCTCCAGTCGCTCGCGGATGCGGCGCGCAAAGGCCAGCGCATGCGCGCCGTCGCCGTGCAGGCACACGGTCTGCGCGTTGACGGCCACGGTGCTGCCGTCGATGGCGGTCACGCGGTGGTCGCGCACGAATGCCAGCGTCTGCGCGATGGATTGCGCCTCGTCTTCGATCAACGCGCCCGGCTGGCTGCGCGGCACCAGGCTGCCGTCGGGCATGTAGCCGCGGTCGGCGAACACTTCTTCCACCGGCGTGAGGCCGGCGCGGCGGGCCGCGTCGATCATGTGGCTGCCGGCCAGGCCGAAGAACTTGAGCGAGGGGTCGAAGCGGCGCACCGCCTCGCACAGCGCCGCGGCGAGCTCGGGCTCCTTCACGGCCTGGTTGTAGAGCTGGCCGTGCGCCTTCACGTGCGCGAGCGTGCCGCCCTCGGCCTTCACGATGGCCGCCAGCGCGCCGACCTGGTAGAGCACGTTGGCCACGATGTCGTCGGGCGGCAGGTGCATGGTGCTGCGCCCGAAGTTCTCGCGGTCCGGAAAGCTGGGGTGTGCGCCGATGGCCACGCCGTTGCGCAGCGCCCAGCGCACGCACTGCTGCATCGTCTTGGCGTCGCCCGCGTGCCAGCCGCAGGCGATGTTGGCGGAGCTGACCAGCGCGAGCAGCGCTTCGTCGTTGCCAGCGCCTTCGCCGAGGTCTGCGTTGAGGTCGATTTGCATAGCGGAGTTTCCTTTGCGCAAAAGTCTATGCCGCGCGGCGCCAGCCTGCAGCGGCCAGGCCTTGCGCCACCTGCGCCAGGTAGCGTTGCTGGGCCGCCCATGCAGCCAGCGCCTGCGGCTGGTCGACCTGCACCAGCCGTAGCTTGCCGTTGAGCGGCGCCTGCGCCAGCTTCCAGAGGTCGGCGCGGATGACCACGCCGATGCGCGGGTAGCCGCCGGTGGTCTGCGCGTCGCCCATCAGGATGATCGGCTGGCCCGAGGGCGGCACCTGCACCGTGCCGGGAATGACGCCCGAGGACAGCATGTCGCCGCTGCGCTTGCGCTTGAGTTCGGCGCCCGCGAGCCGGCTGCCCATGCGGTTGCTCTGCGGCGTGATGCGCCAGCGCTCGCCCCACAGCTGCTCGCGCGCGGCCAGCGTGAACAGCTCGAACTCGGGGCCGGGCAGCACGCGCAGGGCGATGGCGCCGTCGGCTTCTCCCGCGCCCCAGTCGGGGCCGCGCAGGCCGAAGGCACGGCGCTCGCGCTGCGCGGCGTCCAGGTGCGAGGCGCCCAGCGCCAGCCGGTCGCCCTTGCGCAGCGCGCGGCCTTCGTGGCCGCCGAAGCCGGCCTTCAGGTCGGTGCTGCGCGAGCCGAGCACCTGCGGCACGTCGATGCCGCCGGCCACGGCCAGCCAGCTGCGCAGGCCGGCCTTTTGCGCGCCGGGTGCGTTGGCACCCGAGAGCTTCAAGGTCTGGCCGGCCGCGACCGGCACGCTCCAGCAGGGCCAGAGCGGCACGCCGTCGAGGCTGGCGTTGAAGCCGTCGCCGGTGAGGGCGATGCGCGTGTCGGTCTCGAACTGCAGCTCGCAGCCGCCCATCGTCAGCTCGAGCCCCGCCGCGCCGTCGGCATTGCCGACGAGCCGGTTGGCCAGCGTGAGCGAGAGCACGTCGAGCGCGCCGCCCGGGCAGATGCCCAGCTGCCGATGGCCGTGCCGGCCCAGGTCCTGCACCGAGGCGAGCAGGCCGGGTTTGCGCACGATGATCATGTCTGCACGCTCTCGGCCACGAAGCGCACGCGGTCGCCGGGGCGCAGCAGGGTGGGCGATGCTGCCGTGGGGTCGAACAGCGCGAGCGAGGTCCGCCCGATCAGCTGCCAGCCGCCCGGCGACGCCAGCGGGTAGATGCCGGTCTGCTCGCCGCCGATGCCGACCGAGCGCGCCGGCACCGCCGTGCGCGGTTCGGCGCGCCGCGGCGTCGCGAGCTCGGGCGGCAGGCCGCCCATGAAGGCGAAGCCGGGCAGGAAGCCCAGCAGGTAGACGATGTACTCGCCGCCGCTGTGGCGCCGCACCACTTCGGCCGGCGTGAGGCCGGTGTGGGCCGCGACGTCGGCCAGGTCGGGCCCGTGCTCGCCGCCATAGGCCACCGGAATGTCGATGCGCCGGCCCTCGATGGCGCCCGAGGCGAGCGTCGGCCACGCCTGGAGCACGTGCGCGGTGAGCGTGTCGAGGTCGATCGCGGTCGGGTCGAAGGTGAGCGTGAGGTTGTTCATGCCCGGCAGCGTCTCGCCGACGCCGGGCCATTGGCGGGCCTGTTCGGCCAGCGCCCAGATGCGTTGCTGCTGCGCCAGCGTGGCCGGCGCGGGCAGCTCGCACAACAGCGCGGCATCGCCCAGCAGGTGCAGCCGGGGCGGCGGGGTGCCGCTCACGTCAGGCTGGCCTGCGCGGCAGGGCCTGTTCGCGCAACACCGCGGAGCCGGCTTTGCCGGGCCGCTGGCGTGGCCCCCGGCGAGGGGGTTGGAGAAGGTGCGCGAAGCCTGGAGGAGCGCTTATTCACGGCCCAGGCTACGGACCTTGGCCGCCAGTTTCTGTTCCACGTTGGGGGAGACGAACTTGTGCACCTCGCCGCCGAGCATGGCGATCTCGCGCACGAAGGTGCTGGAGATGAACTGGTACTTGTCGCTGGGCGTGAGGAACACGGTCTCAACGTCGGGCATCAGCGAGCGGTTCATGCCCGCGAGCTGGAACTCGTAGTCGAAGTCGGTCACGGCGCGCAGGCCGCGCACCATGGCCTTGCCGCCGCGCGCCACGACGAAGTCGCGCAGCAGGCCCGAGAAGCTCTCCACCGACACCTGGTCGCTATAGGGCTTCACGGCCTCGCGGGCCATGTCCATGCGTTCGGAGAGGGTGAAGAGCGCCTTCTTGTGGTGACCCGCCGCGACGGCGACGATCACCTTGGAGAAGAGCTGGGTTGCGCGCCGCACCACGTCCTCGTGTCCGAGGGTGATGGGGTCGAAAGTGCCGGGGTAAACCGCGATCACGTTGCTGGCCATGGTTGCTTCTTCCTCATGCTGCCGGTGCGGCTTGTTCGGCGGATTATGCAGTCCCCTGCGCGGGCTGCAGCGGCAACGTGGCGAGGACGGCGGCGGGCCGCAGCAGGTGCGCGTGAACGGCGCCGGCCTTCAGGTAGCGAAAGCCCACGAGGCCGAAGGCGGCGAGCTCTTCGTCGCTCCAGCGGCGCGGCGCCTCGAGGTACACCGAGCCGGTGCTGCGCAAGGCGCGCGCGGCGGCACGCAGGGCCGGCTCGTAGAGCGCGGTGCTTTCGAAGGGCGGGTCGAGGAACACCGCGTCCAGGCTGCCGGCGGCCACGCGCTCCAGCGCGGTCACGCCGTTGCCGCGCTCGATGCGCACGGCCTCGGCCTTCAGCTTGGTCTTGGCGGCCTGCAGTTGCGCGACCAGCGCGGCGTCCTGCTCGCACAGCAGCACGCCGGCCGCGCCGCGCGAGGCAGCCTCCAGGCCCAGGGCGCCGGTGCCCGCGAAGGCGTCGAGGCACTGCCAGCCCGGCAACTCGCCGCCGCCCGCGCCGGCCAGGCTCGCGAGCCAGTTGAAGAGCGTTTCGCGCACGCGGTCGGGCGTGGGGCGCAGGCCGGGCTTGTCGGCCACGGAAAGGCGGGTGCGCTTCCATTCGCCGCCGATGATGCGGACCTCGCTGGGCCTCGACGGGCGCTTGGCGGCGGCAGGGGTGGCGGGCTTGGCTGTCTTTGAAGACTTTGACGTCTTCGCAGACCTGGAAGACTTGGCGGGGGCGGCTTTCTGGGGCATGCGGCGAGCTTAACGCCGCTACCGCACAGCGATGTCAGCCCCCGAGCACAGCGCGCCGCGCCAGCATGGCCGCCAGCACGAGCATGGTGCCGCCGACGAGCGCGTCGAGCATCTGCCAGGCGCGCGGCCGCGCGAACACCGGTGCCAGCAGCCGGGCGCCGAAGCCCAGCGAGGTGAACCACAGCACGCTCGCCACCGTCGCACCCGCCACGAACCAGACCTTGAGCAGGCCCGCGTACTGCGCACCCGCGCTGCCCACGAGCAGCACGGTGTCCAGGTAGACGTGCGGGTTCAGCAGCGTGAAGCCGGCCGCCTGCGCCACCACGGCGGCGCGCGACACCGACACGCCCTGCGCGGTGGCGCGCAGCGCCGCGGGCTGGCGCGAACGCCACAGCGCCTTCAACCCATAGCCGCAGAGAAACGCTGCACCCAGCGCCGCGAGCACGGTGGCCAGCATCGGCCGCCCCTTCAGCGCCTGCGCCATGCCGGCCACGCCGGCACCGATCAGCACCGCGTCGCTGGCCGCGCAGAACAGCACCACCGCGCCCACGTGCTCTCGGCGCAAGCCCTGGCGCAGCACATAGGCGTTCTGCGCGCCGATGGCGACGATGAGGACCAGGCTCATGAAGAGCCCGTTGGCGAAGGCGGTGGTGACGTGTACGGCTTGCATGCGTCGAGGATGCCGCCTGCGCGCGCTTAATTCAAACTAAACTTTCTAACGCCGATTCAGTTTTACTTCATCACATCATGCTCGACTACGCCGCCCTCAACGCCCTTGCCGCCGTGGTGCGCGAAGGCAGTTTCGAACGCGCGGCGCGCGCGCTGCACGTCACGCCGTCCGCGGTGTCGCAGCGCATCCGGCAGCTCGAGGAGCGCACCGGCGGCGCCCTGCTGGTGCGCGGCCAGCCCTGCGTGGCGACCGAGGCCGGGCTGCAGCTGTGCCGGCACGTGGAGCGCGTGGGCATGCTGGAGCACGAGCTGCGCGATGCGTTGCCCGCGCTCGGCATGGGCAGCGGCGAAGCCGACGAGCGCGTCACCGTGCGCGTGGCCGTCAACGCCGACAGCCTCGCGACCTGGTTCATTGCCGCGGCGGCTTCGTTCGCCGCGCAGGCGCCCGCCGCGCTGCTCGACCTGACGGTGGACGACCAGGACCACACGGCCGAGCGGCTGCGCAGCGGCGCGGTGCTGGCGGCGGTCACGGCGCTGGCGCAGCCGGTGGCGGGCTGCAACAGCGAGGCGCTGGGCACCATGCACTACGTGGCGGCGGCCAGCCCCGGCTTCGTGCGCGCGCATTTCGCCAAGGGCGTGGGCGCCCGCACGCTGGCCAACGCGCCCAGCCTGGTGTTCGACCGAAAAGACCGACTGCAGGCGCGCTGGGTGCGCCGCATTTGCCACCGCAACGTCGAGACGCCGCGCCACTGGGTCCCCTCGCCCACCGCCTTCGTCGAGGCGGCGTGCGCGGGCATGGGCTGGGGCATGCACCCGGCCAGCATGGTGGCCGAGGCGCTTCGTACAGGGGAGCTGGTGGAGTTGGTGCCCGGCTCGACGCTGCCGGTGCCGCTCTACTGGCAGCAGGCGCGCGCGGCGCCGAAGCTGCTGGCGCAACTGGGGGCCGCGGTGCGCGCGGCCGCCGGCCAGGGCGCGCACGCCCTGGCCTGAGCGCAACGAGTCAGGGCGTCAGGGCGTCAGGGCGTCAGGGCGTCAGGGCGTCTTGACGGCGGCGGCGTTCGCTGCGTTGGCCGCCTTGGGGTCCTTGGCGTCCTTGCCGCCCACCACCACCGTCACCATGCGCTCGGGCTGCAGCTTGCGCTGGAAGGCCGCCTTGATGTCGGCCGCCGTCACCGCGTTCATGCGCGCGGTCCAGGTGTCGAGGTAGTCCAGCGGCAGGTCGTGCCAGGCGATGTTGGCCACGTTGCCGATCAGCTTGCGGTTGCTGTCCAGCAGCAGCGGAAAGCCGCCGATCACGTTGTCCTTCGCGGCCTTCAGCTCGCTGGCGGTCGGGCCTTCGGCCACGAACCTGGCGAGCACCTCGCGCGACATCTTCACGGCGTCGTCGGCCTGGTCGGGCCGGGTCTGGAAGCCGATGCGGAACGCGCCCGCCTCGAGCCCCGGCGCAAAGCCGCTGTAGATGCTGTAGGTGAGGCCGCGCTTCTCGCGCACCTCGTTGGTCAGGCGCGAGACGAACCCGCCGCCGCCCAGCACGTAGTTGCCCAGCGTGAGCGCAAAGTGGTCCGGGTCCTTGCGCGGGTAGCCGGGCTGGCCGATGAAGACATGCGCCTGGGCCGAGTCGAACGCAATGCGCTCGTCCTTCGGCGCCGTGAGCGCGGCCACGGGCGCGATCTGGGGCAGCGGCGCGCAGGCCTGCGGCGCCGGCAGGCGCGACAGCAGCGCGGTCGCCAGCGTCTCGGCCTCGGCGCGCGTGACGGCGCCCACGATGCTGAGCTTGGCGCGGCACGGCACGATGAGCTGCTCGTAGCGCTGGCGCATGGCGGCGGTGTCGATGCGCGCCAGCGTGGCCTCGGTCACTTCCTGGCCGTAGGGGTGCACGCCGTACACCGCCTGCGCGAAGGCGCGGCCGGCGATGGTCGCGGGCTTGGTGTTGGCCTCCTTGATGGCGGCGTTGATGCGCTCGCGCTCGCGCTGCCACACGTCGTCGGGGAAGGCCGGCTCGCCGATCTCGCGCGAGGCCAGCGTGACGGCCTTGTTCAGCAGCGCGGGGTCGGACAGCGAGCGCAGCGAGTAGCTGGTGCGGTCGGTGCCGGCGCTCACGTCGAAGCTGGCGCCCAGGTCGGCCCAGGCCTCGCCCAGGGCGTTCTGGTCGAGCGCGGGCTCGCCGTTGCTGCCGGCGCGCACGCCCTTCTCGACCATGGCCGAGGTGGTGCTCGCCAGGCCGGCCTGCGCCGCGGGGTCGCGGCGGCTGCCCGCGTCGAAGTCGACCTGCACGTCGACGATGGGCAGCGCATTGGTGGCCACCAGGTAGATCTGGGCGCCGTTGGCCAGCGTCCAGTGCTGGATAGGCAGCGCGGCCTGCGCGCTGGTCATGCTGGTCATGGCCGTGATGCCGACCAGCGCGGTGACGCCGGCGAACAGTGCGTGCCGGGCTTTTTTCTTGAGGGTGAACATGAAATCGGTACCTTTCAGCGCAGTTCGCCTGCGGGTGCCGCGAAGCCGCGGCCGCGCTTGGCTTCGGGCGGCAGGGGCCGCAGCGTGGCGACCGTGAGCTGGTCGTCGCCGAAATACCTGGCGGCCACGGCCTGCACCTGGGCCGCGGTCACGGCCTGAAGCCGGGCGACGATGCGCTCGCTGGCGTCCAGCGGCAGGCCCTGGATCCAGTTGCTGCCGAGTTCGCGCGCCTGCGCCATCACCGAGTCACGCTTGTAGGTTTCGCTGGCCACCCACTGGGTCTTCACGCGCGCCAGTTCGGCCTCGCCCACCCCTTCCTTGGCAACGCGCGCCACCTGGGCGCGCAAGGCGGCCTCGACCACCTCGGCGCTCTTGCCGGCGGCGGGCACGCCGTCGAGCACGAAGAGCTGCGGGCCGCGGCCGATGAAGCCCGAATAGGCGCCGGCCGAATCGGCGACGCGGTCGGGGCCTTGGGTGAGGGCACGGTCCAGCCGCGCGCCCGAATAGCCGTCGAGCACGGCCGACAGCACCACCAGCGCCCAGGCGTCGCTGTTGGCGTCGTCGATGCCGGCGAGCTGCGGGGCGCGGAAGGCCAGCGACACGTAGGCCTGTTCGGCCGGGGCCTTGAACTCGATGCGGCGGATGCCGCGCTGCACCGGCTCGACGCGCGGCTTGCGCACCGGCACGGCACGCGCGGGAATGCGTCCGTAATATTTCTCGGCCATGGCGCGCACCTGCGCCACGTCGACGTCGCCGGCCACCACCAGCACGGCGTTGGCGGGTACGTACCAGCGCTTGTGGAACTCGCGCACGTCGTCGGGCGTCATGGCGTCCAGGTCGCTCATCCAGCCGACCACGGGGCGGTGGTACGGCGAGGCGATGAAGGTGGCGGCGTTCTGCTGCTCGCCAAGCAGCGCGCGCGGCTGGTCTTCGGTGCGCAGGCGGCGCTCTTCCTTGACCACCTCGATCTCGCGCTTGAACTCGTCGTCGGGCCACTGGTTGTTGGCGAAGCGGTCGGACTCGAGCTTCATCACCTGCTCGAGGCTGCCCACCGGAATCTGCTGGTAGTAGCCGGTGAGGTCGCGGTTGGTGAAGGCGTTTTCCTGGCCGCCCAGGGCCGCCACGCGGCGCGAGAACTCGCCGGGCTTGATGTCCTTGGTGCCCTTGAACATCATGTGTTCGAGCGCATGTGCCACACCGGAGGTGCCGTCGACCTCGTCCATGGAGCCGACGCGCACCCACACCATCTGCACCGCGGTCGGCGAGCGCCGGTCGGGCTGCACGATCAGCGTCATGCCGTTGGCGAGGGTGAATTGCTGGGGGCCGGGCGCCGCGGCTGCGGCGGCGGAAGGCTGGGTGGAAACCTGGGTGGATTGGGCCTGCGCAGGCATGGCCCACGGCGCGAAGAGCGCCATTGCCAGCACCGCACCAGACGCAGCACGGCGTGGCGGGAGGTGTTTCATAGAATGGGTCGGATTGTAAAAAGCTCCTGATGTTCAGTTTCTTCAAGAAAAAACCGCCTGCCGAGACCCCCGACACGCCGGCGCCCCCCTCGACGGGCACGCCGGCCGCGCCAGCGCCTGCCCCGGAACCCGCACCCACGCGCTCGGTGTTCTCGCCTTCGAGCTGGTTCGGCTCGAAGCCGGCGGTGGAAGAAACGCCCGCTCCGCCACCGGCTGCGCCGCCTCCGCCGCCCCCACCGCCACCTCCCCCGGCTTACGTCCCGCCGCCTACGCCGCCCGCCGTGGCGCCTCCCGCGCCAGTCGCGGCACCGGTGCCAGCGCCCGCACCGGCTTTCGCACCAGCCCCTGCCCCTGTCGCCACGTCGGTCGCCACGCCGGTCGCCGCACCTGCGCCGGTGGTGTCGCCGCCGCCGGTGGTTGCAACCCGTGTGGTGGCGCCCACTGCGCCGACACCGGCCCCCGCACCCGCATTCGTCGCCCCGCCTGTCACAGCGCCCGTCCCCGCACCCCCGCCACGCGCACCGGTTCCCGCACCCGTCCCCGAACCCGCCGTCGCCACCGAGCGCAAGAGCTGGCTCGACAAGCTCAAGACCGGCCTGCGCAAGACCGGCACCGGCATCCAGGCCGTGTTCGTCAACGCGCAGATCGACGACGCGCTCTATGAAGAGCTCGAATCTGCCCTGCTGATGGCCGACACCGGCGTGAAGGCCACGGAGTTCCTGCTCGACGACCTGCGCGGGCGCGTCAAGCGCCAGATGGCCACCACCGCCCCGCAGGTCAAGCTGCTGCTGGCCGATGCCATCGCCGACCTGCTGAAGCCGCTGGAAAAGCCGCTGGTCATCGGCGAATTCACCCCCACGGTGATCATGGTGGCCGGCGTGAACGGCGCGGGCAAGACCACCTCCATCGGCAAGCTCACCAAGCACCTGGCCACCGAGGGCGCCTCGGTGCTGCTGGCCGCGGCCGACACCTTCCGGGCGGCGGCGCGCGAGCAACTGCTGGTCTGGGCCGACCGCAACACGGTCGAGATCGTGAGCAACGAAGGCGGCGACCCCTCGGCCGTGAGCTTCGACGCCGTGAATGCCGGCAAGGCCCGCGGCAAGGACGTGGTGCTGGTCGACACCGCCGGGCGCCTGCCCACGCAGCTGCACCTGATGGACGAGCTCAAGAAGATCAAGCGCGTGGTCACCAAGGCCGACGCCACCGCCCCGCACGAGGTGCTGCTCGTCATCGACGGCAACACCGGGCAGAACGCGCTCGCGCAGGTGAAGGCCTTCGACGAGACGCTGGGCCTCACCGGCCTGATCGTGACCAAGCTCGACGGCACGGCCAAGGGCGGTGTGCTGTGCGCCATTGCCCGCGAGCGGCCGATTCCGGTTTACTTCATCGGCGTGGGCGAGAAGCTGGAAGACCTCGAGACCTTCAGCGCGCGCGAGTTCGCGCAGGCCCTGCTGGGCTGACACGGCGCCGTCACCGGCGCGGGCAGCGACGCGGGCAGCACCCCATAAAAAAACGGCCCCCGCTCGCGCTGGGGCCGTTTTTTCTTTTTCTTCTTCTCTCCCTGTCTCCCTGACCTCCGGCCCGGTGTGCGAGGTCTGCCCCGTCTACCGGACCTTCTTCCTCGCGGACGGCGAGCCGTCCGCTCCTCGCATGCCTGCCGTCAGAGCCCGAACGGGCTCGTCGGCTTGCAGATGACGACGCCCGCGCAGTTGGTGGGCTTGTAGTAGTAGTTGCGCTGCTCGGTGCCCACGATCAATGGGCCGACAAAGCCGTAGCCGGTCGCGCCCAAGGTGTTCGACTGGACGATGTCGGCCTCCAGCGTGGCCCCCTCGGTCAGCGCCTGGTAGCTGAAGGTGCTGGACTGCGACAGGTCCTTCACGAAGACGCTGCCCTTGAAGCTGCCGAACATGTACGGGAAGCGGTAGCGGAAGCCGCGCGCGCCCTTCTCGTCGAACTGCGCCAAGGCCCCGTTGGTGTCCGACGCGGCGTCGCCCAGTTCGTAGGCGTAGGTGGCGTTGCCGGCCGAGCTCTTCTCGAACACCGCAGAGATGACCCCGCCGAAGCCGTAGCCCGGCGCGGTGTTGAAGTAGCCCGCCGCGCCCTGTGCGTTGACCTGTGCGAGGAAGCCGTCCTTGTCGGTCGCGGGAGCTTCGGTGCGGTAGGTGTAGGTGGCGTCGGCGTCGCTGTCCTTGCGGTACAGCATCACCACCGTGCTGGTGCTGCCGACAGCCAGCGCACCGACCCAACGGAAGCCACGGCTGCCGGCTTCGTTGGCCTGCGACAGGAAAGCACCAGCGTCCGCAGGTGGGGACTTCAGTTCATAGACATAGGTCGCGTCGCCGGTCTTCACATAGACATGGGCCGCGCTGCCACCCGAACCCAGCGCGCTGAGGAACATGAAGCCCTTCGCGCCCTCGCTGTTGAGGTTGCTCAGCAGGCCGGCGTTGTCAGCGGGATACGGCAGTTGCTCGTACAGGAAGGTGTTCGTGGCCGGTGCAGGCGCGGGCGCAGGTGGCGGGGGCGGGGGCGGAGCCGGTGGGGCTGGCGGCGCGGGCGGCACGATGTTGCCGATGGGCGCGAACGAGGCGCCGTTGTCGCCACCACCGCCGCCGCACGCCGCGAGAGCGAGGGTGGCGGCCACTGCAGCGGCCACCGCCGCGAGCTTGAAATTCATTGAAAGAAACCTCCGTTCCGATTGTTTTGAGGCAACGCGGGAACGAGCCCGGTTGCGTGGCACCCCGGGCGAACCGGGAGCGAAGTCGAAGGTAAAGGGAGGCGCTGCAACCGGCCAGTGCCGAAAGTCACGACATCGGTTGGCTACGGATGCCATCGGCATTCAAACGAATACCAATGGCTTCAAATCAAGAAAATTGACGTGCGATGGTCGAAATCAGGCCGAAGGCGCGGCCTCCGCCATGGCGCGCAGCAACGACTCGGCCGCCACAGGCTTGAACAGCACCGGCACCCGCGACTCGCGCACGCGCAGCAGCCGGTCCGGCGAGGTCTCGCCGGTAATGAGCAGCAGCGGCGTCGCCGCGCGTGCTCCTCCGCCCTGGCTCAGCCGCAGTCCGGCGTCGAGCCCATCCGCGCCGTCGGCCAGCCGGTAGTCGCACAACAGCAGCTCGAACGGGCGGCCCTCGGCGGCGGCGCGCCGCAGCGCCTCGGCCGCGGCCTCCTCGCTCGCGACGGCGTGCGCGTCGACCGCGTGGGAGCGAAGCAGGCCGGTCATGGCCTCGCGAATTTCCAGTTCGTCGTCCAGCAGCAGCACGCGGGCCGGCAGCACGGGCGCGGGGCCGCGTCGCAACGCCGAGGGCGCTTCCGCCGACGGGCTGAGCGCGCCCACCGGCGCACCCACTGCGGGCAGCACCACCCGAAAAAAGGTGCCCCGCCCCGGCCGCGAATGCATCTGCACCGGATGGCCGAGCAGCCGAGACAGCCGCTGCACGATCGACAGCCCGATGCCCAGGCCCCGCGAGCGGTCGCGCCCCGGGTTGTTGACCTGGTAGAACTCCTCGAAGATCCGGCTCGACTGCTCGGGCGCGATGCCGATGCCGCTGTCGCGCACCTCGATCCACACCGCGTCGCCGCGGTCGCGCGCCGTCACGGTGACGCCGCCGCGCGCGGTGTACTTCAGCGCGTTGTCCATCAGGTTGGACAGCATGCGGTGCAGCAGCTGCGGGTCGCTGTGCACCCACAGGCCGCTGGCGCGCACGCGCAGTTGCAGCTTCTTGTGCTCGGCGCGCGCGGCGAAGGTGTGGTTCAGCGGCAGGAACAGCGCGTCGAGCTGCACGGGCTGCAGCGCGGGCGTGATCACCCCCGCGTCGAGCCGCGACACGTCGAGCATGGTGTCCAGCGAGGCGCCCAGCGCATTCACCGCGCGCATCAGCCGCTCGGCGTTGCGGCGCTCGGGGCGGTCGCGCAGTTCGTTTTCCAGCGCGGCGCCGAACAGCGCAATGGCGTGCAGCGGCTGGCGCAGGTCGTGGCTGGCGGTGCCGAGAAAGCGGGTTTTCTCTTCGCTGGCGCGCTCGGTAGCGGCAATCTGCTCGCCCAGCCGCGCGGCGAGCGCCTCGTTCTCGAAGCGCAGCATGAGCGACTCGGTCAGCAGCTTGTGCTGGCCCACGCCCGCGTGCAGGGTCAGCAGCAGGTAGGCCGCGCCGGCCGCGGCCAGGAACAGGTGCAGGCCGTCGCCCTGCCAGGCCAGCGCGGTGATCATGCCCATCGACATCGGCATCGTGTAGCCGAAAAGCGCCGGCTTCAGCGGCCAGAGCGACTGCGCCGCGCGCGCGCAGCTGCCGACGATGACGGCCATCAGCAGCGAGGTCATGGGCAGGTTGTCGTGCGGCACGATGAGCCAGGGCACCACCGCCGTGACCATGCTCACCAGCGTGACCATGCGCGAGATCTTGCGCGCCCAGTAGGCGCTTTCGCGCGCCGGGCGCTCGGGCGTCCAGCGCGGCGTGAACAGCACGTAGAGGTCGGCCGCCAGCAGCGTGCCGGCCCAGAACAGCAGGCTCGGGTCTTTCAGCTGCGAATAGATGATGGCGCCGAACACCAGCACGAACGCCATGTGCGTGAGCGTGGAGGCGATGTAGGTGCTGTAGACCGACGCGATGTTCTCGCGCAGCACGCGCTGGGCGAGCGTGTGGTCGGCCAACGGATCGCTCGGCGCCACGGTCGGCACGCCCGGGCTCAGTGCAGGGTGCTGATCAACTGGGCGCGCGAACGCATCCCGAACAGCAGCAGGATGGTCGAGACGTGGTTCTTCACGGTGCCTTCGCTCAGGTTGGCGAGCTGCGCGATTTCCTTGTTGGCCTTGCCTTCGAGCACCCACTGCAGCACCTGCATCTGGCGCGGCGTGAGCTCCTGCCAGGCACTGGCATGGGCGAACTCCGCGTAGCCCGCGAGCGGCTTCGAGACCGCCGGCAGCTCGGCCGCGCCGGTGGCCGGGTCGAGCAGCCCGCAGGCGCGGATGAAGCTCACGACCTCCTTCAGGTCGGCCGATTTCGGCAGGAAAGCGGCCGCGCCCAGCGCGAGCACGCCCTGCGCCAGCGTGCTGTTGCCGGTGCCCGAGAGCACCACGATGCGCGCGGACGGAAAGCGCAGCCGGAATTCGGCCAGCCCGCTCAGGCCGTGCGTATCGGGCAGCGCCAGGTCGAGCAGCACGAGGCCGATGCGGGCCTGGTGGGTTTCATACAGCGCGAGCGCGTCGGCGGCGTTGCCGGCCTCGAACACCTCGATGGTCGCGCCGGACGAGGCGGCCTGCGCCTGCACCAGCGCGCAGACACCCAGGCGCAGCAGGTCGTGGTCGTCGACCACCAGGATGGCCGTGGGCGCGCGGGTTGACGTGCTGGGCGCGCCGGGCGTGCCAGGCTTGCCGGGCTGCGACGAGGAGGACAGGGGTGCGGGGGCGGAGTCGATGGAGGACACGCGTCGATCTTAGCGGCGTAACCTTTTGGTGACAGTGTAGAAAGTCATGGGACAGCCCACGGCCGTAGTGCTTAATGCTACTTTTTTGATAGCGATTTCTCATGGCTTGCTCGCTTGCCATCGGGCTTTTCTGTCGGCACCATGGTCGTTCGGCCGCATCGCAAGGCGGTCCTGGAGACATCGCATGACCCACACCGCCGCCGCCCCGCTGGCCTCGAGCGACCGCAAGGTCGACCGGTTGCTTGCCCACTATGAAGAGAGCCACCGCAACCCGACCAACGAGCTGATCCACTTCGTGGCCATCCCGGCCATCATGCTGAGCATCGTCGGGCTGCTGTTCGCGATCCACCCCTGGGTGGCGTATGGCTTCGTGGGCGCCAGCCTCGTCTATTACGCGCTGCTGCGGGCGCCCGCCTTCCTGCTGACGATGGTGCTGCTGACCGCGCTGGCGCTGGCGCTGGTGCACGCGATGGGCGGGCTTGTATTGCCGGTTTCAGCCGCTATCTTTGTAGTGGCCTGGGTGTTCCAGTTCGTGGGCCACAAGATCGAAGGCAAGAAACCTTCGTTCTTCGAAGACATCCAATATCTGTGGGTCGGACCGCTGTTCGTACTGTCCAGGCTTTTTCTAAAGCTGGGCATCCGTTGGTAGCCCCTGACTATCTTGCCGATAGGAATTCAAGGGAACCCTTGGCTTAGCACTCCCTCTAACCGAGTGCTAATATGGCCAACACTAAGGAGTTTTCCCTGATGACAACGCTGTCTGGAGTCTCTGCCAACCAGCTGGCCGTCGCCAACCCATGGTCGATGGTTCCCCCGCTGGGCAACCTGGATGCCTACATTTCGGCCGCCAACCGCCTGCCGATGCTCACGCTCGAAGAAGAGCAGGGCTTCGCTCGCAAGTTGCGCGACCAGAACGACCTCGAATCCGCCGGCGCGCTCGTGCTGTCGCACCTGCGGCTCGTGGTGTCCATTTCCCGCCAGTACCTGGGCTACGGTCTGCCGCACGGCGACCTGATCCAGGAAGGCAACGTCGGCCTGATGAAGGCCGTGAAGCGCTTCGACCCCGACCAAGGCGTGCGGCTCGTGAGCTACGCCATGCACTGGATCAAGGCCGAGATCCACGAGTACATCCTGAAGAACTGGCGCATGGTCAAGGTCGCGACGACCAAGGCCCAGCGCAAGCTGTTCTTCAACCTGCGCTCGATGAAGCAGGGCTTCAAGGCCGACTCGGCCGCGGCCGACAACGGCACGCACCGCGAAACGCTGAGCCCCGACGAGGTCTCGCAAATGGCGACCCGGCTGAACGTCAAGCCCGAGGAAGTGCTCGAGATGGAAACCCGCCTGTCGGGCGGCGACGTCATGCTCGATCCGGGCCCGACGGACGACGGCGACGAGGCCTTCGGCCCCATCGCCTACCTGGCCGACGCCACGCAGGAACCGACCGCGCTGCTCGAATCGCAGCAACGTGACCGCCTGTCGAGCGACGGCATCGCCACCGCGCTCGAGGCGCTGGACGATCGCAGCCGCCGCATCGTCGAAGAGCGCTGGCTCAAGGTGAACGACGACGGCTCGGGCGGCATGACGCTGCACGACCTGGCCGACGTGTACGGCGTGAGCGCCGAGCGCATTCGCCAGATCGAAGTCGCCGCCATGAAGAAGATGAAGAAGGCGCTCGCGGACTACGCGTAAGTCTCTTCACGTCAATGAACGAAGCCCGGCAATGCCGGGCTTTTTTCATTTGGAGAGCGTTCGCATCGCCCGCTTGGCGATGTAGCGGGTCTGGTCGCAGTCCGACTCGGCCACCCAGCGCGCGCACAGACCGTCGACCCATTCGCCCTGGCCGGCCTGGCCCTTGCTCGCGTCGTTCAGCCAATTGGCCACCGAGTTCTGCACGTAGCGGCTCGGGTCGGCGCGCAGCGGCTCCAGCAACGGCAACGCGCGCCACGGCTCGGCCTTCAGCGCCTCGATCTGCGCGCACCACACGCCGCGCGGGCGCGTGAGTTCGCTCGCGAAGCGGCGGATGTTGGGGTCGGCGTCGAACACCCAGGGCTGCAGCAGCGCCAGCGCTTCGTCAAGCGATGCGATGACCGCGTCGCGCACCGCCATCCACGCGATCTCGCGCACGCCGAAGTGCGGATCGGCCGCAAAGCGGCGCACGGCCTCGAGCTGCGCCGGCAGCGGCAGGCCCGACAGCGTGACCCACTGCGCGGCCCAGCAGCGCGCCACGTCGCTGGCATGCGTGGCGAGCCTGTGGGCGACCGCATCGCGCTCGCCATGCAGGGCCGCCAGGTCGTAGAGCGCGCGTGCGATGTGCCCGTGGCGCTGCATCGGCTTGAACGCGGCCAGCATGGCCAGCGTGTCCACCAGCCGTTCGCTTTGCGCATCGAGCCCGATGTGCCCGGCCACGCTGTGCGCCAGCCGTGGCAGCTCGAGCGCCATGAATTCGTTGAGGTTGACGGTTTCGAGCAGCCCGTCGTTCAGCGCGCCCAACACTTCGGGCGGAATCAGCGCGATGCGAAAGGCGCCCTTGCGCCCTTTCAGGTGCGCGACCGCGTCGCTAGGGACCACCACCGCGTTCATCCGCAGGCCCGGCTCAGGAAGCCAGCAGCATCTTCAGGTCGGACACCATCGGCGCGACGCCCGCGCCGTAGCGCGCATAGAGCCGCAGGCGGCCTTGCGTGTCGTAAACGTAGCTGGCGGCCGAGTGGTCCATCGAGTAGCTGGTCGGCGTCTTGCCGTCGACCTTCTTGTAGTAGACCTTGTAGTCCTTGGCGACGGCCGCGAGCTCGTCGGCCGTGGGAATCAGCGCGACGAAGCTGGGGTCGAACGCGCCCATGTAGGCCTTCAGCACCTCGGGCGTGTCGCGCGCCGGGTCGACCGTGAGGAACAGCACCTGCAGCTTGTCGCCGTCCTTGCCGAGCTGCTGCTTGACCTGCGCCATCTCGGTCATGGTGGTCGGGCAGACGTCGGGGCACTGCGCGTAGCCGAAGAACAGCACCACCACCTTGCCCTTGAAGTCGGCCATGGTGCGGACCTTGCCGTCGGCGTCCTTCAGCGAAAAATCTTTCGCGTAGTCAGCGCCGGTGATGTCGACGGCATTGAAGTTCTGCTTCGCCTCGCCGCTGCACGCCGACAGGCCCAGCCCCAGGCCTGCGCCCGCGCCCACCCAGGCGGCACCGGTGGCAATCAACTTGAGGGCGTGGCGCTTGTTCATGGAAAAGATGTTCAACGAAGGTAGTGGTCGACGAGCAGCGCCAGGAACAGCACGCTCAGGTGGATCAGCGAAAACCTGAAGGTCTTGCGCGCCAGCGTGTCCGAGTAGTTGCGCCACAGCGCGAACGCGTAGCCGGTGAAGCCGATGCTCACCACCACCGCGACCGCGAGGTACAGCCATCCGCTCATGCCGTAGATGAAGGGCATCAGGCAGGCCGCGAAAAGAATGAAGGTGTACAGCAGCACCTGCAGCCGCGTGAACTCGTTGCCGTGCGTGACCGGCAGCATCGGCAGGCCGGCCTTGCGGTAGTCCTCGACACGGTAGAGCGCCAGTGCCCAGAAGTGCGGCGGCGTCCACAGGAAGATGATGAGGAAAAGAATGAGCGCCTCGGGGCCCACGTCGCCCGTCATCGCGGCCCAGCCCAGCACCGGCGGCATCGCGCCCGAGGCACCGCCGATCACGATGTTCTGCGGCGTCAGCGGCTTCAGGATGACGGTGTAGATCACCGCGTAGCCCACGAAGGTGGCAAAGGTCAGCCACATGGTCAGCGGGTTGACCGTGAACCACAGCAGCACCGAGCCCGCCGCGCACAGCAGCGCCGAGAACACCAGCGCCTGCATGTCGCTGAGCTGGCCGCGCGCGGTGGGCCGCCAGGCGGTGCGCTTCATCTTCGCGTCGATGCCCTTCTCGACCAGGCAATTGAACGCCGCCGCCGCGCCCGCCACCAGCCAGATGCCGATGCAGGCCAGCACGCCGCGCTGCACGTCGGCCCAGCTCGGCAGCCCGGGCACGGCCAGCACCATGCCGATGAGCGCGCAGAACACGATCAGCTGCACCACGCGCGGCTTGGTCAGCGCGTAGAACTGGCGCAGCACGTTCGCGGTGCTGGTTTGCTGAACGGGAATCGGGGTACTCATTTGAAAAACTTCGCGCTGCGCGCTGCGGCGTTCGCCTTGGGAACGGCCACGCAGCTCACGCAGTGGCCTTTCTTGGGTTGTTGTTGCGACCGCCTGCATTGTCACTGGCATGCGCGGTCCGTACCGACGCATCGCGGCGGCTCTCGCACAGCGCCCAGGTCAGCACCACGGCCAGCGCCGCGGCACCGCCGGTGTGCAGCACGGCCGCTGCCAGCGGCCAGCCGAGCAGCACGTTGCCCAGGCCGGTGGCCAGTTGCAGCAGCGCCAGGCCGGCGAGCCAGTGCGCCTGCGGGCGCAGCGTGTCGATGCGCCGCAGTCGCCACGCCAGCACGCCGAGCGCGACGAACACGGCATAGGCCATCAGCCGGTGCGCGTAATGGATGGCGGTGAGCGCGGAAAAATCGAGCGGCTGGCCTTCGCCGGTCACGCCCAGGTGACGCCAGATTTCAAAGCCTTGCGCGAAATTCATCGCCGGCCACCAGCTGTCCTGGCAGGTCGGAAACTGCGTGCACGCCAGCACCGCGTAGTTGGTGCTGACCCAGCCGCCGAGCGCAATCTGCAGCACCAGGAGCACGGTGGTCACGACAAGGCCGTTGCGCAGCGCGGGCGACACGGGTGTCGGCAGCCGCTGCGCGGCGGCCTGGCGGTAGTGCACGGCCTGGATGCAGAGCAGCGCGAGGAGCACCACGGCGCCCAGCAGGTGCAGCGTGACGATCGCGGGAAACAGCTTCCAGGTGACGGTGAGCGCGCCGAAGGCGCCTTGCAGGCAGACCCAGACCAGCGTGAACGCGGGCCACCAGGCGCTCAGCGTCGCATGGTGCGAAGGATGCCCACCGTCGCTCGAGGGCGGCGGCGCGCGGCGCTGCCGGCGGCGCACGATCCAGGTCGCGCCCGCGAGCGTGAGGATCAGCACGCCCACGCCCGTCGCCAGGTAGCGGTGAACCATCTCGACCCACGCCTTGCCGTGCGTGACCGGCCCGGTCGGCTGGGCGGCCTGCGCCATGGCGATTTCATGGCGCGCACCGGCAGGGCTGGCATTGCCGTAGCAGCCGGGCCAGTCGGGGCAGCCCAGGCCCGAATCGGTGAGCCGCGTGAAGGCGCCGAACAGCGTCAGGTCGAAGGTGAGGAACAGCGTGAGCACGGTGAGCGCGTGCAGCCGGCGCGCCGGCCCGGCGCCCGCGTTGCGGCGCCACACCCACACCAGCGGGCCGAGCGCAATCAGCACGCCCGCGGCCATGAGCCAGGCGATGGGCGTCAGATCGTAGAGCGAGCTCGTGTCCATGCGGCGTCTCTCAGCGGCCCGGTTCGTCCCACGACGCGGAGGCGCGCAGCAAGCGGTCGAGGTCGCGCTTGGCGCGGCTGGCGCCGGCGGCGTCCATGCGGGCGGGGAAACGCATCATCCAGTTGCCCATGGGATCGACGACGTAGAGGTGCTCGGCCAGGCTGTGGCCCGACACGGGCGCCAGCCACCTGGCGATCTGCTCGGCCGGCACGCGCAGTACGGTGGCGCCGCGCAGCCCGTTGTCCAGCCGCTCGGGCACGGGAGCGGCGTCGCTCACGAGCCAGACGCGGTCCATGCGGTCTTTTTCGCGGCCCAGGCTCTCGCGCAGCTGGCGCTGCAGGTACAGCTGCTGCTCGCACAGCGCATCGCAGGCCGCATCGGCCACAGCCACCAGCAGCCATTGGCCCTTGAGCGTGGCGAAGTCCACGGGTGCGCCGCTGCGGTCGGTGGCAACCAGCCTGGGAAGCTCGTGCTGCGGGTCGATCAGCTCGCCGTACACGCTGCGGCCTTCGGGCCGGATCACGTAGTACGTGAAGTACGACGCAATGACCGGCGCCGCGCACATCAGCATCACCGCGACCATCTTCCAGCGCCCGTTGACCGTGCGCCGGCCCTCGGCCCCGTCGAGCGCCTGGTTGGGCGACGGCATCGAATGCACCGTCAGGCCCAGCGGCTCGTCAGAAGCGGCCATCGCGTGCGCGGCGCCTTGAGCGGAAGAAGGGTGTGATGAATTGGAACCAGACATAGAGGATGACGACGAGGGCCGACAGGCCGAACCACTGGAATGCGTAACCGTAGTGCCTCTCCAGGCCCAGCGCCGGGGCCGGCCAGTCGCGCTGCAGGCCCTCGGAGGCCGCCCCGGTCTGCTGCAGCGACACGTCGGTGCGCAGCGGCTGCTTGGTCTCGGCGCGGAAGGCCTCCAGGTCGAGATTTTGCCGGATGGGCGAATACCCTTCGACGGCCGCTGTTGCACTGGCAGATGAGGAGGCCGGCGCGGTGGCAGGCGCGGAAGCTGCGGCGGCGGGTGCCGATGCCGCGGCGGCCGGCGCGGGCGTGGACGTGCCCAGCTCCAGCAGGTGGCTGGGCGGTGCCTCGATCAGGCCCGTGACCTCCACGATGCCTGCCGGCGTTTCGACGGCGCCCAGCTGCGTGCGGTCGACGAAGTTGCGCTGGACCCAGCCGCGCTGGACCATCACCGTCTGCTCGGTGCCCTCCAGCGCGAAGGGTGTCAGCACATAGAAGCCGGGCGTGCCGTGCATCTGGCGGTTGTCCAGGTACACGGTCTGCGGCGTGAGCCACAGGCCGCGCAGGCGCACCGGCCGGTGCAGCGCGTCGGTGGCCTTGTCCATGGCCAGGAACTCGGCCTGCGTGAGCGGCGGCTTGAGCTTCTGGGCGTCGATGCTGGCCTGCAGCGCTTCCTTCTGGGCCGCGCGCGAAAGTTGCCAGCGGCCGAGCGACACGGTGGCGGCCACCGTCAGCACGGCGGCAAGGGTGATCACCCAGAAGCGGCCCGGGCGGCGCCGTTCTTCGGGGTACAGGGGTTCGGGAGTCACTGGATGGAGCGAGGCCTGCGGCCGATAATGCGGGTCATGAAATATTTCGTCGCCCTGGTGTTCCTGGGCATCTTCGCGAGCCTCGCGTTTGCCCTGTACTTCATGCTGAAGGACGGGCGCAACGGGCGCGCCAAGAGCGGCGGCATGGCGCGCGCCCTCACCTTTCGGATCGGCCTGTCGGTGTTTTTGTTCCTCTGCATGCTGCTCGCCTGGAAACTCGGCTACATCCAGCCCACCGGACTCCCGCTCGGCAAGTAGATGGTGCTCGTTCCACGAGAACCATGAAAAAGGCGCCTTCCGGCGCCTTTTTTGTGGAATGCCGCGCGGTTCGCTCAAAGCCAGTAAACCAGCATGTAGAGGCCGAGCCAGACCACGTCCACGAAGTGCCAGTACCAGGCCGCACCCTCGAAGCCGAAGTGGCGCTCCGGCGTGAAGTGGCCCTTTTGCAGCCGCAGCGTGATGAACAGCAGCATCAGCATGCCGATGAACACGTGCAGGCCGTGGAAGCCGGTCAGCATGAAGAAGGTCGAACCATAGGTGCCCGAGCTGAGCTTGAGGTTCAGCTCGGTGTAGAGGTGGTGGTACTCGTAGCCCTGCACGCCTAGGAAGACGATGCCCAGCAGCACGGTGAGCCACATGAAGCGGATGGTCTGTGCGCGGTGGCCTGCACGCAGCGCGTGGTGGGCAATGGTGAGCGTCACGCCCGAGCTCAGCAGCAGCGCGGTGTTGATCGTGGGCAGCCAGAACGGGCCCACCGTCTGGAAGGGCTCGACGATGCCGGCCGGCGAACCCGTCACGCCGGCGGCCACGCTGGGCCACACGGCCTTGAAGTCGGGCCAGAGGATCGCGTTGTCCAGGCTGCCGAGCGTGGGCAGCGCATGGGTGCGGGCCCACCACAGCGCGGTGAAGAAGGCGCCGAAGAACATCACTTCCGAGAAGATGAACCAGCTCATGCTCCAGCGGAACGAGAGGTCGATCTTGTGGCCGTACTGGCCGCTCTCGCTCTCGCCGATGGCGGTGCGGAACCACACGAACAGCGTGCCGAGCCAGACCACCATGCCCACCAGCAGCGACCAGGCGCCCCAGGCGTGCCCGTTGATCCATTGCGCGGCACCCAGGATCACGAAGAAAAGGCCGATCGCGGCCGAGACCGGATAGGCCGACGGTCCGGGCACGAAGTAGTAGGGCGTGGTGCCGTGGGTGGTTGAACTCATATCAGCTCCTGGCTTTCTTTCTTCTCTCGATTCGGAAAATTCTGCTTGTCGTGGGTTGCTGCTTGCTGCTTCGCTGGCTGCCGGCCACCGCCTACGAGCGCGGCTCGGTCGCCGCGCCCGACACGGCCGCCACCGGCGCCGCGGGCGTCTTGCCGCCCACCTCGAAGAAGGTGTACGACAGCGTGATGGTCTTCACGTCCTTCGAGATCTTGGGGTCGATCACGAACGCGACCGGCCACTGCTTCTTCTCGCCCGGGTCGAGCGTGTACTGGTTGAAGCAGAAGCACTCCAGCTTGTTGAAGTACGGCGCGGCCTGCTGCGGCGCATAGCTCGGAATGGCCTGCGCGGCCATGCGGCGGTTCTGCACGTTCTGGAACTCGTACATCACCGTGTTGAGCTGGCCCGGGTGCACCTGGATGGTCCGCTCCGCGGGCTTGAAGTCCCACAGGCCGCCGCGCACGTTGGAGTCGAACTCCACGGTGATGGTGCGGGTCATGTCGACCTGCGTGTTGTCGGGCACGCGCACGTTCTTGCCGCCGCTGGCGCCGCCGGGCACCTCGAGCTCGGAGAGCGCGAGGATGTTGATGCCGGTCATCTCGCAGATGGCGCGGTACATCGGGACCAGCGCGTAGCCGAAGGCGAACATGCCGCAGGCCACCACGGCCAGCTTGCCGACCATGCGGACGTTGGCGCGCCGGATGCGTTGACCGAGGCTCATGCGTGTGCTCCCGTTCGTTGCGTGCGTGAATGCCGGCTCAGCGACCGCTGAACCAGACCATGCGCACGATGAAGCCGACGAAGAACACCACGGCGATGGAAGCCAGCGTGAGGCCCATGCGGCGGTTGTTGCGTTTCTGCTCGGGTGTCATCGTGCGAAGGCTTGTTCGATCAGCCGATCACCTTAGAGGCGGTCGCGTCGAGCTTGGGCGGGGTCTCGAAGGTGTGGAACGGTGCCGGCGACGGCACTTCCCACTCGAGGCCCTCTGCGCCTTCCCACGGCTTCTGCGTGGCCTTCTCGCCCTTGCCGCGCATGGTGGGCAGCACGACGAACAGGAAGAAGTACACCTGCGCGAAACCGAAGAAGAACGCACCGACCGACGCCACCGCGTTGAAGTCGGCGAACTGCATCGGGTAGTCGGCGTAGCGGCGCGGCATGCCCGCCAGGCCCAGGAAGTGCATCGGGAAGAAGGTGACGTTGAACGAGATCAGCGACCACCAGAAGTGCACCTTGCCGCGCGTTTCGTTGTACATCACGCCGGTCCACTTGGGCACCCAGTAGTAGAAGCCCGAGAACATGGCGAACAGCGAGCCGGCCACCAGCACGTAGTGGAAGTGGGCCACCACGTAGTACGTGTCCTGCAGCTGCGTGTCGATGGGCGCCACCGCCAGGATCAGGCCGGTGAAGCCACCCATGGTGAACACGAAGATGAAGCCCACCGCGAACAGCATGGGCGTCTCGAAGGTCATCGAGCCCTGCCACATGGTGGCGATCCAGTTGAAGATCTTCACGGCCGTAGGCACCGCGATCAGCATGGTCGCGTACATGAAGAACAGCTGGCCGGTGAGCGGCATGCCGGTCGTGAACATGTGGTGCGCCCACACGATGAACGACAGGATGGCGATCGACGAGGTGGCGTACACCATCGAGGCGTAGCCGAACAGGCGCTTGCGGGCAAAGGCCGGCACCACCTGGCTGATGATGCCGAAGGCCGGCAAGATCATGATGTAGACCTCGGGGTGGCCGAAGAACCAGAAGATGTGCTGGTACATCACCGGGTCGCCGCCGCCAGCGGGGTTGAAGAAGCTGGTGCCGAAGTGGCGGTCGGTCAGCGTCATGGTGATGGCGCCTGCGAGCACGGGCATCACGGCGATCAGCAGGTACGCGGTGATGAGCCAGGTCCAGCAGAACATCGGCATCTTCATCAGCGTCATGCCGGGAGCGCGCATGTTCAGGATGGTGACGATGATGTTGATCGAGCCCATGATCGACGAGGCGCCCATGATGTGCATCGCGAAGATGCCGGCGTCCATCGAGGGGCCCATCTGCAGCGTGAGCGGCGCGTACAGCGTCCAGCCCGCAGCGGGTGCGCCGCCGGGCATGAAGAAGGAACCGACCAGCATCAGCGCGGCCGGAATCAGCAGCCAGAAGCTGAAGTTGTTCATGCGCGCGAACGCCATGTCGGAGGCGCCCACCTGAAGCGGAATCATCCAGTTCGCGAAGCCCACGAAGGCCGGCATGATGGCGCCGAACACCATGATCAGGCCGTGCATGGTGGTGAACTGGTTGAACAGCTCCGGATTCACCAGTTGCAGGCCGGGCTGGAACAGCTCGGCGCGAATCAGCAGCGCGAGCACGCCGCCCACCATCAGCATCGTGAAGCTGAACAGCAGGTAGAGCGTGCCGATGTCCTTGTGGTTGGTCGCGAACACCCAGCGGCGCCAGCCGGTGGGCGCATGGTGGTCGTGATGGTCGTCGTGTGCGTGGTCGCCTGGGGCTGCGTGACCGTGGGGGTCGAGGACTGCGCTCATGTCGTTGTTCCTTGCAATTTCTTCTTCGCGGGGCGCTGCCGTATCACTTGCCGCGCAGGGCGAGCACTTCGGCCGGCTGCACCAGCTGGCCCGTCTTGTTCGACCAGCTGTTCTTGGTGTACGTGGCCACGGCCGCGAGGTCGGTGTCGCTCAGCTGCTTCCAGGAGGGCATCGCGCCGTTGTTCTGGCCGTTGAGCAGCACGTGCAGCTGCACCGAGTGGTCGGCGTCCAGCACCTTCGGGTCGCCGTCGAGCGCCTTGATCGGGCCCGCGCCCTTGCCGTTGGCCTGGTGGCAGGCCGCGCAGTTGGCGGCGTAGACCTTCTCGCCGCGCACCAGCATGTCGGGCAGCGTCCAGACCTTGGTCGGGTCGTCGAGCTTGGCGGCGGCTTCCTTGCGCTTGGCGTCCACCCAGGTCGTGTAGTCGGCGGCCGAGACCACCTTCACGTGGATGGGCATGTAGGCGTGTTCCTTGCCGCACAGTTCCTGGCACTGGCCGTAGTAGTCGCCCACGGTCTCGGCGCGGAACCAGGTGTCGCGCACGAAGCCGGGAATGGCGTCCTGCTTCAGGCCCAGCTGCGGCACGGCGAAGGCGTGGATCACGTCGTTCGCGGTGGTGATGATGCGCACCTTCTTGTTGACCGGCACCACCAGCGGGTTGTCGACCTTCAGCAGGTAGTCGTCGGGCATCGCGCCCTTGGCGCCGGCGTCGGACATGGCGCGCTGCGAGCTGTCCAGCGTGGAGATGAAGGCCAGGCCCTCGCCTTCGCCGTTCAGGTAGTCGTAGCCCCACTTCCACTGGTAGCCGGTGGTCTTGATCGTGAGGTCGGCGTTGGTGGTGTCCTTCTGGGCCACCAGCACCTTGGTGGCTGGCAGCGCCATCACGATCACGATGAGGAAGGGCACGATGGTCCAGATGACCTCGACCACCACCGATTCATGGAAGTTGGCCGCCTTGTGGCCGACCGACTTGCGGTGCTTCCAGATGGAATAGAACATGACCGCGAACACGGCGACGAAGATGACCGTGCACAGGATCATCATGATCGTGTGGAGCAGATGCTGCTCCTGCGCGATCTTGGTCACGCCGACCGGAAGATTGAGCTGGCGCACCGAAGGTCCACCGGGCAGGTCGTTGACTGCGTGCGCCGCGCTGCTGAAAGCCGCGCCGGCCGCCAGCAACAGATTCGCCGGCCTGTACTTGTTGCGCCAAATGCTCTTCATCGTGTTCACGTTTCTTCAATTTTTTCGACAAACCCAACCGTGCGGCACTGCGCGAGCCCCCTCAGGCGCCGCGCAACGCCATGCGAATCTCGCGGGCCAACGCGGCACGCAACTCCGGGCGTACATAGCGCCCCACCCTGACCGATCGACCCTGCCCCGAGACCTCGATCAGCGAGCGATCGCCGGTCTGCGGTTCGATCCGCACCTGGTGCGGAAGAAATTCAGTGCGTTCGTAGTGGCCGCCGTTTTCTAGCTCCACGACGAGGCGTCCTTCCTGCAGCGCGATCCTTTCGCCGTCGGTCGCGTGCCGGGCGTAGACCATGAACGCCACCCCTACCGCAGTCAGTTCGAGCCAGGCGAAGGGCAAGACCAGCGGCGCACCGTGCAGCCAGAACAGGGTGCCGATGCCGAGCGATACCACGCACAGCGAGGCGTAGAGCCAGCCCAGCTGGCTCGGCGTCACCGAGCAGTTCCGCTTCAGGAACCAGTGGATGTTCTGGCCTGAAACGGTGGCAAATCGAAACACGGAATTCGACACGGGCGAGTTCAGCAAATCGGTGCGTCGACGGTTGCCAAACCCCTCGTACAAACAGGATTCGACACCCCTCGTTCACGGGACAGTACCCGCGAGTTCCACGCAACGGCGGATTGTAGCGGGTAGATACCGGCGTCCGAGTGCCCTGTGGGACGCCTACGGGTCACTACTAGTAGGCAAAAAACGGCTTGTGCGACAGGCATTTACCGCTCTCTTTTGCAGCCGCTGTCAGGCGCCCGGACGACCCCGTTGCAGCATCGAGCGCATCTCGCGCAGCGACACCGCGCTTTCGGCCGCCAGCGACACGCGCGGCGCCGGCTTGAAGGCATGGCCGTAGATGACCTCGAAGGTCAGCGCGATGCGCCCGCCAGCCCCATCCTCACCCCCCCCGTCGTCTTCGGCCGGGGCGAGCTCGGGCAGCGCCTTCTTCAGCGCCTGGTGCCAGGCCTTGCCGCGCAGCGCCGCGAAGCGCTGCGGGTGCAGGTTGCGGCCCAGCCCGCGCAGCTCGGCCAGCGCGGCCTCGGGCGTGGCCCAGGTCAGCACGATGCGCTCCATGTCCATCACCGGCTCGGCGAAGCCGGCATGCACCAGCATGTCGCCCCAGTCGTGCATGTCGGTGAACTCGTGGCCCGCCGCGGGCCAGCCCAGGCGGGCATGCAGCGCGCGCAGCTCGCGCACGGTGTCGGGGCCCAGGCAGGAGAACATGAGGAAGCCGTCGGTCGCCACCAGCTTGTGCCAGTGCGAGATGAGCGCCTCGGGGTCGGCCGCCATGTGCAGCGACATGTTGGCCCAGAGCAGGTCGACGCCCTCTTCCGGCGTGGCGTCGAAGCGCGCCTTGCCGCCTTGCCAGCGGCGTGCGCTCCACCACGGCGCGCTCAGCGCCTGGCCGGTGGGGGCCGCCAGCGCGGCCTCCGGCTCGATGACGAACGCGGCGGCGTCCTTGTAGCGCCTGGCGACCAGCTCGTGAGCCTCGAGGCCGCCGCGCAGCGGCGCCCAGTCGGCCCAGGTGCGGGGCTGGGCCTTGATCCATTGCAGGCGGTCTTCCATGCGGCGGCCGATTTCCTCGTGCAGCCAGGGGGAGCCGTCGGTGGGGGGCAGGCGACGCCAGCGGGCGGCCGCCGTGGCATCGATGGTCGGCGGTCTTCTTGTGGGGTCGGTGGCCATGGGGCCGTGAGTATATTGAGACATGCCCGGCCACCGGGCCCTGTGGCCTTTATCGCTTTTTGTCGCTCTCGTCATCCTCCTCGTCCTCGTCGTCCTCGTCGCCTTTGCCGTTCCTCCCCCCGCCATCGCTCTCGCGGCCCTTCACCGCCCTGCTCTCGCGCCTGCCCAGCCGGTGCGCGGTCTGCCGCGCCTGGCCCTCGCTGCCCGTGTGCGATGCCTGCGTGGCCCGCTTCGCACCACCGGCGGCGCGCTGCGGCGGCTGCGCCCTGCCGGTGCCCGTTGGCGTGACCCGTTGCGGCGACTGCGTGAAGCACCCGTCGCCGCTGGACACCTGCCTCGCCGCCTGCACCTACGCCTGGCCGTGGCCCGACGCCATCGCCGCCTTCAAGTTCCGCGGCGACGCCGGCTGGGCCGGGCCCTTCGCCACGCTGTTGCGCAGCGCGCCCTGGGTCGAGCCGGCGCTGGAGCAGTGCGACATCGTGCTGCCCATGCCGCTCGCGCCCGCCCGGCTGCGCGAGCGCGGCTTCAACCAGGCACTGGAGCTCGCGCGGCGGCTGTCACCGGCCAAGACCGACGCCACCCTGCTGCTGCGCACCCGCGACACGCCCGCCCAGAGCGGCCTGGCGCGCGCCGACCGGTTGCGCAACCTGAGCGGCGCCTTCGCCGTCGAGCCCCTGCGCGCGGACAAGCTGCGCGGGAGCCGCATCGTGCTGGTCGACGACGTGATGACCAGCGGCGCCTCGCTCTTCGCCGCGGCGCAGGCGCTGCGGCTGGCGGGCGCGTCGCACATCACGGCCGTGGTGCTGGCCCGCACCGATCCGCCGCGCTGACCGGACCACGCCGTGCCGTCGACAATCGCCGCATGTTCCATATCGTCCTGGTCCACCCCGAGATTCCGCCGAACACCGGCAACGTGATCCGCCTGGCGGCCAACACCGGCTGCACGCTGCACCTGGTCGAGCCGCTGGGCTTTTCGATGGACGACCGGCTGCTGCGCCGCGCCGGCCTCGATTACCACGAGTACGCCGAAGTCAGGCGCCACGCCGACTGGCAAGCCCTGCTCGCCACCGAGCAGCCCGCGCCCGAGCGCATGTTCGCGCTGACCACGCGCGGCACGCGCGCCGTGCACGACGTGCGCTTCCAGCCCGGCGACTGGCTGGTGTTCGGCTCCGAGACCAGCGGCCTGCCGCCGGCGGTGCGCGACGGTTTCGCCGAGCCGCAGAAGCTGCGCCTGCCGATGCGCGAGGGCCAGCGCAGCCTGAACCTGTCGAATGCGGTGGCCGTCACCGTGTTCGAGGCCTGGCGGCAGAACGGCTTCGGCTGACAACTGGAAACAAGCTCGTGCCCACCTGAGCGGCGCGGGGCGCATCCGATCGGCCCGGCGGGCCGTATGGAAGACATGCCGGTTGCAAAGCGCGCCGGCATCAGGTTCCTTCCATCACCGCCACCAGGAGTTTCACCATGAACGCCAAGTCGATTGCCTTCGCTGCCTTCGCCACGCTCGCCTTCGCCAGCGGCGCCCAGGCCTTCCAGGGTGAAGAAAACCCGCTGCCGCCCCAACCCTTCCAGTCGACGCTGTCGCGCGGCCAGGTGCAGGCCGACGCGCGCCAGCCGTTCAAGATCACCAACGGCGGCACCGGCGCGCTGCAGCCGCGCAACGGCAGCACCGACCGCAACGCGGTGCGCCAGAGCGCGCTGAGCATCACGCGCCAGGGCGCCGCCACCTACGGCGAAGTGACCGACCGCCGCATGTAAACCGCGTGGCCGAACAAAGCCGCTCCCTCAGCGGTAGCGGCGCGACACCGACTCGGCCACGCATGCCGGCTTGGCGGCGCCTTCGAGCTCGATGGTGGTCTCCCAGATCATCTGGAAGCCGTCGTCGGCAATCGCCTCCGAGGCCAGCAGCTTCATGCGCGCGCGCAGCCGCTGGCCCACGGGCACCGGCGACATGAAGCGAACCCGGTTCAAGCCGTAGTTCACGCCCATGCGCGACTCGACCACCTCGATCGCCACCTCGAAGAACTTCGGCAGCAGCGACAGCGTGAGAAAGCCGTGCGCAATCGGCGCGCCGAACGGGCCGGCCTTGGCCCGCTCCACATCCACATGGATCCACTGGTGGTCGCCCGTCGCCTCGGCGAACTGGTTCACCTGTTCCTGCGTGATGGTGATCCAGTCGCTCACGGCGACTTCCTGGCCGACGCACGCGGACAGGTCCTGAAGGGTCTGGAATGTCTTTTTGGTCATGCGGCGCATTCTGGCGTCTGGCGCATTCGCCCGGCTGTCGGCATCGCGACAACGGGCCTCAGGGAAAACCGGGGGAAATCAGGGAAGACGCCGGGGCGGCTGCCGCGACAAAGCCGATGCCCTCAAGCGTCCAGCCACTCGCAAATCGGCTGCCACTGGTCGAGGTCGCGCTGCACGCGGCCGGGCGCGATGTCGAACATGGTGAGCCCGCGCGCCGCGAGCTGCACGTAGTTTTGCGTGTCGCGCAGCTCGCCGATCACCGGCACGCCCAGCCCCGCGATGAACTCGTGCAGCCGGTCGGCCGCCAGCGTGCGCGCGTTCACGCGCATGCCGACCAGGCCGATGCGCGTCTTCTCGGCGCGGCGGCTTTCCAGCAGCCGGTCGAGGAAGTCGCGCGTGGCGTAGATGTCGAAGATGCTGGGCTGCAGCGGCACGATCACCCGGTCGGCCAGCGACAGCACCTCCTTGAAACGCCAGCCGTGCAGGCCGGCCGGCGTGTCGAGCACCGCATGCGTGGTGCCGCGCGGCGGGCGCACCACGGTGCTGTCGCCCGAGGCTTCCCAGGTGGCGATGGGCCGGGCCTGCGCCGGGCGCAGCCCCAGCCAGAGCCGCGACGACTGCTGGCGGTCCACGTCGCCGAGCATCACGGCGTGGCCGCGGCTTGCGAAGTAGCCCGCGACGTTCGTCGCGATCGTCGACTTGCCTACGCCACCCTTGGGGTTGGCGACCAGAACCACCGGCATAGCGCTCTCCTCCAGAACTGGGAACGGGCTCCATGGTAGTGGCTGGCCCCTGCGGGCAACCTTCCGGCATCCTTTTGACACGCCCATGACATCGCTTTCGCCGGGCAGACGCCCCGCGTCTGCGCTATGTTCGCGGGATGCCTACAACAACATCCATGGGAAACCCCGCCGCTGAAAGCCGCGGCGTCTACGTGCTCGCCGCGCACCCGCACTGGCGCGACTCCCGCGTCAACCGCCGCATGCTCGCCGCCGCGCGCTCGGTGCCGGGCGTCGACGTGAACGACCTCTACGGCAGCTACCCCGACTTCGCCATCGACGTCGAGGCCGAGCAGGCCCGCCTCGCCCGCGCCAGCCTGGTGGTGCTGATGCACCCGATCCAGTGGTACTCGATGCCCGCGCTGCAGAAGCTCTGGGTCGACGACGTGCTCGCCTACGGCTGGGCCTACGGCCCGGGCGGCAACGCGCTGCAGGGCAAGGACCTGTGGCTGGTCGCCACCACCGGCAGCCCCGAGGCCAGCTACCACCCGCAGAACTACCACCGCTACTTCTTCGACGCCTTCCTGCCGCCCTACGAGCAGACCGCCGCGCTGTGCGGCATGCGCTTCCTGCCGCCGCTGCTCTTCCACGGCGCGCGCAGCGCCACCGAGGCCGAGGTTGCCGCCCATGTGGAAACCTTCGCGCAGCGCCTGGGCAGCTACCCCGACTGGCCCGAGATCGAGGAGATCGACGCCTGCGTCGCCTGCCCCGTGCCCGAGAGCGACCGCCCGGTGGACGACGACATCGGCAAGATGGCCGGCACCGCCTTCCACGCCGCCATGACGCGCGGCCTGGCGGCCGTGTCGGCAGCATCGGCCGCCGCCGCGGCAGCCGCAGAGAACAAGGCGGCCTGAGCATGGAACACGCACCCGCCTGGCTGACCAGCAGCCTGATCTACCTGGGCGCCGCCGTGCTGGTGGTGCCGCTGTCGAAGTTCCTGGGGCTCGGCTCCATCATCGGCTACCTCGTGGCCGGCATCGCCATCGGTCCCTGGGGGCTGGGGCTGGTGTCCAGCGTGGAAGACGTGCTGCACTTCGCCGAGTTCGGCGTGGTGCTCATGCTGTTCCTGGTGGGCCTGGAGCTGGAACCCAAGCGCCTGTGGAACCTGCGCCGGCCCATCTTCGGCTGGGGCGCGGCGCAGGTGCTGAGCTGCGCCGCGGTGCTGTTCGCCGCCGGCTGCGCGGTCGGCGCCGAATGGCGGGTGGCGCTGGTGGCGGCGCTGGGCCTGGCGCTGTCGTCCACCGCCATCGCGCTGCAGGTGTTCGGCGAACGCAACCTGCTGAAGACGCCCAGCGGCCAGGCCGGCTTCTCGATCCTGCTGTTCCAGGACGTGGCCGCCATTCCCATCCTCGCGCTGCTGCCGCTGCTGGCGGGCGCCACCGCGGCCGAGCAGGCCATCAGCGGGCTGGACCGCGCGCTGGAGGCGGCCAAGATCATCGGCGTGATCGGCGGCATCATCCTCGGCGGCCGGCTGCTGTTGCGGCCCGTGCTGCGCTGGATCGCGCGCAGCAACACGCCCGAGATCTTCACCGCCGCTGCGCTGCTGCTGGTGGTGGCCATCGCCGCGCTGATGCAGCTGGTGGGCCTGTCGATGGCGCTGGGCGCCTTCCTGGCCGGCGTGCTGCTGGCGGAAAGCGAATACCGGCGCGAGCTGGAGACCGACATCGAGCCCTTCAAGGGCCTGCTGCTGGGGCTGTTCTTCATCGCGGTGGGCATGTCGATCAACTTCGGCGTGCTCATTGCCAGCCCCTGGGTCATGGCCGCGCTGGTGGTCGGCTTCATGGCCATCAAGCTGGTGGTGATCTACACGCTGGCCAAGGCCATGGGCATCGCCTACCAGGAGCGCCCGGTGTTCACGCTGCTGCTGGCGCAGGGCGGCGAATTCGCCTTCGTGGTGTTCCAGGCCGCCGGCCCCGACGTGCTGCCGCCCGAGATCACCTCGCTGCTGATCGGCGGCGTGGCGCTGTCGATGCTGCTGTCGCCGCTGCTGCTGGTGCTGCTCGACAAGTTCGTGCTGCCGCGCTACAGCCGCAACAACGGCCCGCAGCTGGAAGAAATCTCGGAACAGCAGGACGCCAAGGTGCTCATCTGCGGCTTCGGGCGCTATGGCCAGATCGTGGGGCGCGTGCTGATGTCGCAGGGCCTGCGCGTGACCGTGCTCGACCACGACGCCGACACCGTCGAAGGCCTGCGCCAGTTCGGCTTTCGGGTGTTCTACGGCGACGCCACCCGGCTCGACCTGCTGCGCACCGCGGGCGCCGGCACGGCCAAGGCCATCGTGGTGGCGGTGGACGACATCGAGCAGTCGCTGGAAATCGTCGACCTGGTGAAGGAGAACTTTCCGCAGGCCCGCATCATCGCGCGGGCACGCAACGTGACGCACCTGTTCCAGCTGCGCGACCGCGGCGTGACGGAGGTGGAGCGCGAGGTGTTCGAGTCGTCGTTGCGCAGCGCGCGCTCGGTGCTCGAGGCGCTGAACTGGCCGGCGCACGAGGCGCGCGAATCGGCCATGCGGTTTCGCCAGCGCAACCTGAAGCTCGCCGACGAGATCTATCCGCACTACAAGGACCGCGCCAAGCTCATCGCGGCCAACAAGGAAGGCCGCCAGCAGTTCGAGGAGCAGATGGCGCGCGAGCGCGAGGAGCGCCAGCGCCGCTCGGGGCTCGACTGGGACCAGCTGGCGGAAGGTGAAAGCGGCGAACAGCCGTCGCAGACTGGACAGCCACAGCCATCGCAACCACCCAAGCAGCCCCAGCAGGTGCCCTGAGGCACCCGCGCGCTTAAACGGCCACCGTCAGGTACACGCCCTCGCGCCCGACCAGCGGCGCGCGCGTGGGCATGAAGATGGTGCAGTCGTCGCAGGGCGAGCGAATTTCCTCGCCCGCGTCGACGGCGATCAGCTCGCCCTTCTGGAAGGTCTCGAAGCCGAGCACCGGCCGCGCGAAGGCAAAGCCCTCGGTCTTGACCATGTGCACCTCCAGCAGCCGGAAGCGGCGCGCCGGCGGCTTGGCCGCGGCGCCCGGCGCCGCATCGACCAGCCCCAGGTGCGCCAGGAAGCGCAGCGTCACGTCGGTGGCCAGGTCGGCCGCCGACTGGCTGAAATGCTGGCCGCACTCCACCACCACCGCGCCGCCGTCCACGCCCGCCTGGCCGTGGCGGCCGTACGCCGTCACCCCCGTGCCGGGCGCGCCGCCCACCGGCATCACCAGGTGCACCAGCGGGTTGCCGATGGCCAGCGCCAGCCCCGCGTTGCGCTCGAACTCCGGGTACACCCAGAAGGGCTGCACCGGCGCGCGCGTCGAGTGGATGTCCAGCACGTAGTCGGCCGCGTCCAGCACCGGCCGCAGCGCACGCGCGCGGCGCAGCTCGGGGCTTTGCGCGGTGCCGTCGAGCATGGCGGGCGACCAGATGCGGTTGAGGTTGTGCACCAGCTGGCGGTTCTCGTAGGGTTGCTCGATGTCGAAGGCCTCGTAGGCCTCGACGTTCGCGAAGCTCACCGTGAGCGTGCCCACCTTCGGGCGCACGCCGGTGTCCAGCAGGTGCGTGGCGGCGACCATGCCGCAGATTTCGTTGCCGTGCGTCAGCGCGTTCACCAGCACGTGCGGGCCGGGCCGGCCGGACTCGAAGCGGTGCACGTAGTCGATGCCGGTGTTGCCTTGCCGGTAGGCGGAGATGTCGCGCGGGAGCACCTCCAGCGGCGCGGTGTCGGGGGCGAAAGACGATTCGGTCATGGCCATGCTCGATTCATTCGATTCATTCGATTCATTCGATTCATTCAATTCATTCGATTCACTCGCCACGGATGCCCGCGCGCTTGACCATCTCGCCGTACACCACCAGTCGCTCCGACATCATGGCCGTGAACTGCGCGGGCGACTGCACCTCGGGCGGCAGCGAGCCGCGCGACAGCAGCGCTTCGGCCATGGCCGGCTGGTCGGCCACCGCGCGCACCGCCTTGTGCAGCGCGGCGATGACCTCGGGCGGCGTCTTCGCGGGCGCGGCCAGGCCGATCCACGAGGTGGTGTTCAGCACCGGGTAGCCCAGCTCGGCGAAGGTGGGCACGTCGGGCAGCGCCGCCACGCGCGTGGGCGACGCCACCGCCAGCGCACGCAGCTTGCCGGCCTGGATGTGCGGCAGGAAGGGCGCGAGGTTGTCCAGGCCGAACTGCACTTCGTTCGAGATCAGCGCCGTCACCAGCGGGCCGCCGCCGCGGTAGGGCACGTGCGTGGCGTTGAGCTGCAGCTGCGACTTCATCAGCTCCACGTTGAGCTGGCCCATGCTGCCCGGCCCGGCGCTGCAGAAGTTGAGCTCGCCGGGGCGCGACTTCACCAGCGCCACGAACTCCTTGAAGGTCTTCGCGGGCACCGCCGGGTTCACCAGCAGCACGTTGATGGAGCGCGCCAGCTGGCTGATGGACGCAAAGTCCTTGATCGGGTCGTAGCCCGGGTTGGTCTGCGTGAGCGGGTTGGCCAGGTGCGAGCTTTGCGAGGACACCACCAGCGTGTAGCCGTCGGGCTTGGCGCGCGAGACCTGCGCGCTGGCAATGGAGCCGCCCGCGCCGGCGCGGTTGTCGATGACCACCGGCGTGCCCAGCGCCTTCGACAGCGGGTCGGCGTACAGCCGCGCGATCAGGTCCACCGAGCCGCCGGCCGGGAACGGCACCACCAGCGTGACCGGGCGCGCGGGCCAGGCCTCGGCGCGCGCGGCCAGCGGCAGCAGGGCGGCAAGGCCGGCGCCGAGCATCGTGCGTCGGCGCAGGGCGGGAACGGTGAAGGTGGGGTTCATGGCGGTCCTGGTCCCGGGAGGGCAATTGAAAGTGCGCGCATTGTTGCAAGACCATTTCAATTTTGCAATAGTCATTGCAAAATCGGCCGTGACACGACTTCGCATGCAGAATGCCCGCGACCATGAATCTGAACCAACGCATCTCGGGTTACGGCAAGAAGCTCACCAAGAGCGAGCAGCGCCTCATCGCGCAACTGCAGGCGCAGCATCCGCAGGGGCTGCTCGAATCCGCCACCAGCCTTGCAAGGAGCGTGGGCACCAGCGCCTCCACCGTGGTGCGGCTGCTGGCCAAGCTGGGCTACGAGAGCTTCGCGCAGGCGCAGATGGAAGCCCGCCAGGAAGTGACCGCGCTGCTGGCCTCGCCCGCCACGCGCGCGGACGCCGTCATCGGCGACGACGCCTCCATTCGCACCTGCCTGGACAACGCGCTGCTGCACGACCAGCACAACCTGGCCGCCACCTTCGCCTCGCTCGACGTGGCCGCGTTCGAGGGCGCGGTGCGCCTGCTCACGCAGCGCAAGGCGCGCGTGCACGTGCTGGGCCAGCGCCACGGCGCGCAGCTGGCCAACCACCTGGCGCTGCACCTGAACATGTGCCTGCCCGACGTGCGCTCCATGACCTCGGCCAGCCCGCTGCTGCTGGAAGACCAGCTGCTGTGGATCGACGAGCACGACGTGCTGCTCACGCCCACCTTCAGGCGCCATTCGCTGGCCATCGTGCGCGCGGCGAAGTACTTTCGCGAGAAGGGTGCGAAGGTCATCGTGATGACCGACGGGCCCACCGCGCCCGCCGCCGCATCGGCCGACCACCTGCTGCTGGTGCGCACCTCGAGCGCCTCGCCGTTCGACTCCTACACGGCGGCGCTGTCGGTGTGCAACGCGCTGATCACCGCCGTGGCGCAGCGCCGCAAGAAGGAACTGGGCGCCGCGCTGGAACGCGGCGACGCCCTGTGGGAGCAGCACTGGAACGACGCGGCCGACCCGGCGCGCCGCGCCGGCTCGGTCCGCTGAAGCAGCCGAAGCCGGTCAAGCTGCCGGTGCTGCCGGTGCTGCCGGTGCTGCAGGAACAGCCGCCTTGTCCAGCCCCAGCAGCCGCACCGCGTTGCCCTTCAGGATGCCCGGCATCACCTCGGGCTTGAAGCCCGCCACCTCGAAGTCGCGCATCCAGCGGTCGGGCGTGATCAGCGGGTAGTCGCTGCCGAACAGGATGCGGTCCTTCAGCAGCGTGTTGGCGTACTGCACCAGCTGCTTCGGAAAGTACTTCGGGCTCCAGCCCGACAGGTCGATCCACACGTTGGGCTTGTGCGTGGCCACGCTCAGCGCCTCGTCCTGCCAGGGAAAGCTGGGGTGGGCCATGACGATCTGCATGTCCGGAAAGTCGATGGCCACGTCGTCCAGGTGCATCGGGTTGCTGTACTCCAGGCGCAGGCCGCCGCCGCAGCGCATGCCCGAGCCGATGCCGCTGTGGCCGGTGTGGAAGATGGCCGGCAACCCGTACTCGGCAATCACCTCGTAGATGGGCCAGGCCATCCTGTCGTACGGGTGGTAGCCCTGCACCGTGGGGTGGAACTTGAAGCCCTTCACGCCGTGCTGCTCGATGAGCCGGCGCGCCTCGCGAGCGCCCATCTTTCCCTTGTGCGGATCGATGCTGGCAAAGGCAATCATCATGTCGGCGTTTTTCTGCGCGTGCTCCGCGATCTCCTCGTTGGGGATGCGGCGGCGGCCCATGTTCGACTCCGCGTCGACCATGAACATCACCAGCCCGATCTTGCGTTCACGGTAGTACGCCACGCTCTCCGCGATGGTGGGCCGGCCGCTGGAGCCGAAGTACTTGTCGGCGGCGCGGTCGTACTCCTCGCCGTAGTTGTCGAACGGGTTCCAGCAGCTCACTTCGGCGTGCGTGTGGATGTCGATCGCGATCAGGTTCTGGTGGTCCATGTCGTTGTCTCCGGTACGGGTAAGTCCCTAGGGAATGCAGGCCTCAAGTGCCTTGAATTGATTATTTCTCATAACCATAATCCAACGCAACCCCAAGCACCATCATGACCAATCCAGACCTTCACATCGACATCCGCGACGAAGTCGCCATCGTTCGCCTGACGCGCGGCGCCAAGCGCAACGCGCTGTCCGACGGCCTGATCCTCGCGCTGCGCAACACCTTCGAGACGCTGCCCTCCACCGTGCGCGCCGCGGTGCTCGACGGCGAAGGCCCGCACTTCTGCGCCGGCCTCGACCTGAGCGAGCTGAAGGAGCGCGACGCCGGCCAGGGCCTGCAGCATTCGCGCATGTGGCACGCCGCGCTCGACCTGGTCCAGCACGGCCCGGTGCCGGTGGTGGCGGCGCTGCACGGCGCGGTGGTCGGCGGCGGGCTGGAGCTGGCCAGCGCCTGCCACATCCGCGTCGCCGACAAGAGCACCTTCTATGCGCTGCCCGAAGGCTCGCGCGGCATCTTCGTGGGCGGCGGCGGCTCGGTGCGCATTCCCAAGCTCATCGGCGTGGCGCGCATGACCGACATGATGATGACCGGGCGCGTCTACAACGCCGAGGACGGCGAGCGCGCCAACTTCGCGCAGTACCTGGTCGACGAGGGCACCGCCTTCGACAAGGCATTCGAACTCGCCAAGCGCATCGCCACCAACGCGCCGCTGACCAACTACGCCCTCATGCATGCGCTGCCGCGCATCGCCGAGCAGTCGGCCGACCACGGCTTCTTCACCGAGGCGCTCATCTCCGGCATCGTGCAGGCCGCGCCCGAAGCCAAGGCGCGCGTGCGCGACTTTCTCGAAGGCCGCGGCGCCAAGGTGAGCAAGGGATGACAACCGCTCACGCCTCCATTCGCTACCGCCCGCTGGCCTTCGGCGTGACGCGCGCCACCCTGCGCGAAGGCGCGCCGGGCACGCGCTACCTGAAGGCCGAGACCCCGCTGGCGCCCTACCGCGACCGCATGACCGACCGGCTGCAGCACTGGGCCGACATCGACCCCGGGCGCACCTTCATCGCCCGGCGCGAGCGGCTGGCCGACGGCAGCACCGGCGAATGGATCCGCGTGAGCTACGCCGAGGCGCTGCACAAGGCGCGCGGCATCGGCCAGGCCCTGCTGGCGCGCGGCCTGGACGCCGAGCGCCCCGTGGCCATCCTCAGCGAGAACGGCATCGAGCACGCGCTGCTCGCGCTCGGCTGCCTGTATGCGGGCGTGCCCTACTGCCCCGTGTCGCCGCCCTACTCGCTCGTGAGCCAGGACTTCGAAAAGCTGCGCCACGTGCTGGACACGCTCACGCCCGGCCTGGTGTTCGCGAGCGACGCCGCGCGCTACGCCCGCGCCATCGCCGCCGTCGTTCCGGCCGACACCGAGGTCGTGCTTGCAGACGGCACGCTCGAAGGCCGCGCCGTCACCGCGTTCGACGCGCTGGCCTCGACGCCCGCCACGCCCGCCATCGACGAGGCCATGCGCGCCACCGGCCCCGACACCATCACCAAGTTTCTTTTCACCTCGGGCTCCACCAAGATGCCCAAGGCCGTGGTCAACACGCACCGCATGTGGTGCGCCAACCAGCAGCAGCTGCGCCAGTCGATTCCCGCGCTGGGCGACGAGCCGCCGGTGCTGGTCGACTGGCTGCCCTGGAACCACACCTTCGGCGGCAACCACAACGTGGGCATCGTGCTGGACAACGGCGGCACGCTGTACGTGGACGACGGCAAGCCCACGCCCGCAGGCATGGCCGAGACGCTGCGCAACCTGCGCGAAATTGCGCCCACCATCTACTTCAACGTGCCCACCGGCTTCGAGGCCATCGCGCAGGCCATGGAGACCGACGCCGTGCTGCGGCGCAACCTGCTGTCGCGCGTGAAGATGTTCTTCTACTCGGGCGCGGCGCTGTCGCAGCCCGTGTGGGACAGCCTGCACAAGACGCAGGAGTCGGAGGTGGGCGAGCGCATCGTCATGGGCACCGGCCTGGGCATGACCGAGTCGGGCCCCTTCGCGCTGTACGTGACCGGCCCCGACGTGAAGTCCGGCGACGTGGGCCTGCCCGCGCCGGGCATCGAGCTGAAGCTGATCGACGTCGACGGCAAGACCGAGGTGCGCTACCGCGGCCCCAACATCACGCCCGGCTACTGGCGCGCGCCCGAGGCCACGGCCGAGGCCTTCGACGAAGAGGGCTTCTTCTCCACCGGCGACGCCGTGAAGTGGATCGACGACGCCGACATCCACCGCGGCCTGCGCTTCGACGGCCGCATCGCCGAAGACTTCAAGCTCGCCACCGGCACTTTCGTGAGCGTGGGCCCGCTGCGCGCGAAGATCATCGCGGCCGGCTCGCCCTATGTGCAGGACGCGGTGCTCACCGGCATCAACCTGAAGGAAGTCGGCGCGCTGGTCTTCCCCACGCAGAAGGTGCGCCAGCTCGCGGGCCTCGGTGCCGACGCCACGATGCAGCAGGTGCTCGAGAGCGCGCCGGTGCAGGCGCACTTCCAGCAGGTGGCCGACGAGCTGTCGGCCAGCGGCACCGGCAGCGCCAACCGCGTCGCGCGGCTGCACCTGATGGCCGAGCCGCCGTCCATCGACAAGGGCGAAGTGACCGACAAGGGCTCCATCAACCAGCGCGCCGTGCTCAAGCACCGCGCCGCGCTGGCCGATGCGATGCATGCCGGCACGCTGCCTTTCACCCTCGTACCCCGCTGATCCACGCTCACGCTTCCAGGAGACCACACACATGAAGATCGAAGGACAAGCCGCCCTCGTCACCGGCGGCGCATCGGGCCTGGGCGAAGCCACCGCGCGCGAACTCGCGCGGCTGGGCGCCAAGGTGGCCGTGCTCGACCGCAACGCCGCGCTCGCCGAGAAAGTGGCCGCGGAAATCGACGAAGAATTCGGCAAGGGCCGCGCCGTGGCCTGCGTCTGCAACATCACCGACACCGACAGCGTGAACGCCGCGCTCGACAAGGCCGAGGCCGCGCACGGCCCCGCGCGCATCCTGATGAACGTGGCCGGCATCGGCAGCGCCAAGCGCATCGTCGGCAAGGACGGCAACCCCGCGCCGCTGGAAGACTTCGTGCGCGTGGTCAACATCAACCTGGTCGGCGGCTACAACATGGCGCGCCTGTTCGCCGCGCGCTGCGCGAAGCTCGCGACGCTCGACAGCGGCGATGAAAAAGGTGAAAGGGGCGTGATGCTCTTCACCGCCTCGGTCGCCGCCTTCGACGGCCAGGTGGGCCAGCAGGCCTACAGCGCCTCCAAGGGCGGGCTGGTGGGCATGACGCTGCCGATGGCGCGCGACCTGGCGCAGCACGCCATCCGCGTGTGCACCGTGGCGCCGGGCCTGTTCGCCACGCCGCTGCTGCTGGAGCTGCCCGAGCCGGTGCAGCACTCGCTGGCCGCGTCCATTCCGTTTCCGCCGCGCCTGGGCAAGCCGTCGGAGTTCGCCGAGCTGGCCTGCCACGTGGTCACCAACGGCCACCTCAACGGCGAGGTGATCCGGCTCGACGGCGCGCTGCGCATGGCGCCGCGCTGAGCCCCCGTCTTTTTTTCGTTCCGCGTTCCAGAGTTACAGCGTTCTCGCGTTCCAGTTTTGCAAAGACATACCAGGAGACATCGATGACCTTCAAGAAGACCACCCTCGCCGCCGTGCTGGCGCTCATGGGCATGGGCATCGGCTTGGCCCACGCCGACATCACCATCGGCGTGGTGCAGCCGCTCACCGGCCCCGCCTCGGGCCTGGGCATTCCGGTGAAGAACGGCATCGCCATCTGGCCCAAGACCATCGCCGGCGAAACGCTCAAGGTGGTGGTGCTCGACGACGCCACCGACCCGACCACGGGCGTGAAGGACGCGCAGCGCCTGGTCACCGAGGACAAGGCCGACGTCATCGTCGGCTCCAGCGCCACGCCGGTCGCCATTCCCATGGCCGACGTGACGGCCGAAGCCGGCACGCCGCAGCTGTCGACCGCGCCGGCCGGCCTGCCGCCGGGCAAGGACAAGTGGTTCTTCCGCCTGCCGCAGTCGAACGACGTCATGGCCTACGCCGTGGTCGCGCACATGAAGAAGCAGAACGTGAAGACCGTCGGCTTCCTCGGCTACACCGACGCCTACGGCGAGCTGTGGCTGAAGGCGCTGACGGCCGAGGCCGCCAAGAACGGCATCAAGATCGTCGCCACCGAGCGCTTCGCGCGCGCCGACACCAGCGTGACCGGCCAGGTGCTGAAGCTCACGTCCGCCAACCCCGATGCGATCCTGATCGTGGCCTCGGGCAGCGGTGCCGGCATGCCGCAGAAGGCGGTGATGGAGCGCGGCTTCAAGGGCAAGGTCTACCAGACGCACGCCGCCGCCACGCAAGACCTGATGCGCACCGCCGGCAAGGACGCCGAAGGCACCTTCGTGGTGTCGGGCCCCGCCACGGTGGCCGAGCAGCTGCCCGACAGCCACCCCTCGAAGGCCGCGGCCGTGGCCTTCGTGCAGGGCTACGAGAAGGCCTACGGCCCCGGCTCGCGCAACCAGTTCGCCGGCCACGCGGCCGACGCGCTTACAGTGCTCGAGAAGGCCGTGCCGGTCGCGCTGAAGAAGGCCAAGCCCGGCACGCCGGAGTTCCGCGCCGCGCTGCGCGACGCGCTCGAAGGCATGGGCCGCACGGTGCTCGCGCACGGCGTGCTCAACTGGACGGCGCAGGACCACTGGGGCTACACGACCGAGACCGGCGTGATGCTCAAGGTGGTGAACGGCGCGTTCAAGGTCGAGCAGTAATCCTTTTCCAGACCTTTTCGCACAGCCTGCACCCCACGCCATGGACTTCTCGATCGCCAGCATCCTGACGCTGGACGGACTCACCAACGGCGCGATCTATGCCCTGCTGGGCATGGGCATCGTGCTGGTCTTCACGGTGACCCGCGTCATCTTCATTCCGCAGGGCGAATTCGTGGCGTACGGCGCGCTGACGCTGGCGATCTTCCAGACCGGCAAGACGCCGGGCACGGTGTGGCTGCTGCTGATACTCGCCGGCGTCGCCGCGCTGATGGACCTGGCGACCACCTGGCGCCACAGCGGCAGCGCGGCCAGCGGGCTGAAGGCGGCGCTGCGCACCTTCGCGCTGCCGGCCGTCATCTGCGCGGTGTCGGCGTGGGCCGGCCCGCGCAACCTGCCCATCGGCGTGCAGGCGCTGCTCACGGTGTTCATCGTCACGGCCTTCGGGCCGCTGGTGTACCGCGTGGCCTACCAGTCGCTGGCGGGCGCGAGCTCGCTGGTGCTGTTGATCGTCTCGGTGGGCGTGCACTTCGCGATGACGGGGCTGGGCCTGCTGTTCTTCGGCGCGGAAGGTTTTCGCAACCCGCCGTTCTGGGACGAGCGCATGGCGCTCGGGCCGCTGAACGTGAGCGGGCAGGCGCTGATCATCTTCGCGATGTCGGCGGCGCTGATCGTGCTGCTGTACCTTTTCTTCGAGCGCAGCCTGTACGGCAAGGCGTTGCGCGCGACGGCGGTGAACCGGCTGGGCGCGCGGCTCATGGGCATTTCCACGCAGGCCGCGGGCCAGCTCACCTTCGCCATGGCCGCGCTCATCGGTGCGTTGTCGGGCCTGCTGATCGGGCCGACGACCACGATCTTCTACGACTCGGGCTTTCTCATCGGGCTGAAAGGTTTCGTGGCCGGCGTCATCGGCGGCCTGGCCAGCTACCCCGGCGCGTTGCTGGGTGCCTTGGCCGTGGGCGTCATCGAGGCCTTCGGCTCTTTCTGGGCGAGCTCGTTCAAGGAAGTGATCGTGTTCACCATCATCCTGCCGGTGCTGCTGTGGCGTTCGCTGACCAGCGGGCATTCGGACGAGGAGCATTGACATGGAAGCGCTACTCAACCCGACCCAGACACAGGCGCCCGACAAGAGCGCGCTGCGCACCTGGGGCCCGCTCGCGCTGATCCTGGTGCTGGCAGCCCTGCCCTTCCTGCCGCTGCCCGACTTCTGGATCATCCAGCTCAACTACATCGGCATCTACACGCTGCCCGTGCTCGGCCTGGTGCTGCTCACCGGCGTAGGCGGGCTCACCTCCTTCGGGCAGGCCGCGTTCGTGGGCATCGGGGCGTACACCACCGCCTACCTCACGGTGAACACCGGGCTGTCGCCGTGGGTCACGCTGTTCATCGGGCTGGCGTTGACCGGCCTGAGCGCGGCGATCATCGGCGCGATCACGCTGCGCATGTCGGGCCACTACCTGCCGCTGGCGACCATCGCATGGGCGCTGTCGCTGTACTACCTCATGGGCAACCTCGACGCGCTCGGCAAGTACGACGGCATCCTGGGCGTGAAGGGTCTGTCGCTGTTCGGCTTCGAGTTCGGACAACAGCGGCTGTTCTACGGCGTGGTCTGGCTGTTCGCGATTCTTGCGGCCTTCGCGGTGATTCGCCTGCTCGACTCGCGCAGCGGCCGCGCCATCCGCTCGCTGGCCGGCGGCTCGCAGATGGCCGAGGCCATGGGCGTGAACACGCTGCGCTTCAAGATCGGCATCTTCGTGCTCGCGGCCATGCTGGCCTCCATCTCGGGGTGGCTGTTCGCGCACTTCCAGCGCACGGTGAACCCCTCGCCCTTCGGGCTGAAGATGGGCATCGAGTACCTCTTCATGGTGGTGCTCGGCGGCGCGGCCCACGTGTGGGGCGCCATCGCCGGCGCGGGCATCGTCAAGCTGCTGGAAGACCAGCTGCAGGTGCTGCTGCCCAAGCTCATCGGCACGGCCGGCAGCTATGAGCTGATCGTGTTCGGCATCATGATCGTGCTGGTGCTCAAGTACCTGCCCGACGGGCTCTGGGCCTTTGTCGACCGGCGCCTGCCGCGCCCGCGCCGCAGCGTCGACTGGCAAGGCGCCAGGGACCTGCCCGCGCGCGCCAGGCCCGCGGCCGGCGAGGTGGTGCTCGACGTGCAGGCCATCCGCAAGACCTTCGGCGGACTGGTGGCGGTGAACGACATCAGCTTTCAGACCCGCGCCGGGCAGATCGTCGGCCTCATCGGGCCGAACGGCGCGGGCAAGTCGACCACCTTCAACCTGGTGACCGGCGTGCTCGGCCTCACGAGCGGCGCGGTGCGCTTCCGGGGCGAGGCCATCGGCGGGCTGGGCGCGCGGCAGATCGCGCAGCGCGGCGTGTCGCGCACCTTCCAGCACGTGAAGATGGTGGCCGACATGACGGTGCTGGAAAACGTGGCGCTGGGCGCGCACCTGCGCGGGCGCAAGGGCGCCATCGCGGCCATGCTGCGCATCGACCGCGCCGAGGAGCGCGCGCTGTTCCGCGAGGCCGAGCGCCAGCTGCAGCGCGTGGGCATGGGCGAGCACCTGCACGAGCTCGCGGGCAACCTGGCCATGGGCCAGCAGCGCCTGCTGGAGATTGCGCGCGCCCTGTGCGCCGACCCGGCCCTGCTGCTGCTCGACGAGCCCGCGGCCGGCCTGCGCCACAAGGAAAAAGAAGCGCTGGGCAAGGTGCTGCGGCAGCTGCGCGGCGAGGGCATGAGCATCCTGCTGGTGGAACACGACATGGGCCTGGTGATGGACATCTGCGACCACATCGTGGTGATGGAATTCGGCACGCACCTGATGGAGGGCACGCCCTCCGAAGTGCAGGGCAGCGACAAGGTGCGCGCCGCGTACCTGGGCACGGAGCACTGACATGACGAGCAGCAACACCCCCTTGCTCCGCATTCGCGACCTGCACGCCGGCTACGGCCGCGCCGAAGTGCTGCACGGCATCGACCTGCAGGCCGGCCAGGGCAGCGTGGTGACGGTGATCGGGCCGAACGGGGCCGGCAAGTCGACCCTGCTGAACGCGCTGATGGGCGTGCTGCCTTCCAGGGGCGTGATCGAGTTCAGGGGCCAGCCCATCTCGGCGCTGTCGCTGGAAGAACGCGTGATGCTCGGCATTGCGCTGGTGCCCGAGAAGCGCGAGCTGTTCGGCACGATGCCGGTGGAAGACAACCTGGTGCTCGGCGCCTTCCGCCAGGTGCGCCTGCGCAACAAGCAGTGGCGAGACCGCATCGACGAGGTCTACACGCTGTTTCCACGCCTGAAGGAGCGCCGCGCGCAGCTGGCCGGCACGCTCTCGGGCGGGGAGCGGCAGATGCTGGCGGTGGGCCGCGCGCTGATGTCGCGCCCCACGCTGCTGATGCTCGACGAGCCCAGCCTGGGCCTGGCGCCGCTGGTGGTGCAGGAGATTTTTCGCACGGTCGATGCGCTGCGCGCCACGGGCGTGACGATCCTGCTGGTGGAACAGAACGCGCGCGCCGCGCTCGAGGTGGCCGACCACGGCTACGTGCTCGAGATGGGCAGCGTGAGCCTCGAGGGCGAGGCCAGCAAGCTGGCGGTGGATTCGCGCGTGATCGACACCTACCTGGGTGCGGCGCGCAAGGCCGCCTGAACCTGCGCGAAGCGGCGAACCGACAAGCACGCCGCGTCCGCCGCGGCAAGGAGACGACATGACACGACCGCGCCACTTTCACATCGGCCTGTGCGCGAGCGCGCTCGGCGTTGCCGCCTTGCTCGCGGCGTGTGCGGGCCGAGCACCGGCAACGCATGCGCCGCTGACCGCCGCGCGCCCCGGCACGCTGCAGGCCTGCACCGACCTGGCGGCGCGCGCCGCGTTGTCGGGCACGGTCTACACGTCGGTCACCGACGTGCCGGCGGGCAACGTCACGGTCGGCGGCGTGGCCATGGCCGCGCCCGCGCACTGCCTGGTGCAGGGCCGCATGAACGAACGCACGAGCCCTGTCGACGGCCAGCGCTACGCCATCGGCTTCGAGATGCGGCTGCCCGCCGCATGGAACGGGCGCTTCTTCTACCAGGCCAACGGCGGGCTCGACGGCGTGGTGCTGCCCGCGCTCGGCGGCATCGGCGGCGGGGGCCCGCGCAGCAGCGCGCTGCAGATGGGCTTCGCCGTCATCAGTTCCGACGCGGGCCATGCCGGCGCCATGGGCCCACGCTTCGGGCTGGACCCGCAGGCGCGGCTCGACTACGGCTACAACGCGGTCGCGCAGCTCACGCCTATGGCGAAGAACCTCATCGCCAAGGCCTACGGGCGCGAGCCCGACCGCTCCTACTTTGGCGGCTGCTCCAACGGCGGGCGGCATGCGATGGTGGCCGCGGTGCGCTCGGCCGGCCAGTACGACGGCATCCTCGCGGGCGACCCGGGCTTCAACCTGCCGAAGGCGGCGGTGGCGCAGCTGTATGGCGCGCAGCGGTACGCGGCCGTCGCCAGCGCGAGAACGCCGCAGGGCCAGCCCGACCTGCAGAGTGCCTTCACCCCGGCCGAGATGAAGCTGGTGGCCGACAAGGTGCTGCAGCGCTGCGACGCGCTCGACGGCCTGGCCGACGGCATCGTGTCGGACCTGCAGGCCTGCAGGACGCGCTTCGACATCCAGACCGCCGTGCCCACCTGCGCCGCCGGCGCGACGAATGCGCGCGACGGCCAGTGCCTGAGCGCGCCACAGAAGCAGGCGCTCTCCGACGTGTTCAAGGGCGCGCGCAACAGCGCGGGCCAGCCGCTGTACAGCAGCTTTCCGTTCGACGCGGGCGTGAGCGGCGCCAACTGGCGCGAGTGGAAGTTCGCGAGCCCGCCCACGCGCGACGCGGGCGCCGTGGCCTTCATCTTCAGCACACCGCCGCTGGCCGACCGGCCGCAGGGCCTGCCCTTTGCGCTGGGCTTCGACATGGACCGCGACGCGCCGCGCATCGCGGCCACCGACGGCGTGTTCCGCGAATCGGCGCTGTCGTTCATGACGCCGCCGGACGCAGCCCAGCTCGGCGCGCTGCGCGACCGGGGCGGCCGCATGATCGTCTACCACGGCACCAGCGACCCGGTGTTCTCGTCGGACGACACGGCCGCCTGGTACGAGCGCGTGCAGGCGGCCAACGGCGGCGACGCCTCTTCGTTCGCGCGCTACTTTCCCGTGCCCGGCATGAACCACTGCGCGGGCGGCCCGGCCACCGACCAGTTCGACATGCTGGGCGCGCTGGTCGACTGGGTCGAACAGGGCAAGGCGCCCGCATCGGTCGTTGCCGCCGCGCGCGGCGCGGGCACGCCGGTGCCGAACGCCGAGGTGCCTTCGAACTGGTCCGCCCAGCGCACGCGGCCGCTGTGCCCCTACCCGCAAGTCGCCACCTACACCGGCGGCGACACCGAGCGCGCGAGCAGCTTCGCGTGCAAGGCCCCCTGAATTCCGAACCCGAGCCCCCGATGGACTACCAGCCCCGCCCCGACGACATCCGCTTCCTGCTGAACGCCGTGCTCGACGCACCGGCCCGCCTGCGCGCGCTCGCGCCCTTCGCCGAGGTCGACGAGGCGCTGCAGTCGCAGGTGCTCGACGAGGCCGGCCGCTTCGTCGGCGAGGTGGTGGCGCCCCTCAACCGCGCCGGCGATGAAACCGGCTGCCGCTTCGCCGCCGGCGAGGTGGTGTCGCCGCCGGGCTTTCGCGAGGCCTACCAGGCCTTTGTCGACGGCGGCTGGCCCGCGCTGTCCGCCGCCACCGAAGACGGCGGCCAGGGCCTGCCCGCGGTGCTCGAGGCCGTGCTGTACGAATGGCTGGCAGCCGCCAACCACGGCCTCACGATGGCGCCCGGCCTGCTGCACGGCGCCTATGCCTGCCTGAAGCACCACGGCAGCGATGCGCTGAAGCAGCGCTACCTGTCGAAAATCGCGACCGGCGAATGGCTCGCGACCATGTGCCTGACGGAAGCGCATGCGGGCAGCGACCTGGGCCAGGTGCGCACGCGCGCTGTGCCCCACGAAGAGAAGGCGGATGGCAGCCTGCGCGTGACCGGCGGCAAGATCTTCATCTCCGGCGGCGAACACGACCTGACGCCGAACATCGTGCACCTGGTGCTGTGCCGGTTGCCCGATGCACCGGCGGGCCCCAAGGGCCTGTCGCTGGCGCTGGTGCCCAAGCTGCTGCCCGACGGCATGCGCAACGCGGTGCACTGCGAGCGCATCGAGGAAAAGATGGGCCTGCACGGCAGCCCCACCTGCACGATGCGCTTCGACGACGCCACCGGCTGGCTGGTGGGCGAGCCCGGCCGTGGGCTGGCCGCGATGTTCGTGATGATGAATTCGGCCCGCCTGCACGTGGCGCTGCAGGGCATCGGCCTGCTCGACGCGGCCTGGCAGAAGGCCGACGCTTATGCGGCCGAGCGCCGCCAGATGCGCGCGCCCGGCCCGGTGCCCGCGAGCCGCGGCAGCGAAAGCGCGGACCTGATCGCCGAGCACCCGGCGGTGCGCCGCATTCTCGACACGCAGCGCGCCTGGATCGACGGCGCGCGCACGCTGGCCTACCGCAGCGCGCTGATGCTCGACGTGGCCGCGCACGACGCCGACCCCAAGGCGCGCGAACGCGCGCAGCGCTGGTGCTCTTTCGTCACGCCGGTGCTGAAGGCGGCGTGCACGCAGCAGGCCTTTCAGGGCGCGAGCGAATGCCTGCAGGTGTTCGGCGGCCACGGCTACGTGCGTGAATGGGGCATCGAGCAGATCGTGCGCGACGCGCGCGTGACCATGATCTACGAGGGCACCAACGAGATCCAGGCCATCGACCTGCTGGTGCGCAAGGTGCTGCCCGACGGCGGCGCCGGCATGTCGGCCGTGCTGCTGGAGTTGCGCGACACGCTCGACGCCTCGCGCGAGGCCGATGCCGACGTACAGCGCCGGCTCGCGCAGCTGCGCTACCTGGGCACGACCGTGGCAATGGCCGCGCATGCCAACCCGGTGCTGCCGCACGAGGTGGCCGACGACTACCTGCGCGTGACGATGCTCACGATGATGGCCTGGGCCTGGGCACGCATCGAAGTGGCGGCGCCGCAGGATGCGGGCAAGGCCCGCGCGGCCGCCGCCTTTCGGCGCTGGGTGCTGCCCGAATTCGAGATGCGGCTGGGCATCGTCAAGAAGGCCTGCGAGACCGTGGCGCTCACGCACTCGGCGCAGGGCGGGGAGCGTGCGGGTGTCGCGCGGTAACCAACGGGCACCGTCGCGGCCGGGCCGGGCGGTTACGCTCGTGCCATGGCGTCTTCCCCGAAATCCGTGGCCGCGAAAAGCGAACTGAACATGGCCTCGCAAGGCAAGCCCGACCGGCTCGACGCACGCATGCTCGAAGCGCTGGTCGGCTACAACGCGCGCCGCGCATGGCTCATCGTGAGTGCCTTCTTCGCCGAGCGCATGGCGCCCTACGGCCTGAAGCAGATCGACTTCTCGGTGCTCTCCCTGCTCGCGCACAACCCCGGCGCCACCTCGCGCCAGCTGTGCAATGCGCTGGACATACTTCCGCCGAACCTGGTGAGCCTGGTGGCCACGCTGGACAGCCGCGGCCTCATCGAGCGCCGGCCGCATCCGCACGACGGCCGCGCGGTGGGCCTGCACCTGACGCCGGACGGCGAAACGCTGATTCGCGAGGCCGAGCAGGCCGTGGTGCAGCTCGAGGCCGATGCCAGCGCCAAGCTCAGCGCCCGCGAGCGCGAGACGCTGATCAAGCTGCTGCAGAAGATCTATCTGTAGCTGCTGGCGCGGCGGCTGGAGCCCTGCCGCCCCGCAGCCCGACAGCCTTACAGCCCGCGCTCGACCATGTCGATCAGCTGCTGGCCCAGCGCGTGGATCGCCCGCGCATCGGTGCCGCGCAACGGCCCGTCGATGATGAGCAGCGCCAGCCCGTGCACCGCCGACCACGCGAGGTATTCGGCATTGGGCCGCCGCGCCGGGTCGAGCACGCCGGCGTCCACCAGGCGGTCGATGGCCTTGCCCAGCAGCTCGAAGGGGTCGAGCCCGCTCGCGCCGGCCTTGGCCGGGCCCAGCTCGCCGCGGCCCTCGTCGGAGATCACGAACGCCGTGCGGAACAGGCCGGGCTCGGCCTGCGCGAAGCCCAGGTAGGCGGTGCCGATGGCGCGCACCTGCGCACGCGCGAAGTCGGCGGGGGGCTGGTCGCAGGGGAGCACGGCCAGTTCCTTTTCCATGGCGCCCGCCGCGGCGGCCAGCGCCTCCGCGCGCACGGCCAGCAGCAGTTCCTGCCGGCTGCCGAAGTGGCGGTACGCCGCGTTCGGCACCACGCCCACGCGCCGCGTGGCTTCGCGCAGCACCACGGCGTCGGGGCCGCCGTCGCGCGCCAGCTCGATGCCCGCGTCCAGCAAGGCCCTGCGCAGGTCACCGTGGCGGTAGGTGCTGCGAGCGGGCGGCAGGCTTTCTGGGACGTTGTTGAGCTTCATCTGATTTCCATGTGGACACTGTCCATTATCCCTGCTATTCTTTGTGGACGGTGTACACAACTTAATCAGATCGTTTGCGGAACCAGACACCGGGGCCTGCAACACACCCATCCTCGAAACCCAAGGAGTTGCCATGAAAGTCCAGTCGTATCTCTCGTTCGAAGGCCGCTGCGACGAAGCGCTCGGCTTCTACAAGAAGGCGCTAGGCGCCGAGGTCGTGCAGCTGATGCGCTACAGCGAGGCCCCAGCGAGTGCCACCTCGGGCGCCCCCTCGGACAACGCCGACGCCAGCTGCGGCGGCGCCACCCCCAGCGGCGACAAGGTGATGCACGCCGTGGTGCGCATCGGCGAAACCGAGCTCATGGCCTCCGACGGCCGCTGCTCCGGCCAGGCCGAGTTCAAGGGCGTGATGCTCGCCCTGACCGCCAGCACCGACGCCGAGGCCCGCCAGTGGTTCGACGCGCTGGCCGACGGCGGCCAGGTGATGCAGCCGCTGATCCCCACCTTCTTCACCTCCAGCTTCGGCATGCTGAACGACCGCTTCGGCGTGAGCTGGCTGCTGGTGGTGCACCAGGCAAGCTGACCCGGTCGACCCATCACCTGCACGTCATCCACACCCTTCGCCAGAGACGCCTTCCATGCTCAAGACCATCGCCCTCGTCATCGTCGCCGCAATCGCCGCGCTGCTGATCTTCGCGGCCACCCGGCCCGGCACCTTTCGCGTGGAGCGCACCGCGCGCATCGACGCGCCGGCCGAGAAGATCTTTGCGCTGATCGACGACTTCCACCGCTGGGGCACGTGGTCGCCCTACGAAAAGCTGGACCCCGCCATGAAGCGCAGCTTCGGCGGCGCCGCCAGCGGCAAGGGCGCCACCTATGCCTGGGAGAGCGACGGCAAGGCGGGCGCGGGGCGCATGGAAATCATCGAGTCTGTGCCCGCGTCGAAGGTGGGCATCAACCTCGACTTCACCAAGCCCATCGAAGGCCACAACCTCGCGGAGTTCACGCTGCAGCCGCAAGGCAATGCCACCCAGGTGACCTGGTCGATGCAGGGCGAGAGCCCGTACATCGCCAAGCTCATGGGCATCTTCTTCAACATGGACCAGATGATCGGCAAGGACTTCGAAGCAGGCCTCGCCAATCTGAAGACCGCCACCGAAAAGTAAGCAAGGAAAAACTCATGTCCCCCATCAACGCCTACCTCACGTTCGACGGCAACGCCGCCGAGGCCATGCGCTTCTACGAGAAGACGCTCGGCGGCACCCTGCAGATGATGATGACCATGGGCGAGGCGCCCGGCGCGGAGCAGTTTCCGCCCGGCGCGGCCAGCCGCATCATGCATGCCGCGCTGGCCTACGGCGGCGGCCTGCTCATGGCCTCCGACAGCATGCCCGGCCAGCCCTACGAGGGCATGAAGGGCTTCGGCGTGGCGCTCACGCTGGACACCGTGGCCGAGGGCCGGCGCGTGTTCGACGCCCTCGCCGAAGGCGGCAAGGTCGGCATGCCGTACGACAAGACCTTCTGGGTCGAGGCCTTCGGCATGGTCACCGACCGCTTCGGCACGCCGTGGCTCGTCAACGGCGGCAAGCCCCTGCTGTGACGGCGATGACCGCGACGGCCGGCCCGCTCGACAACCGCAAGCGCTGGCTCGCCCTGATGGTGCTGTGCCTGGGCGTGCTGATGATCGTGCTCGACACCACCATCGTGAACGTGGCGCTGCCCTCCATCCGCACCGACCTGGGCTTCAGCGAAACCTCGCTGGTGTGGGTGGTGAACGCCTACATGCTCACCTTCGGCGGCTTCCTGCTGCTGGGCGGGCGGCTGGGCGACCTGTACGGCCACCGCCGCGTGTTCCTCGCGGGGCTGGTGCTGTTCACGCTGGCGTCGCTGGCGTGCGGCGTGTCGACCTCGCAGGGCCTGCTGGTGGCCGCGCGCGCGGTGCAGGGCCTGGGCGGCGCGGTGGTGTCGGCCGTGTCGCTCTCGCTCATCATGAACCTGTTCACCGAGCCGGCCGACCGCGCCAAGGCCATGGGCGTGTACGGCTTCGTGTGCGCGGGCGGCGGCAGCATCGGCGTGCTGCTGGGCGGCCTGCTGACGAGCACGCTGAGCTGGCACTGGATCTTCCTGGTGAACCTGCCCATCGGCGTGGCGGTGTACGCGCTGTGCGTGGCGCTGCTGCCCGGCGCGCGCGGCCATGCGCACGGCGAGAAGCTGGACGTGGCCGGCGCCGTCACGGTCACGCTGTCGCTCATGCTCGCGGTGTACGGCGTGGTCAACGGCAACGAGGCCGGCTGGGCCTCCGCGCAGACGCTCGGGCTGCTCGGCGCGGCGGTGGTGCTGCTGGCGGCGTTCATCGCCATCGAGTCGCGGGTGCGCCATCCGCTGATGCCGCTGGGCCTGTTCAGGCTGCGCAGCGTGTCGGTGGCCAACGTGGTGGGCGTGCTGTGGGCCGCCGCCATGTTCGCGTGGTTCTTCATCTCGGCGCTGTACATGCAGCTGGTGCTCAACTACACGCCCATGCAGATCGGCCTGGCCTTCCTGCCGGCGAACATCATCATGGCGGTGTTCTCGCTGGGCCTGTCCGCCAGGATCGTGATGCGCTTCGGCATCCGCAAGCCGCTGGCCGCGGGGTTGTGGCTGGCGGCCATCGGGCTGGCGCTGTTCGCGCGCGCGCCGGTCAACGGCAGCTTCGTGGTCGACGTGCTGCCCGGCATGATGCTGCTCGGCCTGGGCGCGGGCATGGCCTTCAACCCGGTGCTGCTGGCCGCCATGAGCGAGGTGAGCCCGAGCGACTCGGGCCTGGCCTCGGGCGTGGTCAACACCGCCTTCATGATGGGCGGCGCGCTGGGCCTGGCCGTGCTGGCCAGCGCCGCGGCGGCGCGCACCGCGTCGATGGACGCCGCCGGCGCGCAGCTGCCGCTGGCGCTCACCGGGGGCTACAACCTGGCGTTTCTCGTGGGCGCCGTGTTCGCGGCGGCGGCGGGGTTGATCGGGGCCTTGCTGCTTCGCTCGGCCATGCCGGGCCAGATGCAGCACGGCAGCGACGCGGCCACCTCCCGCGAAACGGCGGCGTCATGAGCACCGCGTCATGCGACCCACGCAAGCCATGCAAGCCATGCAGATGCCGCTTTTCTTCCTCCAACGTTTCCACTCTTTGTTCAGGAGAAACACCATGGCCCGCTATGTAGACGGATTCATCGTCGCCGTTCCCACCGCCAACGTCGAGGCCTACCGCAAGCTGGCGCGCAAGGCCGGCAAGGTGTGGATGGAGTACGGCGCGCTTGAGTACGTGGAGTGCATCGCCGACGACGTGAAGCCCGGCAAGCTCACCTCGTTTCCGCAGAGCGTGAAGCAGAAGGCCGACGAAACCGTGGCCTTCTCGTGGATCACCTACAAGTCGCGCAAGCACCGCGACACGGTGAACGCCAAGGTCATGGCCGACCCGCGCATCGCGTCGATGGACCCGAAGACCATGCCCTTCGATGCGAAGCGGATGATCTTCGGCGGCTTCAAGAGCATCGTCGAGTTCTGAGCCCGCGCGCGCAGGTGTTCAGGCCAGGAAGCCGTCGTAGACGAGCTTCAGGCCGGTGAGCAGCATCCCGAGGTACACGAAGCGGTAGAACCATGTCGCGTCGATGCGCCGCGCGATGCGAATGCCGACCCATACGCCGAAGGGCGCGATCGGCATCAGCACCAGCGAGGTGGCCAGCGTGCGCAGGTCGATGAGCCCGAGCCATGCGTAGGGAATCCACTTGCTCAGGTTCACCACGAAGAAGAAGTACGCCATGGTGGCCGTGAACACCACCGGCGAGAGCCGCAGCGGAATCACGTAGGCGTTGATCGGCGGGCCGCCCGCGTGCGCGATGAAGCTGGTGAAGCCCGACACCGTGGTCAGCAACGCGCCCACGCCGCGCGAGGGCAGCGGATCGTTCGGCTTGGGCGGGAACAGCAGGCGCTGCGCCAGGAACACCAGCGTGAACACGCCCACGATGCCCGCCACCGTGTGCGCCGACAGCATGCGGAACAGCAGCGTGCCGATCACCGTGCCCAGCAGGCCGAAGGGAACCAGGAACTTGAGCAGCGAGCGGTCGAAGTCGCGCCGGAACGCCGCCAGGCCCAGCACGTCCATCAGCAGCAACAGCGGCATGAGGATGGCGGCCGCCTGCGGCACCGTGACGGCCAGCGCCATCATCGGCACCGCGAGCGAACCGAAGCCCGCGCCGAAGCCGCTCTTGCTGATGCCGAGCAGCAGCACGGCGGGAATGGCGACCGCGTAGAAATGCGGGTCGGTGATGAGGGGAAAGGCCATGGAGAAGCTGGAAACTGGGGAACGCAACGCAAAAAAAGCCCATCGGGGCGGCGGGCTTGGCGAGCGTAGCAGGATGGGGCGGGCCCTGCTGGAGCCCATCGGACACAGGACGTGGCGTGCGTGACGTGCCTGGGTGTGAGTTGCGCTTGGCGTGCGTCAGCGCTCGAGCGCGCCGCCGGCCAGCCAGCTCGCGCCGCGCCGGTACAGCGCCTCCACCGCCGGGCCCTTGAGCATCGGCATGTCGAGCTTCACCGTGTAGCCGATGCGCTGCTGGATGTAGGTGAGGTGGCGGTAGCCCTCGGGCAGGCCGGCCAGCACGTCGGCGTCGAGCCGCACCGTGGCGGCCGGGTCCACCGGGTCGATGCGGTCCTTCTCGTAGATCGGCTGGCGGTGCAGCAGCTTCCACTCGCCGCCGTGCTTTTCCACGAAGTCGTAGAAGCGGCCGGTGCACACCACGTCGCACAGCACGCCCTCGACCATGCCGCGCTGCGAGATGGTCATCTTGGTCTGCGCGATGGCGCGCTCGCCCGCCACCTCGATGGCCGAGCCGCCCAGGAAGTGCAGGATGCTCACGCCCTTGGCCCAGCCCTCCTGCGTGACGCGGATGAACTCGGTGTATGGGCCCTGGAACCAGGTGGCCATCATCACGCCGTCGGGGTGCCACACGGTGGCGAAGCGCTCCCAGTCGCCGGCGTCGCGCCACACGGCCCAGCGCTCGATCATCTGGCGGATCAGCAGCTCCTGCTGCAGGGTGTCGGTCATGGGCGTTGTCTCCTTGCTGTTCTCTTCGGGTCAGGCGGGTTGCGCTGCCGGCTGCTTCAGCGGGTCAAGCGGTTTCAGCGGGTTCAGCACGAAGTCGAAGTCGAGCAGCCAGCGCCCATTGGCCTGCTGCGTCCACGGCGCCACCAGCGACTGGCGCACCGCGAACACCGCGTCGGAGTCCAGCCACTGGTCGCCCTCGCGGAACACGTGCGTGATGAGCGGCTCGTAGCCCGGCGCCTCGATCTTGAAATGCAGGTGCGCGGGCCGCCACGGGTGGCGCCTGGTCGCGCGCAGCAGGTCGCCCACGGGGCCGTCGACCGGAATGGGGTACGCCTCGGCCAGCACGCTGCGAAAGTGCAGCGAGCCATCGGGCGCGGTGCGCAGGCGGCCGCGGTTCTCGGAGTGGTCCAGCCCTTCGTGCTGCACGTCGTAGTGGCCGCCCTCGTCGGCCTGCCACACGTCGACCACCGCGTCGGGCACCGGCTCGCCGCCCAGGCCGCGCACCGTGGCGCGCACGTCGCAGGGGGCACCCGCGGCGCCGTTGGCCACGTCGGCGCCCTGCTCGTACTCGGGGGCGCCCTCGAAATAGAAGGGGCCGAACACCGTGGCCTCGGTGCAGCCGGCGGGCTTGTCGTTGTTCATGGCAATGGTCAGCATCGACAGGCCCAGCACGTCCGACAGCAGGATGAACTCCTGGCGCTTGTCGTCGCACTTCTGGCCCGTGGCCGTGAGGTACTGGATGCCCTGGAACCACTCGGCTTCGGTGAGCTTCACCTCGCGCGCGAAGGCGTGCAGGTGCTGCACCAGGCTGGTCATGATCTCGTGCAGGCGCGGGTCGGGCGTGTCGGCGAAGCGCGCGAGCACGGCCTGCGTGATGTTGTCCTGGTTCAGGTTGCGCATCGTGGTGTCTCCAATGGAATCTCGGTAGGTAGCGCGCACTGTAGGTCGCGGCCCGTTCCCCTGAAAGCACCGGGGGCGCAAATGATTTTTCCGCCCAGCGGAACGGTCGACCCCGCCGCTGCGCCAAAATCCCCCGGCGCCACAAAAGCCAAGGCCACCAGGCGAAGGAGCCGAGGCGCCGAGCCCTACAAGCACCCGGAGACATTCCCCATGGACCGCTGGACCGAGATCGCCCTGCTCGTGCAGATCGCCGACGCCGGCAGCCTGAGCCGCGCGGCCGAGGCGCTGGGCCTGTCGAACGCCGCGGCCAGCCGCCACCTGAGCGCGCTCGAGGCCCGGCTTGGCGCGCGGCTGGTCGAGCGCAACACCCGGCGGCTGTACCTGACCGACACCGGGCGCGAGTTCTGCGGCCGCGCCCGCACCATCCTGGCCGACCTGTCGGACGCGGAATCGACCGTGAACGCCACCGCGCTGAACCCCACCGGCGTGCTGCGCGTGACGGCCTCGCTGTCTTTCTCGATCCACCACATCGCGCCGCTGCTGCGCGAGTACACCCAGCGCTACCCGGGCGTGACGGTGCACGTGGAGGCGGCCAACCGCTACTTCGACCTGATCGACAACAACATCGACGTGGCGATCCGCACGCGCGAGTACGAGCCCGACTCCAACGTGACCATCCGCCGGCTGGGCGAGACGCGGCGCATCCTGGCGGCCTCGCCGCGCTACTTCGCGCAGCACGGCTTTCCGAAGACGCTGGAGGAGCTCACGCGACACAAGCTGCTGATCTACACCCACGCCAACAACCCGAACGAGCTGCGCTTCAGCCGCGGCGGGGAGACCCGCACGGTGTCGGTCACGGGGCTGCTGGAGTCGAACGACGGCCAGGTGCTGCGCGCCGCCGCGCTCGACGGCATGGGCATCCTGGTGCAGCCGACCTACATCGTCTACGAGGACATCGTGGCCGGGCGGCTGGTGCCCACGCTGGACGACTGGGACCTGCCCCACCTGGCCATCAACCTGGCCTACCCGAGCCGCAAGCACCTGTCGGCCAAGGTGCGCAGCTTCATCGACTTCATGGCCGCGCATTTCCAGAAGATGGACTACGAGCGCAAGTGGACGGGGCATTTCGGCACGCATTGAGCGATGGAGCCGGCTGGGGGCGGCCCGGGCGGGCTTTGCGGCCAAAGATGTGCGTAAACGCACATCCCGCGTTCCGGCGGCTGCGCACACTGGAGGCGCAACCGCCGCATCCCGTGGCGGACCTCCCATGTTTTCCTCCAAGGATCTGCCATGAACACCCAGGCTGCTGCCGCCAACGCCAACACCCAGCGTGCGCCGATCGCGCCGTCGCTGGCTTCCCTTTCCCCCGCCGCCATCGCGAACGGCGACGACGCCGGCAAGCTCGTGCTGCGCGTGGCGGTCGGCCTGCTGGTGCTGCTGCACGGCATCTTCAAGCTGTCGGCCGGCGTCGGCTTCATCGGCGGCATGCTGGCCAAGGCCGGGCTGCCGGGCGGGCTGGCCTACCTGGTGTACGTGGGCGAGATCGTGGCGCCGCTGCTGATGATTGCCGGCGTGTTCACGCGCGGCGCGGCCGCGGTGGTGGTCATCAACATGCTGGTGGCCTTCGGCCTGGTGCACATGGCCGACCTGTTCGCCCTGGGCAAGCAAGGCGGCTGGGCGCTGGAGCTGCAGGGCCTGTACCTGTTCGGCGCGCTGGCGGTGGTGCTGCTGGGGGCGGGGCGCTTCAGCGTGGGTGGCCGCAACGGCCGCTACAACTGAAGCTCCTGCTACTCAGCCGCCGTCGCCCCGCACCTGCGACACCATCAGTTCCAACCGCCCCACATCGGCCACCAGCAACGCCTTGTCGTCCTTGCGCAGCACCCCGCTGCGCACCAGCACATTGAGCTCGCGGGTCACCTGCTCGCGGTTGGTGCTGATCTGGCTGGCCAGCGCCGCGTGCTTGGGCGCCGGGTCGAGCCGGGCCTGGTTGGCGTCGCCCTCGTGGGGGCCCGCGGCACGCGCCAACCGTAGCAGCTCGGCATGCAGCCGGTTCTGCACGCCCAGGGTGCTCAGGTCGATCACGCGCTCCGACAGCTGCCGCACCAGCGACGCCAGCCGCTGCATCACCCGCTCGGCCACCAGCGGCTCGTCGCGCAGCAGGGCCATGAAGGCGGCGCGGTCCAGGCTGGCGACCACGCTGGGCGCCAGCGTGACCACGTCGGCGGAGCGCGGGCCGCCGTCGATGGCGGCGATGTCGCCGAAGTGCTCGCCGGCCTCCGAATCGCGGAAGGTCACCTGCCGGCCGTTGGCCGAATAGGTCGTCACCCGCACCCGGCCCGAGACCAGCAGGAACACCTCGCCCTGTTGCTCGGCGCGCAGCAGCAGCGGCTTGCCGGCCTCCACGCTGTGCCACAGGCACTGCTGGGCCAGCAGGTCCAGGCGCTGGTCCGACAAACCTTCAAGCAGCGCGACGTGGCGCAGCGCGAGGCTGGACCGCGGGGCAACGCCGGGGGAGGTGGAGGGGGACGTTTCAGGTTTGGCCATGCCAGGGGTCGGTAAGGGCGCGCGCATTATGCTCGGGTGCCGTTTCGAACCCGTTCATGGACAGACGTTCCCCCCCCACCCCTTTTTCGCTGAGACCGCCCACGCGGCGCAATCTCCGCTGGGTGAGCGGGCTGGTGCTGATGGCCTACGTGACGGCGCACCTGCTGAACCACGCGCTGGGCATCCATTCGTTCGCCGCGGCCGAGACGGTGCTGCGCGGCGTGCAGAAGTTCTGGCACAGCGGGGTCGGCACCGCCCTGCTGTACGGCGCCGCGGCCACGCACCTGGCGCTGGCCGTGCTGGCGCTGTGGGAGCGCCGCACCCTGCGCATGCCGCCGCTGGAAGCCGTGCGCGTGCTGCTGGGCTTCGCGCTGCCGCTGCTGCTGGCCACCCACCTCACCGCGATGCGCGGCGCCTACCTGGCCTACGGCATCGAAGGCTCTTACGTGCGCGTGGTCTGGGGCCTGTGGGACTGGCAAGGCGCCGCCGCGCAGCTGGGCATGATGCTGGCGGCCTGGGCGCACGGCTGCCTGGGCCTGCACTTCGCGCTGCGGGTGCAGCCGGCCTACCGCCGCTTCTCGCACCTGCTGCTGGCCGTGGCGGTGGTGCTGCCGCTGGCGGCGGCGATGGGCTTCGTGTCGATGGGGCGCGAGTTCCAGTGGACCGGCGTGCCGCCCGTGGTGCTGCCGACCGCCGAACAGGGCCAGTCGCTGGCCGCGGCTGAAAACTACATCAAGTGGGGCTACGGCCTGGCGCTGCTCGCACTGCTGGCCGCGCGCTGGGGGCGCAACGGCTTCGCCCGGCTGTCGCGCCAGCCGTCGGTCACGCTGCGCTACCCCGGCCGCGCGGTGCAGGTGCCGCGCGGCTGGAGCGTGCTGGAGGCCAGCCGCTCGCACGGCATCGACCATGTGTCGATCTGCGGCGGGCGCGCGCGCTGCTCGACCTGCCGCGTGCGCGTGGCGGGGCCCGCCGAGCACATCGGCCAGCCGGGCCGCGACGAGCAGCGCACGCTGGAGCGCGTGCGCGCCCCGAGCGACGTGCGCCTGGCCTGCCAGCTGCGCCCGCGCGGCGACATCGAGGTCACGCCGCTGTTCGCGCCGCGGCCCAACGAAGGCCGGCCCGCGCCGGTCGGCCACTTCGGGCGCGAGCACGACGTGGCGATCCTGTTCGTCGACCTGCGGCGCTGGTCGGGCCTGTCGGAGCGGCAGTGGCCCTTCGACCTCGCCTATGTGCTCGACCGCTACTTCGCCACCGTGGGCGGTGCCGTGCGCGAGAGCGGCGGCGTGCCCAATCAGTTCATCGGCGACAGCGTGATGGCCATCTTCGGGCTGGAGTGCGACCTGCCCACGGCCTGCAGGCAGGCGCTGCAAGCGACCGCGCTCATCGCCGAGCGCATGGACGCATGGAGCGAAGGCTTCGAGGCGCAGTTCGGCCAGCGGCTGGAGTTCGGCATGGGCCTGCATGCGGGCCGCGCGGCGGTGGGCGAAGTGGGCTACCTGGAGACCACCACCTTCACCGCCATCGGCGAGGTGGTGAACACCGCGAGCCGGCTGCAGGACCACTCGAAGACGGCCGCGTCGCGCCTGGTCGTGTCGCTGTTCGCGGCGCAGCAGGCGGGCATCGCGCACACGATGGGCGACGCGCAAACGCTCGCCGTGCGGGGGCGCTCCGAGCCGCTGCAGGTGCTGTATCCGCAGCCTGCGAACCCTGCTGCGCACTCTCTTGCGTAGTTGACGAAAGCGGTGCGCAAACGCACAGCGCCCCAGGCACCGCGGTTTCACACTGGCTGCGTGGCAACGACGAATGTCCGCCGTCCACACCGTCAGTCGAAGGGACTCGCATCATGAACACCAAGCAACGCCTCGCTCTGTCCGCCGTCACGTTCGCCCTGCTGGGCGCCGTGGGCGCGGCACATGCCGAAACCTACGACGGGGTGCACCCGATCACCTCGTCCGCCAGCCGCACCGATGTGCGCGCCGAAGCCGTGGCCGCCGCGCACAACGACAACCCCTATGCCGACGGCGCCAGCGCCGGCCCCGCCCCGGTGGTTGCCTCGTCCGCCAGCCGCGCCGAGGTGCGCGCCGAAGCCGTGGCCGCCGCGCACAGCGACAACCCGTACGCCGAAGGCGCCTCGTCGGGCACGGCCCCGATGGTGGCCAGCACCATCGACCGCGCGACGGTGCGTGCCGCGGCCCGCGCCGCCGCACGTGGCGACGCGCTGCCGCTGTAAGCGACGCGCCGCGCACAGCCCGCTTCGGCGAGCATTCGCCTCGAGGCCGGCCCTTGCGAAGCAGGGACCGGCCTTTTTCATTGGGCAGGGCGCGATCGTGGAGCGGACGGCACACGAAAAGCGGTGCGCAAACGCACAGCGCCTATCGTGCCGCGGTTTCACACTTCATCGCGTGGCAACGACGGATGTCCGCCGCCCACACAGTGAACCCAAGAGACGCTCACCATGAACTCCAAGCAACGCATCGCCGCTTCCGCCCTCGCCACCGCCTTCGCCCTACTGGGTGCCGCCGGCACGCACGCGGAAACCTATGACGGCGTGCATGCCATCACCTCGGCCGCGAGCCGCGCCGCCGTGAACGCCGAAGCCGTGGCCGCCACGCGCGAAGGCAATGCCTATTCGGACGCCGCCGCCGAAGGCACCGTGGCCGTGAATTCGACGCTGGACCGCGCCAGCGTGCATGCGCAGGCCGTGGCCGCCGCCAGCAACCCGCTGCAAAGCCTGGACCGCCGCGCGTTCTACCGCGACGAAGTGCCTGCCGCCTACAAGAAGCCCGCGGTGTCGTTCACCCGCCAGGCCGGCCGCTGAGCCACGGCGCGGCCCCTGCCGCAGCCTCGCCGGCTCAGGGCCGCGCGCCTTCCCAGGCGTTCTGCAGCAGGGCGCGGATCGCATCGCGCTCCAGCGGGCGCGGGTTCGGGTACTGGTTCTTGAGCGCGTGCGCGCAGGCCAGGTCGAGGTCCGACTCCTTCATGCCGATGTCGCGCAGCGCGACCGGCGCGCCGTTGTCGCGCGCCAGGTCGTACACCGCCTGCGCGGCGCTGCTGCCGCCCAATGCCTTCGCGATGCGGGCCATCGCACCCGGCGCCGCCTCGGCGTTGTAGGCCAGTGCATGCGGCAGCACGATGGTGTGCGTCTCGGCATGCGGCAGGTTGAAGCTGCCGCCCAGCGTGTGGCACAGCTTGTGGTGCAGTGCCATGCCGACGTTGCCCAGCACGGTGCCGCACAGCCAGGCCCCGTAGAGCGCGTCGCTGCGCGCGCCCAGGTCCTTGGGCATGGCGCGGATGGCGGGCAGTGCGCGGCCCAGCGCGGCGATGCCTTCCTGCGCCATCAGGTCCATGATCGGGTTCGAATCGACCGCGTACAGCCCTTCGGCCGCGTGCGCGATGGCGTTGATGCCGCTGGTCACGCTCATGCCCACGGGCAGCGTGAGCGACAGTTCGGGGTCGTAGATGACGGTGCGCGGCAGCACCTTGAAGTCCTTGCCCGTCTTCTTCATGCCGGCCTCGGTGATGCCGTAGATCGGCGTCATCTCGGAGCCCGCGTACGTCGTCGGAATGGCCAGGATCGGCAAGCCCGAATCCAGCGCGATGGCCTTGCCCAGCCCGGTGGTCGAGCCGCCGCCGATGGCCACGGCGCAGTCGGCGCCCAGGCGCTGCGCCACCTCGCGGGCTTCGCGCGCCGTCTCGATGGGCACGTGCATCACGGCGCGATCGAACACGCCGGCCGCGTGCGCGCCCAGCATGTCGGCGACGCGCTCGGCCTGCGGCCGCTGCTCGGGCGTGGACAGCACCAGCGCGCGGCGCGCGCCCAGCGCGTCGATCTCGCGGGCCAGGTGCTGCAGCGCACCGGCACCGAACACCACCCGCTGGGCAACGCTGTTGTAGATGAAGGGCTGTAGGGACATGCTGCTGGCTTTCTTCGGACGCGATCTTGCGGCCACGCGAGTGTTCACCCGGGCCGGGCGCCGTTCAACCCCTCGGGCGGAAAGGAGTTTTCCGCCCGGCGGCAGGGTTGGCGTTCAGCCGGTCACGCCAGCCGGACTGCTCTTGCGCCCGCCGCTGCCGGCCTGCGCGATGAGCAGCACGAAGCCGCCCACCATCGCCACGTTCTTCAGGAAGTTGTTGAGCTGACCCGCGAACTGCGCCGCGTCGGCGGCCCAGAAGGCGTGCGCGGTGAAGGCCGTGGCCAGCGTGAACACGGCCAGCGCGCCCGCCACCCACTGCACGCGCCAGCCGGCCACCAGCAGCAGCCCGCCGCCCACTTCCAGCGCGATGGTCAGCGGCAGCACCACCTCGGCCATCGGGATGCCGAGCTTGGCGAAATAGCCGAGCGTGGCGCCATAGGTCATGAGCTTGCGCACGCCCGCCACCAGGAAGATCACGGCCATCAGCACGCGGGCGGCCAGCACCCAGCGGCTGTTCTGTTCGTTCGTCGTCATTGCATTTCTCCAGAGTTGGCCGGGCGCGCGGTGGCGCCCGTGAATTTCAGTCGCCCCATGCAGAGCACCATCACGCACGACAGCAGCGCCGGCACCGCCGCCGCGATGAAGAGCGCGCTGTTCGTCCAGTGCAGCCCGATGAGCCAGCCCGCCAGCACCGGCCCCACGATGGAGCCCGCGCGGCCGATGCCCAGGCTCCAGCCCATGCCGGTGGCGCGCACCGTGGTCGGGTACACGCTGGAGGCCAGCGCAATGAGCGCCGGCTGCGCGCCCACCACGCAGAAGCCGCTCACCGTGACCACCGCGAGCAGCAGCGCCAGCGGCAACGCCGGCTGGCCGATGACCCCGATGGCCAGCACCGCCACCGCGAAGATCGGCACCAGCACGCGGTAGAAGCCGATGCGGTCGATCAGCGGCCCCATCGCCACCGTGCCCACCACGCCGCCCACCTGCAGCAGCGTGCCCACCAGCACCGCCGTGCCGCCGCTGTAGCCGGCGCCGGTTGCGATGGTGGGCAGCCAGTTGGCCAGGAAGAACAGGTTCAGCAGGTTCATGAAGTTGATGCCCCACAGCAGCAGCGTGGCCGGCCCGCGCCCGGCGCGGAACAGCTCGACCACCGGGGCACCGTCCTGCTTCGCCTCGTGCACCACGTAGCGCGTGTCGGGGCCGATGCGCTGCCCGGGCGCGATGCGCGCGAGCCACCCGTGCACGCGGTCGAGCTTGCGCCCGCGCAGCACCAGGAACTGCATCGACTCGGGCATGTAGCGCCACATGAGCGCGGCGATCACCAGCGGCACCACCCCGCCGAAGACGAACACCGCCTGCCAGCCGCCCCACGGAATGAGCACCGCCGACACCAGCCCGCCCAGCACGGCGCCGCCGGTGAAGCCGCAGGACACCCACATCATCAGCGTGACGCGGCGGCGCTGCGGGCTGTACTCGCTGGCCAGCGCGCTGGCGTTGGCCATGATGCCGCCCAGCCCGATGCCGGTGACGAAGCGCATCGCCAGCAGCTGGTTGAGCGTGTGCGCGAAGGTGGTGGCCAGCATGCACAGCGCGAAGAACACCGTGGCGCCCAGCAGCACCGGCCGCCGGCCGATGCGGTCGGCCCAGGTGCTCAGCACCAGCGAGCCGACCAGCATGCCGAGCAGGCCCGCGCCGAACACCGGGCCCAGCGACGCCTTGTCGATGCCCCAGGCCTTCACGATGGCCGGTGCGACGAAGCCCATGGCCTGCACGTCGAAGCCGTCCATGACGACCGCGCAGCCGACCAGCACGAGGATCCATTTCTGGAACGAGCTGACCGGGTGGCTGTCGATGAGCGCCGGAATGTCGACGGCCTGAATGTCGGTGGCCGGAGCGTCGATGCCCGCGGCTGCACCGCCGCCGGCTTCGAGTGATTGCGCAAGCATCTTCACGCCGCCGCCTCGTCCAGGCAGGTGGCGGCCGTCCAGCCGTAGAGCCATTCGAGCGCGTCGTAGAAACGTTCTTGCGGCCGGCCCTTCCACATGCTGTTACGCACCAGGCGCTCCACGCCCTTGGCGTGGTAGATGCGCCCCATCTCGCGCGCCGACAGCACCACGCGCGCGGTGCGCGCCACGCGGGAGCGCTCGTACAGCGCGAGCGCGCGCGGCCAGTCGCCCTGCTCGCGGCGCAGCGCGAGGCCCAGCGTTACCGCGTCTTCGCAGGCCGTGCAGGCGCCCTGCGCCAGGTACTGCACCATCGGGTGCGCCGCGTCGCCCAGCAGCGTGGCGCGGCCGAAGGTCCATTGCTCGATGGGGTTGCGGTCGGCCGTGGAATAGCGCTTCCACGCCTTCGGAATGCGCAGCAGCTGGCGCACCTGCTCGCAGGTGGCGCTGAAATAGCGCTGCACCTCGGCCGGGTCGCCGTCCATCGAACCCCATTCCTCGGGCTGGTCGCTGTGGAAGGTGACGGCGATGTTGAACTTGTCGCCGCCCTTCAGCGGGTAGTGCACCAGGTGGCAGTTGGGGCCGACCCAGATGCATGGCGCGGTGAAGCGCAAGGCTTCGGGGAAGTCCGCCGTATCGACCACCGCGCGGAACACCACGTGGCCCGACACGCGAATACCGTCGCCCACGTACTGCTGTCGCACCGCCGAGCGCACGCCGTCGCAGCCGATCACGGCCTGGCCTTCGTGGCGGCCGCCCTGCGCGTCGATGAGCGTCACGCCGCGCTCGTCCTGCTCGATGTGCACGACCTTGGTGGAGGTGAGGAACTCGATGCCGTCGACGGTCGCCTTCATGGTCGCCTGCACGCCTTCGAGCAGCGCGCCGTGGATGTCGGCGCGATGGATCACCGCGTAGGGGTTGCCGAAGCGCTCGCGGAAATCGTTCGACAGCGAAATGCTCGCCACGCGCTTGGCGTCGATGGCGTCGAACATCACCATCTCCTCGGTGTAGACGGCCTTGGCGCGCAGGTGCTCGCCCACGCCCAGCGCGTCGCAGGCGGCGAAGGCGTTCGGGCTCAACTGGATGCCCGCGCCGATCTCGCCGATCTGCCCGGCCTGCTCGATCACCTTCACGCGGTAGCCCTCGCGCACCAGCGCCAGCGCGGCGGCGAGCCCGCCGATGCCGCCGCCGGCCACGAGCACGGGGCGGGTGTCTTTCACGGCGCTCATGTCACTTCAGCCCGAAGAGCTTCACCGCGTTGCCACGGCCGATCTTCTGGCGGTCGTTCTCACTGATTTCGCAGTTGTCGAACCAGCGCGCCGCGTCCTCGTGCTTCTCGAACGGGTAGTCCACCGAATACATGATGCGGTCGGCGCCCACCTCGAGCATGGTCGACAGCAGCGTGGGCGTGCGGAAGTTGCCGCTGGTGGTGATGTGCACGTTGCTGCGCAGGTAGTCGCCGATTTCCCTGTCGCAGGGCATGCCGCGGCGGCCCTTGCGCAGGATGTGGTCCACGCGCCAGATGTTGAACGGAATGCCCTCGCCGAAATGGCCGAGGATCATCTGCAGCGCGGGGTGGCGGTCGAACATGCCGCTGGACATCAGGCGCAGCGCGTGGATGGCCGTTTCCATCGCGAAGGCCCAGGTTGGGCCGGTAAGCCAGTGCGCGCCGTCGTAGATCGGTTCGCGGCTGGCCAGCGGGTCGCGCGGGTGCATGTAGAAGGGTTTCTCCAGCGCCGCGGCGGCGCTCCAGAAGTCGTTGAAGCGCGGGTCGTCGTAATAGACCACCGTGTGCGCGTCGCCCACCTGCGAGAAGCCGTTGACCAGGAAGCCTTGGAAGCCCAGCTGCGTCACGCAGCGCTCCAGCTCGCGCGCGGCGGCCTCGGGGTCTTGCAGCGGCAGCGCGGCAAAACCGCCGAAGCGCGTGGGGTGGCGGCCTATTTGCTCGGCCAGCACGTCGTTGGCGCGCCGCGCCACCTCGATGGCGCGCTTCGCATCGGGAATGCCCTGCACCGCCGGCGAATTGAGCGAGAGGATCGACAGCTCGGTGCCCCACTCGTCCATCTTCTCCAGGCGCTGCTGCTCGAAGTCGAGCAGGTTGCCCTTCAGCGTCGCCCACACCTCGGGGCGGGCGTAGACCTGCGAGTCGGCAATGGTCAGGTCGATGGCGAAGTGCTCTTCGAGCGCGATCTTGTTCTTCATGGGTGAGTTCATGGTTGGGTCATTCGGGTTTGATGTTGAGTTTGTCCAGCACGTCCTGCCAGGTCTTGCGGTCGTCGGCGATGTAGCGCGCCAGCTGTTCGGGGGTGCCCGGGCGCGGGTAGGTGCCGAGCTCGCGCGACTTGGCGACCACGTCGGGCAGCAGCAGCGCCTCGTTCATGTCCTTGTTGAGCCGGGCGAGCACCAGCGGGTCGACGCCCTTCTTCGCGATGACCGCGAACCAGCCGTGCGCCACCGCGCCGGGCACCGTCTTGCTCGCGAGCGGGAACGACTCCAGCCCGGCCTCCACGCGGTCGCCCATGCTGGCCAGCACGCGCATGCGCCCGCCCTGCACGTTGCCGGCGACCACGTTGTAGGTCTCGACCATCATCTGCGTCTGCCCGCCCAGCGTGGCCTGCATGGCCTGCGCGCCGCCGGGGTAGTGCACCTCGAGAAACTGCGCGCCCGATTGCAGGCCGAGCAGCGCCGAGGCCAGGTGCGGCGCGGTGCCGCGGCCGTTGTCGGCCACCTCGATGCCCTGCGGCCTGGCGCGCGCCGCGGCGATGAAGTCGGCCAGCGTCCTGTAGGGCGAGTTGGCCGGCACCGCGAGCATGAAGGGCGCCACTGCCGCGAGCGTGACCGGCACGAAGTCGCGGTTGAAGTCGTAGCTCACGCCCTTGATGGTGCTGGGCGCCACCGAGATCGCCGAGCCCTGCACGAAGCCGAAGGTGTAGCCGTCGGTGGGCGCCGCAAGGATCGCGTTCATGCCGATCACGCCACTGCCGCCGGGCTTGTTGTCGACGATCACGCCCTGCCCCCACTTCTCGCCGAGCTTGGCGCCCACGTGGCGAATGAGCACGTCGGGCGCGGAACCCGCGGGGAACGGCACCACGAAGCGCACGGCCTGCTGGGGCCACCTGGCTGCGGCGCCCTGCGCTTGCGCTTGCGCTTGCGCTTGCGCTTGCGCTTGCACCAGCGGCGCCGCGGCGATGAAAGGCAGCGCGAGGGCCCATGCAACGGCACCTCTTCGGGAAGGCTTCAGGCTCATGTTCGTCTCCGTATTTGCTTGATTATTCAAGTAATTGCGGCGGACTATATACTTGATTGTTCAAGCATGTCTAGATGAAAACCCTGCCCCAAGATCACGACCTCGAGAAGGCGATTCCCTTCCTTCTGGCCCGCGCCGGCGCGCGCATGGGCAACGCCTTTGCGAAGGCACTGAAGCCCTACGGGCTGGCCCTGAGCGAGTGGCGCGTGTGCGCGTCGCTGCAGCACACGCCGAAGCAGACGCTGTCCGAGCTGGCCACGCACGCCTCGACCGACCTGTCGGCGCTGTCGCGCATCGTCGACCGGCTGGCCATGCATGAACTGGTGGCGCGCGAGAAGTGCGACACCGACAAGCGCGCGGTGCGCATCGCGCTCACCGAGCGCGGGCTGGCGCTGACGCTGGAGCTGATTCCGCTCGCGCAGCACTACGAGGCCGTGGCGACCTCCGACTTCAGCGCGGCCGAGGTGAAGACCTTGCGCGCGATGCTGCTGCGGCTGTACGCGAACGCGACGCCGCTCGCCTGACCCCACCCGCAGGAAGCGGGCGGCTCGGCCTCAGCGTGGCGAGACCCGCACCGCGCAAGCCTGGCGGCCCTCGGTGATCTCGAAGCGCACCGGCAGAAAGCGCTCGATCACCGCGCAGTTGGTGCGCGTGTGTTCCGTCACTTCGCTGCAGGTGAACGCGCACGCCTTCTTCGCCTGCCAGGCGGCGAGCGCCAGCAGCAGCGCGAGCTGGTCGGCCAGGTGCGGGCCCACGGCCGCCTCGCTCTTCTGGAACTCGCGCACTTCCTTCACCAGCCCGTGCGCGACCTGCTCCGCGCTCAGCGACTTTTCGCCGAAGGCGGTGAACACCTCGGTCACGTGTTCGTAGGCCAGCGTGGCCAAAAGCGCATTGCCCGGGCCTTCGTTCTGGCGCGCCGCGGCCACGCGCAATTGCTCGCCCGACCAACCCATCGCATTGCCGAGCGTGTCGAGCTCGCGTGTCGACACGTGGCGCGGCAGGCCGGGCGCCAGGCACTCCGAATAGCCCGACCGGTGCGCGCCGCGCGCCATCAGGTCGAAGGGCTGCAGCGCGCCGGCGGCGGGCACGATCACCGCCTCGACCTCGCCGCCGCCCGCCGGGTAGAAACCGCAGCGGCGCAGCGTGAGCTGCAGGTCCGCCCCCAGACGGCGCACCAGCGGAGCGAAAGCGCGCTCCAGGAAGTGGAAGGGCGGCGCCATCGGGTTGTGCGTGCCGCCGCTCAGGTGCACGCGGCTCTGCGCGCCCGCCAGCAACAGCGGCGGCAACACGGTCTGCAGCACCAGCATGCAGCTGCCCGCGCTGGCAATCGCAAAGCGGTACTCGCCCGCACGCACCGGCCCCGGCGCGAAGCGCAGCGACTGCGAGCCGAGCTCGGCCCCGTCGACCTGCGCACCGCTGATTTCCGCTGCGGCCTTCACGCAGGCCAGGTGCTGTCGCATGAGGCCGGGCTTGGCGCGCCCGGCGCGAATTTTCTCGATGGCCAGCGGCTGGCCCGTGACCACCGACAGCGCGAGGCTGGTGCGCAATATCTGGCCGCCGCCCTCGCCTTGCGAGCCGTCGAGTTCGATCGTTTCTTGTTCTGGCTTCATCATCTTTTTCTTCTTGCTGTCTTCTTGACAATGCGCCGGCTACATGAAGTCGGCGCGTATCCGGTCCGTATCGAAAGGCGTGACTCCCTGGTGCACGCCGAACACCGTGTCGGCCTCCCCCGCCGCTTCCACCAGCTGACCCCGTGCGCGCGCGTGCAGCATGAACAGCGTGTGCAGGTCGGGCTTCGCCAGCTCCACCAGCGAGCGCAGCATCAGCGACACGCCCGCCAGGTTGCTCTGCACGTTGTTCCACAACGGCGACTGCTTCAGCGCGATGTCCGCCCAGATCACCTCGCGCGCCTCCAGGTCGAAGATGGCCGGCAGGCAGATCGTGGTGTCGGCCGCCACGTCGACGCGGTCGATCACTGTCGCGGGCTCGAAGATCTCGCCCGAGCCCGCGGCCTGGCGCGCCATCCACCCCGCGAAGCATTCGGGCAGGTCGCAGAAGGCCTGCGAGGTGAAGCTGCTGATCGAGCCCATCACGTAGCGCACGCCCTTCTCGCGCAGCAGCGCCACGTCGAGGTCGATGAACTCCGCCGCGCCCTTCGGCGCGTCGACGATGTCACCGCTGTGCACGCCGCCGTAGCTCTTCAGGTTGTAGTACGCCAGCACGTCGATGTACTTGTACTGCGCGGTGAACAGCGCGGCCGACAGGTCGATGTCGGTACGGCTGCGGCCGTTCTTCCACCAGAGAAAGAGGCGCACGATGTTCGCGTTTGGCATCGGCAGGCGGCTGCCGCGCACCAGCGTGCGCAGCGCCTTCGACGCCGAGCGCTGCGAGAACGGCACCAGGTGGTTGCGCAGCGCCGGCTCGACGTGGCAACGCCCGAGCAGCGGCAGTTGCGCAAAGCGCCGAAGCAACGCCGCCTCGCACAGCGCCGCGGCTTCCTGCGCGATGCCTGGCGGCAGCGGCAGGCGCGTGTCCTTCACCGCGAAGACCTTCGCCGTGTCGCCCTTCGGGAAGAAGCTACGCAGCGCGGGCTCGCCCTGGGGGTCGCCCGGTTGGTCGCCGGGTCGGTCGTCGGGTCGGTCACGGTGACCAAAGTGCACCATGGCCTGCAGCAGCACCGCGGTCGATGCCTTGTCCGCCACGTCACCGAAACGCGCCAGCACCTCGCGCGGCTGCGGCGCCAGGCGCAACACGTGGTCCAGCCGGCGCGCGAAGTCGCCGGGCCGCGTCGGCAGCAGCGCCAGCAGGTCGTCGATGGCGCGCGCTTCCAGCTGCCGCTCGACATGGTGGTTGAAGCCTTGCGGCCGCACGCCGTTGCGCACGTTCTCGAACGCGGCCGCCGCCGCCGGAAAGCGCTTTGCATGCTCCCCCGGATGCAGCACCTCGCCCAGGCGCTTGAACACCTCGGGCCGGCGCGCCACGTCTTCGGCCACGCTGGCGCTGCGCTCCATCAACGCCAGCAGCCAGCGGCGCAGCGGACGCTTCATGCGCGCGAACTTCGCCGGTTCGGCCAGCGACACATCGCCGTCGCTGCATGCCACGGCCAGGCGCAACACGTCGGTGGCGGTCTGCAGATGCGCTTCCAGGAAAGCCTGCGCCTGCGGGTCGTCCACCTTCAGCAGCGCGGCGCCGAGCACGGCCAGGTTCTCCTTCGACACGAAGTGCTCCGGCATCCACGCGTGCACCTTGCCGCGGTAGAAGCGCACGAACCACGCGAGGTCTTCCTTGTCCTGCACCGACAGCGAACTGCGTGCGCCGGCCAGCTGCGTGAACACGGCGTGGAAGTCGTCCGGCGTGCCGAGGTCGATCACGCGCAGCGCCGCGAGCTTCTCTTCTTCGGGCAGCGCGTCGCGCGGCGCCGCCGCCGCATCGGGCCGCAACCGGCCGAAGCTGGCGTAGTGGCGCACCGCGTTCAGCAACAGCGTGGTCGCGCTCGCGCTGGCCACCTGCTCCGGAAAGTTCGGGTACAGCGGCTTCCACTCGCGGTGCGCGCCCTTCAGCGCGCGCACGTTCTTCAACAGCGTGCGGTGGAAGCCCACGAAGGGCTCGGGCTCCCAGGTGCACAGGCAGGCATCGAGCGAGGGCGACAGCGTGCAGCCCAGGGCTTCGAGTTCCTTGTACAGCGTGGCGAGGTAGGCGGGAGGCAGCGTGGCCTGGCCGGGTTCGGCCAGCACGCGCCAGCGGCGACGCAGATAAATCGATTCGTTCATCGTGCGCGCCCAAAAAAAGGAGCGGAAAGCGCAGACCCTAGTTTCCAGGTGTATGAGAAGGAAGGACCCACATAGCCGCTCGCGAACATCATAAAACCTCCGTGCGGGTGCGAGCAACACCCGCGGCGCCTTCATCGAAGCGCAGCACCGTCTCGCACAGGAACGCATCCAGCCCCGCTCCGTCGGACGACGGCAGCGGCGTCACCGGCTCGGCCGCGTTGGCCGCCAGCTCGCGCTCGATGAACGCGTGGATGCCGGGCCAGCGCGGGCTGGTCGCGGCTTCGCCGGCGCGCATCTTCACCTCGAGCAGCGCGTTGATCTCGTCGATCAGCGCGGCGTCGCGCGCGGGGTCCAGCGTGCCCTGCGCCAGGTCGGCGAAGCGCATCGGCGGCACGCCGGGCTGCGCGCGGATCCAGCGCGCGGCCAGCAGCGGGCGCAGCACGTACAGGTATTTCTTGTAGCGCACCTCGTCGGCCTGCAGGTGCTCGCGAAAGTTCTTCTTCGCCATCGAGGTGTAGTGGTGCCAGCCGCGCGCGTTGGAGAACACCGCCTCCGACAGCGCGCGAAAGCGCGGCATCGCCACCGCGTCGTCGCGGTACACGATGGGCGAGCGCAGCCACTCGAGCAGCGTCGGGTTCGACTCGCGCATCAGGCCCAGCGCCTTGCGCAGGTCCCAGCCGTTGATGTCGAGGTCGCCGCTGATCGGCACCTCGATCACGTCGCGGCGCGGCTGCACCGTGAGGTACCACGGCAGGCGGTTCACGTAGATGAAGCGCACGTCGTAGTCGCTGTCGGGCGACGCAAAGCCCCAGCCGCGGCTGCCGGACTCGCAGGCGAAGAGCACGGTGACGTCGTGCGTCGCCTCGATGTCGCGCAGCGCCTGCATGATCTGCGCGCGCATGTCGGGCGCGATCGGGTGGGCGGAGCGCAGGAATTCCTTCCCGAGTTCCTTCCCGAGTTCTTTCTCGAGTTCCTTCTTGGTGTGGCTCATCGGTCATCTCCCTTCTTCGTTCTTTCCGGCGCAAGCGCGGCGGTCAGCGTGCCGGCGCTGTCGAGCGCGAACACGTCCAGGTCGTTGGCCAGGAACGCATGGCCGCTGTAATGCGCCCGCGTCTCGGCCAGCAGTGCCGCCATGCCCTCGTCGTTCTGGTGGCGCGCGCTGAAATGCGTGAGCACCAGGTTGGGCACGGCAGCGGCCTGCGCGGCTTCGGCCACCAGGCGCGCGGAGCTGTGCATCGGGCCCGCGCCGACCTTGTCGAGCGCCTCTTGCGTGTAGGTGGCCTCGTGCACCAGCAGCTGCGCGCCCTGGCAGGCGCCGTGCAGCAGCGCGGGCGCGGCGTTGTCGCCGCCCAGCACGGCAATCGCGGTGTCGAGCTGCGTGTCGGCGAAGTCGGCGCTGCGCATCAAGGCGCCTTCGAAGTGCACGTCTTCGCCTTGCTGCAGCGCGCGCCACGCGGGGCCGGGCGGCAAGCCGGTGGCCTTGAGCGCGTCGGTCTTCAGGCGACTGCGGCGGGTCTCGACCTGCACGCGGTAGGCGTGGCTGGGCACGCGGTGGCTCAGCACATGCCGCTCGACGCGCACGCCGGGCACCTCGTACACCAGCGCCTGGTCTTCGACGTCCACATGCTCAACTTCGTACGGCAGGTGCAGGTCGGTCAGCGCGCGCGTCGCCTCGAACCACTGCCACACCGGCAGCGGCGCGACCAGCTTCAACGGCTTGGTGCGCTTGCCCATGCCCGCGCTCGCGAGCAGGCCCGGCAAGCCGTAGCAATGGTCGCCGTGCACATGCGTGATGAAGACGGCGGCCAGGTCGTGCAGCGACAGCGGCGTTTGCAGCAGGCGGTGCTGCGTGCCTTCGCCGCAGTCGACCAGAAACCAGTCGGCATTCAGCACCGTCTGCACCGCGAGGCCGGAGACGTTGCGGTGGCGCGTGGGCGTGCCGGAAGACGTTCCCAGGAACGTGAACTTCAACATCATGATTTTTCTTTGCTCCCCTTTTTCTTTCAGTCGGTCTGGCTCGCCATCATCGCGGCCAGCGTGCGGCGACGCGGGTTCCACACCGTGAGGCACCAGATGCCCCACCACTCCTTGCCGTCGTCGAAGTACGGACTCCACGCGCTGCGCCCGGGTTCCCGCTCCGGGTCGCCGACCCAGTCGTGCACGGCGATGCCTTCGCCCGGCAGCATGCCCGTGCATGCGCAGAAGCGCGGGAACAGCGAGGCCCGCTCCGCTTCGTCGGCCACGTCCAGCGTGTAGGGCGGGTCGCCGAAGGCCTGGCAGAGCCACTCGAACCACGAAACCTGCGCCGGATCGCGCTGGTACGACACGCGATGCAGCGGCGCGAAGCGCTCGGCGGCGACGACCGCGGACGCATCGCGCGGCGTGGCGCGCGCGGCGTCCACGTCGAAGGCCAGCCGGGGTCCGAAAGCGTCCGCGAGCGAAGGGTCGCGCGCGATGGTCTTGCGGCGGTAGTCGTCGCACTCCGCAACGATGTCGTCGCACAGCAAGCGAAGCACCGCGCGATGGTGCGCCTCGCCTGCTTCATCGACGCCTTCCGGCACGCGGCAGACGACGAACTCGAACGCGGAGCCGACGCGGCGCAGCGTGTCGCGCAACGCTTGCGCCTCGGCCTCCTCCAGCGGTGCCAGCGGTGCAAGTGGTGCCAGTGGCAAGAGTCCCGACGCAGGCATGCTCATTTCGCACCCCCCTCATCGGCGGCCGACCGCAAGCGCCCGGCCAGCGCCCTTGCCGCAGCATGGGCGCCCACGCGCTCCCAGCTTCTCCACGACGAACAGCGCGCATCGGCAAGCGCACGCAGCCGCGCGATGTCTTCATCGGCACCCCAGCGGCCGAGCGCCGCGATGGCGAGCGTGCGCAGGCTCCACCACTTGCTCTCGAGCGCGGCGGCCACCTCGGCGCGCGCATCCGCCGTCGGTGCCGCGCAGGCCAGCACGCGCAGGCGTGCCGACGCATCGCCCAACCGGTTGGCGCCTTCACCCTGGCGCGAAGCAGCGTGCGAAGCCCGGCGCGCGCGACGGCACGCGAGGCAGCGCACCGCGTTGCTCTCGATGCTCCCGTGCACGACTTCGTACCACCACTTCTGCTGCTTCGCGGTCCAGACTTCTTCAGAACCGCAGTCGCGGCAAGTGAACGGGCGAGTGACGTAGAACCCGGGCAATGGCCCCCAGGTGTTGTTGTAGCGGCCCAGCACGTCCAGGTCGGCAGGCTCGGCGCCGAGCAGGTGCGGGCACACGTGGCGTTGCCGATCGGGTGCCCGCAGCCGTGCATCGGCGCGCGCGGCGCGTGCCCGGCGGTGCGCCTTGATTTTGGCACGTCGTTGCTTGTTGCTTTTCATTTTTCTTCGAACCTCCGTATTGCGTCGCTACGAAGGCGGGCCGGATCTCCCGGCCTCCCCTTCTAAAGCTCTTCCACTGTCACGATACCTTCGCCCGTGGCGAGTTGAACGATGCCGCCGAGCACCTTGTCGCGCGAAGCTGCTGTTCGCAAGCAGGCAGACGACGAAGCCATCGGCGTCGATGGTGACCGATGCCTGCGCCCACTCCGAGGGCGTCGAGGGCGTCGACGGCGTCGACGGCGGCGCCGGATAGAAATCCGCACGATCGCCCTCGACCTTCAGATGGCCGCCCAGGCCGGCCTTGCGACAGATGCCGTGCGCGACATCGCGCGACGGCAACGCGACCTTGACGCGGTAGTCCACGCCCATGGTCAGCCCTTCACGCAGACGACCTGCTTGAGCGTGTACACCACCTCCACCAGGTCCTTCTGCGCCTCCATCACCGCGTCGATGTCCTTGTAGGCCATCGGAATCTCGTCGATCACGTCGGCGTCCTTGCGGCATTCCACGCCCTCGGTCGCGGCGATCTGGTCGGCGATGGTGAAGAGCTTCTTGGCCTTGGTGCGGCTCATCTTGCGGCCGGCGCCGTGGCTGCAGCTCATGAAGCTCTCGGGGTTGCCCTTGCCGCGCACGATGTAGCTCTTCGCGCCCATGCTGCCGGGGATGATCCCCAGCTCGCCGGCCTTCGCGCTCACCGCGCCCTTGCGGGTCACCAGCACGTCTTCACCGAAGTGCGTCTCGCGGCTCACGTAGTTGTGGTGGCAGTTCACCGCTTCCACGTGCGCCTCGAAGGGCTTCGCGATGACCTTGCGCGCGGCCGCGACCACGCGCTGCATCATCACCTCGCGGTTCGCCAGCGCGAACTTCTGGGCCCAGCCCACCGCGCGCACGTAGTCGCCGAAGTACTTGGCGCCCTCTTCGAAGTACGCCAGGTCCTGGTCGGGCAGGTTGCGCTGGTGCAGCTCCGCGTCTTTCTTCGCGAGCTCGATGAAGTGGGTGCCGATGGCATTGCCCACGCCGCGCGAACCCGAATGCAGCATGAACCACACGGCGCCCGCTTCGTCCAGGCACACCTCGATGAAGTGGTTGCCGGTGCCCAGCGTGCCCAGGTGCTTGTGGTTGTTGGTGTTCCTGATGCGCGGGTAGTCCTCGCAGATCAGGTCGAACTCGTCCACCAGGCGGGCCCAGGCCGCATCGGTTTCGTCGGGCGGCGTTTCCCACGAGCCCTTGTCGCGGCCCATGCGCTTGGGGTTGCTTCCGTGCGGCACGGCCTTCTCGATGGCCGCGCGCAGCGGGCCCAGGTTGTCGGGCAGGTCGCGCGCGTTCAGCGTGGTCTTGCACGCCATCATTCCGCAGCCGATGTCCACGCCCACCGCGGCGGGAATGATGGCCTTGAAGGTCGTGATCACCGAGCCCACGGTCGCGCCGATGCCGTAGTGCACGTCGGGCATGGCCGCGATGTGCTTGAACACGATGGGCAGGCGCGCGGCGTTCTCCAGCTGCTTCTGCGCCTCGTCTTCCACGGGCACGCCGTGCGTCCACATCTTCACGGGGACGCCGTTGGGCACTTCGTGCAGTTTGTAGTTCTGTTCCATTTTTCTTTTCTCTCTCACAACAAAAAAGCAGCGACAGGAATCGACGAAACGTCGTGCCCTGACCACGGAGCCGCGGGCTTCAGACCGGCGGCATTCGAAGCCGCGGCCACAACATCAAGCGTTTGTAGTTCCGCTTGTTGTTCGGTTGTCTTCTTGCGCTGCGATTCCTTATTGCAACGGGTGTGCCAGTGTGGGCCCGTGGCCTTCGATATTTCTCAAGCCGTTGATTTGATTGGTCTTTTTCCTTGATTCGTCCGAAATCAGTGCGAACACCGCTAAGATTTCTCATTCATTCTTATAATTTTGGCTAGCAATCTAGCCAGAAAATGAAGAAACCCATCGTCGTCATCGGCTTCCTCGGCACCCAACTCGATGCCGGCCAGGGCGCCGGCCGCTGGAACAAGTGGCGTCCCACGGTCTCGCTCGCGCAGCACGAAGACATGGTCGTCTCGCGCATGGAGCTGCTCTACACGCTGCGCCACAAGGCGCTGGCCGAGGTGGTCAAGGCCGACATCGTCTCGCTGTCGCCCGAGACCGTCGTCAACCTCGTGCCGATGGACCTCGCCGACCCCTGGGACTTCGGCGAGGTCTACACGCGCCTGTACGACTGGGCCCGTGCCTACCCCTTCGACACCGAGCGCGAGCAGTACTGGACGCACATCACCACCGGCACGCACGTGGCGCAGATCTGCATGTTTTTGCTGTCGGAGTCGCGCGTGGTGCCGGGCGTGCTCGCGCAGACCTCGCCGCCGCGCCGCCAGGTCGAAGGCGAGGCCGGCAAGTGCACGCTGATCGACCTCGACCTGTCGCGCTACGACGTGATCGCGCGCCGCTTCGACGCCGAGCAGCGCGACGCGGTCGCCTTCCTGAAGAGCGGCATCGCCACGCGCAACGCGCGCTTCAACGCGCTCATCGACGAGATCGAGCGCGTGGCCGTGCGCTCGCGGGCGCCCATCCTGCTGGTCGGGCCGACAGGCGCGGGCAAGAGCTTTCTGGCGCGGCGCATGTTCGAGCTGAAGCAGTCGCGCCACCAGATGAGCGGGCCCTTCGTGGAGGTGAACTGCGCCACGCTGCGCGGCGACGGCGCGGCCTCTACTTTGTTCGGCCACAAGAAGGGTTCGTTCACCGGCGCGGCCAGCGACCGGCCGGGGCTGCTGCGCACCGCGAACCAGGGCGCGCTTTTTCTCGACGAGATCGGCGAGCTCGGGCCCGACGAGCAGGCCATGCTGCTGAAGGCCATCGAAGAAAAGCGCTTCTTCCCCGTGGGCGCCGACAAGGAAGTGGAGAGCGACTTCCAGCTCATTGCCGGCACCAACCGCGACCTGCGCAAGGACGTGGCCGAGGGGCGTTTTCGCGAAGACCTGTTCGCGCGCATCAACCTCTGGACCTACGACCTGCCCGGCCTCGCGCAGCGGCCCGAAGACATCGAGCCCAACATCGACCACCTGCTGGCCCTGCACGCCACCGAGAGCCACCGCGTGGTGCGCTTCAACGCCGAGGCGCGCGCGGCCTACCTGCGCTTCGCGCAGAGCGGCGAGGCGCTGTGGAGCGGCAACTTTCGTGACCTGTCGGCCAGCGTGACGCGGCTGGCCACGCTGGCCGACGGCGGGCGCATTCCGGTGGCGCTGGTCGAGGCCGAGATCGCACGGCTGCGCTGGCTGTGGAAGCGCGAAGGGCCGGCGGCAGCGCACAGCGGCGACATCGATCTCGATGCGTTGCTCGGCGACGAGCGCAGCGCAGCGCTCGACCTGTTCGACCGCCTGCAGCTCGAGGCGGTGGTGCGCGTATGCCGGCAGTCGCGCAGCCTGAGCGACGCGGGGCGCCAGCTGTTCCAGGCTTCGCGCGAGCAGCGCAGCGTGGTGAACGATGCGGACCGGCTGCGCAAGTACCTCGCGAAGCACGGGCTGGACTGGGGCCAGCTGGGCCGCTGATAGATTCGGCGGCTCGCGAACCGAAAAATTCTTGGGAGGGTGGTGAACCGATGAAGAAGAAGCTGTATGCGATGACAGGCGCCTTGAGATCCGCAGGCGCAGTACTGGCGCTGGCTGCAGGCGTTGCCACCGGCGCGCAGGCCGGCAGCGTGCTGCGTCCGGGCCTGTATGAAGGCCTGATGCTGGCGCTCGATGGCGGCGGCAACGTGAGCGGCGCCTTCGCGCAGCAAGGCAGCTGCAGCTTCCGCATCGCGGGCCGGCTCGGCTCGCAGACCGTGGCCGAGGTTCGCACCGTCAACGGCTCGGCACCCGCCATCGAAGGGCGCGTGACCGCCGGCACCGGCAGCGTCACCCTCGCCCTGCCGGGCGGGCAGCAATTGCCGGGCTGCGGCAACGTGCTGCCGCCGTTGATCGACAAGGGCCTGGAGCTCGACCTCACGCACAAGGCCGCATGGCGCCACCTGGTCGGCGTGACGGCCGACAAGACGGCGCTGCGCAAGTCGCCCACCGACGCGGGGCGCGCCTATGTCGTGCGCGGCGACGTGCTGGGCGTCGTGTCCGAAAAGGAGGAGCTGCTCGAGGTCGACTTCGTGAGCGCGAGGGGCGGCGTGGTGCGCGGCTGGATCGCGGCGAAGGACGCGAAGGCGATCAAGCCGTAGTGCGTAGTGCCGTAGTAGCTCCGTGCAGCTCTGTGTAACCCCACGCTATCCTCCGCCCCATGGCCGTCTCCGCATTCGTCGTGAAAGTGCCCGCCGCCGAGCTGCTGGCCGCAGACCTGCGCCGCCGCTATGACGCCACCGTGGCGCTGGGCGTGCCGGCGCACATCACGGTGCTGGTGCCGTTCATGGACCCGGCGCTGGTCACCACCGACGTGATCGAACGCGCGGCGCGCGTGCTGCAGCGCACGCCTTCGTTTTCGTTCACGCTGGGCGGCGTCGGGCGCTTTCCGGAGACCGCGTACCTCGCGCCCGAACCAGCCTCGCCCTTCATCGCGATGACGCTGGCGCTGGTGCAGGCCTTTCCCGGTTTTCCGCCGTATGGCGGCGAGCACGAAGGCGTAGTTCCACACCTTTCCGTGGCCCATGGCGATGCGCGCCATGCGGAAGAAGCCGCCACGGAGCTGCGTGCGCGGCTGCATGCGTCAGGCCCCGTGCACGCGGTGTGCACCGAAGTCACGCTCATCGAAAACACGAGCGGCCGCTGGCAGGACATGCATGTCTTCAAGCTGCCGCAGGCCGGCGACTGACCCATGCCCAACGTTCTCTTCATCTGCAGCCGCAACCAGTGGCGCAGCCCCACCGCCGAACAGCTCTGGCGGCGCCATCCGCAGGTGTCGGCGCGCTCCGCCGGCACCAGCCCGAACGCGCGGCGCAGGGTGTCGGTGGACGACATCGAATGGGCCGACGTGATCCTCGTGATGGAAGAAAAGCACAAGTCGCGGCTGGTGGCCGAGTTCACGCGCATGCTGGCGCACAAGCCCGTTCATGTGCTCGACATTCCGGACGACTACAAATACATGGACCCGGAACTGGTCGACGAGCTGCAGCGCTCGGTGCCGTCCATTCTTGGAATCGATTGACGCCCATGCCAGAGATCTACATCAGCACCGACGTCGAGTCCGACGGCCCCATTCCGGGCCCGCACTCGATGCTGAGCTTCGGCTCGGCGGCGTACACGGCCGACAAGCAACTGCTCTCCACCTTCAGCGCCAACCTGCACACCCTGCCCGGCGCCCAGCCCGACCCCAAGACCGCCGCCTGGTGGCAGACCCAGCCCGAGGCCTGGGCCGCCTGCCGCACCGACCTGCAAGACCCGGCGCACGCCATGAAGAACTATGTGGGCTGGCTCAAGGGCCTGCCGGCGCGGCCGGTGTTCGTGGCGTACCCGGCGGGCTTCGACTTCATGTTCGTCTACTGGTACCTGATGCGCTTTGCCGGCGAGAGCCCGTTCAGCCATTCGGCGCTCGACATGAAAACCTTCGCCATGGCCATGCTGAAGCTCGACTACCGCGACAGCACCAAGCGCGCCATGCCGCGCCGCTGGTTCGACAAGCTGCCGCACACGCACGTGGCGCTGGACGACGCCATCGAACAAGGCGCCCTCTTCTGCAACATGCTGGCGGAGAGCCGCGCGGCCGGGCAGGAGGGGCAGGACGTGCAGGGGGTGCAGCACGTGCAAGGCACCCAGCCATGACGGGCCAGCGCATTCGCCGCTGGTGCAGCAAGCTCGCGCTGTGCACGCTGCCGCTGCTGCTGGCGGGCTGCGTGCAGTCGATGTTCTATTACCCCGACGACGTGCGCTACGAAACCCCCGACGCGCTGGGCGTGCGCTACGAGCCGGTGCAGTTCACCAGCGCCGACGGCACGCGGCTGAGCGGCTGGTTCCTGCCCGCCGAAGGCCGCGCGAACCCGAAGGAGGCCAAGGGCACGGTGGTGCACTTCCACGGCAACGCGCAGAACATGAGCACGCACTGGCGCTTCGTGGCCTGGCTGCCGAAGCAGGGCTACAACGTGCTCGTGTTCGACTACCGCGGCTACGGCCAGTCCGAAGGCAAGCCCGAGCCCAAGGGCGTGTTCGAAGACGCCAACGCCGCGCTGGACTACGTGCGCACGCGCGCCGACATCGACCCCGAGCGGCTCTTCGTGTTCGGCCAGAGCCTGGGCGGCACCAACGCCATCGCGGTGGTGGGCTCGGGCAACCGCGCGGGGGTGAAGGCGGCGGCCATCGAGTCGACCTTCTACTCGTACTCGTCGATTGCCAACGACAAGTTCAAGGGCGCCGGGCTGCTGGTGAGCGACACGTACGCGGCGTCGAACTACGTGGCGGCGGTGTCGCCCATGCCGCTGCTGTTCATCCACGGCACGGCCGACCAGGTGATTCCGCTGGCGCATTCCAGGCGCCTGTTCGCCGAGGCGCGCGAGCCCAAGCGGCTCATCGAGGTGCCCGGCGCCGGCCACCTGGAGCCGATGACGGGGCAGCGCTTTGGCCATGCCTACCGCAAGGCGCTGACCGACTTCTTCGACGCGGCCCTGCACCCCCTGCAGCAATGACGATGAAACATTTCGACGAAGCCGCCACCCGCGCCCCGCTGGGCTTCGAGCGGCTGGTGCCTGCCTTGCGCACCGCCTTCGCGGGCCAGGCCCAGGTGCCGCCCCGGCATGTGCACGGCATCGAGACGGCCGCGCAGGATGGCAGCAGCGACAACGTCAACGACGTCATCAAGGGCACCGTGCTCATCATGCCGGCGTGGAGCGACGCGGGCTTCCTGGGCATCAAGACCATCAACATCTTTCCCGGCAACAGCGCGCGCGGCCTGCCGGGCCTGCATGCGACCTATGTGCTGTACGACGCCCGCACCGGCGTGCCGCTGGCGCTGATGGACGGCAACGAGATCACCGCGCGCCGCACGGCGGCCGCGTCGGCGCTGGGCGCGTCGTTTCTCGCGCGGCGCGGTGCACGCCGCCTGCTGGTGCTGGGCACCGGCCGCATCGCGCGCATGCTGCCGGCCGCGCACGCGAGCGTGCGGCCCATCGACGAGGTGCGGGTATGGAACCACCGCCCCGAAGGCGCCGAGGCGCTGGCGGCGCAATGGCGCGCCGAAGGCTGGAACGCGCAAGCGGCCACGAACCTGGAAGCAGCCGTGCGCCAGGCCGACATCGTGAGCTGCGCCACGCTGGCGACCGCGCCGCTGGTGCGCGGCGGCTGGCTGGCACCGGGTTCGCACCTGGACCTGATCGGCAGCTTCACGCCCGCCATGCGCGAGGCCGACGCGCACTGCTTCGCGGGCGCGCGCACCTTCGTCGACACCGACGAGGCGCTGCAGAAATCCGGCGACCTGCTCGACGCCATGGCCGCCGGCACGCTGCGCGCGCAGGACGTCCAGGGCACGCTCGCCAGCCTGTGCCGCGCGGAGAACGGCACGGGCCGCGCCAACGACAGCGAGCGCACCGTGTTCAAGGCCGTGGGCAGCGCGCTCGAAGACCTCACCGCCGCGACGCTCGTATGGCAGTCGAGGGACAACCCCTAAGCCTTACGGCTTAGTTCGGGACTACAAAGGGGCCGCGGATGGGCTTTTGCCTACATCCGGATACGTCATGTAGCCAATAGCGTGTGTTTCGCGGCACAGCTATTGTTCTGTGCACTATCGACGAGGGGGCCCACCGCATGCTCAGCACCGAACACAAAGCCAACATCCTGCGCAAGGCCGGGTACGCCGTGCCTGCGGTGCCCGGGAGCGTGGACAGCATCTACCAGACGCCCCAGTGCTGGGGCAAGGCCATCGAGACGCTGTATGTGTCGTATGCCGCCAGCCGCGCGGCGAAGAGCCTGCGCGATGCGGAAGAGGCCCGAATGCTGGCGATGCTTCAGTTGCGTTCGGCCAAGGCCTACGCCTGAGCCGCTGACCGGCTGAGCCACCGAGCCGCTCCCGCGCCTCGCGACGCAGAGGCTCGGCAGGCCTTCAAGCCATCAGGGCTTGCTTCAAGGCTTTCTTTGCTTTTCCGGCGCGTCGTTGCTGCCGCCGCGCGACATCTGGCCCGCCTTCATGGCATCGCGGTTCGCGGCACGGCGCTTGGCCGATGCGGCGCGCCGCTGATCCCGCGTCAGCTTCGGCCCCGTGGTCGGGCGAACCTCGCCTTCCTGTATCTGCTGGCCGCGCGCCGCGGCGGCGCCTTCCATGCGGCGCTCCTTGCGTGCCTCGGTGCGTTCGGCGCGCGTGGTGGGCGCCGAGGGCGTTGCCTTGCCCTGCGCGGGATCGGCTTCGCCGGAAGACTGCGCGAACGCCACCGACACGACCATCATCTGCGCCAGGGCCAGGCATGCGGGCACGAGCATTTTTTTCATCGCGACGACCTTTCAGGGAGTTCCAGCGAGCTGGGAACAAACGGAGAACAAGGAGCCGGCGGCATTGTGGCTACGGCCCCGGCCTTCTGTCCATCACCCTGCGGAGGTACTGCGTGGCTTCACGCTACCGGCTGGCCGCGACCAGCAACATCATCGGCCGCTCCCGCTCCTCGGCCAGCGAGGGCAGCGCGGCCACCTGCTCGTCGCTCGGTCCCCACTCCTGCACATGCTCGATGCGAAAACCCGCTTTCACCAGCGTGTTCAGCAAGGTGCCCAGCGTGCGGTGCTGCTTGACGACGCCCTCGGCCAGCCAGTTCGTGATGCGCGGGCCTTCCGCCTGGTAGCCGTCGAGCGGCCACGACTTGCGCCCTTGCGCGTCGATGTGCCAGCCCGGCGCGCGCGGCGCCATGAAGACCGGATGCTCGATGGAAAACACCAGCCGGCCCCCGGGCACCAGCGCCTGGTGCACCGTGGCCAGCAGGCGCGCGATGTCCTCGATGTAGTGGAACGCGAGCGAGCTGTAGGCGAAGTCGAGCGACTGCGGCGGCAGCGCGAGCGCCTCGAGGTCGGCGCGCACGTATGCGATGGCGTCGTCGGCGCCGAAGGCCTGCGCCTTGGCGAGCATCAGCTGCGACACGTCGAGCCCCAGCACCGACTGCGCACCCTGCGTGCGCGCCCAGCGGCAAAACCAGCCCAGGCCGCAGCCCAGGTCCGCCACGCGCAGGCCTTGCAGCGGCGCCACCAGCGCGCGCAGCGCGGGCCACTCGGGCGCGCCGTCGAGCCCGTGCACCGAGCGCGGCAGTTGCTGGTAGCCCTCGAAGAAGGCGGGCGTGTCGTAGATGTTCTGGGCCATCGATGGAGTCCTTGGCAGTCAGCCTGGCTCCATTATTTCGATGACCCGCGGCCTTCGCCGCCCTCGTTTGCTTTCGCTTGCTTTTACTTGCCCTGTGCCGACTGCAGCACCGGGTTCTGCATGGTCGAGATGACCTTGCTGTTCACGCGCGAGCCGCTGGTCACGTTCTGGTCGGGTGCCGCGGCCGTGGCCATGGCTTCCTGGTAGACCTGGGCCGGGTCGCGTTGCGAGGTGAACGGATCGGCGCCGCGCGAGCCGCGGGTCACGTTCTGGTTGGGCGCGTGGGCCGTTTCGACGGCTTGCTTGTACATGGCTTCGGAATCGGCCGTGGACTTGAACGGATCGGCACCGCGCGAACCGCGGGTCACGTTCTGGTCCTTGGCGTGCGCGGCGGCGACGGCTTCGGCTTCGACGGCTTCGCGCGTGCGTTGCTGCGCGCTCACCGAGGTGACGGAAGTGACGGCGAGCAGCGCGACGGCGGCGGCGAGGGCGAGTTGGGTGGTCTTCATGGTTCGTCTTTTCTGTGAGTTGTCTGACTGTTTGGATGGAGTCCGCCCGGCGATGCGGGAAAACCCTGAGCAAGACTAGTCACGGCAAAAGGCAGATCCGTGACGGCCCCGAGCCGCGGACCGGGCTCTTCGGCGCGCACTGCAGCACGGGCGAATTTCTGATAGCTGCGGTCGTCCTGCGCGTTTAGCCTTTCGCGCGTCTGCTCGACAAACCTCACTGAACACCAGCGAAAGGAACCCAGCACCATGGGACTGTTCGATTTCCTGAAGAAGAAACCCGCCATGCCGGAGACCATCGAAGCCGGCATGGCCTCGCAGGCCGACGACTTCGTCGGCGCGTTCTCGCGGCCGGGCGCGCCCATCGACGGCGCGCGGCTCGACTACACCGCCGCCTCGCTCCCCTTGGTCGACCGCGTGCTCGACGACTTCTTCAAGCAGCAGGCGCCCCTGCCCGACGACCTTCACTTCCTGGCGTCGGCCTATGTGTTCGAAGTGGCGCGCCGCGAGTTCGGCGGGCGCTACCTGCGCGGCGACGAAGACAACCCCTTCGTGCTCGTCATCGGCCAGGGCGATGCGCAGGTCGGCGTGTGCGTGATGGGCAAGGTGCGCGGGCGTGCCGTGAACGGGCCGGAGGACGACCTGGGTTTCTTCTACGCCGGCATCGCGCCGGCGGTGGCGCGCGGGGTGAGCGCCACGCTGATCTGAAGGCCGCGCTTCGCGATCATGAGCAGCGGCGGACTGCGTAAACCCAGCGCTCAGTCGTCCTTCACGATACGCCAGGACTTGCCTTCGTCCGAAGACCGGACGATCGCGTTGTCCGGCAGGAAGGCAAGCAGCGAGCCATCCGAGCGGTCCACCATCATCTGCCGCACCGCATATGGGCCGGTCAGACCGGGTGATACGCCCGTGTGCGACCAGCTCTTTCCGCCGTCGCGCGTCGTCATCAAGCCCAGTGGTCCCGGCATCACATTGGGCGCGATGGCCGAGACGGCATAGGCGGTCTTCGTGTCCTTGAAGGCGATAGCGAGCACAAAACGGCTGGTGTTCAGGTCGGACCATGTCTTACCTGCGTCCGTGGACAACAGCGTGGTCTTCGTGATCAGCATGGTCTGAGACACCAGCGTGCCGTCGGGCAGCGCGCTCACATCGATCGTCGACTGGCCGTTGCTGACGCGCGTGATCGACTTGCCGTCGCTCATGTGCAGGTCGCCGTTGGGCATCATCACGCCTGCCGCATTCGGCAAGCTGACGACCATCGTGCGTTTCCAGGGCACGTTGATCGACTGCGTCTCCGCGAACTCGCCGACCTTGCGCCACTTGCCTGCGTCCAGGTCCTGTGACACGTAGGCCGACCACAGCCGGTCTCGACGCGAGAAGACGACGACGCTGCCGTCGCTCATGGGCTGCGCCAGTTGGATGAGGCCGTCTTCCGGCGGCACCATTTGCCTCCAGCTCAGGCCCTCGTCCATGGACAGCCGCAGCAGTCCCTCTTCGCCGGCTGCCAGCAGCCCGCCGCGGTAGGGGCGCACAGAAAGCACTTCGCGCCAACTCCCGACGTCAAGCTCTCTCCACCGCGTAGCGCCAGCCTTTTTCCAGAGCACCTTGCCCAGCTTGGCCCCGGCCATGAATTCACCGTCCGCCGTTTGCTCAAGGCCGTTCCACAGCGACGCCCTGCGCTTGGACTCGGACGACAGCGCCGCCCGTCGTTCGAGGTCCAGGGTGGGAACGAAGCCGTGCGTCGCACGGCCGCGCGTCTGATCGGCCAGCGCCGGATAGAGCGTCTCGAAAGTCTTGCGCAGTTCTTCTTCGGGTGGCACATAGGCGACGAAGAAGCGCGTTCCCATGCGCGGCTGGACCAACAGCGTCCCCAGCAGCGTGACCTCCCCCTGGACCACGTCGAAGCTGCCGAACTTCGCGTCGATGGGAAATGTATAGGTCGTGTTGCCCAGCCCGCCCATGGCGTTTTTGATCACGTAGCGCCCCGGAATGACCATGCCGCTGAACACCGCGGTGGTGTACGTGGACTGCCGGGTGCGAACGAGGGTGACGAGATCGCGCCCGGTCTGCTTTTCTCCCGGGCCAAGCACCCGCTCCAGATGAAGGGCCGACAGGGTTTCGGCGGGATCGTTTTCTCCAACGCTGTTGGTAATGAGCTTGACCACCACCGCGCCTTCGTGTCCGGTCAGTGTCTGGTTGGCGGCGATGGGTGCGGTGGTACAGGCGACCAGCGCGACGCATGCGGCAAGCAGGAACAGGTATCGCAGCAAGCGTTGGAAAAGCGGTGCACTCAATCTCACGGAAAACTCCTCGTTGTAATTTCTTTGAAGGCAAGGCAAGGCGAGCAGGCAGGACAGCGGGGCTGTGCACGTGCGCGGCGAAGATACATTTCGCATCGTTTCAAAGCAAGCTCGCACAAGCACCTATCGCGCGGTCACAGCCGGCTGCTACCCGCTGCGCCCGCCTCCTTCGAATAATGCGGCGACGGCCCGCGCGCCCCTGGCAGCGGCGCCGCATTTCAACCTCGTTCGAAGGAGACAACCCCAATGGCTCGCAAGATCCTCATGCTGTGCGGCGACTACGCCGAAGACTACGAAACCATGGTGCCCTTTCAGGCCCTGCTCGCCGTCGGCCACACCGTGCACGCGGTGGCGCCCGACAAGAAGGCCGGCGACTGGGTGCACACCGCCATCCACGACTTCGAGGGCGCGCAGACCTACAGCGAGAAGCCGGGCCACCGCTTCACGCTGAACGCCAACTTCGCCGACGTGAAGCCCGAGGCCTACGACGCGCTGGTCATTCCCGGTGGCCGCGCGCCCGAGTACCTGCGCATGCACACCCGCGTGGTCGAGATTGCCAGGCACTTCCTGGCGACCGACAAGCCCGTGGCCGCCGTGTGCCACGGCGCGCAGCTGCTCGCGGCCACCGGCCTGCTCAAGGGCCGCAAGGTGTCGGCGTACCCGGCGTGCCAGGTCGAGGTGGAGCTGGCCGGCGCGGAGTACATGGGCATTCCGGTGGACCAGGCCGTGACCGACCGCAACCTGGTCACCGCGCCCGCGTGGCCCGCGCACCCGGCGTGGCTCGCGCAGTTCCTGGTGGTGCTCGGCACGCGCATCACGCACTGAACGCCGCGGGCAGCGCTACAGTGCCTGCCTTGCCCACCACCGAACCCAGGAGGCCGCATGTGCGAAGTCTTCATCAGTGCCGACCCGCAGAGCTACGACGCGCGCACGCGCTCGGTGCGGCTGCACGGCGTGGTCACCAGCATCCGGCTGGAGAACCTGTTCTGGCAGGTGCTCGAGGAAATCGCGCAGCGCGACGGCATGGTCGTGGTGCAGCTCATCGAGCGGCTGTACGACGAGCTGGTGGCCGCGCGCGGCGAGGTCGGCAACTTCGCGTCGTTCCTGCGCGTGAGCGCGCTGCGCTACGAGGCGATGGTGGCGCAGGGGCGCATTCCGGCCGACACCTCAGTGGCGATTCGCTCGCTCGACGCCAAGGCCGTGCTGCATGCGTTGCCGCAGGGCTGGGGCCGACCACAGCCCGATGCACAACCCCGACCGACAGCCGCCGACAGCCGCGTGCGCACGCTGCATGTCGCGGCGCGGCGGCACGCCTGACAGACGGTTGCGACCGCGGCTACCGCGGCTACAGCGGCTGCAGCGGCTACCGCGGCTTGAAGCCCGGCACCTTTTGCCAGGGCGCATCGCCGCTGCTGCGCTCCCATGCCGCGCCGACCGGCGAGTCGGTGATCTCGCTCAATGTTGGGTCCATCTTCAGGAACGAGTTCAGCGGGCAGATCTTGGGCGGGTTCGCGTCCAGCTCCTGCTGCGTCTCCTTGCCGCTCGAAAAGATCCAGCCGGAGTCGTACGGGTTGTTGGGCTTCACGCGGTAGGCGAAACCCACCGGCAGCCGGTGCGGCCCCATGACCTCGTCGGACGCGAGCACCAGCGGTGCGAGCGCGGCGAACTTGTCTTCCCACGGTTCCTTCTTCTTTTTGCCGAATGGCCACATGGCGCGCTGTGCCTGAATGAACGGCACCCTCCCTGACACCGAATTTGCCCTGTGCGCACGGGCTTGGCAAGCGCCCCTGTGTCAGACGCTCGCCCCCCGTTGCCGCTGAATCTGCCGCTTCTGCTGCCCGTCCGGCCCCTTGTAGGTGGGCGACAGCCGGCGCCGAAGGGACTTGATTGCGGCCGCTCGCGCCGCCTGCACGCCCGCATCCGCCGCGTCGATCGCCAGCACCCACGCGAGCGACTCCGCAACGGGTGCGCCGCGAACCGTCCAAAGGCAGATGCTCTGCAGCAAGGGCGTGGCGGCCGTGTCGAACGCCCGCGTCACGGTCCGCAGCACATCGCGCATGACGGCCTCGTCGACCTTCACGCCGTCGTCGAAGCTCAGCAGCAGGTTCAGCGCCGCCAGCGCCTTCCATTCGACATGCGTGGCGTCCGTGGCCTGCCACTGGGCCGACGCGCAGAAGCCGACCAGCGCCTGCACGCTCTCGCCGGTCTTCACCTCTTCGAGAACGCCGACGGCAAAGCCGGCAAGCGCGGGGTCCGCCAGCAACGGTTGCAGCGCGGGAACGCCGCCACGCCCGAAGGCCGCGCAAGCCCGTGCCCATCGCGCGAAAGGCACGACGCGCGTGCCGTCTTCAAGCAAGCCCTCGCTCAACCAGCCGTGCTGCGCGCAGAGGCGCTCGATTTCGTCCGCGCCTTCGGCACCGTGGACCCGCGCGAAACGGACCATGTCCTCGACATCCATCGATCCGCCGTGGGCCAAGGGCGCCGGGCCCTTCGATGCCTTGCGGGAGAGTGCATTCAGGTTCATCTCTTCATTGCCGTTGTTTCCTTTTTGGTCCGTTCAGCGCCTGGCGCCCTTCACCTTGTCGATGAGCTGCCGCGCCCACCGGCCCATCGCCATCGGCCCGAGCCGATGGCTGAGCCGCGCCTTCTGCTCCGGCGGCATCTGGTCGCCGAAGCGGCGCAGCGTGTCTCGCAGCGTCGCGAACTCGGCGGCGTGATCGCCCAGGGCGGCTTGCGCGTCGGCCAGCCATTCACCGGCATTGATGACGCGCTCGCGCAGCCGCGCGTCGGTGGTGTCGCCGAAGCTGGCAATCAGCTGCTGGTGCACCGCGGCGCGGCCCGCCTGGTCGCCGCGCTCGCGCAGCAGGCTCGCCTTGTTGACCATGGCCTTGGCCACCCACAGCTGCAGCGCGACCTCCCTGGCGTGCAGGTCGCGGCCGATGACCAGCTCGTAGCTGTTCAGCGCGGCCGGCGCGTCGCCGGCCTGGCGCTGGGTGATGCCGCGGCAGTACAGCGCGCGGGCCACGCACAGGCGCAGGTCGGTCACGTCGGACGTGGCCCAGCGCGAGAAGATGTCGTCGTACAGCCGCAGTTCTTCGTCGTGCCGGCCGAGCTTGTCGAGCGCGGTGCACTTGTGCTCCAGGCAGCGCGCCACGTGCTCCTGCACCGACATCGACAGCTCCTCGCCGTAGCGCGCGTCCATCAGGTCGGCGGCGGCAATCACGCGCTCCAGCTGGCCCAGCTGCAGCAGCCAGTACACCTTGTTGGCCAGTGCGCGCGCGCACTGGTAGCGCAGCTCGGGGTGGGCGGCCTCGGCGTGCGCGTGCAACACCTCGTCGAACAGTGCGATGCCTTCGCGCACCTGGCCGGCCTCGGCGCATTCCGAGCCGCGCGTGATCGTGTCGCGCACCGCGTCGCGTTGCGCCACGGGCAGGTCGGGAAAGTCGCGGTCGTGCTCCTCGCCGGTCAGCGTCTTCAACGTGTTCAGGCAGGTAAGGCGGCTGGCGCCCGCCTTGGCCAGCACGTCGCGCATGCGCTGCGAGGTCACGTTGCGAAAGCGCGCGAGGATCTCGTCGTACACCACCAGCGCGTCGGCGGGGCGCTCCATCAGCATCAGCAGCAGGTAGCCCTTGTTGAGCAGCGCGCTGGCGACGGTCATGCCCAGCGCCCCCTCCTGCGCGCCGGCCGTGAGCGCGAGCAGGCGGTCGTAGGCGGCCAGCGCGGCGTCGAAGGCATCGGCTTCGCGCAGGTCGACGGCGTGCGCGTACAGCGCGTCGGCCACGCGAAGACGCAGCTCCTGCGGGTCGTCGGCCCCGGCAGGCGGGCCGACGCGCGCGACCAGGTCGTCGAGCAGGGCGGCATGAGCCTCGGGCGTGGCGGAAGTCTCGTCCAGCAGTTCAAGGCATTGGAGCTGCGCGTTGATGGCTTCCTCGCGCAGCGCCGCGCTCGCGTCGGGCGCGACGGCCGCCACCAGCGCCTGGTACAGGGCCAGCGCCTCCTGCGGGCGATCCAGTTGCGCCAGCGTGCGGGCGCGGCCTGCCGTGGCGTGCGCCACGACCAGGGCGATGTCGGGGTTGGGATCGAGGTCGGCCCCGTCGGCTGGCTCGCTGGCGCCGCCGAAGCGTTCCTGCACCGCCGCGTAGACCGCCAGCGCGTCGCCCGGCCGCCCCAGGTTGCGCAGCGCGTGCGCGCGCGCCATGCCCGCGCGCGCCACCCACAGGCGCACGCGCGCCGCGGGCGCATCGCCGAAGCGCGCGTCCAGCGCGTCGCACAGCGCGAGCGTTTCTTCGGGCGTCTCGGCGTCCAGCGCCAGCCTGCACATCGCGGCCACCACCTCCGCCTCGATGTCGGGGTCGGTGTGCGTGCGGTAGCGCGCCACGAGCGCGGCGCGCGCGTCGGCCAGCTCGTCGTACCGGTCGAGGCCGCGCAGCACATGCGCCTTCAGCACCATCACGCGGCAGGCGTGGCGCGCGACACCGGGAAACTCATCGACGCCATGCACGGCCAGCACCTCGTCGCAGGCCGCGAGCGCGTGTTCGGGCTCGCGCGCGTCGTCGAACATGTCGGCGCGCAGGAAGCCCGCGCGCGCGTGCACCTCGCGCAGCGCCTCGCGCGGGTCGCCGGCGTAGGCCGCGAGCACGCCGTCGAGCATCGGAATGGCCGCTTCCACGCGCTGCCCGGCTTCGGCCACGTGCGCCGCCTGCGCGATGCGGGCGTGGCCGACGCGGGCCGCCACCGATGCCTCGGGCGCGTGGGCCGAATCGCGCCACACGGCTTCGAAGGCCTCGCGCGATTCGTTCGGATAGTCGAGTTCAGCGAGCAGGTCGGCGCGCCAGATGCGGGCGCGCGCCACCGTCTCGCGCGTGGCCTCGGGCGTGTCGCCAGCAAAGCGGCGTGCGATGTCTTCGCAGCTGCGCACCATGTCGACCTTGGCGAAGGCGCCGCCTAGCGTGCCGGCCACCAGCGCGCGCTGCAGCGCGGCGTTGGCGACCCAGCTGCGCAGCGCGGGCGTGTCCGCGTCGGCGAAGCGCCGCTGCACTTCTTCGTAGGCCTCGATTTCGGGCTGCGCCTTGCCCAGCGCGCGCCAGGCCAGGCCCTTGCAGTTGAGCGCCTGCGCGATCCAGCGCGCGCGGCCGGCGGGTGCGGCGTCGGCATGGGCAAGCAGCGCGTCGCACAGCGCGACGCGCTCGCTGTGCCGCCCGAGCTGCGCCAGCGCCTCGCCCTTGCGCAGCCAGGCTTCGTACAGATGCTCCTCGAGCGAGGGGTCGGTGGCGGCGTGCAGGCGGTCGATGACCTGGTCGGCTTCTGCGATGGTGGCTTGCGCGGCCTGTGCGTCCTGCATGGCCGTTGCGGCGGCTGCGGCTGCTGCGTTCGTGTTCAAGCGGATGTCCTCCCTTGCATGCAGCGTCGGCGCGCCGCTCGCCTGCTGGGTGCAGGCTGGCGGACTTTAAAGGAAGGCGGGGCGAGAGATAAGTAGGACCATGGCGTGAATTCGGTCGCCTTGGCCATGGCCGCGCGAGGGTGCGTGGATGACAATCTTGCGCACTGCCCAATACGCGGACACCGCCCGACGGAGGAACTGAAGATGGCTTACTTGAAAGAACTCAAGGTCACGTTCACGCGCAAGCGCGTCGACGATGACCTGCTGAACAAACCCGTGGACAGCCCTGAGCAGGTCTACGCGCTGTTCAAGGACATGCAAAACGAGACCAAGGAAAAGGTCGTGGTGCTGCACCTGAACCCGCAGCTCGAAGTGCTTTCCTATGAGCTTGCAGCCATCGGGACCGGCACGCAGGCCCTGATCGATCCGGTGGAGCTATACCGCAATGCGATGCTGGCGCGGGCGCACTCGCTGATCGTGGTGCACAACCATCCGTCGGGAAACCCGAAGGCTTCGCCGGCCGATCTCGACATGGCCAAGCGCCTGCTCGATGTGGGCAAGCTGCTGGGCATGGAGCTTCAGGACTTCATCATCATTGGCGACGACACGTACACGAGCTTGCGCCAAGACAAGGTGTTCTGACTCACTCCACCACCGCCCCCGAACTCTTCACAATCCCCGCCCACTTGCCACTCTCCCGAGCAATCAACGCGGCATAGTCAGCCGGCCCGCCCAGCAGCGGCACGGCCCCTTCCACGTCCAGCCGCGACTGGAACTCCTTCTCCCCCGCCACCTTCAGCATCTGCGCCGCCAGCTCGTTGACGAACGCGGCGGGCGTGCCGCGCGGCGCGAGGAGCCCGTAGGTCAGCGTGCTCTCAAAATCCGCGAGCGCGGGTAGGCCCGACTCCATCACGGTCGGCACGTCGGGCAACGACGGCAGCCGCCTGGCGCTGGTGACCGCAATGGCGCGCAGCCGCCCGCCCTTCACCAGCGCGAGCGCGGGCGGAATCACGCTGAACATCATCTGCACCTGCCCGCCCGCGAGGTCGGTGAGCGCGGGGTTGGTGCCCTTGTAGGGAATGTGGGTCAGCCTGGTGCCGGTGCGTTCGGCGAAGAACTCGCCGCTCAGGTGGCCGCCGGTGCCGCTTCCGCTCGATGCGTAGTCGATGGCGCCGGGCTTCGTCTTTGCCTCGGCCACCAGGTCGGCGATGGTGCGGATCTTCGAGCTGGCGGGCACCACCAGCACCAGCGCCGACGACGCGAACATGGCCACGGGCGCCAGGTCTTTGCGGGGGTCGAACTTCAGGCCCTTGTACAGCGCCGGGTTGATCGACACGGTGCCGGTGTGGCCCAGCAGCAAGGTGTTGCCGTCGGCGGGGCTGCGCACCACTTCGCCGGTGCCCAGGTTGCCGCCGGCACCGGGCTTGTTGTCGACGACGATGGCCTGCTTGCGCAGCTCGCCCAGGCCCTTGGCCATCTGGCGCGCGAACACGTCGTTGCCGCCGCCGGGGGCGAAGGGAACGACGATGCGAATGGGTTTGGTGGTGTCGCCCTGGGCCCCTTGCGGCACCTGCGCGAAAGCCGGCAGGGCCGCTGCGGACAGCAGGCCCAGCAGCATCTCGCGCCGGGTGGTTGAAGAAGCAGCGGCAACAACGACTCGGCGCGAGGGGTGCGTCATGACGGGAGCGTCAGGCGCGGGTCACACGCGCTCGAGAATCAGCGCAATGCCCTGCCCCACGCCGATGCACATGGTGCACAGCGCGTAGCGCCCGCCGCCCTTGTGCAGCTGGTTGATGGCGGTGGTGGCCAGGCGCGCACCGCTGGCGCCCAGCGGGTGGCCCAGCGCGATGGCGCCGCCGTTGATGTTCACGCGGGCGTCGTCGTCCTTCAGGCCCAGCAGGCGCAGCACGGCGAGGCCTTGGGCGGCGAAGGCTTCGTTCAGCTCGATGACGTCGATCTGGTCGATGGTGAGGCCGGTGAGCGCCAGCACCTTCTGCGTGGCCGGCGCGGGGCCGATGCCCATCACGCGCGGCGCGACGCCGGCGGTGGCCATGCCGACGACGCGGGCGCGCGGCGTGAGGCCGTGCTTGGCGGCGCTGGCTTCGTCGGCCAGCAGCAGCGCGCAGGCGCCGTCGTTCACGCCGCTGGCGTTGCCGGCGGTGACGGTGCCGTCGGGGCGCACGATGGGCTTGAGCTTGGCCAGCGCCTCCAGCGTGGTGTCACGCGGATGCTCGTCCTTGTCGACGATGAGGGCGTCGCCCTTTTTCTGGGGCACGGTGACGGGGACGATCTCGGCATCGAAGAAGCCCGACTTCTGCGAGGCCACGGCGCGCAGCTGCGAGTTGAGCGCCATCAGGTCTTGCGCCTCGCGCTCGATCTTGTAGTCGGTGGCCACGTTCTCGGCCGTCTCGGGCATGGAGTCGACGCCGTACTGCGCCTTCATGAGCTTGTTGACGAAGCGCCAGCCGATGGTGGTGTCGTACACGGCGTTGTTGCGGCTGAAGGCGCTCTCGGCCTTGGGCATGACGAAGGGGGCGCGGCTCATGCTTTCCACGCCGCCGGCGATCATGAGGCCGGCTTCACCGGCGCGAATGGCGCGCGCGGCGGTGCCCACGGCGTCCAGGCCCGAGCCGCACAGGCGGTTGATGGTGGCGCCGCCCAGCTCCAGCGGCAGGCCGGCCAGCAGCGCGGACATGCGCGCGACGTTGCGGTTGTCTTCACCGGCCTGGTTGGCGCAGCCGTACAGCACGTCGCTCACGGCTTGCCAGTCGACGTTCTTGTTGCGTTCCATCAGCGCGCGCAGGGGCACGGCGCCCAGGTCGTCGGTGCGCACGCTGCTGAGCGAGCCACCGTAGCGGCCGAAGGGGGTGCGAACGGCGTCGCAGATGAAGGCTTGGTTGGTCATGGTGTGTGTCTCTTGAAAGTCTTGAACGAAATCAGGCGGCTGCGGCGGCCGCGGGCGCGATCGGCAGGCCGACCAGCTTCTCGAGCTCTTCGCGGCTCAGGCCGTCGACCAGATCGACGAGCTTCAGGCCCTGCGGCGTGCATTCGATGGTGGCCAGGTCGGAGTACACGCGCTTCACACAGGCGATGCCGGTCAGCGGGTAGGTGCATTGCGCGACGAGCTTGCTCACGCCCTGCTTGGTCAGCAGGTCCATCATGACCCAGGTCTGCTTGGCGCCGATGGCCAGGTCCATGGCGCCGCCGACGGCGGGAATGGCGTCTTTCTCGCCGGTGTGCCAGTTGGCGAGGTCGCCGGTGGCCGACACCTGGAACGCGCCGAGCACGCAGATGTCGAGGTGGCCGCCGCGCATCATGGCGAAGCTGTCGGAGTGATGGAAGAACGAGCCACCCGGCAGCAGCGTGACGGGCTGCTTGCCGGCGTTGATGAGGTCGTAGTCTTCTTCGCCGGCCTCGGGCGCGGGGCCCATGCCAAGGATGCCGTTCTCGCTCTGCAAAATGACTTCGCGGCCCTTGGGCAGGTGGTTGGCCACCAGCGTGGGCTGGCCGATGCCGAGGTTGACGACGGCGCCGTCGAAGATGTCCTGCGCGACGCGGGCGGCCAACTGGTCCTTGGTGCGACGGGTGTAAGTCATGGTCATGCTGCCTTCTTGAAACCGCCGGCCTGGGTCGCCACGCGTTCGATGCGCACCACCTGGTGCACGAAGATGCCCGGGGTCACGATGGTCTCGGGGTCGAGGGTGCCGAGCTCGGCAATGTCGTGCACGGTGGCCACGGTTTTCTTCGCGGCCATGGCCATCACGGGGCCGAAATTGCGCGCGGCCTTGCGGTACACCAGGTTGCCCCAGCGGTCGCCGCGCTCGGCCTTGATGAGCGCCACGTCGCCGTGGATGGGGTACTCCAGCACGTACTGCTTGCCGTCGATTTCGCGGGTCTCGCGGTTGCCGGCCAGCTGCGTGCCGTAGCCGGTGGGGCAGAAGAAGGCGCCAATGCCGGCACCGGCGGCGCGAATGCGCTCGGCCAGGTTGCCCTGGGGCACCAGCTCGAGCTCGAGCTTGCCGCTGCGGTACAGGCCGTCGAACACCTGGCTGTCGGCCTGGCGCGGAAAGCTGCAGATGATCTTGCGCACGCGGCCGGCCTTCAGCAGCGCGGCCAGGCCGGTCTCGCCGTTGCCCGCGTTGTTGTTGACGACGGTGAGGTCCTTGGCGCCCTGCTCGACGAGGCCGTCGATGAGTTCGTTGGGAATGCCGGCGGTGCCGAAGCCGCCGATGAGAACCGTGGCGCCGTCGGGGATGCCCGCCAGGGCGTCCGCGACCGAGCGCGCGATCTTGTTGATCATGAAGCTTGTCTCCGGGTAAGAAGGAAAAGGAAGCCGCTGAAGAAGAACAACCAGTGCCGCAATCCGTTCGTTCCAGCTCGATTCTGCGAACTGCCGAATTGTTCGTCTAAAGAACATTTGTTCGTATAATGAATTCTAGAGAGGAACGCTCACCATGGCAACCCGCCCCGCACAAACTCATACACCTGACACACCCGCCCCCGGCGACAGCTACGTGCAGTCGTTCGCGCGCGGCCTGCAGGTCATTCGCTCGTTCAGCGCCGCCGCGCCGCACCAGACGCTCAGCGAGGTGGCCGCGGGCAGCGGGCTCACGCGCGCGGGGGCGCGCCGCATCCTGCTGACGCTGCAGACGCTGGGCTACGTGGTGACCGACGGCAAGCTCTTCACGCTCACGCCGCGCATCCTCGACCTGGGGTTCGCGTACCTGTCGTCCATGCCCATCTGGAACCGCGCCGAGCCGGTGATGGAGGCGCTGGTGCAGCAGGTGCAGGAGTCTTGCTCGGCCGCGGTGCTGGACGCGACCGACATCGTGTACGTGCTGCGCGTGCCCACGCAGAAAATCATGCGCATGAGCCTGGGCGTGGGCTCGCGGCTGCCGGCCTACTGCACGTCGCTGGGCCGGCTGCTGCTGGCCGACCTGGAAGACGACGAGGTGCGCGCGCGGCTCGAGGCATCGAACGTCGAGGCCATGACCAAGCACACGGTGACCGACATCGACGCGCTCATGGCCAAGGTGGCGCAGGCGCGCAAGCAGCAGTGGTGCCTGGTGAACCAGGAGCTGGAAGAAGGCCTCATCTCCGTGGCCGCGCCCATCGTCGACAGGCAGGGCCGCATGGTGGCGGCGCTGAACATCAGCGGGCAGGCCAACCGCACGAGCGCGAAGGTGATGCAGGAGACGATGCTGCCGGCGCTGGTGGACGCGGCGCGGCGGGTGTCGCAGCTGCTCTGAGCGCCCGGGCCTCCGGCGCCCGGCTTCGGTTCAGCGCGGCCCGTCGCGCTTCATGCCGCGCGCGGCCGTGCGCACCGCATCGCGCAGCGACTGCACCATCGGGTGCCCTTCGAGCTCCTTCAGCGTGAAGAAGCTCACCGGCGGCAGGTTCCAGCTCAGCCGGTAGGGCAGCGCGGCCCAGTGGCCCGCGCGCTCCATGTCGGCCACCACGTCGCGCGCCAGGATGGTGATGGCGTTGGGCTCGGTGCGCAGCACCATCTCCATGCTGCGGATCGACGTGCTCTCCAGCATGGGCACCGGCGGCTGCACGCCCGCGCCCACGAAGATGGCGTTGTAGGTGCGGCGCATGGGCGTGTTGGGCGGCGGCAGTATCCAGTCGAGCTGCGCCAGGCGCGCCCAGTCGAGCGGCCCGCGCGACAGCCGCTTGACGCTCTTGGCGGCCACCACCAGGCAGGGCTCCTGCTGGTGGATGGCCTCCTGCACCAGTCCGGTGGCATCGCCGTCGTACGAGCGGCCGATGGCGCAGTCGAGCTCGCGCGCCACCAGGCTGGCGACCAGCTCGTCGGTGGTGCCTTCGCGCGTCATCACGGCCACGCGGGGCGTGCGGTCGAGCAGGTGGGTGAGCGCGGCCGACAGCAGCTGCTGCGGCACCTGCTGCGTGAGGCCCAGCCGCAGGCGCCCGCTGCGCCCGGCCTCCAGCGAGGTGAGCACGCGCGAGGTGGCCTCCAGCTCGGCGAGCCAGCGCTGCGCGTAGTGCAGCACGGCCTCCCCGGCGGGCGTGGGCACCAGGCCGCGGCTGGTGCGCTCGAACAGGCGGCTGCCGAAGATGTCTTCCGCCTCGCGCAGCGCCTTGGTGATGGCCGGCTGGCTCACGCGCATTTCGGCGGCCACGCGGCCCAGCGTGCGGTGGCGGTCGATGGCCTGCAGCAGCGAGAGCTGGCGCAGCTTCAGCCGCGAGAGCAGCGCGTGCTGCAGGTCGGCGGCGGGGTCGCGGGTGGTGGGCACGCTCATAACTCCCTGGTTATCGGGTCATCAGAATTTAATGCACTTCGGGCAATGGCGGTGCCTAGACTTTGTTCATGCCCATCGCCACCGCACCGCCGCCCATGGCCCCCACCCACCTCACGAACGCGCTGCTGGACGCGCTCGCCGAGGCGCGCGGCACCGAGGAGGCCATGCGCCAGGTGGACCGCATGCGCCGGCTGGTGGCGGGCGAGAGCATCTTCAGCATCCAGCGCAACGTGACGACCGCGCACGACCCGGCCGACGAGATCCGGCTGCGCCGCTTCTATTCGTCGGAGGCCGAGCGCCACCCGGTGGGCGGCGTGAAGCGCAAGACGCTCACGCCGTGGACCGACTGCCTCTTTCGCCAGGGCCGCGTGTTCGTGGCCGAAGGCGCGCAGGCGGTGGCACCGCACTTCGACGACTTCGAGCAGATGCGCCCCTACGGCCTGCAGAGCGTCGTCAACGTGCCGCTGCTGCACGGCAACACCTGCTACGCCACCTTCAACGTGTTCGGCACGCGGCCCCGGTGGGAGCCGCACGAGCTGCTGGGCATCCGGCTGCTGGCGCTGGCCGCGGCGCGCTGGGTGCCGGCGGCGCCGGGGCTGGCTTACCGCTTCGCAGACATGAACTTCAACGCAACGATGGAGAGCTGACCATGCCCACGCCTGTGCAAAAGCCCGGAACCATGCCGGTGGTGATCGTCGGAGGCGGCCCCGTGGGGCTGTCGATGGCCATCCTGCTGCAGCGCTTCGGCATCGACTTCGTGCTGCTGGAGCGCAGCCCGACCACCACCGACCACCCCAAGGCGCGCGGCACCTACACGCGCACCATGGAAATCTTCAGGCAGTGGGGCATCGACGGGCTCATGAAGCGCCACGCGCTGCCCGACGGCTCCGACTTCTTCGCGTTCAGCGAATCGATGGCCGGCCACGAATGGGGCCGCACCACGCCCGAGCCCAACGTGGGCCATTCGCCGTGCTGGAAGATCATCCAGTCGCAGGACACGGTGGAGGTCGAGCTGCTGGCCCATGCCCGCAAGAGCGACACGGGCCGCTTCCTGTTCGGCCACGAGTTCATGCAGTACGAAGAAAGCGCCGACGGCATCGTGGTGGTGGCGCGCAAGCTGGACACGGGCGAAACCCTCACCTGGCAGGCGCAGTACCTGGTTGCCGCCGACGGCGCCACCAGCGCGGTGCGCCGGCAGGCCGACATCGAGATGCGCGGGCCGGCCACCATCGCGGTGATGGCCAACGAGTTCTGGCAGGCCGACCTGTCCGACGTGCGCGACGTGAAGACCTGCGCGGGCTGGCGCGTGTACGCCAAGGAGTCGCCCTACCCCATCACCACCGTGCTGAACACCAACGGCAAGGACCGCTGGCTCAACCTGCTGCCCGTGGGCCGCGAGGTGGACGAGCGCACCGGCGCGCGCCACGACGCCGAGGTGGTGAACCTCGCGCGCACGGTCTCGGGCGTGCCCAACCTCGACGTGAAGGTCATCAACCGCTCGGTGTGGCGCATGAGCCGCCAGGTGGCCGCGAGCTTTCGCAAGGGCCGCGTGCTGCTGGTGGGCGACTCGGCGCACCGCTTTCCGCCCAACGGCGGCTACGGCATGAACTCGGGCATCCAGGACGCGCACAACCTCGCCTGGAAGCTGGCCTTCGTGCTCACCGGCCGCGCCAACGCGCGCCTGCTCGACAGCTACGAGCAGGAGCGCCGGCCCATTGCCGAGTCGAACGCCGACTTCAGCCTGCACAACGCGATGCGCTTCGTGCAGTGCGACGAGGCGCTGCGCTCGGGCAACCCGGAGCGCATCGCCTTCTGGATTCGCGACAGCGACAACCACATCCACAGCATCGGCCAGTCGCTGGGCTTCGTCTACGAAGACGGCGCGGTGGTGCCCGACGGCACCGGCAGGCATGTGCTGCGCGCGCGCTGGTACGAGCCCACCGACCGGCCGGGGGCGCGCTTTCCGCACCTGTGGCTGGACCTGGCGCGGCGCCACACCACGCTCGACTGGTTCGACCGCGAGTTCGTGCTGGTGGCGGGGCCGAAGGCCGACGGGTGGATGGAGGCGGCGCGCGCCGTCTCGGGAAAGAACGGCCGCACGGTGCAGGCGCACCAGCTCGACGACAGCCACGAGAAAGACGGGCTGCTGCTGGGCCTGCGCGGCGCGGTGCTGGTGCGGCCCGACGGCCACGTGGCCTTTCGCATGCCGTGGACGCCGAGCGACCCGGCCGCCGAACTGTCGGCCGTGCTGGCCCGCCTGCTGGACTGATGCCATGCCTGTAACCGCACTGCACCACTTCACGATCCGCTGCACGCCGTCGGAACTGCCGCCGCTGGTCGACTTCTACACCCGCGTGCTGCGCCTGCAGGTGGGCGCGCGGCCTGACATTCCCGCGCCGGGCGCGTGGCTCTATGCGAACGGGCAGCCGATCGTGCACCTGTTCGCGCACCTGGCGACGCCCGATGCGCCCGGTCAGCCGGGGCAACCGGTGACGGGGCACATCGACCACATCTCCTTCCGCTCGCGCGGGCTGAAGGAAATGCGCGCGCACCTGTACGCCATGGGCGTGCCGTACACCGAGGCGCCGATTCCGGGCTGGGACATTCACCAGCTTTTCCTGAACGATCCGCGCGGGCTGAAGGTCGAAATGACCTTCTGGCTCGCGGAGGAAGCGGAAGAATCGGAAGAAGGCCAGCACGAACACCTTGCCGGAGGTGCGGCATGACCGACTTCGTGCAGGCCGGCGAGGTGCGCATCGCCTTCGAGCGCGAGGGCCAGGGCCCGGCGCTGGTGCTGATGCATGGCGCGGAGGCCACGCGCGGCATGTTCGCGGCGCTGGTGCCGCACCTGTCGAAGCACTTCACCGTGATCTCCTACGACCAGCGCGATTGCGGCGACACCGAAGGGCCCGAGCGCGCGGCGACGCTGGCGGACCTGGCGGGCGATGCGCACCAGTTCATCAAGGCGCTGGGGCTGAAGCGCGCGCATGTGTTCGGCTCGTCTTTCGGCGGCAGGGTGGCGCAGGCGCTGGCGCTGCTGCACCCGCGCGCCGTCGACCACCTGGTGCTGGGCAGCACCTGGCCGCTGCCGCGCCCCTACGAAGAGCTGTGCCCCGAGGCCGGGCGCCTGGCCGAGCTGCGCCAGGCGCTGCCGGGCACGGCGGAAGAACTGGCGACCTGGTTTTTTCCCGAGGCCTACCTGCGGCAGCGGCCCGAGCTGCGCGGCGTGTTCGCGAATGCGCGGCCCGCGTCGGCGCGCTCCCGCCGGCGGGCGGCCACCGTGGCGACCGCGCTGGACAACGGGGTGGCCGACATCGTGGCGCCCACGCTGGTGCTGGCGGGCGAGCTCGACCGCGTGGTGCCGCCGGCGGTCACGCTGGCCATGGCCGGGCGCATCCACGGCGCGGAGGCCGTGCTGCTGCCGGCCATCGGGCATGTGGCGGCGCTGCAGGCGCCCGAGGTCGTGGCGCACCACCTGGTCCGTTTCCTGAATCGCTCGCTGGAGCGCCTGCCGAACCGCGAAGGAGCCAAGGCATGAACACCACCACCCTGTTGCGCGCGGCCCCGCCGGTGGGCGCGAGCGCGGACTACATCCGCATCGAAGGCCTGTCGAAGCACTTCGGCGCGGGGCGCGAAGGCGTGCTGGCGCTGAAGGACATTGCCTGCACCATCCGCCAGGGCAGCTTCGTCACCATCGTCGGGCCCAGCGGCTGCGGCAAGAGCACGCTGCTGCGCATCCTGGCCGGCTTGCTCGACTACGACGTGGGCCAGGTGGTGCTCGACGGCCAGCCCATCCACGGCACGCGGCGCGACGTCGGCGTGGTGTTCCAGAGCTCCATCCTGCTGCCTTGGCGCACCATTCTCGAGAACGTGATGCTGCCGGCCGAGGTGCTGGGGCTGGACATGAAGAAGGCCCGCGAGCGCGCCATGCAGCTGCTGCACATGGTGCGGCTCGAAGGCTTCGAGCACAAGCTGCCGCGCCAGCTGAGCGGCGGCATGCAGCAGCGCGCCTCCATCGCGCGGGCGCTGCTGCACGACCCCAAGATCCTGCTGATGGACGAGCCCTTCGGCGCGCTCGACGCCATGACCCGCGAGCGCATGAACCTGGAGCTGCAGCGCATCTGGATGGAAAGCGGCAAGACGGTGGTGCTCATCACGCACTCCATACCCGAGGCCGTGTTCCTCGGCGACCAGGTGTTCGTGATGTCGCCGCGCCCCGGCACGCTGGAGCGGGTGCTGCCCATCGACCTGCCGCGGCCGCGCACGATGGCGGTGATGTCCGACCCGGTGTTCGCCTCGGCCACCGCCAGCATTCGCGAGCGCTTCTCGCATGCCGCTTCGTTCGACTGACAGGAACCCGACCATGAAGACCGCGATGCTTGCCTCTGCCCGATCTGCCCGATCCGCCCAGGCTCCCCTGGCGCCTCGATCCGCGCCTGCCGAACATGCCGGCTTGCCGCCCGATGCATCCGCCGCGCCGCGCCGGCGCCGCGCCAACCCCCTGCAGTCCACGCGCGTGCAGTCGATGCTGCTGCTGGCCGCGCTGCTCGGCGCGTGGGAAGGCGCGGTGCGCTTCTTCAACGTGCCCAAGCACCTGGTGCCGCCCTTCAGCGACGTGGCGGTGGCGCTGTGGCGCGGCCTGGCCACCTCGCCGATGGCGAAGGACGGCTTCTGGTACCACGGCGGCGTGACGCTCGCGGAGATCTTGCTGGGCTTCGGCATCGGCAGCGGCATCGGGCTGGCGATCGGCATCGTGGTCTCGCAGATGCCGCGGCTGGAGGCGCTGCTGGGGCCCTACGTGTCCGCGCTGCAGAGCGTGCCCAAGGTGGCGGTGGCGCCCATCATCGTGGTGTGGCTGGGCTTCGGCATCGGCTCTAAGGTGGTGATCATCTGCCTGCTGACCTTCTTTCCGGTGCTGGTCACGGCCATCGCGGGCTTCAAGGCGGTGGACGCGGACCGCATCGACCTGCTGCGCTCGCTGTCGGCCACGCGCTGGCAGATTTTTCGCAAGGCGAAGTTCCCGAGCGCCCTGCCCTTCATCTTCGCGGGGCTGAACATGGCCGCGGCCTTCAGCGTGGTGGGCGCGGTGGTGGGCGAGTTCGTCGGCGCGCAGGCCGGGCTGGGCGTGCTCATCCTGCAGATGGAGGCGCAGGCCGACAGCGGCGGCAGCTTCGCGGTGTGCATCGTGCTGTCGGTGATCGGCATTGCGCTGTCGGCCCTGCTGCGCAAGCTGCAGCAGCGCGCGCTGCACTGGATGCCGGCGGACAGCTCGCAGCGCACCGTGAGCGTCTGAGCCGAAGCGGCAAGCCGACCTTCATTCGATTCGCCCTCGCGCGGCGGGTGTTGCAGCCGCGCGTTCCTTTCCTTCCTGTTCCTGTTGTTGAGGAGTGAGCCATGTGGAGACGACGTGATTTCGGCCTGGGCGTGGGTGCCCTCGGCCTGGCGGGCCTGACCGGCGCGCTGCCCGCGCTGGCGCAGCAGCTGCGCGTGATGAAGGTGGCCAACACCGCGGCGGTGAACGACCCGCAGCAGTGCTTCACCACGGCGGGCCAGCACCCGAAGCTGAACTTCTACAAGCCCGGCGGGGTGGACATCGAGTACGTGAACATGTCCAGCATGACGCAGGCCATGCAGAGCCTGCGCGCGGGCCATGTGGACTTCGGGCCGGCCGTGCCGGGCATCCTGCTGCCCGCCATGGCCAAGGACCCGACGCTGGACCTGGTGAGCGTCTACAAGTGGCTGCCGCGCAATGCCAACGTGATCGTGGTGAAGCCCGCGAGCGGCATCCGCACGGCGGCGGACCTGGCGGGCAAGCGCATCGGCGTGCGCAGCCTGGGCGACACGGGCATCTCGGTGACGCGCGCCATGCTCGCCGAGCTGGGGCTGAAGGACGACAGGTGCGAGTACATCGCCATCGGCGACGGCGCGCCGGCGGGCGCGGCCATCGACAACGACCGGGTCGACGCCATGGTGGCCTTCGACACCGCGGCCGCGCGCATCGAGCTGGTGGGCACCCGGCTGCGCTACGTGCCGCTCACGCCGAAGTTCGCGCAGCTGGGCTCGGGCTGGATCTGCGTGCCGCGCGAGTCGATCAAGAAGGACCGCGCGGCGCTGGTGGCGCTGTTCAGGGGCGTCGCCAAGTCGACGATCTTCTCGAACGCGAACATCGACGCGGGCATCGACCTGCACTGGGCGGTGTACCCCGAGAGCCGGCCCAAGGGCCGCAGCGAGGACGAGGCGCGCAAGGAGCTGGCCTTCATCATGAAAGACCGCAAGAACAGCTGGATGCGCCGCCCCGAAGACCCGGACCAGCGCATGGGCGCGTCGTCGCTCGCCGAATGGACCGCCAACATCGCCATGGCCGCCGACAGCAGCAAGAACCCGAAGCTGGCCGAAGAGCTGGGTGACGCCAACCGCCTGTTCACCAACGAGCTGATCGACGAGATCAACGCCTTCGACAAGCAGGCGGTGGTGGACATGGCGAAGGGGTTCAAGGCGTAGCAGCTTGGCAGCGCCTTGGCGAGACGACCGGCCGCGAAAGCCGGCCGGTCGGGTCAGGCCTCCGAGTGGATGCCCTTCATGATGATCACGCCGCCCAGGCGGGTGGTGTCCGCGCGCATGCGCTTGGCCAGCGTGTCGGGCGAGCCGGGCTGCGCCTGCCAGCCGGTCTTCAGCAGGGCCTGGCTCACGTCGGGCGAGCTGATCACCTCGACCAGCGCGGCGTTGAGCTTGGCGACGGCCGCGGGCTTCATGCTGGCGGGGGCGGCCAGCGCGGTCCAGATCTCGAGGTCGGCGCCGCGCACGTCGGCGTCGCGGATGGTGGGCAGCTCTTGCGCCAGCGCGCTGCGCTCGGGCGACGTGACGCCAATGGCCTTCAGCTTGCCCGACTTGATGTGCGGCAGCGCCAGCCCCGGCGGCAGCAGCGCCAGCTGGACCTCGTTGGCCAGCAGGCCCGCGATGACCTGCGGGTTGCCCGTGTAGGGCTTGTGCTGCGCGGTGATGGCCGCGCGGCTCTTGATGAGCTCCATGCCCAGGTGGCCCACCGTGCCCACGCCCGGCGTGCCGTACTTGCCGGCGCTGCCGAGGTTGCGCACCCACAGCAGCTGCTCGGCCGCGGTCTTGCCTTCGGCGTTGCCCGACACCGCCAGCACCAGCGGCGCGGTGCCGATGAGGCCGACCGGCGCGAAGTCTTTCTCGGGGTCGAAGGGCAGCTTGGGGTTCAGCAGCTTGGCGATGGTGAGGTTGCCGTTGATGAGCGCGCCGATGGTGTGCTCGTCGGTCGACTTGGCCACCAGGTCGGCCACGGTGTTGCCGCTGGCGCCGGGCTTGTTCTCGACCACCACCGGCTGGCGCAGCAGCTTCGACAGGGGTTCGGCGATGGCGCGGGTGGCGAGGTCGGGCGAGGCGCCGGCGGGAAAGCCCACGAGGATGTGCACCGGCTTGGTCGGCCAGGCGATGTCGGCGGCGGAGGCCGAAGAAGATGTGGCGCGCTGGGCCCACGAAGCCTGCGACAGCAGCGAGGCGGCAACGGCTGCCGCGCCGCCTTCGAGCAAGCGGCGTTTGGTGATCGTCAAGATGACTCCAGAGAGTGAAGAACCGGGGAACAGACCAGGAAGCGAATCAGGGAAACGCATCGAGGAAAGGGGCATGCCGGCTGAACGCGGGCTGACGCCGCAACTTACAACACGTTACAGGAGGAGCATGTGTTGCGCAAGTCGGACGGGGCGCCGCGCGGGGGTTTTACACGTCGACGAATACGTTTGAATTCACTGCCCGAGGGGCGCACGCAACAGCTTGCGCTGCGTGGGAAACAGCGACCAGCCCCAGCGCTGTTGCGCATAGCCCCACAGGCCCTGCTTGAAGAACAGCGTCACCACGATGGCGAGCAGCCCCAGCCCGAGCAGGTACCACGTGCCGTAGTCGCTCAGGAACTTGTTGAGCGCCCAGAAGATGAGCGCGCCCACCAGCGGCCCTTCGATGCGCCCGATACCGCCGATGACCACCATGAAGATGGCGAAGGCCGTCCAGTTGACGCTGAAGGCCGCGTCGGGGCTGATGCGCAGGTTGCCCACGAAATACAGCGCCCCCGCCAGCCCCGCCCCGAAAGCCGCGACCACGTACACCGCGAGCTTCATGCGCGCCACCGGAATGCCCTGCGACTCGGCCGCCACCTCGTTGTCGCGAATGGCCAGCAGCGCCAGCCCGCGCTTGCTGCGCAGGAACAGGTACACCAGCGCGATGGCCGCGACCACGCAGGCCAGCGCCATCCAGTAGGTGGTGTTTTCGCGCGTGGCCTTCTCGATGCCGCGCAGCGCCGTGAGCGTGGTGCCCGAGCCGCCGCCCACCGCCGACACGTTGGCGAAGCTCAGGCGGAACACCTCGGCGATCACCCAGGTGCCGATGGCGAAGTAGCCGCCCGACAGGCGAAAGGCCACGAACGACACCGGAATGGCCACGAGCCCCGCGGCCAGCGCGCCCAGCGGTATCGCCACGAAGGGGTTGAGGCCCGCGAAGTTGCCCAGCATCAGCATCACGTAGCCGGCGAAGCCGAAGAAGGCCTGCTGCCCGATGCTGACCATGCCGCCGTAGCCGGCGAGCAGGTTCCACATCATCGCGAAGATGAAGTAGCAGGCAATCTCGACGAACTCGCGCATCCAGCTCGACTCGCCCCAGAAGGGCAGGCTGGCCGCGACGAGCACGAGGGCGATGCCGACGCACAGCGCGGCGCGGCTCGCGGCGGTGGCGCGCTGCACCGCGATGAGGGTGGTGAGGGAAGGCGGCATGTTCGTCATCTCGTTCATCCCCGCGGTCAGCCGCGGGTCTTGGGAAAGAGGCCTTGCGGGCGCAGCACCAGCACCACCAGGAACACGATGTGCCCGGCCCAGATGCCCCAGCCCGGGTCCAGCCTGAAGCCCACCTGCTGCGTGACGCCCAGGATCATCGCGCCGGCCAGCGTGCCCCAGAACGAGCCCATGCCGCCGATGATCACGGCCTCGAACGCGAAGAGCAGCAGCAGCGGGCCGTCCGACGGCGACACGGTGGTGCGCATGCCCTGCAGCGCGCCCGCGATGGCGATCAGCACGAAGGCGATGGCCGTCGCGAAGGCATAGACCTTCTTCGCGTTCAGCCCCATGAGCTCGGCGATCTCGCGGTCGTCGGACACCGCGCGAAACGACCGACCCAGTGCCGTGCGCGCGAACAGCCACTGCAGCGCGCCGGTCGCCACGACCGCGATGGCGAGCACGATGAGCGGCAGCACGCCGACCGACATTGCACTGCCTATCGCACCACCCAGGGCCACGCCCTGCGTGCTGAGCCCGCCGGTCTCGATGGCGCGCGGGTCCGCCGAGAACAGCTCCAGCAGCAGGTTCTGGATGACGATCGACAGGCCGAAGGTGACCACCAGCGAAGGCAGCGGGTCTTTGCCCAGCGTGCCGTTGAGCACGAAGCGCTGCAGCGCGTAGCCGAAGCCGAAGGCCACCGGCAGCACCGCCAGCGCCACCAGCCAGGGCGCCACGTCGCCCCCCAGCGACACCCCCGCGATGACCGCGAACGCGCCGAGGATGATGAAGTCGCCCTGCGCCGTGTTGGTCAGGCGCATGACGCCGAACATCAGCGACTGGCCGAGCGCGAACAGCGTGTAGAGGCCGCCGAGCAGCACGCCTTGCACGAGCGTTTCAAGCATGGGCGTGCTCCTGCGGGGCAATGCCGGTGCCCATGCCGAAATAGGCCTGCGAGATCTGCTCGCGCGTGAGGTCGGCGGACCGGCCTTCGAGCGACACGCGGCCTTCCTGCAGGCAGTAGATGCGCTGCGACACCTGGCGCGCCATGGTCACGTCCTGCTCGACGATGACCACCGTCATGCCCTCGCCGGTGATGGTGGGCATGGCCGCGTAGATCTCGCGGATGACGATGGGCGCGAGGCCGAGCGAGAGCTCGTCGCACAGCAGCACCTCGGGGTTGCTCATGAGCGCGCGGCCGAGCGCGACCATCTGCTGCTGGCCGCCGGACAGCGAGGTGGCTGGCTGGTGGCGCTTCTCGGCCAGGATGGGAAACAGCGCGTACAGGCGCTGCAGGTTCCACGGGCCCTTGCGCTGCGCGGTGGCGCCCATGCGCAGGTTCTCTTCCACGCTGAGGCTGGGGAACAGGCGCCGGCCTTCAGGGACCATGGCGAGGCCGCGGCGCACGATGTCGCCGGGCGGCAGGCCGCCGATGGGGTCTCCCTTGAAACGGATCGCTTCGAGCGGGGCGCGCACGAGGCCGGTGAGGCTCTTGAGAAAGGTGGACTTGCCCGCGCCGTTGGCGCCGATGATGGCGACGACCTCGCCGGAGGAGAGCGAGAAGTCGATGCCGAACAGGGCCTGGGCGTCGCCGTAAAAGGCCTGGAGGACGTGGGTCTGGAGCAGGGTGGTCATGGTTGTTGCGCTGCCTGGACTTGCCCCCTCTCCCGCTTGCGGGAGAGGGCTGGGGTGAGGGTCGACGGCGATGGCGAGACACACGACGACTCGACCGCCGCAGCCCTCACCCTGACCCTCTCCCGCTTGCGGGAGAGGGGACAAATCCGATGGTCCGCGCTCATGCCTCCATCCCCATGTACACCCGCCTCACCTCCGCATCGTTCATCACCGCCCGCGGCTCCCCTTCCGCCAGCTTCTGCCCGAAGTTGATGACGAACAACCGGTCCGCCAGCGACAGCAGCGCATGCACCACATGCTCGATCCAGATCATGGTCACGCCGCGCGACTTGATTCGTTTCAGCTCCGCCACCAGCACCGCCGCTTCAGGCTCCGTCAACCCGCCCGCGATCTCGTCGAGCAGCAGCAGCTGCGGCCGCGTCGCCAGCGCGCGCGCCAGCTCCAGCCGCTTGCGGTCCAGCAGCGTGAGGCCGCCGGCCGGCTTGTTCGCGTGCGCCATCAGCCCCGTCTGCGACAGCACTTCGTGCGCCGTCTGCCAGGCCTCGCGCTCGGTCTGCTGCCCGCCGAAACACGCGGCGGTCACCAGGTTCTCGAACACGCTCATGTTGCCGAAGGGCTGCGGCACCTGGTAGCTGCGGCCGATGCCCGCATGGCAGCGCTGGTGCGGCTTGAGCCGGGTCACGTCGCGCCCCGCGTACTCGACGCGCCCGGCGTCCACGCGCACGTCGCCCGAGATCAGGTTGAACAGCGTCGTCTTCCCCGCGCCGTTCGGCCCGAGGATGCCCAGCGTCTCGCCCTCGCTCACCGACAGCGTGATGCCGTCGGTGACCTTGAGCGCGCCGTACGACTTGCTCACGCCATGCAATGCCAGCAGCGCCATGTCGGTCAGAGCAGCCGCAGCGTGCCGCCGGTGGGAATGCCGGTGGCCGACTCGTTGTTGACGATGGTCAGCTCCACCTTGTACTTCTTGCCCTTGCCCCACTGCCCGAGCACCAGCGGCGTCTTGCTCACGTTCTTGAACGGCCCCTGCCCGCCCCATTTCACCGGGCCGACGACGGAGTTGATCGACGTCGACGCCACCGCGTCGCGCACGTCGCCGGCCTTGAGCGACTTCGCGCGCCCCAGCGCGTTCGCGGCCACCTCGAACAGCGCATGCGCAAAGCCGATGGGCTGCGTCCACTGCTTCTTCGCGCCGGCCTCGTAGGCCTCGGCCAGCGCTTTCGCGCTCTGCTGCGTGAGGCTCGATGTGAACGGGTGCGACGGGCTCCACCACACCTCCGTCGACAGGCCGTCGCCCAGGTCGCCCAGCGCCTCGATCGCGCCGGGGAACAGCAGCGCCTTGCCCAGCGTGATGACCTTGGGCCTGAAGCCCTGCTGCCGCGCCTGCGTGAGGAAGGTCTTGGCGTCGGGCGGAATCACCACGCCGGTGACGATCTCCACGCCCGCGCCCTTGAACGCCGCGATCTGCGCGCTGAAGTCCTGCGTGCCGTTCTGGAAGCGGCCGGGGTCGGTCAGCGTGAAGCCCATGGCCGCGAGCGGCTTGGGAAAGCCCAGCTCCTTGTCCCCCCACGCGTTGCCGTCGCCGTCGTTCGGAAACAGGCCGCCCACCTTCTTGTTGGTGGCCAGCGTCTTCCAGCCGTTGGTGTAGCTGGCAATGACGTCTTCCAGCCCCCAGAACATGTGGTACGTCCAGTTGAAGCCCTTGGCCGGATCGCCCTTGCGCCCGAAAAACCACGGCTGCCACGGCACCACGCTGGACACGCAGGGCACCTCGTTGAGCTCGCACGCGTCGCTCACCGGGTTGGCCGTCTCGGGCGTGCCGGCGGTGAGCACCAGCGCGACCTTCTCCTTCAGGATGAGGTCGTTCGCCACCTCGCCCGCGCGATTGGGGTTCGACTGGCTGTCCTTCAGCACGATCTGCACCGCGTACTTCCTGCCGCCGACGGCGATGCCGTCCTTGAAGGCGGCCTTCATCTGCTCGATGACCCATTTGTCGGCCTCGCCGAAGGGCGCGAGCGGGCCGGTCTGCGGCGACACGTAGCCGATCTTCAGCGTGTCGGCCGCGAACACCAGGGGTGCCGCGCCCGAGGCCACGAGCGCGGCGGTGGCCTGCGTGAACTGCCTGCGATTGAATGTCATGGTTGTCTCCGTCTCTTGTGTTTGTGGTGCCGCCTGAACAGGGCCGGTCAGCGCGCGAAGTGCGGCGGTATCTGCGCGTCGACGTTCACCCACACGCTCTTCACCTGCGTGTACTCGCGCATCGCGTCGAACCCCATCTCGCGGCCGTAGCCGCTCTGGCCGACGCCGCCGAAGGGCGAGCCGGGGTTCACGCGCTTGTAGCTGTTGATCCACACCATGCCGGCGTGCAGGTCGCGCGCGACCTTGTGGGCGCGCTGCAGGTTGCCGGTCCACAGGCCGCTGCCCAGGCCGTAGTCGGTGCCGTTGGCGATCTGCATCGCTTCTTCGTCATTCTTGAAGGTGAGCACGGTGACGAAGGGGCCGAACACCTCTTCCTGCGCCACGCGGTCCTTGTACGACCTGGCGCGCATCACGGTGGGCTCGACGTAGCAGCCGGCGGCAAGATCGCCGCCCGGCGACTTGCCGCCGGCGAGCAGTTCGCCGCCCTCGCCCTGCGCCACCTCCACATAGCCGAGCACGCGCTCGCGGTGCTGCGCGCTGGTGAGCGGGCCCATCTCCGTCGCGTCGTCGAGCGGGTTGCCCAGGCGAATGGACTTGGCGAGCGGAATGAACTGGTCGAGAAACGCGTCGGCGATGTTCTCGTGCAGCATCAGCCGCGAGCCCGCGATGCAGGCCTGCCCCTGGTTGTGGAAGATGGCCCACGCGCTGCCGTTCACCGCGGCCTGCAGGTTGGCGTCTTCGAAGACGATGTTGGGCCCCTTGCCGCCAAGCTCGAGCTGCACCTTCTTCAGGTTGCCTGCGCTGGCCTGCACGATGCGCCGGCCGGTGGCGGTGCTGCCGGTGAAGGCGATCTTCGAAATCTCCGGGTGCTCGGCGATGTACTGCCCCGCCACGCTGCCCAGGCCCGGCAGCATGTTGACCACGCCGGGCGGCAGGCCCGCCTCGGCCATCAGCTCGGCGATGCGCAGGGACGACAGCGGCGTGATCTCGGCCGGCTTCATCACGATACAGTTGCCGGCCGCGAGCGCGGGCGCCATCTTCCAGCTGGTGAACATCAGTGGAAAGTTCCACGGCACCACCTGCCCGACGATGCCCACGGGCTCGCGCAGCGTGTAGTTCAGGAAGCCCTCTTCCACCGGAATGGTCTCGCCCTGGAACTTGTCGGCCATGCCGCCGAAGTAGCGAAAGCACGCGGCGGTGCGCGGCACGTCGAGCCGGCGCGAGTCGCGGATGGGGTGGCCGGTGTCCAGCGATTCGAGGCGGGCGAGCTCTTCGGCGTTGGCCTCGATGAGGTCGGCGAGCTTCAGCAGGATGCGGCCGCGGTCGGCGGCCGCCATGCGGCGCCAGGCGGGGAATGCGCGCTTCGCGGCGGCCACGGCCTTGTCGACGTCGGCCTTGCCGGCCAGCGCGACGTGGGCGATGGGCGTGTTGTCGTGCGGGTTCAGCGTGGCCAGGGTCTCGCCGGATTCGGCGTCGACGAAGCGGCCGTCGATGAAGAGCTGGTGGCGGATCGATGCAGCAGGCATGGGCGTTCCTCTCCCTCCCCCTTTGGGGGAGGGCTGGGGTGGGGGCTTCTTCAAGAAGGGCGCGGGCTCTAAGAGCCCCCACCCCGGCCCTCCCCCGGAAGGGGAGGGAGAAATACAGGTCAGAACTCGACCGGAATCTCGGGCGACTCGCCCTTCTGTATCTCGTACACCAGGCTCGGCGAGCCGTTCTCCCACACCAGCAGCATCGAGCGCTTCGGGCTGAACCCCTGGTGGCGGCAGTAGGCGGGCATGGCGGCCATGTCGCCCGCCTTCATGATCACGCGCGCCATCGGCCGGCCGGTGTTCTTGTCGCCGCAGTCCCAGTGGATCTCGTCGGTCATCTGGAAGAACCACTCCACGCGGTCGTTGCCGTGGATGATCGGCAGGATGTGCTCCTCGGTCGTCGGGCACATGTAGCTGTGCTTCACCACCGAGGTGAAGCTGGGGTTCCACGTGACCTGCGAACGGCTCAGGAAGCCGAAGAGGTTGAAGGCGTGCACCTCGTTCTCGAAGCCGGGCTCGGGGTGCAGCTCGGGCTGGCCCTGCGGCACGTCGGCAAAGGCGCGGTTCACCGGCGCGCCGCGCTCGTCGCTGCGCAGGTCGAGGTCGCCCTTCAGGCCCACGCAGCGCTTGGCGAGCTCGCGCGCCCGGGTGATCTTCGCGGTGTTGTTGCCCTTCTTGCGGCCGTAGGGCGAGCCGGTTTCCTGCGGCGCGGCGAAGGGGTCGAAGCTCTCGTTGGTCCAGTCGTCGAGCATGGCCTCGAAGGTGGCGCGGATCTGCGCGGTCGGAAAGTTCTCGAGCAGGTCGATGCCCGCGTCCTTCATGGTGCCGTTGAAGCTGCCGGCGTACAGGTCGACCGATTCGTAGTGGTTGACCGTGCCGAACACGTCGTCGAAGTTGACCCAGCCGTAGAAGAAGCCCCAGGCCACGTCGCGCATCAGCGCGCGCAGGTAGCTGCCGGCGTCCATGGTGTGGCTCATGGGGCGGCCGTCGCGGGTCTTCCAGCCGATGTGCACGAAGTATTCGTCGCGGCGAAAGCTGAAGCTGCCGAGCGAGAAATCCTTGTAGCCGAGGGTGGCGTCGGGCTGCGACGCGATCACGCGGGCGAGTTCTGCGGGTGCGTTCATGGTGCGGTTCCTCTCAATGCGATTGGCAGATGTCGGCCCACTTCTCGACCGACAGGTCGCCCTTGCAGCTCTGCAGGACGATCACGCCCGGCTCGCCGGCGTTGCGAAACTGGTAGGCGGTGCCCTTGGGCAGCAGCCCCTGGTGGCCGCGCGAGAGCTTCATCCAGCCCATCTTCTTGCCCTGCGGCTCGCCCTGCACGAGCACGGCGCCGTTCTTCTCCTTGTCGGCCACGGCCTGCGCGGCGTCGAGCTGCACGAGGTGCACCTCGACGTCGCCGTCCATCACCAGCGCGAACTCGTCGTGCGCGCAGGTGTACCAGGGGGAGGTGCCTTCGGCGCGCAGCGTTTCGAGCACGTAGATCTGGTTCTGGCCGAACACGACCTTCTCGTAGGGCTTGCTGAGGCTGGCGATCTCGAAGCAGTTGGAAAACGCGTAGTGGCGCACGTCGTCGTCGATGGGTTCGACGTGGCCTTTGTCGAAGTGCTTGAGCGACCCGAAGCGGGTGCTGTACGCGGTGGTGGTGGGAGCGCTGGCGCTGGTGCTGGCGGTGGCGGCTGTCATGGGCTTTGTCTCCTTGCGTTCTCGAATGAGCGAACTCTAGGAGCCATGCGGCACGACCGGTAGGGACCAGTTTGGAAGAGGATTGTTCGGCGTCTGCGAATAATCGGCCGGGTTTACCCCTGTTCCGGCGGCGAGCGCCTAGCCGGAGGAGCGGCTGAATTCGATGAGCTCGGCCGGGATCATTCCGCGCTCGATCAGCGTCGCGTCCCACGGCGGCACCCGCGTGAAGCGCGTGGCGATGTGCTCGATGAAAAGCCGCAGCTTCAGCGCGTTGCGCGAGGTGCCCGCGTACACCGCGCTCAGCGAGAACGACGACAGCTGGTGCTCCGGCAGCACCACGCGCAGCTCGCCGCGGGCAATGGCGTCGCCCGCCACCAGCGTGGGCAGGCACACGATGCCCGCGTGCTCCAGCGCGTATTCGCGCAGCAGGTGCACGCTGTTGGTCAGCAGCGCGGCGGCCAGGTAGATGGTGGTCTGCTCGCCCTGGTGGTGAAAGGTCCAGCGGTCGCGCGTGGGGTAGCCCGAGTACAGGCCCAGCTTGTGGCGGTGCAGCTCGCGCGGCGAGGCGGGCGTGCCGTGGGCTTCCAGGTAGGCCGGCGTGGCGCACAGCACGCGCCGCACCGGAAACAGCGGGCGCGCCACCAGCTCCTGCGAGGCGGCAGGGAAGATCTGCAGCGCGCAGTCGACGCCGGCCTTCACCGGGTCGGCCACCGCGTCGCTCACGATCAGCTCGAGGTGGATGTCGGGGTAGGTCGTCTGGAACTCGCGCAGCAGCGACGCGAAGCGGCCCAGCACCATGCCCGTCAATGCGTGCACGCGCAGGGTGCCCGAGGGCGTTCCCCGGGCGTCGCGCATCTGGTCGACGATGTCGTTGGCCCGGCCCACCAGCTCGGTACAGTCGCGCAGAAAGGCCTGGCCCATGTCGCTGAGCCGGACCACGCGCGTGCTGCGGTGGAACAGCGGGGCGCCCAGGAACTCTTCGAGCTGCTTGACCCGCGTGGTGACCACCGAGTTGGCCACGCGCAGCTGGCGTGCCGCTTCCGCGAAGCTCTGGGTCTGCGCGACACGAACGAAAGTTTCAATGCTTTGGAGGCGGTCCACGGCGGCACTGTACTGCGGGGGCGCGCGTTGCGGGCACGCCGCAGGCGCTGTCATCCCCTGTGTCTGAAGGTTAACTGCCCCACTTACAATCCTTGCCGCATCTCCCACCCCTCACAAGGTCTCGTCCGCAATGCCCAAGAGCCACACGCCGCGCGCCCGTTTCAGCTTCTCCCCCACCGTGCGTGCCCTCCTGCTGGCCGTTGCGGCCTGCGGCATGTCGGCGTCCGCCCTGGCGGCGGTCGAGCATGAAGACGTCGACAAGCTCATGCAGGCCGGCAAGCTCGACGAGGCCATGACCCGCGCCGACGCCTTCCTGAAAGACAAGCCGCGCGACCCGCAGATGCGCTTCCTGAAGGCCGTGATCCAGCTGGACACCGGCAAGCGCGCCGAGGCCATCGCCGCCTTCACGCAGCTCACGCAGGACGCGCCCGAGCTGCCCGAGCCATACAACAACCTCGCGGTGATCTACGCGAGCCAGAACCAGTTCGACAAGGCGCGCGGTGCGCTCGAAGCCGCCATTCGCACCAACCCCAGCTACGCCACCGCCCAGGAAAACCTCGGCGACGTGTATGCACGGCTGGCCAGCCAGGCCTACAGCAAGGCGCTGCAACTCGACCAGAACAACACCGCCGTGCAGCCCAAGCTGGCCGTGATCCGCACGCTGTTCACGCCCACGCCGCTGGGCGGCAAGCCGACGGCGCTGGTCGCCTCGGCCGCGCCTTCGCCTGCACCCGCACCTGCCCCGGCTCCGGCGGCCAAGGCGGCGCCCGCGCCTGTCGCAGCCCCGGCACCCGCACCTGCTGCACCGCCGCCGGCCAAGGTCGCGGCCGCCCCCGCGCCGGTCGCCGCCGCGCCCAAGGCACCCGAAGCCGCGCCGGCACCCGCTCCGGCTCCCGCGCCTGCAGCGGTCGCCAGCACCGCGTCGAACGCCGAGGTCGAATCGGCCGTGCGCGCCTGGGCCGCGGCCTGGGCCGGCCAGGACATGGACCGCTACCTGGCCGCCTACGGCGCCGACTTCGCCCCCGCCGGTGGCCAGAGCCGCAAGGGCTGGGAAGAAGACCGCCGCGCGCGCATCGTCGGCAAGACCAGCATCAGCGTGAACATCGAGAACCTCGTCATCAAGGTCGACGGACAGTCGGCCACCGCCAAGTTCAGGCAGATCTACCGTGCCGACAACCTCAACGTGTCGAGCCGCAAGACGCTCGAGATGCAGCGCGCCGGCAACCATTGGCACATTCGCAAGGAAAGCGTCGGCGGCTAGTGACAGACATCGTCCGGCGCGGCCGGCTTCAGAATCCCCCGTTCCGTCCGCGCAGCGGGCGCCTTCTTGCGGCGCTGGTGACAGCGTCGCTGCTGATGTTCGCGGCCCCCGGCGCGGCGCTGGCGTCGAACGGCGCCAAGGCGGCTGGCAGCAAGGCGTCGAGCGCGAAGAGCGGCAGCGGCAAGGGTGCCGAAAAGAATGGCGGCAGGGCGGCCAGGTCCGCAGGCGCGGGCGCCGGTCGCTCCGCCGCCGGCGCGCGGGCTTCCGCGAAGGAAGCCAGGGGCGCCAGGGCTCAGCAGGCCCAGGCGCAGTCCCAGCAAGCGGCCCGTGGCAGGAAGAACGCTCAGGCCGCAGACAGCCGCGCGGTCGCAGCTACGGCCGCCACGGCCGCTGCGTCCGCCAGGCCCACGCGCCGCGCCGCCGCCGCCCCGATCCAGGAAGCCGGCAACGCCGAGGCCCGGCTGATCGCCGTGTACGAGATGTTCGGCCGCGGCCAGGCGCGCCCCGCACTGGCCAAGGCGCGCGACCTCGTGCGCGACTACCCGAATTTCCAGCTCGCGCAGCTCGTCTACGGCGATCTGCTCGCGGCCCAGGTGCCGCCGACCAACGCCCTGCCGGACACCGCCAGCATCGCCAAGATGCGCGGCAACCCCGCCATGAGCGACCTGCACGAAGAGTCCAGGCGCCGCCTGCAGGCCCTGCGCGACCGGCCACCGCCGAACACCGTGCCTTCGCAGTTTTTGGCGCTGTCCACGCGCAGCCGCTACGCCATCGCGGTCGATGCCTCGCGCTCGCGGCTGTACCTGTTCGAGAACACCGACAAGGGCCTGAAGCTCACGGCCGATTACTACATCTCCGTGGGCAAGTCGGGCACCGACAAGCTCGCCGAGGGCGACGCGCGCACCCCGCTGGGCGTGTACTACATCACCAGCAGCCTGGACCCCAAGTCGCTCAAGGACTTCTACGGCGCCGGCGCCCTGCCCATCAACTACCCCAACCCGTACGACGTGCGGCGCGGGCGCACCGGCGGCGGCATCTGGCTGCACGGCACCCCGCCCCAGCAGTTCGCGCGCGCGCCGCTGGCCAGCGACGGTTGCGTGGTCATGGCCAACCCCGACCTCAAGCAGCTTTTGCGCAAGGTGCAAATCGGTGCAACCCCGGTGGTGACCGCGCGCAGCCTGCAATGGATCACTCCGCCGCAGGCTGAAAAAGAAAGCCAGTCAATTACCAGCGCAATCAATGGCTGGAAAGAAGCCCGTGCCGCCGGCAATGAAGCGCAATTGAAGAAATTCTATTTGCCCGAATTCCAGCGCAGCAGCAAGAAGGCAACTGAGGGAATTGCAGCCGTCGACGACGAAGTGAAATACGCGCAGGGCAAGCGCGTGCAACTCAAGGACCTGTCGTACCTGCACTGGCGCGACGGCGACGACACCATGGTGGTTACCTTCGGCGAGGTATTCGAAGGTGACCGCAGCGGGCGCTCACGGCGCCAGTACTGGCTGCGCCAAGGCAGCGAGTGGAAACTGTTCCACGAAGAGATCCTGGGCTGACGCCCGGCTGATTCCCCCTTCTGAACCCCTGCGACCACCGGGGGCACCCCGCTGATTCGTGACTTTTTGCTCACGATTTTTGGCTTTCTGCGCTGTTACATCTGGCCCTTTGTGGCCTCGTGCTACGTAACACGTAACGCGTTTGTCCCCGTAACGCGCCCCTTTTGGACGTTCCGTGTGACGTAACACGCCCTCCCATCTTCATGGGAGGTGGGACGCTGCCTACAGAGGGAAGAATGACTTTCCGAGCCGACGACCAGCCGATCAGGTATTGCCTGGTACCACCTGGCGAGAGGCTGGCAGCCATCCTGCTTCTCCTTCCCCGTAGCACGACGAGTGCTGGCGACTTAGGGGTAACTGTTGTTGATACACAGAGTTACTCGGGATAACATTCACCTCGCTAGCCTTTGTTAACACTTCCTAAAGGGGAAATCATGCTCAGCTCTATTACTCGTTTTTTGCGCGATGAAGAAGGTGCGACTGCAATTGAATATGGAATTATTGCGGGGCTTATTTCGGTCGTGATGATCACAGCGATCACCGGCACAGGCGGCATTGGAGCAAAGCTGACGTCCATTTGGACCAACATCAAGACGGCCATTACTGCTGCATAAAGGTGCGTGCCCAAGCAATAGCATCGGTCTATTTGATGTGGTTGCTCCTCATAGCCACCTATGACTTCAGGCAACGCAGGGTCCCCAATTGGCTTGCGCTCGCAGGCGCCGTCATGGCGCTCACGGCGCTTGCCACCGGGGGCGGCCCCCTCGAGAACGAGTGGAAGCCCTCCCTGCTTGGCGCGGGCGTTGCGTTCGGGGCATTGCTGCTTTTTTATGTCTTCGGGCTTATGGGAGCTGGCGACGTGAAGTTTGCTGGCGCCCTTGGACTTTGGGTCGGCCTCGGGTCGCTGCTCCCTATCTGGATCATCGGAAGCCTTCTCGCCGGCTTGCATGCCGTGCTCTGGTTGGTTCTCCAGCGCTGGCCCCTCATGCCCAGGCTTTCGCAGATGCTTTTCGGGTCGCCATCGTCGGCTGTCGGCAGTACGCCATCGACGCGTGTGCGCTTCATTCCTTACGCGGCCTATCTCGCACTGGCCGCAGCGGTCTGGATGGTTTGGGGCCGACAGAGCGGATAAGCCGCTTGTCACCACGAGTTGTTCATCGATAGCTCTCCCGATTCCTCCCTCTCGACACGCCGTTCATGATCAATCTCACCAAAATCATTGCAGCCATTCTTGTGCTCCTGGCCCTCGCGCTCGGCGGCTACGCATGGATGCTCAGCCGCCAGGCCCCACCGCCCGTCGTCGCTGCCCCGGCTTCTGGAACCGCTCCCGCCGTCAAGCCAACGCAGAGCCAGACCTTCGCCGTGGTTGTCGCCACCAAGCCTTTGCCGGCGGGCCAAGCGATCGCCGCCGATTCACTCCGCGTGGAGCAACTGACGATCAACCCTGCAGGAGCTTTCCAGGAAACGGCGCCTCTCGCAGGACGCGTGCCGGTGATCGATCTCGGTGAAGGAACGCCGCTTGTCGAAGGCCAATTGGTCTCGGGACTGGCCCTGCGTGTTTCCGAAGGCGAACGCGCCATCGCCATCAAGGCCGATGAAACGATGGGCGTCGGCAACAAGGTTCAGCCAGGCGACTTCGTCGACGTATTCGTGATGCTCAAGTCTGATGGCAAGGACATCGACCGCAGTCAAGCGCGCCTGCTGCTCTCGCGCAAACGAGTGCTCGCCTATGGCAGCGTATCCATCGACGGTCTTGCCTCTAAGTCCGACAAAAGCGGCGCAGCCCAACAAGCTCAGCGCAGCGAGCCGGCCAGAACTGCCGTACTCGCGGTACCTGTGGACGACATCAACCGCCTGACGTTGGCCGAAAGCAGCGGGCGCCTGCTGCTTGCATTGCGCAATCCCACTGACATGTCCGAGCCTGATCCGAAACTCTTCGCCGAACTGCCTACAGCACTCCAGCCGCTACAGCCCAAGGCCGGCGAGGCGCGCCGGCCGCCGCTTGAAGGCCTGGACCGCGCGCAAGCCGGTCTCACCGCCGCCGACTTCGCGACGGGAGGCCAGCAGACCGCAGTACGAATGCCCGCCATCGCTGCGGCGCGAGCACCAATGGCTGTCACCAACAACGTCCGCCGCGGGCTTCAGGTCGAAGTCATTCGCGGCGACCGCAGCGAAACCGTTAATTACTGATCAGCGCAAAGCCCACGCATTCCATGCAGGAAACGAACAAGATGAAGCTCGCACATCGCGCGAAAGCAACCGCCTCGGCGCGTCCTCTGCGGCCTACTCTCGCAGTGTTGTGCCTGCTGGCACCGGGTGCATGGCCCGTGTTGTCAACAGCAGCCGACGCAGAGGCAGTGGCGTCACGTCCAGCGCTCCCACTGCGGGTCGACGCCGGCACGCAGAAGGAACTGCTGCTTGCCAGAGGCATTGAGCGCATGGCCATTGCGGATGAAACAGTCGCTGGTGTTTCGTTGACCCGACAGTCGCCCAATTCGCCAGCTGCACGCATCATCGTCACGGGCAAGGCCGCAGGCAGGACCACGCTGATGGTCTGGGAAAAAGGTCAGTCGAACGCCACCGTGTATGCGCTGGAAGTGCGGCGCCGCGCTTCCACTTTGACCGGCTCGCTCAACAGCATGGACGCTCACCAGGATGCGCGTGAAGCAGCCTCGGCAGCAGGCGGAGAAAAGACGATGTTGATCGACCGCTCCGTTGTTGACGTGCGCAGCAACACGGTGCAAGTAGAAGTCAAGATCGTCGAGTTCAACCGCAGCGTCCTCAAGCAAGCCGGCCTCAACATCTTCAGCACTCGTGCAAATTCCAACGGCTTCAGCTTCGGCGTCTTCACGCCGTCGTCGCTGGGCTCGGTGTCCTTCGCCTCCAACGGCGCCATCACGGGCGAGTACAACAACCCGCTCGCGCAAGCCTTCAGCCTGCTGTTCAACTTCGGCAAGGCAGGCCTCGGCCTGAACGTCGGTTTCCTCGAAGGCAACGGCATGGCGCGCGTGCTGGCCGAACCAACGCTGGTGGCTTTGTCGGGCCAGAGTGCGAGCTTCCTGGCGGGTGGCGAACTGCCGGTGCCGGCACCGCAGGGCCTGGGCACCACCAGCATCGAATACAAGCCATTCGGCATCGGCCTCACGCTCACGCCGACCGTGTTGTCGAATGAACGCATCGTGCTCAAGGTGGCCCCCGAAGCCAGCGACCTCGACTACACGAACTCGCTGAGCATCAATGGCGTCGCGGTCCCCGCCATCAGCACCCGCCGCGCCGACACCACCGTCGAACTCGGCGATGGCGAGAGCTTCATCATCGGCGGCCTCGTCAGCCGCACCACGACCTCGAACGCCGACAAGGTGCCCCTGCTCGGCGACATCCCCGTGCTCGGCGCCTTCTTCAAGCAGAACAAGTACCAGATGAGCGAGAAGGAGCTGGTGATCCTCGTCACGCCGCACTTGGTGAAGCCCATTGCACGCGGCACCGACCTGGCGCCGTACCTGCCCGGCGGCGCGGAGCAACGTGACGGCCCGGTGTGGCGCGCGCACCTGCTCGGCCCGGCATCCGGCACCACCGTGCCCGGCTTCTCGCGTTGAACAAAAAGAACACGCACAGCCGGTGGCCGATGCCATGAATGCTCCCCGCGACAACCTTCCCGAGACAGGCACCGAGACCTATCTCTTCGCCTCGTCCAGCGGCAGCCACATCACGTGGCTGACCGATGCACTCGGCAAGCTGGGCTCGGTGGTCGTGCTCGCACCCGATACGAAGTCGATCGACGAACGCATCGCACTGCTCGGCCCGGTGGCGGTGTTTCTCGATTTCTCGGGTGACAACGCCGCAGCCGCCATCGAGCTGCACCAGCGCCTCAAGCGCGACTGGCCGACCTTGCCCGTGCTGGCCACCGGCGTCTCGGCCGAGCCGGCGTCCATGCTCGCCGCGCTGCGCGCCGGCGTCGACGATTTCATCGACATGGCCGCGCCACCGGACGACGCCGTCAACACGCTGCGCAAGCTGCTCGACCGCCGCAGCAGCACGCAAGGCGGCATGCGCGGCTGCACGCTCGCGCTGCTCGGTGCGCGAGCGGGCATCGGCGTGACCACGCTCGCCACCAGCCTGTCGCTGATGCTCAACGACATGCTGTCACAAGTCACTCGCCCGCCGGGCCGCAGCGTGCGCCACGGCGTGGCCCTGCTCGACCTCGGCCTGCCTGCGCGTGACGGATTGCTCTACCTCGACACGCAGAGCGGCTTCAGCTTCGTGGACGGCGTGCGCAACCTGCGCCGCCTCGACCAGACCCTGCTGCACACCGCGCTGGCACACCACACGAGCGGCGTCGCGGTGCTGCCGCTGCCGCTGCCGACGAGCCTTGCGCAGATACGAGAGATCTCGCATGCCGATTCGGTCGCGCTCATCAAGCGGCTGGGCGATTTCTTCGACTTCCAGGTGGCCGATCTCGGCGGCTTCTCGACCATCGATTTCGTCGCGCAGACCGTGCAGGCCGCGCAGCGCAGTTGGGTCGTGTGCGACCAGAGCATCGGCGCCATCGTCTCCACGGCGAACATGCTCAAGGAATTGCGCGCACGCGGCATCGAGACCGACCGGCTGTCACTCGTGGTCAACAAGTTCGACAGCCATGTCGGGCTGTCGGCCAAGGACATCGCCGAGCGGCTCGAGCTGCCGTTGCGCCATGTGCTGCCCGGGCGCAGCACACAACTGATGGCGGCCGCGAGCCGCGGCGAGATGCTGGTGCGCACTGCGCGCAGCGATGCGTACTCGCAGGCCGTGACCGGCCTCGCACGCAGCCTGCACCAGGAATACATGTCGGAGTCGGGCCAACCACCGGCCAAGGATCCACGCTGGGTTGCGCTCATGTCGCAAGTCACCGGCCTGTGGAAGAGTTCACACGAAGGTTGAGGCCCATGTCCACAGATATCGAATTTGCCGACGACGACCAGGCGTTCGTCAACTCCCAGCAGTTCCAGGACATCAAGAGCTGGACGCATGACCATCTGCTGAGCCGCATCGAGGAACTCGGCGCGGAGTTCGGCCGCTGGTCGCGTGCGTCCATCCAGCAGTTCGTCGAGCTCGAGGTCGACAGCTTCGTGCGCCTGCGCCGCGTGCCGATCAACGACCGCGAGATGCAGCTCATCTCCGATGCGCTGACGAAGGAGCTCGCGGGCTTCGGGCCGCTGGAAGACCTGCTGAACGATCCGGCTGTGGAAGACATCCTGATCAACGGCTACCAGAACGTGTACGTGTCTCGCCACGGCATGCTCGAGCGCGAGACGGTGCGCTTCGCCGATTCGGAGCATGTGATGCGCATCGTGCGCCGCATCCTCGCGCCGCTCGGCCGCCGGCTCGACGAGTCGAATCCGATGGTCGATGCACGCCTGCCCGATGGCGGGCGCATCAACGTGATCATCGAGCCGCTGGCCATCGACGGCCTGTCGGTGTCGATCCGCAAGTTCCGCAAGGAGCCGCTCACGCCGGCCGACCTGGTGAAGCTCGGCACCTTCGATGCGAGCATGGCGCAGCTGCTCGAAATCGCGGTGCGTGCGCGCTGCAACATCCTGGTGAGCGGCGGCACCAGCTCGGGCAAGACCTCGCTGCTCAATGCGCTCGCCAGTTTCATCCCGGCGCGCGAACGCGTCATCACCATCGAGGACACGGCGGAGCTGTCGCTGGGCACCAGCCACGTCGTGCGCCTGGAAAGCCGCCCCGGCGGCTTCGACGGCACGGGCGTGGTGTCGATCCGCGACCTGTTGCGCAACAGCCTGCGCATGCGCCCCGACCGGATCGTGGTGGGCGAAGTGCGCGGCGCCGAAGTCATCGAGATGATGCAGGCCATGAACACGGGCCACGAAGGCTCAATGGGCACCATCCACGCGAGTTCGCCACGTGAATGCCTCTATCGGCTGGAGATGCTCGCGGGCTTTGCGGGCTACCAGGGCAGCGAAGTGAGCCTGCGTCGGCAGATTGCCAATGCCATCGATTTCATCGTGCAGATCGGGCGGCTGTCGAACGGACAGCGCCGCATCATTTCGCTGAGCGAAGTGACGGGCGTGAACGACAACGTGGTCGCGATGCAGGAGCTGTACCGCTACGAACCCGTCGCATCGCCTGACGGTGAAGAGCGCGACCGGTGGGTGTCGCTGGGCATTGCACCTCACTCGCCGAAGATCACGCGGTTCAGGCAGTCGCTGGCGCGCGCGCAGCAGGGGGACGGCCGTGCGTGAAGGGCTGCTCGTCGTCTTTTGCATCGCGCTGCTGTTCGCGGCGGGTGGGCTGCTGCTGTGGCAATGGGCGAAAGCGCGACAGGCACGGCAGGCAACGGAGCGGCATCTGAACCAGCAGATTCTGGCCAGTGCAGCAGGATCAGCGGCGGCACCGTCGTTATCGCGAGAGATGCCAGGCGAGGGCTTTGTCGCCGGCGTGATGAAAGACCCATGGCTTGAAGGCGAGGCCAGCGCGGCCGCAAAAGCCATACCCACCGGACTTTTGGAACGAGCCTTGCCCGACCGGCTGGCCGGTGTGATCGAACCGCGCTCAGCCGCCCTGGCCATCGGCGCCATCTTGGCGCTTGCGTCGCTGGCCGGCCTTTTTGGTGGTTGGTTGGCCGCGCTGAGTGCGCTGTGCGCACTGGTGCTAGCCGCCGCCTTCGTCGTGTGGCTGAAGCTGCAGAAGTTCCGCCGAAAGCTGGTCAGCCAACTGCCCGCCTACATCGACGCAATGGTGCGGCTGATCACGATCGGCAACTCCACCCAGGCGGCATTCCAACTGGCGATTGCCACCACGGCCGCGCCGCTGCGCGGTCAACTCGAACGCTCCGCATCGCTGGTTCGCGCAGGCGTGGATCTGGACCGAGCGCTCCATCAAACGGCCAGCAATGTGCGCGTCGAAGAAATGTTCCTTCTCGCGTCGATTCTCGGTCTCGGCGTGCGCTACGGCGGCCGCGCCGACCTGCTGCTGGAGCGAGTGGGCAACTTCATGCGCGACCGCGAGCAAGCCGAGCATGAGCTGATTGCAATGTCCTCGGAGACCCGGCTCTCGGCGTGGATCCTGGGGCTGATGCCAGTGGGCGTCGGCGCGTTCTTCATCGTCACCAACCCCAGCTATTTCATGGGAATGTGGAACGACGACACCGGTCGCAATATGGTCCTTTTTGCGGCAGGTTTTCAATTGTTCGGCGCCGCACTTCTCTACCGCCTGGCGAGATTGACATGACACTCACGTCCAATCAACTGGCAGCCCTGAGCCTTGTCCTTCTTGCGTTGGGCTTGATGGCAGGCGCGGGCGCGCTGATAGCAGCCGAGTTCCGGCGCGCGCGCAGCGGCAAGGTCATTGGCCGTGCAATTGACCAGGTCGTGTCGGCAAAGACGTCCACTGTTGCCAGCGACGAGCCGATCCCCATGAAATCGGATGTGGAACTCCCCTTCCATTGGCTCGACTCCCGGTTTGGCCGCGCGTTGGTCGCAGACGAAGACCGCAACCTCATCGACCAGTGCGGGCTCCCCTCGAAGCGCACGCAGCTGATCTTTTTGGTGACTCGTGTCCTGTTCGCTTTCCTGCTTCCTTCCATCGCCTACGCGGCGTGGAGCGAAGGGCATCCGCAACGCACCGTGGTCATGGTTTTGGCCGCCGCATTTGTGATCGGCTTCATGGCACCCAAGTGGGTACTCGGTCGCTTCGCTGCAGCACGCAGAGAGCGCGCAGCCCAGGAACTGCCACTGTTCATCGACCTGCTGCGCCTGCTGCAGGGTGTCGGTCTCAGCCTGGACCAGAGCCTTCAAATTATGTCCAGCGACTTCTCACACGTTTTGCGTGTCCTGGGCTACGAGCTTTCGCTGGCCAACGCCCAATACAGCCAGGGTCGTAGCCGCGAACACTCTTTGCAACGACTCGCCACGCTGCACAAGAACGAAAACCTCAACGGCCTCGTGTCGCTGCTGGTCCAAGTCGACAAGCACGGCGGTGCAGTCCAGGAGCCGCTGCGCGTCTTCAGCGATCGCCTTCGTGAACACCGACGCTCCGAGATGAAGGAGCGCATCGGGAAGATCACCGTGAAGATGACCGCGGTCATGGTCAGCACGTTGCTGCCGGCACTCATCATCGTCACGGCGGGACCTGCTTTTCTTTCCGTCTTCCGCTCACTGGGAATCGCAGCCAAATGAAAAACTTCACTGCTTGCGCGACCGAACGCCGGGCGCTTCTCATCGTTGCTTCCGCGTGCGTGGCGAGCGCCGCCCTGTTCATCTCGGGCTGTGCCAGCGTCAAGGACCAATATGCAGCCAGCGCCGACGCGCAACAGCGCATGGCCGCCGACGCAGCAGCGGACACAAAGGCAGGAGCGGCCGTCGACACCCAGGCCACGTACCTGCGGCTCGTGGAGCAGATGCAGCAGGAAGCGCTTTGGTTTGCTTCGCTCGCGCATATCGATGCCCTCGAACAGCGTTGGGGCGTGTCTCCGGATTCGACGCGCGTGCGCGCAGAAGCGCTGCGCCAGACAGGCCAGGCCACCGCGGCGGAAGCTGCGTACAAGCGCCTGATCGGCACGCCGCTGGAAAGCTCTGGTTACCGAGGCCTGGGGCTGCTGGCAGGAATGCGCGGTGACTACGCAGAAGCAGCACGCAACCTTTCGCAGGCGCAACGTCGTACCCCGACCGATCCACTGCTGCTCAGCGACCTGGGCTATGCGAACCTGCGCGCTGGCCTGGTCGAGGAGGCACGGTTGCCGCTCATGCAGGCGCTGCAGCTCAAACCCGACAGTGCGCAGGCACAGGCCAACCTCGCGCTCTATCTGGAGGTGACCCAGCAACGCGAGCAAGCAGCGGCACTGATGAACGCAAATCGCATGTCCGAAGCCACTCGCCTCGCGATACGCGATGCGGCGCAGCAGATTCGCCTGCAAGGCCGGCCGGCCGCTCCTGTTGCCGCCGCAGCACCTGCTGGTTCGCCCGCATCAGGCCGCGACGAACCGATCGTTTCGCCCCTCACGCTCAAGCCGTCCCGATGGTCTGAAACCATCAGCATCAGGACTGCCAGCCAGACTGGTTCATCAAACTTGTCCGCGGACCCACCTCTTTCATTGAACTCGACCTCACGAGGTATCCCATGAGCAAAAAATTTTGGGGCGCGCGCTCGATGCTGCCCGTCAGCGCCCTGACCACAGTGCTTCTGCTCGCCACGACAAGCGCCGCTGCACAGGTGCAACAGAAGGCCAGCGAGCCGGACGCCAAGGCCATCGCGACGGCGCAGCCGCCTGAGGTGTTGAGCAGAACCGTTGACTCGGAAATGCAATCCGGCGAATTGGAAGAGTTCGACTCGGAACCGCTTCGGGTCGGCGATGCCACGCAGAGTTTGCTTGCATGGCAACGCAGTGGCGAGATTGCCTCAGCGTCGCCGCGTCCCATCGCGGGCACTGTCGCCAATCGGAGCTACGAGCGCTATCTCAAAAGCTTCGAATTTGCGATTCCGGAGCACCTCGGCTCAACAGTGACGAAGTCCAATGGCGGCGCAGGCGGTACTTCTTCCGGGTCTCGCTAACTGCGCAAGCCCCGCCCTATCGCGAACCGAATGCCACACATGCGCAAGCCCGTGAGTCACCGGCGCCGCCAACGCGGCGTCTATGCGATCGAGTTCGCGTTCGTGTTCGTCATTGTTTTCACGCTGCTCTATGCAGTCATTTGCTATGGGTTTCTGCTGACGGCACGCCTGGGCTTGCAAAACGCGGCCGAAGAAGGCGCAAGGGCCGGGCTCAGGTATCAGGTCAATCTCGCCGCCAAGAAAACAGAAGCTGGAAACGTTGCCATCCAACGCGCGTCCTGGTTGCCCGACGCAATGAAAAAAAACCTGAGCGTCCAGGCCACGGTGTGCATGGCCGGTGAGGACGACTGCCTGAAATCGGCCACGTGCGGACAAGAGTGGAGTCGTCGTTGCCAGATGGTTGTGACCGTGACTGTGAATGACATCGGAAAGCTGCTGCCCCCCTTTCCCAGCTTTGCTCTACCCGATCAAATTTCGGGCAAGGCAAACATGCTGCTTGATGGGAGAGCACTTTGAAACCAGTTCGCATCATCAGAGCTTGCGCCCCAATTTCATCGCTCCAACGGGGAACAGCGGCAATTGAATTTGCCCTTGTTTTCAGCGTTTTATTTCTTGCGATCTACGGACTCATCACATTCGGTGGCGTGCTTTATGTACAGCAAGTCGTCGCACGGGCGGCGGAGGACGGGGCGAGGGCTGCACAACTCGCTCAACCCAATACCACACCGGAAGAACTCCGAGCGAATGTCTTGAGCGCGGTTTATCGGTCGCTCGCCCTCTCGTCAATTACACCTGCTTCAGCAGGCGCCACCAACTCATCCAAAGAAATATGGATTCGGGCAAAAATGCTCGAAGCACCGCCGGAGGTGGTTATTTCGCTCGGGAAGGTTGCCGTCAGAGTGAGCTACCCCTACAAAGCCAATCCGTTGTTGCCTCCGTTGCCGCTCACCGGTACTTGGATGCCAGAGCGTCTTTTCGGCAAAGCCACGGCAGCTACAGCCTCCTGAGCCAACAATGCGCTTATCTATTCAATCGTCCGCAAGACGACAAGTCGGATCAGTGGTGATCAACGCAGCCATTGCGCTGTCGCTCGTGGTGATCACCTTGATTGGTACCGAACTAGGCTACCTTTTCTATTTGAAACGGGAGTTTCAGAAGACCGCCGATCTCGCAGCGCTGGCAGGAGCGCAATCGATCACAACTTCAAGTTGCACGGACGCGACCAGCGCAGCCATTTCCAATGCCTCTCAAAATCTTCCCGTGGGATTTGCATTGACGGCGCAGGATATAACTTGCGGGCGATGGGATCCGGATCCTGCCAAGCCGGTACTGCCAAAACACTTTTCTGCCGGGGCACAGCCCTTCAATTCGGTTCTGGTCTCGCTCAGAAGAACGCCCCCGCTTCTTCTTCCCCAGATCCCCGGCAATTCCGGCCGTGAGATCACAGTAGAGGCCCTGGGGGCAGTGGCAGAGCCGGCTGCCGCCTTTTCTGTTGGCGCGCAACTGCTTCGCACTGATGGCAATTCGCCGCTCGGAAAAGTGCTTCAAGCCGTCGGCGTCGACATCACAAAACTGACGGTGCTGGACTCGGCGGGTCTCGCCGATGTGAAGATCACACCGGCGGGACTGCTGGAGGGGCTGGGACTTGACGTCGTCCTCGACGCCGGCGTGCTGACACCAACTGGCCTTGCGAAAATTCCAGAGGTTTCGGTCGGTCAGATCCTGACTGTTGCATTGAAAGCAGTCTCCGGAGATGCAGTGCTGACTGCATCGCTGACGGCGCTCAAAAACGAACTCGTCAACGTCGGCCTGGACAAAGTCACCTTGAATGTGCTGGCGCCGGATACGGGCGGCAACGGCCTCCTGACCGTGAAAGCACCCGACAGCACCAACGCTGCGGCGCTGCAGACTCAGATCGACCTGGGAAGCATCCTGCGCACCACCATCGGAATCGCGACTTCGAGCAAACGCGGTGTCGTCATACCTGGCTTGAATCTCCTGGGTCTTGTGGACGTCCAGGCCGGGGTCGTAGAGCCGCCTTCCATCGGCATTGGCGGCGTAGGCACCAAGGCTTACAACGCACAGGTTCGCGTGTATATAGATGTCGACTCGAACAACCTTCTTGGAGGCGTCTTGAGTCCATTGATCAGCGGCCTTCTCGGCACGCGCGTGCACCTGCCGATCTACGTCGACGCCGTGAGCGGGTTGGGGCAGATCTCCCAACTCGATTGCCTTGCGAATCCGCAGACTGCAACCATTGACGTCACGTCCTACATCTTGAAAGCGTGCGTGGGCAAAGTAGACGATCCCACAGTCCGCTTTTCGACCAAGAACCTGTGCACCGATCCCGGCGTTCTGCAGCCGGAGCGGCTGATTCAGCTACTCAATCTTCCGGTGCCTGCGGCCACAACGCTGCAATTGGACGCGCTGACGCAAAAAGACACGCTGACCCTTGCCGTGGGAGAGACCAAGTCCAGCCAAGCCAACCAGCTTGCCATCGGCACGCTTGTTTCCAATCTCGTCAACGCGCTGCTCAGCACGTTGAACCAGCTCCTCAACCCGTCCTCGGGCCCCTCCTCCAGCGACAGGGCCAACGCGTTGGCCGACTCGTATCTCAACGCCACGAAGAACGCGAGCGGTTTTTATGATGCGGACAAGGTGGTGGCGCTCCTCAAGAACGGCAGTCCCACTTCGCCAAGCCTCGGCGATTGGAATCGGACCGTAACTGTTCAAGACCCGTTGCTAGGCCTGTTCCCTGTGAACAAGACGATGTTGGTGTGGGACGTGCTGACGCTCCAAACCACGCCCTCGGGCGGTCTCCTGGGGCTGATTGGCCTTGGCCAGTCTTGCGCTGGCCTGCTTCAGCAGCTTCTGGCTTGGAACAGTTGCGTCAAGAGCAAGGTGGTTGACGCACTCAACTCTGCGCCCGCAGGTGTCGTCAACAATGCCGCCAGTCAACTGCCGGGAAGCACGACCTCGGGCAGCGGCGGAAATGCCGGACTTCTGCAAGCGCTCCTCAGCCCGGTTGTCGCGATCCTGAAACCCATCCTCGATGGCGTCGGTGTGCTGCTGTCGACGACGTTGAGCAACGTCCTGGGCATCGAACTTGGGCGCACCGACGTGAAGCTGAACGCGCTTCAATGCAGCCGCGCACAGCTGGTTTATTGAACACTCATCTCTGATACCGGTTCTCAGTTTCAATGACCTCCCCCCCCAACTTCGACGAACTCGACCTCTTTGTCTACGAAGGCAAAGCCGACATCCTCGACCGCATCGCGCGGTGCATGGCGAGCTTCGACGTCGAGGTGATCCGGGCCGACGGGCTCGCGACGCCCGAGCCTGAGCGCGGTGTTGCGCTGCGGCCTTGCGTCGCGGTGATCAGCGTCACCGTCATCGACGGCGGCGGGCTCGCGCAGGCGAGCGAGCGGCTGCAGGGCATGCCGGTGATCTGGGTGGCAGCAGGCTCGCGCGAGCGCGACTCGCGCACCTATCCGCCCGAGTACCTGCACGTGCTGCCCTACGACTTCACCTGCGCCGAGCTGCGCACGATGGTCGCGAAGCTGGTGCGCCAGCTGCGCGCGCGCGACGTGGCGCCGCAGGCGCCCGATGTGCTGGTCGCGCATTCCGAGGCGATGAAGTCGCTGCTGGCCGAAGTGGGCGCTTTCGCCGACTGCAACCACAGCGTGCTGGTGCGCGGCGAAACGGGGGTGGGCAAGGAGCGCATCGCGCAGCAGCTGCACCTGGGCCACCAGCACTACAGCAAGGGGGCGTTCGTGGCGGTGAACTGCGGCGCGATCCCCGACGGACTTTTCGAATCGCTGTTCTTTGGCCACACGAAGGGCTCGTTCACGGGTGCGGTGCACGCGCACCGCGGCTACTTCGAGCAGGCCACGGGGGGCACGCTGTTCCTCGACGAAATCGGCGACCTGCCGCGCTACCAGCAGGTGAAGCTGCTGCGCGTGCTGGAAGACAACGCGGTGACGCGGCTGGGTGCGACGGCGCCGCTGCGCGTCGACTTCCGGCTGGTGGCGGCCACCAACCGCAACCTGCGCGAGATGGTGGCCAGCGGCGAATTCCGCGCCGACCTGTTCTACCGGCTGGCGGTGATCGAGCTGCACGTGCCCAGCCTCGAAGAGCGCGGCGAGGTCGACAAGATCGCGATCTTCAAGGCGCTGCTGAGCAACGTGCTCGGCGACGCGCTGGAAGCGCTCGGCGAAACGCCGCACTGGCTGAGCGACGCGGTGGCGGAGACCTACTTTCCGGGCAACGTGCGCCAGCTGCGCAACCTCGCGGAGCGCGTGGGCGTGATCGCGCGGCAGCTGCACAGCTGGGACCAGAACCTGATCCAGCGGGCGATCGCGCTCACGCGCGGCACGCCGGCGCCTTCCATTTCGGCGGAGCGCAATGGCGCGGGCGGCGGTGGTGTCTCGCTCGACGGCTCCAGCGAGCGCAAGGGCTGGAACAGCAGCGAGCGCAACCGCATCATCGCGGCGCTGGAAATCAACGACTGGAAGCGCCAGGACACGGCGCAGCACCTGGGCATCAGCCGCAAGGTGCTGTGGGAAAAGATGCGAAAGTACCAGATCCTCGACGGCGAACCCGGTATCCCCGAAGACGCTAGCTAGGCTCGCCCCCAGGCAGGCTGCGCGCACTTCGTGTCGCTTCTCCTTCCCCCTACCGGGGGCGACACCTGAGGCCCGGCGAAGCCGGTTCCTCGGTGTCTCTGGAATTGGCTTCGCTTCGCTTGCCGCGGGTCAGGGGCTGGTTGGTCAGGGGATCGACAGGCGTTGCGACTTGCGCAGCGGCGGGTTGGCGGTGGCCACGCCCATTGCGCGTTCTGCCACGGGCTCGCTCGCGCATGTGGTGTTGCTCGAGATGCACAGGGTGCCCAGCAATCCGTCTTCGGTCAGCACCTGGCGTCGTGGGGCGCCGAAGAGGCGGTCGATCCAGCCGTTGAGGCCGGCGGGGTCCACGCGCAGTTCGCCGGTGGTGCGTGCCAGGCGCAACTCGGAGATGCGCAGGTCGAACACGCCGTCGATGTAGTCGAACAGCAGGGTGTAGTAGTCGAGCTGCGCGTCGAGCACCTTGGGCAGGGTCTCGCGGCCGAACTCCATGAGGCGACGCCGGCCGCGAAAGGCCTGGCCCGAGGTGCTGACGGCTTCCATCAGCTGCCGCTCGCGCTCGCGGCCGGACACGGTGCGCGCCCACGAGGCGGAGGTGAGCTCGAACAGGTTGAGCTTCACGCCCTCGAGCTTGGCCTCCTGGTTGGCGATTTCCGTGAGCGCGCTCTTCAGGCGCAGCTGCCGGTCGAAGCCGTTGCCGAAGTTCCAGTTGAGCTCGAAGGCGGCGCGCGTGGGGTCCTGCGGGGACACGCCGCGCGGGTCCTTGCTCTTCACCAGCACGGCGTCCAGCGTGGGGTAGAGGCTGGCGTCCTGCTGGTCGGCCAAGGCCCTGGCGCGCTCGATGCGGCCTTGCGCTTCGGCGATCTCGGTGCTGCGCGCCTCGGCGCGTCGCAGCGCTTCTTCCTGCGACGAGATGCGCCACTGCTGCGGCGCGGCGAGCACGGGCAGCGACTCGGGGTTGGGCGTGAACTTGAAGTAGTTGCGGAACTTGGCGATGGCCTCGTCGCGCTGCGCCGCAAAGTCCGACTCGCGCGCGGCCACCAGGGCGCGCCGCGAGGCGGCCATGTTCAGGTCGTTGTCGCCGGTCACGCCCAGTGCCACGCGGCGGGCCTCGGCCTTCGACAGCTCGGCCACCACCTCGGTGGCGCGCGCGGCGATCTGCTTCTTCAGGTCGAAGCGCTGCACCTGCAGGTAGGCGGTGAGCGCGTCCAGCACCACCTTCTGCGAGGTGGTGACGACGGCTTCGTCGTCGGCCTGGTTGCCGGCCTCGGCGGCGCGCTGCGCGGCGTTCATGGCGCCGCCGTCGAGCAGGCTCACGCGGGCCTCGGCGGTGAGCACGGTGTAGCCCTGCGTCTTGGCATTCTCGGCACCGCTGTTGTAGTTGCCCGAAGAAGTGCCGAGCTTGAAGCGCGGGTAGCGCGCCTGCTTGGCGGCGTCCACGCTGTAGCTGCTGGTGTTGGCGGCGGCCTGCGCGGTCAGCACCTCGGGGTAGTCCTGCGACAGCACGACCAGCGCCTGCTTCACCTGCTGGGTGTAGGTGCTGGCACCGAGCGACGGCGGGCTCAGGCGGCGCGCCGGCGCAAGCACGAGCGGCGGGCCGCCGTCTTGCGATGCGACCTCTTCACGCGCCTCCTGTACCTGCCGCGCTTCCTGCGCGAAGGCCGTGGGCGGCAGCGCAAAGCTCACGCACAGCGCTGCGCAGACAACACCGGAGCCCGTGCGGCGCCGGTCGAACGGAATGCGTGGCTTCATGGTTCGCGGAAGGCTTCGCGCCGCAGCTTGAGCACGGGTCGCAGGATGTACCAGATGAACGGATCGGTGCCCACGCGCAGGTCCACCTCCGACTCCATGCCCGCGGTGATGCGGTTCTCGTCGCGCCCCACGTGCGACTGCGACATGCTGATGAGCAGCCGGTAGTACGGCGCGCCGCTCGAAATGGCGGGGTCGCGGTCGGCGTCGGCGGCCACCAGCTTCACCTTGCCGTCCACCGCGCCGTAGCGCAGGTAGTCGTACGCGGTGATCTTCACTCGCGCCTGCTGCCCCACCTCGATGAAGCCGCGGTCGTTCGGGTTGAGCCGCGCCTCGACCATGATCTCGTCCTCGTCGGGCACCACTTCGAGAATGGCCTCGCCCGGCTTCACGACCCAGCCCGGGCTGGAGTTGCGCAGGCCCTTGACGATGCCGTCCGACGGCGCCTTCACCACGGTGCGCGAACGCTGGGTGCGCGCGCGCGCCAGGTCTTCGCTCAGGCTGGCGAACTGGCGCTCCACGGTGGCCAGCTCGTCCGATGCGCGGCGGCGGTAGCGGCCTTCGGCCTCGGCCATCTTGGCCTGCGACTCGGTGATGGCGGCGTTGGCCGAGATGACGCCCTGGCGCGCCACGGCGAGTTCGCTGCGCACGCCTTCGGCCTGTCGGCGCTTCTCGAGCACCTCGACCTGACCGACCAGCTTTTCGCTGAGCAGCTGCTCCGAAATTTCGAGCTCCTTCTGCATCAGCGCGAGCCGGTCGCCCAGGCCCTTGACCTTGGCCTCCTGCTCCAGCTTCTTGCTGCGCGCCTGCTCCAGGCCCGACACGGCACCGGCCATCACGCCGCGCTGCTCGAGCGCGCGCGCCTGGTAGGCGCCGCTCTCGCCCTCGAACACGTCCTTGTCGATGTCGGTGGCAAACGAGGCGCGGCTGAGCGGCTGGCCCCGGCTCTCGGCCATGAGGCGCACGCGCGTGGCCTGCGTGGCCGAGTAGCGGGCCGTCAGCTCCTCGAGGTTGAGGCCGCTGCCGCCCAGGTCGATCTCCACCAGCGACTGCCCGGCCTTCACCTTCTCGCCTTCTTTCACGAGCACGTTGCTGACGATGCCCCCTTCCAGATGCTGGATGGACTTGACGCGGTCCGACGGAATCACGCGGCCGGGCGCGACCACCACGGTCTCCATGGGAAAGCCCAGGCCGACGAGCGCCAGCACGCCCACGAGGCCGCCGACGATCCACTGCCGGCGCCGCCCCTGCGGCGAGTTGCGGGCCGCGCGCCTTTCGTTCTCGTCCTGAAGAATCTGCGGCAGGTCTGATTTCAAGTCGGGTCCCCGATCACTACGCGTCATGTACGGCCGGCGTCAGGCCATCGAGCGGGAGGCCGCGGCCCCCGCGCCGTCTTCCGAATCGCCCACGGCCACCAGCGGCTTGCGCACGCCGAACAGCTTGGGCACCATCTCCGCGGCCGAGCCCTGCTCCACATTGCCCTGGCCGGTGACGTGGTAGACCACGCTGGCCGCCGAGACGATGCGCAGCGAGTGCGTGACCACCACCACCGTGCGCACCTTGGCCACCGCGAGCAGCGTGGCCAGCAGGTTGCGCTCGCTTTGAAAGTCCAGGTCGTTGCTGGGCTCGTCGAGCACCAGCACCGAAGGCTTGCGCAGGAAGCTCATGGCCAGCGCGAGCTTGCGCCGCTCGCCCACCGACACGCCGGTGCCGCCCTCGCCCACGCGCGTGCGGTAGCCGTCGGGCAGGCGCGACAGGAAGTCGTGCGCGCCCGAGAGCTTGCAGGCCGCCACGATCTGCTCGTCGCTCTGGCCCGGCGCGCCGCGGCGCATCACGTCGATGAGCGGGCCGCCGAACCAGTACACCTCCTGCGAGAGGTAGCTGATCCAGCGCGAGAGTTCTTCGCGCCCGAACTGCGACAGGTCGTACTCGCCGATGCTGATGGTGCCGCGCGTGGGCTCGTACAGCCCCGACAGCAGCTTCACCAGCGTCGACTTGCCCGCGCCGTTGCGCCCGACGATCACGTGCAGGCCGCCGGGGCCGATATCGAGGTCGACGTTTTCCAGCACCGGCTGCTGCGCGGTCTCGCTGAAGCTGAAGCTCACGTCCTTGAAGGTGATGCGGCCCAACGGCTGCGGCAGCGTCATGCCGGTGGGCGGCTTTTCGACCGGCTCGCCCAGCACGGTCTCCAGGCGCTGCGCGGCTTCCTTCGCGGTGGCCAGCGAGCGCCAGTTCGACACCAGCCCGGCCACCGGCTGCAGCGCCTTCAGCGCGAGCATGTTGGAGGCGACCAGGCCGCCCACGGTCATCCATTGCTCCATGACCGAGATGGCGCCCACCGTCACCACCACCACCGAGAACACCGTGAGCAGCACGGTGGTGCCGTCGCGCGTGGTCTCGATCTGGCCGTTCTTGGTGAAGCTCTCGGTGAGCCAGGCGTTGTACGTCTGGCGCCACATCTCGATGGTGGGGCCGTCGTTGGACTGCGTCTTGAGCGTTTCGCGCGCGTTGCAGATCTCCGACGTCATGCGGTCGAGGCCGCGCCCGCGCTGCACTTCTTCCACGCGGCCGGAGCGCACCTCGTCGGCCCACCACCACGCCAGGAACGACATGATGGCCAGGAACAGCGCCACCACCGGCAGCACCGGCAGCGCGACGATGCCGATGACGATGAGCGCGAAGACGGCCATGGGCAGGTCGAAGATCGACTGCGCCAGCCCGCCGGTGACTGTGCCGCGCACCGAGCCCACGTCGCGGAAGTACAGCTGCCACGACGACGCGGGCCGCGCCTCGAGCGCGCGCAGCGGGCGCGAGAGCATCGAGTTGAGCAGCGCGCCCGACACGCCGTGGTCGATGATGGCGCCGGCATTGCGCAGCAGGCGCGAGCGCCGCGTGCGCAACCAGAACTCGATGCACAGGAAGAACAGGATGCCGCTCACCAGCGCGGCGAGCGTGGAGAAGCCGCTGCGCGAGAGCACGCGGTCATACACCTGCAGCAGGAAGATCGAAGGCAGCAGCCCGAACAGGCTGATGGGCAGCGAACGCCAGGCCGCGCTCTTCACGAGCGGGTACGCGTCGCGAAAGGCCGCGTTCAATGCACCCGCATACGGGCTGGCACCGGGCGCTTCGGGCGTGTCGGCGACCAGCTGGCTGGGCAAGAGGAACTTGATCATGGGAAAGGGCCGATCCGTCGGGCAATGACGCCTGCGTCATTATCAACTGTTACCCGATTGTTACAAGGCAAAAATTCACCCGATGTGCACATCAGCACACCGGTGTTTGCCCCTTCACCGGACCGGCCCGTTCCACTCGCTGCGGCCCGTGTGGCGCGGGGCTTCCCGTGGCCGCGCAACCGACCGCCTTCCCTGACCTGGACGCCTGCTTGACCTGGGGCAAACCCTCGGCGAACGCGAGCGCGATGTTGGCGCACAGCAGCATGCACACCACCCATGCGAACAGCAGCTGGAGCCAGCCGAGCCACCATCGGCGCGCGGACGGCTGCAGCGACTGGAGGGGTTGCAAGGGTTGCAGCGGCTGCAACGAGGCCGTGGCCTCGTGCTCGAAGTTCGGCTGCAGGAGCGCGTTCCATCTCATGGCAATGCTTTCAAAACCCGGGCGAGCCGGGACAGGCCGACGCCGGCGGAACTCTTCGCGAGCACCCAGTCGCCTGGCTGCAGGAGTCCGCCGAGCGCGGTCGACAAGTCGGACACATCGACGAACCAGTGCGAGCGCACCTTGGTGCGAATGCGCGCATGCAGCGCGCGCATCATCGGCCCGCACAGCAGCACGCGATCGGGTTGCGAGGCCAGCAGCTCGGCCTCCAGGTCGAGGTGATGGCGCTGCGCGGCGGGGCCCAGCTCCTGCATGTCGCCCAGGATGGCCACGCGGCGCGCGGGCTCGCAGGGCGCCTGCGACAGCAGCTCGAGCGCGGCGCGCATGGAGCTGGGGTTGGCGTCGTAGGTCTCGTCGATGAGCTTGAAGCTGCCGCCGCCGATGTGAATGGTGTGCAGCGCGCCGCGCCCGCCGGGCGGCTCGAAGTGCGCGAAGGGTTCCACCGCCGCGCCCAGCGGCAGGCGCAGGGCCTGCAGCGCCGCGAGCGCGGCGATGGCGCTGGCGCCCATGTGGCGCCCCGGTGCATTGAGCCGCAGCTGAAAGGGCTCGCCTGCCACCAGCGCCTGCACCTCGCCGTGGTCGAAGGCGAGCAGGCGCACGTCGGCCTCGGGGTGCTCGCCGTAGGTGAGCGTCTGCAGCTGCTGCTGCGCGGCCACTTCGGCGAAGGTCGCGAACTCGGGCATGTCGCGGTTCAGCACCACGGTGTCGCCCGGCGACATGGCCAGGAAGAAGCGGGCATCGAGCCGCGCGGCGGCTTCCGAAGGGCCGCGGTGTTTCTGCGACGCGGCCGACAGGCCCGTCACCACCATCAGCGAAGGCCGCACCAGCTGCGCCGACACCGGCATCTGCGAGCTGCCCAGCTCGAGCACCCAGTAGGCCGCATGGCGCGGCATGCAGGTCATGTTCCATGCAATGCCCGAGGGCATGCTGACGCTGCCTTCGGGCACGCCCACCTCGCCCCACACGGTGAGCGCGCTGGCGAGCATGGCGGCCACGGTGCCGCTGGCGGCGCCGCCTGCCGCGCCGTGGCCCACGCCGGCGCTGCTGCTGCTGTTGCCATTCGTCGCGCCGTTCACCGCACCGCTGCCCAGCACCGCGCACACGCGGCCCGTGAACTCGGCGCGCGCATGGTCGCCCAGCTCCAGCACCGCCTGCAGCACGTTGCCCACCTTGAGCACGGGCACGCGCTTGTCCAGGTGCGGCTTGGGGTCGGTGCACAGCACGGCCGCGGCCGGCTGCAGCACGCCCTTGAGCGTGACGGCGGCCAGCGCCGTCTTCGACGGCCGCGCCTGGTGGTCGAACACCACGCGGCCCTTGCGCATGTAAGAGCGCTGCGCCACGCCGGTGGCGCGCCAGCCGTCGTCGGGCTTGACCACCCACTCGCCGCCGGTGACGCGCGCCATTTCGCTCGCGGTCCAGGCGGCGCCGTCGTCGCGCGCGGCCGCGCCGGCACCGGTGGCGATGCCGCCCACGCTGTTCATGCCGGGCAGCGCGCGCCGCTCCAGCAGGTAGCGGTGGTACGCGGCAAAGCCCGACACGTACTGCTGCACGTCGTCGATGCGCACGCGGAATGAATGGTGGCGAACGAAGAACGAGCCCACCACGCTCGACGGCCGGCGGAAGTACATCGCGGTCTCGGGCCAGAAGAAGCCGTTGAGCAGGTAGTGCGCGCGGTAGTCCAGCGCGCGGTAGAACTTCTCGGTGTCCAGCTCGTCGAGCAGGTGCCGCATGGCGGGCATGCCTTCCAGGCGCTGCAGCATCTGCTGCGCGGCGAGCATGAGCTCCAGCAGCGTCGGAAAGGTGGTCTTGCGGTCGAGCACGAAGTCCAGGTAGCCCGCCACGTTCTGCAGCCCGAAGCGAAAGTACTTCTCCTGCGGGCTCCAGTGCGTGAGCTCGTTCACGCAGCAGCTCAGCCAGTGGTCGTGCGACTGCCAGTGCTGGCTGGCGATGAAATGGTCGAAGGCCCTTTCCACCACGGCCAGCCATTGCGGATCGCGCGTGAGGCCGTACAGGCGCATGAGCGCGAAGGCCGCCTCGCCGTCGTAGTAGATGATGCGCGAGGCCTGCTTCACCGCCAGGTCGCTCGCATGCAGCACGTGGTTGAAGCGGCCCGTGGCCGGGTCCTGCAACGAGACGATGCCCAGCGCGAGTTTTTCCAGCAGCGCCAGCCAGTGGCGCGTTTCCATCAGCTCGCAGTACTTCACCAGCGCGAGCACGCAGGCCGCGTTGCCGCCCAGCTTGATCTCGCCGCCGGTGTCGACCAGGTAGGACACCACGCGCCCGTCGGACAGCGTGTAGTCGCGGATCAGCGCGGTGGTGAGGTGGTCGAGCGCGCGCTCGATGGCAAAGCGCAAGGTCTCGTCGCGCGTGAGCTCCCAGGCCTCGAGCATGGCGTGCAGCGTGCTCGCGTGGCGCATGGCGTCGTAGGTCGGAATGCGGCGGTCGAAGCACGGAAAGTAGCCGTACACGAACAGGCCGTCGCTCTGCACCTGGCGCGCCAGGTAAGAAGCGCCGCTGCGCACCAGGTCGAGCACCGACTGCGGGTTGAGCGCGGGCAGCTGGCGCCGCCCCGCGTCGAGCCCCGTGCCGACCAGCTTGTGCACCACGCCGTCGGGCTGGCAGAACACGCCCACGGTGGCCAGCAGGTACACCGGGTGGTCAGCGGCCATCTCCAGCGGCGGCGTGCGCTCGAAGCGCGCCTGGCCGTACACCTCGAAGTTGCGCGGGTTCACCACCGAATGCGGAATGGTGGAGTCGCCGCTCAGCATGGCGTTGGCGTTGAGCTCCTGCTCGGTGAAGGCGAGCGCGAAGTCCTTGTCGAAAGCCAGGCCCAGGCGAAAGTAGTTGCGCTTGACAGCGGTGAGCTGGGTCTTGAACTGGGCCCAGTCCATCGGGCTCGCGCCCTCGACCCAGTCGATGCGCAGCCACGGCGAGACGATGCCGCGCTCGCGCACCCATTGCTCTACACGCTCGGCGCCTTCGCGCCAGGCGGTCTCGAAGTCGGCGGCGCGCGCGTGCACCACGTGGGCACGCTGCGAGCCGTCGCTGACGGAGAAGAACAGCGTGAACGCCGGGTACGGCGCCGGCAGTGCCGCGCACACGGACGCGAGGCGTTCGTGGCAGGCGTGGAGCTGGTCTGTGAAGGACATCATTCGGCCCCGATCGAGTGCGGGAAACCGTCCGCGCCCCTCATCTGCTCTCGCTTCGATGAGGTGGGCGCGGCGCGGAAACTGCCGTCGAAGTCATCGCGGTTGATCCGGTTCAGCGGTAGCTGAATTCGGCTCGGCGATTGAGCTGATAGCCCTCCTCGGTGGTTGCGGTCGACGCGGGCTTCTCGGTGCCCCAGCTGATGGCCTCGATGCGCTCGGCGGGAACGCCGAGCTGCGTGAGCGCGCGCTGCACCGAGTCGGCACGGCGCTGGCCGAGCGCCAGGTTGTATTCGCGCCCGCCGCGCTGGTCGGTGTTGCCTTCGATCACCACGCGGCTGGAGGTGCGGTTGCGCATGTAGCTGGCATGCGCCTCCACGATCTCGCGGTCCTGCGGGCGGATGTTGTATTTGTCGAAATCGAAGTAGACGATCTTCGAGACGCCGGCCGGTCCGTTCTGCACCGGCGGCGGCAGCGGCGGTTCCACCTTCGCCACCGCGCTCTTGGCCTTGTTGGAGTAGTAGTAGGTCGCATCGTCGCGGCCGCTCTTGGGGGCCGCGCAGCCCACGACGGCTGCGCCGAGCGCGACGATGGTGAGTATCCGGAAATTCTTTTTCATGACGATCCTTTCGAGGGACAGGCCGGTGGTGGCCTGTCCCTGGTGCTGCGACTCCCTCTCCCCTCCTTGCGATGTTCTTGATCAGCCCAGCAGGCCGTGCAGAACGTTCGTCACGGGAGACAGGGCGGTACCGACCGGGCTGTGCTCGACCAGGCTGGTGATCGGGGTCACCACGTCGGTCACCAGCGGGGCGACCGCGTGCTGCACGCTGCTCACCACGTCGGCCACCGGAGACGCCGCGCCCGACGAGCCGGCCAGGATGTCGGTCACCGGCGAGAGCGCTTCGGAGACCGCGTGCGTCGCGGTGGAGACCACCGGCAGCGCATCGGTCAGGCTGGTGACCGGCTCCAGGATGTTGGCCACCGGGCTGCTGCCACCGGTCAGGCCGCCGAGCAGGCTGCCGACCAGGCCGTCGTGGCCCAGCAGGCTGCCGACGAGGCCGTCGTTGCCGAGCACGCCGTCCAGCACGCCGCCGGCGCCGCCACCGGTCACGCCGTTGAGCAGGCCGCCGACCACGCCGTCGCTGCCGAGCACGCCGTCGAGCAGGCCGCCGGTGTCGCCACCAGTCACGCCGCCGAGGACGCCGCCCAGGAGGCCGTCGCTGCCGAGCACGCCGTCGAGCAGGCCGCCGGTGTCGCCGCCGGTCACGCCGCCGAGGACGCCGCCCAGGAGGCCGTCGCTGCCCAGCACGCCGTCGAGCAGACCGCCGGTGTCGCCACCGGTCACGCCGCCGAGGACGCCGCCCAGGAGGCCATCGCTGCCGAGCACGCCGCCGAGCAGGCCACCGTCGCCGCCGAGGACGCCACCCAGAAGGCCACCGTCACCGCCGAGCACGCCGCCCAGCAGACCGTCGCTGCCCAGCACGCCGCCGAGCAGACCGCCGTCGCCGCCGAGGACGCCACCCAGAAGGCCGCCGTCACCGCCGAGCACGCCGCCCAGGAGACCGTCGCTGCCCAGCACACCGCCGAGCAGACCACCGTCGCCGCCGAGGACGCCGCCCAGAAGGCCGCCATCACCGCCGAGCACGCCACCCAGCAGGCCGTCGTCGCCCAGCACGCCGCCGAGCAGACCACCGTCGCCACCGAGGACGCCGCCCAGCAAGCCGCCGTCACCGCCGAGCACGCCACCCAGCAGACCGTCGTCACCCAGCACACCGCCGAGCAGACCACCGTCGCCACCGAGGACGCCGCCCAACAAGCCGCCGTCACCGCCGAGCACGCCACCCAAGAGACCGTCGTCACCCAGCACACCGCCGAGCAGGCCACCGTCGCCGCCGAGGACACCGCCCAGAAGGCCGCCGTCACCGCCGAGCACGCCACCCAGCAGACCGTCGTCACCCAGCACACCGCCGAGCAGACCACCGTCGCCGCCGAGGACGCCGCCCAACAGGCCGCCGTCACCGCCGAGCACACCTCCCAGCAGGCCGTCGTCACCCAGCACGCCACCCAGCAGGCCATCGCCGCCGATGAGGTTGGCCACGCCGTCTGTCAGGTAGTCGACCTGCGTCGCCACGCCGTTGAGCAGCGCGCTCGTCGTGTCGGTGCCGAGCAGCTGGTCGGTCAGCGGGCTCACCAGGCCGCCCACGCCGCTGGTGACCTGGCCCACGAGGCCGTCGACCGGGTCGAGCACGTTGGGGTCGTTCGCCGTGAAGCTGGTGCCCAGCACCGGGCCCAGCAGGCCGTCGACCGTGTCGGTCAGGCTGTCGGTGAGGCCGACGACCGGTCCGAGCACATTGCCCAGGCCCAGGCCGCCGAGCACGCCGTCGTTCAGGCCGTCGACCAGGTTGCCGACCACGTTGTCGACCGGGTCGAGCAGCGCCGCGCCGGTGCCGGGGGTGCCGCCACCGCCGATGCCACCCAGCACGCCGCCGAGCAGGCCACCCAGCAGCCCGTCGCTGCCGAGCAGGCCGCCGACCGGGCCTTCGTTGCCCAGCAGGCCGCCCACGAGGCCGTCAGGTCCGAGCAGGCCGCCGCCGAGGCCGTCGCCGCCGAGCACGCTGCCCAGCGGGCCGTCGCCACCCAGCAGGCCGCCGAGCAGGCCGTTGTCGCCCAGCAGGCCACCCACGATGCCGTCGCCGCCCAGCAGGCCGCCGACCGGGCCGTCTTCACCGAGCACGCCGCCCAGCAGGCCGTCGTTGCCCAGCAGGCCGCCCAGGAGGCCGTCATTGCCCAGCAGGCCACCCACGAGGCCGTCGCCACCCAGCAGGCCGCCGACCGGGCCGTTGTCGCCCAGCAGGCCACCCAGCAAGCCGTCGTTGCTCAGCAGGCCGCCGAGGAGACCGTCGTCGCCGAGCAGGCCACCCAGCAGGCCTTCTTCGCCGAGCAGGCCGCCGACGGCACCGCCCAGCAGGCCGTCGTCGCCACCGAGCAGGCCGCCCAGCGGGCTGTTGGTGATGAGGCCGGAAATCGCGCCGTCCTGGCCGAGCAGGTTGTCGACCAGGCCGCCATGGCCCAGCAGCTCGCCGGTGAGGCCGTTGCTGCCCAGCAGGCCGGCCAGGGCGCCATCGCCGCCGAGCAGGCCGCCCACGAGGCCGTCGTCGCCCAGCAGGCCGCCCAGGGCGCTGTCGTCACCGAGCAGGCCGCCCAGCAGGCCGCCTTCGCCGAGTGCGCCACCCAGCAGGCCGCCGAGGGCGCCGTCGTCGCCGAGCAGGCCGCCCACGAGGCCGTCTTCGCCGAGCACGTTGCCCAGCAGGCCGCCCAGGGCGCCGTCTTCACCGAGCAGGCCGCCGACCAGGCCGTCGTCGCCCAGCAGGCCACCGACCAGGCCGTTGTCGGCCAGCAGGCCGGCCACCAGGCTGCCTTCGCCCAGCACGTTGTTCAGTACGCCGCCCAGGGCGCCGTTGGGGCCGGTCAGCTGGTCGGTCAGCGCGCCCAGGCCGAGGCTGTCGGTCAGGCCGCTGATGATGCCGTGGTCACCGATGAGGTTGTTCAGGCCGTTGTCCAGCGCGTCGGTCAGGTAGTCGACCTGGTGCAGCACCGAGCCCAGCACGGCGTTGGTGCCGCCGGCGCCCAGCAGGTTGTCCAGCGCGGGGCTCAGGGCGCCGCCCAGCAGGTGGGTGACGCTGCCGACGGTGTTGTCGATCGGGTCGAACTGGTTGGGGTTGTTCTCGGTGAAGGTGTCGCCGAGCAGCGGGGCGAGCACGTCGTCCAGCGTGTCGGTCAGGCCGTCGACCACGTTGGTGACCGGCGTGAGCGCACCGCCCAGGCCGAGCGCGCCGCCGACGGTGTCGATGACCTGGTGGACGAGGCCGTCGCCCGGATCGAGGAGGTGGTCTGCGTCTGCGTCTGCGTCTGCGTCTGCGTCTGCATCGGCGTCGGCATCTGCGTCGGCGTCGGCATCTGCATCTGCATCTGCGTCTGCGTCTGCGTCTGCGTCTGCATCGGCGTCCGCATCGGCGTCCGCATCGGCGTCAGCGTCAGCGTCAGCGTCAGCGTCAGCGTCAGCGTCAGCGTCCGCATCGGCATCGGCATCGGCATCCGCGTCAGCGTCTGCGTCCGCATCTGCGTCTGCGTCCGCATCTGCGTCTGCGTCTGCGTCTGCGTCTGCGTCAGCGTCTGCATCGGCATCGGCATCGGCATCACCGTCCGCATCCGCGTCCGCGTCGGCGTCTGCGTCCGAATCGGCATCCGCGTCCGACTCACCGGGCGTCGTGGGGGTCGTCGGCGTGGTCGGATCGTTCGGGCCGCCGGTGCCCACCAGGAACGGGGTCACGCTGTCGCTGCCGCCGCCACCGCCGCTGAGCGCGGCGCCCAGTGCCGCGGCACCCAGCGCGCCGAGCGCGAATTCACCCAGCCCGATGCCGCTGCCGGCCGCGAGCTTCTTGGTGACGGCCAGGGCAGCCGCGTCGGCGTCGCTGTCCGGGGGGGTCACCTGCAGGTCGCCCGAGGCGACATCCACGTTCACCTGTTCGAGGCCGCCGGGCAGCTTGGTCGAGCCGATGGTGGCGTCGGTGCCGCCGGTGAACACGCCGGCCAGCGGGGCCTTGTTGGTGGCCGAGCCGGGGAACAGCACGTTGGCATGGCCGTCTTGCGGCACGATCACGCGGTCGCCGGGCAACAGCGTCTGATTGCCATCGACGGGAATGCTGACACCGTCGCGCATCACTGCAACGCCCGGCGTGGCATTCGATAATGTGCCGACGCTGGCAGGGCCAGCGGCAGCGGGTGTCGCCGAGCTCACCGAGGCGGGGGCGCCCAGGGGAGTGACGGTGGCTTGAGCGAGAACCACAGGAGCTGCGCCAGCGGCGGCAAGTCCTTCGGTCGAATTGGTCGATGCTTGTTGAGCGGTCATGGCAGCCTCTGTGAGAAAAGATGTCTCTACAGGGGCAACATGCGTGCCGCTTTTTGCAGGTGCTCCGAGCCCCCCGTTACCCACCTCGCAAGCTATTGATTTTTATAGGTATTTTTTAAAATCACGGGTTTTCACGGAGGCCTGGAAACAGGTCGTAAGTACCTCAATCAGCGATTCGTTACGTAACGATGTAACGCCGTGTACCCGGAACGTCCGGCACAACTTGCGTGGCTTCTGCAGTGCTTTCGGTAGCGCGCGAAGCCGCCGCGGCGGCGCCAAGCCACAGCCCTTTTTCTTTCTTCTTCTATATATGTTCAATCCCTCCCAGGAAGACGTGCGCCGCTTCTTCTGCGACGTGTACGCCAAGCACCGCCAGGGCCAGCCCATGGAAGCGCTGGAAACCATTGCCGCCGGCTGGATCGACGAGCACCCCGAGTACCACGAGGACCTGGCCGATGCCGACGCGGCGGTGGCGCGCGTGTACGACGGCTCGAACGGGCGCGAGAACCCTTTTCTTCACCTGTCGATGCACCTGTCGATCAGCGAGCAGTGCTCCATCGACCAGCCGCGCGGCATCCGCCAGGCGGTGGAACTGCTGGCCGCGCGCCGCGGCTCGCTGCTGCATGCGCACCACGAGGCGATGGACTGCCTGGGCCAGATGATGTGGGAGAGCCAGCGCGCCGGGCGCCCGCCCGACGGCGAAGGCTACGTGGCCTGCGTGCAGCGCCGGGCGACGAAAGACTAGACGAAGGCGACCCCACCGGGCGCCCGAAAGGCTGAAAAGCTCAGCGACTGAATGACTGGCTGGCTGGCTTAGCCCGCCCGCTTCTTCCGCGCCGGCGACGGCACGGCGCCCTGCTGCTTCGCCGCCTCGCGCAACAGCGCGGCCATGGCCAGGCGCAGCGCCGATGGCTCCGCGTCGCTGCGCTGCAGCAGGCCGACCGGCTCCTCGGTGCCCGCGGTCTCGATGCGCAGGCGCACCAGGCGCCCTGCCGCCAGCTCCCCGCGCGCCGCGCCCAGCGGCGTGATCCACACCGCATCGGACACCGCCACCAGCGCGCTCGCCACGGCCACGTCCAGCGTCTGCAGCGCGTTGGTCGGCAGCACCAGGCCGCGCGCCGACAAGAAGCTCTCGGTGTTGTGGCGCGGGATGGTGCCCTCGCCGTACACCACCAGCGGGAAGCCCATCACCGCCTGCACCGACGCCGCCAAGGCCCGGCGCGCATGGGCAGGCGCGGCCAGCGGATGGCCCGCGCGCACCGCGAACACCAGCGGCTCGGTGTGCAGCAGCTCGAAGCTCAGCCCGCCCATCAGGCGCGGGTCGCTCATGCGGCCCACCACCAGGTCGAGCTCGCCGGCGCGCAGCTCGTCGAGCAGCGCGGCGTTGGCGGCGCTCTTCACCACGATCTGCACCTGCGGCCAGCCTTCGCGCAGGCGCGCCAGCGCCACCGGCAACAGGGCCGGCGCCACGCTGGGCAAGGCGCCGATGCGCAGCCGCTCGATGCGCCCGCCCGCGGCCGGGGCCACGGCCTGCGCGCTGGCGTCCAGCGCCTCCAGCACGCGCAGCGCGTGCGCCAGCAGTTGCTCGCCGGCGGCGGTGAGCCCCTGCACGCCGCGCCGCCCGGCGTTGCTGCGCTCGACCAGCCGCGTGCCGACGATGGCCTCCAGCTCCGACAGCGTCTTGGACACCGCCGGCTGGCTCAGCGCCAGCCGCTCGGCGGCGCGCGCGAGGTGGCGCTCCTGCGCCACGGCCACGAAGGAGCGCAGGTGGCGCAGCTGCACGTTGCGCAGGAAATCCTGGCGAAGGTCGACGGAGGTTTTCAATGCGCGTTGCTTAACCGCTGGTTATGGAGAACGTATCAATCTTCAATTTACATCATTGAACGGCGCTTCTAAAGTGGCGGCTTCCGGATTCGTCCCACGACAGGAGACAACGTTCATGTTGACCAAGACCAAAGACCTCGACGGCGGCGCATCGCCCGTCCTCACCCCGCGCGACTGGCAAGCCCACCCCAGCTACGTGTACCCGGGCTACAAGTCCACCATGAAGCGCGGCCCGCAGAAGCCGCTGATTCCGCTGAAGGCCTCGCTCGGCGAGCTGCAGCAGCCGGTGTACGGCCACGACAGCATCGGCGAGCTCGACCACGACCTCACGCGCAACGCGCGCAAGAACGGCGAGCCGCTGGGCGAACGCATGATCCTCACCGGCCAGGTGCTCGACGAACACCGCCGCCCGGTGGCCAACACGCTGGTCGAGCTCTGGCAGGCCAACGCCTCGGGCCGCTACGTGCACAAGGTCGACCAGCACGACGCACCGCTGGACCCCAACTTCCTGGGCGCGGGCCGTTGCCTGACCGACAGCGAAGGCCGCTACCGCTTCCTCACCATCAAGCCCGGTGCCTACCCCTGGGGCAACCACCCGAACGCATGGCGTCCGCAGCACATCCACATGTCGCTGTTCGGCCAGAGCTTCGCGAGCCGCCTGGTCACGCAGATGTACTTCCCCGGCGACCCGCTGCTGCAGTACGACCCGATGGTCACCGGCACGCCCGAGCGCTATCGCAACCGGCTGATCGCCGATTTCAGCCTCGACATCACCGAAGAGGGCTACGCGCTGGGCTACCAGTTCGACATCGTGCTGCGCGGCGCGGACGAAACGCCTTTCGAAAACCGCTGAGCCGCCAGGAGACACACACCATGCCATTGATGACCGCACAGGAAGCCGACTTCGGCCAGACCCCCTCGCAGACCGTGGGCCCCTACTTTGCATATGGCCTCACCGCCACGCAGTACGGCTACGACTTCGACCAGCCCTTCGACGCCGTGCTCGCGCTGGACAACGCCAGCGGCGAGCGCATTCGCCTGGAAGGCCGCGTGATCGACGGCGACGGCAACCCGATCAACGACGCGCTGGTCGAGATCAGCCAGCCCGACGGCGAAGGCCGCTACCCGCAAACGCCCGACGAGGCACGCGCGCTGGGCTTTCGCGCGTTCGGCCGCGTCGGCACCGGCACCACCGAAGGCAACCGCTTCGTGTTCCACACCGTCAAGCCCGGCGCGCAGGCCCCCGGCGAGGCACCGCACATCAACGTGATCGTGCTCATGCGCGGCCTGCTGCTGCATGCCTTCACGCGCGTGTACTTCGGCGACGAAGCCGCGGCCAACGCGAAGGACGAGGTGCTGCAGAGCGTGCCGGCCGACCGCCGCCACACGCTGATTGCCGAGCGCGTGGTGCAGGGCGGCGCGGTGAGCTACCGCTTCGACATTCGCATGCAGGGCACGGACGAGACGGCGTTCTTCGACGTCTGAGTACGCAGCACGCTGCGCACGGCTCGGGGAAAACCCGGGCATGAAAAAAGCCCGCTGCAAGCGGGCTTTGTTGTATGAGACTGAACCTTCGCTCAGCGCTCAGCTCTCAGTCCACGCGGTGGTGAATGCGCGACTCGGGCACCGTCTTCAGTTCGCCGGGCAGCGAGCTGATGTAGGTGGCCAGCGTCTTCAGCTCGGCAGTGGTGAACTTCTTCTCTTCGACCTGCTGGCCCATCACCGCGTTGGAGCGGCCCAGGTGCGCGTTGTTTTTCACGCGGTACGACTTGAGCGCGACGAACAGGTAGTCGGCGTGCTGGCCGGCCAGCTTGGGAACGGTGCCGTCGTTGGGCGTGTTGAAGTTCGCGCCGTGGCACTTGGTGCAGCTGTTGTCGGCGTTGCGGGTGATGAGCCCTTCGACGTTGGCCGGCGTTGCCTTGGCCAGCGTGGCCGGCGGTGCGCTGCCGTCCTTCAGGCCAAGCTGGCTGTAGTAGGCCGCGAGGTCCGCGATGTCTTGCTCGGTGAGCGTGTCGGCAATGGCGCGCATGGTGGGGTGCTTGCGGTCGCCGCCCTTGTACGCGGTGAGCGCGGCCGTGATGTAGGTGGCGCTCTGGCCCGCGATCATGGGCACCTTGTGGATCTCCGGGAAGCTGGCCTGGTAGCCGATGATGCCGTGGCAGCCCACGCACATCTGTACCTTCTTTGCCCCGTCCTGGGCCTTGCCAGTGACTTGTTGGGCTTCAGCCGAGACCGTCACGCAAGCGACAGCAAGGGCAAACATCGTGGTCAACAACTTGTTCATTTTGCGCGCACAATCTCGTGGAGAGTACAGTTTTTCGAATCAACATTCGATTATAGGCAGGGGTCCTCCGGATCCCTGTGCAGGCCAACCCTAGGCTGCACAACGCGCGTCGAGTGTGTTCTTTTCTCCACCCCAGCTTCCGTCTCACTCATGAAATTCCAGGGCTCAGACAATTACGTCGCCACGCAGGACCTGATGCTCGCGGTCAACGCGGCCATCACCCTCAAACGTCCATTGCTCGTCAAGGGCGAGCCCGGCACCGGCAAGACCATGCTGGCCGAGGAAGTGGCCCAGTCGCTCGGCCTGCCGCTGCTGCAGTGGCACATCAAGTCGACCACCAAGGCGCAGCAGGGCCTGTACGAATACGACGCCGTGAGCCGCCTGCGCGACTCGCAACTGAAGGACGTGGACGGCGGCGAGCGCGTGAAGGACATCCAGAACTACATCGTGAAGGGCGTGCTCTGGCAGGCCTTCACGGCCGACGAGCCGGTGGCGTTGCTGATCGACGAGATCGACAAGGCCGACATCGAATTCCCGAACGACCTGCTGCGCGAAATCGACCGCATGGAGTTCTACTGCTACGAAACGCGCGAGCTCATTCGCGCCAAGCACCGCCCGGTGGTGTTCATCACCTCCAACAACGAGAAGGAGCTGCCCGACGCCTTCCTGCGCCGCTGCTTCTTCCACTACATCAAGTTCCCCGATGCCGAGACGATGAAGCACATCGTCGCCGTGCACTTCCCCGGCCTGAAGCAGGAGCTGCTCACCGCGGCCATGAAGACCTTCTACGACGTGCGCAACCTGCCCGGCCTGAAGAAGAAGCCCTCCACCTCCGAGCTGCTCGACTGGCTCAAGCTGCTGGTGGCCGAAGACATTCCGCTCGAAGCGCTGCAGAGCAAGGACGACAAGGTCGCCGTGCCGCCGCTGGTGGGCGCGCTGCTGAAGAACGAACAGGACGTGACGCTCTTCGAGAAGCTCGTCTTCATGCAACGCAACAACCGCTAGGCCCATGAGCCGACAACCCCACTCCACCAGGCAACTGATGAAGCTGGGCATTGCCCAGGCGGTGCTCTTCGTGGTGGGCGCGCTGCTCGGCCGCGGGCTCGGGCTGCTGCTCGGGCTCGACGCCTTCGGCGCCGGCGGCTACGGCAAGCGCGAGATCTTCGGCATTGCGCTGGTCGGCCTGGGCGGCGGCGCCGGGGCGCAGGCGGCACGCCTCTGGTATGTGCACAAGTACGGCGACCCCAGGGCCTGAAGCCGACCGCGTTCCCACAGCAGTTCACAGCAGTCCACAGCAGTCCCCAGAGCAACCGAGAGAGTTTGAAATGGCGTTCGTCGAACCCGTCACGCTGAAGGCCCGCGGCATCGCGCTGGTGCCGCTGGCGCTGGGCCATGAAGAAGGCCTGCGCGCCGCGGCCGCCGACGGCGAGCTGTGGAAGCTGCGCGTCACCTCCGTGCCCGAGCCGCAAGACACGCGCGCCTACATCGAGACCGCGCTCGGCACCGCCGACCGCTTCGCCTTCGCCGTGACCGACGAGGCCACCGGCACCGTGCTCGGCAGCACCAGCTTCCACGACATGCTGCCCGCGGTGAAGCGCGTGGAAATCGGCTACACGTGGTACGCCGCGCGCTGCCAGCGCACGCACGTCAACACCACCTGCAAGCTGCTGATGCTCACGCACGCATTCGACGCGCTGGGCTGCCACGTGGTGGGCTGGCGCACGGACAACTTCAACTTCGCCTCGCAGCGCGCCATCGAGCGGCTGGGCGCGAAGCGCGACGGCGTGATCCGCGGCAACGCGATGCGCCGCGACGGCACCATCCGCGACACCTTCATGTACAGCCTGCGCGCGGGCGAGTGGCCGGAGGTGCGCGCGCAGCTGCTGTACCTGCTCGACAAGCCCCGCGCCTGAAACCAAAGGAGCGCCCCATGCTCATCGACTTCTTCTACACCCTGCGTTCGGCCAAGCTGCCGGTGTCGGTCAAGGAATACCTCACGCTGCTCGAGGCCCTGCAGGCCGACGTGGTGGGGCCCAACTCCGACGGCGCCTACGGCATCGACGACTTCTACTACCTCTCGCGCACCGCGCTCGTGAAGGACGAGAAGCACTACGACAAGTTCGACCGCGCCTTCGCCGCCTACTTCAAGGGCGTGGAGATGCTCACCGACTTCACCAAGGAAGTGCCGCTCGACTGGCTGAAGAAAACGCTGGAGCGCGAGTTCACGGCGGAAGAAAAAGCCAAGATCGAGAAGATGGGCTGGGACGAGCTCATGGAAACGCTCAAGAAGCGCTTCGAGGAGCAGAAGGAACGCCACGAGGGCGGCAGCAAGTGGATCGGCACCGGCGGCACCTCGCCCTTCGGCAACGGCGGCTACAACCCGCAGGGCATCCGCATCGGCGGCGCCGGCAAGAACAAGAGCGCGGTGAAGGTGTGGGACCAGCGCGCCTACAAGGACTACGACGACACGCAGGAGCTGGGCACGCGCAACATCAAGGTGGCGCTGCGCCGGCTGCGCAAGTTCGCGCGCGAAGGCAACGTGGAAGAGCTGGACCTGGACGACACCATCCACTCGACCGCGGCCAACGCCGGCTACCTCGACATCAAGATGCGGCCCGAGCGCCACAACAACGTGAAGGTGCTGCTGCTGATGGACGTGGGCGGCACCATGGACGAGCACATCGCGCGGGTGGAAGAACTCTTCTCGGCCGTGAAGACCGAGTTCAAGCACCTGGAGTTCTTCTACTTCCACAACTGCGTGTACGACTTCATGTGGAAGAACAACAAGCGCCGCTTCTCCGAGAAGTTCGCCACCTGGGACATCCTGCGCAAGTACAACAAGGACTACAAGCTGATCTTCGTGGGCGACGCCACGATGAGCCCTTACGAAATCTTGCAACCCGGCGGCAGCGTTGAATACAACAACGAAGAAGCCGGCGCCGAGTGGATCCAGCGGCTCACGCACACCTTTCCCAAGTTCGCGTGGATCAACCCCGAGCCGCAGGGCGTGTGGCAGTACCGCCAGAGCATCGGCGTGATGCAGCAGCTCATGTCCAACCGCATGTACCCGCTGACCCTGCGCGGCCTCGAAGAGGCGATGCGGATGCTGTCGAAGTAGCTTTCGAGGCACGGCAGGGCCAGGCAGGGCCGAGCAGGACGAGTAGGACGAAGCCGGCGATCTCGCGGGGCCTTCAGGAACCGCCGGTGCTTGCTGTCAGAATCCGCCCATGGTCAGGGCGGTATCCGTTTCTTCGCCGGCGTGGTGGCCGGCTTTGTTTTTTTCAGGCGTCCTGCTTCTGCAAGGCTGCAGCCTGCTGCCGGGAAAAGGCAAGGACCCGGCCGAAGGCCAGCCCGTGGCGGGCCTGGTGCGCGGCGGTTCGGCCGACACGGCCGAAACCAAAGACGGCGGCAAGGACGGCGACAAGACCGACAAGGCCAGGACCGACAAGCGCGACGCCTTCACCGTCGACGTGCGCGGCCCCGAGGACGTGCGCGACTACCTCAAGCTGCACCTCGAGATCCAGCGCTACCGCGAACTCGACGACCTGGGCGCCACCGAAATCTCCCGCCTCATGGTGGCCGCCGAGGCCAACGCCCGCGAGCTGCTGGGCACCCTGGGCTACTTCACGCCCACGCTGACGCTGGAGCTCAACGAAACGCCGCAGGGCACCAAGGCGCCCAGAGAAATCGTCATCACCGTGTCGCCCGGCGACATCACCAAGGTGAGCAACGTGCAGATCAGCTACGCCGGCCCCATTGCCGACGACGCCAGCGCCGAGGCGCAGCGCGACAGCATCCGCACCAACTGGGCCCTGCGCGCGGGCCAGCCCTTTACCCAGCAGGCCTGGGACGAGGCCAAGACCACCGCGCTGCGCAGCCTCACGGCCAAGCGCTTTCCCACCGGCAACATCGAGCTGAGCCGCGCCGAGGTCGATGCCGACCGCCACGAAGCGCGGCTGAACGCCACCTACCAGTCGGGCCCTGCGTACAAGTTCGGCCCGCTGGTGCTGCGCGGCATCCAGCGCTACGACCCCGACGGCGCGCGCCGCATCGCGCGCCTGCCCAGCGGGCAGGACTACGACCAGCAGAAGCTGCTCGACGCGCAGCAGCGCCTGGCCAGCAGCGGCTACTACGACTCCGTGTTCCTCACGCTGGACACCGAAAGCGGCAACCCGCTGGCCGCGCCCGTCATCGCGCAGCTGCGCGAGGCGCCGCTGCAGAAGGTGGTGGCGGGCGTGGGCTTCACCACCGACAACGGCCCGCGCCTGTCGCTCGACCATATTCACAACCAGGTGCCGCTGCTGGGCTGGCGCGCCGTGTCGCGGCTTTCGCTCGACCGCGACATCAAGTCGCTGAGCACCGAGCTCAAGGCCATTCCCGACGACCGCGGCTGGCAATGGTTCACCGGCGCCGAGCTCAAGAGCGAGCAATCGGGCAGCTACGTGGTCGACAGCGGCCGGCTGCGCGGCGGGCGCAGCAAGGCCAGCGACCACATCGACCGCAGCTACTTCCTGCAGTACGACTACGCGCAGAACCGCGGCATCGACGCGCCACCCTCGGCCTCCGCCGTGACCGCCAACTGGGGCTGGACCGGCCGCTACTTCGACGACAACGCCGCGCCCACGCGCGGCTACGGCCTGGCGCTGGAAGTGGCCGCGGGCTACACGCTGACCGGCGAGCAGGTGCCCTTCACGCGCACCTACGCGCGCTGGCTCGGCGTGGTGCCGCTGGGCTCCGCCGACGACAAGGAAAGCCGCGCGCGCCGCAGCCGCCTGCAACTGCGCGTGGAAGCGGGCGCCGTCGCCGCGAAAGAGAGCGCGCAGATTCCCTCCACGCTCATGTTCCTCACCGGCGGCGACACCACCGTGCGCGGCTACAGCTACAAGCAGATCGGCACCGTGCGCCCCGACGGGCAGATCGTGGCCGGCCGCTACCTGGGCGTGATGAGCGCCGAGTGGCAGCGCCCCTTCGTCTACAAGGACAAGCTCACCGCCTGGGAGAGCGTGATGTTCGTCGACGCCGGCGCCGTGGCCGACAAGCCCGGCGAGCTCAAGCCCAAGGTCGGCGTGGGCGTGGGCGCGCGCTGGCGCAGCCCCGTGGGCCCGGTGCAGGCCGACCTGGCCTACGGCGTGGACACGAAGAAGTTCCGCCTGCACTTTCGCCTCGGCTTCACTTTCTGATGGCCTCGATGCAGAACGACGCCGACACCCACCCGACGCCTGAGCATTCACCGGTGACTGCGCCGGTCCCTCCCGCCGTGCGCCGCTCGCGCGCACGCCGCGCCGCGCGCGCGCTCGCCTGGACCGTGACCGCCCTGCTGCTCGTGGTGCTCCTGCTGGCCGCGGGCGCGTGGTGGTACCTGGGCTCCAACAAGTCGCTGGCCTTCGCGCTCGCGCAGGCCGCGCAGCGGCTGCCCGCCGGCCAGACGCTGGAAAGCCGCGACGTGACCGGCTCGCTGCGCACCGGCGGCCACATCGGCTGGCTCAAGTACCAGAGCGAGAGCATTGCCGTGGAGGTGAACGACGCCACCATCGGCTGGCAACTGGCGCCGCTGTTCCAGCGCAAGGTGCAGCTTGGCGAAGTGCATGCGAAGCAGGTGCTCATTGAAAAACGCGGCACGCCCGGCACCGAGCCCACGAAGCCGCTGGAGCAGATCGTGCTGCCGGTGGAGGTCGAGCTGCCGTTCCGCATCGACGAGGTGCGCTGGGCCGGCCCGCCGGTGCTGCAGGCGCTGAACCTGTCGGGCACCTACACCTTCAACAAGGCCTCCGAGCACGCGCTGGAGGTCAAGGGCGTCGACATTGCCGACGGCCACTACAGCGCCCGCGTGAAGCTGCAGGGCCCCGCGCCCATGGCCATCGACGCCGCGCTCGACGGCCGCGTGAAAGCGCCGCTGGCCGAGGACCACCAGATCGACGTGCTGGCCGCGGCCACCGTCAAGGGCACGCTCGCCACCGCCGACGCGCGGCTGCAGGTGGCCGCCGAGCTGAAGCCCGCCGAAGAAAACGCCGACGCCCCCATGGAAGCCAGGCTGCAGGCGCAGATCGCGCCCTGGCTGCCCCAGCCGGTGATCGACGCCAAGGCCGACCTGCGCAACGTCGATGCATCGAGCCTGTGGCCCGGCGCGCCGCAGACGCAGCTGACCGGCACCGTCGAGCTGCAACCCGACGCCGACACCGGCCCCGCCGCGTGGAAGGCATCGGCCGACATCCGCAACGCCCTGCCCGGCCCGTGGGACCAGGAGAAGCTGCCCGTGGAGCAGGTGCAGGCCAGGGTCGGCTTCGACGGCACGAACTGGACCTTTCCCGAAGCCACCGTGCGCGCGGGCGGCGGGCGCATCGACGCGGCCGGCAAGTGGAGCCCCGCGCCGTCGCCCTGGCAGGCCCAGGCCACCGTGCGCGGCGTGCGGCCCGGCGCGCTGTACACCGAGCTGTCGGGCGCGCCCGTGAGCGGCACGCTCAAGGCCGAGCAGGTCGACAGCACCATCACCTTCGACGCCGCCCTGCGCGCCGAAGGGGGCGCGGGCAGCAAGGCGCTGCCCGGCTTCGCGCTCGACCGCGCGCTGGCCCAGGGCCAGTGGAAAGACCAGGTGCTCGACCTGCGCACGCTGCGCATCGAGGCCCAGCGCGCCAGCGTCGACGGCAAGCTGCAGGTGCGCGTGGCCGAGCAGGCCGCCAGCGGCAAGCTCGCGCTGGTGCTGCCGGGCGGCAGCGCGCAAGTGGAAGGCCGCATTGCCCAGACATCGGGTGGCGGCGACATCAAGGCCAGCATCGACGACGCCGACACCCTGCAGCGCTGGGTGCAGGGCCTGCCCGGGCTCTCGGGCGTGTTCGCCGGCGCCAGCGCCAAGGGCTCGGCCAAGCTGGACGCCAGCTGGCAGGGCGGCTGGCAGACCATCCAGCGCCGGCTCGAGAACGCCAACGCGCCCGCGCAGCGCGGCATCACCGAGCCCAGCCTGAAGGCGATGCTCGGCGTGCCGCGGCTGGACCTGACGCTGCCCGCGACCCCGGCCAACGCAACGGCCGCCGCCGTGCCCACTGTCGTGCAACTGAAAGACCTGCGAGCCGACCTGGCCGGCAGCCTCGCGCAGGCCACGCTCACGCTCAAGGGCGAAGCCACCACCGGCACGCAGAAGATCAACATCGACACCCGCGCCAGCGGCGGCATTGCCGGCCCTGGCCAATGGCGTGCCGCGCTGGCCAGCCTGAAGCTGCAGGCGGCGGACAGCGCCCGCCCCGGCGACCCGTGGGTGGTGGAGCTGGGCCGCGAGGTGACGGCCACCATCCGCAGCACCACAGGGAATTCGCCGCGGCTCGACGTGGAAGCCTCCGCCGCCACGGCCACGCTGCGCGGCCCCGTGCCCGGCACCGTGCGCATCGAGTGGCAGCCGCTGCGCTTCAGCCAGAGCGGCGCGGCGCCCAACCGCGTGTTCCGCGTGCAGTCGAAGGGCGAGCTCAAGGGCCTGCCGATGGCCTGGGCCGGCGCGCTGGGCGCCAACGCCACACTGGGCGAATACGGCATCAGCGGCGACCTGATGTTCGATGGCGACTGGGACATCGACGCCGCCGACACCCTGCGCGCCAAGGTGCGCATCGCGCGCCAGAGCGGCGACATTCGCGTGCAGGCCGGTGAGGCCGCGCTGGTGACGCGCATCGTCAGCACCGGCACGGGCACCGCCAGCGAACGCACCATGAACGCGGCCACCGCCAACGGCGACGCCCCCAGCACCCCCGCCGGCCTGCGCCAGGCCGAGCTGCGGCTGGACGCCGAAGGCGAAGCCGTGCGCGCCACCCTGGCCTGGGACAGCGAGCGCGCCGGCAAGATCGACGCCGACATCAGCACCCGCGTGCAGCAGCGCGCCGGCGGCTGGCAGTGGGCGCCCGACGCGCCGCTGGGCGGCACCATCAAGGCCGCGCTGCCCAACCTGGGCGTGTGGTCGATGCTGGCCCCGCCGGGCTGGCGCATTGCCGGCACGCTGGACGCCAGCGCCACCCTGTCGGGCAACCGCGCCGTGCCGCGCTGGAACGGCACCCTGGGCGCCGACAAGCTCGCGCTGCGCGCCCCCGTCGAAGGGCTGGACCTGCGCGACGGCCGCCTGCGCGCCACGCTGAGCGGCGACAGCGTGCAGATCACCGAATTCACCCTGAAGGGCGGCGCCGGCAGCACCGCGCGCATCGCCGGCCAGAGCGGCAACCGCAGCACCGCCGCCAGCGAGGCCCGCACCGACGGCGGCACCCTCTCGGCCAGCGGCAGCATGAACTGGGGGCCCGCCAGCGGTGCCGCATCGGGCATTCGCATGGCGCTGCAGGGCCAGTTGCGCGGCCTGCGCGTGCTGGTGCGCACCGACCGGCAGGTCACGCTCTCGGGCGACCTGCAGGCCGGGCTGGACAACGGCCAGTTCCGCGTGCGCGGCAAGCTGCGCACCGACCGCGCCGTCATCATCCTGCCCGACGAGACCGCGCCCAGCCTGGGCAGCGACGTGGTCGTGCGCTCCGCCGCCAAGGACCGCGAGGCCGCCGAGGCGGCGCAGCGCGACGCGGCCCGTGCGCAGGCGCAAGCCGCGCAGGACGCCAAGGCACCCACCGCGCAGACCGCCAAGCCCCCGGACATCGTCGTCAACTTCGACCTGGGCGACGACTTTGCCGTGCAGGGCCGCGGCATCACCACCCGGCTGGAGGGCGACCTCGAGATTCGCAGCACCAGGCTCAACGCCCCGCCGCGCATCACCGGCGAGGTGAAGACCGTGAAGGGCCAGTACCGCGCCTACGGCCAGCAGCTCGACGTGGAAACCGGCGTGGCCCGCTTCAACGGCCCGTTCGACAACCCGGCGCTCGACATCCTCGCGATTCGACCGAACCTGTCGCAGCGCGCGGGCGTGCAAATTACGGGCAGCGCGCAGTCGCCGCGCGTGAAGCTGTATTCGGAGCCCGCGCTGTCCGATGCCGAAACGCTGTCGTGGGTCATCCTGGGCCGCGCCTCGGCCACCAGCGGCGGCGAGTCGGCCTTGCTGCAGCAGGCCGCGCTGTCGCTCATCGGCAAGATCGGCGGCAGTGGCAGCGGCGGCAGCCTGGCCAGCCGCTTCGGCCTGGACGAGCTGGGCTTCAAGGGCCCGGGCAGCGGCGGCGACCTGCGCGAATCGGCGGTCACGCTGGGCAAGCGGCTGTCGAAGGACTTCTACCTGACCTACGAACGCAGCCTGGGCGGCACCTTCGGCACCATCTTCATCTTCTACGACCTGACGACCAAGCTCACGCTGCGCGGGCAGGCGGGACAGACGAGCGGGGTGGACCTGATCTATACGGTGAAGTACGACTGAGGTCGCGGGCGAGGCGCTTCAAGCTGGTAAAGTGCGGGCCGCTGCCGGCCCCGACGAACTTCGACGTCAACGAGGGCCACGCCTGCCACGGCAGGCACCACACAGCGTCCATAGTTCAACGGATAGAACGGGCCCCTCCTAAGGGGTTAGGGGGCACCCCAATAGGTCCTTAACTCCTTGATTTATAAGGGATTCACTCCCTTTCTGTCCGCCCCAATCCTCTCTAATCCACCCGCGTCTTGTCCCAAATTCGTCCCGGAATGGGCCTGGAAAATGGTCGGGATTGATGGCTCGCAGCGACGTGCGGGGAAGATGAAAAATGGTGCCCCCGGCAGGAATCGGACCTGCGACCTATCCCTTCATCCCACTTCGGCTTTCGCCGCCACATGACGTGTTCGTGGGCTGGACTATGCCTTTGCCATTGACCACCGCGAAGCGGTCATGCAGGCCTGAGCCGTCTAGTCTCTACACCTTCCCACAGGGTGGGCTTGGCTCGGCGTTGCCACGGGCTTGGCGCCCAGAGGGTTCACCGAATTTGACTCAATTCACGCAGGCGCTTTCGCAGCCAGGTGCCCAAAATTTAGGAGGGGATCGCTCTATCCACTGAGCTACGGAGGCACGGTTGCCAGTGTACCAAGAGCAGTGACAATGCCCGACATGAGACCGGAAAAACAAGCGCTGATCGACTATCTGATGAACAAGACGGGCGGCGCACTCGTCATGACTCCCGACGAACTGGCCTTGGAAATCCGCGTGTCTGCCAAGCAGCAGAGCAAGCTACGCAAGGAGTTCAAGTTTCCCATTCCGTACCAGAACACGGGGCGGAAGGTTTACTACTCGCTCTACGCCGTTGCAGATTACCTGCTGGACGGCGTGACTCGCGACGTAGAGCCCGCTGCGGTGCCGGACTCGGCCAAGCAACCCTCTGCGGCCGCAGGAAAGGCCGGCAAACCTCGGAGCCGCCCGGAGGACATGTCTCAACTGTTCATGCTCAGGAACTTCCTCGCCGCGCTTGAAGAACAGAAGAAAACCATCGACCCCCTGATCGACTATTTCTCCAGGTATGTCGACGCCGCGACGATGGCCGAGAAGCTGGACGCCGCACTTGCAGTGAAGAAAGAGAAAGTCGTCATGCGCGCGCCTTGGCAAGACTGAGCAGAGCGCCGCCGCCCTCCTCGATTTGACTTTTCCGTTTTTGTCCTGTTAGTTGTGTTCATCACAACCAACAGGCAAGGATGAACCAGCAGCTCCAAGACTTCTACACCCACCTCAACACGGCCGTTCTCACCACGAACGACTTCGCCGAAGGCACCCGCTACCGCAAGCGCGAGAAGGTCGACCAGTTCGCCTATTGCGCGCTGAATCCGATGTACAGGTCCTACCTGAGCCTGGACTTGGACTTCCCCGGTGCGGCCCATCGGTTTGAAGAGCTGCACGTGCCCGTGCCGACCATCGTCACCACCAACCGGGCGAACGGGCACTGCCACTACCTCTATCGCCTCGTCACGCCTGTCGCGTATCACGACAAGGCCAGAAGCCAGCCGCAGGACTACTTTGAGGCCCTGCAAGACGAGATGACCCGGCGCCTCGGTGCGGATGCTGCCTTTACCCACACCCTCACGAAGAACCCGCTGCATGACCGCTGGATCGTGGAGACCTACCCGGCCCAGTACCACCTGAGCGACTTCGCCGAGTACTTTGAACTGCCGCCCCGGAAAATCGCTCTCCGCCTGCGGGGCGATGGGACCTCACGAGGCCGCAACCACGAACTGTTCAACACCTTGCGGTTCTGGGCCTACGGCGCCGTCCACAGCCACACCAGCGAAGAAACCTGGCTGACCACCGTCCAGCATCAGGCCACCGCCATCAATGCTTGCTTCACTCGGCCTTTGTCGTTCAAGGAGGTCAGAGACACGGCCAAGACCACAGGGCGATGGGCCTGGAAGCACCGCCATGAACTTCATGTTCGTCCCAAGGTGCTGAACTTCACCGACGAGACCGCCACCGAGCGCATGCAGGCTGGCGCCGAGTACACCAATCAGAAACGCCGTCAGAAGGCCCAGGACCTCATCAGAGCCGCCGTTGAGGAACTGCTGCCCCTCTACGGCGATGAACTGGGCACTCGCCTGCTTGCCACCCACACAGGTCAGAACATCAAGACCGTTCGCAAGTACCTGCCCGCCACTCTCCACGCCGTCAAAAGCGGCGATTAGCCACAAAACCGCAATCCCAGCCACTTCCACAATTCGAGACCACCACGGCGTCGATCAGGTAATTAGGCGATGGCTTGAAATAAGGAGTTGAAATGAAAGCAGGCCGGCGAAGCCCGAAAGCGCTGAAACAGGCGTTGTCTGATTTGATTGAAGGGCGCACCGAAGGGGAAATGAAAAAAGCGGAGAATTGCCGAAATTCGACAATTTAATCAATTCCAATTCAATTCAGACAATTTTCAATTTAATTGCAATTTAGTTGGAGATACATGATTTAATCTATTGACTTAATTGTTTAATAGTTATATTATTCGTCCTGTTCAATAACAAGGAGGAATTCAATGAACAAATCAAAAGGAAATTCCGGTCAATACGAAGTGCGGCTGACCACCGTTGTCACGACATCCACCACGTGGATTGTTTCGGCGAATAGCGAGGGGCATGCCGAAAAGCGCGTTCGCACCATGAACCTGGGTCTGCTCCACGAGGCACAGACCGACTGGGACAGCGGCGAGGAAGAGTTCGTGACGGTTCGTAGACTGGCCTCTATTCAGGAGGTCAGCCATGAGTAAGCACAATTCATCCACTCGAAAAAATGGCAATGCAAAAGACGACCGCGCCAGTTTGGCGGGGACTGTCGCCTGTGCCAATCAAATGCTGAGCCTGTGCAAGACTGAAAAATTCTCGCTGACGGACCTGGGCTTGCACTTGCTGCTGTCGGGACATGGAGGGCAGCTCGACCGGCTGATAGAGATGGCTTCGCCGTCGGAGTTCGGACTGGCTTGCGAAATACTAATGCGCACTGCCACCCTCAAGGGGGGCGACCTGAGCGAGGTGGCTTATTTCCATGCCGAATATGCCGAAGGCGGCGGAATTCAGGTGGAAGTGGTGGGTCTTCGCCACTCTGCGAAGGATGTGCAGTGACCGGAATTGGCGGCAGCGCCAATCCCCGAAATTCAGCTATTGCAGAAATCCTGAGGGTGGCCCGCGTACCGAAAGGCCAAAGCAGGCGGTGGTATCGCCTGCTTGAAGAGCTGGACAGTTGGGAACTGGCGGCGGTCTTCTATCTGGTGGATACCTGCAATCTGTCGTTGGCGACGGCCTTCGACGGGATGGACGATGTGCGGCTTCAAGAGGGGGCACTCGAAGATGTCGCACGGGAGCTGTTCGACGACTGCTACCTGTCAACCATCCCGGAATCGGTGCACTCGTACATCGATTACGAGCAGTTCGCCTATGACTGCCGTATCGGGGGCGACCTGAGGGAGTTCCGGTTCGACGGGACGACCTACACCTGCACTAGCGGGCATTGAGCATGAGGGGAGGCGGCCGGTCCGCCTCTTTTATCACTACAAAGAGGAGACAAACATGAAAAATGATGGGGTAGAAGCGGTTGTAGTTGCCGGGACAGATTGGCACCACTGGTACGAATGCGACGAAGACGATGAGCAGGATGACCATTTCCCGCATTCACATCGGAGATACCAATGTGACGAGTGCAATCTGGATTACTACAGTGAGCTGAGCGACGACGATATCGGGATGCTGATGAGCCAGCTTGAAGTCACTCCCCGAATGCAGGCATGGAGATTGGGCCACTTTGACGATAGGCATCTGCAAGAGCTTGCGACCATATTGGACAAAGGGATGCTCGTGGAGCCTTGCTTTGAGTCGGCGCGGCTGCCTTGGCAGGCCCACCTGCAACTCATTCACTTCGGTAATCCGGGAGTTAGTCGTTGCCTGGTGGAGCACATGCTGCGACAAGGAGTGAGCCGAGAAAACATTCTGGAAGCCCTCGCCAGCGACGACGACATTCAGGGCGAAGAGAACATCGAACCGATGTTTGCCAGCCTGCTTCGCGACTGCGAGAAAACCGTGCTGCATGAACGGCTGATGGGGCAGTTGGGGGCGAAAGTCTGTCGCGAGAAGAAAGTGAAAATCTGAACTTCAGCAAGTGCGTCGCGACATGGATTCGGTCACCCGGTGGAGCCCTCGCTTCGCTCGCGCCGGCATGTTCCACATGCCAAGTCAAAACACAGGTGACGTTGGGGGTGAGCGGGCTTGCTGTTCCCTTTCACCGTAGCACGTCGTTGTCGCTGTCAAGGTCTGCGGCTGCTGCGCACCCTTGCGTCCTGCCGGCCGTCTTCGAACCCCGACAACTGCGCTGCGGCGTGCTGCTTCCGGTCTCGGGCAATTCCGCCTGATTCACGGAGCCGACCATGGCACACGACCTCTTCTCATCTCTCGATTCGTTCACGACTTCCTACGCCGACACTTCGGCGCTGCTGGTGCGTGATGTCGCAGGCAGCTATCGTCCGGCAGGCGACGATGAAATCCTGAAGGCCGCTCAAACGCTGCTGGCAAGCCGGGTGCGTGGCACCGATACGCTGTCGTCGCCGCAGATGGTCAAGGACTTCCTCAAACTGCGCTTGGCAGGGTTGGAGCACGAGGTGTTCGCAGTCCTGCACCTGGACTCGCAGCATCGGGTCGTGGAGTACGTGGAGATGTTCAGGGGCACGGTCAGCCAAACGTCGGTCTATCCACGCGAGGTGGTCAAGGACGCGATGAAGCGCAACAGTTCGGCAGTCATCTTCGTGCACAACCATCCTTCGGGCAGTGCGGAGCCATCGCGGGCGGACGAGATGCTGACTCAAACGCTGAAATCGGCGCTGGCGCTGGTGGATGTGCGGGTGATTGACCACATCATCGTGGCGGGCTGTTCAACGCTGTCCATGGCGGAACGGGGGCTGCTGTAAACGCCGGAGCCTTCGGGCTCATTCGCCGCGCGGAAACTGGGAAGCGCTATTGCACAACACATTTGTTGTGTAGAATAACGTCGTGCCCTCCCCAACTCTCATTTCTACTGATCGCCAAGCCCGTGAGCTTGAAGCCGAGATCGAGCGCGTCTCGCACGCTTTGTCGTCAGAGCAAACCCTCAAATCGATCATCGATGGGCTGCCTGAACTTGCCATTGAAGGTATCCGACGTTCCCTGACGACGGAGAAACGCGAGCTATCCAAGATGCTGGAGGCTTATCGGCAAGCTCAAAACGGCAACGCCGAACCAATGAAAGAACAGGCAGGAGCCGACCTGGGTGACCTTCTGATCGTCGCCAGGCTGGCCCAAAATTGGAAGCAGAAGGACCTAGCCAGGAAACTGGGTTTGCAGGAGCAGGCGATTCAGCGCTGGGAATCGGACCGGTATCGCAACATCAACCTGGCCAACTACATGAAGGTGGCGCGGGCGTTGTCCGTAGAACTATCAGCCGAGTTCCACTCTGCTGAAGTTTCCAAGTGGCTGACCTCGCCTGATCTGAATCCTGTCGAGGTGCAAAAGGTCTTGAAGCATGCGCGTGCCCACGGGTGGTTCGATGGGCAGGATTCAGACGAAGAAGACGCGAAGAAGCGCCTGATTCGCTACGTGACCGAGCATGTTGGGCGTTACGGAACGCCATCGCTCCTGCGGACGGGTATCAACGTCAAGGACCATTCTGAAGATTGGGTGTTGCTGTCGTGGAAGGCGCATGTCACTCGTCGCGCGGAAAGCATTATCGAGAGTGAGCGGTTGTCTTACCGGCCGTTGGATGTGTCTTGGCTCAAGCAGTTGGCCAAGCTCAGCACGGAGGACGATGGACCTTTGAAGGCTCAGGCACTGTTGAAGTCGCACGGCATCGTGCTCATCGTCGAGCGCAACATTCCGGGCATGGAAGTCGATGGCGCCGCTTTCCTCGTTGATAGCATTCCAGTCATTGGCCTGACGCTCAGGCGCGATGCCCTGGACAACTTTTGGTTCACGTTAATGCACGAGGTAGCCCACGTCATCCTGCACTATAGAACTGGTCTCGCATCCGGCTTCTTTGATGACGTGGAGCATGTGGAACCGGATGAGTTCGAGCAGGAGGCCAACAAGTTTGCGTCCGACTTGTTGGTGTCTGAGGAGGTGTGGTCGCGTTCGCCCGCACGAATTGCTAAGACCGCCGCGCCGATTGAAAATCTGGCCAAGCAACTGCGCATCGCGCCGGCCATCATCTTTGGTCGTATCCGCTTCGAACGCAAGAACTACACTATTTTTTCGGACAAGATCGGCCGTAGCGCGGTCCGCAAGCTTTTTCTACCCGAGGTAGCATATGAGTAGCCACAAGAAGTTCATCTATCTGCCAGCACTGCGTATGAAAAAGGGGGAGTTGGAAGGGCTATTGTGGTTGCGTGAGGATGTCGCCGATTGCGTCATCCCCATGCTGATCGTGCCGCCAGCCTTGGATCGCAGCAGCCCGAGCCAGGAATCTCTTTTTGCTGCGAGCAAGGCCATGCCCGATGTAGGCGGCGTGCTATCCAAGTATTGGGTTCACCGACCGGCCTTCGTCGATCCCCGGGTCCTGTTCAAGGAGTACGGCGCAGATAACTCCGTCAACTGGCTTCCCACACTATTCAGTCGTGCCCGCAATATGGGCGTGCTCGCCATTCCCGTTGCCAGCCTGGTGACGTTGGAGACGGTGGGAGCTGCCGGCTTCAAGGCGGCGATTTCAGCCGGCGACGAGTTGAAGTTCGGTTTGTCCATTCAGTCCGGCGACATGACTGACCCCAACCTGGGCGCCCGGGTTCAAGCCGTGCTGAACGACCTAGTCTTGAAGCCCTCGCAGTGCGCCGTCATTGCAGACTTCACCGATGCTGATCTTTCTGAGCCGTCGTTCGTGGCACCCATCATCGGCGGCTCGCTGGAACAGTTGCAAGGTTTAGGACAGTGGCAAATGGTCGTCTTCCTGGGTACGAATTATCCCGAGAAGAATCCTGCCAAACCCGGCCAAACCTTCATCCAACCGCGCAATGAATGGCATGCCTGGACCGAGGCTGTCAAGTTTGATCCGTCAACGGCGCAGCAGATGGTGTTCGGAGATTTCGCGGCTGATAGTGCCAAGATCGACTTCAAGGCGGGACGGGCGCAGCCGATCCGTCACAACCGCTACACCACCGCATCGAACTGGCTTGTGGTTCGAGGCGAAAGCGAAGGCTCTGACTACGAGGTTATGAAGGATGTCTTTGAGCGCGTCGTGAACAGCGGGGAATTTTCGGGGGAGACATTTTCCAACGCTGATGCATACATCTTCGACGTGGCTCGCAACAACGCGCCAAAAGCGGGCAATGCGACGACTTGGCGTCAAGTGAACACGACGCATCACATCACGCGCGTGGTCGCCGACATTGCCGAGGTGCGCAGGATTCCAATTTCCCGACTGCCCAATGCGCCCATAGGCGTTCAACGGACCTTGCTGGATGCCTAGCCATCAAGGAGTTCTTCCGGAGGAGAAGCGATATAGCGGGCGCCTAACATTAGGCTGGTGACGACGAAATCCTGAAGGGGTAATGGCAGCGCCTTAGGCTTTTTTCTATGTTCAGTGACGATATGATTGCTGGCGAACTCGGAGCAAGCTGATCGGCGCGTTCATGCGCTGGTGGTCAGTCTTGCACTTTCCTTGTCGTACACCATCTCAGCAATTGATCCGTCCCGGATGCATTGCACCGCCTCATCAATCACATGCAGGGGTACTAGGAACCATTCACGGGGCTTAACTGGATTTCCGAAGCGATCCGCTATCGTCAAGTCCAGTTGAACAGCGCTGAATAGACGATGAAAAATGTTCTCGAGCCGTGTCCGGTTCAGGTTATGCAGCTTGTAGGTTGCTACAACCTCTACACCAGCCAACAAATATGTCGCGTCCTTGTCTGCGGCCGCGATACGGCTCTCCACCCTCCCGCCGGTGACACCAATTTTGTGGATCAATTCGCGATGTTCCGCGACGAACGGGTGGCTAGAGCAACTCCGCAGTACGTAGATGGTCCCGGACTGAATGTCATCAGGCTCAGCTCCCTCCCCGAACAGCGGACCCATGCCGGGATCTGAGAGGCGCCGGCCTGTCTCATCCTTGTACAGTGCTCGCTGCAACGAGCGGCGCAGCAGGTTGCTTTCGGTGCCGTTGGCGTAGATGACGCGCAAGCGCGCATCGCTTTCGCCGTTCGGGGCCTTGATCGTGTCGCCGACCTCGGCCACGTAGGCAAGCTGGCCGCCTACGACGAAGTAGTTGCCATTGAAAACGCTGGCATCGCGACCAAAAGGAACGGCCCTGCGCACGCCGGATTTCAGGTCACGTTCCACCTGCTCGAACAGGGGTTGGAAAAGATCGAAGTCCTTGCACGGAATGCGGTCTGCCACCTCTTCAGCCGCGCGCTTCTCGGTACTGGACCTGACGTGCCGAAGCACAGTGATGTCGCTGGCGTCCGCAGGCTCCGCGCTAACACCCAGCTCGGCCAGAAGAGCATCCTCGTCCAAGGCGTCGACATCAGTATTTGCCCCGGTGGCGCCGCCCAGCAGCCCCGGGGCATCCAGCCCTGCCAATAGCGCCTGCACCTCCGGCAACTTGCGCAACTGGTCCAGCCTCACTGCGTAGAGCCGCTCGAAGATGTCACCGCTCTCGCTATGCTGGGGTGCCCGCCCGTGCGTTTTGTAAAAACGCAGGACGTCCTCAAAGCCCGCGATGATGCGTTCCTCAAGGGGCGTGTGACTTGAAGCCTTGCGTGGCGTCGCATCGACGCCCAAAGCGTCCAACAGTTCGTCATCGTCTAGGTCAGTCATTGCTGGACTCCCCTTGCGCCTGCGCTGCCTTGGCCTGGGCGCGATATCGCGCGAAAGCTGCCACGCCTTCTGCCATGCGCTTTTCCCAGGCATCGGCCGAGTTGATGTCGGGCAAGCGACCGCGCTCGTTCTTGAACTGCAAGGCACGCTTTGATAGGTCGCGCGCTTCTTCCTCCGGGATGCTCACTTTCTTTGCCGCAATGGCGGCCTGCACTTGGCGCAGCGACTTCTCGTCCATCGCCTTGGCCAACACCGAGTAAGCGGCGTCAAAGGGGTTAATGCTGTCGATCAAATCGATGTCCAGATCGCGCACGTTGACAAACTTTCGTACGCCGTCCAGCAAGGCTGTACTGCCCTGCACCGTGCTACCGCCAGCGTCGGCTTGGGCCAAGGCCAGCTTGGCTTGCTGAGTGATATTCATGGCGGCGATGGCGTGCTGCCGAATGGCCTCTTGGTCGGCCTCACTCAGCTCCGGGTACCGCTCGCGCACGATCTTACCCATGCGCAGCTGAGTCAGCTCTTCAGGCACGGTGTTTTCCTTGTCGAACAGGCCGCGTTCCAGTGCGGTCTTGTCCTGCAAGAAGCTGGTGACCACCTCGTTCAAGTCTTCCTTGCAAATGCGGGTGGCCTCTGGCGTCTCAGGCTCGGCCAGGCCATTAATCTCGACGTGGTATTGGCCGGTGGCCTCGTTCACGCCGACGTTGGTGCGGCCATCTTGGTAGCCTTCTCCGCCGTTGTAGACAAAGCCGTCCTGCGCGCCGGCGTTCTTTGGCGTGAACTCATAGCGCGGCGCCAGCACCTGCTCCATCAGTAGGCTGGCCGAGATGGCTTTGAGCATGTCGTTCACGGCCTCGGTCACGGCGGATTGCTCAGCCGTCGGCTCGGCGATCAGGTTGGTGAAGCGCGAGCGCTCCTTGCCCTTGGCGTCACGCGTGGCTCGGCCGATGATCTGCACGATCTCGGTCAAACTGCTTCGATAGCCAATGGTCAGCGCGTGCTCGCACCAGATCCAGTCGAAGCCCTCCTTGGCCATGCCCAGCGCGATGATCACGTCCACATGGTCGCGATTGTCTTTTTGCGCCGGATCTTTCAGCGCGCCCAGCACCCGCGTGCGCTTGGCCGCGTCGCTGTCATCCACCAGGTCCGCCACCTTCAGCACGCGGCCCTCTTTGGTCTGCACGAGATGGAAGCCCGTAACGGGGTCAACACCATTCCAGGTGCCCAGGCCATGCATGATCTCGTCCACCTCGCGCTGCTTATCCTTCAGGCTCTCGCGCGCGTTTACGTTGGGGATGTGGACGATGGTCTTCAGCGCCGGGTCCAGCACCTTCGTCACGGCATCCACATACGGCCCGGTATAGAAGAAATAGCCGATGTCCAACGACTTGAGCCACTGGTATCCGTTGAGCTGCTCGTAGTACGTGTAGGTAATCGTCTCGAAGCGTGATTCGTCGGCGGGGCCAAGCACCGCCTCGCTATCGCCACGGAAGTACGAGCCCGTCATGGCCACGAGATGCACCTTGTCGCGGGCGATGAAGGCACCCAACTGGCTACCCAACACGTTTTCCGGGTTACTGGAGACGTGGTGAAACTCGTCGATGGCGATCAGCCGGTTGTCAAAAGCCGCGATGCCCATCTCTTCCACTGCGAAACGGAAGGTCGCATGAGTGCAGACCAGGACCTTGTCGCTGCTGGCCAAGAATTGGCCCACCGCACCCACCTTGGACTTGGCCGCACGGGGCTCATCGCCACCTGGCGCGTTGCACAAGTTCCACTGCGGGGCCACCTGCCAGTCCCAGTAGAAGCCGAACCGAGTCAAGGCTTCGTCCGCAAAGCTGCCGCCGATGGACCGCTCAGGCACCACAACGATGGCCTGTTGCAAGCCCTGGTTGTGCAATTTGTCCAATGCAATGAACATCAGCGCGCGGGACTTGCCCGAAGCCGGCGGCGATTTGATCAGCAGGTACTGCTCACCGCGCTTGGCATATGCGCGCTCTTGCATGGCGCGCATGCCCAGCTCGTTGGCTTTGCTGGATGCACCTGTGCGCGCCGTTGCGATGGACACCGACGGAACGGTGTAGGCATTGGTCGGATTGTTGGCTTGATCGCTCATGATGTCTTGTTTCTCCCCTTGGCTGCCTTCGCGGCGGGCTTTGCCTTCTCGGCAGCCGTCATCTTGGTATAAAGCTCAAATAGCTTTTCCAGCCGCTCGGTGTCGTTCTTGAATCGGCGACCGACGTAGATACGCTCCAACACCTCGTCATTGCGTTCGTGGGCGTGGCGGAGGTTTTCCGGCATGGTTTCCGGGTCGTATAGGTCGGCGATGGTGGCGGGGAAATGAGCTTCTCTGGCCACCAGAATATCTTCGGCGCACTGCGCCAAGTCGGCCTTGTTTTGCTGCGTAAGAAGAGGGACCGGAAACGTGTTCCAGCCCAGGGTGTTTGAGTATCGGTAGCGGGTCTCTAGCTTGCCGCAGACAGTGGCGATCCAGATAAGATGCAGGCGGGAGACAATTAACGAGAGGAGGTGTAAATCGTCTTGATAGATCACCAGCGAGGGCGCCATAGCGATATCTGACTCTCCTACGAGATCGCAGGGATAGTAGTGGCGATTCTCTGAGGACAACTGAGCCACCACGATCTTGCGACAAGGTTCAAACCTGGACTCATCGAATCGATGTGGCATTGATGCAAGTGCTTGCGTCGCAGCCTTGGTACTAGCGGCGCGCATCGCACTGACTGCGCGCAGTCGCGTTGCAATGCCGGGTAGTCTCTCCGCGACAGCAACTTCTTCATCTGGAACAAGTAGCGCATAGCGGAGGATCCCGCGAATCAGCTCTTGGCCACCTACCAAGCGGCTTAGATACCGAGCAGCGTGCGGAGCACTCTTCAGCAGGCGATGACGCTCTTCCCCTGACAAGACCAGATTCCCACCATCGGTAAGCTTGTCACCGGATAACATTTCAGCCAGTTTGGATAGCTGCTGGTCGCGCGACTTCACGAAAATGTCGCGAGAGTTAACTAAGTAGGGGTTGATGTTCTGTACCGTTGACTCGAGGAGTTGTCCATTAGCTTCGGAGAAGATACGACGATTTTTGATCGATCCCTCAAGCGCTATACCGACAATGGCTACAGTCACGCCAGCGTTATGACTTGCAAGATTTGACCACTTGAACGACGTGTGTGCGAAAGAGATTCGATTGCCGGTGTCGAAGATCAGCGGCCAGAGAATCGGTACTTGCTGCCCTTGGCAGATTGAGTTTGTAGTCACAAACGCCGCTGCACTCGGCGATTGCTCTCCGTAGTCAGCAGCTTTCATAAGCCATGCAGTGACAAAGTCCAAAGACCTTGAGGCCTTCGTGCGAGCACCGAAGACTGCGCTTACATCTGCCTTTTGTGCAGCGCTCTGAAACTTGTATCCCAAATAGGGTGGATTTCCGCATATATACGTCTCCCCACCCTCGTTTTCAAAATCAATCTCTGCCTGATTGTGCGGCGCTTCAAACAGGTCGTCTGCCATTACTCTTACCCCCATGCCCGTAGGTGGGCAGACGCTAAGCCAATCAAGTCGTAGGGCATTGCCACAGACGATCCAGTTTTGCGCGTCGAGCGGCAGAAATTCAGCCAGTGCATCCTTCTGCCCGCGATACAGCACATCGCACTGAAACTCAGCAATGATCAGTGCCAGACGTGCAATCTCGGCGGGGAAATCCCGAAGCTCGATACCGCGAAAGTTGGTCAGCGGAATCTCACTGCCCAGATGCAGCTCACCTCTGCGGCGGTTGATCTCGGACTCGATCTCGCGCATCTGCTTGTAGGCGATGACCAGGAAGTTGCCTGAGCCACAGGCCGGGTCGAACACCCGGATGCGCGACATGCGCTTGCGCAGATTCAACAACTTGCGCTCGTTTTCAGCGGCCTCGGCCAGCGCCGCCCTTAGGTCATCCAAGAACAGCGGGTTCAACACCTTCAAGATGTTGGGCACGCTTGTGTAGTGCATACCCAGGGCGCCGCGCTCCTCGTCGTCGGCCACCGCCTGGATCATGCTGCCGAATATGTCGGGATTGATCTCGCGCCAAGTAAGGGCACCGGCGTGCATCAGGTATGTGCGCGCCATGCGCGTGAAGCGCGGCACCTCGGTGCTGCCAGAAAACAGGCCGCCGTTCACGTAGGGAAAGCCGTTAGCCCAGTTGGGCAAACGTGGCACGCCGGTGGCGCGGTCGCCCACTTTAATGTTCATCGCGCGAAAGATTTCGGACAGCACCTCGTGGGTGTTGCTGCCATCGCTGGCGCTCATCTGATCCACGGTATGGGTGAACAGGCCTTTGCCGTTGAAGATGTCAGTGTCTTCGGCAAAGAAGCAAAACACCAGGCGCGCCATGAAGTGGTTCATGTCGCTACGGCGTTCGTCCGTGGCCCAGGCCGGATTCTCGCGCAGCAGTTCGACGTAGAGCTTGTTCAAGCGCCCTGTGGCGCGTACGTCGATGGGGTTGTCCTTGATCTCCTTGATGGTGGAGATGCCAGCCAAGGGCAGCAGGAAACCAAAGTGGTTCGGGAAGTCGGGGAAGAGGCTGGCGATAGTTTCGCCGCTGATCAGCTCTTCAGCCTCCAGCGTCTGGCCGTCGGTTGCAAGGATGAACTTGGCCTTGGCTTTCGTCGTTGCGGGGCTGGCACGTAGGGCCCTGAGCGTATTACCCACGGTACCGACTGCACAAACGGCGAGATGAATGTTGTTCCGCAACAGCACGCCACCGGCCACGTCCGAGGCGTTGTTGTTGCCCGTGCGGAGGCGTTTAAGCGTGGTGTCTTTGTTCCCGAAGGCTGCTAGAAAAGAGTATGGGAACTCAGCCGAATCAAAGGGCTGGAGCGCCAATTCCGAAAAGGCTTGTTCAATTTCTACTGCGTTCATGCGTCTGAGATGTTTTTGCGCATCAGCATGCACAGCACCACGCCGATGCGTCGCTCTGGCAAGTTCGTAACATTGTCGCAGGCTGCACAGCGTTCCGTTCCAGTTGCGATGTGAAATTCACCTGGCGGCACTGGACACGTCGGACAGATTCTTGTACCTCAACCATTGAGCCGGCCGCACATCCGGAGAACGATCCGCCTGTCGGAAACAGTCCACCGGCTCTTGCATTCCCGTCGTCATCTGCTTGAATGAAATCAGGGAGTGAGCGAAGAGGAAAGAGGGAGCAAGGTCAACCTATCCGCCGTTGGCGAACAGGTCCTTGATGGGGTTCCCCCATACCCCTCTTGTCTTCACCCCCCGATGGCGCTCAAGCAGTGCGCCGGCACGGCACATAACAACAACAAGAAAGGACGCCGCCATGAACGACATCACCATACCGCCCGCCGACCATCACGAGGTCGCCATCACCAAGCAAAAGCCCGGACAGGCTGGACACGATGGACAGCAACATCTGCGCACCCGCCGCGTAGAAACCAGGGTCTCCCCCGACGAGCACGCCACCATCTGCGCCCGCGCCTTGTCGCAAGGGTTCGGCAGCGTCGCCCAGTATGTTCGCCAGCAAGCCGTTCATGGCAGTGATGCCGACTCACCGTTCAGCAGTCAGCACGTGTTGTTGGCTTGCCAGGCCGAACTCAACGACATCGCCGGCCATGTGAACCAGATCGCACGCCACCTCACTGAAGGCGAGCCCTTGGACGAGGAAATGCTCATGATCATGATGCAGGTCCTGGACCTCGCCGAAGAAAACCTGAAGCGCATCACGAAGGAGAGCACGGCGGCGACTGCGGAGGTCGCGTGATCGTCCGTATCTTCAAGTCGGGCACTTCCAATGGCGAAGCACCGGTCAACTACCTGCTCAGCATGAAGGACCACACGGGCCAGCCTCGCGATGTCGCGCCCGAGGTGCTGGAAGGTCATCCCGCCACCACCATTTCGGTCATCAACGCCATCCAGCGAAAGCACCGTTATGTGTCCGGCGTGCTGGCATTCCGGGACGATGAGAAGCCGACCCGTGCGCAGATGTACGAGGTGATTGACTCGTTCAAGAAGACTGTGGCGCCGGGCTTGTCTGACCGTCAGTTCAACAGTCTGTTCGTGCTGCACACTGAGAAATCTAACGTCGAAGTGCACTTCATTTTTCCAATGACTTCATTTTGCGAATCGTCACGAGGAAAACGACTCAATGTGCACCCGCCCGGAGCCCGCAATCTCGCCCTGTACGAAGCTTTCACGCAGGTAACGAACCACAAGCTGGGCTATGGACAGGTCGTGCCCGACACGATGCGCGCCGCTATCTCGGTGACCGACCGCAAGCTACCCAGCAGCAAGGGCAAACGGCGTTCCGCCCATCTGCTCCAACACGAGATCGTCCAGGCTGTCCAGGCCGGCCAAGTGAAGAACAGGAAAGAGTTGGGTGAGCGTCCAGTTCACCCATCTTGAGTTCCCCTCCCGCGCGTAGGAGCCTCGTATCCACTTAACTTAGGTGGATA
>NZ_JBFUPJ010000012.1:0-253253 GCF_041355175.1 Variovorax sp. RCC_210 | reverse complement strand
TGCACCGAGACGTTCTGTTCGACGAAGCCAAATACCGAGATACTCTGCGCTTGACAAAATGGCCCGATCAGAGAAGCGGTCATTTGGAGCTACGTCAGCCCTACCAGGACATACCAGCGACACCATGAAGTGGCCATTCGACCAACCCCGAAACTGCGCAACCGTCTTCTCGAAAAGCGTCTTGAATCGCAGCAGACCGATCCTGCTTGTTTCACATGACAAGGATGATCACGGATGGCAGTTCCTGGACGGAGTCAGCGAGGACCTGGAAGACCTTGCGCTTGCTGGACTAGGCCATGTTCTGGAAATCGACCCTGGAATAGTTGAGCTCGCAGACCTTGTGCCCGGATATCAGGCCACTCGCGCGGGGCCTCAAGAGCAATGGGTTGTCGAACCAGGACCGCCCCAGGACGAGGATTGAAATATCCTTTCCCTCGGGCAGTTGGCATCTTCGTTAGGACGACGGCCGTCGGCCAGAACCAGACCTTCCTCAGCAGGTTGGATTTGCACCTATGACACGTTCATGAACGCCTCTTGAGACGGCCGCTGGCAAGCTCATCGCGGCGATTCAGAAGGAATGGGGCATCGAAGCTGGGGAGCCGCAGGCGGCTGCAAGCGAGAACGCGATGCATGCGGCGCATGACCTGCTGCAGGCTGCATCCAAGTTCGGGTCAATCGTGAGCGTCACCGGTTCGGGCTCCGTAGCGGCAGTTTTGGGCGAACAGTGGGTTCAGGCCCATCCGCAAGTCCTGCCGTACATCGTCGCCCTTGAAGGCGCTCAATGAGCAACGGACTGCAAGCGGCCAACACCGGTCAGTCGTGCCGAGGTCAAAATACTGATGCGCGCAGCCACAGGGCCTGACCTGCTCGGTGGAATGGAGCACACGGAGGAGTCGAGTGAGAAATCTGAAGTACGCGGGTGTGGCTGCGTTCGCGTTGACCATGAGTTTCTCGGCCAGTGCGGGAGCATGGGGCGAAGGCCCCTTTGACAACGACGATGCACGAGACTGGCTGATTGAATGCTCGAGGTCCGCAGGGGCGGGCACGATAGCCGAAGCTATCAATGCAGCATTGCGTCCTGGCTATCTTGAGGCCGATGCGGGTTCTGTTGCCGTTGCCGCCGCCGAAGTTATCGCCAGTGCGGACGGAAAAGGGCCTGCCACGACAGGCGCAGACGCCGCACCATGTCTCGCAAAAACGCGAACGCCCGAAGTGCGCGCCTTAGCGTCTCGTGCACGCCAAGCCATCACCCGGGTTTCAGACACCGGTTCTTCCGAACTCGCTCAACAATGGTCTGAAGGCAAATCAAACCGATGGTCTGCCGGAATCAGCCAGCTTGCGACGAGGCTCGAACGGTAACGGTAGCAGCCAGCCAGAATCTGACGTTCAACTGAAGAATCAAGATGACGGAATATGAAGTTCAAGGGCAATGGCTGGAGTCGTTGCCATCCAAACACCAAGTTCTTTTCCTAACGGCACTTGGTCACTCTTTGACCGTCGCTGGCCGCGATAGCTACGTACCTCAGACCGAAGAACTGGCGCAACCCGCTCATCTTCGCCGGATCAACGAGATTCAGCATCGTGTCGCAGCTTGTACGTATGAGGTGCTGGTAAATGTTTCGACGGAGAGTTTTCGACGCTCCATGGCCGAGTTGGTACTCGATCAATCCGATCAACGGCTGCGCGAGAACATGCAATGGGCGTGGCGGACTGCCAAAGAAAGAGTATTGAAAGCCGCAGCGCAAGGCGCGACATAAAACTGATCAGCCAAGGGCACTGTCTGCTTTCAAGCACGGCGTACGGTCGGTCCGGGCCCACTGCAGTCTTCCAACATTGTCCAAAGCTCCAGCTCGCCGCGCCAAAGCCAAGAGACATCTCCTCCCACGCATTGTTCGGCCAAGCACGCTGAATAAAATCCAGCATGTCCGCCGCCTCAGTCCCACGCCCCCAGTGCACCGCTTGCCTGCGCCCGCTCAGCGCCTGCATTTGCCGCTGGGTCGCGCCCACCGACCACGCGGTGGAGGTACTGGTGCTGCAGCACCCGCAAGAGGTACACCAGGCCAAAGGCAGTGCCCGCCTGCTGCACCTCAGCTTGGCGCACTGCCGCTTGGTGGTGGGTGAGGCATTTGCCGTGCCAGTGTGGCCGATGGACGACAAGCACACGCTGCTGCTGTACCCGGACAGTCTGCAAGATACCGCCCCGGACCTGCGGGTCCCACCCGCGCTGCCGCGCGAGTGGCCGCAAGCCCCTTCGCGCCTGCGGCTGGTCGTGCTGGACGGCACCTGGCGCAAGAGCCGAAAGATGCTCTACCAAAGCCCGCCGCTGCAACAGTTGCCCCGCTTGGCCCTGCGCAACCTGCCGCCTTCGCACTACCGTATCCGCAAAGCCCATGGGCCCGACCAGCTGTCCACGCTGGAGGCGACCTGCTACGCCTTGGGCCAACTGGAAGGCGGTGCGGCGCGGTTCCAGCCCTTGTTGGATGCCTTCGACGGCTTTGTGGAGCAGTTGGAGCAGACTGGCGGACAGCGAAACACGCGAACCGATAAGTCCTGCTCTCGACCAAGGGTTACGGGGTTCATCTAAGTGACCAGCTGAATAGCCGGTTTCGGCTCGCGCCGTGCCAGCGTTGTACCCGCTGCCTTACTCGTCAGTTTGCTGGGCTTCGGCCTGCTGGCTCCAGGGAGCATCGGGCGCCTCACGCCAAGCCATCCATCCCGGCTGCATTGCCGCAAGCTCAAGCAGCGTCTGGTCCCGCGCGACCATGCTCTCCAAAGTGACCAGCATTGCTTCGGCCATGTGGAAAGCATCCCCCGTCAGAAACTGCCATCCTCCATCGTCCGCATCGCGTGATGCCATAAGCACGGGCTTTTCGCCGTCAACGATGGACCGCACCGTGAAACAGGCCGCGTTGGGCGGACTGTCGAACGGCCAACTCTGCGGCTCGGTGGTCATGCTGGTTCCCATGTGTAAACGATCGATCGACACGCAAGTGTTTGACTCCCAATAGATACCACGCTCAGGTCCGATGAGACTCGAGGCTCGCCACATGCGCGCGAGAAAACTCCACGCCCTTGCGACACAGCGCCAGGTCGCATCCCAAACTGCGCAGCCCCATGTGCACGGCCGCGTCGATGTAGGCCTCGGGTTCGGCCACGCCGCGTCGCACCGCCTGGATGGTGCCGGCCGAGGCGCCCTTCAAAAAGTCGGTCGCGGCCTCGACGTTCTCCACTTCGAACTGCCCGCTGTCGCGCCCCATCGCGAGGTCGGCGGACATGTACTTGTCCACCAGCGAGCCGTGCGGCCACACGTCCATGCGGATCAGGAACTCGGTGTGCTTGGGGTCGCGCAGCGAGCGCACGAGGTACAGCCTGAAGCCGACCGAGAAGCGCTGCCAGGGCTCCTTCAGGAAGTCGTAGACCGGCAGGATGTCGGTCATCAGCGCGTCGCTGGTCGCGATGCCCGCGGCCACCATCGCGGCGTCCAGCGACTCGAAGTAGCGGTAGAACGTGCCGCGCGAAATGCCCGCCTCGCGCGCCACGTCCTCGATGCCGGGAAACGCGCTCACCCGCTCGGTGAAGGTGCGCGCGGTGGCCTCGAGGATTCGCGCGCGCATGAGCACGCGGCGTTTCTCGGCCACTTCAGGCCGGTGATCGGGGCGTTGGTCGGGCCGGTGATCGAAGGTGTCCACCATCGGTGCGCTCCTGCCTCTTGTTTCGCGTGAATCGGGGTCGCCGAATATAGGTGCAGTTGCGCCGCGGCACCATCGGCACGTGCCCGACAGGGCACTTCGTTCGCACCTGCCCGACAGGGCACTTCATTCGCACGGCGAATCGCACACCTCGTCAGGATGACGAATCGTCATTGGCACGTAGGGAAACAGATGTGGCCGGCCCGCGGACCCGGCGCTAGATTCACTTCATCGATGCGCATCGATTTCACGAAACCGGGCAACGCATGGCGCCTTGCCCCGGGGTACATCACGTCATTCGAGGAATCCACATGCTCACCATTGCCAAGCCCCCTGCAGCCGCTACATCCGCATCGGCCACAGCCGCCACAGCCGTTCCTCCCCGCAAGCAGCCGGCGGTCAACGCCGACGAGTGGGTGCGGCCGAACCGCGAAGTCATCGAGCGCGCCACGCGCCTCGTGCCGCTGATTCGCGAGCACGCGGCCAAGACCTCCGAAGACCGCCAGGTCGCGCCCGCCGTCATGCAGGCCATCGAGCAGGCGGGCCTGTTCAAGCTGCTGGTGCCCAGGCGCTACGGCGGCCTGGGCACCAACCTTCGCACCATGATGGAGACGGTGGCCGAGGTGGGCCGCGGCGACGGCTCCACGTCGTGGGCGGTCGCGCTGCTCAACGTGTGCACCTGGTTCGCCACCACCTATTCGCAGCGCGCGCAGGACGAGGTGTTCGGCCAGAACCCGAACGCCAAGTGCTGCGGCATCTTCACGCCGGGCAGCAAGGCCGAGCGCGTGGAAGGCGGCTACATGGTCAGCGGCCGGTGGGCCTATGCGTCGGGTTCGTTCGCGGCCGACTGGGGCACGCTAGGCATGTTTCTGCCGAATCCGGAGGGCGGCTTCACGCCGGCGCTCGGCCTCATTCCGGCATCGGCATGGACCATCGAAGACACCTGGTTCGTCACCGGCATGAAGGGCTCTGGCAGCAACACCATCGTGGTGGTCGACCACTTCGTGCCCGACCATCGCATCCAGACCTTCGCCGACCTGATGGAGGCCAGGTTCGCCACGCCGCACCAGGACACGGAGCCGCTGGCCAACATGGTGTTCGTGCCGGTCGCTGCGCTGGTGCTGGTGGGCGCGCAGCTGGGCCTGGGGCGCGCCATGATGGACCTGACGCTGGAGCGGCTGCCCAACAAGCCGGTGGCGTACACGACCTATGCGCAGTCGAAGAACTCGCCCACGCACCAGCTCGCCGTGGCCTCGGCCGACACCAAGATCGACCTGGCCTACCTGCTGATGCAGCGCGCCTGCGCGGACATCGACGGCGCGGCCGCGCGCGGCGAGGTGATGTCGCTGCTGCAGCGCGGGCGCGTGCGCAACGACACCGGCCACATCTTCGCGCTGGTGAAGGACGCCTTCGACATCTTGATGACGGCCAACGGCGCGGGTGCCTTCGCGGAGCCCAACATCATGAACAAGCTCTGGCGCGACAGCGAGATCGCCGGGCGCCACGCCTACGTGACCACCGAAGTCGGCAAGGAAGCCTACGGCCGCTTGCTGCTGGGCGCGGACGGCGGCATTCCGCTGGTGGCGCTGTGAACGTCGCGGCACCGCTGTTCGCGGCAACCGTCGCGCGCGCGCACCCCGCGGCGCCCGAGACGCTGGGCCACGACTTCAAGGCGAGCATGCGCAGGCTGGCGGCCGGCGTGTGCGTGATCACCACGCTCGACGAAGGCCGGTTCCTGGGTTGCACGGCCACGGCGGTGACGTCGGTGTCGGCCGAGCCGCCGACGCTGCTGGTGTGCCTGAACAAGGCATCGAGAACGCACGCCGCCGTGATTCGCGCGGGCTTCTTCGGCGTGAGCGTGCTGTCGGCGGGCGACGAGCAGATCGCGCGCGACTTTGCCGGCATGAACACAAACACGGGTGCGGTGCCCGACCGCTTCTGGGACGACGGCTGGACCACGCTGCACTCGGGCGCGCCCGTGCTGAGCAACCGGGCCGCGGCGTTCGACTGCCGGGTGTCGACGGCCACGGCGGTGGCATCGCACACGGTGATCTTCGGCGAGGTGGTCGGCGCGCGGCAGCAGGCGGGCAGCCTGCTGGTGTACGCGGGAGGGCGGTTCATCCAGGTGCCCGCGCAGTGATGCGCAGGACCTGTCGCTCAGCGCTTTGCTGTCATCGCCACACCTACCACCGCACCTTCACACCCACGCTCGCGTTCACCCCGCTCTTGATGCGCGCGTCTCCGCTCGACGACCACAGCTTGCCCAGCTCCGCATAAAGGCTGGTGCTCTGCGTCAGGTGCAGGGTGGCGCCGCCGGCCAGCTCGGTGCTGGTGCCGCCGGTGGCGGTGGCGATGTCGGTGTAGGCCGCGGGGCCGACGAAGCGGGTCACGTCGGAGCCGCTGCCGCTGCGGTACACGTTCACGCGCACGTACGGTTGCAGCAGGCCGGCGCTGGTGGCGATCTCGCCCTTCACGCGCACGCCCGCGCGCAGCAGCCAGCCGTCGTGGCTGTTCTGCTGCACTAGGGCGCCAACGATGCCGGTGTCGTCCAGGTTCACGCGCTGGTGCACCAGCTGCAGTTGCGGCTCGATGCTCCAGTTTTCCGCGAGGGGAAACGACTGGCCCACCTCGATGGACGCCAGCAGGCTGTTGCCCTTGCCCGAGCTCGCGAAGCCCAGCGTGGGCAGCGCGGTGTAGCGGTGGCGCCCGGCCTGCAGCACGCCGTCGACATACAGGCCGCTGTCGTTCTTCCAGGTGGCGTAGGCGCCCAGGAACTGGTTGCGCAGGTCGGTGGAGCCCACGCCGTAGTTCTGCAGGCCGCCGGCGAAGCCGGTCACGCTCATGGTGCCGTCGAGCTGGCCGACGTACACGCCCACGCGCCAGTTGGGGTCGGCCCACAGGTCGGTGCCGGCCTGGAAGCCGGTGAGGCGCCCTTCGCTCGTGGGGCTGACGGTGCCCGACTGGCCGATGGTGCGGTCGGTGCTGATGACGCGGCCCCACGCCTGGCGGTAGCCCTGATCGGGCGAGGCGGTGTTGGCGCCGCTGGCACCGTCGTCGCCCACGCGCTGGTGCAGGTTGCCCAGCATCGCCAGGCCTGCCTGGCGCACCTGCTCGGGCAGCGCGGCGTACAGCGCCACTTCGTTGCGGTACGTGGGCACGACGATGCCGCCGAAGCCGGTGCCCGTGCCAGTGCCGGTGCCGGCCCCCGCTCCCGCGCCGGTGCCGGTGCCCGCGCCGAGGGGCGTGCCGGGGTCGGTGCCCGTGCCCGTGCCTGTGCCACCTCCGGGCGGCGTCACGGTCGCGGTCGAGCGCAGGTACCAGTTCTCGCCCGCGCCGCTGGCGTCCGCCGCGTACAGCCGGTACTGGTAGGCGCCGGCATCGACGTGGCCGCCGGCCAGGGTGAAGGCGCTGCGGGTGGTCTGCGCGGAGGTGGTCGCGCCGTTGATGGCGCTGATCACCTCGATGCCGTTGCCCGCGGTGAGCCCGCCCAGGCCGCCCAGGTTGACGATCTGCACGTTGGTGGTGCCGCTGGCGATGGCGGTGGCGCCGCTGAGCACCAGCCGGTCGCTCACGCTGGTGCTGGTGCCCAGCGCGGTGCCCAGGCGCAGGGTGCCGCCGTTGCCCACCCACGGGCCGTTCACGGTGAGCGTGGTGCCGGGCACCGTGCCCACCAGCGACACGGTGCCGCTGTTGGTGAGCGAGGCCACGGTCTGGCTGAAGCCGGCCAGGTCGAGCGTGGCGCCATTGGCCACGTTGAAGGCGCTGGCGTTGCTGAAGGTGTTGGTCGCGCCGGCGCGCAGGGTGCCGGCCGCGACGCTGGTGGCGCCCGAGTTGGTGTTGGCGCCGCTCACCGTGAGCACGCCCGCGCCAGCCTTGATGAGGTCGGCCGCGCCCGAGATGGGCCCGGTCCAGCTCAGGTTGTTGCCGTTGGTGTCGATGGTGCCGGTGCCGCCCAGCAGCAGGGCGTTGCCCACCGTGAGGCCGTCGGAGCCGGCGATGACGCTGGCGGTGGCGCCGGGGTCGATGGCGATGGCGCCCGTCAGCACGGCGCCGGTCTGCAGCGTGAGGCTGTTGGCGCCGCCCGTGAACTCGACCGCCGACGCGCGGGTGACGCCGTCGCCGCCCATCCCGCCGGCGATGGTGCCGCTGTTGGTCACCGCCAGGTTCGAGCCCAGCAGGCCGACGCCGCCCGCGCCTGTGGCGCCCGTCGTGCCCGGCGCGCCGCCGTTGTTGCCGACCCCGCCCACGCCCCCTGCACCGCCCGCGATGGTGCCGGTGTTGCTGACCGCGCCGCCGGCGCCCTGCGACGAAAGGCCGATGCCGCCGTCGCCGCCCGCGCCCGGTGCGCCGTTGCCGGTCGCGCCGCCGCCGCCGTCACCGCCCGCGCCCCCGGCACCGCCAAGGATGCGGGCGGCGTTGTTCACGGTGATGGCGCTGCCGGCCAGCGTGAGGCCGATGCCGCCCGCGCCGCCGCCGCCGCCGGATGCATTGAGCTGGGCCGGCGTGAGCGTGGTGCCACCGGCACCGCCCACGCCGCCTGCGCCACCGGCGATGAGGCAGAGGTTGGTGAAGGTGAGCCCTTGCGCGGCGGCGTTCAGGTAGAACCCGCCCCCGCCGCTGCCGCCGCCGCCGCCTTGCGAGTAGGCATCGCCGCCCGCGCCGCCGACGCCGCCGACGGCCGGGCCGGAATGGGTGAAGTTGGCGAGCGCGCCGTTCAGGATCGCGCCGTAGCCGCCGGCACCACCACCGCCCGCGGCCCAGTAGCCCTGGCCGCCCGCGCCGCCGTTGCCGCCGGTGTAGCTGTCGGTGGACGAGGTTGCGTTGGTGGGAATCGTCGCGCCCTGGAAGCCACCGCCACCGCCGCCGCCGTAGCCGTCGCCCGCGCCGAAGCCGCCGGTTTGCGACTGGCCCACGGCACCGTTGTCGCCCTGGAACACACCTGGGCTCACGGCGGTGCTGGTGGTGCCTGCGGCGCCGCCGGTGCCCGGCGTGGCGTTCGTGAAGGTGCCCTTTACTGCGTCGCTGCCGGCCAAGACACCGGCCGGCGTCGAAGCGCCGCCGTTGCCGCCGCTGGCGCCTACCATCGAATCGTTGAGGCCGCCGCTGCCGCCGTTGCCGTCGCTGCCGCCAGCGCCCGCATGCAGCATCGGCTCGCCGACGGGCTGGCCGCCCGCACCGCCCGCGGCCAGCGCGGGGCCGGCGCACACCAGGGCGACAGCCATCGCCACGGCACGCGTGCCGGAAGAAGATTTCGAGGAAGACCGCGCGTGACCGCGCGAGATTTCGGGGGCGGCGACCCAGGTGCCGAGCGTGGGATTCCAGAGGGTCCGAAAAATCTTGTTCATGGCTTCAACTTGTTCCTTCGTTACCTGATCGGGCAGGCGCCCACGTGCGACAGCAATGGCTTGCTCCTCCACACGCCGTGATTTCGAATTTGCAAGTCAAAAATGTAAGTACGCGTAGCAACTGGCGATATGCCCGATAACGGGTACCTCCCGAGTCGCCTGGAAGGCCCGTTTTCACTCGCGTTGGGTCGCAGATGACGGTCTTGTGACGCATCTACCCTGAACTGCTTCGAGAAGTAACCGATGTTTCTCGATGGGTGCAAAAGTACTCAGTTGGGGAGACGCCTGTGCGGCGTCCTCAGTGCCCGTCGGCGTCGCTCAGTCGGGCCGGGGCTTTTTCCCTGGCGTGGGAAGGAACGCGGTCGCCAGCCCCAGCAACGGCAGGAACGACGTGACGCCGTAGACCCACACGATGCCCTTCACGTCCGCCAGTTCGCCAAGGCCGGCGGCGCCGATGCCGCCGATGCCGAACATCAAGCCGAACATCAGGCCCGAGACCAGACCCACGCGGCCGGGCACCGCCTCCTGCGCGTAGACCACGAGCGCGGCGAACGCCGACGACATCACCAGGCCCACGACCACCGCCAGCACGGCCGTCCAGAACTGGTCCGCGTACGGCAGCGCGAGCGCGAACGGCGCCACGCCGAGAAACGAAATCCAGATGACCGCCTTGCGGCCGATGCGGTCCCCCACCGGTCCGCCAGCGAAAGTGCCGGCGGCCACGGCGGCCAGGAAAACGAACAGGTAAAGCTGGCTTTGCTGCACGCTCAGGCTGAAGCGCTCGATGAGATAGAACGTGAAGTAGTTGGTGAAAGACGCGATATAGACGAACTTTGCGAACATCAGGATGCAGATGACGACCACGGCGCGAATCACCTGCGGACGCGACAGGCCTTCGCCATGGCTGCGCGCCAGGCTTTTCGCCTTCGCCTGCCCGTGGTGCACCACCCAGCCGGTGAGCCGGTAGAGCACAAGAATGGCAAGCACAGCCACCAGCATGAACCACGCGACAGCGCCCTGCCCGTGCGGAATGACGATGGCGGCCGTGAGCAGCGGCCCGATGGCGCTGCCGGTGTTGCCACCCACCTGGAAGGTCGATTGCGCCGTGCCGAACCGCCCGCCCGACGCCAGGCGCGCGATGCGCGAGGCCTCGGGGTGGAAGGTGGCCGAACCCACGCCCACCACGGCCGCCGCCACCAGCAGCATCGGGAAGGAGCCGGCGACGGCGATCAGCGCGACGCCAATCAAGGTCATCACCATGCCCGAGGGCAGCAGGTAGGGCTTGGGGTGCTTGTCGGTGTACATGCCCACCCAGGGCTGCAGCAGCGACGCGGTCACCTGGTACACGAGGGCGATGAGGCCGATCTGGCCGAAGCTGAGCGAGAAGTTCTGCTTCAGCAACGGAAAGATCGACGGCAGCATCGCCTGGATCAGGTCGTTGAGCAGGTGGGCGAAGGCCGCGCCGCCAACGATGGGCAAGAGAAAGCCGTGGGCTTTCGGCTCGGTGAGCGGCGCAGCGGGGGCGCCGAGGGTTGCAGATTTCACAGTCATGAACATGCCGGCGACACCGGCGAAAGAGGCAAAAACCCGAGCGTACGGCGAAGCGAGAAGGCAGTCGCGCGCTGATCTGCCAGTGGCTGTAGAGTTTCTGCCATGCACCCGCATCCAACGAACGAGCACCAGCACTACGACAACCTGCCACGCGCCATCTCGGTGATGGAAAGCATGTGGCCCACGGGCTCGTCCACCGGCTGGCACACCCACCCGAGGGGGCAACTGCTGTACGCGACCGATGGCGTGATGGTGGTGCACTCGGACGTGGGCTCCTGGGTCGTGCCGCCGAACCGGGCGCTGTGGATGGTCGCGGGGCTGCGGCACAGCGTGACGATGTCCGGCGACGTGCTGATGCGCACCGCCTACATCGACGAAACCAAGATCGCGAGCCTTCCGCAAGACAGCTGCGTCATCAACGTGTCGCCGCTGCTGCGCGAACTGCTGGTCGAGGCGGTCCGGATCTCGCCGACCGATGCCGTCGAGGGCCGCGACGCCCTGCTGCTGGACTTGCTGGTCTGCGAGCTGCGGGTGTCCAGCACCATTCCGCTGCACCTGCCGATGCCCGTCGACGCGCGGCTGCGGTCGATTTGCGATGCCTTGTCGCGGCGGCCTTCGGACGCATCGAGCGCGGCCGACTGGGCGCGCTCGATCGGCGTGGCCGAGCGAACCCTGCACCGGCTGTTCGCGAAGCAGACGGGCATGACCTTCGCGCAATGGCGGGAGCAGGCGCGGCTGCTGCACGCGCTGCGCAAGATCGCGGAGGGCGACAAGCTCATCGACGTGGCGCTGGACTGCGGGTACGCCAGCCCGAGCGCGTTCGCCGCGATGTTCAAGCGGCACTTCAAGACTTCGCCTTCGAACTTCTACCGCTGACGCGTTGCCTTGAACGCCGGCCCGCGGGCTCTCGCGAAGAACCGCAGCCAGCCGGCACCCGCGTCGACACCGCGGCACACCCCGAGAGCGACAAGCCCCGTCACCACGAGCATCGCCGCGGAGTGAACGCTAACGGCAGCGAGCGCCAGCAGCAGCGAGCCCGATGCGCCGGCCGGGCGCGCCGCCGCCGCATCGCCCATGCACAGCGGGACCAGCGCGGGCACCAGCATCAGGCCGGCGCCGTGGGCGGTGGACATCATGAAAGACCACAGCGCCAGGCCTGCGTGGCCTGCGTGAGCTGCCAGGCCTGCGTAAGCCGAGGCGCCACGGGCCCGGCCCGGCATGTGCCCCACCCTGCGCCTTGCCAGGTGCAACCCCACCACGCCGACCAGCAACACGCCCGCCACCGTCTGCAGCAGCACCCGGTCCATCGACAGCCCGAGCACCACCGCGGCGGCCACGCACGCGACCGACGCGACATGCCCGAGCGCGAGGGGCAGCAGCGCACGCAGCGCCTGTGCCCGGTCGTGCGAGCGCAGCCCCACGGCGGCGGCGAGCATCCAGCCGGTGGCCGGGTTCAGCCCGTGCAGCGCGCCGACCCCGGCGACCGCCAGCCATGGCCACAGGTTTGCCATGAAGGTCTCACACGCCGAGGTTGCTGCGCGTCAGCGGTGCGAGCAGCAGGCGCCGGCCGCCGCCTTGGCATCGCCCTCGGCCGGCGCGTAGCGGTCGTGGTGGCGCACCCATTCCATCTTGTGCGGCACGTCGCGTTCGCCGCGCCCCTCGGGCACGAGGTCCATCAGGGCGTAGGCGCCCATCATCACTTCCACGCCGCGGCCGTAGGTGGAATAGGTGTGGAAGACGTCGCCGGCGCCGGCCGCGTCGTTCGTCCCGTCCGCGTCGTTCCGGTAGAACACGCTGACGCCCGGCGCCTCCTGCCCCGGGAACGACTGCATGCGGTAGTTGTAGCCAACCGGCCCGTCCGCGAGCTGCTCGGGCGTGAAGCTCACGCCGAAGTCGAAGTTGAAGTCGCTGCCGTGCGACGACACCCAGTCGAAGCGCCAGCCCATGCGCGCGCGAAAGCGCTCGATCTGCGCCAGCGGCGCGCGCGAGACGGCCACGAACTGGATGTCGCGCTGCGCCAGGTGCACGTTCATGCCGTCGACGTGGTCGGCCATGTAGCTGCAGCTCGGGCAGCCTTCGGCCCAGTCCGGGCCGAGCATGAAGTGCTGCACCAGCAACTGGCGCCGGCCGCCGAACAGCTCAGCCAGCGTGTGCGGGCCCTGCGGCGTGTCGAACACATAGGGCTTGTCCACGCGCTCCCACGGCAGCGCGCGGCGCTCGCGGGCGAGCTCGTCGTGCAGGCGCATCAGTTCCTTCTCGCGCGCGAGCAGCGCGCGGCGTTCGGCCAGCCAGCGCTCGTTCGAGACGACGGCGTGGCCGGCGGTACCTGTTTCGGTCATGGTGGTGTTCATGGTGTTGCTCCTGTGACAGATGAATGCCGGCGGCGGGATCAAGTCCGCGTGACCAAGCCCGCGCGCTCAGCGCCGCGCGCTCTTCGGCCGGCGCACCGCGCGCACCTTGCCGCTGCCGCCGCCACCGCAATAGAACAGGTCGGCCCCGTCGGACTCCAGCCCGCTCACACCCACGCCGCTGGGCATCTGCAGGCGCGCCAGCACGGCACCGCTCTTCGGGTCGATGCGGCGGATGTCGCTGTCGTCGCCTTCCCACGTGCCGTGCCACAGCTCGCCGTCGACCCAGGTGACGCCGGTGACGAAGCGGGTCGACTCGATGGTGCGCACCACGGCGCCGGTCTCGGGGTCGACCTGGTGGATCTTGCGGTCGCGGTATGCGCCCACCCACAGGCTGCCCTCGGCCCAGGTGAGGCCCGAGTCGCCGCCGTGGCCGGGCGCCGGAATCGACGCCAGCACGGCGCCGCTGGCGGGGTCGATCTTGTCGATGCGCGAATCGGCGATCTGGTAGAGGTGCTTGCCGTCGAAGGCGGTGCCGGCGTCGCAGGCAAGGTCGAGCGTGCGCACGGGTTCGCCGCTGGCGGGGTCGAAGGCGAGCAGCTGCGCGCCCAGCGCGGCCCAGACGCGTTGGCCGTCGTGGGTGACGCCGTTCACGCTGCCGGTATCGGTGCCGCTGTCGGTATTGATATCACTGCGGGCGAAGGGACCGTACTCGCGCACGATTTCCGCGGCCTGGCACGGGGCGGAAGATTCCGAGAGGTCTGAAGCGAAGGAAGCGGCCTCGCGGCTGTCCGTGGCTGTGTTGCAGGTCATCGTTGGCTCCTGGTGGTGCGCCGTGGATCGGCGCCTGGAGACAACTCTATTCAATAGGCAGCGCAGCGGGGAGTAACAAGATCGTCGTGAATCCCGCTAGCGGCGGCGCCAGCCAGCGCCGCGCCCGCGCCTGGCCGATGGCGCGCACGCGGCCCTCGGCCTCCAGCTCGGCCAGCGCGCGCTGCACCGTGCGCTGGCTGGCGTCCAGCGCCAGCGCGAGCGCCGAGGTCGACCACGCCGCGCCGTCGGACAGCAGCGCCACCAGCGCGCCCTGCTCGCCGTCGATGGGCGGCGCGAGCACGACCACGTCGCGCGTGCCGCCTGGCACGAGCCCCGCGGCGTGTGGCACCAACGCCGGGGCGTGCGGCACGAGTGCGAAGCCGCGCGGCGTCGCCTCCACGCGCGCCATGGGCTTGACCAGCGCGCGCAGCCGGCCGATTTCGACGCGCAGCCGTGCGCGGTGCGTTTCGTCGGGGTGGCGGGTGCGGAACGCGTCGGCGATCAGCGCCTCGCGCTCGACGTCGCCGGGCCACGCCTCGGCCAGCGCGCGGGCCAGCGCGAACAGCACCGGCCGCCGGGCGAGCGACTGCCAGGTGGCCACTGCACCCTTGCCCGTTCCGACCGCGCGACGGCAGGCATCGACCACCAGCGCGCCGGAGCCGAGCAGCGCCGCCACCTCGTCGAGCCGCAGCACCTGCTCGCTGCCACGGCACAGCCGCCGGGCGGCGGGGCGCTCGAGCACGGCGCGCATTTCCGCCACCTCTGCCAGCAGCGCCGGCACGCGAGCGCGCTCGGCGGCCTCCTGGGCGCGCGCGAGCGCGGTGCGTGCGGTGTCGATGCGCAGCGAGCGCAGCGCGAGCTCGGCGGCGCTCAGCTCGGCCACGGCGGCCAGGGCCGGCGGCAGGCCGCGCGCGTCGAGCCGTGCCAGCGCGGCCGAAGCCGCGTCGAGCCGCCCGAGCAGCAGCAGCCGGCGCGCCGCGATCAGCCGCGCCTGCAGCGCGTTGGCATGGTCGGCGCGCGCCTCCAGCGCAAGGGCGGCCGCTTCGAGCGCGCGCGGGGTGCCGCCGAGGTCGCGCATGGCCAGTGCCACCTCGGCCTCGGCGACGACGCAGCGTGCGCGCGCCAGTTCTTCATGCGCGCCGAAGCCGCTGGCGGCGCGCCGCAACAGCTCGCGCGCGCGGGTGAGCTCGCCGAGCTGCGCCATCGCGATGCCGCGCAGCGCCAGCGCGGGCGGATCGTCGCGCAGCGCCACGCGCTTGAGCGCGCCCAGCGCGTCGCCCGCGGCCAGTGCGCGGGCGGAGGCGGCGATGAGCGAGTCCATGCGGAAAGCGTGTCGGGCTTCGTCGTGTGGACCGGCTCAGGCCTTCGCGGGCGCCGCGGCAATGAGCGGCTCCAGCCTGGCGCGCAGGCGCCTCACCGCGACCTCGTGGCGCAGCGTTTGCGCGCCGCGCCCGTAGGTCGCGGCCTTGCGGATCAGCCGCATCTGCTCGCGCTGCAGCTGCGCCTTCAGGCGCCGGGCGCGCAGCCCGAAGCGCCAGCCCATGTCGCGGCGCACCTTGTAGCGCGCCAGCGGGTCGCCCAGGCGCACCCATTCGTCGTCGCGGATCAGCTCGCGCTCCGGCACGAACCACGCCGCCAGCGCGTGCAGGTAGGCGCCGTTCTCGCGCGCGGCCACGCGCCAGAAAATGCCCGCGGCAATCACCACGGGAATGCCCTTCACGGCCAAGAGAATGGCCATCTGGCCGTAGCCGCCGTCGAACAGGTCTTCCAGCCACGGCGAGTTCCACACGAAGTGCATGGCCCACGCCAGCGCGAAGCACAGGAAGGCCACCGCGATGCGCATCGCCTTCGACCGCTCGGGGTGCAGCAGGTACCAGGCCACGCCGAAGGAGGCGATGGTGGTGTAGGCCGCATGGCTCCACAGGCCGCTCAGCAGGCCGCGCGTCAGCAGGTTCAGCAGCACCGGGTACACCTGGTTTTCGAGCGGGAAGTGCATCGACGCGTTGACCGTGTAGCTCAGGTTCTCGATCACCTGAAAACCCAGCCCCGCCATCGCGCCCACGATGAGCACCGACAGGTAGGTTTCGAACTGGTTGCGCGCCACCAGCACCAGCAAAATCACGCCCGCGAGCTTCAGGAACTCTTCGGTGACCGGCCCCGCGATGGCCGGCCCCCACACCGCCACGAACTCGGGCGACACGAGCTTGGCGCACAGGCTCTGGATGGCGATGTTGGCCGGCGCCGCGAAGTACACCGCGCCCAGCCCGCCCCAGGCAAAGGCCAGCACGTAGCCCTCCGGCGGGTGCTGCTCGAGCAGGTCCAGCGTGCGAAAGGCCAGGCAGAAAAACAGCGTGTACAAGCCCCACGCCAGAAGCCCGAGAAACGCAGTGACCGGCACCACCCGGAATCCCATGGAGAACATGTGCACCGTGTAGAACAGCCCGTTGACGATCAGCGCCGCCAGCACCCAGAAGGCCGCGCGCCGCGGCTGGAAGAAGGAGTCGGTGCCGACCGGCCAGACGCCTTCATCCTGCCCCTGGCCTTGCAGCGCATCGCCCTGTTCTTGCTCGAAGACAGGCGTGCTCATTCGGCCTCCGCCTCCAGGTCCATCGAGTCGAGCATGCGCCGGGCGTCGGCCTGCGCTTCTTCCAGCCCGTCGTTGACGCCGTAGAAATCGATCTGCACCAGCGACTTGCGCGGCTGGTCGACCACCTGCCAGAAGCGGCCCGCCAGCTTGGCGCCGTAGTACGCGAAGGTCTTGCCCTGCAGGCCCCAGGAGGTGACGAAGTCGGACACGTCCCCTTCGATGGTCAGGTCCTGGCCGCGCTCCATGAGCCGCTGCTGCCGCACCATGGGCCCGTCGGCGCCACCCGCCCACTGGCCCGTGGTGACGAGGAACTTGTGCGCGCCCTTGAACAGCATGAGCGAGCGGCCGGCCCGGGAGCGCGACACGTCCATCTGCCAGCCTTCGGCGGGCGTGAAGCGGGCCTGGCCGACGGCCACCGTTTCGCCGGCTTCCAGCGGCCGGTTGCCCGGCGTGTGGCGGTCCCAGAAAACGAGGCCGCCCACGTAGGCGGCAATGGCGAGGAGAACGGCGAACGCGCCGGGCCAGGTGCGATACGGAATACGGCGGGACGGCTCATGCATGCGCGGATCGTGCCATACGGGCACGGGGCCGCAGGGGCACTGTTTGCCTCGCCGCGCCGCGCCGAGCGGGGGGCAGCTCTAGTCGTCGCTGTCGCGCGTGGCGAGCCGCGCCACTCCGCGGTCGAAGGCCTCGTACTGGCCGTCGCAGAAAAGCTCGCAGAGCCGGTCGACCTCGGCGCGGCTGCGCGCGTCGACCACCGTGGCATCCTGCTCCGGCTTGGCCTTGCCAAAGAAGCCCTTGCGCATCTGCATCGACACGGCCTGCAGCTGGTAGCTGCCCGCGCGGTCGCTGCCCAGCGCCGTGACCCACAGCTCGCGCTGGTCGGGCTCGTTGCGCAGCACCACGGCGGGCAAGGGGCCGTCCTGCTGCTCGTCCCACTCGCGGTGCTGCTCGGCCCAGGGAAAGGCGTCGATGGCGGCCATGAAGGCGACGAGGTCGGTGACGCCCTGGGGGTCGGTCTGCTGGTAGTCGTAGCCGGTCTTCTGGATTGCGCAGGTCAGCATGGGCGGGGCGCCTTCGACGGTGTCTGTCGTGTCGGGCGCTCGAGGTGGTGAGGGCCTTCATTCTGTGGCCGACCGTTGCACTGTCGTGTCAGCGGTCAGCCTCGACTTTCACATTCAATTCTTTAATTCGTTGCACTAAAGTTCACATTTTTAGAGAATAGCGAAACTAACGGGTTCATCTCATGCCGCTCGACTACCTCTGCCAGCTCGACACCGCATCTCTTCCCCTGGAGACGCGGAACAAGACCGAGATCGTCCGCATCTCCAGGCTGGCCGCCGTCGGCCTGCTGCACGCGGAGATCAAGCCGGACTTCTTCGGCAGGGAGCGCAGCGTGCTGCCCGAGTCCGCCACGGTGCTGGCCATCACCGATGCAGGCCGGGAAAAGATCGCCAAGCTCAGGCTCGGCTTCGAGGACACGGTGCCGGGCACGCTCACGTAGCCCACGCAACCAGGCAGCGGCCTTCGGGCCGCCCGCCCTTCAGCCCAGCTCGGGCGCGTCGCGCAGGATGGCCGTGCGCATGTCCGGCGGAATGGCGATGGCGCGGTGCGTTTCCAGCGAGGTGGTCACGATCACCTGCGTCATCTGCATGCGCACTTCGCCGGTCTGCGCGCCGAAGCAGCGCACCGCCAGCGTCATCGAGCGCGAGCCCAGCCGCTGCACGGCCAGGCCCAGCGTCACCGCGTCGCCCATGCGGCTCACGGCGCGAAAGGCCACGTCGAGCTTCACGGTCGGCAGGCCGATGCGGCGCTGCGCGACCAGGCCGTGGTAGCTGAGGCCCAGGCCGTCGTTCACCCAGTCTTCGATCAGGCCGTTGAGCATCACGAAGTACTGCGGATAGAAGACGATGCCCGCCGGGTCGCAGTCCGAGAAGCGAATCAGCCGCGGGCGGCGGAACTCGCTGCTGGGGGCGGCCAGGTCGACGTGCGCGGCCGATTCACCCTGGTTGTCGCCCTTGCTGTCGCCTTGGCTTTCGCTGCTGCTGCCTTGTTCGCTCATGCTCAGCCTTCCTCTCCCGAAGGCTCGCCGCGCATCACATGCACGCGCAGCAGGCCCAGCTGCGTGTGCAGCTGCTTCACGGTCTTCATGTCGAGCCCCGAGAACATCTCCAGGATCCACTGCTCGTGCTCGCTGGCCATGGTCTCGAAAGTGCGGCGGCCGGCGGGCGTGAGGCTCACGATCCACGCGCGGCGGTCGTCGGGGCTGGGCGCGCGCGCCACCATGCCTTCGCGCTCCAGTTCGTCGGTAAGGCCGGTGACGTTGCCGCCGGTGACCATCAGGTAGCGCGAGAGCACGCGCATCTTCAGGCCGTCCTTGTAGCGGTAGAGCTGCGCCATGTAGTCGAAGCGCGCCAGCGAAATGCCGAAGCGCTCGCGCAGCCGGCGCCGGATTTCGGCCTCGATCTGCGTGGTGCTGGCCAGCATGCGCAGCCACAGCTTGAGCATGGCGTGGTCTTCGTGGCCGGCGCGGGCCTCGTGGCCCAGCTCTTCGGCGTCGCTCAGCGCGGCGTGCGATGCGTCGCCGCGCGTCATGTCACTTCCCCGCCGGACACCGAGATCGACTGGCCCGTGACCGACGCGGCGCCCTCGCCGCACAGCCAGCGCACGGCATCGGCCACCTCGGTGGGCTGCACGATGCGCTTCTGCGGGTTCACGCTGGAGAACTCCGCCAGCGCGTCGGCCTCGCTGCGCCCGGTCTTGCCGACCACGTTGGCCACGCTGTTGCGCAGGATGTCGGTGTCGGTGTAGCCCGGGCACACGGCGTTCACGGTGATGCCCTTGCGCGCCACCTCCAGCGCCAGCGAGCGCGTGAGGCCGACCACGCCGTGCTTGGCCGCGGTGTAGGCCGCCACGTACGCGTAGCCCTTCTGCCCCGCGGTGCTGGCGATGTTGACGATGCGGCCCCAGCCGGTGTCCAGCATGTCGGGCAGCGCGGCCTGCGCGCACAGGAAGCTGCCGGTGAGGTTGACCGACAGCATGCGCTGCCAGAGTTCGAAAGAGGTCTTCAAGAAGGGCGCGCTCTCGGCCGCGCCCGCGTTGTTGACGAGCACCGCGACCGGCCCGCGCGCCGCGCGCGCCTCGGCAAAGGCGGCCTGCACCGCCTCGGGGTCGGCCACGTCGGCCGTTACCACGCCGTGGCCGCTGCCGATGAGCGAATCGGCCACGCGCTGCAGGGCCTCGCGGTCGCGGCCCAGCAGCGTCAGCACGGCGCCTTCGGCGGCCAGGGTGCGGGCAATCTCGGCGCCGATGCCGCGCGCGGCACCGGTCACGAGGGCGTGGCGGCTGGTCAGTGAATTTGTTTGCATACCTGAATGGTTTAGTTATGAATTATTTTAACGCAACGCTCCCTGCGGCCTGTCTCGAGCCGCCCCGAGCCGCACGCTCAGGCCCTCGCGGGCTTGCCGTCCCACGTGCTAGGCCCCACGCCGCGCTCGCGCAGCTTGAACTTCTGCACCTTGCCGTTCTCGGTGCGCGGCAGGTCGGCCAGCACGTCGATGTAGCGCGGCACCGCGAAGTACGGCAGCCGGCCTTCGCAGAAACGCGCGAGCTCGGCCGGGTCCACCTGCGCGCCTTCGCGCGGCACCAGCGCGGCCATCACCTCGTCTTCGGCCAGCTCGGAGCGCACCGGGTACACCGCGCACGAGCCCACGCCCGGGTGGCTCAGCAGCACCTGCTCGACCTCGAAGGACGAGATGTTCTCGCCGCGCCGGCGAATCGCGTCCTTGATGCGGTCGACGAAGCGAAAGGCGCCGTCGGCGTCGCGCACCACCCGGTCGCCGGTGTGGAACCACAGGTTGCGCCAGGCCTCGACGGTCTTGTGCGGCATGTTGAAGTAGCCGCTCGCGAAGGCGTGGGGTTCGTCGGCGCGCAGCAGCAGTTCGCCGGCCTCGCCCGGCGGCAGCGCCACGTCGTCCTCGTCGGCCACGCGCGCGTCGAAGCCCGGGCGCAGCCAGCCCATGACGCCGCCGCGCGGCGAATCCGGCGCGGTGGCGATGGCGAAGTTGGTCTCGGTGGAGCCGTAGCCCTCCAGCAGGTGCACGCCGGTGCGCGCCTTGAAAGCGGCGCCCGCGGCAGCCGGCACGCCGGGCCCGAGGCCGATGCGCACGCGGTGCCCGCGCTCGCCGGGGCCTTCGGGCTGCGCGAGCAGTATGGGCACCATCGCGCCCAGCAGGTAAACCACCGTCGCGCCGCTGGCGCGCATCGACGGCCAGAAGCCCGAGGCCGAGAAGCGCGACTCGAACACCACCTCGGCCCCCGTCAGCGCGGCCTGGGCGAAGGTGTTGAGCGCGTTGATGTGAAACAGCGGCAGCGTGGTGCACAGCACGTCTTGCGCGCCCACGCCGAGCACCTCCGCGCTGTTCACGCCCCACCAGAAATACTGCGCGTGCGGGCACACCACGCCCTTGGCCGGGCCCGTGGTGCCCGAGGTGTAGAGGATGGCGATCGGGTCGCCCGGCTGCACGGGCGCCGGCTCCGCGGGCTCTGCGCCTTGCGGGTACGGCACCACGCGCACGCTGGCGGGCGCTTGCCATTCCAATACCGGCGCGTCGCCCACCACCCAGATTTCGCGCAACGCGGTGCGTGACAGGTCGGCCGTGGCCAGCCGCTCCACGAAGCCCGCCTCGATCACCAGCAGCTTCGCCTCGCTGTCGGCCAGGAAGTACTCGAGCTGCGGCCCCATCGACGCCGTGTTCACCGGCACCACCGCCGCGCCCATCCAGCCCGCGCCCAGGAAGCTCTCGACGAACTCGATGCGGTTGCCGCACATCACGGCCACGCGGTCGCCGCGCGCCACGCCGGCGGCCGCCAGGGCACCGGCGCGCACGGCCGCCGCCTGCGCCGCATCGGCATGCGTCCATGCCTGGCCCGCGATGCGCAGCAGCCCGCGCGTGCCGAACAACGCGGCCTGCCGCCGCAGCATGTCGGGCAGCGTGCGCTGCGCGGGCGGCACGGCGCGCGGGTCATTCGTCATCGTGCGTGCCTCCGCCCAGATAGGTGGCCTGCACGCGCGGGTCGCTGGCCAGTTCGGCCGAGGCACCCGACAGCGCGATCTCGCCGGTTTCCAGCACGTAGCCCTGGTCGGAGCTTTCGAGCGCGGCGCGCGCGTTCTGCTCCACCAGCAGGATGGACACGCCGTCGTCGCGCAGCTTGCGCACGATGGTGAGAATGTCGCGCACGATCAGCGGCGCCAGCCCCAGGCTGGGTTCGTCGAGCATCAGCAGGCGCGGCGCGGACATCAGCGCGCGCCCCACGGCCAGCATCTGCCGCTCGCCGCCCGAGAGCGTGTCGGCGCGCTGCGACCTGCGCTCGGCCAGCCGCGGAAAGCGGTCGTACACCGACTGCAGCCGCTTCTTCATGGCATCGCCGCGCAGGCGCTTGGCATAGGCGCCCAGCTGCAGGTTGTCGAGCACGGTGAGCTCGCCGAACAACTCGCGCTTCTCGGGCACCAGGCACAGGCCGCGCTCCACGCGCGCCTCCACGTCCAGCCCCTGCAGGTCTTCGCCCTCGAAGCGCAGCGTGCCCTTGCACGGCAGCAGGCCCATGGCCGCGGCCAGCAGCGTGGTCTTGCCCGCGCCGTTGGGGCCGATCACCGAGATGATCTGGCCCGGCTGCAAATCCAGCGACACGCCGCGCACCGCCTCCACCTGCCCGTAGGACACGTGCAGGTCGCCAATTTCCAGCATCGCTGTCATTTCGTTTCCCCCAGGCTCGTCACTTCGTGTACTTCCCCTTCCCCCTGAAAGGGGACCGCGCCTTCGGGCGGCCGTGCGGCGCTCATACGACGCTCCCCAGGTATGCCGCCTGCACACGCTCGTCGGCGCGCACGGCCGACGGCACGCCCTCCACGAGCTTGGAGCCGAAGTTCATCACCACCAGCCGGTCCACCAGTTTCATCACGAAGTCCATGTCGTGTTCGACGATGAGGATGGTCACGCCCTCCTCGCGCAGCTTGCGCAGCAGGTCGCCGAGCGCCATCTTTTCCTTGCGGCGCAGGCCGGCCGCGGGCTCGTCGAGCACCAGCAGCACCGGGTCGGCGGCCAGTGCGCGCGCGATTTCCAGGATGCGCTGCGTGCCCAGCGGCAGGCTGCCCGCCAGCTCGTGCGCGCGGTCGCCCAGGCCGATGCGGTCGAGCTGGCGCTGCGCCTCCTGCAAGATCTGCTGCTCTTCCGCGCGGTCCAGCCGCAGCCCCGCCTTCAGGATGCCCGAGCGCGTGCGCGAATGCGCGCCCAGCGCCACGTTGTCCAGCAGGCTCATGTGCGGGCGCAGCTTCACGTGCTGGAAGGTGCGCGCCAGCCCCAGGCGCGCCACCGCGCGCTGCGGCATGCCCGCGATGTCGTGGTCCAGGAAGCGCACCTGGCCCGCGCTCATCGGCAGCGTGCAGGTCAGCAGGTTGAACATGGTCGACTTGCCCGCGCCGTTGGGCCCGATGAGCCCGACGATTTCGCCGGCCTTCACGTCGAAGCTCACGTCGTTCACCGCCACCAGCCCGCCGAAGCGCTTGACCGCGCCGTTCACCGACAGCACCTGCGAGCCGCGCTCGGGCAGCGTGCGGTGCGCCAGCGGCGCGACCGGCGCCGCGTCGTGGCGCGACGGCCCCTGCGTGGCGCCACGACGCTGCGTCCAGCGCCGCCGCCATCCGCGCCAGAGCCCCATCACGCCGCCGCGCGCGAAGTGCAGCAGCAGGATGAACAGCGCCGCGAAAGCCACGGCCTCCAGCTGACCGGCGCGCTGCGTGAGCATGGGGAGCACGTCTTGCAGGCCGTTCTTCAGCACCAGCACCAGCGCGGCGCCCACCAGCGCGCCCGCCAGCTGCCCGAGCCCGCCGGCCACGGCCATCAGCAGGTACTCGATGCTGGCGCGCACGTCGAAAGGCGAGGGGCTCACGAAGCGGTTCATGTGCGCGTAGAGCCAGCCAGCCAGCCCCGCGAACAGCGCGGCCGTGACGAACAGCGACAGCCGCACGCGGTACGCGTCGGCCCCCACGCTCGCCAGCAGCGTGGCGCCGCCGCGCAGCCCGCGAATCGCGCGGCCGGGGCGCGACTGCAGCAGGTTGTGGCTGAACAGGCAGGCCAGCCCCACCACCACCCAGATCAGGTAGTACATCGCGCGCGGGTCGGCCAGCGACCAGCCCGCGACCTGCAGCGCCGGAATGTTCGACAGCCCCGTGTGACGCCCCAGCGCGTCGACGTTGCCGAACAGCATCGCGATCGACAGGCCCCACGCGATGGTGCTCAGCGGCAGAAAGTGCCCGCCCAGGCGCAGCGTGAGCATGCCGATGGCCAGCGCCGACAGGCCCGTGAGCAGCAGCGCGAACAGCAGGCCGATCCATGGCGACATGCCCTGCGTGGTCGTGAGCCAGGCCGTGGCATAGGCCGCGATGCCCACGAACGCCGCCTGCCCGAACGACGTGGCGCCGCCCACACCCGTGAGCAGCACCAGCCCCAGCGCCACCAGCGCGCCGATGCCGATGTCGTTGAGCAGCGAGACGGTGAAGCTGCCCGCCACCACCGGCACCAGCGCCAGCACGGCCACCACGCCGGCAACCCACGCCATGCGTTTGCGGTTCGGGTTCGGGTTCGGGTTCGGATTCAGGTTCGGGCTCATTGGTCCACCTCGTCTTCTTCCTCTTCGGCGTGCACGGCCATGAACGAGCGCAGCATGAGCACCGGGATCAGCAGGCTGAAGACGATCACGTCCTTCAGCGCGCCGCTCCAGAACGAGGCGAAGCTCTCGACCACCCCGACCGCGAGCGCGCCCACGGCCGTCATCGGGTAGCTCACCAGCCCGCCGATGATGGCGGCCACGAAGGCCTTCAGGCCGATGATGAAGCCCGAGTCGTAGTACATGGTGGTCACCGGCGCGATGAGCACGCCGATGAGCCCCGCCAGCAACGACGCGCAGCCGTAGGCCAGCAGCGCAGTGCGCACCGGCCGGATGCCGACCAGCCGCGCGCCCACGCGGTTCACCGCCGTGGCGCGCAGCGCCTTGCCGGCCACCGTGCGCTCGAACACCAGGAAGAACAACCCGCTGAGCACGATGGCGGCTCCCACCATCAGCACCACCTGACCACTGACCGTGAAGCCGTCGCCCAGCGTGAACACGGCGCTGGTGAGCGGCGTGGTGCGCGAGCCTTCAGGCCCGAAGAAGAGCAGCCCGAGGCCGGAGAGCAGGAAGTGCAGCGCCAGCGACACGATGAGCAGCACCAGCACCGACGCATCCGCGATCGGCTGGAACACCACGCGCGCCAGCAGCGGCGCAATGGGCACCACCAGCAGCACGGCCACCGCGATGTGCACCGCCACCGGCACGCCGGGCCGCGCGGCCAGCCACGCCAGCACGCACGGAATGGCCGGCAGCACGCCCCACATCAGCACCGCCCTGGGAATGCGCGCGGTCTCGCCGCGGCGCAGCAGGCTGCCGATTTCGGTGGCCAGCGCCAGCGCGGCCAGCACCGCCACCATGCCGATGGTCGGCGGCACGCGGTCGGTCTCGAAGGCCGCGAGCGACAGCGCCGCGAAGGCCGCGATGTCGCCGAAGGGCACGAACACCACCCGCGTGACCGAGAAGATCAGCACCAGCCCCAGGCCGGCCAGCAGGTAGACGGCGCCGTTGGCCAGGCCGTCGGTGAGAAGAATGAGTGCCACGTCCCATGTCATCGCGCGGCCCTCCCGGGAAAAAACGAAGGCGTGCGGTTCAAGGTGCGAGCTTCCATTGGCCGTTGTCGAGCTTGACGATCACCCGGGCGCGTTCGTCCACGCCGTAGAGGCTGCCGGGCTTGAAGGTGTACACGCCGTGCGTGCCCACCACTTCCTTGGTGCTGAAGATGGCGTCGCGCAGCGCCACGCGGAACTCGGGCGTGCCCGGCTCGGCCTTCTTCATGGCGCGCGAGGCCGCGTCGGCGAACACCAGCCAGCCGTCGAACGAATAGGCCGAGAAGGCGTCGCTCGTCGGCGCGTTGTTGACCTTCTGGAACACGGCGCGGAAGTCGGTCGCGATCTTCTTGGTCGGGTAGCCGTCGGGCAGCTGCTCGGCCACGATCACCGGGCCGGTGGGCATCAGCGCGTTCTGCCCCGCCGCGCCGACCACGCGCACGAAGTCGGGGTTGATCAGGCCGTGCTGGCCGTACACGCCGCCCTTGAAGCCGCGCTCCTGCAGCGCCAGGAACGGCAGCGCGCCGGGCGTGCCGGCGCCGCCAGTCATCACCGCGTCGGGCCGCAGCGCGACGATCTTCAGCACCTGGCCGGTGACGGACGCGTCGGCGCGCGCATAGCGCTCGTTGCTCACCACCTTGATGCCGGCGCCGGGCGCAGCCTTCATGAGCGCGTCGTACACCAGGTCGCCCCAGGCGTCGGAAAAGCCGATGTAGCCGACCGTCTTCACGTTGTTGCGCTTCATGCGCTCGACCACCGCGTCGATCATCAGCTGCGTGGGCTGCGCCACCGTCATCACCCACGGGTTCTCGTTGGGGTCGAGCAGGATGGGCGTGAGGCCGATCATCGGCGTCTTCGCTTCCTTGCCCACCTGCGCCATGGCGATGGCGGCGGGCACCCCCGAGGTGCCCATGAGCACGTCGACCTTTTCTTCCTCGATGAGCTTGCGCGCGTTGCGCCCGGCCGTGGTCGGGTCGGAGCCGTCGTCCAGCACGATGAGCTGCACCTTGCGCCCGTTCACCTCGCCCTTGTAGGCCAGCGCGGCCTGCATGCCCTTGGCGTAGGGCACGCCCAGCGAGGAGTTGGGCCCCGACAGCGAGACGCTGAGGCCGACCTTCAGGTCGGCCGCCAGCGCGCTCGCCACACCACAGGCGGTCAGCGCCGCGGCGAGTGCGCCGCGTGTCAAGGTCTGCATCAGGCTCTTCATGTCGTAGCTCCGGTGAGGATGGTGGAAATGAACGGGTAACTCGAATCAGATGAACAACTGGATGGCCGGCAACGCGCGCGCGGCGTTGAGCAGGTCGATGCGCTTCTCGCGGATCGACCAGCCGCCCGGTGCGCGAACCAGGTGGTGGCGCGCGGTGCCGCTCAGCAGCACCTGCGCTTCGCCGCGCGCCTCCATGTAGAGAAAGGGCGTGCGCAGGCGCACCTCGCCGTCGCTTTCGTGTTCGATGCGCGAGGGCTGCAGCACATGCTGGCTGTGGCTGGCCGGGTGCTGCGAATGCGCGCGCGGGTTCTTCAGCCGCTCCACGCGCAGCTGCAGCAGCAGCCGGTCTTCGTAGGCCAGCGAGTTGTGCGAGAACGGGTCGGCCTGCGCGGCGCCGAGCAGCGGCACCCAGTAGTGGCCGTCGTCGGCGAAAAGGGCCAGCCATTCGTCCAGCCGCCGCTCGTCGAGCAGGGCCGCCTCGTGGGCGGCGAAATCGCGCGGGTCGGTCATGCGGTGGCCTCCATGGCCTTGGCCCAGGCGCGAAACTGGTTGCGCATCAGCAGCTCGTTGGTGCCGTTGGTTGTCACCGTGGCGTGCTGCGTCTCGGCCGGGTCGTGGTTGCGGTGCAGGCTCACCCACTCGTTGCCGCCGGCGCGCAGGCCCTGCTGGATGCTCTCGAACAGGTGCACGTCGTCGTGCGCCACCACCGACATGGGCGAGAACACGAGGCGGTTGTAGCTCATGGCGCGCTCGAACAGCAGCGCCGGCGCGCCGGCCGCCCTGAAGCTCCATGCCTCGATGAGCGTGCGGTTGGCCGCCAGCGGGCGAATCACGCGAATGGCTTGCGGCGAGCCCTTGACCGACAGGCTCGGGTAGAACACCGAGTTCTGCGGCGAGCGCTGCAGGATGTCGGTGGCGCGCGCCTCGCCGTGCGCGGCGCGCATCGCGGCCTCGTACTCGGGCAGCTGCGCGTAGTTGGAGTGGATGCTGAAGTTCACGCCCAGCACGCTGTGGCCGTTGGCGAACACGCGCCCGCCCATCTTGTCGAAGAACTCGTAGCCCGAGCCGAAGGGCAAGATCTGCTCCATCGCCATCGGCTTGGGGTCGGTGGGCGCGTGGCCCTCCCACAGCGCCTCGGCGGCCTTGGTGGCCGACTCGTGCGTGGACATGGGGTGCACCGTGTCGTTGATGTTCTCCAGGTACATCTTCCAGTTGCAGTGCACGATGTTGCGCAGCACGCCGCCACCCACGGTGAGCTTGCCTTCCGGCGAGCGGTCGACCATGTTGTCGATGGCGCCCAGCACCTCGCCGAAGTAGTCTTCGAACGCCGGGCCGGCGTCGGACAGCCGCACGAACACGAAGTCGCGGTACACCTTCACGTGCTTCACCACCGACAGGCCCTGGCCCGATTCGCAGGCCTTCAGCTGCGTGCCCTCGTAGCCGTTCTTCAGCGGCAGGCCGAGCGGCGCGCCGTCGAGCTTGTAGGTCCACGCGTGGTACGGGCAGCGGAAGAAGCGGCCGGTGTTGCCGCTTTCGTCGGTCACCAGCTGCGTGCCCTTGTGCGCGCAGCGGTTGTAGAGCACGTGCACCTCGCCGTCGGGCTGGCGCACCATGAGCAGCGGCCGGCCCGCGATGTCCTGCGTGACGAAGTCGCCGGGCTCGGGCACCTGGCTCGCGTGGCCGAGAAAGACCCAGGTGTTGGCGAACAGGCGCTCCTGCTCGAGCGCGAAAAGCTCGTCGCTCAGGTACAGGTCGCGGTGGACACGGTCGTCCTGCACCAGCGCCGCGACAAGATCGGGGCGGTTGCGGTAGGTGGTCATGGCGGTGTGCTCGACGGTGTTGCGGGCGGCTGCGCAGGCTAGGGAACCAGCTTCCACTGGCCCTTGGTCATCTGCACGATGACCACGCCGCGCTGGTCGGAGCCGTAGCGGTCGTCGGGCTTGAAGGTGTACACGCCGTGCGTGCCCACCAACTCCTTCGTGCTCACGATGGCGTCGCGCAGCGCGGTGCGGTACTGCGGCGTGCCCGGCTCGCCCTTGGTGCGCGATGCCGCGTCGGCCAGCAGCAGGTAGGCGTCGTAGGTGTACGACGAGAAGGCGTCCGTCGGCACCACGCCGTTGACCTTCTGGTACGCGTTGCGAAAGCCCATCGACACCTTCTTGATGGGGTTGCTGTCGGGCAGCTGGTCGGCCACCAGCACGGGGCCGCTGGGCACCTGCAGGCCTTCGATGGAGGCACCGCCCACGCGCACGAAGTCGGCGTTGATGAGGCCGTGCGTGCCGTAGATCTTGCCCTTGTAGCCGCGCTCGGCCAGCGCCAGGTAAGGCAGTGCGCCGGGCGTGCCGGAGTTGCCGGCGAACACCGCGTCGGGCCGGGTCGCGACGATCTTCAGTACCTGCCCGGCCACCGACGAATCGCTGCGCGCATAGCGCTCGTTCGCCACCACCTTGATGCCGGCGGCATCGGCGCTCTTCACGAGCGAGTCGTAGGCCAGGTCGCCCAGCGCGTCGGAAAAGCCGATGAAGGCCACCGTTTTCACGCCCGACTTCTTCATGCGCTCGACCACGCCGGCGACCATGAGCGGAAAGGGCTGCGACACGGTCACGGTCCATGCGCCCTCGAGGCCGGCAATGGTCACGGGGGTGGGCGAGATGAGCGGCGTGTTCAGCTCCCGCGCCACCGCGGCGATGGCCATGGCACCGGGCACGCCCGAGGTGCCGATGAGCACGTCGACCTTGTCTTCGGTCACCAGCTTGCGCGCGTTGCGCCCGGCGGTGGTCGGGTCCGACGCGTCGTCGAGCACGATGAGCTGCACCTTGCGGCCCGCGATCTCGGGGTGCTCGGCAATGGCCGCACGAATGCCCTTTTCATACGGAATGCCCAGCGCCGCCACGGGACCGGAGAGGGAGCTGATGAAGCCGATCTTCAGGTCGGCTGCCATGGCTTGTGCCGCCGCGAAAGCCATCGCGGTCGCTGCGAGCAGGGGGGTGAGCTTGTTCTTCATTTCAGTTTTCCGTGGGTTTCACTGTTTGCCATGCATGAAGTCGATGGGCTTATGTGGCTTCTGTGGCTTTTTTTCGGGGTCGGTGAACAGGCCACCGGTGTGCAGCCGATCAACGACTGCCCTGAAAGCCCGCCCCGAATGCATCACGGCACCAGCTTCCACTGCCCCTTTTCGAGCTTCACGACAACCCGCGAGCGGTCGTCGGAGCCGTAGCGATCGGTCGGCTTGAAGTTGTAGACCGAATGCGTACCGACCAGCTCCTTGGTGGTGACGATGGCATCGCGCAGGGCGACGCGGAACTGCGGGGTGCCGGGTTCGGCTTTGCTTGCGAGCGCGCGCTGGGCCGAGTCGAGGTAGATCAGCCATGCATCGAAGCTGTAGGCCGAGAAGGTGTCGGTGGGCGCGGCGCCGTTGGCCTTCTGGTAGGCGGCGCGGAAGTCCATCGAGATCTTCTTCATCGGGTTGGCATCGGGCAGCTGCTCGGCCACCACCACCGGGCCCGTGGGTGCCAGCAGGCCTTCGACCGAGGGGCCGCCCACGCGGATGAAGTCGGGGTTGATCAGCGAGTGCATGCCGTAGATCTTTCCCTTGTAGCCGCGCTCTGTCAGCGCCAGGTAGGGCAACGCGCCGGGCGTGCCCGATGCGCCGGTGATGACCGCGTCGGGCTTCAGCGCCACGATCTTCAGCACCTGGCCCGCCACCGACGAATCGCTGCGCGCGTATCGCTCGTTCGACACCACCTTGATGCCGGCGGCCGGCGTCGACTTCATCAGCGCGTCGTACACCAGGTCGCCCCAGGCGTCGGAGTAGCCGATGTAGGCCACCGTCTTCACGCCGGCCTGCTTCATCTTCTCGACCATCGCGCCCATCATCAAGGGAGCGGGCTGCGGCAGCGTGACCATCCATGCGCCCTCTTCGCCGGCGAGGTCGGCGTTGGCGATGGAGATCAGCGGCGTCTTCGTTTCGCGCGCCACGCCTGCGATGGCCAGCGAACCCGGGGCGCCGGCCGTGCCGATGATGACGTCGACCTTGTCTTCTTCGATGAGCTTGCGCGCGTTGCGCGCCGCCGTGGACGGGTCGGAGGCATCGTCGAGCTGGATCACCTGCACCTTGCGCCCGCCCACCTCCGACTTGTAGGCCAGCGCGGCCTTCATGCCCTTGTCGTACGGAATGCCGAGGGACGACACGGGGCCCGACATCGACGTGATGAAGCCGACCTTCAGGTCGGCGGCCCACGCGCCCGCGGTGCTCACTAGCGCGCCCAGGCCCGCGGCGACGGCAGCGAGGGTGCGAATTCGGTTCAGGACTTTCATGGCGATGCTCCAGAGGTGGTTTTTTTGAATGGAACGAGGGAAAGCGGGGAAATGAATTCAGAGGGCCAGGCTGCCGACGCTGGTGCCGCCGCACACGTACAGCACCTGGCCGGTGACGAAGCTGTTGTCCGCATCGGCGAAGAAACGCACGGCGCGTGCCACGTCGGCCGACTCGCCCAGGCGCTTGACGGGCACCGAGGCCGCGAGCGCGCGCTCCTTCTCGCTGCCGGCCTCGACCACGTCGTAGAACATGTCGGTGCGGATGGGGCCCGGGGCCACCACGTTGACCGTGATGCCGTCCGCGGCGAGTTCCAGCGCCCAGGTGCGCGCCATGCCCAGCATGCCGGCCTTGGTGGCGGAGTAGCTGGTGCGCGTGGCCAGGCCGAGCGCGGCGCGCGACGACAGCAGCACCACGCGGCCGAAGCGCTGCGCGCGCATGGCGGGCAATGCCCCTTGCACGAGCTGGATGGCACAGCCCAGGTGCAGGTCGACCAGCGCATCGAGGTCGTCGAGCTTCACGTCGGGCAGCAGCGCGGCGCGGATGACGCCGGCGTTGTGCACGAGGGTGGTCGGGGCGAAGCGCTCGACCAGTTCCTTCACGGCCTGGCCGGTGGCGGCGCGGTCGCTCAGGTCGACCTCGAGGCTGTGCAGCCTGGGGTGGTCGATCTCGGCCTTGCGGCGAGCGAGCGAGATCACTTCGTAGCCCTGCGCGAGCAGGTCTTCGCAGATGGCCCTGCCGATGCCCGCGCTGCCGCCGGTGACGGCCGCGACCTTGGGTGCCGCGCCGCTCATGCCGATGCTCCCACCAGCGCCAGCACGCGCAGCGGGCTCCCGCTGCCCTTCTCGATCTTCAACGGCGGGCAGATCAGCACCGCCCCTGCCGGCGGCAGCAGGTCGAGGTTGCTCAGGCACTGCAGCCCATAGCGCCCCGCCCCGTGCATGTAGTAGTGGCACGGGTACGGCGGCCGCAGGTGGTAGCCCTGCCCCGCGTCCGTTCCGATGGCCTCCGAGCCGAAGCCCAGCACGTCGCGCTGCTCCACCAGGAAGCGCACGGCCGCGGTGCTCGGCCCCGGCGTGTGCTGGCCGGTCTCGTCGAAGTTCTGGTACGCCTCGGGGTCGGTGCGCTTGGACCAGTCGGTACGCATCAGCACCCACGCGCCTTTCGGGATGCGGCCGTGCGCGGCCTCGTAGGCCTCGATGTCTTCCAGCGTCAACAGGTAGTCGGGGTCGTCCTTCACCTGCGGCGAACAATCGATCACGCAGGCCGGCGCGACGAAGTTCTGCACGGGAATGGTGTCGACCGAGTTGTTCGGCAGGTCGCGCCCGGAGATCCAGTGGATGGGCGCGTCGAAGTGCGTGCCCGTGTGCTCGCCGCACGAGAAGTTGTTCCAGTACCAGCCCGGTCCGCGCTCGTCGTACTTCGACACCTCCTCGATGCGGAAGGGCCAGCACTGGCCCATCTCGGGCGGCAGCGCGATCTGCGGGAACTCGGGCGTGAGGGTCTGCGTGAGGTCGATCACGCGAATGCGGCCGGTGGCCATCGCGCTCACCAGGCCGCCGAGAACTGCGGCGGCGGACATGGGTTCGGTGGTTGTCGTCATCGTAGGTTTCCTCTTTCAGCCGCCGGCCGCGAGTTCGCGCTCTAGCACCTTGGGGTTGTCGCGCCAGCGCTCCAGCCACTCCTGCGCCACGTCGCCGGGGTACACGTCTTCCACGCCGTCGCGCAGCGCCTTCACGATGGCATTGGCCAGCGCGCTGGGCGCGAGCTTGGGCGGCGGCGTGTGCTGGTTCCATTCGTCGTCGATGGGCCCGGGGAACACGTTGATCACGCGAATGCCGGCCGGTCGCATCTCGGCGCGCAGGCACTGCGCGAGCGAATGCGCCGCGGCCTTCGACGCGCTGAAGGTGCCGTGCGGCGGGAAGTTGCTCAGCGCGTAGATCGACAGCAGGTTCACCCACGCGGTCGCGCCGGTGGTGCCGTCGGCCGACCGGCCCTTCAGCGCCGGGCCGAACTCCTGCGCCAGGCGCAGCAGGCCGAAGTAGTTGATGTCCATCTCGGCCTTGGCCACGTCGGTGCCGCGCCGCGCGCCGATGCCGAAGGTACGGTGCACCTCGGCGTTGTTGATCACGATGTCGACCTTGCCGCCGATGGAGCCGGCCAGCTCGGTCACCTGCCGGCCGTTGGTCAGGTCCAGCGGCACCAGCGTGACCTGCGGCAGCGCGGAGATGTCGTCCAGCCCGTCGCCCATCTTCTTCCAGGGTTCGGCGTGGCCGACCCAGACGATGTCGGCGCCGGCCTTCACCAGCGCGCGCACGATGGCCTGGCCGGTCTCGGTCTTGCCGTCGGTCACCAGCACCTTGCGGAACTTGGGGTCGCTGGTCATCTCGCGCAGCATCTTGTCGTCGGCCATGTGGGCACTCCCTTCATTCGGAAAACCAATGAGAACGGCTTGCCCTGCGCGGTCGAGCCGGGCACCGACACGCACGCGCGAAGGCGCCTCGCCGACCTCGCCGTGCAGGTGCACCATGAGCGTGGGGCCGGCATCCAGGTGCACCAGGCCCAGCCGCCACGGCAGCCGCTCGCGAAAGAACAGGTCGTTGCTATGGTGCAGCGTGGTGCTGCCCAGCAGCTCGCCCTCGCCGCCCTGCGCGCGCCAGCGCAGCGCGGCGGACAGGCACTTGTGGCACACCTCGCGCGGCGGGTACTGCACCGTGCCGCAGTCTTCGCAGGTCTGCAACTCGAAGCGGCCCTCCGCGGCGGCGGCCGTGAGGCCCAGCGCCACGCGGCCGCGCGCGCCGGGCGGCAGGTTCATCTGCCGGGTGCGCAGCACCGGGTTCTTGCGCGGGGGGCGCATGAAGGGCATCGTCATGCGGGTCTCCCGAGGATGACGGCGCCTGTGCACAGGCAGCGGTCGTAGGTCACCATGCCGAAGCCGGCGACCAGGCCCAGTTGCGCATCGGGCACTGAGCGCGCGCCGGCTTCACCGGTCAATTGGCGAACGGCCTCGACCATGCCGAGAAAGCCACCCGCGGCGCCGGCCTGCCCGGCAGAGAGTTGCCCGCCGCTGGTGTTGTTCGGAAAGCTGCCGTCGAAGCGCATGGTGTGCGACTGCACGAAGGCCGAGCCCTCGCCCTTCTCGCAGAAGCCCAGGTCCTCGAACTGCATCATCACGATGACGGGGTAGTCGTCGTAGGTCTGCACGAAGTCGAGCGCGGCGGGCTGCACGCCGGCCTGCGCATAGAGGTCGTCGCGGTCCTTGCGCCAGCCGCCCTGCACCATCACCGGGTCTTCGGCGTAGGCGTTGTGCCGCTCGATGGCGCCGCGGATCACCACGTGCGCCAGGCCCAGGTCGCGCGCGCGCTCCTCGCTCATCACCAGGAAGGCATCGGCGCCGGCGCAGGGCATCACGCAGTCGAACAGGTGAATCGGGTCGGAAATGGGCCGCGCGGCCATGTACTCGTCGAGCGTCAGGCCCTTCTTGAACATCGCGTTCGGGTTGCCGAGCGCGTTGGTGCGCTGGTCCACGCAGATGCGGCCGAAGTCTTCGCGCTTCGCGCCGTAGGTGCGCATGTAGTTGGCCGTGATGAACGCGAAGATCGAGTTCGGCCCGCCCGAGCCGTACGGGTAGCTCGCGTCCCGCGCGAAGTTGCTGAAGCTGCCCAGCGTCTGGCGGAAGGAGTCGACATGGTTGGTGTCGGCGCCCACGCAGGCGACGATGTCGGCATCGCCCGCCTGCACGGCGCGCGCGGCGCGGCGCAGGCACATCACGCCCGAGGCACCGCCGGTGGGCACGTGGTCGAGCCAGCGCGGCGACAGCCCCAGGTGCTGCGTGACGCCCACGGCCGTGTCGGGCGCGAGCGAGAAGCTGCTGAGGCACAGGCCGTCGATCTGCTCCTTGGGCACGCCGCTGGCCTCGACCAGCGCCTGCACCGCCTGGCCGATGAACCAGTGCGCGGTGTGCGTGGAGTAGCGCACGTAGGGCACGGTCACGGGCACCGCGACCGCCACGCCCTCGTAGGAAAGCCGTTGCTTCGTCATGCGTGGCCCACCTGCCGCTTCTTCATGGCGCGGGTGTCGATGCAGTGGCCCTGGCCCGGCAGCGACTGCGCCATGTCGCGCAGCTGGCCGCGCTGGATCTTCTGCGAAGGCGTGAGCGGCAGCGTATCGACAAAGGCCACGTAGCCCGGCGCCTTGTAGTACGCCAGCTGCGCCAGCGCGTGCTCGACGATGCTGGCGGCAATCTGCTCGCGCTGCGAAGCGTCGGCGTCTTCGCGCACCACGATGCAGGCGAGCACCTCGTCGCCGCGCACCGCGTCGGGCGTGGCGGCCACGGCGGAGGCCTTCACGGCCGGGTGCTGGTTGAGCACGCTCTCCACCTCCACGGCCGAGATGTTCTCGCCGCTGCGGCGAATCACGTTCTTCTTGCGGTCGACGAAGAAGAAGTTGCCCTCGGCGTCGCGCCGCACCAGGTCGCCGGTGTGAAACCAGCCATCGGCCCAGGCTTCGCGCGTGGCGTCCACGTCTTTCAGGTAGCCGGAGAAGAAGTAGCGCCGCGGGTCGTCGCCCGAAGAGCGCACCAGCAGTTCGCCCGGCGCATCGACAGCCACGTCGCCGCCATCCTCGCCCACGAGGCGGATCTGCACGAAGTCTTCCTGCCGGCCGAAGCAGCTCGTGCCCACCAGGCGCGGTTCGCGGTTGGCCATGATGCAGGCGGCCGCGCCGGTCTCGGTCATGGCCCAGGCCTCGACCAGCGGAAAGCCGAAGCGCGCTTCGAAGGGCGCGTGGTTCTTGCGGTCCACGCCGGCGCCGAAGCCCCAGCGGATCGCGTGGTCGCGGTCGGCGGCCGAGGCGGGTGCCGACAGCAGCATGGCCGGCATCACGCCCAGGTAATGCACGATGGTCGCGCCGCTTTCCTTCGCGCTGGCCAGCCAGCTCTTCGGGTGGAAGCGGTCGAGCTGCACCAGGCAACCGCCCGCCACCAGCACGACCATGGTGGAGAACGCCATGGCGTTCATGTGGTTGAGCGGCAGCGGCGTGATGACGCGCTCGGCATCGGGCCGAATGCCGCACACGCCGTCCAGCGCGGCGTACCACTCGCCCGCGCGCAGGAAGTAGGCGTTGCTCAGGATGCAGCCCTTGGGCCGGCCCGTGGTGCCCGAGGTGTAGAGCAGGCCGCATTCGGTGTCGACGCCCACGGGTTCATGCGCGCGCGGCGCGGGCGTTTTCGCCCGAGGCACCGCGTCGTCGGGGCCCATGGTCTCGAAGGCCACGCCGGCCTGCGCCGCCGCGGCGTGCAGGTCGGCGGCGCGGCCGGGCAAGGTCACGGCCAGGCCGATCTCGCTGTGGCCGATCAGGTAGACCAGCTCGGCCGAGCGCATCTCGGCGTTGATGGGCACCACGCTCGCGCCCAGGGCGTTCAACGCGAGCCAGTGGAAGATGAACGCGGGCCGGTTCTCCAGCAGCAGGCCGACGCGGTGGCCGTGGCCGTAGCCCGCTTGCGCATAGGCCGCGCGCAAGCGCTCGATCTGCGCGGCGGCTTCGCCCCAGCGGATGGCGCCCGCCTCGATGCCGTAGGCCGCGGCGGTCACCGATTCGGTGAACAGGAACTCGGCCTGCGGCGTGCGCTGTGCGGTCGCCATGAAAACCTGGTGGACGGTGTGGTGTGCCATCTCGTCCTTCAGATGAAGAGCTGGACGGCCGGCAGGGCCGCGTCGCAGTTGAGCAGGTTCACGCGCTTGAGCGTCATGCGCAAGGCGCCGTCCTGCACGGTGAGGTGATGAAAGAAGGTGCCCACGTAGAACTGCAGCTCGTCGCCCTGCGACTCGGTGTAGTGGAACCCGGTGCGCACCACGAAGCGGCGGGCCTCGGCGTCGAACTGCTCGACCACCGGCACCTGCAGCAGGTGGTGGCAGCGGCTTTGCGGCTGCTGCGAGAAAGCACGCGGGCTCTTCAGCCGCTCGATGCGCAGCTCGCGCAGCAGCTTGTCCTCGTACAGGTGCGAGGTGTGGTTGAGCCCGTCTTCCTGGTCGGGCACCAGCGGAATCCAGTAGAACGCGTCGTCGGTGAACAGCGCGTTCCATTCCTCGTAGCGGCGCGTGTCGAGCAGGTGCGCCTCGTTCACGACGAAGTCGACCAGGTCCTGGCGAGCGATATCGGCGGCGGCCATCACATCGTCTCCGTCATGCGCTGCACCCAGCTGCGGTACTGGTTGCGCATCGGCAGTTCGCTGGTACCGCCGGTGGTGATTTCTCCGCCCTTCAACTCCGACGGGTCGTAGTCGCGGTGCAGGCTCACCCACTCGTTGCCGCTGGCGTGCAAGCCGGCCTGCATCCCGCGATAGGCCTGCAGGTCGTCGTGCCCGACCACGGAAAAGGGCGAGTTGATCAGCCGGTTGTACATGGTGGTGCGCTGCAGCAGCTCGGGCGGCGCGCCCTTCAGGCGAAAGGTCCAGCTCTCGATCAGGGTCTTGTCCGCGGAGATGGGCTTGACCACGCGAATCGCCTGGATCGCGCCCTTGATCGTCAGGTTCGGGTAGTACACGGTGTTGTGTCGCGCCATGCCGAGGATCTGCGCCGTCTTCTCTTCGCCGTAGCGCGCCTTCATGGCGTCGTCGTACGCGGGAATCGCCTTGTACTTGCTGTGGATGCTGAAGTGCACGCCCGTGAAGCTGTGGCCGTTGTCGTAGGTGCGGATGCCCATGTCCTCGAAGAACTTGTAGTCGGACATGAAGGGCACGAACTGCTCCACGGCCATGGGCTTGGGTTCGTCATCGGGCTTGTCGGCCCACATGCGCTTGGCGGTGCCGGCCGACGACTCGTGCGCCACCATCGGGTGCATGGTGTCGTTGAGGTTCTCCACGAACATCTTCCAGTTGCACTGGTGCATGAAGCGCAGGCAGCCTCCAGCGATTTCGAGCTCGCCTTCGGGCGAGCGGTCGGCCATGTTGTCGATGGAGCTCAGCGAGTCGCCGAAGTACGCGTCGAAGTCGGGCCCCGCGTCATTGAGCTTCACGAAGATGAAGCCGCGGTGGCTGCGCACATGCTTCACGGTGGCCAGGCCCTTGCCCGATTCGCACTCGTGCAGCTGCGTGTGCTCGTAGCCCGTCTTCAGCGGAATGGCCAGCGGCGCGCCGTCGGTCTTGAAGGTCCAGGCGTGGTACGGGCAGCGAAAGAACTTGCCGGTGTTGCCGCACGGGCCGTTCACCAGGCGCGAGCCCTTGTGGGCGCAGCGGTTCATCATCACGCGCACGCTGCCGTCGGTGTGGCGCACCACGATCAGCGGCTTGCCCGCGATCTCGTTGCTGATCCAGTCGCCGGGCCTGGGCAGCTGGCTCTCGTGGCCCACGTAGTTCCAGGTGTTGGCGAAGAAGTGTTCCTGCTCCAGCTCGAACAATTCCTGGCTGGTGTACAGGTCGCGGTGCACGCGGTCGTGCTGCACCAGCGCGCGAACGGCGTCGGGGTTGTCTCGGTACGAGGTCATGGTCTGGCGGCTCCTGGCTTCAGAGGTCGAGCACCAGGCGCGCACCCTTGGCGCGCGAGATGCAGATCTGCATGACGTTGCCCTCGGCCTTCTCGCGGGCGGTGAGCACGTAGTCGCGGTGGTCGATCTCGCCGTCGATCACCGGCACCGCGCACACGCCGCATTCGCCGCGCTTGCAGTCGAACATCGGGTCGCAGCCGTTGTCGATCAGGCAATCGAGGATGCTCTGCGCCGCTCCCACGGTGAAGCGCTGGCCCGACTGGGCGAGCTCCACCTCGAAGGGCTGGTCGCCCGCTTCGGCGACGGGCTCGGTGAAGAGCTCGAAATGCACGCGGTCGTGTTCCCAGCCGCGGGCCTGGGTGCGTTCGAGCACCGCGTCGAGCATGACCTTGGGGCCGCACACGTAGAGGCGGTCGCCGTCAGGCACGGTGTTCAGCAACGCGTCGATGTCGAGTGGCGCGCCGGCCTCGGCGTCGGCGTGCACGCGCAGGTCGTCGCCCAGCAGCGCCTGCAGCTCGGGCAGGAAGGCCATCAGCTCGCGGCTGCGGCCGGCGTAGTGCATGCGCACCGGTGCCGCTTCGGCGCGGCGGCGCGCGGCCATCGTGGCGAGCGGCGTCACGCCGATGCCGCCGGCCACCAGCACCGAACCGCCGGGGCCGGTGTGCAGTGGAAAGTCGTTCTTCGGCGCCTCGATGGCGAGGGTGTCGCCCTCTTTCAGCTGCTCGTGCATGAAGCGCGAACCGCCGCGGCCTTCGGCCTCCTTGCGCACGGCGATCACGTACTCGGTCGGCGCGTTGGTGGCGTTGCGCGCGGTCGCGAAGTTGATCAGCGAGTAGTGGCGCCAGTCGGTGGCGCCGCCAGGCAGCGACACCTGCACGCGAATGTGCGCGCCGGCCGCGAAGCCGGGCAACGGTCGGCCGTCTTCGGCGCGCAGGCGCAGCATGCGGATCAGCGGGTTCAGTGGGCGCGCTTCGGCGACGCGAAGCTGGAGCGTGGCGGTGGGAGCGGTCATCGTGCGTCCGTTGTCTCTTCTCTTCAGGCCAGGGCGTGCTGCGCCAGCGCGGCCTGCAGCTTGTGGCCGTGTTCGTCGGCGAGCGCCGCGTCGCGCAGCTCGCGCAAGGTGGCGGGCGCGAGCTGTGCGCCAGCGCGCTCGACGGCGCGCATGACGGTGTCGTAGTTGCGAATGCCGCGCTCGTGCGTGTCGCTGTAGCCCTTCACCAGGCGCTGGCACTGCGCCAGCTCGACGGCCAGCGCCGGGTTGCGTTGCGCGGTGGCGGCGATGCGCTGCAGCCATTCCTCGATGCGGCGGTTTTCCTCGGCGTAGCGCATCGTCGACAAGCGCCAACGCTTCATGGCGGCCACGGTGCGCAGCATGAGGTAGCCGCGCAACGAGCTGGTCTGGATCACACGGCCGTGCTGCGTGAAGCGCTCCACGAGCTTGCGGGGCAGGGTCGAGTTGGTGAGCCAGCGGCCGATGCCGCCGGGCAGCGTCTCGCAGATTTCCTGCAGCCGCGGGTGCATGTATTCTTTGATGGCGAGCACCTGGCCCGGCTGCACGCGCGCCTCGCCGCGCACGCGCTCGAAGCGGGTGGCGCGGGTCTTCAACGCGGCCACGCGGGCAGTGTCTTCGTAAGACATCCACAGCGCCAGGTGACGCGCGGTTTCGCGCAGCAGGCGATGGGCATCGTCGGGCAGCTTGGCAATGGCGGCCATGCGGTCGAGGTACAGCGCGGCGTAGGGCGGGTCCTGGTAATCGATGAGGCGGCGCACGCCCTCGAGCAGGAAGTCTTGCGCCGGCAGCGGAAAGTCGCGTTGCACGCGCTCGACCAGCGCTCGCACGGCCGGGTGGCGCGGCTGGGGTACCGGTGCGGCAGCGGCTGCTTCCTTCGCGGGTTCGCCGTCGTCGCCACGCTGGGCACGGTCGAACGCCGCACCGAAGGCCTTCAGGCTGGGCTTCACGCCCACGCCGCCGCGCTCGATGGTCGCCTCGAACTGCGCGCGGCTGAAGGGCAGCACGCCCGAACCCGCGAGCGCGCCGAACAGCACGGCGCTGATCACGCTGCCCGAGGCTTCCGCGGCCTGCGCCATGTCGAAGCGGATGAAGCGCTTGGCGGCGCGCGCGGTGTGCTTGAGCAGCTGCTCGCTGTCGACGCGGCCGTCGCCCAGCGCGCTTTTCTCGGCGATGGAGAACACGCGGTGCGTGGAGGCGATGAGCGTGGTGCGGTCGCTGGTGACCAGGCCGCGCTGAACGGCGCGGCCGGCCTCCATGAGTTCCGAAGCCAGCACCACGTCGACGTCGCCGGGCAGCGGCATCAGCGCCAGCACGGGGCGCCCGCCATCGGCCTGCGCCTGGGCGTCGGGGTACAGCTCGACGTAGTAGATGGTCGCGCCGGTGCGCTGGGCCACGCCCGGCACCGAGGTGGTCTGCGCCACATAGCCGTTGGCCTCGCCCATGTCGACGATCCAGTCGGCGAGCACGCCGCCGCCTTCCCCGCCCATGGCGAGGATGGCGATCTTGATGGGTTGTGCCTTGAGGGTCGTCATCGTGTCGTCGCTTCAGAAGGCATAGGCTTCGCGGCGGCGCGCCTCGCCGCGCTGCAGCCAGCCGATGACGGCGGCGCGCACGCGCTGGCGCAGCACGTCCCAGCGGCTGGGGTTGCTCACGACCTGGGCCTTGTAGAAAGAGGGACACAGCACGGCGGCATGCGACACCTCGCCGCACACGCCGCAGCCCACGCAGCTGTCGAGCACGGTGGCGACCGGGTCGGTGCGCAGCGGATCGGGGTTGGGCTTGATCGACAGCGACGGACAGCCCGACAGCCGAATGCACGAGTGGTCGCCGGTGCAGGTGTCGGAATCGACACCGAACTTCTCGCGCACCATGCGCTTGCCCTCGGCCACGGCCTTGCGCACCAGCGGCTTCTCGCGGCGTTGCTTGTTGAGCATGCACTCCGACTGCGCGATGAGCACCTTGGGGCCGCGGGTCTTGGTGGTGAGCGCGTCTTTCAGCGCGTCGCGCATGCCGGCCACGTCGTAGGTGCGGCGCAACGTCTTCACCCACTCGACACCCACGCCGCGCACGGCGCGTTCGATCTCGTGGCCGGTGCTGCGCGTCTTGTTGACGGCGTTCGACGAAAGAATGTCCTGCCCGCCGGTGGCCGAGGTGTAGTTGTTGTCGACGACGATGGTGAGGTTGTCGCTCTTGTTGAACACCGCGTTGGCCACGCCGCTGGTGAGGCCGTTGTGCCAGAAGCCGCCGTCGCCCATCATCGAGATCGCGCGCTTGCCCGCCGGTGCGTTCAGCGCCGCGGCGCCCGCACCGCCCAGGCCGTAGCCCATGGTGGTGTTGCCGATGTTGAAGGGCGGCAGGATGGAGAACAGGTGGCAGCCGATGTCCGCGCTCACGTGGTGCGCGCCCAGCTCGCGCTCGACCAGCTTCATGGCGCTGAAGATGGGGCGCTCGGGGCAGCCGGTGCAAAAGCCTGGCGGGCGCGCGTGCACCACGTCACCCAGTTCGGTCGATACGGTCGATAAGGTCGATGGCTGCACGGGTTCAGGGGCGGCATCGACGCCGATGGCGGCCACTTCCTTCAGCTGGATCACCTTGCGTACCGGCACAGGCACGGGCAGCGGTGCCAGGCGCTCGTAGCGTTCGCAGAACGTGCGCGCGCCCTTCAGCAGTTCGGAGGCCGTGTACTCGCCGGCGACGGGCAGCATGTCCTTGCCGTGCAGCGCGGTGGTGGAGCCGGCCTGGCGCAGGATGGTCGCGAGGTTCTGCTCGACGAAGTTGGGCTGGCCTTCTTCCACGATCATCACGGCGCGCTTGCCTTCGCAGAAGCGGATGACTTCGCTCTCGATGACAGGGTAGGCCACGTTCATCACGTACAGCGGCACCTGGGTGTTGCCGTACACGTCGGCCAGGCCCAGGCGCTCCAGCGCGCGCAGCAGCGTGTTGTAGCTGCCGCCCTGCACGATGATGCCGATGTCGTCGGCGTCTTCGGAGAAGAACTCGTTGAGCTTGCGCTCCTCGATGAAGCGCACGGCGGCGGGCCAGCGGTCTTTCACCTTCTCCTGCTCGTGCACGAAGCTGGCGGGCGGCAGCACGATGCGACCGACGTCCCGCTGCGGGTTTTCCAGCGCGTCTTTCAGCGTGAACCTGGCGCGCTTGTTGTCGCCCGCGATGAAGTGGCCGTGCACGTGGCACGCGCGGATGCGCAACTGGAGCATCACGGGCGTGTTGCTGGCCTCGGACAGGTCGAAGCCCTGCTTCACCGCGTCGACGATGCTCGGCAGGTTGGGGCGCGGGTCGAGCAGCCAGATCTGCGACTTCATGGCAAAGGCGTGGCTGCGCTCCTGCATGATCGACGAGCCCTCGCCGTAGTCTTCGCCCACGATGATGAGCGCGCCGCCGGTGACGCCGCCCGAGGCCAGGTTGGCCAGCGCATCGGACGCCACGTTGGTGCCCACGGTGGCCTTGAAGGTGACGGCGCCGCGCAGCGGGTAGTTGACCGATGCCGCGAGCGTGGCGGCGGCGGTGGCCTCGCTGGCGCTGTTCTCGAAGCGGATGCCGTGGTCGGCGAGGATGTCCTGCGCGTCGGCCAGCACGTCCATCAGGTGCGAGATGGGCGCGCCCTGGTAGCCCGCCACGTACGACACCCCGGATTCCAGCAGGGCCTTGGTGACCGCCAGAATGCCTTCACCGCGAAAGACATCGCCGCCCGAAAGGCGCAATTTCTTGACTTCTTCGACGAACGAACGCTCAGCCATGTGGGTCCTTGTTGTCTATCGTGGGACGATGCGCTTCAGCTGCCACATCATGCTTTCTATAATGTTGACAAATGAATGTATCCACAATCATGAATTACCCTAGACATGCAAACTGCGTGCCCGCCACATGCACGGGGTGCGTTCATGGCTGAAAAAGCCGCACCGCCCCATCGCTTCGTCGACGACTACCTGCCGGCGTTGCTGGCGCAGGCCAGCCAGCTGATTTCCTCGGAGTTCCACGAGGTGGCGCGGCAGCAGGGTTTCTCCATTTCGGAGTGGCGCGTGATGGCGTCGCTCGCGGGCAGCGAGGCCATCAGCATCGGCCAGCTCGCGCAGGTGACGGTGACCAAGCAACCCACGGTGACGCGGCTGCTGGACCGCATGGAATCGCGCGGACAGGTGGAGCGCCTGCCCCATGAGAGTGATCGCCGCATCACGCTGGTGCGCATCACGCGCAAGGGGTTGAAGGCGGTCGAGCACCTGATGGAACTGGCGCGCGAACACGAGCGGCGCGTGCTGGAGCCCTTCGGGCTGCGGCGCGCCGAAGAGCTCAAGCAGACGCTGCGGCAGATGATCGACCTGCACGTGAACCTGCCGGTGGCCGAGCAGGTCGTGGCGCCGGACGAAGACTGAGCTTGCGGGCCCCGCCTGGTCTGGCGCGGGTCAGAGGTGTGGCGGATCGGGCACCAGCACCGCGCGGCCACGGTGGCCGCGCTGCGCGATCCAGTCGAGCGCGCGCGCCGCGTCTGCGAGCGCGAAGGTCTGCACGTCGAGGTGCAGGCTGCCCTCACCCGGCTTCCCACGCTTTCCCAACCTGGCCAGCAACTCGGGCGCCGCGGCACGGCCCGCGGATTCACGTCGAAACATGTTGAGCGGCAACAGCGCCACATCGCGTTGCAGGAAGTGAGCGATGTCCAGCTGCAGCGTCGGGCCCGCCGTGTAGCCGACGAGCACCGCGCGGCCGCCCGCACGCACGGCAGGCAGCACCTTCGCCAGCACGTCGCCGCCGACGGTGTCGATCAGCAGGTCGGCGCTCCCTGCCGGGGGCGGTGCGGCGTCGGGGCTCACCGCCGTGGCCGTGCAGCCCATGCCGCTGGCCAGCTGCATCACCAGCGAACCCACGGCGCCGGTCGCGCCGGTCACCAGCACCTGCTCGCCCGGCTGCAACCTGGCCACGTCGTGCAGCGCCACCCACGCGGAGGTGCACGGCGAGAAGAAGGCGGCGCCCAAGGGCATGGACACGTCGTCCGGCAACGCGCCCAGCGCTTCGTCGGGCGCATCGATCAGCTCGCACCACGTGCCGTCGAACAGCGTGCCCAGGCCGCTGCCGCGCAGCCACACGCGCTGCCCGATGTCGTAGCGCTCGCTCGCGACCACCACACCCGCGGCCTCCACGCCCGGCGTGTAGGGCAGCGGCGGATGGCGCAGGAAGCTGCCGCGCCACACGGTGCGGTCGATGTGGCCGACCGTCGCGGCCTCCATGCGCACCAGCGTGCGTCCCGGCCGCGGCACCGGGTCCGCGCGCGTTTCCAGCACGGGCACCGCGTCGAAGCCATGGATGCGCACGGCCTTCATGGCAGCGTCGCCAGAAAGTCGAGCACCGTGCGCGCGAAAGCCTCGGGCATCTGGTCGGGCAGCGGCACCATGCCGCCTTCGATGTCGACGATGCGCGCCTGCGGCAGGTGGTGCTGCAGCTCGATGGCGTGCGGCGCGGCGAACGGGTCGAGCGTGGCGCGCACGATGAGCGCGGGTTGGGTGACGAGGCCGATGCGGTCCTCCATGCGGCAGGAGGCCACAGCGCGGTGGCCGTCCTCGACACGCTCTACCTTCAGCGCATCGCGCACGAAGGCTTCGAGCAGGTCGGGCCGGCCCGGCGGGTAGAAAGCCTGGCGTTTTTGCCACAGCGCCGCGAGGTGCGAGCCGTCTTCGCTGGGCGCGACCTCGTCGATGGGCGGGCGTTGCGCCCGCGCGCGCCTGAAGGCCTCGTCGGTGTACGGCGTCGAAGACAGCACGAGGCTGCGCACGCGATGCGGGAAGGCCGCGGCCAGCTCCAGCGCGACAACGCCGCCGGTGTGATGGCCCACCACATCGGCTCGCGGAATGTTCAACGCGTCGAGCAGCTCGCACGCCACGCGCGCCCATTGCGCGATGCTCGCGGGCACGCCGCCGTCGGCCGAATCGCCGAAGCCCGCGGTGTCCATCGCAATGGCGTGCCGGTGCGCGCCGAGCAGCGGCAGCACGGCGCGGTACTCGGCCCAGCTGCGCGGCGACTGGTGCAGCAACAGCACGGGCGGCGCGTGCGGATCGCCGCAACTCGCGCAATGCACCTGGCCCACCGACAGGTCGACGAAGGCGCGGCGGATGGTCATGGTCATGGCTGCGTCTCGTCGGCCGGTGCGCGCCACAGGCCCGCATGCCGCAGTTCGCCCAGCGTGCGCGAGAGCACGTCGCGCCGGTAGGCAGCAACGTCGCGGCCTTCGTAGTCGTAGAAGCCGCTGCCGGTCTTCAAACCGAGGCGGCCTTGCTCGACCATGCGCCCGACGATGGCCGGCGCGGTGTAGCGCCCCTTGTCGAGCGAGGCCGACATCTCGCGGCTCGCGTGGTGCAGGATGTCGCAGCCTCCGAAGTCGATGAACTCGACCACGCCCAGCGCGGCAAAGCGCAGGCCCAGGCCGTAGCGCGTGGCCTTGTCGATTTCTTCGGCCGTGGCGGCGCCCTCTTCGATCATTCGCGCGGCCTCGTTCATCACCAGCGCCTGCAGGCGCGGAACGATGTAGCCCGGCGACGCGCCGCACACCACGGGCAGCTTGCCGATGGCCTCCATCAGCGCCTTGGTGCGTGCGAGCACGGCGGCATCGGTGCCGGGGTGGCAGCTCAGCTCGACCACCGGGATCACATAGGCCGGGTTCAGCCAGTGCATGTTCAGGAAGCGCTCTGGCAGCCGCACGAACGCGGCCAGCTGCGTGACGAGGATGCTGCTGGTGGTCGAGGTGAGGATGGCGTCGTCGCGGCAATGGCGGTTGAGCTGCTCGAAGGCCTCGCGCTTGGCCTCCAGGGTTTCGGGCACGCCTTCGAACACCAGGTCGGCCGCGGCGAGCGCGTGCGGTGCGGCAGCCGCGTCGACGAACTCCACACGCGCGGCGATGCGCGCGACCTGGTCCGCATCAATGACGCCGAGCTGCGCGAGCCCCGAGAGGCTGGCGTCGATCTCTGCCCTCGCTTCATCGCGCAGGCGTTGCCACGCTGCGTCGCTGCGCTGGCGCAGGTCGACCAGCGCGATGCGGTGGCCGGCATAAGCGAAGGCGATGGCGATGCCGCGCCCCATGCGGCCCGCGCCGACCGCGGCGAAGCGGGGCGGCGCCGGCTCATTCGCCATCGTGGAGCCTCTGCCTGAGTTGCACCGCGCTCAGCCCGGCCAGGCCCAGGCTTTCGAAAGTGCGCGGGCCCTGGCGCAGGTCGCGGCCCAGGAAGCCGCCGACGATGGCCAGCAGGCCGTGCGCAATGGGCGCGTCCACGCCCGCGTGCCGCGCGGCGGAGGCCAGGAAGGCGAGGCCGAGTTCGGTGTCTTCGGTGATGTAGCGGTGCGTGTGCAGGTCGATGTTCTCGCGCCAGTCGCCCGACTTCACGAGCTGCTTGTGCGCGTCGCCATACATCCAGCGGTCGTTGTCGTAGTGGTCGGCCAGCGGGTAGTGCGGCGCGCCCTGGCCGAAGGCCTCGCGCACGGCGATGCGCTCCTGGTCGAGCCGGTCGGTCACGTCGCGCACGGCGCGCTGCGTGCCTTCGTTGTGGATGTCGCAGCGCTCGAAGTGCTGCAGCGGCGCGGCGTTCATCACCATCAGCGGCGGGTGGATGACGGGGCCGGCATTCATGAGCGCGCCCGAGAGCGCGTCGCCGCAACCGTGCACGGCCGGGTAGACGCGGCGGATCACCTCGATCGCCTGCGCCTCCTTGCGCGCCGGGTACACGCCGGTGGGCAGGCGGATGGCGCGGATGGTGACGTTCACCTCGCGCTCGCCGTGCTTGCGTGCCAGGTAAGGCAAGGTGCCGGTCTCGGCCCAGGCGACATCGGCGCGGTTGCCGGCCGCCTTCACCGCCCTGGCCATCACGTAGCTGCCGAAGGTGCCCGGCGGCAGGAAGACGACCTGGCCGTCGACCAGGTGCGGCGCCATCGCCAGCGCGATGTCGTGCTGGGCGATGGCGGGCGTGGGAATGACGATGAGCTCCGCGCCCTTCAGCGCCTCGCCGATGTCGGGCGTGGCCAGCGCAATGGCCACCTCGCGCGCGCCGTCGGCGTCTTTCAGGGTAATGGCGCCGGCGCGCACCAGCGGTTCGAGCGCCGCGGCGTCACGGCGCCACAGGCGCACTTCATGGCCGGTTTCAGACAGGTCCGCGGCGGCCGCATAGGCGCCGTGGCCGCCTCCAAGAATCGCAATTTTCATGTCGAAAGTCGAATAGCAGGTGTCGATGAACCGGCGGCCGCAGCACGGACCCGGGGGAGCGATGCCCTATTACATTACTTTTCATCGATTCAGGTGTCAACCAAAATCCGTCGAAGTCGGATTGCTCGGAAACCCGCGATCCGCCGCTTGGTCGCCAGCGCCCGCTGTTCGGTATTTCGCACAGCCCGTGCCGATGCGGGCCCCTTATCGATTGAATGGATGCTGGCTACATTGGCTGCCAGACACCCGACGAACCCCAACGGACACCAAGGAAAGCACCATGAACGACATCGGCAAGGCAGGCACATTCACCCTTGGCACGCGCACCGTGCACCGCATGGGCTACGGCGCGATGCAGCTCGCCGGCCCGGGCGTGTTCGGCCCGCCGAAGGACCGCGCGGGCGCCATCGCCGTGCTGCGCGCGGCGGTGGAAAGCGGCGTGGACCACATCGACACCAGCGACTTCTACGGCCCGCACGTCACGAACCAGATCATTCGCGAGGCGCTGCACCCGTACCGCGACACGCTGACCATCGTGACCAAGATCGGCGCGCGGCGCGGCGACGACGGCGCATGGCTGCCCGCGTTCTCGCGCGAGGGCCTGACGCAGGCCGTGCACGACAACCTGCGCAACCTGGGGCTGGACGTGCTGCAGGTGGTCAACCTGCGCAGCATGCTTTCCGTGCACGGGCCGGCGGAGGGCTCGATGGAAGAACCCCTCACCGCGCTCGCCGAACTGCAGCAGCAAGGCCTGGTGCGCCACATCGGCCTGAGCAACGTGACGCCGACGCAGGTTGCCGACGGCCGCCGCATCTGCCCCATCGTGTGCGTGCAGAACATGTACAACCTCGCGCACCGCGAAGACGACGCGCTCATCGACGAGCTGGCCAGGCACGGCACTGCCTACGTGCCCTTCTTTCCGCTGGGCGGGTTCACGCCGCTGCAATCGACGGCACTGTCAGAGGTTGCGAGCACGCTGGGCGCGACGCCGATGCAGGTCGCGCTGGCGTGGCTGCTGCAGCGCGCGCCGAACATCCTGCTGATTCCGGGTACCTCGTCGGTGGGCCACCTGAACGAGAACCTGGCGGCGGTCGACCTGCGCCTGCCGGCCGACGCGATCGCGAAGCTGGACCGGATCGCAGGCGGCGCCTGAGGCGGCCGGCCTGCTACCCTGCACGCCGCTCACTCCAACGCCCGCCCGGGCACACGACACAGATGGCCGATCTTCCGCACAGCACCGCCGCCGACCGCAACAAGCAGCCCATCCTCGACGTGCTGCGCCGCACGCTCGGCGAGCGCGGCACGGCGCTGGAGATCGCGTCGGGCACCGGCCAGCATGTCGCGTGGTTCGCGGCGGCCCTGCCCTCGTGGACCTGGCAGCCCACCGATGCGGATGCGCGCGCGCTGCCCGGCATCGCAAGCCGCATCGCGCAGGAAGGCCTGGACAACGTGCGCGCGCCGCTGCTGCTCGATGTCATGGCCGCGCCCTGGCCGACGCAGGGCGAAGCATTCGCGCAGGGCTTCGATGCCATCTACTGCGCGAACATGCTGCACATCTCGCCGCCCGCCACCTGCGCCGCGCTCATGGCGGGCGCCGCGCGGCACCTGCTGCCGGGCGGCTTGCTGATCACCTACGGCCCCTACTTCGAAGACGGCACGCCGCCCGCGCCCGGCAATCTGGCGTTCGACCGCAGCCTGCGCGAGCGCGATGCCTCGTGGGGCATTCGCCGCCTGGCGGACGTGGAAGCACAGGCCCGCCAGGCAGGGCTGTCGTTGCGCGCGCGGCATGAGATGCCGGCGAACAACCTGCTGCTGGTCTTCGGCGCCTAACGCACCGGCACCGGCTCCGCCGCCGTCACCATCGTGGCCGCGGCCAGCGCCACCGCATCAGGGCCCGCCGGAAACCGGCGCTGGCCCGACACATCGTTCGCCGCGCGCCACACCCCCTCGGCCACGTCGCTCGCGACCGTCACCGCCTCGGGGTTCGCGAACGCGGCGAACACGCCCTGCGCATACGGCGCATAGGCCGGCGGAAACAACCCGTCCATGCGCGAGCCGGCATTGCCGGTGAACCCGGTCGACGGTCCGTAACCCGGCTGCACCAGCTTCACGCCCACCCCGAAGGCCGCGAGTTCGTGCGCCAGCGATTCGGTGAAGCCCTCGATGGCCGTCTTGCTCGCGGTGTACACGGCCACCAGCGGCATCGGCGCCAGCGTGGCGCTGGAGGTCACGTTCACCACCAGCCCCGCGCGGCGCTCGCGAAACTGCGGCAGCACCGCCTGCGTCATCGCCATCACGCCGAAGGTGTTGGTCTCGAACACCTCGCGCACCGTGGCCATGGGCGTGGCCTCGAAGGCGCCCATGAGGCCGATGCCGGCGTTGTTGACCAGCACATCGATGGGCCTGCTGGCTTCTACAGCGGCGGCGATGCTTTCGGCGTTCGTCACGTCCAGCGCCAGCACGCGCAGCCGGGGCGACGCGGGCAGCAGATTTTCGCGCGGCGTGCGCATGGTGGCGATCACGTGCCAGCCTTGGGCAAGAAAGTGGCGGGCGGTTTCCAGGCCGTAGCCGGACGAGCAGCCTGTGACGAGCACGGTTTTCATGTCTGTGTTTCCTCGGTGGTTTGAACAAGGCCTGAACGATAGCCAGCATCTTTCGGACCTTCTACAATGAAAAGTCCACGATTCATTTGCGAGCGTCCACGCATGAAAGACCCGCTCTCCGACGTCATCGCGCTGCTGCAGCCGCGCGCCGTGTTCTCCAAGGGCATCAGCGGTGCCGGCCGCTGGGCCGTGCGCTACGCGGAGTTCGGCGAGCCGAGCTTCTGCGCGGTGCTCGAGGGCAGCTGCCGCCTGGCGGTCGACGGGCAGGCCGAGCTCACGCTCGCGGCCGGCGACTTCGTGCTGATGCCGGCCACGCCGGGCTTCACCATGTCGGGCTTCGAGCCCGCGGCGCCGGTGCACATCGACCCCCGGCGAGCGCCCGCGCCCACCGGCGAGGTGCGCCACGGCACGCGCGGCGGACGGCCCGATGTGCGGCTGCTGGGCGGCTACTTCGTGTTCGATTCGCCCGACGCGGCGCTGCTGGTGTCGCTGCTGCCCGCGCTGGTGCATGTGCGCGGCGTCGAGCGGCTGTCGGTGCTGGTGCGGCTCGTGGGCGAGGAATCTCGCGCGGCGCGCTCGGGCCGCGAGCTGGTGCTCACGCGGCTGGTGGAGGTGCTGCTGATCGAGGCGCTGCGTTCTTCTTCAGGCGACGACGCCCCGCCCGGCCTGCTGCGCGGCCTGGCGGACGAGCGGCTCGCCCGGGCGATGCGGCAGATGCACGACGACCCCGCGCGCTCATGGACCATGGCCCAGCTCGCGCAGAAGGCGGCGCTGTCGCGCTCGTCGTTCTTCGACCGTTTCACGCAGGCGGTCGGACTGCCGCCGATGGAGTACCTGCTCTCGTGGCGCATGGCCCTTGCCAAGAAGCTGCTGCGCCAGCAAGACCTGGCGCTGGACGAGGTAGCGCAGCGCGTGGGCTACAGCTCGGCGAGCACCTTCAGCACCGCGTTCAGCCGGCACGTAGGTCAGCCGCCCGGCCGCTATGCGCGCGCGCTGGCGGGTTGAGGCGCACGCCCTGCGCCAGGACCGCTCGGACCGCCCTGCCCACCTGGCAGCCACGCGATGACGCCCTGCGTGCGCGCCCGCACCTCGGGCGAGGCCAGGCAGGTCGCGACGGCCTCGTAGCCCGGTGCGCCCGCATACGGCGCCACGCGCGTGGGCGGGCTGTGGTTGGCCGGGCACAGGATGATCGACTCGTGCGCGCCGACGGCCGCCAGGTCCAGCACGGCGCACGAGCGCGTGAGCAGGAACAGCGGCCGGCCCTCGGCCCCGCTGCTGCGGCGCAAGTGGGCCATCAACGCTTGCTGCGTGGCTTGGTCGAGCCCCTGCTCAATCAGGTCCACGACCACGGCAGTGGGGCCTTCGGCTTCCAGGCCGGTGAGCAGGGCGAGTAAGGCGTCGGACGCCGTGGCGCCGTCTTCGAGCAGCCACGCCAGCGCCCGGTCCACGCGCAGCCGCAGGGCGGGGTCCGCCTCCAGATTCGCGGTCGCACCGCCGTTGCTCGACCGGTCCAGCCCGATGAACACCGCGCCCGGAATCTCCTGCGCCAGGCGCAAGGCCAGCCGCGTCTTGCCGCTGCCGAGCGGGCCGACGATGTAGTTCAGCGGCCGGATGTCGCGCAGCGCGAAGCGCTCGCCGCCCCATGGCCAGGGCAGCTCGAACTCCACCTGCAGCGCGGCAGCGGGCGCCAGCGCGCGCGTCAGCTCGCCCACGCTCGGCGTCTGGCCGGCCGCGAGGTCGGCGCGCAGCTTGCGGACCTTGTCGATGGCAACTTCCAGTTCACGCGTGCGGCCTTCCAGCAAGGCCTGGTGCGCCGCCAGCGCGGGCGCCAGCCCGTCGGCATCGCCGTTCAGCACGCGCGCGACCTGCGCCAGGCTGAGGCCCAGCGTGCGCAAGGCCACGATGTCGGTGCCGCGGGCCATGTGGTCGGGCCCGTAGGAGCGCCAGCCGGCCGCGTTGCGCGCAGGCGCCAGCAGGCCGCGCTGCTCGTACAGGCGCAAGGCCTTGGTGGACACGCCGAGCCGGCGGGCGGCCTCGGAAGGGTTCAGGAATCGGGCGGAAAGGGTCACGGCATCACCTCGTTGTGGGACTGATGGGCGTCTTTATGAAGGTGGCCGCAGGGGCCGGGTCAAGCGATCGGGCCGCGGGGCCTCGCGGTTGCGCAGGCGACAGCGTGCCCTGGCGCGGGCGCATCGTATCGCCAGAAAATGCGCCGCATGGACATCGAAAAATTCCCCAGCGCGCTGATGCAGACCATCGGCTTCTCGCAAGTGCTGCACACCTCGTCGGACAAGGGCTCGGCGCGCGTGCGCTTCGTCGCGCGGCCCGAGTTCGCGCACAGCAACGGCACCGTGGTGCAGGGCGGGCTGGTCACGGCGTGGCTCGACTGCGCCATGGCCTTCGCGGTGAATGCCAAGGACCCGACGGCCAGCCTCGCCAGCCTGGAGCTCAAGGTGTCGTTTCTCGACCGTGCCGAGGTGACCACCTTCGAGGCCGAGGCGCGCATTCTTCGCTGGGGCCGCAGCGTGGTCTTTCTCGAGGCCGACCTGTTCGCGCCGGACGGCCGCCTGGTTGCGCGCGCTTCGTCCACGGGCAAGCTGGTCAGGGCGCCGGCCTGACACAGGCTGACACAGGCTGACAAAGGCGCTGGCGGCGGCGCTCAATCGCACGGCTGGAAGCGCTGGCAGTCAGGGCATCGGGTCGCGATCAGGCGACCTTCGGTTCCGGCAGGATCGACGTCAGCGCAAAGTCGATGAGATACAGCCACGTCGCCTCCAGCCCCATGATGCTGTGGTGGTCCGAGCCCGGCACGGTCTGCACGCTGATGGGCGTCGGCCACGCTTCGATGAGCCTGGCGGAGCGTTCGGGCAGCACCACGTCGTCGCGCTCGGCGAGCAGCACCTGCGTCTTCGCGGCCACCTCGCGGCTGTGTTCGAGCGAGTTGAACTGGTGGCGCAACAGCAGCGACAGCGGCACCAGCGGAAAGCGCCGCTTGGCCACCTGCAGCATCGAGTCGTAGGGCGTCACCAGCTGCAGGCTCGCGAACTCCTGCCGCGCCACCAGCTGGATGGCCACGCCCGTTCCCAGGCTGCGGCCCACCACGTGCAGCCGCGCATGCGGGAGCGCGCGGCGCAGGTGGTTGGCGAACTGCGCGGCGTCTTCGACAGAGGCGATTTCCGACGGCCGCCCCTGCGAGTCGGCCACCCCCCGGTAGTTGAGCGCGGCAAAGCCGAAGCCCTCCGGCAGCCAGTGCAGCATCTGCGCGGTGGCGCGCACGTCTTCGCCGCGGCCCGCGAAGTAGATGAACAGGTCCTGCAGCGCGTCTTCGCCCTGCGGGTGATACACGTAGCCGCGCACCATGCCGCCCGGCACCGTGTGCGAGTAGGTGGAGAAATCTTCGGACAGATGAACGACGGGCAGCTTGCGCGCGTTGAACAGGATGTCGCCCTGGCGCGTGGCCAGCAGCGTCCAGTACGCGGCAAGGCTGCCGATGGCGGCCGCCGAGGCCGACAGGGCGACACGAAAGACTTTGTTGGATGACAAGTGAGAAGCTCCCGGGAAAGACTGAAAGGTCGCCAGCAGGGCCGGCGGTTTCAGGGCCTAGTTTCGCCGCGTTGCAGCAACCCCGCGCATCGGCGGTGGAAAGCCGGGGCGCCGGCTATCCGCGATCGCTTTCCCATGCATCAACCATTCGGGCCAGCATCTGTGCCTGTTCGTCGGTGGGCCACGGGTGCGGCGCGCGCATCGAGGACTCGATGAGCGCGGCGGCCTGTGCCGTTTGTGCGCTGCCATGTTGCGCCGCGGCCTCGTGCAAGCGGCGGGCAGCGTGCAGGCCTGCGTCGCGCTCATGCAGGGCCGTGGCTTGGAGCAGCGCGTCGATGGCCACGTCGACATCGCCTGCTTCGTCGCTCGCGTGCGACGGGTCTTGCGGGGCTGCGGCTCCACCGTGCGGCACCAGCTTCACCCCGCACCAATGTTCGATGGCTGCCTTCAGCCGCGCCAGCCGAATGGGCTTGCTCAGCACGTTGTCCATGCCGGCGAGGGTGCAGCGCTGCAGGTGCTCTTCGCCCGTCGAAGCCGAGATGGCAATGATGGGCACGCGCCCGCGCTGTTGCCCGGCCTCGAAGCGGCGCAGCTCGGCGCCCAGCGTGTAGCCATCCTTGTCGGGCAGGTCGACGTCCATCAGCACGAGCTGGAAATTTTCTTCCGCAAAGAGCGCCATGGCGCGCGCGGCATCGGGCGCCACCACGGGCTCGCAGCCCAGGCTCAGCAACTGCGCGCGCAGCACCTCCTGGTTGGCGGGCGTGTCTTCGACCACCAGCACGCGAACACCGCTGCTCGCCACGCTGAAAGGGCGAGCGGGCGCTTGCTCACCGTGTGCGAATACGTGCGGGTCGGGCGCCTCTTCTTGCGCCGCCTGCTGCGAGTTTTCAACGGCCAGCTCGGCCATCAGCGCCAGTGTAACCGTCGTGCCCTGCCCGGGCATGCTGGTCATCGACAACGTGCCGCCCATCAGCGTCGCGAGTTCGCGGCTGATGAACAGGCCCAGCCCCGTTCCCCCCGCGCGCCCGTACGAATCGGCGGCCTGCGCATAGGGCTGGAACAGCCGCGCCTGCGTCTGCCCGGAAATGCCGACGCCCGTGTCGGTCACGTCGATGGTCAGCCGCCTGAAGGCCGGCGCGTCGGCATCGTCCACGCGCACGGCAATGTCCACCCCGCCCGCCTCGGTGAACTTGATCGCGTTCGAGACAAGGTTGCGCAGCACCTGGGCCACGCGCGCCTCGTCCAGCATCAGCCACGCGGTGGGGGTGTGCAGGGTCACGGTCAGCGCGATGTTCTTTTCTTTCGCGCGCAGGCGATGCAGCTCGGCCACGCTGCGCACGAGCGCCGCCGCGTCGGTCGGCGTGCGCGTCAGCCCGGGCGGCACAGCGTTCGCGCCGGTCGGGTCCAGGCCCTCGTCGAGCACCCGCAGCAACGCCTGGCCGCCCTGGTCGGCAAGGTCTGCAAGGTGCTGCTGGCCCTTGTCCATGGGCGTCAGGCGCAGCAACTCCACGGCGCCCAGCATCGCGTTCATCGGCGAGCGCATTTCATGGTTGGTGAGCGAGAGAAAGTGCGTCTTCTCGCGCTCGTTGCGCCGGGCCGCCTGCCGCCGCCGACGGGTCTGGTACGCAAGCGCCACCAGCAGCAGCAGCGCCAGCAAGGCCAGCAGCGATTCGCGCACGTAATGCCGCGCGACGACGGTCACGAAGGGCATGTCGAAGTCGGCCTGGCCCAGCCATCGGCCGTAGATGTCGCGGCGCTCTTCGAGCGTCAGCGTCTTCAGCAACTTGTCGAGCACGGACAGCGCCACGGGGTCGTCCGCGCGCACGCCGAAATCGAGCTGCAGCGAGATGTAGGGCACCACGCCCGCAATCTGCAGGTACGCCTTGAACTCGCGGTCCAGGTACGGCAGCACGAAGGCTTCCGTGGCAATGCCGACATCGGCAGCACCATCGCGCACCGACGCCAGCAGCTGCCGCGCCGAATCGGTCACCACGAAGGTCGATTTCGGCAACTGCTTGCGCAGCACGGCCTCGTACGGCGACTGCCGGCCGATGGCGATGGACATGCCGTTCAGCTGCACGGCGTCGAGCAACAGGGAGCGGTCCGCCTGCGTGACGACGAGCCCCGTGCTGACCTGGTGGCGCGCGGTGTACGCGATGGCGACGTCGGGCGAAGGCGCGCCCAGCGGCCTGTTGTCGGACACCACGTCGATGTCGCCGCGCACCAGCATCTGCCTGCAGGCCACGCGGTCGGGGCAGGGCACCGGGCTCAGGCGGATGCCGGCCTTGGCCGCCATCGCGCGCAGGTATTCGACGGAGAGACCGTGCGGCTCGCCGTTCTCGAAATACTCGATGGGCTGGATGTTCGCGACGAAGCCGACGCGCAACGCGGGGTGCCGCGCGACCCACTGCTGCTCTTCGCCGGTCAACAAGTCTTTGTCGGCGGGCAGGTGTGCAGCCGCCGCGGCGCCTGCCAGCAGCAGGCTCAGCACCAATGCGGGAATCGCAAGCAAGGCCTTCATGCGCAGCCTCATCGGTCACCGCTCGCCACTGCCACGGCCATCGGCGGCGCGCCCGCAACGAGCCTTGCCAGCAGCGCGGCGTAGTCTTCGTCGTGCCATGGCGCTTGCGCGCGCAGCAGCGACTCGATGCCGCCGGCGGGCTGCGCGATGTGTTGCCAGCCCAGGGTCAGCGCGGCGCCGTGCAGGCGGTGCGCAGCGCGCAACGCGGCGTCGGCATCGCGCAATGCCACGGCGCGCAGCAGGTCGCGCACATCGCGCGACAAGGCATCGCGCACTTGCGGCAGTTTGCCCACCTCTTCAACCGCTTCGTTCGACGTCACGACGTCCGTTGCCGGCGCCAGGCTCACGTCGCACCACAGCTCGATGGCATTGCGCAGCTTGGCCAGGCCGATGGGCTTGCCCAGCACGCCGTCCATGCCCGCGTCGAAACAGCGTTCGGTGTGCGCGGTGCCGGTCGTGGCCGAAATGGCGAGGATGGGCGCGCGCACGGGCGCGATCTCCATGCGCCGCAGGGCGCTCGCCACTGCGTAGCCGTCCTGGCCGGGCAGCTCGCAATCCATGAGCACCAGGTCGAAGCGCTCGTCGGCGAATGCAGCCAGTGCCTGCGCGCCGTTGGCGGCCACGCGCAACGTGCAACCGAAGCCGCGCACCTGGGCGCGAATCGCTTCCTGGTTCGCGGGTGCGTCTTCGACCAGCAGGATGCGCACTGCGGAGATTGATGAAGCCGCGGCAAGCGTGCCGGCCGGAGAAGGCGTGTGCGCATCCAGATCCGATGGCGGCTCGACCGGGCCCGGCGCGCTCTGCGCAATCTGCGCGCGCAGCGACAAGGTCACCGTCGTGCCTTTGCCCGTTTCGCTTGCCAGAGACAGCGTGCCGCCCATCAGCAAAGCCAGTTCGCGGCAGACCGCCAGCCCCAGGCCGGTGCCGCCTGAGCGCTTGTAGGTGTTGGCCGCCTGCGCGTAGGGCTCGAACAGCCGTGCCTGGTTGTGAGCCACGATGCCGATGCCGGTGTCGGCCACGGAGAGGGCCAGTTGCACCTTGCCTTGCCCCTCGCCGCGTGCGTCGCTGGGCACGCAGCCCACGCGAACATCGATGCCGCCGACCTCGGTGAACTTCACCGCGTTCGACAGCAGGATGTTCAACACGCGCGCCACCCGCGCCTCGTCCAGCAGCAACCAGCACGCGTCCGCCGCGGTGTGCACGGTGAGCGCGAGCTGCTTCGCATCGGCGTCGGCGCGATGCAGCTGCGCGACCTGGTGCACGAAGGCGGTGACGTCCACCGGCGCGAGCGACAGCTTCAGCTGGCGCGCCTCGAGCCGGGAATAGTCGAGCACGTCGTCCAGCAGCCCGAGCAGCGCGCGGCCGGCCCTGTCCGCCATGCCGGCCAGGCGCCGTTGCGCGCGGGTGAGCGGCGTGCGCTCCAGCAGCTCGACGGCCGCGAGGATGGCGTTCATCGGCGAGCGCACCTCGTGGCTCATCACCGCCAGGAAGCGCGCCTTCTCGCCCTCGTTGCGCATCGCGCGCAGGCGCTGCCGGTGCGCCTGGTAGACGAGCCCCGCCAACAGCAAGGCGATCAACGCCAGCAGCAGGAACTCGGTCATGTACTCGCTGGCGAGCGCCTTGAAAGAGGGGGTGTCGAAGGCGTCGGCCTCGAGCCAGCGGCTGTAGACCTGCGCCAGCTCTTCGCCGCTGACAGAGAAGATCGACTTCTGCAAGACCGCGTACATCACCGGCTCGTCTTGCCTGACGGCCAGCACGTACTGGCTCGAGTACTCCGACAGCACCCCCGATATCTGCAGCACGCCCTTGAAGCGGCGATACAGGTAGGGCAGCGTGTTCAGCTGCGTGGCCACGGCCACGTCCGCGCTGCCGTTCGCAACGGCCGTGAGCAGGTCGAGGGCCGAGCGGTACTCGGTCAATGTCGAATCCGGCAGCTCGGCGCGCAATGTGTCGATGAACGGATGCAGGGCCGTGGCGATCTTCTTTCCGTTCAGCTCCGGAATGCCGGCAATGAACCGCTCCCCCGCCCGGGTGACCACCATCAAGGGGAACCCGATGCGCGTGCGGGTGTAGAGCAGGCCCTGCTCCTGCACCGGCGCGCCGACCGCGCGCATGAGAGACATCGCATCCGCCTGGCCGCGCCGCATCATGTCGGCGCCGGCTTCGTTGCTGTCGACCGCGACATAGCGAAACTCCGCCCCGCTTTTTTGCTCGAGCACTTTCAGGTATTCGGAGGCGATGCCCTTGAGCTCGCCGCCTTCCATGTACTGCACCGGCTTGGCGTCGGAGGCGATCGCGATACGCACCACGGGGCGGCCGGCGATCCAGGCGCGCTCTTCAGGGCTCAGGTTGCTCGGCTGGGCGGGCATGTCCGCGCTGGCCAGGGTGCACAGGCACGCGAGCGAGAGCGGAACGAGCGAACGCCACGGGGTCATGAGACGCCGATCATGGACCTGTTTCGCAGGGGTCGGCAGGTATCTGGCGAAGGGCAATGCGGGATGCGCCGGGCGACAGACGCGACCGTCCTCGACCTTGCCGGGAACGGAATCTTTCAGCGGTTCTCCCGATGCGCCACCCCGTGCTCATCCGTCCACCGCCCCGACCACGTCAGCGGATACAGCTGCTGCCGCCAGAACCCCTCGGGCACATAGCCGCCCACCACGCCGTAGTTGTCGGGCCAGACCTTGTTCCTGTCGGTCTTCACCGCGGTGCCGAACAGGTAGTCCCAGAACGCGAAGTGCGCGGCGTAGCAGCGGTCCAGGCCCTCCGCATCGCGGCTGTGGTGCCAGTGGTGGAAGTTGGGCGTCACGACCAGGTAGCGCAGCAGCCCCAGCCGCACCGACGCGTTGGTGTGGTTGAACACCGCCTGCACGCCCGCGATGACGATGTACACGTTGATCACGCTCTGCGAAAAGCCCAGCAGGAACGCGGGCGCAAGAATGACCACGGTCGACAGCACGGTCTCCACGCCGTGGGTGCGGCTGCCCGAGATCCAGTCCATGTGCTCGGCGCTGTGGTGAATGGAATGCAGCCGCCAGCCGATGGCGGTCTGGTGATAGAAGCGGTGCAGCCAGTAGCGCGCGAAGTCGGTGATCAACATCAGCAGCAACAGCGCCCAGCCGAACGGCAGGTTTCGAAACCAGCCGCGCAGCGTGTCCTGCGCGACCGGGTGCACGCCAGCGAACATGCCGGTCGCGCCATAAAGAATGGCGTAGACCAGGAACAGCGTGAGCCCCACCAGCAGGTGGCCGGTCACGAAGTACATGAAATCGGTTTGCCACCCCTTGCGAAACACCGGCATGTCGGCGCGCAGCGGCCTGAGCTTCTCGATGGTGGTGAACAGCAGCGTGGTCGCCAGCAGGTCGAAGATGAACCAGTCGACGCCCAGGTAGGGCATGTTCGCGGGCAGCGGCACCGCGCTCGCCGGCAGCCAGCCCTGCCCCGCCGTGCTCACGCCCAGTTGCGAGCCGACCACCGCCACCGCCAGCCAGAACAGCGCCCAGGCCGACAGCCGCCGCACGCGGTTGAAGACGATGTTGGTCAGCGCCAGCGCGCCGCACAGCACCATGGCCGCCAGCAGCACGCCGCGCATGGCGTCGAAGCTCAACACTTCGCGCACCTTGGGCGTGCTGAGGAAGGCGGGAAACTGGAACATCAGCACGGCCAGCATGCTGAAGTTGGCCAGCACCAGCGCGACCATGCCGCTGACCATGCCCTTGCCGCGGCGCAGCGGGCCGTGCGACAGGGCCAGGTCGACGCCCTTGCGCACTTCAGATGCGAGGTCGTTCTTCAGTCGGTCGACGGCGTCCGTGGACGAGGGCGCGGGGGGTGGTGCTGAAGATGATGTGGGCGTGGGCATGCGTCGTCGGTCGTTGGGTGGCGACCGAGTATCGATGCGCCATGCCCGCTAGCGCCCCAGGTGCTTGTCGAAGAAACGCGCGATATCGCCAAATGCTTCTCGCGTTTCCGGCGCATCGGGGTTGATGCCGTACTGCGCGTGCGACTGCCCTTCGTACACGTTCAGCTCGGCCTCGACGCCGGCGCGGCGCAGCTTGCGGTGCGTGCGCACGGTGTTCGACAGGAACAGGTCGCGCGTGCCGGTGGTCAGGATGGCCGGCGGAAAGCCCTTGAAGTCGCCGTAGATGGGCGAGAGCTGCGGGTCTTTCAGGTCGCGTCCGCCGGCGTAGAGCAGCGCGGCGCGGCCGAGCCAGCCGTCCCAGGTAACGAGGATGTTGTCGACCCACTCGTTGGTCTGGTAGGTGTCGCCGATCTTGGCGATGTCGGACCACGGCGTGCCCGGCGCGATGGCCGCGGGCAGCGGCACGTTCTCGGCCTTGGCGCGCAGCACCAGCGCCAGCGTCATCGCGCCGCCGGTGGAGGTGCCGAACACGCCCATGCCGCGCGCGCGGTTGGTCTTGAGCAGCTCCTTCCACACCGCCATGGCGTCGTCCATGGCCGCGGGGTACGGGTAGTCGGGCGGCATGCGGTAGTCGACCGACACCACCTTGTAGCCGCCGATGCTCGCGAGCAGCATGGCCTCGGGCAGCGCCGCCTCGCCGGGGCCGAACACGTAGCCGCCGCCGTGCACGTGCATCAGCAGGCGCCGCTCGTTGCCCGGCGCGAACTTGTTGGGCGTGACGACGAACACGTTCACCCCGGCGATCTTGGTGGGCAGCACGCTCACGCCCAGCTTCTGCTTGAGCGCCGGAATCGCGGCAATCACCGGTGCGGCGCGGCTGTTGACCAGCGCCTTCCACTCGGCGGCGTTCTTGGGCTCGGCGTTGAAGTGCGCCGGATACGGCGCCCCGATCAGCGCCTGCATCTGCGGACTGACGTCGTTGGTCGGCGTGGGCAGCGTCTGCGCCGGCGAGCGCCGCGCACCGGGCTGCGCGTTGGCGGTGGCTTGCGCGGTGGCTTTCTCGGTGTAGGTCTGCGGCACCTGCGAACAGGCGGCGAGCACGGCGGTGGCCAGCAGCGCGGCGAAAGAGGCAATCCGGTGGTTCATCGTCTTTTCCTGAGTTGCGCCGTGATGCTCTCATTGGCGCGGCGCAGGGGGCCTCCGTTCAAACCCCACCTGGAGCCCGCCGGCATGGGCGCAGTTGAAACAGCGCTGCTACATCTGGCCGGCCCGGGCTCGGAGGCAGCGCGCATGCAGCGCGCATGCGGGGCGGCCTCGCGGCGGGCTTCAGGCCATCGCGCCCGGTATCTTCTTCTCGCAGTACGCGAGGAACTGGTTGATCTCCGCCGCCTTGTCGAACACCGCGTCCGCACCCAGGCGCAGGCATTCGGCCCGGTTGCCGGCGGAGGCCGCGTTGGTCAGCGCCACGACCACGCCCTTCACCCGCGCCTTGCCCCTGCGCTTGCCGTTGCCATCGCCGTTGCTGGCGTCTTCGACGCGTGCGCCGGCCACCGCCGCCAGCACGCCCAGCCCCGAGCCCTGCGCCAGGTTCAGGTCGACCACCAGCAGGTGCCAGGCGCCGTCGTTGGCGCGCAACCACGCGACCGCCTCGGCCTCCGAGGGCGCCGCGCCCATCACCTCGGCGCGCAGGTAGCCCTCGATGACGACCTTCAGGCTGTCCTGGATCAGCGGTTCGTCCTCGACGATGTAGACGGCAAGTTTCATGGCAGCCACGCTCGGGCTTTCGCGCGCGCGGGGATGTAGGCAAAGGGCGCGTCCGGGTGATGACGCCGCCGCTTTCGGCGGCATTCAGCGAAATCTCGGCGGGATTCCGACGCAGTGCCGACGCAGTGCCGACGCAGTGCCGACGCGGTGCCGACGCCGTGCCGACCGCATGAAACGGCCCGGGCCACGCCACAATGTCGGCTCTTCGAGCCCGCCACCCCACGCCCTGGCCTTTCTGCCCTCCTGCCGTCCTCGCCCCGTGTTGTCCATTCGCACCCCCACCCTGTCGGCCCGCCTCCTGCTGGTTGCCTCCGCGGCGCTGCTGCCGCTGGCCGTCGTCTGCGGCTTCGCGCTGCACGGGCTGCTGCAGGGGCAGCGCCAGCAGACGCAGACCTCCACGCTCGGCGTGGCGCGCGCGCTGGCCACGGCGGTGGACAGCGAACTGCGCCTCACCGTGGCCGCGCTGCAGGCGCTGGCGCTGACGGAGCCGCTGGGCGCGCCGGAGTCTTCGGGCCTGGTCGACGCGCTGCTGCTGTCGAAGGCGCTGCGCGCCTCGCATCCGGAGTGGCGCGGCGTGCTGCTGGTGGCGCCCAACGGCAAGGTCATCTTCAGCACCGAAGGCGCCGTCACCGGCACGGGCGAGAACGTGGTCGAGGCCGCGAGCCTGGCCCAGGTGGTGCACAACGGGCAGCCCGCGGTCGGCCCGCTCACGCCCGGGCCGCGGGGCAACCCGGCCTTCGCGGTGCGCGTGCCGGTGGTGCGCAACGGCGAGGTGCGCTACGTGCTCACGGCCATCGTGCGGCCCGAGGCCATTCACGCGGTGCTGATGCGCCAGCGCGTGCCCGAGGGCTGGGCGGCCTCGGTGTTCGACTCCAACGACCTGCGCGTGGCGCGCTCGCGCGAAGACGCGCGTTTTAGGGGCCAGGCGCCCAGCGACTCGCTGAAGGCGCTGCTCGGCTCGCGCCGCGACCGCCAGGAGTTCGTCGGCAGCACGCGCAACGTGGACGGCACGCACGTGCAGACGGCCGTGTCGCGGCTGGACTTCGCGCCTTGGACGGTGGCGCTGGGCGCCCCCACGGCGGTCGCCGAAGACGCGATGCGCCGCACGCTCATCGCCTACGGCAGCGGACTGCTGTTCTCGCTGCTGCTGGGCGCCCTGGCCGCCTGGTGGATGTCGCGCGCCATCACGCGCCCGATGGCGCGGCTGCGCCAGAACGCCGACGCGCTCGGCCTGGGCCAGCCGGTGAGCGACGTGCGCTCGGGCATCGCCGAGGTCGACGCCGTGGGCAACGCGCTGACCTCGGCCGCCACCCAGCGCCAGCGGCACGAGGTGGAACGCGAGCGCCTGCTCGGGGCCGAGCGCGACGCCCGCACTTCGGCACAGGGCGCGCAACGGCGGCTGGAGCGCCTGGTGAGCGCCAGCGCCGCGCTGTCGCGCTCGCTCGAGGAAGACTCCACGCTGCACGCCATTGCCGAGGTGATCGTGCCCGAGGTGGCCGACCTGTGCCGCATCGACCTGCTCGACGAACACGACGTGCTGCAGCGCAAGCTCACACACCATGCCGACCCCGCGCGCGGCGCGCAGATCGCAGCCATGGTGGGCACGCGCGAAGCGCCGGCCGACGTCCCCGGCTTTTTTCCGTGGGCGATTGCCACCGGCCAGACCTTTCTGCACAACCTCGACGAGCCCGGCCTGCTCGACAACGCGCACCCGCAGCTGCGCGACTTCGTGCAGGGGCTGGGCATTACCGCGGGCTGCGTGGTGCCGCTGGTGGCGCGCGGCCGCACCATCGGCGCCATGGCCATCCTGCAGGACCGCTCGAAGCGCCGCTTCGGGCCGGAAGACGGCGCGCTCATCGGCGAGCTGGCGCAGCGCGCGGCGCTGGCGCTGGACAACGTGCGCCTGCTGGCCCGCGCGCGCCAGGCCCAGGCGCAGGCCGAGGTGGCCAGCAAGGCCAAGGACGAGTTCCTGGCCATGCTGGGCCACGAGCTGCGCAACCCGCTGGCCCCCATTTCGCTGGCGCTCACGCTCATCGAGCGGCGCGACCCGGCGGCGTTTCCGCGCGAGCGGCAGATCATCGAGCGGCAGGTCAGGCACCTGTCGCGGCTCGTCGACGACCTGCTCGACATCTCGCGCATCGTGTCCGGAAAGATCGTGCTGCGGCCCGAGCGCGTCGACCTGCGCGACACGGTGGCCAAGGCACTGGAGCTCACCCTGCCCGCCCTGCAGGCGCGCGGGCAGATGCCGCATGTGCTGCTGCCCGACGCGCCGGTGAGCGTGCAGGGCGACCCGCTGCGGCTCGCGCAGATCGTGGGCAACCTGCTGAACAACGCCGCCAAGTTCACCCAGCCCGACGAGCGCATCGACATCGCGCTGCGCACGCACGACGGGCACGCGGAGCTGACCGTGGCCGACGCCGGCATCGGCATTGCGCCCGCGCTGCTGTCGCAGGTGTTCGAGCGTTTCGTGCAGGGCGAGCAGCAGCTGCAGCGCGCCGCGGGCGGGCTCGGGCTGGGCCTGGCCATTGCGCACAGCCTGACGCGGCTGCACGGCGGCACCATCGAGGCGCACTCCGCCGGGCCCGGGCAGGGCAGCACCTTCACCGTGCGGCTGCCGCTGGCACGCACCGAGGCCGCGTTGCCGCTGCCTGCAGCCAGCGCCAGCGCCGACACCCGCCCGCGGCTGCGCATGCTGCTGGTCGACGACAACCGCGACGCGCTGGTGGTGCTGGCCGACTGGTTCACGCTGGAAGGCCACGACGTGAGCACCGCCGACAGCGCGGAGCGCGCGCTGGAGCTGTTGCAAGCGCAGTCGGCGCTTTTCGACGCAGGCATCTTCGACGTGGGCCTGCCGGGCATGAGCGGGCACGACCTGGCGCGGCGCGTGCGCGCGGACGCGCGCTGGCAAGGCATGGTGCTGCTCGCGCTGACGGGCTACGGCCAGGAGTCGGACCGCGACAAGGCGCGCTCGGCGGGCTTCGACGCGCACTTTGCGAAGCCGCCGGACCTGGAGCGCATTCAGGATGCGCTGTACCGCGGCTGAGCGTCGTCCCTGCTTGCTAGATATAGATATAGATACAGATACCGGTCAGGCGCCCGTCCACCCTCGCGCCGCGGCGCGCGCCAGGAAGGAGCGCACCACCAGCCGGTGGAAGGGCGTGATCACGAAGAGGTAGACGCGGCCGAACGGGTTGTGGCAATGCACGGCCGTGGTCGCGACCAGCTCGCGCCCCGCGCCGCCGGCGGTGGCGCGCTGCAGCACCGAGGCCCTGAAGTCCAGGTGCCGGTCGTTTTCACCGAGGATGAGTTCGTTGCGGTGGCGCGCCACGATGGGAAAGAAGTCGATGTGCGTGGCCGAGGCGTCGCCGCCCAGTTCGCGGCGAATCTTCGCCGCGGTCTTGATGCCGAACGGCGCGACGATGGCGTCCCTGCAGGCCAGCAGCGCACGAAACCACGGGGCCGGGTTGCCGAACACCGCGCGCGCCAGCAGCTCGGTGTCTTGCGGCGCACCGGCCGGCAGCGTGATCGCGAAGGCGTCGGCCAGATGCGCATCGCCGAACAGGTGGGCGATGTCGCTTTCGGCGGGCAAGGCGACGGCTCTCACGGGGTTCACCGGGTTCATCGGTTGTTGGGTCATGGCCGCATTGTGCGACCGGGGCTGTGTTCTCGGGGTCGCCGGGGGTGCCGGCCACCATGGCAGCGCGGGCTAGAATGAGAGTAATTCTCATTGACTCACCCCTGTTTTCATGTCCTCCCCCGCTGCCGCAGCCCCGATCGACGCGCTCTACCGCGAGCATCGCGACTGGGTGCAAGGCTGGTTGCGGCGCCGGCTGGGTGACGGCCACACGGCCGCGGACCTGACGCAGGACACCTTCGTGCGCGTCATCGTGGGCGGCCAGACGCAGGCCATCCGCGAGCCGCGCGCCTACCTGACCACGCTGGCGCAGCGCGTGCTCTACAACTTCTGGCGCCGCCGCGAACTGGAGCGCGCCTGGCTCGATGCGCTCGCGGCCCAGCCCGAAGAGCTGGCGCCGTCGCCCGAGGCCTATGCGCTGGTGCGCGAAGCCATCGAAACGCTGGACCGCTGGCTCGACGGCCTGCCGCCCAAGGTGCGCGAGGCCTTCCTGCTGCGCCAGCTCGAAGGGCTGGCGCACGGCGAGATCGCGGCGCGCATGGACGTGTCGATCACCTCGGTGGAGCGCTACGTCAAGCAGGCCATCGTGCACCTGTACACCTGCCCGGCGCAGGCCGATGCCTGAGGTGCCGGCGCACGCCACGCCGCCGCAGCTCGACGCCGTGACCGAGCAGGCCATCGACTGGCTGGTGCGGCTCGACTCGGGCCACGGCAGCGACAGCGACCGCCGTGCCTTCGCCCACTGGCTCGCCGCCGCCCCCGCGCACGCCGCCGCGTGGGCCACGCTGCAACAGCGGCTCGACCAGCGCATCGCGCCCGCGCTGAACCAGCTGCAAACCGGCGGCCACGCGCCTACCGGCGTGCGCGCCCTGAGCGCGCCGCCACCCGACCACCGCACCCGCCGCCGCGCCCTGCTCGGCGGTGCCACGGTGGCGCTGCTGGGCGCCGCGGGCGGCAGTGCGCTGTGGGCCGACCGGCGCGCGCCGCTGATGGCGTGGTCCGCCGACCTGCACACCGGCACCGCCGAGCGCAGGCGCTTCGTTCTGGACGACGGCAGCGACGTGCTGCTGGACGCACGCTCGGCCGCCGACCTGCACTTCAGCCCCACGCAGCGCCTGGTGCGGCTGCGCGCGGGCGCGCTCATCGTGCAGGTCGCTTCCGAAGCGCAGCGGCCTTTTGTGGTGCAGAGCGCGCAGGGCAGCGTGCGCGCGCTGGGCACGCGCTTCATGGTGCGGCAGGACGAGGGACGCACGCTGGTGTCGGTGCTGGAACACAGCGTACGGCTGATGCCGATGCGGGAAGACGTTCGCATGGCTCCCACCGACCTGGCCGAAGGCCGCAGCGCATGGCTGCAGGCCGACCGCGTGGAGCCCTTGACCGACACGCGCACCGACCCGAGCGCCTGGTCCACCGGCGTGCTCGAGGTGCACGACCAGCCGCTGGCCGACGTGCTCGACGCGCTGCGCCCGTACACGCCCGCCATCCTGCGCGCCAGCCCCGAGGCCGCGCGCGTCGGCGTCTACGGCGTCTATCCGCTGGACCGGCCGATGGAGGTGCTGCAGGCGCTGGTCGACACGCTGCCGCTGCGCGTGCGCCGCTGGGGCGACTGGGTGGTGTACGTGGACGTGCGCGGCAGCTGAAAAAACGCCTCGGTACTGCGTCGGCACTGCATCTACAGCGACGGCCTGACGGGTTTGCGACCCCTCGCGGGACATACAGGGTTGAACGCACCGATCAACCGCACCGATTCGAGGATGTCCGACGTGACACTGCCCCTTCTTCCGTCCGCCAAGCGCCTGCCCCAACGCCCGTCCCAACGTTCGCCAGTGCCCCTGCGCCAAGCCGCCCTCGCGCTGGCCGCCCTGCTCGCTTGCAGCACCGCGGCGTTCGCGCAGACCCTGCCCGCTTCACCCGATTCACGCACGGCGGTCGACGGCGCCATGGCCTGGAACCTGCCGGCCGACGACATGGGCATCGTGCTCGCGCGCATCGCTCGCCAGGGCGGGCGAAGCATCAGCGCCGCCCCCGCCCTGGTGGCCGGGCGCCGCGCCCACGCCGTGCAGGGCCGCTTCACCGTGGCGCAGGCCGCGCAGCAGGCGCTCGCGGGCAGCGGGCTGGCGTTGGCGCAGACGCCGGGCGGCACGCTGACCGTGGTCGCCACCGCAGCGGCAGCCCCGTCTTCCTCATCGGACGCGGGCTCGACGCTGGCCGAAGTGCGCGTCATCGCGGACGCCGACCGCAGCGGCACCACCGAAGGCACCGGCAGCTACGCCGCGCGCGGCCCCAGCGTCGCGGCCACCGGGCTCAACCTGAGCCTGAAGGACACGCCGCAGTCCATCAGCGTGATGACGCAGCAGCGCATCGAGGACGAGAACCTCACCAGCATCAACCAGGTGCTGGCGCGCACGCCGGGCATCTCGACCTCGGTGCTGGGCACCGAGCGCTCGGCGGCCAGCGCGCGCGGCTACGCCATCACCAACTACCAGCTCGACGGCGTCAGCACCCACACCGAGTTCCTGGGGCTGGACGCCCTGCCCTCGCAAAGCATCGCCGACATGGCGCTGTACGACCGCGTCGAGGTGCTGCGCGGCGCCTCGGGCCTGACCACGGGCGCGGGCGACCCCTCCGGCATCATCAACATGGTGCGCAAGAAGCCCACCGCCGCCTTCCAGGGCTCGGTCGAAGCCAGCGTCGGTTCGTGGGGCGATCGCCGCGCGGTGCTCGACCTGTCGAGCCCGCTGAACGCATCGGGCAGCGTGCGCGGGCGCATGGTCGCGCTGCACCAGCAGGGCGACAGCTACATCGACAACTACAGCAAGAAGAAGGACGTGCTCTACGGCGTGGTCGAGGCCGACCTGACTTCATCGCTGAAGCTCACCGCCGGCATCGACCGCCAGGAGAACCGCTCGCGCGGATCGCTGTCGTACCTGGGCTACCCGCTGTTCAACAGCAGCGGCGAGCAGGCCGATTTTCCCGTGTCCTTCAGCGGCGCCGGGCGCAACAACCGCTTCAACACCAATTCCACCAGCGGCTTCCTCACGCTGGAGCAGTCGTTCGCCAACGACTGGAAGCTCAAGCTCTCGGCCAACTACCTGCGCTCCAAACAGCGCGAAGACTCCACCTACCTGGCGGTCAACAGCAGCCTGTTCGACAAGTTCACCGGCGACGGCCTGCGCCTGAACAGCGAGCGCCGCGACTACGACCTGCACAACAAGACCGTCGACCTGAAGCTGAGCGGCCCGTTCACCCTGTTCGGGCGCCAGCACGAGGCGCTGATCGGCATCGACTACACCGACTTCCGCAGCCTGACCAACGGCAGCTTCGACATCACGGGCATCAATGGTGCGGCCGTCAACGTGTACAGCTGGAACCGGGCCGACAACCCCGTATTCGGCGAGCGCTTCGTCACCTTCGACAGCACGCGCCGCCAGAAGAGCATCTACGGCGCGGGCCGCTTCCAGCTGAGCGACCAGCTCAAGCTCATCGTGGGCGGCAAGCTGCTGGACTACGACAGCGACTACATCACCGACACCACCGCCGGCTACCACACGACCTCGCCGTCGTCCGAGCGAAGCAAGTTCACGCCCTATGCCGGCCTGGTGTACGAGCTGAACCCCACCCACACGCTCTACGCGAGCTTTGCCACCATCTACAACCCGCAGAGCGCGCTCGACCGCAACGGCAACCTGCTGGCCGCGCAGGAGGGCAACACCTACGAAGCCGGCGTGAAGAGCAGCTTTCTCGACGGCCGCGTGACCAGCAGCGCCGCCGTCTACCAGATCCGCCAGGACAACATTTCAGAACCGGACGAGGGCCACTTCATTCCCGGCACCACCGCCACCGCCTCGCGCGCCGTGAAGGGTGCGAAGACGCAGGGCATCGACCTGGAACTCACCGGCGCGCTCACCCGCGACTGGAACCTGACGGCCTCGTACAACTACAGCGCCTCCAAGGACGCGACCGGCCAGCGCATCAACACCACCTTCCCGCGCCAGATGGCCCGCCTGTGGACCACCTACCGGTTGCCCGGCGAGTGGCGCCGGGTGACGCTGGGCGGCGGCGTGGAGTGGAACGGCGGCATCAGCTACACGGGCAATGCCTGGCAGATCGACCGCACCGTCACCGCACGACAAAACGCGTATGCCGTGGCCAGCCTGATGGCCCGCTACGACGTCAACGACAAGCTGTCGCTGACGCTCAATGTGCAGAACCTGTTCGATCGCAAGTACATCGCCTCGATGTCGGGCTGGTGGTACTCGGGCACGTACGGGGCGCCGCGCAGCGCGCAGGTGATTGCGCGGTACAAGTTCTGAGGGGAGGCGGGGCGCGTGGCTTTTTCAGCGCGAGCCTATCGCGTCGTGCCCACCCGGCCGCTGGCCTTCCTGATCCTGTCTCGCAAGGACAGGAAGTAGGCTGAATCGGCCGCCGTCGCCGGTGCCGACACGGCGCTCTGCAGAAGCAGCGCACGCAACTGCACTCTGTCTTGATCCTTTTGAATCAGCGCTCGCACTTAATCGCTGCCGGTTTCATGTGCGCGTCGCGCCACTTGTTCATCTACAAAGGACTTCATTGCATCGGGCAGGCAGATGTTGATGGTGCGCATGAGCGGCAGGTTACGCGGTTCGGCGACGGACCTCAATCCAGCGTCGCACCCGACTGCTTCACCAGCTTCTGGTGCTTCGCCAGTTCAGCCTTGAAAAATGCCGGCGCCAGGTCGGGCCCCGTGTCCAGAAGCGTGAGCCCCTGCGCCGCGAAGGCTGTCTGCGCCTCCGGCGATGCGAGCGCGGCCTTCACTGCCGCGTAGTCGCTGTCGACCACGGTCTTCGGCAGCCCGCCCGGGCCGATCAGCGCAATCCATGCATCGAAGCTGTACTTCGGCACGCCCGCCTCGGCCACCGTCGGCACGTCGGGCAGCGCCGCGGAACGCGCCGATGTCGACACGGCCAGCGCGCGCAAGGTGCCCGCCTTCACCTGCGGGCCGACCTGCGAGATGGAAACGAAACCCAGTTGCACCTGCCCGCCGATCATGTCGGTGATGAGCGGTCCGGTGCCGCGGTAGGGCACGTGCTTCATGTCGATGCCGGTCTCGCTGATGAGCAGTTCGCCCGCCAGGTGCAGGGTGCTGCCGTTGCCGGCCGAGCCGTAGTTGAGCTTGCCGGGGTTGGCCTTGGCATAGGCCAGCAAGCCCTTCACGTCGCGCACCGGCAGCGCCGGGTTCACCACCAGCACCAGCGGCACGGTGGCCAGCACGGCGATGGGCGTGATGTCCTTCAGGGTGTCGTACGGCATGGTCTTGTAGATGCCGGGGTTGATCACGTGGTTCGACGAGATCATGCCGAGCGTGAGCCCGTCTTTCGGCGCCTTCACGATCTGGGCGGTGCCCGGAATGCCGCCGGCGCCCACGAGGTTCTCTACCACCACCGGGTGGCCGGTGGCCTTGCCGAAAGCCGGCGCGATGGCGCGCGCGACGGCGTCCACGGTGGAGCCCGCGGCCAGCGGCACGACCATACGAAGCGGCTTGTCTTGCGTGTCTTTCTCGGCATGGGCCGCGTTGATGCAACTGCAGGCGAGCAGCGCCGCCAGCGCGGCGCGGCGTGACATCGGGGGGTTCATGGGCTTGTCTCCTTGTTGTTGATCTGTGCGCTCAGGCGTGGCGTTGCTGCAGCGTCTCGAACGACACGAGCTCGCCGGCGATGGCGCTGGCCGCCACGGTCGGCGGGCTCGCGAGCCACACCTGGCCCGGCCCGCCGCGGCCGGGAAAGTTGCGGTTGATGGCGCTCACGCTGACCTGCTCCGGCGCCGCGGAACCGCCGGGGCCGCAGTTGCCGCAGGCGCCGCACGAGGGCTGCAGCATGCGCGCGCCGACTTTCTCGAAGGCGTCCATGTAGCCCTGCGCAATGCAGTGGTCGCGCACGGCGGTGGTGCCGAACTGCAGAAAGAGCTGCACGTGGGGCGCCACCTTCAGGCCACGGTCGGCGGCCCAGCGCAGCACCGCGTGGTAGTGCGCGAAGTCTTCTCGCTTGCCGGCGGTGCACGAGCCGCCATAGGCGATGTCGATGCGCACGGGGGCCTCCACCTGCGCCTGCAACTGCGCCAGGGGCAGGCCGTTGCCGGGGTCGCCCGGGCGCGCCACCATCGGCGGCACGCGCGCGCAATCGACGCGCAGGGTGTGGGCGTAGTCGGCGCCTTCGTCGCTGTGCATCCATGGCGCGAGCGCCACGTCGATGCCGCGGCGCTCGCGCAGGAAGCGCACGGTTTCCGCATCGGGTGCGACGATGCCGGTAAAGCCGCCGAGCTCGGCCGTCATGTTGGTGAGCGTGGCGCGCTCGTCGGTGCCCAGCGCCGCGACGGCCTCGCCGCAGAACTCGAACACCTTGCCCACGCCGCCACCGCCGCGGATGAACGGCTGCGCGAGCAGGTGCAGCACGATGTCCTTGGCCGTGACGCCCACCGGCACGCGGCCCTCGAGCACGACGCGCAGCGACTGCGGCACCGTGAGCCGCACGGCGCCTGTGACGAAGGCGTTGGCCATGTCGGTGGTGCCGACGCCGAAGGCCACGCAACCGAGGGCGCCGCTGTGCGGCGTGTGCGAATCGGTGCCGACGACGAGCTGGCCAGGCAGCGCGTAGTGCTCGGACACCATCGCATGCGAGATGCCCGCCACGTTGCGCCCACCGTCATTGGCCACGTCCACCTCTGCCTCGGCCTCTGTCAGCGTGCGGTGCGAGCGCAACGCATAGGTGGCCGCGAAGTCGCGCTGCGCCTCGACCATGCGGTGCACGTTGGGCACCAGCCCGGCACGCACGTGCGCGGGGCTTTCCTCGACATAGGAGGTGTGGTCTTCGAACACGATGACCGAGGCCGGATCGCGCAACGCCAGCGGCCGGCCGAAGGTGGCGTGCAGCATGTGCGCGGCCATGCCGGTGTAGTACTCGTGAATGAAGCGCCAGTCGGCGCGCACGAAGGCGCCGTCGCCGGCCGCGGGGTGCGCCTCGGTCAGCTCGGTGGCCAGAGCATGGCGGGCCACGATCTTTTCGAACAGGGTGCGAGGGCGTTCTGCCGGTGCACCGGGCCGGCCCGCCTCATCAGCCCGCCCCGCTTCATCGCGCACGGCCGTGATGTCACGCATGAACCGCTGGCCGAAGCGAAGCAGCCCGCCGCTTCGCAGGATGGCTGCGGCCAGCGCGTCGCGGCCGGCCACCAGCTCGTCGAGCGTGATCGCCTCGCCGGCCTGGATGCGTTCGACCAGCCCGAAGTCGGTCGAGGTGAACAGGCCGATGTTGTCGGCGTTCTGCCGGTAGATGCGCTCGAAGCTCTCGGCAATCACCAGCCGCACGCCGGCCCACTTCTCCGCCGCCGGGCTGTGCTCGCGCGAAGACCCCTTGCCGTAGCGCGTGCCGGCCACCACCACTTCCACGCCGTGGGTGCGAATGGCGTCTGTGCCGATGGGCGTCGCGTCGCCCGCCCTGAAACCGGTGTACGGATAGCGACCGAGCGTGTCGTCGTAGTGCGTGAGGATGGGCAGTGGCGTGATCTCGTCGGTCGAGATGTCGTCGCGCAAGGGGCGCGCCTCGGCGAGCGGAACGCGCTCGCCGCGCAGGCTGCGCATTACCGTGTCGGGCGACCGGCTCAGGAAGAGAACGGCCGGTGCGAACAGCAGGGCTGAAGGACTTGAGTCGCTGGCTGGCAAGGTGGCTGGCATGCCCCATCTTCACGGGCAGGCCGCAGCACGAAAAGCGCCGATGCGGCAGACGGGCTCTCGCAAAATGCGAGATCGGGTCTTACCCTTGCAGCCGCTCGATCAGCGCCGCGACCGCGCGCGGCCGCGGCGTCTTGCGCAGCGCGAACATGCGCAGCTCGCGCTGGGCCCACGGTTCGTCGAGCGGGCGCCGCACGAAGCGCGGGTTGCCCGCGTAGGCCGCGGCGGCGCTCTGCGGAATCACGGCGATGCCCATGCCCGCCTCGACCATGCGGCAGACCGCATCGAAGCTGCTGACCGACACGGTGGGCGCGAAGGGCTTGCGCAGCGCCTCGGCGCGTTCGTGCAGCGACCGGTCAAGGGCGCCGCCCTGGTGCACGCCGATCAGCGGATGTTCGAGCGCCTGCGCGAAGCGCATCGCCCGCTTCCCGGCCAGCGCATGGCCGGCCGGCAGCACCACCTGCAGCGGGTCGGTGGCGAAGTGCCACGACTCCAGCCCCGCGGGCAACGGCACGTGCACACCTACCCCCACATCGGCGCGATCGTCTAGACAGGCGCGGATCACGTCGCGCGTGTTCTGCTCCTGCAGCGACACCTGCACCTCGGGGAACGCGGCCATGAACGCGCGCAGCCGCTCCGGCAGGAAGCCGATGACGGCCGACATGTTGGCGCAGAGCCGCACCGTGCCGCGCACCTCGTCGCCTTCGGTCTGCACTTCGCGCACCAGGGCCTGCAGGTCTTCGTCGATTTTCTCGCCGCGCGCCAGCACCAGCCGGCCCGCATCGGTGAGCACGACGCCGCGCGGGGAGCGAATGAGCAGCGGCGTGCCGAAGGCATGCTCCAGGTCGGCCAGGCGCCTGCTGAGCGCGGAGGGCGCGATGTGCTCCTGCTCGGCGGCACGCACGATGGAGCCCGCCCGTGCGGCGGAAACGAACAAGCGAACACTGTAGGGGTCGACGCGGCGGGCCAAGATGGGCTTCGGGAGTGAGGCCGACATTGTCGGCCCCATGCTGCGTTCGCGGTCACCGTCGCCGTCGCCGTGGCCGTGGCTGCGCATCAAAGCGCCGCGGAGTCCTCGTCGCTCGCCGCGCGCGCTTCGCTCTCGGTCATCTGCACCTCGCTCGCGAGCAGCGGCTTGCCGATGGGCGCCGCCGCCGTGCCGGCCCGCACGGCCGCCATGTCGGCCTCGTTCGGGTACTGCCCCGCGATCCAGTAGTCGAACACGCGCCGCACGATGGGCGCCGCGTGCGCCGCGCCGAAGCCCGCGTTCTCCACGATGGCCGCGACCGCGATGGACGGGTTCTCGGCGGGCGCGAAGGCCATGTACAGCGCATGGTCGCGCTGGCGGGCGTCCAGCGCCTTGCCGCTGGCGCGCGCCTTCGGGCTCAGGCCCACGGCCTGCGCGGTGCCGGTCTTGCCGGCCGAGGTGTAGGCCGCGCCCGCGAACACGCGCGTGCCGGTGCCGCCCTGCGTGACCGCGACCATGGCGTTGCGCACCACGTCGACGTGCTTCCTCGCATAGCCCAGGTCCTGCGGCGGCGGCTGCACCTGCCGCACCACGCGGTCGCTTACCGTGTCCTTGATGGCCCGCACCAGGTGCGGCTGGTAGCGCACGCCCGCGTTGGCCAGCGTGGCGTTGGCCGAGGCGAGCTGCAGCATGGTGAAGCTGTTGTAGCCCTGGCCGATGCCCAGCGAAATGGTCTCGCCCGCGTGCCACTGCTTCATGTCGGCGCGGCGGTAGGCATTGCGCTTCCACGTGGTGCTGGGCAGCACGCCGCGCACCTCGCCCTTCAGGTCGATGCCAGTGAACTGGCCGAAGCCCAGCGGGGCCATGAAGTCGTGGATCAGGTCCACGCCCATCTCGGTGGCCAGCGAATAGAAGTAGGTGTTGCTCGAGAACTGGATCGCGCGGTGCATGTCCACGCCGCCCAGCCCGCCGCGGTGGCTGAGAAAGGTGCGCCCGCCGAAGTTGTAGTAGCCCGGGTCGTTCTCCACCGTGGTGGCGGCGCGCTTGCCGGTCTGCAGCGCGGCCATCGCCATGAAGGGCTTGTAGGTGGAGCCCGGCGGGTAGGTGCCGCGCAGCGCGCGGTTCAGCAGCGGGTTGTCGGGCGACTCGGTCAGCGCCTTCCAGCTCTCGGTGTCGATGCCTTCGACGAACAGGTTGGGGTCGAAGGTGGGCTTGCTCACGAAGGCCAGCACCTCGCCGGTCTTGGGGTCGATGGCCACGAGCGCGCCGCGCCGCTCGCCGAACATGTCTTCCACCAGCTTCTGCAGCTTGATGTCCAGCGACAGCATCACGGTGTTGCCGGGCGTGGCCGCGTGGCGCGCAAGGCGGCGCACGGCACGCCCGCCGGCCGATGTTTCCATCTGCTCGGCGCCGGTCTGCCCGTGCAGCACCTGCTCGTAGCTCTGCTCCACGCCGAGCTTGCCGATGTGGTCGGTGCCGCGGTAGTTGGCGCGCTCTTCTTCGTCCCAGTCTTCCATCGCGGTCTTCTCGCGCTGGTTGATGCGGCCGATGTAGCCGACCACGTGCGAGGCCACCTCGCCGTGCGGGTAGCTGCGCAGCAGCCGCGCCTTGATCTCCACGCCCGGAAAGCGATAGCGCTGGGCCGCGAAGCGCGCGACCTCCTCGTCGCTCAGGCGCGTGCGGATGGGCACGGAGTCGAAGCTGCGCGAGTCTTCGCGCAGCCGCTGGAAGCGGCGCCGGTCGCCGGGCGTCACGTTCACCAGCGTGGCGAGTTCGTCGACGGTGGCGGCGATGTCGCCGGCCTTCGACGGCGTGATCTCCAGCGTGTACGCGGCGTAGTTGGACGCCAGCACCACGCCGTTGCGGTCGACGATGAGCCCGCGGTTGGGCACGATCGGCACGATGGCGGTGCGGTTGCTTTCGGCGCGGTCGGCCAGCTCGTCGTAGCGCACCACCTGCAGGTGGACCAGGCGCGCGCCGATCAGGCCGAAGCCGAAGAGCACCACTCCGCCAATGACCAGCAGGCGGCGGCGAAAGCGCGAGAGCTCGGCGCCGGTGTCGCGAATTTCATCTTTCATCGGGAGAACAAATACCTTTCGCTCACATCACGCGAATGCCGAGCTCGCTGACCAGCGTGGCGGCCTGGTCGGAGGAAATGATGGCGCCCTTGAAGAACTGCGCCACGTGCGCAATGCGCAGGCCGCCGAGGTCGACCGAGCGCAGGTCGGCGCCGTCGAAGCGTGCGTTCTTCAGGTTGGCGTCGCGCAGGCTGCCGCCTTCGAACACGGCGTCGCGAAAGTCGCAGCCGCCGAGGTCGGCGTCGGAGAAGTCGAGCCGCTCCAGCGTCTGCTTGCGAAACGACATGCCGCGCAGGTCGGCACCGGACAGCAGCGAATCGTGAAAGCCGATGCCGAGCACCTGCGCTTCGTGAAAGTGCGCGCCGGTGAGCTTGACCTCGGTGAATAGCGTGGCCGACAGCTTGGCGCGGTGCCAGCCGGTGTTGTTCAGGTCGCAGGCCATGAAGCGTGCGTCGGTGAGGTCTGCCATTTCGAAGTCGGCCTGGCGCGTGCGGCACGACATCCAGCGGCTGTCGGCCAACTGGGTCTTGCGGAACACGGCCTCGGCGAAGCTGCAGTCGACGAACTTCGCGCGGCGCAGGTCGAGGCCGGACAGGTCGGTGCCGTCGAAGTCGCACTGCTCGAAATGCAGCGCGGCGGGTGCGTCGGCGAGCAGGCGCTTCAGTCGGTCGCGGTCGATGGTTTCGCCGGCGAGGGTGGGGGCGGTGGAAGCGTCGGTCATGGAAGAAGCGGGAAAGAGGGATGAGAGACGCCAGGGGGCGCGTCGGTTCCTTGAAGCTTGCAGTGATTGCAATGGTTCGGATGGTCGGGATGTTTGCCCACCGTGGGGAGGCGATGCGTCGCTGGCGAACGTGCTCATCGCTTCACCGCCTTGGCGCACAGCGCCAGCAGCATCGAGAGCACGCGGGCCTTGTGCGCCGCGTCGAGGTCGTACACACCGAGCATCTGCGAGAACCAGAAGCCGTCGGCCGCCAGGCGGCACACCAGGAGCAGGTCTGGCGCCTTCACGGCCAGGTGGTCGGTGGCGAGCTCGATCTTCATGCGCTCGTTCCAGCGTTCGCGGTACTCGGGCGTGCCGAGCGCGAGCAGGCCGATGGCCAACTGCATCTCGATGTCGTCGGGCCCGCCATCGCTGTCGAAACAGGTGCGGATGTAGGCGCGCGCGTTGCGCCCCGGCGTCGCGGACTCGGCCGCCAGCAGGCGCGCGAAGCGGTTCTCGAACTCCGCGAAGAGCTGGTCGGACAGCGCGTCGAGCAAGGCCCTCTTGTTGGGAAAGTGGTGCTGCAGGCCGCCCTTGGTCACGCCGGCACGCCGCGAAACTTCGTCGAGCGTGACCGCGTGCGCGCCCTCGCCCACGAGGAGCAGGCGGGCCACGCTGAGCAGCTGCTGGCGCACGACTTCGGGTTGTTTCTGGCGGCGGTGGGCTTCGGTCATGCGGGCGTTTTCTTGGTGTTTTTATAAACAATCCATCTGGATGGTTTGTTGAGTTTACTTCGGCACCGCGTGTGCCCGTTTCGCGTCGGTAGACTGGCGGCCCGTCTTCGGCCCCTCTCTTTCTTGACGACTTCTTCCACCATGCAGACTTACCGCGATGTGCCTGCCCAAGCCGATGCACTGGCACAGCGGCTGCGCGCCGGTGACGTGTTCGCCTACCCCACCGAAGCCGTGATGGGCCTGGGCTGCGATCCGTCGAACGAGGCCGCGGTGACGCGCATCTGCAAGCTCAAGCAGCGTCAGGTCGAGCAAGGCGTGTTGCTGATCGCGGCCGACTTCTCGCAGGTAGCGCCCTATGTCGACATGGCGCAGGTTCCGCAGGCCGCGCTCGACCGCGTGCTGGCGAGTTGGCCCGGGCCTTTCACCTGGATTTTTCCGCGCAGCGAGCGTGTGCCGGCGTGGGTGTCGGGCCGGCACGCCGGCATTGCGCTGCGCGTGACGGACCATCCGGTGGCGGCCGCGCTGTGCCGCGCCTTCGGTGGTGCGCTGGTGTCGACCAGCGCCAACCCGCATGGCCTGCCGGCCGCGCGAACGGGCGACGAAGTGCGCTCGTATTTCCCGCTGGGCATCGATGTGCTGGTCGACGACGCCGTGGGCGGGCTCGCGCGGCCGAGCGAGATTCGCGATGTGCTGACGGGGGAGCTGGTGCGCGGTTAAGGCTGCGGTACGGGCTGTAGTTCGGCCAGCAGAGCAGGCGGCAGTTCAGGCGGCAGCGCCACCGCGAGTTCGGGCACCGGTTCAAGGGACAGCTCGGGTGCCGGCGTCCAGAAGCCCTGCATCTCCATCAGCCCCGCGCTGCCCTGCGCGTGCAGGTAACCCGCCGTGGTGCCCACCGACACATGGCCCAGGTTGTTCTGCACCACATGGATCGGCACCGGCGAGCGCCCCTGCCTGCCCTGCAGCGCGTGCGCACCGTGCGCATGGCGAAGCCAATGGATGCTGGCGCGCCGAAGGTGCTCGGCCTGCGCCTCGTCGAGCGTCTGCGCGGCGCGCGCGACGAAGAGCTTGATGGCGCTGTAGAAACCCGAGGCCGACCACGGCTTCGGGTGCTCGGGCAGCAGGTCGAAGCGCGCGAGCACGTGGATGTGGCTGTTGCCCGGCGCACCCACCTGTCGCTCGAAGCCGTGGTGCGCGAGCTCTTCTTCCAGGTCGGCCACGAGGTCGGCGGGCACCGGCACTTCACGCCTGCGCCCGGCCTTGCCGTTGACCGACAGCAGCCATCCGCCGGCGTCGCGCCCGTCGGGCGTGCGGTACGTAACCCTTTGCAGGTCGCCGCAGGTGGCACCCGTGATTTCGGCCAGCCGCAGCCCCGTCGCGTAGACCCAGCGCATGCCGCGGCGCAGGCGCCGTCCCGCTTCGGTGGCTGCATGTTTGGCAAGCAGGCTGTCGAGGTGCGCCCACTGCTCGAGGCTCAGCGTGCGGTGCTGCCCGATGGCGCGCGGCGCCTCGACGGGTTCGGTCATCGCAGCGAAGGGGTTGCGCAGCAGGTAGTTCTCGCGCATCAAGAAGGCGAACAGACTGCGCAGGATGGCCATGGCCTGGCGCACCGCCGTCGGTGCCAGCGGCCCTTCGAGCGGCCGCCACAGCGGTGACCAGCGCTGGTTGTGGCGTGGCCCGCACCAGGCCACGGGCGGGGCGCCGAGGAAGCGGCGATAAGCCACCGCATCTTCAACATCCAGCGAGGACAAGGCCGCGCGCCGTTCGAGCACCGCCCACAGCAGCAGGCGCTCGGCCTCCCTGCGGTAGGAACGTTGCGTAGGAGAGAGTTCGCCGGGCTCGTCTTGCGCTTGCGCGCACTTGGCTGCGAGCCATGCACCGATGGCCTCGTGATCGGTCTGCGCCGCGATCCGGCACTGATCCTGCGCGGCGCGGTGGCGGCCGCTGCGGCCATCGAGTTCGGGCGGGGACACGAACTTCTCATAGGGAACAAGGGCCGTGCCGCTTGGAACGACCGCGGCGAGGTCGAGCGCGCTCACCTGGTGGCGGCGCTTCGCGGCATGGGAGCCCACGCGCAGGCGTAGTGGCTCTTCGTTGGCGCGCAGCCAGTCGAGGATGCGCCCGGCCTTGCGCTCGCCCACGCCGGGCACCTTGACCCACCAGCGCGCGCCGGTCTGGTTGATGTGCGCAACCAAGGCGGCCAGGGTCGCGAGGCCGCCGCGCTCCAGGCGCTCGGCCATCGCGTGGTTGAGCCAGGTGGACACGCTGTCGCCGGGGCGAGGGTCTTGCGCCGTATGGCTTTCGAGCCAGCGCAGGGCTTCGAGTTGCCGCTCGACGACGCGCATGCGGCGCGACGCGCGGCCCGTGCCTGCGCGGCTGTCGGCTTGCGCGCCGCCCGGATACGCGGCCTCGTAGGCTTCGATCTGCTCGGCTTCGGAGAAATCTTCCAGGCCCTGCGCAAGCGCGAAATCGCTGAGGCTCGGGAGCGGCGTCGCCGGCGAGAACTGCTCGGGGTCGAGGAGGATGAGGCGCGCGGTACCGGGGCGCTGCTCGCGGCGCGCGGCGGCGGCGAACTCGTCGCGGATCCACGCGATGGTGCGGCGCACGACCCGCAGGTCGGTATGCTCGCCTTCCAGCCGCAGGTAGCGGTCCCAGCTGGTGCGCTCGTCGATGCCCTGCGCCAAGGCCCGCATAAAGGCGAAATGGCCTCGATGGAGTTTGCGGGGGGGTGGTGGGGTCATGGTGCTGGAGGGCGCTGTTTGTTTATGTCAGCGCCAGAACTGCCACCAGGCGCGCACTGGGGTGGGTTCCGGTGGCGCGGGCGGCGTTTGCGCGGACTCTGCGGCCTCGCGCATGCGGCGGCGCAGTTCGACTTCCAGCGCGTGCGCCGTGCCATAGGCTTCGCGCTCGCCTCTCTGAGCGCGGGCGCGCCAGGTCAAAGCCAGATCCTCGAGGGTCGCGTCATCGAAGTGTGCGAAGGGTGATGACGTGCCGGGTGATGTCATGAAGTCCTGTGGTGTGCTGAATCGGATTGATCAGGGCCATTCTATTTCGATGATTACGCGAATAATCATCCACGCAATATTTGGATGCATTTCTAGAGTTTGCAGCGTGAGTCGAGATTAAGTTATTGATTTGGCTAGGGATATTTGGCCTAGCAGTGGTTGTGCTGCTTAGCAACGCTCGTGACCAACGACTGATTTTGCAGTTGGCAACGCGTATTTGAGGTCGTTCCTGTGCTGTATCCAGGAAGTCCTGACCCGTGGTCTAGATATTGGCTGCAACCTGCTGTCGCATCAAGGGAATCTTCTTGAAGCCTGCGCTTACTTTCGTTCGTTCCGAGTTGCCTGCTGTTTTGAATGCGCGATCCGTAGCACTGAGCCGTGCGGCGTCGATAAGGGAAATGTGAGAACAATTGGGATTGATGGCACGGGTTCGAGTGTTCGGCATCGGCCTCTGATGGTCTCGCGGTGAGCGGCTGCGTAGGCTGGCAGCTCGCCCAGCTTGGCTAGATACGTGTGGGCAGCTTAGTCATTTAGTCGGGCTGCCGTTGCAGTTCCTCGGGCAATCGCAGCGCGCGGCGCCCTCCCCTGGAGCCTGGGAGGACGAGCCCAGCGCTGCTTACGGCACCTGGGGGATTCGGAAGAGGTTGGGATCCGTCGTGGCTCGTGACATTGGGAGTTAAGTCGAAGCCGCAGCCTGATCCCAGGCCTGGACCGATCACGGCCATCAGGTCGGCGGCGTGAGTCGAAGAAATGCTGCCGCCTAAATCCCAATGGAACTCACATTAGGGCGAGCTTGCCGCTTTTCCCGTCACCCCAGGCTGCGCGCCCGGCGGATGGCATCGGCGATCGCCGACTCCAGGGCGTCGACCGGTGCACCGATGGCGGCGCTCGGCGGCAGCGTGATGGTCACCTCGCCAGCTTTTGAACGCACCAAGGTTCCGAACTTTTGCCCATCGGCCTGGACCTCGATGCGCTCGCTGCGTTCGAAGCCGGGGGGGGCGTCCAGAAGCCGAGCGAGCGTCAATGCCGGCGACAGGCTTTGGCCCCGCAGTTTCTCCACGCGCTTGAGCAGGCCGCGCCGGTCCAACGCCATGGCGGCGTTGAGTTGCTCGGCGTGGCGGAAGCTGATCTCCAGCGGCGTGCGAAAGCATTCCACGACGGCTGACGGCAGCTGCGCGACCATCAGCGCCTTGCGCACCCAGGTGTGGCTCACGCCCAGGCCTTCTGCGAGCTGGCGCTGCGTGGGGAACAATTGCTCTTCCAACGCGCGCTGGTACATCACGCCCTGCTCGTACGGTGAAAGGTCGGCGCGTTCGCGGTTCTCCCGGTCCATGGCGGCAAACAGTGCCGAGTCGCCCAACTCGTCCACCCAGATCGACGCCAGCACCGGCATGCCCAGCTCCAGCGAAGCGCGATGCCGGCGATGGCCGAAGACCAGTTCGAACTGGCCTGGCTCTTCTTTCAGCGGACGAACCAGGATCGGCTGGACATTGCCGCCCGCATGTTCGATGTCTGCCTTGAGCCCTGCGAACTCACTGGTCTTGAACGACGACTCGTGCCGGTTTGCCCAGCGGCTGGGGCGAATGGTTGCCGGATCCATCTTGCGGGTTGGAAGCGAGCCTTCGTACTGACGAAGCTTTTCGCGCAGCGTGGCCATTTCGCCTTCGACCTGCTGGATCTGCCCGCGGAAGGCGAGCATCTGGCCAGGCCCCGTTCGCGGCGCATGGCCGCCTCCGCCGACTGCGGGTGGAAACCTGGTTTCCACGCTGGCCGCTGCGTGCGGCGCAGGTTCTTCGGCCGGCGCCGCCTTGGGCAATTCCATGGGTTGCGCGGGGGCCTGCGGAAGCGACAGGTTGGCGGTGAGCGCTTCGAGGCGCTTTCGGGTACTAGACATGGTGCGGACTCCTGAAGCGTGGAAACCCGGTTTCCACAAGCGGGGATCGCGACGCCCCGAACGGCGGCGACGGCAAGGTTGGCCGTCGCGAAGGGAGCAAGCATGAGGTGCTCCCGGGATTGAAAAAGGCGGGCGTCGTGCCGAGCTTCGAATTGGCGTGTCGGCCGCGCGTGAGCCTAACGGATACGCTTGGGTGTGAAAACCTGGTTTCCAGAGCGTCCCGGTCGGTACGCAGCCGGTTGCTCGAAACTAACGGCTCTGCAATTTTCGAGAACGCCCCGAATTTGCTCTGTGGCGTGGCGCTGTTGCGCTTCACGGCAACAAGTGAACAAAGTCGTGACGAAGCATTTCCGAACGCAGGCTCATTGCGAAAAACACTTGTCGTTGATGCTGACGTTTGAATGTTCGGCAGCGACTGCACGTTGGCAGGTTGATCTATATATCTAGATATTGACGTCCGCCCAGGCGCCGAAGACCGTGCATGAGCCGAACGGTGATCCGCGTCAGCCTGACTCGGTGGAAACCAGGTTTCCACCCAAGCAGCACTTTTATTGTTGAGTGCGGTGTCGCCCTCGAACTGCAGCGATGCGCAGCGCTTGTCCAGCACAGTGTTGGGCACGGCGGCGCGCACGACGCCGTGCTCGTCTGGAAACCAGGTTTCCACGGCGGCGCATTTCCCGAAGCTTGCGCCGAGTTGATGGGGTTTATCTTGACCGAAGCTCCCCACCCTCAACGCCCTTTCCCTTGCGCGGACCACGCACCCACCACAGATTGCTCGACCAACTCGACGAACGCGTCGTACGCATCGACCGCGCGCTTGTACGTTTTGGCCGCGCCTTCATAGCGCTGTACGTCATACACGGTCGCAAACTCGGCGGCCTTGTTGCTGGTAACGCTGGTCTTGGGAATTTCCACCGGCAAGGTGTACTCGCCGTATGTCGCCTGGATCCATTGGCGCACAGCTGGCATGGCGGGGTCGGCCGCGTCGACGCGGCTGAGCAGCACATGCAGAAACTCGAAGGCCTTGCCTTCGCGGTCCTTGCTCTGCCCGTCGAGGTTGCTCCCGAGGTCAGCGAGCAACGACCAGAACTGCGCCGACGACGCAAAGTCCAATCCGGACGGCGGTACCGGCACCACGATGCCGTTGGCCGCCCAGAGCGCATTGATGGTCACATAGGAAAGTGACGGGGGCGTGTCGATGACGATCACGTCGTACAGGTCACGCACGCTCTCCAGGCCTTCATTGAGCACGTCCCAGAACTTGGCGCCGGGCTCCTGCATCTGGCGCGCTGGCAACGCGAACTCGGCCGAGAACAAGAAAGGAGCGGCGGCCACCAGGTCGAGGCCGTCCCAGTAGGTAGAACGGATCGCGTAGCGAATATCGCTCTCGGTGCCGTCGCACAGCGGGCCGATGGTCATGTCCTCGGTCACCTCGGCTTCGGGTAGCAGGCCGTGTAGCGTGGTGAGCGATCCTTGCGGATCGGTGTCGATCGCCAGCACACGGTGTCCGCGCAAGCTCAGCCCTTGGGCCAGCACCATCGCGGTCGTGGTCTTGGCCACGCCGCCTTTGAAATTGCCGACGGCGATGGTGATCGCCTTGCGGCCAGTCGGGCGCATCTTGTCTGCGCGATAGGTGCGCGTCCAGCGGCGGAGTTCGTCGAGCTCGAAAGTTCGCTTGCCGCCGGAAGGCGTCAGGCGACCTGCGGGAAGATCTTCCTTGGTAATGCGGTAGGCGACATGCGCCTTGTCGACGCCGCACAAAGCAGCGAGTTGCGCGGTGGAATAGACCGGCGGAATCTTGCGAGCTTCGGGAGCAAGCAGCATGCCCCGGATCTGCTCGACCATGGAGCCCGCGCGCGTGGCAAGGCCTGCAATGCGCTCCATGTTGATGACTTGCCTCGGGGGCGTCTGGGTGTCGCTGGAAACCTGGTTTCCACTGACTGGAGGCACGGGGACGGACATTGGGTGAACCCTATTCGACAGAATCCGGCAATTCTACGAGAATCCATCGAATGAACAAGTTCCACCGATTCCTCAGTGTCCATGCACCTGCCTAATGTGAGAACGGATAGGGAACCCGGTCTTGGCACCCTGCCGGGAAGGGGGATTTTGCGGTCTCTCGCTTGCTTTGAGGCGGGCAGAGCGCACCAGAAGCTGCAATCAGCGTGCGGAACGGTGTTCGATAGGCTTCCAGCCGCCTTCGCGAGGGCCAGAAGCCCATATCCACTCACATCAGACCCCATAGACACACACAACAACGACCGGAGAACCCCAATGGATCTCACACCAAATCCCATCCGATCTCACATTGAATCCCAGAACTACTCACAAAACCCTCGCCAAGTCGTTGTCAGAAAAGAAGAAAGTCGTTTGCCAAACTCTTCAAAATCCCAAGTGTTATTTTTCAAATAGAACAAGGCGGCTAAATTCTTTGTGAATTTACCGATTCACAATACGAAGGTATGATGTGAACCCAAGCAATTGCGATACATCAGACATGGCCGAGGAAGAGGCTCCCCCCAGCGCCCCGCGCCAACCACCGACTGCCGAAGAGCAAAGCGTCGCCAAGGCCAACGAAGCCATTGCGATTAGGCCCAAGCGCGGGCGTCTCACGCTGTTGTCCCGCCGCATCTACAACGCGTTGCTGTATCACTCGCAGCGCCAGGGCGTCGACGAACCCGTCTACAAGCTCGCGCTGAGCGAGCTCATCGGCGACGCCCGCTTCAACTCCAACAACACCGAGCTGCTCAAGGCCCACCTGCGCGACATGCAGGCGACGACCATCGAGTGGTCGACCAGCGGCCCCGCGTTGAAGCGCTGGGTGTCTTCCCAGCTGCTCGGCACCGTCACCATCGAGGAACAGGGCAGGGGCCGACCTTGCATGGTCACCTGGCGCTACCCCGAGGAAATCAAGGAGCGGCTGGTCCGTCCGCACCAGTACACACGCGTCCTGCTCGAAATCAGCGGCCAGATGCGCAGCTACTCCGCCGCCGTACTCTACGAGATCGGCGCGCGCTACCTCACGTCCCCCGGACGGCTTTCGATGCGCGAGGACGTCGTCTGGTGGGCGGCGGTGCTGACCGGCCGCAGCGACATCAAGGAAGTCGACTACCGCTTCCTCAAGCGTGACGTCATCTCCAAGGCCCTGGCGGAAATCGAAGCGCTTTGCGAAGACTTCAGCATCGAGCTGATCGAGCACAAGCGCGGCCGCAAGATCGAGGAGATCCAGTTCCGCGTGATTCCCAAGGTGCAGCAGCGCCTGGGCGACATTCCGAATGCGGAGCGCAACGTTTTCGACCTGGCACTGGTGGGCCGCCTCATCGCCCTGGGCATCAAGCAGGAAGAAGCGCAAGACCTCTACGCCACCACCGACGAGGCCCAGTTGCGCGCCACCCTCGATCACGTCGACCAGCGTTTGCGCAGCCCGACCATGCCCGAACTGAAGTCCCCCGCTGCTTACCTCAAGGACGCGCTCAAGAAGGGCTATGCCGCCGTCAAGTCGTTGCCGCCAGCCGGCACGTTGCCGCCTGCAGCGACAGCAAGCACTAACACCCCGGCGCCACCGGCAATTCCGCTGTCGCCGTCCGATCGCATGCAGCGCATTCGCGAGCTCTGGGAAAACGACCGCATGGCCCAGGCGCGCGCCATGTTCGGAGAGATGCAACCGCCCGCGCAGGGCGAGCTTCGCACGCAGTTCGAGGCACAACGGCTGGAGCAACTGGCGCCGCCCATTGCCCGCGCCTGGCGTCGCGACGGTCCGGCCAGCCGCGTGGCCGCCAGCACTTTTTACAAGTGGGTCGCCCAGACCACCTGGCCCGAGGAGCCGTCCGATCGCGTGCTGCTCGACTTCGCACTGCAGCGCGGCGTGGCTGGCATCTGAAGATCACGCGCCGCGCGCGTGATCTTTTCCTCGCTTTTCAGTTCGGCCTACACAGACCACCGCCGTTCGGCTGACACTTTCGACCTCTTCCTGCGCCAAACATGGCCTCGTTATCACTTTTGGCGGACAGCCCGAGGCAACGAACGCATGGCAGAAGAATGGACACACAACGAAGACGCAGGCGAGTGGCTGCATTTCTTCTACAAGGAAGGCCGCATACGCACGCCGGTGCGAATCAGCCGGAGCGCCCTGGAGACCTGCTTTCACTCCGCCGCGGGAGAAAGCCTGGTCAACATCTATGTGGCCCACGTCGAGGTCATTCACGACAAGGTGCGCGCGCGTCTCAGAGCTGGCGAGCGCTTCACCGCGGAAGCGCCGCTGAGCCTGTTCGCCAGCGATTTCGAAGATCGGCGCCAGGCGATGTACGTCGACCTTGTTCCGCCTCAGATGATCGAGCAGACCGCTCAAGAGCTGGATGGCAAGTTCACGGCCGAGCAGCTGGAGGCGGTGGCCTCGTGGATGCGGAAGAGGGTTGTTTCCTCTACGCGCCGTTAGTGGATTTTTGACATTGCGGCTCACTAAGGGCGAGACCACAAGAGGAGTAAATGAAGTGCGGGTCAACACGCTGGCAAGCCGTCGAAGCGCCGAATAGACTGCCCACGCCTCATTCACCGCACAAGGATTCCCATGCCGATCGACACCATGGCCACCTGGCACAAGCTCGTCAAGTCCCAGGACGCGACGGGGCTCATTGACCTGCTGGCCGACGACGCCGTCTTTCATTCGCCGGTCGTGCACAAGCAGCAGGTCGGCAAGGCAATCACGCAGCAGTACCTGGCGGCTGCGTTCCAGGTGTTCTTCAACGACAGCTTCCGCTACGTGCGCGAAGTCAAGGGCGAGCACGACGCCGTGCTCGAATTCATGGTCGAGATCGACGGCATCAGCGTCAACGGCGTCGACATGATCAAGTGGAACGACGAAGGCCGGATCGTCGAATTCAAGGTGATGCTGCGCCCGCTGAAAGCCGTGAACCTCATCCACCAGAAGATGGGCGAAATGCTCCAGGCCGCTGCAAGCGCCTGATTCGAACCCCGAAGCCTCGCTACCAACCGCCGCCCATCGCCCTGAAGGTCGCGACCACGGCCCGGCCCGTGTCGGACTGCACACGCACCAGTTGGTCGCGCGCGGTGAGCAGCTGGCGGTCCTGCTCCAGCAGTTCCATCAGGTTGAGCACGCCGCCTTCGTAGGCCTGTTGCGTGGCGGCGCGTGCCCTCGTGTCGGCATCGACTTCCAGCAGCAGCTCCTTGCGTTCGGCATCGAGTTGCCATTGGCGAACGAGCGCGTTCTCGACGTCTTCGGTGGCGCGAAGCAAGGACTGCCGGTACCGCGCCAGGGCTTCGGCCCTTGCGCCTTCGGCGCGCTCCAACTCGGCGTCCACGCGCGCGAAGTCGAACAGGCGCCAGTGCATGCCGATGGCCGCCAGGGGCTGGAAGTTCGCGGCCGACGGCGTCGCCGTGCGCAGGCTCTCGAAGCCCAGCAAGGCCGAGAGCGAGAAGCGCGGATAGTATTCCGCCCCCGCAACGCCGACGCGGGCGTTGAACGCGGCAAGACGCCGCTCCGCCGCGATCACATCGGGCCTTCGGCTCAGCAGGTCATGCGGCGTCAGTGCCATCGCCATCGACGGGATTTCCGCGCGTTCGACCGGCGCGGACAGCTCGGCGGCGTAGGTGCCCGGCGTGGCCGCCATCAGAACGTCGAGGCGGTTGAGCTGCGTTTCCTGCTCCGCCTGCAGTGACGGCAAGCTCGCCCTGACCTGCGCCACGCGCGCCTCGGCTTGCGCGCGTTCGCGCGCCGTGGCCATGCCTTCGCGCAGCCGCGACTGCACAAGCGCCAGCAGCTCGCCGTCGGTCTTGATCTGCGCGCGTGCGAGTTCGATGCGCGCCTGCGCCGCCCGCACGCGGAAATAGGCGTCGGCCGCTTCCGCTGCAACGACGACCCGCACGCCCGCGTGATCGGCCTCGGCCGCTTGCGCTTCGGCCGTGTCAGCTTCCGTGTCGCGGCGCAGGCCGCCGGCCAGGTCCAGCTCCCAGGTCGCGCCAAGGCCCGCGCTGTAGAGCGTGGCGTCGCGGCTGTAGCCGGGTTGCGAACTCGCCAGCGCACCCAGCGGGCTTTCCAGCGACTGTCGCTGCCGCGCGGCCTGCGCGTCGGCGCTGCCCGTCGGCCCTTGCGTGGCCGCGGCGCGTCGCGCGGTGGCGCGCGCCTGGTCGACCCGGGCCATCGATGCGGCGAGGTCGAGGTTCTGCGCCAGCGCGCGCTCGACGATGCGCTCCAGCGCCGGGTCGTTGAAGTTCTTCCACCAGTCTTCGACCTTCAACGCCTGGCCCGGCGAGGGCGGCGGGGCGTGCCGGTAGTTCTGCGGAAGGGCGACGTCCGGCTTGACGTAGCAGGGGCCGACGGCGCACGCCGTCACGGCCAGGGCGGCGAGGGTGACGCCAATGCGAAACAGGTTGCGAGACAGGTGGCGAAGCCGGTTCATGGGGAGTTCCTTTGAGACGATCTGCATAGTTGCTTGCATATTGAAAGTTACAGGGCTATAGTAACTTGCATATTGAAAGTCACGAGTGAATCTTCGCCAACCGACCGACCGACCGAGCGAAGCACGCCCACCGCATACCCAGGAACAACGAACATGACCGCCCCCGCCAGCGAAAGCGCCCCCGCGCCAGCCCACAGACATCGAAGCGCCCCGCGCGGCAGGACCCTCGTCGCCACCTGCGTCTTCCTCGCCGTGGCGCTCGCCGCGCTCGCCTACGGCTGGCACTGGTGGCACAACGGCCGCTTCGTCGAGCGCACCGACGACGCCTACGTGGGCGGCGACATCACCGTCATCAGTCCGCGGGTGCCCGGCTACATCCTCAGCGCCTCGGTCACCGACAACCAGACCGTGCATGCCGGCGACCTGCTGGTGAAGATCGACGACCGCGACTACCGCGCCGCCCTTGAGCGGGCCGAGGCGGCCGTCGCAGCCCAGCAGGCCGTGCTGGCCAACCTGCTCGCCACGCGGAGCCTGCAGCAGGCCGTCATCGCGCAGGCCGACGCCGGCGTCACGGCGGCCGCCGCCGAAACGCAGCGCTCACGCGACGACGCGCAGCGGCTGCGCAACCTGTCGGCCACCGCCGCCGTGTCGGTGCAAAGCTCGCAACGCGCCGACGCCGACTACAAGCAGGCCGCGGCCAACGGGCAGAAGGCCCAGGCACTGAAGCTCGCGGCCGAACGCGAGATCGACGTCATCGCCACGCGCCGCCAGCAGGCGCTCGCCGCCCTGGCCCAGGCCACCGCCGAGCGCGACATCGCCAAGCTCAACCTCGGCTACACCGAACTGCGCGCGCCCATCGACGGCACCGTCGGCAACCGCAACGCACGCACGGGCGCCTATGCCGCCGCGGGCTCTCACATGATGTCCATCGTGCCCGCGCGCGGCCTGTGGATCGACGCGAACTTCAAGGAGAGCCAGCTGGCCCGGTTCCGCCCCGGCATGGCCGCCACGGTCGAGGCCGATGCCGTGCCCGGGCGCCGCTTCCACGGCCACGTCGCGAGCCTGTCGCCGGCCACCGGCGCGCAGTTCAGCGTGCTGCCGCCGGAGAACGCCACGGGCAACTTCACCAAGATCGTGCAGCGCATTCCAGTGCGCATCGTGCTCGACGATGCCGACGGCGTGCTCGGCGTGTTGCGCCCCGGCCTCTCCGTGACCGCCGATGTCGATTCACGCGACGTGCAGCAACTGAGCGCCCGCGGCGCCGGCGAACCGTGAACGCACCCACTGCCACGACAGCGGCCACGACAGCGGGCAAGACCACGGCTACCCCCGGCGCGCACGCGGGAACCCAGGGCGTGGTCGACCCCGCCAGCATGTCGACCGCCAGCAAGGCCATCGCTTTCGCCGCGATGTGCGTGGGCATGTTCATCGCGCTCATCGACATCCAGATCGTCTCTGCCTCGCTGCGCGAAATCGGCGGTGGCCTGTCGGCCGGCACCGACGAAACGGTGTGGGTGCAAACCAGCTACCTCATCGCCGAGATCATCGTCATCCCCATGTCGGGATGGCTCTCGCGCGTGCTCTCCACGCGGTGGCTGTTCTCCATTTCGGCCGCGGGCTTCACGCTCACCAGCCTGCTGTGCGGCATTGCCTGGAACATCCAGAGCATGATCGCCTTCCGGGCGCTGCAGGGCTTCATGGGCGGCTCGATGATTCCGCTGGTCTTCACCACGGCCTTCGCGTTCTTCCAGGGCAAGCAGCGCGTGTTCGCGGCGGCCATCATCGGCGCCATCGCCTCGCTCGCGCCCACGCTCGGACCGTCGGTGGGCGGCTGGATCACCGACAGCTACTCATGGCACTGGCTGTTCTTCGTCAACCTCGTGCCGGGCATCTTCGTGGCCGTCGCCGTGCCCATGCTGGTGAAGATCGATCGCCACGACTGGTCGCTGCTGCGCAATGCCGACTACCTGGGCATGCTGCTCATGGCGCTGTTCCTGGGCTGCCTCGAATACACGCTCGAAGAGGGCCCGCGCCTCGACTGGTTCGGCGACCCGCTCATTGCCGGCGCCGCCTGGGTGTCCGGCCTGGCCGGCGTGCTGTTCGTGTGGCGTTCGCTGCGCTATGAACACCCGGTCGTCGACCTTCGTGCGCTCAAAGACCGCAACTTCGCGCTGGGCTGCCTGTTCTCGTTCATCACCGGCGTGGGCATCTTCGCGACCATCTACCTCACGCCGCTGTTCCTCGGCCGCGTCAGGGGCTTCAGCGCGCTGGAAATCGGGCTGGCCGTGTTCTCCACCGGCGTGTTCCAGATCCTCGCGATCCCGGTGTACGCCTTCTTCGCGAACCGCGTCGACCTGCGCTGGCTGATGATGTTCGGCCTGGCCTGCTTCGCGTTGTCGATGTGGCAGTTCACGCCCATCACGCACGACTGGGGCGCCGCCGAACTTTTGCTGCCGCAGGCGCTGCGCGGCATCGGCCAGCAGTTTGCCGTGCCCCCGACCGTGACGCTCACGCTGGGCGGCCTGGCAATGAACCGGCTCAAGCTCGCCTCGGGCCTGTTCAACCTCATGCGCAACCTGGGCGGCGCGCTGGGCATCGCCGTGTGCGCCACGCTGCTGAACGACCGCACCAACCTGCATTTCTACCGGCTCGCAGAGCACCTCACGCGCAGCAACGAGGCGACCACCACGCTGCTCGAAGGACTGGGCGGCCGGCTGCAGGGCGCGACCGACCAGCTGGTGGGCGCGTCGGCCTCGCTGCGGCAGCTCTGGAACCTCACGTTCCGCGAGGCCCTCACGCTCACGTTCTCCGATGTTTTCTTTGGCATCATGGTCTGCTTCATCGTCGCCACCGCGATGGTGCCGCTGATGCGCAAGGTGACGCCGACCAAGGCGCCATCGGCTGACGCGCACTGACCTCACCGCACTGCATCGCACCGGAGCCGCAACCCCATGAAACCGACCACGCCCGCCATGCTCACCACGCCTTCTGAGCCCCCCACGCGCATCGACCCCGCCCTGCGCATGAAGTACTGCCCCATCGTGCGCAGCCTGGCGCGCGTCGGCGAGCGCTGGAGCATGCTGATCCTGCGTGACGCGTTCTATGGCATCACGCGCTTCGACGACTTCGTCAACAGCCTGCAGATCGCGCCCAACATGCTCACGCGCCGGCTGACCTCGCTGGTCGAAGACGGGCTGCTGGAGCGGCGCCAGTACAACGACAAGCCGCCGCGCTACGAGTACATCCTCACGCCGCTGGGGCACGACTTCAGGCCCGTGCTGCTGGCGCTCGTCACCTGGGGCAACCAGCATTTCGCGACCGAGGGCCGCAGCGTCGTGCTGAAGGAGAAGGGCACCGGACGGCAGATCGACCCCGTGCTCGTCGACAGCGCCAACGGCAAGCCGATCACCGAAAGCGACTACGTGCTGGTGCAAGGCACGCCGCCGCAACGCGCGGCCGCGGCGGTGCCCGCAAGCCAGGGCTGAACAAGAACCGCACGCACAGGCCGAGACCTTCGCACGGCAATTTCCATGGACGGCCTCGACCTGCTCAAGACCTTTCTCGAGGTGGCCAACCGCGGCAGCTTCTCGCGCGCGGCGGGCAAGCTGGGCATCTCGAAGGCCAGCGTCAGCAAGCACGTCGCCAGCCTGGAGAGCAGGTTCAGCGTGCGGCTGTTCGACCGCTCCACACGCTCGGTCACGCTCACCGACGCGGGCCGATTGCTGCAGGAACGCAGCATGCCGCTGATGGAGATGGTCGAGCTGACGCAAAGCGAGCTCGAAGCCCGCGGCTCGCGCCCGAGCGGCCGGCTGCGCGTGACCGCGCCGCACGGGTTGGTGCAGACCGACTTTCCGGCGCTGCTGGGCGAGTTCATCACGCTGCACCCCGACGTGCACATCGACCTGCACCTGAGCAACCGGGTGATCGACCTGGTGGAGGAGGGCGTCGACGTCGCGCTGCGCGTGGGCCGCATCGGCGACGAGAACCTCATCGTGCGGCGGCTGCGCCCGATGGCCCTCACGCTGTGCGCCACGCCCGCCTACTGGGCACGGCGCGGCATGCCCGCCACGCCCGACGACATGCGCCAGCACGACGTGCTCGCCTACTCGGCGGCGGGTGGTTCCCCGCACCTGCCGTTCGAGGTGGAAGGCAAGCCCTACAACCTGCCGGTGCGCGCCCGCATGGACGCCAACGACGCCGGCGCGCTCATCGCCGCGGCGCTCGCGGGCATCGGCGCGGTCTGCGTGCCCGCGCTGCTGGCGCAGCCGCACATCGGCCGCGGGAGCCTGGTGCCGGTGCTCGCCGAATTCATGCCCCGCGACCTGTGGCTGCATGCGGCCTACACGCAGCGGCGGCACAACAGCGCGGCATTGCGCGCGTTGCTCGACATGCTGGAGGCGCGGATGCAGCAGGAAGAAGGCGCGGCCACGCCGAAGCCGTCGCGCTCGCCCGCATGGAAGGGGCCGCGCTGGGCGGACCCCGACCTCGCAACGGCATAGCCGAGCCGCGGCCCGGGCACTGCTGACGCTTCAGGTCCGCCCTGATCCGCCAGCGGACGCGCGCGACAGTGTCGCCAGTTTCTTTCTCGCGCTTTGCAGGAACCCGACACGCTCGGCAGGCAGCCGCGCCTTCGTTTCCCCGAGCGCGATCAGCTCCAGCACACCAGGCGCCGAAAGCTTCGCGCCGAGCGGATCGCGCGGTGCCAGGTTGTCGAGCCGGGTGTTCGAGACCACGTGCACTTTCAGATGGCGATGCAGCGTCTTCGACAACTTCTGGCAGGCCGCGGTCATCGCGGCCTCGTCGGGCGTGAGCTGGCCGTGCACGACCAGCAGTTCCAGCGTGCCGTCCTTGTCCTCGCCCAGCAGAAAGGCGCGCACCACCGAGTCCTTGAACTTCGAGCGCAGCATCGCGCGGACCGGCTCCGCGGCGGCGAACGACTTCAGCGCGATGCTGCGCAGCTCGTCGTGGAAGACGAAGGCGCGGTCGACCTGCACCGTCTCTTCGAACGCATCGGCCTTCTGCGGGTCTGCCTTCGGCTTGTGTTTCTCCTTCTGCTTCTTCAGCATGCCGCTGCCCACCAGGTGCTCCAGCGTGCGCGCCACGTCCGCGGCGTCCAGCTTCGAGCGCCGGGCAAGCTCGGCGTGCGAGAGCTGCTGTTCGGGCGCCGCGTAGAGCACCTTCAGGAGTTTCTGCACCTCGGGGGCGAAAAGGAAATCGGCCGCGCTCATTTTTTCCATGTCCTTGCAAGAGGGCACGCATTATGGGGAGCAATGGCGTGGCAGATCTGTCAAATGACACGGCGAGTGCGGCGAAAATCCACCGCATGCTTCTTCCTGTAACCAATGGCGCCGAGCGCGCGGAAACCCTGGCCGCCCGGCTGGGCTGCACCGTCGCCAGTTTCTCCGAACCCCAGGGCCCCGCGAGGCCCGCGCTGCTGGGCAGCGTCGCCACATTCGCCGCCACGCTCGAGGAGTTCGGCGGCCGCTGGGAGGCCGGCGACAAGGTGCACGTGTTCGCGAGCTGGCCGATGCTCGAAGCCGCGCTGCAACACGTCATCGCGCAGCGCGAGCGGGCGAACTTCGGGTGATGCGCCCGCCTCGCCGCTGGTCGCTAGTGAGAGCGCAGGTCGGCAAGAAATTTCTGCGCCCGCTCGCTGCGCGGCCTGGAGAAGAATTCTCCCGGCAGGCCCGCCTCCACCAGGCAACCCTGGTCCATGAACCAGACGCGGTCGGCCACTTCGCGCGCGAAGTTCATCTCGTGCGTCACGCACATCATCGTCATGCCGTCGCGCGCCAGCGACTTCATCACCTGCAGCACCTCGCCCACCATCTCGGGGTCCAGCGCGCTCGTGGGTTCGTCGAACAGCATGACCGGCGGGTCCATGGCCAGCGCACGCGCAATCGCCACCCGCTGCTGCTGGCCACCGGACAGCTGCCCGGGAAACGCGTCGGCCTTCGACGCCAGGCCGACGCGCTCGAGCAACTCGAGCGCGCGGGCGCGGGCCTGCGCGCGCTTGTGCTTTCGAACGCTGATCGGGCCCAGCATGATGTTCTGCGCGACCGACAGGTGCGGAAACAGGTTGAAGCTCTGGAACACGAAGCCCACCTGGCTGCGGAACTTGTTCACGTCGATCGACGGCGCGTGCACGTCCTGGCCGTCGAAGCGAATGGTGCCGCCCCGGATGTTCTCCAGCCGGTTCACCGTGCGTATCAAGGTCGACTTGCCCGAGCCCGAGGGCCCGCACACCACCACGACCTCGCCCTTGCGGACCTCCGCGCTGATGTCGTTCAGGGCACGGTAGTCGCCGTACCACTTGTTCACGAGATCGAAGGCGATCAGGGGCGTGTTGCTGGAAGACATGGTCATGCGGCCTGCTTGGGAACGATGGGTGAGGAAGTGGTGGGCGTGGCTGGCGATGCGTTGGCCAATACGGCGCCCCCGAACCCGCCTTCGCGCCGCGTGGCGATGCGGTGTTCCAGCCAGCGTGCCAGCCGCGTGAGCGAGAAGCACAGGCAGAAGTAGATGGCCGCGAGCACGAAGTACACCTGGAACGGCTGCGTCATCAACGAGCTGTTGATCTGGTTGGCCGCGAAGGTCACTTCGTTGACGCTGATCACGTAGCCCAGGGAGGTCTCCTTGATGGTGGAGACGAACTGGCTCACCAGCGCCGGCACCATGTTGTAGAGCGCTTGCGGCAGCACCACCTTCGTCATGGTCTGGCGGTAGTTCAAGCCCATGGCGCGCGCCGCCTCGGTCTGCCCGCGGGGCAGGCCCTCGATGCCGGCGCGCACGATCTCGGCCAGGTACGCCGCCTGGTAGATCACGAGCGTGATCACCATCGTCGTGAACCCGCTGACCGTGCGGCCCGTGAGCACCGGAACGAAAAAGTACACCCAGAAGATGAACATGAGCAGCGGCACGCCGCGCACCACGTAGACCACCGCGGCGGCCGGAAAGCGCAGCCAGGCGAACCCGCTCATGCGCGCCAGCGCGAGGGCCACGCCGAGCGGAAAGGCGAGCGCCAGGCCGAGCACGGAGAGCACCAGCGTGATCGCCAGGCCGCCCAGCGGTCCGTTCGGGTACTGGCCCACGAGCAGCAGCATGCCGTACTCGCGCAGGATGGAAAGAATGCTGTCCACGGTTTACCTCGTGCGGATGCGGTAGCGGTTTTCCAGCCTGGCCCCGGCGGCCATGATCAGCAGCGACACGCCCAGGTAGATCACCGTCGACAGCAGGTACACCTCCACCGTCTTGAACGACTGGCTTTCGATTTCGCGCGTTGCGTAGGTCAGCTCCGCCACGCCCACCGTCATGGCGAGGCTGGTGTTCTTGAACAGCAGCACCGTGTGGCTCACCAGCGTGGGCAGGGCGATGCGCAGCGCCTGCGGCAGCACCACCAGGCGCGAGGCCTGCAGGTACGACAGACCGACGGCGCGCGCGGCCTCCAGCTGCGACTTGGGAATCGACCGGATGCCGCCGCGCAGCCCTTCGGACACATAGGCCGCCATGCACAGGCCGATGGCGATGAAGGCCAGCAGGAACTCGCTGTCGTGCGCGTTGAGCCACTGCTGCGCCGCATGCGGCAGCAGCGCCGGCATTCCGAAGTACCAAAGGAAGACCTGCACCAGCATCGGCACGTTCTGGTGGTACTCCACGTAGCCGGCCACGCAGGCCTTCGCCACGCGGCTGTCCGACATGCGCACCATGGCGAGCACCGTGCCCAGCGCCATGGCGAACAGCCACGCCGCCGCCGTGAGCTCGAACATGGTAAGCACGCCGTGCCCTATCCACTGCGGATAGTCGCCGCGCGTCAGCACGGAAAAGTCGAGCTTGCTACCCATGGCGTGCGCTTTCGTGCATGGCGGTCGTCAGCCCTTGATGGGCTCGATCCTGAAGCCGCGCTGCATCTTGTACGGCGTGTTCGTGCCCAGCCATTTGTTGAAGATCTGCTGCGCCTCGCCGGACTTTTCCATGGCCTCCAGCGTGCTGTTGACCTGCTTGATGAACCCCGTCTCTTCCTTGCGCATGCCGATGCCCCAGGGCTCCAGCACCAGCGAGGGCTCGAGCGCGACGATGGGCACGGTGCTTTCCGACTGCTGGCGGAACTTCACGAGGTTGAGCTCGGACACCGCGAAGCCGTCCGCCTTGCCCTGCTGCATGGCCAGGAACGCGTTCGGCGGGTCCTGGAAGGTGATGGTGGTCGCCCCCGGGATCATCTTGCGCACCAGCATCTCGGAGCTGGAGCCCTTCACCGCGCTCACGCGCTTGCCGCTCAGGTCCTTCAGCGTGGTGAAGCCGCTGTCCTTGCGGGCGGCCACCTTCTGCTCGCTGGCGAAGTACTGGTTGCTGAAGGCGATCTGCTCGGCGCGCTCGGCGCTCCAGCCCAGGTTGGCGATCACGGCGTCGACGCGGCCCTGCTGCAGCTCGGGAATGCGCGCGGCCACCGAGATGAGCTTCAGCTCCAGCCTCACGCCCAGCGACTTGGCCAGTGCCTTGCAGAAGTCCACGTCGTAGCCTTCCACCTCGCGCGTCTGCGCGTTGGAGAAACTGAACGGCTCCGCCGTGCCCAGGGTGCCGCACACGAGCACCCCCTTGGACTTGATGTCGGCGAGCTGGTCCGCGCACGCCAGGTTGCCCAGCAATGCCAGGCAGGCGCCGGCGATGAGCGTCGATGCGGTCTTCTTCATGGGTCTACTCCGGGAAGGTTGGGTGGAACAAAAAAAGATTCGTCAGGTCAGGTCAGCTCGGCCACCGCGGCCTGCAGCAGCTGGCCGCCCTGCTCGATCACTTCGATGCCGGTGGCGAAAGACATGCGCAGGTGGTTGGGCATGCCGTACGAGGTGCCGTCGATGGTGGCCACGCCGGCGTGCTCCAGCAGGTAGAGCACCACGTCGACGTCCGACGCAAGGAGCTGCCCCGCCGGCGTGCGCCGCCCGATCAGCCCGGCCACGCTGGGGAACACGTAGAACGCGCCATCCGGCGGCGCGCAGCTGAACCCCGGCAGCGCTTGCAGCATTTGCACCATGCGGTCCCTGCGTGTCTCGAACAGGGCCGCGGCCTCGGTAACGGCGTGCTGCGGGCCGTCGAGTGCGATCGCCGCGGCGGCCTGGCTCATCGAGCCGGGGCACGAGGTGCTCTGGGACAGCAGCAGCGTGATGGCCTTGATGAGCGCCGCCGGCCCCGCGCCGTAGCCGATGCGCCAGCCCGTCATGGCGTAGGCCTTGGAAACGCCGTTGATCACCAGCGTGCGCTCGGCCAGCTCGGGCGCCACGTTCAGGGGCGACACGTGCGTCGCGCCGCCGTAGACGAAGTGTTCGTAGATCTCGTCGGTCATCAGCCACACCTGCGGGTGGCGCTTGAGCACCGCGCCGAGCGCGGCCAGTTCGTCGCGTGTGTACACCGCGCCCGTGGGGTTGTTGGGCGTGTTGAGCACCAGCCAGCGCGTGCGCTCGCCAATGGCCGCCTCGAGCGCGGCGGGCGTCAGCTTGAAGCCCTCGGCGGCGCTGCTGGGCACCACCACCGGCGTGCCGCCGTGCAGCGCCACCATGTCCGGGTAGGAAACCCAGTAGGGCGCGGGAACGATCACTTCGTCGCCCTCGTTCAGCGTGGCGGCGAAGGCGTTGTAGATGATGTGCTTGGCGCCGTTGCCCACGGCGATGTGCTCGGGCTTGTACGCCAGCGCGTTCTCGCGCAGCAGCTTGTCGGCAATGGCCTGGCGCAACGCGGGCGTGCCGTTGGAGGCCGTGTAGCGCGTGTGCCCGGCCAGCAGGGCGGCGACACCGCCTTCGACGATGTGGCGCGGCGTCGGGAAGTCGGGCTCGCCGATGGTGAAGTCGACGATGCGCCGGCCGGCCGCGCGCAGGGCATCCACGCGCGTCTTCGCGGCCATGCTGGGGGAGGGTTTGACGCCGCCGAGGCGTTGGGCCAACAAGGTGTTCACAGGGCTCTCCAGGAAAAGTCGAAAGGGGAAGGGCGGGGCCGCGTCAGAGGCCTCAGAGCCCATGCGGCGCGAAGGCCTTGGCGAGCCACGACTGCTCGGCCTTGCCGTTGGCGATTTCGGCCTTGATGGCGGCTTCGAAGCGCTCCGTCTGCGCCACCGCTTCGAGCAGGCGCGGCGCTTCGGCCTGCGAAAAGGTCACGATGCCGTCCTCGTCGCCGACCACCATGTCCCCGGGGTGCACGACCTGCCCGCCCACGCACACGGGCACGTTGACCGCGCCGGGCCCGTTCTTGTAGGGCCCCCGGTGGATCGCCGCGCGGGCATGGCACGGAAAGTCGGCGTCGTGAAAAGCCGCCGCGTCGCGGATGGCGCCGTCGATGACGATGCCGGTGCAGCCGCGCTGCTGGGCGTAAAGCATGATGAGTTCGCCCACCAGTGCGTTGGTCGTGTCGCCGCCGCCGTCCACCACCAGCACGTGGCCCGGGGTGGCATCCATCAGCGCCTTGTAGATCAGCAGGTTGTCGCCGGGCCGGGTCTTCACCGTGATCGCCGTGCCCACCAGCTTGCGCTGCCGGTGAAAGCGCCGCAAGCCGACGATGCCGCTCAGGCGCTGCAGGTTGTCGCTGAGGTGCGGCGTGGCCACTTTCTGGAACGCCGCCAGCATCTCGGGTGGCGCCGCGGCCGGCGTGGAATGAACGGCAAAACTCGAAGCAACCATGGGCACAGCTCTCAACATCAATTCGATGGCGAGATTGTGAAAGTTGCCTAAAATTTCAAAAAGCGAATTTTTTCGGGTAGTTCTGTGGAAAAAAAGGAAACCGATAAGGGTTTCGCCTGACCATGATGACGTTCAAGCAGTTGGAGGCCCTGTATTGGGTCGTGCAGTCGGGCGGCTTCTCGCAGGCCGCCCAGAAACTGCACACCTCGACCTCCGCCGTGTCGAAACGCGTGCACGAACTCGAAGCCGGCTTCGACCTGGAGCTGTTCGACCGAACCCAGCGCACCGCGCGCCTCACGGAAAAAGGCGAGGAAATGTTCGTGCTCGCCAGGAAGCTGCTCGAACAGCGGGACGCGGCCATCGACCAGATCGGCAAGCCCGAAGTCATCGAGCGCCGCGTGCGCATCGGCGTCACCGAGCTCACCGCCATGACGTGGCTGCACCGGCTGGTGGAGGCCATCCAGCGCTACTACCCCAAGGTCACCATCGAGCCCGATGTGGATGCGAGCGGCAACCTGAAGGACAAGTTGCTGAGCGACGAGCTCGACCTGGTGCTGGTGCCGGACGTGTTCGCCGAGGCGCACCTGCCGAGCCACGTGGTGGGCCGCTTTTCGAGCGTCTGGATGTGCAAGCCGGGCTTCGTCGAGCCGGGCAAGCGCTTCAGGCTGCATGAGCTGGCCTCGCGCCGGCTGCTGCTGCAGGGCAGCAGGTCGGGCGCGGGCACGGCGCACAACAGCTGGATGAAGTCGCTGGGCGTGCAGCCGAGCGACGTCATCATCGTGAACAACCTGGTGGCGATGATGGGGCTGACCATGTCCGGCCTGGGCATCGGCTGCATGCCCGAGGAATGCCTCGCGCCCATGGTGGCCAACGGCTCGCTGACGGTCATTCCCTGCACGCCCGCGCCGCCCGAGATGACCTACGTCGCGATGTACAAGGGCGACCAGAGAAGCACGCTGATTTCCTCGATCGTCATGCTGTCGCAGGAGTGTTGCGACTTCACTCGGATGTACGGCTTCGGCAGGTAGCGCAGCCGGTGCGAGGCGCCCCAGGTCTGGTCAAGCTGCCGTCTCAGGTGCCGTCTCAGGCCCGGTCCTCATGCCCCTGCACATGCCGCACGAAGTCGAAGAACACATCGAGCTCGGTCGACTTGTCGAACACCGCGTCGGCGCCCAGCGCCAGGCACTGCGCCCGCATCTCGCGCGTGGCGTAGTTCGAAAGAATCACCACCAGCTGGTGCGGCTCGCGCTGCTCGCAGCCGCGCAGCACGCCCATGCCGGAGCCCTCTTTCAGGAAGAGATCGACCACCGCCACGTCCCAGCTGCCGTCGTGCTCCCGCAGCCAGTGGATCGCTTCCGACTCCGTCTCGGCGGTGCCCAGCACCCTGGCCTTCGTCAGGTCCTCCAGCGTGGGAATGAGTTGGTCGCGAATCGTCTTGTTGTCCTCGACGAGGAATGTGATGACTGCCATTTTGTTGTGCCCCTGATCGTCCCGATGCCACGAGCCTAGGCGGCATCGGTGACGGCGCGGTGGTCCGCGCGCGCGTGTGGCTGTGGGTGGGCCTCCTACGCCGGGGCACCGGCGCGCGCGGGCGGGCGCGTCTATGTCGTCGTGGGCGGGCTGTCGTTCTGGCGCAGCGGCGTCGCCTCGCCGGTGGCCGGCACATTGCCCGGGCCCTTGGCCGGGTCGGCCAAGCCGTAGACCAGAAAGACCACCACCACGCACACGCCGATCAGCACCAGCAGCCCGGCCATGAGCCGGCGGGCGAGGTCTCCGCGCTTGTGTTCCTGTCTTGTTTCCATGGGCTTTCCTGTTCCTGGTCTTGATCTTGGTTGAGCCGCAGCAACGCGCTGCGGCCAGGTCACGATGGCAGGGGCCGCCGGCATTGCCATGGGCGTTCGTCGATTTGTGTTGAAGGGCTTGCGCCTACGTTCAGCCCACGCGCATCGACAGCTCCACGTCGCCGCCGAACGGCGTGGACATGTAGCCGCCCTGCGGCGAGCGCACGCGCGCGAGGTACTCGGGGCTGTGGTCGGCGTTGTCCGCCACCACCAGCGCGCCGGGGCGCAGCCGGCTTTCCACCAGCGCCAGGATCTCGGGGTACAGCGCCTTGGCGCCGTCGAGCAGCAGCAGGTCGATGGTCTCGGGCAGGTCGGCGGCCAGCGTCTTCAGCGCGTCGCCTTCGCGAATTTCCACCAGGTCGTCGAGGCCGCCGGTCTTCAGGTGAACGCGGGCGCGCGCCACCTTGGAAGGCTCGAACTCGGTGGTGACCAGGCGGCCGCCGCCGTTGTCGCGCAGCGCCGCGGCAAGGAACAGGGTGGAAATGCCGAACGAGGTGCCGAACTCGACGACGCTGCGCGCGCCGCCGCTGCGCGCCAGCATGTAGAGCAGCGTGCCGGTCTCGCGCGAGACGGGCAGCGGCACATCTTTCAGGCGGGCGTAGAAGTCGAGGTACTCGGTCTTGCTGTGCATCAGGCGCGTGCGCTCGGCGGCAGGCAGCGCGGCCAGCGCGGCGCTGGTGGCCGGCGACGCGGCGGCGGTTTCGTCGAAGAGGCGCTCCAGCAGGGGCGCGAGCGGTGCGGTGTTCAGTGTGTTCACGAGGTGGTTTCCTTTGGGAGATGAATGCGGAAATAATATGAAGGAAGCTTCACATTTCCTATTCGCGTTGAAAGCCCATCGCATGACCGACCGTCGAAACGCCCCGATCTCCTCGAGAAGAAAGCCCAAGCAGGCCCGCTCCAGCGACCTCGTGGCGGCCATTCTCGAAGCAGCCCTTCAGGTTTTGGCGAAGGAGGGCGCGCAGCGCTTCACCACCACGCGCGTGGCCGAGCGGGCGGGCGTGAGCGTCGGCTCGGTCTACCAGTACTTTCCGAACAAGGCCTCGATCCTGTTCCGGCTGCAGAGCGACGAATGGCGCCAGACCAGCGACATGCTCGGCGGCATCCTGATGGACACCGCCCACCCGCCGCTCGTGCGCCTGCGCATGCTGGTGCACGCCTTCATCCGCTCGGAGTGCGACGAGGCCTCGATGCGCCTGGCGCTGAGCGACGCGGCGCCGCTGTACCGCGACGCGCCCGAGGCGCTGGAGGTCAGGGCGTCGGGCGAGCGCACGGTGCAGGCCTTCATGCGCGAGGCGCTGCCCGACGCCTCGGAGGCCACGCGCGCGATGGCCGGCGAGCTGATCACGGCCACCTTCGGCGCGGTGGGCAAGCAGTTTTCGGAAAGCCCGCGCACCGACGCGCAGATCGCGGCCTACGCCGACGCCATGGCCGACATGTTCTGCGCGTACCTGCAAAGCCTGCCGCCGGCCACGCCGAAGGCGGCCGCCAAGCCCGCAGCTAGATCCAGACCCGAGGCCAAACCCAAACCCAGGCGCAACGCCAAAGCCAAAGCCAAGTCCGAAGCAAAGACCAGGCGCCCCAGCCCCGCCTAGCCCCCGCCGTTCGCCTTCAGCCGCGCCGCCGCCGAGTGCCCGCCCGCGCCCACCGCCTGCGCCGTGCCCGCGCGGGCAAGCCCGAACGGCGGCATGTTCACGTAGATGTTCTCGTAGGTGCCGGGCGACACCGCATAGGTCTCGTGCCAGATGCCTACCGAGCCGTCGGTGCCGATGGCCTGGTTGAAGGCCTTCCAGGCGGGCAGGTGTTCCGCCTGCCTGTCTTTCGCGTAGGCCAGCAGTTGCTCCATCGATCGCCAGTACTGCAGCACGAGGATGGTGCGGCCGAACCACATCTCGCCGTGCAGAAAGCCGCGCTCGGGCTTGCGGTACAGCTCCTTGAGCATGCGCGGCATGGCGGCGGCCACGGGCAGCCACTTGTGCAGCTTCAGCGGCTGGTTGATGCGCATGCCGATCAGGAAGACGACGAAGTCGCCTTCGAGGGTGGCGGTGGTGCGTTCGCGGCGAATGGTGGTCATCGGGGCTCCTGCGGATTCATGCGGCTGTCTCGGCTGTCGCGGTCGATTACCGGCTACAGCGAAGACCGCACTGGGTCAGCCGGCCGCGCCGCATGCCAGCGCGTTGCGACGAAATGCCGGCGCACGGCGCCAGATGCGCCTTGCGCGCTACGACAGGTCGCGGTCAGGTGCCGGTGGGGTGGCTGCTTTACAAACGCGCGCAATGAACTCCTGGCTGAATCCTCCCGCTGCGCCCCTTGCCGCCCGCGCCGTGCCATCTGCTGCGCGCCCGCTCCCCATGCACGGCTTCGTCGTCGCCGCGCTCGTATTGCTCGTCGTGCTGTGGACCGTGCCCGCCGCCATGTTCTACGCGTCGCCGCCGTGGGACAACGTCGAGGAGCTCTTCTGGGGCGGCAGCATGCAGTGGGGCTACTACAAGCACCCGCCGCTGCCGAGCTGGCTGATGGGCCTGCCGGTCGCGCTCGCCGGCCGCGAGGCCTGGCTGACCTACGCCGCGGGCGTGGGCTGCGGCGTGGGCGCGCTCTACCTGCTGTGGCGCTGGTCGCTGGACATGATGCTGCCTTCGCGCGCGGCGCTGGCCCTGCTGCTCGGCACGCTGGTGACGTACCACGTGCAGCGCGCCACCATCTTCAACCACAACACGGTGCAGCTGCTGCCCATGGCGGGCTACTGGTGGATGCTGTGGCGCGTGCTGCGCACGCCCGCCGCGGGGCAGCGCGACTGGCTGTGGCTCGGCGTGTTCGCCGCGCTGTCGATGCTCACCAAGTACAGCGCCGTGGTGCAGTTCGCGGTGGGTGCGCTGTTCATCGTGCGCGAGGGGTCGTGGCGCAATGCGCGCGTGCGGCGCGACCTGCTGCGCGCCACTGCGGTGGTGCTGGTGCTCATGGCGCCGCACCTGGCGTGGCTGCTGCAGCACGGCGACCAGACCATCGGCTACGCGCGGCACTCGGTGCACCCGTCGGGCCTGGCCGCGCACGTGCATTCGCGGCCGCTTCGCATCCTGCTGGTGCAGATGGCGCGGCTGTCGCCGATGCTGCTGTTCGTGGGCTGGGCGTGGTTCACGCGCGAGCGCGCGCCGGTTGCGGTCAATACCGCCGATGCTGTCGATGCGGCATCCGCATCGGCACGGCGCAACGCCTTCGACCGCCGCTTTCTCGCCTGGGCCACCTTCGGCCCGGTGTGCCTGGTGCTGGTGGCGTCCACCTTGCTGCACACGCGGTTGGTGGCCTCGTGGCTCAGCACCTTCTTCCTGCCGGTCGCGCTCTGGGCGGTGGCGATGGTGCCGGGCCTGCAGGCCGAACGCTGGTCGCGCCGCCGCTGGGCGGGCGTGCTGGCGGCCGCGGCGTTGCTGCACGTGGCCGGCTCGTTCGGGCAGGCCTGGGTCGAGGGCGTGTGGAGCGCCCGGCACGGCTACATCACCCGCGCCAACCTGCCTTCCAGGCAGATTGCCGAGGCCGTGGAAGCCGTGTGGCGCGAGCGCGCCGGCGACCGCCCGCTGCGCCTGATGGTGGGCGACACCTGGTTCACCGGCGCGGTGATGCTGCACATGGACCCCGCCACGCAGTTGCTCATCGACGGCGACGCGCGCACCTCGCCCTGGCTGGCGCCGGGCGCGCTGGCGCGCGAAGGCGGCATGGTGCTGGTGCTGGACACGCCGGAGTTCCGCTCCGAAGGCGCGCTGCTGCAGCCGCTGCTGGCCACCGCCAGCTGCACCGGCAGCCTGCGCCTGCCCTGGGCGGGAGAGGACGACGCGCGCAGCGTGCGCGTGCGCTGGGGCATCGTGCCGGCCGAGGGCGCGCCGGGCTGCCTGCCGGCGCCTTCGACGGCCACGCCCTGAGGCACGGGGCGCAGGCCGCAGGGCCGAGCCGAGCCAAGCCTACCCCCGCCGCGACCCCGCCACCCCCGCCTTCGCCCCCTGCAGGTGCGTCAGCGGCAGCGCCGTTCCCGACTTGATCTCGCGCAGCACGATGCTCGAGCGCACGTGCGTCACGCCCGGCAGGCTGAACAGCACCTCGTGCAGAAAGCGCTCGTAGTGCTTCATGTCGGGCACCGTCACGTTCAGGATGTAGTCCGCCGGCCCCGTGGCCGACACGCAGCGAATGATCTGCGGGCTGGCGGCCACCGCCTCCTCGAAGCGCTGCACCATCGCCTCGCTGTGGCGGTCGAGGTTCACCTCGGCCACGGCCGACACGTGCAGGCCCACCAGCTCCGGGTCGACAAGCGCGGTGTAGCCGCGAATGACGCCGGCCGCCTCCATGTCCTTGATGCGCTTCCAGCAGGGCGTGGGCGACAGCCCCACGGCCTCCGAGATCTGCTGCACCGTTTGCCGCCCGTCATGCTGCAGCGCAGAAAGAATGTGGAGGCAATGCTCGTCAAGAGAAACAGAACCAACGTTCATCGCGATTTCCGAGAGATTTATTCTTCAAACAAGGGTCTGCGCCAGTGTATTGAAGAAACACTTACTTCGGGTGCGGCAGAACAATTCCGGGCATGAACGCCCCACACACAGCAACCGCACTCAGACGGCCCGACTACCAGCTTTCCGACAACCTTTGGGCCGAGGCCGGTTCCATCTTCATCACCGGCACCCAGGCGCTGATCCGCATCCTCGCCATGCAGGGCCAGCGCGACGCCGCGCGCGGCCTGCACACGCAAGGTTTCGTCAGCGGCTACCGCGGCTCGCCGCTGGGCATGGTCGACCAGGCCATCTGGAAGGCCGGCGAACGCTTCAAGAAAACCGGCATCCGCTTCGTGCCCGCCGTGAACGAAGAGCTGGCCGCCACCCAGGTGCTGGGCACCCAGCGCGTGGAATCCGACCCCGAGCGCACCGTCGACGGCGTGTATGCCATGTGGTACGGCAAGGGCCCGGGCGTGGACCGCGCGGGCGACGCCCTCAAGCACGGCAACGCCTACGGCTCTTCTCCGCACGGCGGCGTGCTGGTGGTGGCGGGCGACGACCACGGCTGCGTGTCGTCGTCGATGCCGCACCAGAGCGACCACGCCTTCATGGCCTGGCGCATGCCCGTGATGCAGCCCGCCAGCGTGGCCGAGTACCTGGAGTTCGGCCTGTACGGCTACGAGCTGTCGCGCTACTCGGGCGCGTGGGTCGGCATGGCTGCGCTGTCTGAAATTGTCGAGAGCGCCGGCACGGTCGACCTCGACGCCGTCAACGCGCGCGTCGCCGCCTGGGAAACCGCCGACGCCGTGCGCGCCGCCACCGGCCACCAGGCGCCGCCCGACGGCCTGCACTACCGCTGGCCCGACCTGCCGTCGCTGCGCATCGAGTCGCGGCTCGAGGACAAGCTCGCGGCCGTCGCCGCCTTCACCCGGCGCAACAGCATCGACCGCCACGTCATCGTGAGCCCGCATGCCAAGGTCGGCATCGTCACCTGCGGCAAGGCGCACCACGACCTGATGGAGGTGCTGCGCCGGCTCGCGCTCACGCCCGAGCAGCTCGCGCGCGCCGGCGTGCGCCTGTACAAGGTGGGCCTGAGCTTTCCGCTGGAGCAAACGCGCCTGAAGGCCTTTGCGCAGGGGCTCGACGAGATCCTGGTGGTCGAGGAAAAGGGCGCGGTCGTCGAGACGCAGCTGCGCGACATCTTCTACAACGCACCCGCGGACGCCCGCCCCGCGCTCGTGGGCAAGAACGACCGCGAAGGCCAGCCGCTGGTGTCCGCGCTGGGCGAGCTGCGCCCCTCGCGCCTCATCGAGCTGGTCGCGCACTGGCTGGCCGTGCACTTTCCCGACAACCACGACCTGGGCGACCACCTGCAGCACGTGCGCGACTTCACGCCGCCCGAGCTGCTCGGCAACGCCAGCGACGCCGTCAAGCGCCTGCCGTACTTTTGCGCCGGCTGCCCGCACAACACCAGCACCAAGGTGCCCGAAGGCTCCACCGCGCGCGCGGGCATCGGCTGCCACTTCATGGCCAACTGGATGGACCGCAGCACCGCCGGCCTGATCCAGATGGGCGGCGAGGGCGTCGACTGGATCTCGCACGCCATGTTCACCAGGACGCCGCACGTGTTCCAGAACCTGGGCGACGGCACCTACTACCACTCGGGCTACCTCGCCATCCGCCAGGCCGTGGCGGCCAAGGCCACGCTGACCTACAAGATCCTGTTCAACGACGCCGTCGCCATGACCGGCGGCCAGCCGGTGGACGGCGTCATCAGCGTGGACGCCATCGCGCGGCAGGTCGAGTCCGAAGGCGTGACCAAGGTGGTGGTCGTCAGCGACGCCATCGACAAGTACGACGCCATCAAGAACCGGTTTCCGGCCGGCACCGAGTTCCACGATCGCGCCGCGCTCGACGAGGTGCAGCGCCGCCTGCGCGAGATGGCCGGCGTGACCGTGCTCATCTACGAGCAGACCTGCGCCGCGGAAAAGCGCCGCCGCCGCAAGAAGGGCGAGCTGGCCGACCCACCCAAGCGCCTGTTCATCAACGAGGCCGTGTGCGAAGGCTGCGGCGACTGCACCGTGCAGAGCAACTGCGTGGCCGTGCTGCCGCAGGAAACGTCGATGGGCCGCAAGCGCAAGATCGACCAGACCAGCTGCAACAAGGACTACTCCTGCGCCAAGGGCTTCTGCCCCAGCTTCGTGGGCGTCACCGGCGGCAAGCTGCGCCGCAAGAGCGGCGCGCTGGCCGCCGGCCGCGATGCCTTCCTGCACCGCGTGGCCGCGCTGGCGCACCCCGCGCCGCACGCGTGGACCGGCCCGTACGACCTGCTCGTGACCGGCGTGGGCGGCACCGGCGTGGTGACGGTGGGCGCCGTCATCGCGATGGCCTCGCACCTGGAGGGCAAGTCGGCCAGCGTGCTCGACTTCATGGGCTTCGCGCAGAAGGGCGGCTCGGTGCTGAGCTTCGTACGGCTGGCCGATTCACCCGAGCGGCTGAACCAGGTGCGCATCGACACGCAGCAGGCCGACGCCATCCTCGCGTGCGACGTGGTGGTGGGCGCCTCGGCCGACGCGCTGCAGACCGTGCGCCACGGCCGCACGCGCGTGCTGGCCAACGTGCACGAGATTCCGGTGGCCGAGTCGCTGCGCAACCCCGACGCCGACCTGCACGTCGATCTGCTGCTCGAGAAGATGCGCTTCGTGGCCGGTGAAGAACAGGTCGAGACCTTCGACGCGCAGAGCCTGGCCGAAGAGTTCCTCGGCGACACGCTGGCCGCGAACATCGTCGCGACCGGCTACGCCTGGCAACGCGGCCTGGTGCCGCTGAGTCTGGAGGCGCTGATGCATGCCATCGAGCTCAACGGCGTGGCCGTGGCCGCCAACCAGTCGGCGTTTTCGCTGGGCCGGCTCGCGGCCGGCGACCCGGCCGCGCTCGACCAGTTGCGCGCGGCACCCCTGCAGGCCCCTGCGCAACAGGCCGACGAACGCCCGCTGGAAGCGCTGATCGCCGACGCGCTGCGCCACCTCACCGGCTACCAGAACGCCGCATGGGCAGCGCGCTTCGAGACGCGCATTCGCGCGCTGCAGAAGGCCGAGTCCGCGCTGCCGGGCGGCGACGCCAGCCTGCCCTTCACGCGGAACGCGGCGCGCAGCCTGCTCAAGCTCATGAGCTACAAGGACGAGTACGAAGTCGCGCGCCTGTACACCGACGGCGCCTTCATGCAGAAGCTGAAGGACCAGTTCGAAGGCGACCTGAAGCTCGAGTTCCACATGGCCCCGCCGCTGCTCGCGCGCCCCGCCAACGGACAGCCGCCCGTCAAGATGCGCCTGGGCAGCTGGATGCTGCCGGCCCTGAAGTGGCTGGCGCACGGCAAGCGCCTGCGCGGCACCGCCCTCGACCTGTTCGGCTACACCGAAGAACGGCGCACCGAGCGCGAGCTGATCGCGCACTTCGACGGCCTGCTGCAGGCCATGTGCACCGAGCTGAACGCCGGCAACCAGTCGACCGCCGCGCGCGTGGCCGCGCTGCCGATGTCGGTGCGGGGCTTCGGCCATGTGAAGCTCGCGAACCTTGAATCGGCGCGCGTTCGCGAGGCCGAGTTGCTGCATCGCTTTGCGCCGTCGCGCTATGCGAAGCCGGCCGGGGCCGGTGCTGGTGCTGCCACTGCGGGGCAGATCCGCGGCATTGCCATCGTGGCCGGCACCAACGTCTGAGGCGCTTGAATGCGATGGGCCCGGAAGATGCCTTCCGGGCCCATCGCTTCATCGCGTCATCGCTTCAGCGACCCCGCCTGAATTCTCAGACCGCCGCGCTGCTGCCTTGCCGCAGCCCTGTCGGTCCATCCGGCAGCACCGCCAGCGACGCGGCCACCGCCAGCGCCTGGTCGCGCCGACGCGCATCGTCGGCGTCGTGCGACATGTCCGCCTTCTCGACGCTCGACAGCAGGTTGCGCACGTCGGACACGCGCTGGCGCGCTAGCGGCACCGTGGTGTCGGACTCCAGCTTGCCCATCAGGTAGCGCTGCACGCGCGTCGACTGCCGCGCGCTCTGCGTCACCGTCGCGTCGGTGCGCGCGCCGTCCTTGTAGGTGATGTCGGTGGATGCCTTGGCCTCGTCGTCGATCTGCACGAACTCGTAGAACTGCGACTCCTTTGCCGCCGTGAGCAGCAGCGTGGCGTCCGGCGACAGCGCCCGGTGGAAGCTGGCGACCAGCTGCGCCTTCTGGTCCTGGTGGATGGTGCGGTTGCGCGGGTCCTTGCCCGTCACGCTCGTGTCTTGCGAGAGCTTGTACGAGAAGGTGTCGACCTCTTCGGGGCTCATCGGGTTCGATGCGTCCGGCGCCTGCACCATCGACGCGTTGAAGTCGGCCAGCCCGCTCAGCAGGCTGTGGTCACCCGCGTTCAGCGCGATCACGCCCGGTGCCTCGCGCCCCGCCAGCGGCGCGGTCACGCCGTAGTTGCTGTTCAGCTGCGAGAACGCGTCCTTGAACATGGCCACCAGCGCCGCGTCGCCCCGGCCGCGGCTGCCTGCCGCATCGGCCTGCCGCAGGTAGCGCGCCACCGCCTGCGCCTGCTGCGTGGCGTTGCCAAGGATGGCCGGCTGCGACAGGTCGACATCGACCTTCACCGTGCCGGAAGGGCCGGTGGCGCTCAGCGAGCGCGCCTTCGCGTCGGCATGGAAATCGACCGCCTGGATGGCGCCCTTGCCGTCGGCCTTGCTGCGCGCGGTGAAGTCCACCGACGACAGCACCTTCGGGTCGAAATCGGTGAAGCCGCCGAACGACAGTTTCGGCGGCACGTCGCCCAGGCCGTCGATGGCGTCCTGGAACGCATCCGACAGTTGCGTCAAGGCCTTGCGCTCCGCGTCGTTCAGTTCACCGCCGGACACCTTGACCTCCACCGACAGGCCGTCGGCCTGGCTGCCCAGGCTCAGTTCGACCGTCGCGCCGCTGGCGGTCTTGATCGACAGCTTGACCTGGTTGTCGGCGGTGGCGAACAGGTCGGCCGGCGCGATGGCCGATGCGCCTGATGCGCCTGACGTGGCCAGCGTCACCGATTGCGAGAAGCCGCCGGCCTCGGTGTCGAAGCGCTTCAGCATCGCGGCGCCCAGACCGTTGAAGCGCGTGGTGACGGAGGGCAGGCCTAAGTTGCCGGCCATCAGTGACGAGATGGCGTCGCCTGGGCGCTGCGACCACGCGGTCGTGGTGCGGCCGGGCAGGGTGTAGGTCTGCGCATCGGCGGATGCGGGGGCTTGGCCGAGGCTGACCGATACAGCGGAAGTGGCGGGAACGGCGGCTGCTGCCGCGGCCGTAGCCTGTGCTGCTGCCGTTGCTTCTTTCAGCGCCGCCAGCGGCGTCAGCGGGGTCGTGCGCCACGCGGCGCTCGTGCTGTTCGCCACCAAGGGGCTGACAGCGCTCAGGTTGACGTTCACTGCAAGATCCGATCAAGAAAATGAGCCCGATGTGCGGGCGATCTTTTCTTATCGGCAGGCGTGGCGGTTTTTGAAGGGCAGCGGCCTCAACGCGCAGCGGCTTTGCGCTTGACCGGCGTCGCGGTCTTCGGCGAAGCGACGGCTTTCTTCTTTCCCTTTTCCTTGGGCTGCGCAGTCGTCGTCTCGTCGTCCGTCATTTCCAGGATGAGCTGCACCAGCCGGTCGCGTTGCTCCGGCGAGAACGGCGACAGCTTCAGCATCTCCATGAACCACAGCCCTTCGGTGGCCGCATGCACGAGCGCGCCCCGGTCGAAACCCGAGCCGGCCGATATCTCGGGAAAACGCTCTTTCCAGTAGCGGCGAATCGGGTCGGCGGACTCCTTCAGCATCGACCCCGCGGCGAGCATCTTGGTCGTGATCTTGTCGTTGTCGCCGCTGTTGTAGACCGAGGCCAGCACGTAGGCCTTCAATGCGCGGTTCGGTGAATCGGGCAGCTTCACCGCCTCCGCATGCCGTGCGCCCGCGAGCTTGCTGGCAATGACCTCGTTCGCCGCCGTGAGCAGCTCTTCCTTGAAAGGAAAGTGATAGAGCAGGCCCCCCTTGCTCACGCCCGCGCGTTCGGCCACCGCGTCGAGCGTGAGCTCTGAAGCGCCTATTTCCTGCACCAGCACCAGCGCCGCGTCGAGGATCTTGTCTCGCGCGCTGGGCCGTCCACGCTTGGGCTTGTTCTCTTCGACTGCCATCGGCTTGACTCCGTAGTTTCTTGTCTGGGGTTTACTTCGGAATTAGTTTACCGTACAGTCCAGACGGTACAGTAATTCAACTGCTTCAGAGAGCGAGCCCACTGTGAATCGATGGCCCTTGAACTCCACGCACGGCTTGCGGCCGTGGTTGCCGACTCTTCTCAAGGGGAGGGGCCCACGTGTTTGACTGGAGCGTCATTGCCCGCAGCCGTGAAGAGTTGCTCAACGGCTTCCAACTCACGGTCATGCTCGCGTGCCTCGCGGGCGGCCTCAGCCTCGTGGGCGGCCTGCTGCTGTGCGCGGCACGCCTCAAGGCGCGCGGCCCCATTGCCTGGGTGCTCACGGCCTACGTCGAGCTCATGCGCAACACGCCGCTGCTCATCACGCTGTACCTCATCTACTTCGGCCTGCCGATGGTGGGCTTTCAGATACCGACGTTCACGTGCGTGGTCGTGGTGCTGGTCATGCAGCACAGCGTGTTCGTCTCGGAGGTGCTGCGCGGCGGCTTCCTCGCGGTGCCGCTCGCGCAGATCGAGGCCGGGCGCGCCATCGGCATGCGGCCGCTGGCCATCTTTCGCATCGTGCAGTTTCCACAGGCGTGGTCGGCTTCGGTGCCCGCGCTGATGTCGGTGCTCGTGCTGCTCATTCACGACACCTCGCTGGGCGCGGCCATCTCGCTGGTCGACCTGACGATGGCCGCCAAGGTGATCTCGCAGCGCACCGCCGCCAGCTTCGAGCCCTTCGTTGCCATCGCGGTGTGCTACTCGCTGCTGTCATGGCTGTTGAGCCGCGCGGGTGGCTTCTTCGAACGCCGCAGCGGCATCGCGAGGTAACCGGCCATGGAACTGACTCTTCTTGCCAACGCCGCGCCGCTGTTGCTGCAGGCGCTCGGCCAGACGCTGGTGCTCGCGCTCGTCACGACACTGCTCGCGCTGGTGCTCGGCTTTCTCATTGCCGAGGCCAGCATGCTCGGCGGACGCGCGGTGGGGTTCGTGCTGCGCTGCGTGATCGAGGGCATCCGCGGCATTCCGCTGCTGGTGTTCGTCTTTCTCATCTACTACCTGCTGCCCCGGCTGGGCATCTTCATCGACACCTTCTATTCGGGCTGCGTGGCGCTGGCGCTCTTCTTCGCCACCTACGTCGCAGAAATTCTGCGCGGCGCGCTGCGCACCATTCCCAAGGTGCAGATCGAAGCGGGCAAGGCGCTGGGCATGCGGCACTGGAAGATCCAGCTCGTCGTGGTGCTGCCGCAGGCCGTGCGCATCGCGCTGCCCGCGCTAATGAACCTCGCCGCCATCGTGATCAAGGCCACCTCGGTGGTGTCGATCATCGGCGTGTGGGAGCTCACGCTCGCCACCAACGAAGCCGTGATGCGCACGCTGGCGCCCTTCACCTTCTTCATTGCCGCTCTGGGCATGTACTTCGTCCTTTGCTACGGCACGGTGCGCTCCGCGGCGTACCTGTCCAAGCGCATGAACAGATCCCAACGGTCCTGACCCACCCCCGCACACCATGATTTCCGTTCGCAATCTCTCCAAGTCCTTCGGTGCCAACGCGGTGCTGAAAGACATCTCGTTCGACGTCGCCAAGGGCAAGACCGCGGTCCTGCTCGGCAAGAGCGGATCGGGCAAGAGCACCATGCTGCGCTGCCTCAACCTGCTGGAGCACTGGGACAGCGGCCACGTCGAGATCGCCGGCGCGGCGCTCGGCCGCACGAAGCAGTCCGGCGGCGACTGGCGCCGCTGGAACGCCCGCGAAGAGGCCGAGGCCCGCCAGCGCATCGGCATGGTGTTCCAGCAGTTCAACCTGTTTCCGCACATGACGGTGCTGCAGAACGTGATGTGCGGGCCCAAGCGCATCCTGGGCAAGGACGAAGCCGCTTCGAAAAAGATCGCGCTGGCCTTGCTCGACCAGGTCGGCCTCGCGGAAAAGCAGGGCGCCTACCCCGCCTTTCTCTCGGGCGGCCAGCAGCAGCGCGTGGCCATTGCGCGCGCACTGGCCATGGAGCCCACGGTGCTGCTGCTCGACGAGATCACCTCGGCGCTCGACCCCGAACTGGTCGGCGAAGTGCTGGAGGTGGTGCGCGACCTGAAGCGCCGCGGCCTGACGATGGTCTGCGTGACGCACGAGATCCACTTTGCCGAAGACGTGGCCGACCAGGTCATCTTCATGGAGGACGGGCTGGTCGTCGAAGAGGGCCCGCCCGAATCGATCCTTGCCAACCCGGGCACGGAGCGCCTGCGCAAGTTCCTCACGCGCTTCCATGCGCAGAACCGTGGCGGCAGCAGGGTCGCCGCCTGACGGCCTTCGTTGCCGACTGCTTTGTTTACTTCACCGCTTCCTCCCTTCGTTCCTTTCATCGACCACCAGAGGCTCATCATGAAGTTCAACGCATTTCGTCAGTGGCTCGCCATCGCGGCCACGGTGCTGGCCGCCTGCGTGGCGCCGGCGGCCCATGCAGACAAGCTGCAGGACATTCTCAAGCGCGGCTATCTCATCGTCGGCACCACCAGCTCGACGCCGCCTTTCGGCTTCAAGGACGACAAGGGCGAGCTCCAGGGCTTCGACATCGACATGAGCCGGCTCGTGGCCAAGGCGCTGTTCGGCGACCCGACCAAGATCAAGTTCGAGCTGCTGACCAACGAGGCACGCTGGCCCGCGCTGCAGAACGACCAGGTCGACATGGTGGCGCAGTTCGCCACCATCTCGCCGTCGCGGCTGGTGCGCGTGGCCTTCACGCCGCGCTACTTCGACACCGGCATGACCGCCGCGATCCGCAAGGACTCGAAGATCAAGACGCTCGCCGACCTCAACGACCCCAGCGTCACGCTGGCCACGCTCACCGTGCCCGAGCAGATCGACCTTGCCAAGCGCATGGCGCCCAAGGCGCAGATCGTGAGCTTCGCCTCGGTCGACCAGCAGGCGCTGGCGCTGCGCTCGGGCCGGGCCCAGGCCTTCCTGGTCGATCTGCCCATCGGCATGTGGTACGGCGCGACCAATGCCGAGATGAAGGTCATTCCCGAAGTGTTCGGCGGCTTCCAGAACTACGGCATTGCCTACAAGATGGGCGAGCTGCCGTGGAGCCAGTTTCTCGACGGCTTCGTCACCGACCTGACCACGGGCTACTCGTACATCGAGTACACGGCCATCTACAAGAAGTATTTCAAGATCGCGCCGCCGCCGCAGCGCAGCTACAAGATCCAGACCTCTAGCTGATCGGCCGATCGACCCATCGCTTGACTGACTGATCGCCGGGCGCGCCTGCCGCTTGCCTGCGTGCGCCTGTATTTCCGCGGCACTGGCGAGGCCGCTCCATCCCCTTTCGGAATTTCCAATGAACACAGTCGCGACCCGCGTCGGCGATCTCCTGTGCGCGATCGACACGCCCGCACTCGTCCTCGACCTCGACGCCTTCGAGCGCAACATGAAGAAGATGGCGGACTTTGCGCGCGTCGCCGGCATTCGCCTGCGCCCGCACGCCAAGACGCACCGCAGCGCCACCATCGCGCTTCGCCAGATCGAGCTCGGGGCCGTGGGCCAGTGCTGCCAGAAGGTCGGCGAGGCCGAGGCACTGGTGCGCGGCGGCGTGCGCGACGTGCTCGTCAGCAACCAGGTGCTCGACATGCAGAAGCTGCGACGCCTTGCCGGCCTCGCCAAGGAAGCGAAGATTTCGCTGTGCTTCGATGCCGTCGAGCAGGTCGATGCGGCCTCGCGCGCGGCGCAGGAATTCGGTGTCGAGCTTGGCGCGCTGGTCGAGATCGACATGGGCATGTGGCGCTGCGGCGTGCCGCCGGGCGAGCCCGCCGCGGCATTGGCGCTGCACATCGCCGCGTCGCCGGGCCTGCGCTTCGACGGGCTGCAGGCCTACGAAGGCAAGGCCCAGCACCTGAAGACCTATGCGGAGCGCGCCGCCGCGATCCAGGTCGCGTCCGAAGCGGTGCAGCAAAGCATCGACGCCATTCGCCGGGCGGGGCTCGAATGCGAGGTGATCGGCGGTGGCGGCACCGGCACCTTCATGTTCGAGGGCGCTTCCAGGCTGTGGACCGAACTGCAGTGCGGCTCCTACATCTTCATGGACGGCGAATACGCCGCCATCGAGGGCAACGACGGGCAACCCTACGCGGAGTTCGAGCACAGCCTGTTCGTGCTGTCGACCGTGATGAGCACCGCCGGCAAGGGCCGCGTCATCGTCGATGCGGGCCTCAAGTCGTACACGCTGGAGAAGGGGTTGCCAGGCATCGAAGGCCAGCCCAAGGCGCGCCTGGTGGCCGCCTCCGACGAGCACGGCACCGTCGCGCTGCTGGCGCCCGACGCCGGCATCGCGCTGGGTGCGCGGCTCAAGCTCATTCCGTCGCACTGCGACCCCACGGTCAACCTCCACGACGACTACGTCTGCGTGCGCAACGGCCGCGTCGAGGCGATCTGGCCGGTTTCCGCGCGCGGCGCGAGCCACTGAAAAAACGAGGCAACCCACATGACATCTACGAACTACCCCGACACGCTGCTGTTGATCGACGGCGAATGGCAGCCAGCTGCCGACGGCAACACCATGCCGGTGCTCAACCCGGCCACCGGCCAGATGATCGGCCAGGTCGCCTGCGCCGGCATGGAAGACCTCGAGCGTGCCGTGCAGGCCGCGCACCGGGGCTTCGCGCTCTGGCGCGCCGTGCCCGCGATACAGCGCGCGGCCACGCTGCGCAAGGCCGCGTCGCTGCTGCGCGAGCGCGCCGCATCCATCGCCCGCGTGCTGACCACCGAGCAGGGCAAGCCGTTGGCCGAATCGACGATGGAAGTGCATTCGTCTGCCGACGTGATCGACTGGTTCGCCGACGAGGGCTTGCGCATCTACGGGCGCATCGTGCCCTCGCGCAACCCCGCCACGCAGCAGCTGGTGACCAAGGAGCCCGTGGGCCCGGTCGCGGCCTTCACGCCGTGGAACTACCCCATCAACCAGATCGTGCGCAAGCTGTCTGCCGCGCTCGCCTGCGGCTGCTCGATGCTGGTGAAGGCGCCCGAGGAAACCCCGGCGTCCGCCGCCGCGCTGCTGCGCGCCTTTGTCGACGCGGGCGTGCCTGCGGGCGCCGTCGGGCTGGTCTTCGGCGATCCGGCACGGATCAGCGGCTACCTCATCGCGCATCCGCTCATCCGCAAGATCACCTTCACCGGCTCGACCGCGGTGGGCAAGCAGCTCGCGGCGCTGGCGGGGCAGCACATGAAGCGCGTCAGCATGGAGCTCGGCGGCCATGCGCCCGTCATCGTGGCCAGCGACGCCAACGTGCCGCTCGCGGCCCGCTTCATGGCGCCCACCAAGTTCCACAACGCCGGCCAGGCCTGCGTGTCGCCCACCCGCTTCCTGGTGCACAACAGCCTGCGCGAGGCTTTCGAAGGCGCGATGGTGGCCTATGCGAAGGGCCTCAAGCCCGGCGACGGGCTCGCCGAAGGCACCACGCTCGGCCCGCTGGCCAATGCGCGCCGCGTCACGGCGATGGAGCGCGTGGTCGAAGACGCGGTGCGCTGCGGCGCCACGCTCGCCGCGGGCGGCAGGCGGCTCGACATGCAAGGCAACTTTTTCGAGCCCACCGTGCTGACCAATGTGCCGCTGCAGGCAGACGTGTTCAACAACGAGCCCTTCGGCCCGGTCGCGGCCGTTCGCGGCTTCGACGACATCGAGGAGGCCATCGCCGAAGCCAACCGGCTGCCCTACGGCCTGGGCGCCTATGCGTTCACGCAGTCCATCACCCAGGCGCGCCGCATCTCGCAGTCGCTCGAGGCCGGCATGGTGTGGATCAACCAGCCGCCCACGCCTTTCCCCGAGATGCCCTTCGGCGGCGTGAAGGATTCGGGCTACGGCAGCGAAGGCGGACCGGAGGCGCTGGAGGCCTACCTGGTCACCAAGGCCGTGTCCATCATGTCTCTTTGAACGGGGAGCCGCGGGGGGGCCTTTCGGCCCCCGCGCCCTTGCTCCTCCACCCTCCGGTTCAGCGATTGACGTCCACCACCACACGGCCGCGAACCTGCCCGCGCAGCAACTCCGGCGCCACCACCAGCGCCTGGACCAGCGAGATCTCGCGGGTGTTCGCCTCGACCACCTCGCCCGGCAGCTCGCGCGCCAGCCGTGCCCAGGCGACGGTCCTGCGTGCGAACGATGCATGCACGCTGTCCACGCCCTCCAGCGCCACGCCGCGCAAGATGAAAGGCGCCACGCTGCCCGCCAGTTCCATGCCCTGTGCCAGCCCGCAGGCCGCCACCGCGCCGCCGTAGCGGATGCCCGCCAGCACGTTCGCCAAGGTATGACTGCCCACGCAATCGATCGCACCGGCCCAGGCTTCTTTCTGCAGGGGCTTGCCGGGTTCGCCGAGCACCCGCCGGTCCATCACGCAGGTGGCGCCCAGCGCCTTGAGCCGCGGCGCTTCTTCCAGCCGCCCGGTGGAGGCCGTTACCGCATAGCCGAGCCGCGAGAGCAGCGCGATGGCGATGCTCCCCACGCCGCCGTTCGCGCCGGTGACGAGGATGACACCGGCCTCCGGTGCGATGCCGCGCGCCTCCAGCGCCATCACCGACAGCATGGCCGTGTAGCCGGCGGTGCCGATGCACATCGCCGAGCGTTCGGACATCGATGCCGGCAACGGCACCAGCCAGTCGGCGCGCACGCAGGCGCGTTGCGCCAGCCCGCCCCAATGCGTTTCGCCCACGCCCCAGCCATTGAGCAACACGCGGTCGCCCACCTGGTAGCGCGCGTCGGCGCTGTGCTCCACCGTGCCGGCGAAGTCGATGCCGGGCACCATGGGGAACTTGCGCACTACCGGCGATTGCCCGGTGATGGCCAGCGCGTCCTTGTAGTTGAGCGTGGAGTACGCGATGCGCACCACGACGTTACCGGGCGGCAGTTCGCCGTTGTCCAGCGTGGCGACTTCCGCGGTCGTCGCGCCCTTGGCGTCCTTGCCGAGCCGTACCGCGCGAAAACCCCCGGCGCTCGCGACGGGCGGCCGCCCATGCGAAACCGCGACAGCCGCTTCCAGCTGCCGCGCGCCCAGCGACGCGCCAATGCGCTCGTTCATCATTTCCGTCGTGCCGTCCGCCATGCAGAGCGCCTTGGCGGCGACCAGCTTCGACACCAGCCCCCGCGGCTCGCCCATGCCCGCGGCGCCCATCGACTGGATGCAGGCCGCAACGCCGGCCAGGCATTGCTCGCCGGCAAACTTCTTGGCCATGGCAGCCGCGACCACGGCCGCCGTGCCTTCGTCGTCCGCGAGGCGCGTGGCCCGCAGCGTGAGCAGTTCCATGTTCTCCAGCGTCAGGCTCACATCGACCAGGTTCCAGCGCAACCCCTGCTGCTCGAGCACCGGCCGGCCGAATGCCATGCGCGACGAGGCATAGGCCACGGCGTCGTGCAGGGCGGTGGAGAGCAGGCCGCACGCCATGGCCGCCACGTGCGTGCGCGCCTTGTTGACGCCGGCCATCGCCATGCGAAAGCCTTGGCCGGGCGCGTACAGCATGTCGCTGTCGCGCACGCGGTATTCATGCAGCGCGAAGCCGCCGATGCCCGCCGGCGCAAGGCCGTGCACCGGGTCTTCGGGCAGGCGGGTGCAACCCGCCTGGCGCAGGTCGACGATGAAGCAGGCGATGCCCGCCGTGCCGGCCAGTCGATCGGTCTGCGCGAACACCAGCGCAATTTCGCAGCCGCGCACGTTCGCCACCCAGCGCTTTTCGCCGTCGAGCACCCAGCCGCCGTTGACCTTGCGCGCGGTGGTGCGTATGGCCGCAAAGTCGCTGCCCGCGCCGCCCTCCGACATGGCGGTGCAGCCGATCAGGTCGCCGCCCAGCAACCCCGCCAGCCACGCCTCGCGCGCGGCGCCGGAGCCGCTCAGCGCAATGCGCAGCGCGGCGCTGTGGTGGTTGATGAACGCGAAGGCCAGCGAGAAGTCCGCCTTTGCCAGCGCCATGGCGGCGCGAATGCGCGCGCCAAAGCCCAGCCCCAGCCCGCCCAGCGCCACCGGCACCTCGATGCCGCCCAGCCCTTGCCGGCATGCATCGCGCAGCAGGTCGCCCATCCAGATCTGCGCGCGCGAAGCGCTCGCAATCTGCGTGGTGCGCGCGGCCGTGAAGGCGGCCACGCGCGCCTGAAACTCTCGTTCAGCCGGTGCGAGCGACCGGTCGAATTCTTCGATGGCGCTCATGAATCAGGCCGCACCCGGGATCTTGTAGCTGCGCTGGGGCGGCGGGTCCATCTTGAAGTACTTCTTGTAGATGGCCGAGTACTCGATGTACGAGTAGCCCGTGGTCAGGTCGGTGACGAAGCCGTCGAGAAACTGCTTCCAGCGCAGCTCGCCGAGCTTGTAGGCCAGCCCGTAGTTCTGGTAGCCGCCATACACCTCGGGCACCACCTTCAGGTCGGGGTTGGTAGCCGCGTACCACATGCCGATGGGCAGGTCGACGAACAGCGCCTGCACGCGGCCCGAGCGCAGCGCCAGCGACTGCTGGTCGACCGAGCCGAAGCTCGACACCGTGGCCTTGGGCGCCATGCGCTTGACCAGGTCGATCTGCTCGGGAACCGTCAGCGTCGCAATGGTCACGGCCGGGTTGTTCAGGTCGGCCAGCGTCTTGATCTTCGAGTCGCTCTTGATGACCACCGTGATGCCGGTGTCGAAGTAGCGCGGCGTGAAGCCCACGCGCACCAGCCGCGACGGCGTGATGGTGGCCGAGTGCGCAAGCATGTCGACCTGGTCGTTCTGCAGCGCGGGCCAGCGCGTGTCGTTGCTCACCAGCTCGAACTTGATCTTGTTCGGGTCGCCGAACAGCGCCTTGGCAATGAGCCGGCTCAGGTCCACGTCGAAGCCGCGCAGCTCACCCTTCTCGTCCTTCCAGCCGAAGGGCGGCGTGGCGCTCGTGGTGCCCACGATGAGGTAGCCGCGCTTGAGCACGTCGTCGAGCTTGTCCGCATGGGCCAGGAGGGGCGCGGCGCTGCTGAGCACCGCGGCCATTGCGCCGAAGGCGCGAAGCAGTTGCATGAATTTCATGGGGAACTTCAAGTGAGGAATTGGAAAATGAATTGTTCGATTCATCTGCCGTGCCGTCTTCCGCGATCCTGCTGCGGCCGGTGCGCGCTTTCACAATCGTGCGCGGGGGTCGCGCGATGAACGCGCTGCCTGCAATGTTCGATGCCGCGCACCGGGTGCCTTCGGCCTCGCCGCATGTGCGGCTGTCCATCCTTCATGTGAACGGACCCGACTACACCGTGGCGCGTTCCGACTGCCTGCGCATCAGCTTCAACATCGGCCCGGCGTTCAAGACCGAGACCATCGGCCGTGGCACGAACGGCGTGCTGTTCTGCGACCGCAACGGCCTGTTGATCACGCCGCCCGACCTGGCGCTGTGCCACCGCTCGACGCATGTGCGCGAGGCGGGCAGGGCACCGCCGCCGGCGCGGCTGGTGGTGTTCGTCATCTCGCTGGAGTTGCTGGCGGCGTGCTGTGTGGAGCGTGGCATCCGGCATGGGGAGTTCGCGCTCGCGCACCAGGCCATCCTGCCGAACAGCGCGCTGCTCTCGCTCGCGCAGGCCTTGCTGGCTGACCTCGGCGAGGGAAGTCCCGACGGGGCCGCCGAGACCGAGTTCCTGGCCAAGGCCTTGCTCGCACGCATCGCGCGCCAGGTGCACCCGCCCGCGCAACCTTGCGGCGCACCCGATCCGGTCGTCGCGGTGCAGCGCCACATCGACGCGCACCTGGCCACGCCCTTGCTTCTTGCCGAGCTGGCCGCCATCGCGGGCATGAGCCCGTTTCACTTCTGCCGCGTGTTTCGCGATGCCACGGGAAAGTCGCCGCACCAGTACATCCTGAACGCGCGCGTGCAGGCCGCTTGCCGGCTGCTGTGGGCAGCCAGCGAGAAGACGGAGAAAGGAAAGAACGGCGATGGAGCAGACAAGGGCGGCAAGAGCATCCTGGACATCGCGCTGGCCTGCGGCTTCGGCTCGTCGAGCCACTTCTCGACGCAGTTCAAGCGGCACATGGGCCAGTCGCCCCTGCAATGGCGGGCCCGCCAGCGCTGACCGCCCCGGTCAACGAAGGGCGCGCAGCGCGGCGGCCAGGGCTTCGAGCTCCTGCGGCGTGTTGTAGTAATGCGGCGAGGCGCGCAACACCGTCGGTAGTTGCCGGGCCAGGTGGTCGAGCAAGGCGCTCGACGGTTTGGAATGGCTCACGTTGATGCCCGCGTTCAACAGCTGCAGGTTGACCGCTGCCGCGTCGCGCCCCTGCACGGAGAACGACACGATGGCCGACAGCTCGGCGCCGGGGTCGTGCAGCGCGACGCCCGGCACGTCGCGCAGCATGTCGCGCAACGCCGACGCCAGCTGCCGACAGCGCCGTTCGGCCTCGCCCAGCCCGACGGCCAGCGCGTAGTCGACCGCGGCGCCCAGGCCCAGGCGCGCGGCGTAGTTGTTTTCCCAGGTCTCGAAGCGGCGCGCATCGGGGCGAAGCTCGTAGCGATCGGGTGCGACCCACACCGCGCCGAAGTGGTCGATCATCGGCGGCTCCAGGTCGGGCAACAGCGACTTGCGCACGTACAGGAAGCCGGTGCCCCGCGGCCCGCGCAAGAACTTGCGGCCGGTGGCCGAGAGCATGTCGCAGCCCAGGCGCTCGACATCGACCGGCGTCTGCCCCACGGCCTGGCAGGCGTCCAGCAGGTAGGGAATGCCGTGCGCGCGCGCAATCTTGCCGACCTGTTCGGCCGGGTTGACCAGGCCGCTGTTGGTCGGCATCCATGTGATGGCGATCAGGCGCACGCGGCCGTCGATCATGCGTTGGAGCGCAGCCGGGTCCAGCACGCCCTGCGCGTCGTCCGGAATCACGTCGATCACCGCGCCGGTGCGCTGCGCGACCTGCAGGAAGGCCACGTAGTTGGCGGCGTACTCGGCCCGGGCCGTCAGGATGCGGTCGCCCGGCTTGAAGCGCAGTGCGTAGAACGCCATCTGCCACGCCACCGTCGCGTTCTCGGTCAGCGCAATTTCCGAAGGCGACGCGCCCACCAGGCGCGCCACGCTGTCGTACACCGCGGCGAGTTCGCCCGACGCTTCGTAGGCTGCCTCGTAGCCGCCGATGTCGGCCTCGCGCCGCAGGTAGGCCACCATCTTCTCGAGCACGGGGCGCGCCAGCAGGCCCGCGCCGGCGTTGTTGAGGTGATTGCGGTGGGTGACGCCGGGCGTGTCCAGGCGCAATTTATCGAGGTCGAAAAAGGTGGGCATGGGGGTGAACATAGGCATGGGCATGCGGCTCACTTCTTCGCCACGTCGAGCAGCACGCGGTAGACCCAGTCCGTGCCTTCGTACAGCGAGCGCACCGCAATGCGCTCGTCGTGGCCGTGCATGCCCTTCAGGATGTCGGCATCGAGCGGGTAGGGGTAGATGCCGTACACGGGCACGCCGCGCTCGCGCCACGCCACCGCGTCGGTGCCCGCCTCGAACAGCACCGGAACCACCTGTGCCTGCGGCCACACGGCCGCTGCCTGGGTGCGCAGGGCCCGGTACAGCTCGGTGTCCGTCGACGACTCCGGAATGTTCGACTTCGCCTGGTAGTACTTGCGCGTGGCCTCCTGCGACACCGGCGTGGCGAAGTCGACGTTCACCGCGTCGTCGCCCACCACGCGCCTGACTTCGTCGATCAGCTGGTCGGTGGTGGCGCCCGGCAGCAGGCGCGCATTGATGATGGCCTCGGCCTGCCCGGGAATCACGTTCGCGGCCTGCCCCGACTTGATCATCGTGATGGCCATGGTGTTGTGCATCAGCGCGCGCAGCAGCGGTGCGTTGGCCGGCTGCGCGGCCATCAGCTCGCGTTCGCCCAGGGCCTGGGTGCGACCGTCGGCAACCGCGAAAATCTTGCGGACCGCGTTGGCGGTGGGCCCCGGGTTCTGCCGTGCCAAGGCTTCGAGGTAGCCGCGCGTCTGCGGAATGAGCCGAATGCCGGGCTCGTGGACCGACAGCTTTTCCAGCGCGGCGATGAGCTTGCCGTTGGCGGTTTCGTTCGACGGCAGCGGCCGCGATGCGTGGCCGACCGGGCCGTTGGTGCGCAGGCGCAGCACCACCGACGTCTTCTCCACGGTCGTGACGTTCACCTGCCGCACCGCGCCGTCGGCGCCCTGCAGGATGTAGCCGCCCTCGTTGAGCGCGAACTCTGCGTCCATCTTGTCCCAGTGGTCCTTGGCGAGCCAGCTGGTGTTGTACTGGCCTTCTTCCTCGTCGGCCTCGGCCAGGAAGATGACGTCGCGCGCGAGCGGCACCTTCTGTTCGGCCAGGCGCATGACGGCACGCGCGAACACGGCCATGCCGCCCTTGAAGTCCATGGCGCCGCGGCCGTAGACGAAGCCGTCTTTCTCGATGCCGGCGAAGGGCTCCACGCTCCACTTGTCGCGTTCCACGGGCACCACGTCGGCATGCGCGGCCAGCAGCACCGGCTTCTTCGAGCCGTCGCCCTTCAGGCGCGCGATGAAGTGAACCGCCTTGCCGTTCGGCGCCACGATGACGTCGGTCTGCACGCCCAGAGGCTCGAACTGCGTGCGCAAGAAGGCCGCGAGCGCGGCGGTGTCGCCCGTCGGGTTCGAGGTGTCGAAGCGAATCAGTTGCTGGAGCAGCGCCACCGTCCTCGCGCCTTCTGCGTTCGGGGCGGTGACGGGCATCGTCGGTTGGGCCACAGCGGGCCCTGGCAGGGCGAGCGAAATGCCGAGCGAAAAGGCAAGCGAGAAGGGGAGCGAGAAGGCGGGCAAGGAAGCAAGGTGCGTGGCGATGCGCGGAAATTTCACGGCGATCCTTCGAACGGATGAGGGGTCAAGAAAGTGCTCCTGCCATTGTTCGAAGCTGCCTTGCGCGTGTCTTTCCTATTCCTGCGCGAAGGCCCGGTTTCTTCCATGAACCTGCCCGCCGTGGCCATCGCACGTTTGCGATGAATTGCGCCCGCGCTCGCAAGAAACCGAACGACGCCGCCGCACCGGCCCCGCAGAATTTCGCTCGAAAGAACCAACCGCCATGCAAAGAAAAAACATCGTCGTGTTCGGCGCCGGCTCCATCGGCGCCTTTGTCGGCGGAAGCCTGATTGCCGCGCTGGCCGACGTGAGCCTCATCGGCCGTGCCGCCATGCGCGGTCGCATCGAATGCCATGGGCTGGTGATGTCGGGCGCGCGCGGCTGGGAGGCCCGCGTGCCCGGCGCGATGGTGCGCTTTTCGGAAACGGCGCAGTCGCTGTGCGCGGCCGACCTGGTGATCGTGGCGGTGAAGAGCGCGGACACCACCGAAGCGGCCGGGCAGATCTTTCATCTCGCACCGCGAAGCGCGTTGGTCGTGAGCTTCCAGAACGGCATCGAGAACGTCTCGCTGCTGCGCAGCCGCTTGCCCGACAACGTGGTGCTGGGGGCCATGGTGCCGTTCAACGTGGTGCAGCTGCCCGACGGCCGCCTGCACCGGGGCACGGCGGGCGACATCGTGGTGGAGGCGCATCCGCGCTGGCAACCATGGTTGCAGGTGTTCAGGTCGGCGCACCTGCCGCTGCGCCCGAGCGCGGAGTTTCGCGAGGTCCAGTGGGGCAAGCTGCTGCTCAACCTGAACAATGCCGTCAACGCCCTGTCGGGCAAGCCGCTGCGCACGCAGTTGCAGGAGCGCGGCTACCGGCTGGTGCTCGCCGCGTCGATCGAGGAGGCGCTGGCAGCGCTGGCGGTGGCCGGCATCCGGCCCGCGCAGCTTGGCGATGTGCCACCCGAACGGCTGCCCGCGCTGCTGCGCCTGGCGGACGACGCGTTCGCGCAGGCCGGCGGGGCGCTGGCCAGCATCGATGCCCGCGCCCGCTCGTCGATGTGGGAAGACCTGGAGGCGGGGCGCCTGACCGAAGTGGAAGAACTGAACGGCGCCGTCGTGCGGCTCGCGCGCAGCCAGCACCGCGAGGCGCCCGCCAACGACATGCTCTGCACGCTGGTGCATGCCGCGGAGCGCGGGGGCGATCGCCACATCGAGGCGCACAGCCTTGCAGAGCGGCTCGCGTCCCGTTGCCCTTCGCTGCACGCCTGACAGGGCGCGCAGCGACCGCCCCGTCTTTACGTCGCCCTGCGCAATCACCGCAATCACCGCACTCCACCCACCTCATGCCCGCCCCTTCTTCCGACGCCTGGCCGGCGCACGCACCGCGCAGCCTGCCGCTTCCGCAGACCCACCTCTACCGCAACGTCGAGGTTTCCGCGCTGCGCTATGGCGAGCGCCCCTTCGTGCTCTTCTACGATTCGCCGCTTTCGTTCCAGCGCTTCAAGGACGAGACCGAGAAGATCGCCGGCTACCTGCAGCGCGAGTGCGGCGTGCGCAGGGGCGACCGCGTGCTGCTCTACATGCAGAACAGCCCGCAGTTCATGCTCGCGTTCTACGCCATCCTGCGCGCCGACGCGGTCGTGGTGCCGGTCAACCCGATGAACGTGACGGCCGAGCTCGCGCACCAGGCCAGGGACAGCGGCGCCCTCGTGGCCTTTGCTGCGCAAGACCTGTTCGAACGCATTCGCCCGCTGCTCGGAGGCGAGCTCCACCACGTGGTCGTCGCGACCTACAGCGACTACCTGGCGCAGCCCACCGACCTGAAGGTACCGGACTTCGTGCGCGCACCGCGCGAGCCGGTGGACCACCCGGCGGCGGTGGCGTGGACGGACGTGCTCGCCCGGTGTTGCGTGCCCGGCCCCTTGCGCGCCGGCCCCGACGACCTGGCCGTGCTGCCCTACACCTCGGGCACCACGGGCCGGCCCAAGGGCTGCATGCACACGCACCGCACGACCATGGTCAACGCCGTGACCGCATCGACGTGGTTCGGCACCACGGCCGCGAGCGTCACGCTGTCGGTGCTGCCGATGTTCCATGTCACCGGCATGCAGAGCGGCCTCAACGGGCCGCTGTACGTGGGGTCCACCGTGGTCGTGCTGCCGCGCTGGGACCGCGACGCGGCGGCCGAGAGCATCGCGCGCCACGGCGTGACCAGCCTCGGCCTCATCAGCACCATGGCCATCGACTTCATGGCGAACCCGAAGCTCGACAGCTACGACTTCTCCAGCCTGCGCCATGTAGGCGGTGGCGGCGCCTCGATGCCCTCGGCCGTGGCGCGGGCGATGTCCGAGCGGCTCGGCATCGGCTATGCCGAGGGCTACGGCCTGTCGGAAACCATGGGCGCCACGCACCTGTGCCCGCCGGGCGGCGACAGGCTGCAATGCCTGGGCATTCCGCTGTTCGACGTGGATGCGCGCGTTGTCGATCCGCAGACGCTAGAACAGATGGCGCCCGGTGCCGTGGGCGAAATCGTGGTCCATGCGCCGCAGCTGATGCTCGGGTACTGGAACAGCCCCGAGGCCGACGAGGCCTCGTTCATCCGCATCGGGGCAAAGCGCTTCTTTCGCACCGGCGACCTGGCCTCGACCGATGCGCAGGGGTTCTTCGTGTTCGCGGACCGGCTCAAACGCATGATCAACGCGTCGGGCTTCAAGGTGTGGCCCGCGGAGGTCGAGAGCCTGCTCTATCAGCACCCGGCCATCCAGGAGGCGTGCGTCATCGCGTCCGGCGACGCCCGGCGAGGCGAAACGGTGAAGGCGCTGGTCGTGCTGCGGCCGGGCTTCGAGGGCCAACTGAGCGAAGACCAGCTGGTGCAATGGTGCCGCCTGCAGATGGCGGTCTACAAGAGCCCGCGCCTCATCAGCTTCGTGACGCAGCTGCCCAAGTCGGCGACCGGCAAGGTGAACTGGCGCGCGCTGCAAGAGGCCGAAGCCGCGCAGTCGGCCCCCATAGATTCTTCTTCCACACCCCCCTTGCAGGAGCCTTCATGAGCATCTACGACACACTCTCCAGCCTCGGCATCGCGCTGCCTTCGGTCTCGGTGCCCGCCGCGGCCTACGTGCCCTTCGTGCAGACCGGCAACCTCGTGTTCCTGTCGGGCCACATCGCGAAGAAGGACGGCAAGGTCTGGGCCGGCCAGCTCGGCGCCAACATCACGACCGACGAAGGCAAGCAGGCCGCACGCGCCATCGCCATCGACCTGCTGGGCACGCTGCACGCGGCCGTGGGCGACCTGAACAAGGTCAAGCGCATCGTGAAGGTCATGAGCCTGGTGAACTCGGTCGGCACCTTCACCGAACAGCACCTGGTGACCAACGGCGCCAGCGAATTCTTCGCCGAGGTGTTCGGCCCTGAGAAGGGCGCGCATGCGCGCAGCGCCTTCGGCGTGGCGCAGATCCCGATGGGTGCCTGCGTGGAAATAGAGCTGATCGCGGAGATCGGCTGAGAGCGGGCGCGTCGATACCGCGACGCTTCCGCGCTCCGTTCGCGCTGCGTCAGATCGGAATTTCGTAAGCCTGGTTGCTGCGCACCCACGTCGCGAGGCCGGCCTTCATGTTCTTGGCGCGCCACGCGACGAAGGTCTGGTCTTCGTTCAACGCATCGACGGTCGCTCCCATCTTCGCCGCCGACTCGGCGCGCGCGACGAAGGTCATGTTGCCGATTTCTCCGACCTGCACGTTCCACAGGCTGACATCCGCGCCGTGCTTTCTCCACAGATCGGCGGCCTCCTTGATCAACGCGATGAGCTCTTGCACGTTGATTCCGGGGTTCGGCTTGAACACGTATTGAACGACAGCAGCGGACATGTGTGTCTCCTCGTGGGTGTTGCAGGTCGGGCGAAATGAGCGACCGGAGGGCATTAGCTGCCCGCCGTTTGGGTGAGTCAATTCGACTTACACCTTGGTATCAACTCTTGCGAGTGGTGTGCGCCAGCGAGTTTTCAGGGCACGCCACCAGCGCGGCGCTCACGGAACCGTGCAATTCCAGCCAGTGGAATGGGCGGGATGCGCCAAGGCATCCCGCGGCCTAAGCTGGCCCATTGCGCCCCAAGAAAGTTGTCGCTTCAGGCAACGCGCACCCCCCGAAGGAGACATGAATGAGCCACGACACCGCCGCATCTCGGCGCCGCTTCAACACCATGGGAGGCGCGCTCGCACTCATGGCCATGGCACCGCGTGCGTGGGCCGACACCTTTCCCAGCAAGCAGATCCGCATCGTGGTGCCGTTTTCCCCGGGCGGCCCCACCGACCTCATGGCGCGCGCGATCGGCAAGATCATGTCGACCCACCTGGGCCAGCCCGTGATCATCGACAACAAGCCCGGTGGTGGCGGCGTCATCGGCATGAGCGAGGTCAAGCACCAGCCGGCCGACGGCTACACGCTGGTTTTTCCGTCGATCCTGGCGGTCACCAATCCGGCGTTGATGCCCGGCTATCCCTTCGACACGCTGCGCGATTTCGCGCCGCTGACGGTGGTGGGTTTCGTGCCCCACGCGGTGGTGGTGCGCACCGACTTTCCCGCGGCCGACCTGCAGGCGCTCGTCGCCAGCGCGAAGGCGAGGCCCGAAGGCCTGTCTTACGGCTCCTCCGGCAACGGCACCTCCGCGCACCTGGGCGCGGCGCTCTTCGCGCAGCGTGCCGGCATTCGCACGACGCACGTGCCCTACCGCGGCGCGGGCCCCGCGGTGCAGGACCTGCTGGGCGGGCAGATCCAGTTCATGTTCCTCGACATGAGCAGCGCGCTGCCGTTCATCCAGGCCGGCAAGCTGCGCGCGCTCGCGGTCGCGACGGCCCAGCGCTTCGACGGGCTGCCCGAGGTGAAGACCGTGGCCGAGCAGGGCTACCCGGGTTTCGAAGTGCACGGCTGGTACGGCCTGCTGCTCAAGGCCGGCACGCCGGCGGACGTGACGCGGCGCCTGTACGCCGAAGTCAAGCGCGCGCTCGAGACGAAGGAAGTGCGCGATCTCTTCAAGGCCCAGGGCATCGCCCCCGGCGGCATGCCGCCCGAGCAGTTCACCGCGCTGGTCCGCAGCGACCTGGCGATGTGGAAGCGCACGGTCGACGAACTCCACATCACCCTGCAATGACAAACGAGCACCCGCCCATGCGCATCGCCATCCCCGACGACTACCAGGACTGCGTGCGCGGCCTCGACTGCTTCTCAAAGCTCGACGCCCACGACACGCGCATCTTCAACGACACGGTCGAGGGCACCGACGCGCTGGCCGAGCGCTTCGCCGATGCCGACGCCATCGTGCTGACACGCGAGCGCACGCGCATCGACGCCGCGCTGCTCGCCCGGCTGCCCAGGCTCAGGTTGATCAGCCAGACCGGCAAGCTCGCGGGCCATGTCGACCTGGCCGCCTGCACCGCGCAGGGCGTGCTCGTGGCCGAAGGCAGCGGCGCGGGTTCGGCCACGGCGGAGCTGAGCTGGGCCCTTGCGCTGGCGAGCCGCCGGCACCTGGTCGACGAGGCCAACCGCATGCGCCAGGGGCTTTGGCAAGGGCACCTCGGCCAGCAGCTCGGCGGCCAGCGCCTGGGCGTCTGGAGCTACGGCCGCATCGGCCGGCAGGTGGCCGCCTACGGCCGCGTGTTCGGCATGAAGGTGTGGGTGTGGGGCCGCGAGGCATCGACCGACGCGGCGCGCGCCGACGGGTTCGAGGTGGCACCGTCGCGCGAAGCCTTCTTCGCCGAGAGCGACGTGATCAGCCTGCACGTGCGGCTCACGGCGGACACCCGCGGGCTGGTCACGCCCGGCGACCTCGCCCGCATGAAGCGCACGGCGCTGCTGGTGAACACCAGCCGCGCCGAGCTGGTCGCCGAGGGCGCGCTCGAACAGGCGTTGCGCGCGGGCCGTCCCGGGTTCGCGGCGGTCGATGTCTACGAGCAGGAGCCGGTGATGTCGCGCGACCATCCGCTGCTCGCGCTGCCCAACGTGCTGTGCACGCCGCACATCGGGTATGTCGAGAAGGACAACTACGAGCGCTATTTCGGCATTGCCTTCGACAACGTCAACGCGTTCGCCGAAGGGCGGCTCGTCGACGTCGTCAATCCCGAGGCGCTGGAGGCCTCGCGCCGCAGGGCCTGACCGGCCGGGCGGCGCAGGCTCGAAGCGAAGACGCCGGCGGCGTCTTCTTTGTCACCCGCGCGCGAGCACGGCCACGCCGTCCGCCGCGCGCACGCCTTCTCCCCTGGGCAGCACGAACACCGGGTTGATTTCCGCCTCGACCAGCCGTTCGCCCAGCGCGTCGATCATTCGCGAGAACGCCACGATGGCCGACACCAGCGCATCGACATCGGCCGGCTTGCGCCCGCGAAAGCCGTCCAGCAGCGGCCATGTCCGCAACTCGCGCACCAGCGACAACGCCTCGTCGCGGTCCAGCCCGCCGGGCGGCACCATGCGCAGCGCGGTGTCCTTGAGCAGTTCGGCCGTCACGCCGCCCATGCCCAGCAGCACGGCCGAGCCCAGCGGATCGCGATGGCAGCCGAGGATGAGCTCCACGCCGCCTTCCACCATTTCCTGCACCAGGAACCGGGTCGGCCGCGTGCCGGCGCGCTCGTTCACCTCGGCGGCCATGCGCTCCAGCCGTTCGCCGACATGCTCCTGCGCGATGCCGACCGCCACGCCGCCCACGTCGCTCTTGTGCGTGATCTCGGACGACAGGATCTTCAGCACGACCTGGCCCGCGCCCAGCTCGCGCGCTGCCGCGGTCGCTTCTTCGGCATTGCCGACGATGCGCTCGCGCACGCAGGGCACGCCGAAGCGCGCGAACAGCTTCTTCGCCTCGGCTTCGTTCAGCGATCCATCGCGAAGGTCGTCGGTGCGAACGGTGGCCGCCGCATCGCCGCCCCGTGCCGCAGGCTCTTTCCACTGCGTCGTTTGAAGCATCGCCGCGAGCGCGCTCGTGCAGCTCTCGGGCGCCATGAAGGCGGGCACGCCGCGCCGGTTCAGCAGGCTCGCAATGCCCGGCGCATGCGGGCTCACGAACACCATCAGCGGCTTGTCGCTGCCCGGCAGGCTGTCGTGGATGGCGCTGGCCATCAGGTCGGGCATGGCCAGCCCGGAGGAGCCGACGATGACCACCACCGCGTCGTAGCTCGGGCTCGCCAGCAGCGAGGTGATCGCGCCGCGCAGCAGCGCCGGCTGCAGGCCCGCCAGCGTGACGTCGATGGGGTTGCGGTCGAGCACCGCGTGGTCGCCGGACTGCAGCGCCCGCAGCGCGGCCGCCGTCGCCTCGTCGGGCGCCGGGGTTTCGAAACCGGCGGTGCCCAGGCTGTCCGCCACCAGCGTGCCGGCGCCGCCGGTCGATGTGAGCACCGCCACGCGCCGGCCCGCCAGGCGCCGGCCGGTGACCAAGGCGGCCGGCAGGTCGAGCAGGTCGGAAAACGCCTGCGCGCGAATGACGCCGACCTCGCGGAACAGCGCGTCGTACATGCGGTCCGCACCGGCCAGTGCGCCGGTGTGCGACACCGCCGCCGCCGCGCCCGATTCGGAGCGGCCCACCTTGAACACGACGACCGGCTTGCCCTTGCGCGCCGCCTTGAGCGCCGCGGCCTTGAACTTCGCGGGGTTGCGCACGCCTTCCATGTAGAGCGCGATGACCGAGGTCGCGTCGTCGTCGGCGAGGTGGTCGATGAAGTCGGCCATGTCCAGGTCGGCCTCGTTGCTCGTGGAGACCAGCTTCGACAAGCCGATGCCGCGTGCCGCCGCGCGCGACAGCAGCGCGCCGAGGATGCCGCCGCTCTGCGACACCACGCCGATGCTGCCGGCCTCGAAATCTTCCAGCTCCAGCGCGCCCGTGGCCGACAGCGTGATGCGGTCCGTGAGGTTGACCAGCCCGATGGTGTTGGGCCCCAGGATGCGCATGCCGCCCGCGGCCTCCAGCAGCTGCTGCTGGCGCCGCGCGCCTTCCGCACCCACTTCGGTGTAGCCGCTGGCCAGCACGATGGCGGCCGCCGTGCCGCGCGCGGCCAGGTCGCGCACCGCCTCGTGCGCGCGCTCGGCACCCAGCAGCACGATGCCGACATCGGGCGCCTCGGGCAGCAACTGCACGTCGGGGTAGCTCTTCAGACCGCCGATCACGTCGGCGCGCGGATTGACCGGATAGATGGCGCCGCCGAAGCCGTGCTTCGTGAGGTAGGCGACCGGGCGGCCGGCGGTCTTCGTTGGATCGGCCGAAGCGCCGATCACGGCGACGCTGCGCGGCTTCATGAGCCGGGCGATCGCGTTGTCAGGCACGTCAGGCACGCCGGGCACATCAGGCAAGAGGGCGCTCATGCCGCCTTCTCCTTGCCCGCGTTCAAGAACGCCAGCACCGCATCGCGATGCTGCTGCGTGGTGTAGCAGATGCCCTGTGCCTGGCTGCCCTTGGCGAACACCTGCTCGGCCGGCGACTCGAAGCTCTGGTTGAGGATGGACTTGCCCAGCGCGATCGCCGCCGCCGAGCCTTGCGACAGCTCGGTGGCCCACGCGTGCGCGTCGGCGAGCAGGTTCTGCGCGCTGGTCACGCGGTCGGCAATGCCGAGCCTCAGCGCTTCGTCGGGCTCCACCTTGCGGCCGGTGAAGATCAGTTCTTTCGCGCGCGAGAGCCCCACGCGCCGCGGCAGGAAGTACATGCCGCCGCCGTCCGGAATGAGCCCGCGCTTGATGTAGCTCCACGCGAAGCTGGCCGTGTCGGCGGCCAGCACGAAATCGCAGGCCATCGCCATGTCGGCGCCCAGCCCGTTGGCGCCGCCGTTGACCGCCGCGACGACCGGCTTGGGCATCGTGTGCAGCAGCGACACCGAGTGGTGCACGCGCTGCTGGCGGCTCCAGCCGTTGAAGCCGACCTCGCCCGCGGGCGCGTCCATGCGCCGCTGCATGCCGGCCACGTCGCCGCCGGCGCAGAAGCCCTTGCCGGCGCCGGTCAGCACCAGCGCGCGCACCGCGCTGTCGGCGCCGATCTTCTCGAGCGCCACGATGAAGTCGCTGCGCATGCCGTCGGTGATGGCGTTGCGCTTGTCGGGGCGGTTCAGTGTCAGGGTCGCGATGCCTGCGTCGACGCGCAGCTCGATCAGCGACGGCGCCGCGTCCTGGGTGTCGAGCGGGGTGTCCAGTGGGGTGTTCATGGGATGGGTGCTCCTCAGTCTGTGGTGATGTGGTTGTCCTTGACGACCTTGCGCCAGCGCACTTCCTCGGCGCGCACGTAGGTGTCGAGCTGCTCGGGCGCGCCGACGTCGACGGCGAGGCCTTCCGCGTCGGTCTGCTTGGCGAAGGCGGGCGCCTTCACGGCCTTCTTGACCGCGGCATTGAGCCGGTCGATCACGTCCTTGGGCGTCTTGGCCGCCACGTAGAGGCCGTACCAGCTCTCGGCCGCATAGCCCGGCACGCCGGCCTCGGCGAGTGTCGGCACGCTGGCGTAGGCGGGGGAGCGGCGCGCGGTGGTCACGCCGAGCGCGCGCATCTTGCCGCTGTCGACGAAGGGGCGCACCGCCGAGGCGGTGGCGAACATCATGTCGACCTGGCCGCCCAGCAGGTCGGTCATGGCCGGGCCCGCGCCGCGGTAGGGAATGTGGGTGAGCTCGACCTTCGCGAGGTTCTTGAAGAGCTCGCCCGCCAGGTGCGCCGAGGTGCCGTTGCCCTGCGACGCGAAGGTCAGCTTGCCCGGCGTTGCCTTGGCCGCTGCAACGAGCTCGGCGACCGTCTTGTAGGGGCTCTCGGCGCGCACCACCAGCACGTTGGGCGACACGCCGATCAACGCGACCGGCGCGAAGGCCTTGTCGGTGTCGTAGGGCATCTTCGGCTGCAGGCCCGGGTTGACCGCGTGCGCGAACGTTGCCATGACCAGCGTGTAGCCGTCGGGCGCGCTCTTGGCGACGAACTCGCTGCCGATGATGGTGCCCGCGCCGGGCTTGTTGTCCACGATGACGGGCTGCCCGAGCGCCTGGGACATGCCGACGCCAAGCGAACGGGTGATGGCGTCGGTGCCGCCGCCGGGCGCGAAGGGCACGACGATGTGCAGCGGCTTGTCGGGAAAGGCCGCCCATGCCGCGGGCGGTGCCAGCACGGTGAACGACAGGGCGAGCGCGCGAAACGGTGTGAAGGCCGGCATGCGGATGTCTCTCTTTTGTTGGGGCGGAATGCGGGAATGAAGGCAGGGGAAAGGCAGGGAAAGGCACGGATGAAGCGAGCCTTCAGCTTAGGTCGCATACTCCGCCCGCGCACCCGGCCAATTCCACCCAATGGAAATGGCCGGCGCTTCGCGCCAATGAAGACAAGGAGACAGGATGGCAAGCACGCTCAATCGTTCGCTCGAACGCGGCATCGAGATCCTTCGCGCCTTCCGGCCGGGTTCCGCCCTGCTGGGCAACGGCGAAATCGCGGAGCGCACCGGGCTCTCGCCCGCGACCGTGAGCCGCCTCACGCAAACGCTGGTGGCGGCCGGCATGCTGGCGCACGACCGAAGCGCGCGCGCCTATCGCCTGGCCGCGCCGGTGCTGAGCCTGGCGCACGCGATGCGCACCGGCTCCGTCGTGCTGCAGGCGGCCGCACCGCTGATGCGCGCGCTGGCCGAAAAGCTGCGCATCAACGTCGGGTTGGCGGTGGCTGACCGGTCCGACATGGTCTACCTGGAATCGATTCGCTACAACCGCCGTGCGTCGCTGCGCAACGTGGTGAGCGGGCAGCGCGTGCCCATCGAGCTGACCTCGTTGGGGCGCGCCTGGCTGGCCGTGGCGCCAGCCGACGTGCGCGAACTGCTGTTCGCGGACTTCGCTGCGCGAAGAAGCGACTGGCCCCGGCTGCGCAGCGAGATCGAGAAGGCCATCGACAGCGTCGGGCAGCGCGGCTGGTGCGCTGCCTCATGGCAGCCGGAGGTGGTGGCGCTTGCCACGCCGCTGAAGCTGGACGCCGAGTGGGGCTACGTGCTGAACGTGAGCGTGTCGTCCACGGAGCTGCCGGCCGACGTGGCCGCGGAGCTGCACGCGCCGTTATTGGCGCTGAGCCGCAAGATCACCCGCGCCGTGGACGCGCGGGGCCCGGCTGCAGGCTGATTGCGCATTCGCTTTTGCGCATGCACCGCGCGGCATCGTCTCCAGACCTCACGCCGCCTGGCCCTTTTTTTCCTCAGCCTTCGGCGCCTCGCTGCGCGCGAGCCACAGCCCGCTCGCCACGATCAGCGCCCCGCCGCCCAGCGTCCACGCATCGGGCGCGGCGTGCCAGAACAACCAGTCGAGCATCAACCCCCACGCGAGCGCGCTGTACTCGAACGGCGCGATGGCCGCGGCCTGCCCGTGGCGGAACGCTTCGGCGATGGCCATCTGGCCCAGGAAGCCGCTGATGGCCAGGCCCGCGAGCACCCACGTGTGTTCGGCCTGAATGGGCACCCACTGCGGCACCGCCAGCACGGTGCCGCCCAGCGCCATGCCGGCGGTCGTCCAGAAGACCAGCGCGGCGCTCGGCTCGGTGCGGCTGATGAGCCGCCCCAGCATGTTCGACAGCGCATAGCAAACCGCGGCCACCAGCACCGCCAGCGCGCCCATCGACAGGAACGCGCCCTGCTCGGGCCGCAGCGCGATCACCACGCCGACAAAGCCCAGCCCGATCGCGACCCAGTGCCGCGGCTGCACCGCCTCGCCGAGCAGCGGCACGGCGATGAGCACCATCAGCAGCGGGGCGATGAAGGTGAGCGTGTAGGCCTCGGCCAGCCCGAGTGTTTTCAGGCCGTAGACGAAGAGCACCAGCATCGACATGTTCAGCACGGTGCGCAGCAGGTGCAGCCGCCAGCGCAGCTTGCGGTTGAAAACGCCGGCGGCCTCGCGCCGCCAGGCGATGTACAGGCCCACCAGGGGCAGCGCGGTGAGGCCGCGCAGCGCCATCACCTGCACCGGCGGGTAGTGGCCGGCCAGGGTCTTGAGCAGCGCGTCCATGCACGCGAAGAAGGCGCAGGCCAACAGCATCGCGGCGATGCCGCGCAGGGTTCCGGTCGATTGCATCGGGGAGGGTCTTGTCTTCAGGCGGTGGCCGGGGAGGGGCCTTGTTCTTGAGCGCCAAGCATAGGCGCTGCACGTGGTGGCCGACCATGCCGTGCGGGCGCACGGATGCATCTGTCGTTTCATGTGATTTTTTCAAAGACGGGCCGCGAAATTCGCAGCCCGTCAGACCAGCGGTCAGCTGCCGGTCTCAGGCGCCTTGTGTCGCGCCTTCTCGCTCAACTGAAACAGCTCTCCGGCCTTGCGCGCCAAGTCGGCCGCGAGCCAAAGCAGGTTGTCCAGCTGCTGCGGCCCGCTGCGGCCGCACCAGTCGATGTCTTCGCCGTGGCAGACCCACAGGAGCGCTTCGAGTTGAGAGAGTGTGTTTTCCAGAAGATCCGCCGGAGCTGGTGTGTCTTGGGCGCTGTCTTCGGAAACGCCGGGCGTGGGTGGCCGGGCTATAGTCTTGGTAGCCATTTTTGTGCGGTCCTTTTGAGGTTTGTGCACTTCTTTGGTTAGACGGTCGGGGTGTTCTAGCACCCCGGCCGTCGCCTTTTGATACCTCGCTTCTGCATCGGTGCTTTCGCACCGACAACCTGCCGCGAGGCAAGCAGCCTTCAAGAATTTTTCAGTGCTGTGTGTGTTGCGCCTTTCTGGTTCCCTTGTCGGGTCGATGAGTTGCCGGGGCATTCACTTTAAGAGCAGAGCCCCTCGCCGCAAGCGCCTTGTTGCTGCACGAAGTCGCGACAAGCGCCAACAAATACAGCTTCCGCGATGTGCAGTGCAGGGTCTTTCGCGCAGGCAGTGCGCGCGATCAAGCGCGACGGAACGGTTTGCTCAAATAGCGCGAGCCCTTCTCGCCGAAACGCCACGGCAGCTCGATCGCTTTCGTGATGCCGATGCGCGGCCCCACCTCGAGTTCAGGCAACGCCTGGTTGCCCGCCGGCGCCAGCAGCTCGAACGGCGGCGCGTTCAGCGCCATGCCGTCGAAGCCGCGGTCGATGCCCAGCGCCTGGCCGACACGGCCCGGCCCCGCGCACAGCAACCGCAGGTCTTCAAGCCCGCGCCGCTCCTGCATGCGCTCGATGCCATGCGTGGGCTCCAGCGCGCGTATCAGCACCCCAGCGCCATGGCCGACCTCGCGGCACACGAAGTTCAGGCACCAGTGAATGCCGTACGACCGATACACGTAGGCATGCCCCGGCGGCCCGAACAGCGCCGCGTTGTGCGGCCGCAGCCCGATGAACCCATGCGCCGCGGGCTCGGTGCTGTCGTACGCCTCCGTCTCGACGATGCGCCCGCCCACGCCGTCGACCAGCACGGTCACGCCGATCAAACGGCGCGCCACTTCTTGCGCGGGGCCTTCGAAGCCGAGGGATGCAACAACAGAGGGCAAGGTGCGGGAGGGCATGCGCGTCGATCGTAGCCTTGGTGGCCGTGCCATGGTTCAAGCAGCCCGTGCACGTTTCAGGCAACCCAGCAGCACCTCGAACGCGGGTTCGATGTCCGCCTCTTGCACGCACGCGTACCCCAGCAGCAGCCCGCGCTGCGCGCTCTTGCGCCGGTAGTAGCGCGACAGCGGGCGCGTGAGCACGCCGTGGGCTTCCGCGTCTTGCGAGACGGCCACGTCGTCGCAGCCCTCGGGCAGCTGCAGCACCAGGTGCAGCCCGGCGTTGCTCGCCTGCGGGTGCAGGTACGCCGGCCCCAGGTGCGTGGCGATGAGCCCGGCCAGCAGCGCGCGCCGCCGCGCGTACAGCACCCGCATGCGGCGGATGTGCGCGGCGTAGTGGCCCTGGTCGATCAGCTCGGCCAGCGCCACCTGCGTGAGCGCATGGCCTTCGCGGTACAGGTCGGCGTGCGCCGTGCGAAAGGGCGCGGCCAGCGCGCGCGGCAGCACCATGTAGCCCACGCGCAGGCCGGGGAACAGCGTCTTGCTGAAGGTGCCGACGTAGATCACGGGGCTGTCAGGCTCCAGCCCCTGCATCGACGGAATCGGCCGGCCCGCGAAGCGGAATTCGCTGTCGTAGTCGTCCTCGAAGATCCAGCCGCCCGAGGCGCGCGCATGGTCGAGCAGCGCGCGGCGGCGCGCCAGGCTCATCACCGAGCCCAACGGGTACTGGTGCGAAGGCGTCACGAAGATCAGGCGCGGCGGCGTGCCGCCGCGCGGCCATCCGGCCTCGGGGCTGTCGTCGCCAGTTTCGACCTTCAGCGCGCGCACGCGCGTGCCGTCCATCTGCAGCACCTTGTGAAAGCCCCAGTAGCCGGGCTCTTCCACCCACACGGTGTCGCGCGGGTCGGCCAGCATGCGCAGCGACAGGTCGATGGCCTGGTGCACGCCCTCGGTCACCAGCACCTGGTCGGCGTTGCAGCGCACCGCGCGCGCCACGCGCAGGTGCTCGGCAATGGCCTCGCGCAGCGCCGGGTGGCCGCCGCCGTGCGAATAGGTGAGCAGGTCGGGCGTGGGCGCGCGCCACAGCCGCGACACGATGCGCCCGAAGGTGCGGTGCGGAAACTGCGTCACGTCGGGCACGCCGGGCATGAAGGCGCCCCACTGGCGCGGCGCCGCCGCCGCGTCGGCCACCAGCGCCTGTGCGCGCCTGGCCAGCCGCACGGCGGCGGGCGCCTCGGGGGCGGCGGCGCGCGCGCGGCCCGCGCTCAGCTGGCTCTCGGGCGTGGTCGCGGCCACGAAGGTGCCGCTGCCCACGCGCGAATGCACATAGCCCTCGGCCTGCAGCTGCGCATAGGCGTGCAGCACGGTGTTGCGCGACATGGCAATTTCGCGCGCCAGGTCGCGCGAGGCGGGCAGGGGGCTCGAAGGCGGCAGGCTGCCGTCGAGGATGGCCTCGCGCAGGCAGTCGTACAGCTGGCGGTTCAGCGCGGCCCCGGCATCGGGGGCGAGGCGTTGCAGCACAAGGTCGGCACAGATGGATTTCATGCAGGTTTTCAAATGGCCCCATGCATTTGAGCGAAAGCGGATCTTTTCGATGGGGCCAATGCCGGATTCAATCAGATCTTTCGAGCGATCTCCATCCTTCTTTCTTTCCGTCCTTCCTTCTCTTTCCAGCGAGCCTCCATGACCACCAACAGCGAACTCAAGAACCGCCGCCTCGCCGCCACCCCGCGCGGTGTGGGCGTGATGTGCGACTTTCATGCCCAGCGCGCCGAGAACGCGAGCCTGTGGGACGTGGAAGGCCGCGAGTACATCGACTTTGCCGCCGGCATCGCGGTGCTCAACACCGGCCACCGCCACCCGAAGCTGGTCGCCGCCATCGAGGCGCAGCTGGCCCGCTTCACGCACACGGCCTACCAGATCGTTCCCTACGAAAGCGCCATTGCGCTGGCCGAGCGGCTGAACGCGCTGGTGCCCATCTCGGGCCCGGTGAAGACCGCCTTCTTCACCACCGGCGCCGAGGCGCTCGAAAACGCCGTGAAGATCGCGCGCGCCCACACCGGCCGCGCCGGCGTGGTGGCCTTCGGCGGCGGCTTTCACGGCCGCACGCTCATGACGCTGGCCATGACGGGCAAGGTCGCGCCCTACAAGCTGGGCTTCGGCCCGTTCCCGGCCGACGTGTTCCACGTGCCGTTCCCCAGCGCGCTGCATGGCGTGAGCGCGGCCGATTCGCTGGCCGCGCTGGCGCGCCTGTTCAAGACCGACATCGACCCGCAGCGCGTGGCCGCGATCGTCATCGAGCCGGTGCAGGGCGAGGGCGGTTTCAACGTCGCGCCCACCGAGCTGCTGCAGGGCCTGCGCGCGCTGTGCGATGCGCACGGCATCGTGCTGATCGCCGACGAGGTGCAAAGCGGCTTCGCGCGCACGGGCAAGCTGTTTTCCATGCAGCACCACGGCGTGGAGCCCGACCTGGTCACCATGGCCAAGAGCCTGGCGGGCGGCATGCCGCTGTCGGCGGTGGCGGGGCGCGCGGCCATCATGGACGCGCCCGCGCCGGGCGGCCTGGGCGGCACCTACGCGGCCAACCCGCTGGCCGTGGCATCGGCGCATGCGGTGCTCGACGTGATCGTGGAAGAAAAGCTGTGCGACCGCGCCGCCGAACTGGGCTCGCGGCTGGTGTCGCGCCTGCTCGACGCGAAGGAATCGAACAAGGCCATCGCCGAAGTGCGCGCGCAGGGCTCGATGGTCGCCATCGAGCTGTGGGACCCCGCCACCGGCGCGCCCGACGCCGAGGCCGTGAAGCGCGTGCAGGCCAAGGCGATGGAGCAGGGCCTGCTGCTGCTGAGCTGCGGCATGTACGGCAACGTGATCCGCTTCCTGTACCCGCTGACCATTCCCGACGCGCTGTTCGAACGCGCGCTGGGCATCATCGACAACGCGCTGCAGGCTTGATGGAAATACGCGCATGACCAACGCCAACAACATCCACGCCACCAACCCCCTGGGCCTTAAGCGCCCCGACCTGCTGCAGCCCGCCTGCCTCATCGATGGCGAATGGACCGCCGCCGACAACGGCGCCACGCTCGCCGTGACCGACCCCGCCACTGGCCGGCACATTGCCGACGTGCCCCGCATGGGCCGCGCCGAAACCGAGCGCGCCATTGCCGGCGCCGCCGCCGCGCTGCCCGCCTGGCGCGCCCGCACCGCCCGCGAGCGCGCCCAGGTGCTGCGCCGCTGGGCCGACCTGATGCTCGCGCACCAGGACGACCTGGGCCGCCTCATGACGCTGGAGCAGGGCAAGCCGCTGGCCGAAGCGCGCGGCGAAATCGCCTATGCCGCCTCCTTCATCGAATGGTTTGCCGAAGAGGCCAAGCGCGTCGATGGCGAGGTGCTGCAGCCGCAGCGCGGCGGCCAGCGCATCGTGGTGCTCAAGCAGCCCATCGGTGTGTGCGCGGCCATCACGCCGTGGAATTTTCCGGCCGCGATGATCACGCGCAAGGTCGGCCCCGCGCTGGCCGCGGGCTGCACCATCGTCGTGAAGCCGGCCGAGCTCACGCCGCTGAGCGCCTTCGCGCTGGGCGTGCTGGGGCTGGAGGCCGGCCTGCCGCCGGGCGTGCTGCAGATCGTGACCGGCGACGCACCGGCCATCGGCGCCGCGCTGTGCGAGAGCGACACCGTGCGCAAGCTCAGCTTCACCGGCTCCACCGGCGTGGGCCGCCTGCTGATGCAGCAGTGCGCGCCCACCATCAAGAAGCTGTCGCTGGAGCTCGGCGGCAACGCGCCGCTCATCGTGTTCGACGACGCGGACCTGGAGCGCGCGGTGGAAGGCATCGTTGCTTCCAAGTTCCGCAACGCGGGGCAGACCTGCGTGTGCGCGAACCGCATCTACGTGCAGTCGGGCATCTACGAGGCGCTGTCGCAGCGGCTGGTGCAGGCGGTGGAAGCGATGCGCGTGGGCAACGGGCTGGAAGCCGGCGTGGTGCAAGGCCCGCTCATCGACTCGCGCGCGGTCGCCAAGGTGCGCGAGCACATCGACGACGCGCTCACGCAGGGTGCGCAGCTGCGCACCGGCGGCAAGCCGCATGCGATGGGCGGCACCTTCTTCGAGCCGACCGTGCTCACCGGCGTCACGCAGCAGATGCGCGTGGCGCGCGAGGAAACCTTCGGCCCGCTGGCGCCGCTGTTTCGCTTCGACACGGAAGAAGAAGCCATCGCCATGGCGAACGACACGGTGTTCGGTCTGGCGGCCTATGTGTTCACCGAAGACCGCCGCCGCATCTGGCGCGTGGGCGAGCAGCTTGAAACGGGCATGGTCGGCATCAACACCGGCCTGATTTCCAACGAGGTCGCGCCCTTCGGCGGCGTGAAGCAGTCGGGGCTCGGGCGCGAAGGCTCGCGCCACGGCATCGAGGACTATCTGGAGCTGAAGTACCTCTGCCTGCAGGACTGAGGAAAGAACCGGGGCCGCAAGCGCTTCGGCTTCAGCCCACGGCCTTGATGAGGCGCTCGCGCCCCGCCTTCGCGAGCATCGAGGCCACGGCGCACGAGGCGAGCCGTGCCGGTTCGGAATCGGCGCGGCTCGTGAGGATCACGGGCACCTTGGTGCCCAGCACGATGCCTGCCGCATAGGCGCCGCCCAGGAAGGTCAGGCTCTTCGCGAGCATGTTGCCCGCGTCCAGGTCGGGCACGATCAGCACGTTGGCACGCCCCGCCACCGGCGACACGATGCCCTTGATGCGCGCGGCCTCGGGGTCGATGGCGTTGTCCATGGCCAGCGGGCCGTCGAGCTGCGCCCCGGTGATCTGGCCGCGGTCGGCCATCTTGCACAACACGGCGGCATCGAGCGTGGACGGCACCTTGGCGTTCACCGTCTCGGTGGCCGACAGCAACGCCACGCGCACGTTGGGCATCTGCAGCGCGTGCGCGAGGTCGATCGCGTTCTGCACGATGTCGACCTTTTCCTCGAGCGTGGGCGCGATGTTGATCGCCGCGTCGGAAATGATCAGCGGCTGCGAGTGGCCCGGCACGTCCATCACGAAGCAATGGCTGATGCGGCGCGAGGTGCGCAGCCCGCCTTCGCGGCGCACCACCGCGCCCATGAGCTCGTCGGTGTGCAGGCTGCCCTTCATCAGCGCATCTACCTCGCCGCGCAGGGCCATGGCCACGGCCGCGTCGGCCGCGGCATGGCTGTGCGGCGCATCGACGATGTCGAAGGCCGACAGGTCCGCGCCAATGGACGCCGCCGCCGCCTCGATGCGCTCGCGCGGGCCGATGAGCACCGGCGCGATCAGGCCCAGCCGCACGGAAGAGAGCACCGCCTCCAGCGACACGTCGTTCACCGGGTGCACGACGGCCACGCGCAGCGGCGGCAGCGCGCGGGCCGTGGCGATGAGGCGGTCGTAGTGCGGGTGAGCTTGGGGGTGAGCTTGCGGGTGAGCCTGACCTTGGGCATGGGGTTGTGCGGCAGCAGGTGAAGACGCCATGGCGGGCTCCGAAGGGTGAGGGGTGAAAGGCGTCAGGACGCGCGAACCAGCGGGTGCCGCAGCACGCGCTCGCACACCGCGCGGCGGTCGGTCAGCTTGGCGTGCTCTTGCAGCCAGGCCTTCTCGTCCGCGGGCGTGGCCGCCTTGGTGGCGGTGGCCTTGGCGTGCGTGAGCCGCGCCACGTCGAGCGCGCGTTCGAGCGCTTGCTTGCAGGGCCGGTACTTTTCGGTGGCGTCGGTTTCGGTGGGCCATTGGCTCACCTGCTTTTCCAGCGTCTTGGTGAGCGTGTCGAAGGCCTTGCGGTCGGCCATCGCCTTCAGGTCGGTCACCTGGCTGGCCAGGTCGTTGAGCATGTGCTGGGAGGCCTCGGCCATCTCGCGCACCAACTCTTCGTCGGCGGCCAGGGCGTTGTGGAGGCACGCCATCGTCAGGACGGCTGCGCACAGCCATCGGGTCTTTCGCTTGAACTGCATGGCGGCAAAGCTTAGTCGATGCCGTGCGGCGGGCCCGCGGCGAAAGCCCCGCGGCGGCCGTCAGCGCCCCGCTTCGACGAACGAGTCAAGTTGAAACAGACTGTTAACCAGGCTCTAGAATCCGCGCCAAAACGTGGAGTGCCCCAGTGCCAGGCGCTGAGACCAAGCTCGGGGCATCAGAAAAAAGATCATTTCTGGAGGAGAAGATGAAGCGTGTCGTTCGTGCGGCCCTGGCGGGCCTGGTGTCTCTGGTGGTTGCGGGTTGCGGCGGTGGGGGAGGAGGGGGCGGCGGAGGCGGCGGAGGCGGCGGTGCCGCGTTCCCGCTGGTTGCCACGCCCGCGGCGCCGCAGGTCAATTACGTCAACGGGCTTTCCATTCGGCTCAACCAGCCTGCCAGCGTCAGCAGCACGGTCTACGAGGGCCAGCAGATTCCCAGCGTGCTGGTCTCGGGCACGCTGGCCGGCGACGTGAGCTTGCTCAACGGCAAGGTGCTCGTGCTGCTGGTCGTGGTGCCGGACCCGTTGTTCGAAGAGAAGCCCTCCGTCAGCATCAACGCGACCGGGCTGTCGGCTTCGCTGCTGTTGACCGGCAAGGTCGCACCGGACGGCGCCAGGGTCTACAAGGACAACATCACGGTCAAGGCCTGCCTCGACGCCGCCTGCCAGTCGGAAATTCGGGTCGAGAACCCGCAGGTGCCGTACACCGTCACCGTCAAGGCCGGGCTGACGCTGGGCCAGAAGAGCGTCGATTTCGTGACGCCCTTCGGCACGTACCCGGCCCCGGTGACCGTGCCGGTCGGCTTGCCGGCGGACGCGGCCTCGTGGTCGGTCGCACCGGTGATCGGCGACACCGGCGGCTTCAAGGTCGAGAAGGCCGGCGACGGCTCGCCGAACATCGTCGTTTCGTTGGAAGGCCTCGCGCCCACCGGCACGACATACAAGGGCAGCTTCTCGGTGAGGGCCAGCACGCAGGACGGCCAGCAACTGAGCAGGATGCTCGATGTGTCGCTGCAGACCACGGCGTCGACCGCGCCTTACGCGCCCTCCAGGCCGGAGGCCCGCTTCGTCGTTAAGCAGGGGTATCCGTACCTGACGGGCATGGATGCCGCCGTGTTCTTCCCCGGCAACACCAGCGACAAGATGAGCTACGTGAGCACGACGCTGTCCGCCCCACCGGGTGCCGACACGAGCATGTTCCCTAGCGGCTGGCTGTTCTTCTATTCGTACGACGAGGCAGGGCTGCCCCGGTTCGCGACGAAAAGCTACAGCTGGAAGACGCAGGTGCAGGGCTGCTACAACGGCCAGTGCCTGGTGCCCGGCCGCTATACCGCGACGCTGCGGTTTCGCTACGCGCCCGATGGCCAGCCGGTTTCCATGTTCGACTTTCCGGTGGTGATGGACATCGAGCCCTGACGGCGCCGGCAAGAAGGGGCGAAATGGGAGAGACTGCGGCCCCGGCCCGGCTCTCCCATTTTTTTGCCTCTTCAACTCCAAGGCGACCGATGAAGAAACTTTCCCTTGCCCTCGCGTTGCTGGCCCTGTGCACAAGCGCCCTGGCCGCCGACCTGAAGGTGCTCACCGCCGGCGCTTTCAAACCCGTGGTGGTCGCGCTGGCCCCTGTGTTCGAGCAGCGCACCGGCCACAAGCTCAGCATCGACAACGACACCGCGGGCGCGCTGCAGAAGCGCATCGCCGGTGGCGAGGCCTTCGACCTCGTGGTGCTCACGCCGGCGGCCATCGAGCAGCTGGCCGCGGCGGGCAAGGTGGCCGCGGGCACGTCGGCGCGGCTGGCGCGCGTGGCCATCGGCGTGGCCGTGAAGCAGGGCGCGCCGGCGCCCGACATCTCGAGCGTGGCGAGCTTCAGGCAGGCGCTGCTCGATGCGCGCGCGGTGGCCTACATCGACCCCGCCGCGGGCGGCTCCAGCGGGGTGTACCTGTCGCAGCTGTTCGTGAAGATGGGCATTGCGGCGCAGGTGCAGCCCAAGGCCGTGCTGGTGCCCGGCGGGCTGGTGGCGCAGCGCGTGGTCGACGGCGAGGCCGACCTCGCGGTGCACCAGGTCAGCGAAATCCTGGCGGTGCCGGGCGCCACGCTGGTCGGGCCGATTCCGGCGGAAGTGCAAAACTACACGGTGTACGCGGGAGCGGTGGGCGCCGCGGCGCGCGAGCCTTCGACCGCGCAGGCCTTCCTGGCCTTGCTGGGCAGCGCCGAGGCACGCGCGGTGCTGGCGCAAAAGGGCATGGAGGCGCCCTGAGCGGCACGCCCAACCTGTCCTGCTCGCGCTACTTGTCTTGCTCACGCTTTCGCGCCGCCGCGAACAGCGCCCCGCGAATCAACTGCAGCGACTGCCCGTGGCGGGCCGGATCGGCGGACACGTTCGAGGTCACGGCCATCACCAGTTCCATGGGCGGGTGCACCCAGATGAACTGGCCACCGTAGCCGGCGGCCATGAAAGTCGGCCGCGCCGCCTTGGAGGGCACCACCCACCACATGTAGCCATAGGGCAGCGACGCCGGCAGCCCGCCCGCGTTCTGCGCCGTGGTGGCCTGCGCGACAAAGGACGCCGGAACGACCTGCCTGCCGTCCCACACCCCGTTCTGCAGAAAGAGCTGGCCCAGCCGAGCCATGTCTTCGGTGCGCATGCCCACGCCTCGCTGATAGCTGGGCTCATGCAGGCCCAGGGGCACGACCAGTTGCTCGCGCGTGTAGTCGGCCACCGGCATGCCGACCGCCTTCTCGAGCACGCTCGCGAGCACGGGAATCAGCGCGTTGTCGTAGGCAAAGGCCTGCCCGGGTGCGTGGGCCAGCGGCCGTGCCCATGCATCGCGCGGGCGGCCCGCCGGCCCGGTGCCGGTGGGGTCGTCCACCGCGAAGCCGGCGCTCATGGTGAGCAGGTGGCGCACGGTGATGGCCTGCGCGCGCGGGTCGGTGTTCAACGCTGCCCACTCGGGCATGAGCGCGACCACCGGCTGGTCGAGGCTGGCGATGCGGCCTTGCGCCACGGCGATGCCGGCCAAGGTCGACAGCGCGCTCTTCATCACCGAGTGCACGTCGCGCAGCGCATCGGGGTTGCCGTCGCGCCAGTACTGGTAGACCAGGCGGCCACCCTGGGCGACGACCACGCTCTGCACGTCGGTGAAGCGCTCGGCGATGGTCTCGTTCACACCCTGGAAGGCAGCGGCGTCGAGCGCCTGTTGCGCTGGCGTTGGAGGGCCGCCACTGCGCCGCCGCGCCCAGCGCCACGAGCGGCAGTGCCAGCGCGAGGGAACGGGCAAGGGAGCGAACTAGGGCAAGGGCAAGGGCACGGGTAACGTGCCAACGCGCGGGAGTCGAACTGCTTTGCACGGCGTCTCCTTCGTCAGGTGATCGAACCGCGCAATTCTGCCAAGCCCTCAGAACTTGTACGTCGCCTTCACCCACGCATTGCGCGGCGCACCGTAGGTGTAGCCGTTGTACCCGCCCAGCCCGGTGTAGTAGCGCTTGTCGCCCAGGTTCTCGATGTTCAGCGAGGCGCTCAGCTGCTTGTTGAAGTCGTAGCGCGCCATCAGGCCGATGAGCGTCAGGCCGCCCTGCGTGGCGCGGCCGGTGCCGTAGGACTCGTCGTAGTAGATGTCGCTCTGGTAGCTCACGCTGCCGCCGATGGTGAGCTTGCTCCAGTCGCCCGGAAAGCGATAGCTGGTGGCCACGCGGAACAGGCGGCGCGGGTACGTGGGGTTCAGCAGCACCTCCTTGTTGTCGCGCTTGGCGTGGTAGGTGTAGCCGCCCATCACCTGCCAGCCGCGTGCGAGCTCGCCCGACACGGTGGCCTCGAAGCCCTTGCTGCGCGCGCCCTTCACGGCGCGGTACGGCGCGGTGCCGTCGCCCAGCAGCGGTGCGCCGCTGTCGAGCACGGCCAGGTTGTCTTCCTGCGTGCGGAACACCGAGAAGCTGGTGTTGAGCCTGCCGTCCCAGTGCTCGCCCTTGATGCCCAGCTCGGTGTTGGTGCCGCGCTTGGGGTCGAGCACCTGGTTGTTCGCGTCGCGCAGGGTGTTGGGCTGGAAGATGTCGGTGTAGCTCGCGTACAGCGAATATTCCTTGCTCAGGTCGTACACCACGCCCACGTAAGGCGTGAACACGGCGTCTTCCTTCACGGGCTTGTTGGTCACCAGCGCGCCGCGCGTGCCGTTGGTCCACAGGCGTTGCGACGAGGTGTTCTCGTACCAGCTCACGCGCCCGCCCACGAGCACCGAGAGCGCGTCCGCCGGCCTGAAGCGCACGGCGCCGTACAGGCCCTTTTCTTCGGTCTTGCCGTTGAACTGGTTCAGCGGGTAGTCGAACGAAGGCTGCGCGATGGCGCCCAGGTTGAAGATGCTCACCGTGCGGCGGTCGAAGGCGTTGGGCACCGCGCCCCAGTTGCCGTAGCCGTAGGTGTAGCGGTTGATGTTCAGGCCCACCGAGGCCTCGTGCGTGCGCCCGAACAGCTCGAAGGGCCCGGTGGCGTACATGTCGAGCGACTTGTTGTTGCTCTCGGCCGGGTTGTTGGCCACCTGCACCACGCCCAGGTTGGCCAGCGGGTTCAGCGCGGCCGGGTACAGCCAGAGGTCGCCGCTGAAGCGCTCGCGGTCGTTCCTGGCGTAGGCCGCGTCGGCCTTCAGGCGCCAGCCGTTGTCGAAGCGGTGGTCGAGGTTCACGAACAGGCGCTGCGTGGTCATGTCCCATGTGCTCCAGGGCGTGCTGGAGTTGTACGAGCGCGGCAGGCTGGTGGCCAGCCCGTTGCGGTAGAAGAGCGGCGACTGGCCGAAGTTGGCGCCGTCGATGGCGGTCTTCTGGTACTCGTAGCCGGCGCTCAGCAGGGTGCGGGGCGACAGGTCGAGTTCGGCGATGCCGTAGAACACGTCTTCGGCCTGCTTCTTGTTGTCGATGAAGCTGTCGCCCGCGGTGTGCGAAGCCACCACGCGGCCGCGCAGCGTGCCGGTGGTGTTCAGGCTGCCGCCCATGTCGAGCTCGCTGGTGTAGCGGTTCCACGAGCCGAAGCCCGCGGTGACGTGGCCCGAGAACTCGGTGCCCGGGCGCTTGCGCACCAGGTTGACCGAGCCGCCCGGCGAGCCCGCGCCGTTGAGCAGGCCGGCCGCGCCGCGAACCACTTCCACGCGGTCGTAGATGCTGGTGCTCGCCATGCTCGACTCGCCCGCCACCGTGTTGTACGAGAGCGTGGGCACGCCGTCGATCAGGGTGCCCAGCGCGAAGCCGCGCGACGAGAAGGTCACGCGCTCGTCGAGCCGGTCGGCCACGATGCCGGGCGTCTGGCGCAGCACGTCGACCAGGGTGCTCAGGTTCTGGTCTTCGATCTGCTGACGGCCGATGACGCTGACCGACTGCGGCGTCTCGCGCAGCGAGAGCGCCATGCGCGTGCCGGCGCCGGTGGCGCGCGTGGTGTACGAGCCGGTGGCTTCGGTGGTGGTGTCGGCAGGGCCCTGGGCCGAGACGGTCACCGCGGGCAGCGTGGCTTCGTCGGCGCCCGACGCGGCCCGCACCGGCTTGACCACCACCGCGCTGCCGTTGAGCTCGGCGGCCAGGCCGCTGCCCGCGAGCAGCCGGCCCACGGCGTCGCGCGGCGTGAGGTTGCCCGAGACGGCGGGCGCGGTCTTGCCGGCGACCAGCGCGGGCGGGAACATGAGCTGCAGGCCGGCCTGGCGTGCCAGCTCGTTCAGCGCGGGGCCCAGCGGCTGCGCGGTGATCGCGAGGGGGCGCGATGTGTTGAACACGCCCGCGGCCTGCGGCTGCTGCGCGTGGGCCGTGGCCGACAGGCTCGCGGCGAAGGCGGTGGCAGCGGCGACCAGGGCCACGGGTGCAAGAACGAAACGCGGTTGCCGCATGGGTGGAGAACTCCGAAACAAGGGGAAAGAAAGGCGTGGAAAAGGGGACGAAAAAAACGTCGCTGAACATGGAGTCGCACGGCGCGGCGGAACCCTCATGTCCTTGGCGCAAAATTATTCGAAGGCCTTGCCGGTGCCCGAGACCGGCGGCTCACGCAGACCCACCCGCTCACCCTGTTCGCTCCCTCGCATGAAAGGAAAGCCGATGCCCGACACCGACGACCTTGCTTCGCAGCCGCTCTATCACGGCACCAAGGCCGACCTGAAGCCGGGCGACCTCATCGCGCCGGGCTACGGCTCCAACTACGGCAAGGGCAAGCAGGCGCTCTACGTGTACCTGAGCGCCACGCTGGAGGCCGCCACATGGGGCGCCGAGCTGGCGCGCGGCGATGGGCCGGGGCGCATCTACACCGTGGCGCCGACCGGCCCCATCGCGGACGACCCGAACCTCACGGACAAGAAATTTCCGGGCAACCCGACCAAGTCGTACCGCTCCAAAGATCCGCTGCGCGTGACCGGCGAAGTGCTGGACTGGAAGGGACATTCGCCCGAGCAGCTCAAGGCGATGAAAGACGGCCTGGAGCGGCTGAGGCTGATGGGGGTGGAGGCGATCGAGGACTGAGCCGCGGCGCATGGAGCGCATGCAACGCGTGGAGCGGATGGAGTGTGCGGAGTGCATGAAGCACGGCCGGCCGCCTCCACAATTTCGCCTCGATTGCTCCCTAAGGTGCGCGGGTGCTTCATCTCGCCCGCCTTCCTTTCCGCTTCCCCGCTCGCTTTCCCCATCGCTTCCTTGCTCGCCGAGCGGGCCCGCGCAAGACGCTGACTACCGTCGTCGGCACGACGCTCTCTGTGCTCGCGGTTCTCGCTGCCGGCTGTTCGCAACCGCCCGCCGCGCCGGTGGAAAGCCGGGCCCGGCTCGCTCCCGCGCCAACCCCGCAAAGCGTCTGCAGCGTCGAGCTGTATGGCGACTCCATCCTGCACGGCGGCTACCTCGGCGACCGCCGGTTGAAGGAGCCGCCCGCCGATGCGCTGCGGCGTTTGCGCCCGCGCTACCGCGTGGTCGATCGCTCGGTGAACGGAGAAACGGCCGGCACCCGAATGGCTTCGTTCGCGAGCGAAGAGCGCTCGGGCCGCATCGTCGTCATCCAGTACGGGCTCAACGACGCCATGCAGGGGCTGCCGCTGGAAACTTCTTTGCGCGCCATGGTCGCCAAGGCCAGGGCGGAAGGCCGGCATGTGGTGCTCACGGGCCTGTCGCGCACGCTGGTCGGCGCCGACGTGCGCGACCGGGGTGATGCCGCGGTGCGGCGGGTGGCCAGGGAGCTGGCCGTGCCCTTCGCCGACTGGGGCAGCGTGCCGGTGCGCCCCGCGGAGATGGCGGACATCCTGCACCCGGACCAGGCCTATTCGGCCCGGCTCGTCGAGCACCTGGTGAGGGTGCTGGACACCGTGGCGCCCGAATGTGTGTGACTTGCGCGTGACCTGCGTATAAGAGCTCGGGCCTCGCCGGCCACTACTGGCCGGCGACGCCGACCACCTCGAGCACCGCCCCACGCCGCTCCAGCCGCACCGGCAGCAACTGCGGCAACGCCTGCGCGAAGGTGCCGACCTGGCGCAGGTCGAAGCTGCCGCCCAGCCGCATCGCGCCCACTGCCGGGTCGCGCACCACCAGGCCGGTGTCGCCGTAGCGTTCGAACTCGGCCAGCGCCTGCGCCAGCGGCGTGTCGTCGAAGCTCACGCGGCCCTGGCGCCACGCGGCCACGCCGCCCGGCGCCACGGCGACGACGGGCGCCAGCCGGCCGGCTTCGTCCGCCGTCACGCCCTGGCCCGCGCCCAGTTCGACACCGACACCGATGCCAATGCCGGCATCGGCGCCAGGCGCCCCGCGCAACGCCGCGCCCGACACCCGCACCCGGCCCGACTCCACCGCCACGGTGGTCTTGCCCGCGTCGATGCCCGAGGGCATGTGGCGCACCGAGAAGCGCGTGCCGACCACCACCACGCGCGCGGCGCCGGCCAGCACGTGGAAGGGCTGCGCGGGGTTGCTGCTGACGATGAACATCGCCTGCCCGCCGACCAGCCGCACCTCGCGGTGCTCGCGGTACAGGCGCACCTCGGCCTGGGTGGCGGCGTCCAGCTGCAGCGTGCTGCCGTCGGGCAGGTCCACGTTCAGCCGCTGGCCGCGCGCGGTGGCGTAGTGCTTCTCGAAGGTGGGCTGGCTGCGCCAGCGGTCCCAGCCGAGCCAGCCGCCGCCGACCACGCCCACCGCCGTCGCGGCCATGGCGGCCTGCGGCACGAGGCGGCCGAGGTCGAGCAGCCACGCGCGGCGGCCGGGGGAGGCGGGGCGCTGGCGCGGCTTGGCGGGCGCGGCGCTTGTGGCAGCGGTGGCGGCGGCTTGCAATGCGTCCACCTTCAGGCCCTGCTTCAACGCATGGACGTGCTCGGCCGGCAGCTGGCGCACGCCGTCGAGGCTGTGGCCGAGCGCTTCGTACAGCGGGCCGTGCGAAGCGTCGGCGGCCAGCCAGGTGCGGAACTCGGCCTGCGCGGCGGCGTCGAGCCCGTCATGGCTGCGCGAGGCCCACAGCGCGGCCTGCAGTTCGGCGGCGTCCTGCGTGCGCGCGTAGGCCTCGAACTCGCGCGCGTCGGCGTCGTCCCGGGCGGTGTTTCGGACCGAGGTGCGGTCGGCGGTGCGGGAAGGCGTGGTGTCGTGGGGGGCGTCGGCCTGCTTTGTCATGGCTTCTTTGGCTTCTTGTAGTTGGAGTCGCACGAGGCCGTCAAACCCTCACCCCCCGATTCACCCCGCAGCTGCCGCTCGCACGCGCGGCAGGCCAGCCGGCCGCGGGCGATGTGCTTTTCGACCATGCTGACCGAGGCGCCCATGCGCTCGGCGATCTCGGCGTGCGAAAGCCCGTCGAACACGTGCAGCACGAAGGCCTCGCGGCAGCGCGGCGGCAGGGCCTCGATGGTGGCCACGTAGGCGTTCACGCCCTGCGTGGAGGCGGCGATGGCATCGGGCTGCAGCTGCGCGGCGGCGGCGGGGTGCTCGGCCTCGGGCAGGCCGTCGAGATCGCGATGGTCGCGCAGCAGGCTGCGGCGGTGCCGGTCGACCATCACGTGGCGGGCCGTCTGGTACAGCAGGGCGCGGGGTTCGGCGATGGGCACGGCGGCGCGCTGCATGGCGAGCACGCGCGCATAGCTTTCCTGCACGATGTCGGCCGCCGCGTCGCGGTCCTGGAGTGCGCGCGCGCAGAAATTCAGCAATTCACGGTAGTAACGGGTAACCACAAGAAATCCAAAGCCATGGGACGGTCCCGTCTGCAGGTTGGCTTTGGATGGGTGGCTGGCCTGGACGCTCGGGAGCGGCAGGCATTATCTACGAGGGGCGCATGGCAAGGCCAGGGGCAGTGCATGCGCCGGTCCCTCGGTTGCCTTCAGCTCGCGTAGCGCTTTTCCAGCGCGTCGAGTTCGGGCTTGCGCACCAGCCGCTGGCGCTCGGCAAAGGGCACGACCAGCGCCGGGTCTTCGTCGATGCGCTTGGTTTCGCGCAGCACCGTCAGCGCCTTCTGCATGCCCGCGACCGCGCCCTGAAGCGCCGCGTTGGCATACAGCACGATGCCGTAGCCCAGGCCGGCCAGTTCCTCGGCGCCGAAGATGGGCGTCTTGCCGCCGATCACCATGTTCATGAGCTGGGGCTTGGCCAGGCGCTGCGGCAGCGCGCGAATCTGCTCGGCGGTGGTCACGGCCTCCACGAACAGGATGTCGGCGCCGGCCTCGCTGAACTTCTGCGCGCGTTCGATCGCGGCCTCGAAGCCCTGCGTGGCGGCCGCGTCGGTGCGCGCCATCACGAGCAGGTCGGCGTCGGTGCGCGCATCCACGGCGGCCTTGATCTTGTCGACAGCCTCTTCGGTGGAGATCACGTCCTTGCCCGAGAAGTGGCCGCAGCGCTTGGGCGCGACCTGGTCCTCGAACTGGATGCAGTCGGCGCCCGCGCGCTCCAGCACGCGCACCGTGTGGCGCACGTTCAGCGCATTGCCGAAGCCGGTGTCGGCGTCCACGATCAGCGGCAGGCCCACGGCGTCGCGGATGCGCGCGGTGTGGTCGGCAATTTCGTGCAGGCCCATGAAGCCCTGGTCGGGCAGGCCGAACCACATGTTGGTGACGCCCGCGCCGGTGACGTAGATGGCGTCGAAGCCCAGGTCTTCTACGACGCGCGCCGACAGGGCGTTGAAGGCGCCCGGCACCAGCACGCCGCGGCGCGCCTCGGCCAGGGCGCGGAGTGTCTTGCGAGTGGACATGGCGGTTTCCTGAATGAAAAAAGAGGGAGGGGGCCGGTGAGAGAGCGGCGGAAAGGCCAGCCTCAGAAGGTGTCGCCGGGCACGCGCACCCAGCCTTCCATCAGCACGCGCGCGCTGCGGCTCATCACGGCCTTGGTCACCTGCCATTGGCCGTCGACCAGCGCCGCCTGCGCACCCACGCGCAAGGTGCCCGACGGGTGGCCGAAGCGCACGGCCGCGCGCTCGCCGCCGCCAGCCGCCAGGTTCACCAGCGTGCCCGGAATGGCCGCGGCGGTGCCGATGGCCACGGCCGCCGTGCCCATCATGGCGTGGTGCAGCTTGCCCATCGACAGCGCGCGCACCAGCAGGTCGACATCGCCGGCGGCCACCGGCTTGCCGCTGGAGGCGGTGTAGCCGGTGGGGCGCGCCACGAAGGCCACTTTGGGTGTGTGCTGCCGGCCGGCCGCTTCCTCGATGCTCTTGATGAGCCCCATGCGCAGCGCGCCGTGCGCGCGAATGGCCTCGAATTTCGCGAGGGCCGCGGGGTCGCTGTTGATCGCGTCCTGCAGCTCGGTGCCGGTGCAGCCGATGGCCTCGGCGTTCACGAAGATGGTGGGAATGCCGGCGTTGATCATCGTCGCCTGCAGCGTGCCGACGCCCGGCACCTCGAGCGCATCGACGAGCTGGCCGGTGGGGAACATCGCGCCACCACCACCACCACCACCACCGCCGCTGCCATTGCCTTCTTCTTCCGCGGCGGGGTCCATGAACTCCAGCTGCACCTCGGCCGCGGCGAAGGTCACGCCGTCGAGTTCGAAGTCGCCGGTTTCCTGCACCGCGCCGCCCGCCATGGGCACGTGCGCGACGATGGTCTTGCCGATGTTGGCCTGCCAGATGCGAACGACGGCCACGCCGTCGCGCGGCACGCGCTGCGCATCGACCAGGCCGTTGCCGATGGCGAAGGGGCCCACGGCGGCAGACAGGTTGCCGCAGTTGCCGCTCCAGTCGACAAAGGGCTGGTCGATGGAGACCTGACCGAACAGGTAGTCCACGTCGTGGCCGGGCCTGTCGCTTTTCGACAGGATCACGGTCTTGCTGGTGCTCGACGTGGCGGCGCCCATGCCGTCGATCTGCTTGCCGTAGGGGTCGGGGCTGCCGATGACGCGCAGCAGCAGTGCGTCGCGCGCGCGGCCCGGCACCTGGGCGGCGGCGGGCAGGTCTTGCAGGCGAAAGAAAACGCCCTTGCTGGTGCCGCCGCGCATGTAGGTGGCGGGAATCTTGACTTGGGGTGCGAAGGCCATGGGGAGGGTTCCGTTGCTTTCTGTGGCGTTCTATGGCGTTTGTTAGATCAGGCGGCCACGGCGGTGGTCGATGCGAGAAAGTCCTGCGCAAAGCGCTGCAGCACGCCGCCCGCTTCGTAGATCGACACCTCTTCCGCGGTGTCGAGGCGGCAGGTCATGGGCACGGCCACCCGCTCGCCGTTGCGCCGGTGAACCACCAGCGTGAGGTCGGCGCGCGCCTGGGGCTTGCCGGCCACGTCATAGGTCTCGGTGCCGTCCAGGCCCAGCGTGAGGCGGTTGGTGCCGGGCTTGAATTCCAGCGGCAGCACGCCCATGCCGATGAGGTTGGTGCGGTGGATGCGCTCGAAGCCCTCGGCCGCGATGGCTTCCACCCCCGCGAGCCGCACGCCCTTGGCCGCCCAGTCGCGCGACGAGCCCTGGCCGTAGTCGGCACCCGCCACGATGATGAGCGGCTGCTTGCGCAGCATGTAGGTCTCGATGGCCTCCCACATGCGCATCACACGGCCCTCGGGTTCCACGCGCGCCAGCGAGCCGGCCTGCACCGTGCCATCGGCCTTGCGCACCATCTCGTTCTTCAGCGTGGGGTTGGCGAAGGTGGCGCGCTGCGCGGTGAGGTGGTCGCCGCGGTGGGTGGCGTACGAGTTGAAGTCCTCCTCGGTCAGGCCCATCTTGTGCAGGTACTCGCCGGCGGCGCTGTCCAGCAGGATCGCGTTCGACGGCGACAGGTGGTCGGTGGTGATGTTGTCGGGCAGCAGCGCCAGCGGGCGCATGCCCTTGAGCGTGCGCTCGCCGGCCAGCGCGCCTTCCCAGTACGGCGGGCGGCGGATGTAGGTCGACGCGGCGCGCCAGTCGTACAGCGGCGCCACCTGCTCGCCGCTGTCGGGCTGTATCGCGAACATCGGCTCGTACACCTGGCGAAAGTGCGCGGGCTTCACGCTGGCCTTGACGATGGCGTCGATTTCCTCGTCGTCGGGCCAGATGTCTTTCAGGCGGATCTCCTTGCCGTCGACCACCGTCAGCACGTCCTTCTCGATGTCGAAGCGCACCGTGCCCGCGATGGCATAGGCCACCACCAGCGGCGGCGACGCGAGAAACGCCTGCTTCGCATACGGGTGGATGCGGCCGTCGAAGTTGCGGTTGCCCGAGAGCACCGCGGTGGCGTACAGGTCGCGCTCCACGATCTCTTGCTGGATGACCGGGTCCAGCGCGCCCGACATGCCGTTGCACGAGGTGCAGGCATAGGCCACCACGCCGAAGCCGAGCTGCTCCAGCTCGCCCATCAGCCCGGCCTCCTGCAGGTACAGCGTGACGGCCTTGGAGCCGGGCGCCAGCGATGTCTTCACCCACGGCTTGCGCACGAGGCCCACGCGGTTGGCGTTGCGCGCCAGCAGGCCGGCCGCGATCACGTTGCGCGGGTTGCTGGTGTTGGTGCAGCTGGTAATGGCCGCGATGATGACGGCGCCGTCGGGCATGCGGCCCGGCTCGTCTTTCCACGGCGCGGCAATGCCGCGCGCCGCCAGCTCGGTGGTGGCCACGCGCGCATGCGGGTTTGACGGGCCGGCCATGTTGCGCACCACCGTCGACAGGTCGAACTGCAGCACGCGCTCGTACACCGCGTGCTCCAGCGCATCGGCCCACAGGCCGGTGTGCTTCGCATAGGTTTCGACCAGGTGCACCTGCGCGTCGTCGCGGCCCGTGAGGCGCAGGTAGTCGATGGTTTGCGAATCGATGGCGAACATGGCGGCGGTGGCGCCGTATTCGGGCGCCATGTTCGAGATGGTCGCGCGGTCGCCCAGCGTGAGGCTCGATGCACCCGCGCCGTGGAACTCCAGGTACGCGCCCACCACCTTCTGCTGGCGCAGGAACTCGGTCAGCGCCAGCACCACGTCGGTGGCCGTGATGCCGGGCTGCGGCCGGCCCGCGAGCTGCACGCCCACGATGACGGGCAGCCGCATCCACGAGGCGCGCCCCAGCATCACGTTCTCGGCCTCCAGCCCGCCCACGCCGATGGCGACCACGCCCAGCGCGTCGACGTGCGGCGTGTGGCTGTCGGTGCCCACCAGCGTGTCGGGGAAGGCCACGCCCTCTTGCGCATGCACCACGGGCGACATCCGCTCCAGGTTGATCTGATGCATGATCCCGTTCCCCGGCGGTATCACCTCCATGTTCTTGAAGGCGCGCCTGGTCCATTCGATGAAGTGGAAGCGGTCTTCGTTGCGCCGGTCTTCGATGGCGCGGTTCTTGGCGAAGGCGTCGGGGTCGAAGCCGCCGCACTCCACCGACAGCGAATGGTCGACGATGAGCTGCACCGGCACCACCGGGTTCACCTGCGCCGGGTCGCCCCCCTGTTCGGCGATGGCGTCGCGCAGGCCGGCCAGGTCGACCAGCGCGGTCTGCCCCAGGATGTCGTGGCACACCACGCGCGCCGGAAACCACGGAAAGTCATGCTCGCGCTTGCGCTCCACGATCTGCGTGAGGCTCTGCGCCAGCAGCGCGGGGTCGCAGCGGCGCACCAGGTTCTCGGCGTGCACGCGCGAGGTGTAGGGCAGCGTGGCCCAGGCGCCGGCGCGCAGGGCCTCGACGGCCTCGCGCGCGTCGAAATAGTCCAGCAGCGTGCCGGGAAGGTTCTTGCGGTATTGGGTGTTCATGGGGCGTCTCGGGTCCCCATGCACGGATGCGGCACGGGGCCTTGTGTGTTTTGTGCTTCGCTTTTTACTTCCGATCCTGGATCGGCGCGAACTTCAGGTCTTCCGGCCCGGTGTAGTTGGCGCTGGGCCGGATGATCTTGTTGTCGATGCGCTGCTCGATGATGTGCGCCGCCCAGCCCGAGGTGCGCGCAATGACGAACAGCGGCGTGAACATGGCCGTGGGCACGCCCATCATGTGGTAGCTCACGGCGCTGAACCAGTCGAGGTTGGGGAACATCTTCTTGGCCTCCCACATCACGCCTTCCAGCCGCTCGGCGATGTCGTACATCTTGGTCGAGCCGGCCCCGTGCGACAGCGACTTCGCCACGCCCTTGATGACCACGTTGCGCGGGTCGCTCACGGTGTACACCGGGTGGCCGAAGCCGATGACCACTTCCTTGGCCTCCACGCGTCGGCGGATGTCGGCCTCGGCCTCGTCGGGCGAGTCGTAGCGCTTCTGGATCTCGAAGGCCACCTCGTTGGCGCCGCCGTGCTTGGGCCCGCGCAGCGCGCCGATGGCGCCGGTAATGGCCGAGTGCATGTCCGAGCCGGTGCCGGCCACCACGCGCGCGGTGAAGGTCGAGGCGTTGAACTCGTGCTCGGCGTACAGGTTCAGCGAGGTGTGCATGGCGCGCTCCCATTCGGCGCCGGGCTTCTCGCCGTGCAGCAGGTGCAGAAAGTGCGCGCCGATGGAGTCGTCGTCGGTCTCCACGTCGATGCGCTTGCCCTGCGTGGACCAGTGGTACCAGTACAGCAGCATCGAGCCCAGCGAGGCCATGAGCCGGTCGGCGATGTCGCGCGCGCCGGGCACGTTGTGGTCGTCCTTCTCGGGCAGCATGCACCCCAGCGACGAAACGCCGGTGCGCATCACGTCCATCGGGTGGGCGCTGGCGGGCAGCTGCTCCAGCGACTCCTTCAGGCTGGCGGGCAGGCCGCGCATCGACTTGAGCTTGGCCTTGTAGGCGCGCAGCTCGGCGGCGGTGGGCAGCTTGCCGTGCACCAGCAGGTGGGCGATTTCCTCGAACTCGCAGACCTCGGCGATGTCCAGGATGTCGTAGCCGCGGTAGTGCAGGTCGTTGCCGGTGCGACCCACCGTGCACAGCGCGGTGTTGCCGGCGGTGACGCCGGACAGGGCGACGGATTTCTTGGGCTTGAAGCCGGTGCTGGCTGGCGTGCCGGTTGCGGTTGCTGTAGGGGTTGCCGTGGGGGTGGCGATGTCGTTCATGCTGCTTCCTTTTCTGTGTGCAGGTAGGCGCCGGGAATGCGCGCGGGCCGTCCGTTCTTGTCGACGACCACCATCTCGAACAGCGACTGGAGCGCGGTGCGCGGCTCGCTCCCGAGCTGCTCGGCCGTGCCGCTCACGCACACGGTGAGCGAACTGCGCCCGACGCGGCTGACCCACGCGCGCAGCCGCAGCACGCTGCCCACCGGCACGGGGGCCAGGAACTGCGCGTCGCCGCAACGGGCCATCACCACGTCGGCCTTCGCGAACGCCCGCGCGGCCAGGAAGGCCGCCTTGGACATCAGCAGCAGGGCGTTGCCGCCGAACAGCGTGCCGTAGTGGTTGGCGTGCTCGGGGAACACGATGTCCGTGAGCTCGAGCGCGGTGGGTGGGTTCGTCGTCATGGATTCGCAATTTACGCAATTGCGTGCCCATAATGAAGGGCTGAATTAGCCAATCATTGCGAATGAAAAACGCGGGTTTTGCAAATATTGCAAATCCTGGTATTTCCGCCATTCGCCAGGAGCCTCACGATGAGCAAGACTTTCATGGGCGTGCGCCTGCGCAAGCTGCGCGCCGAGCGCGGCATGACGCAGGTGGCGCTGGCCCAGGCGCTGGGCCTGTCGCCCAGCTACCTCAACCAGATGGAGCAGAACCAGCGCCCGCTCACCGTGGCCGTGCTGCTGAAAATAAGCCGCACCCTCGGCGTCGATGTGCAGCAGTTCTCCGAAGACGAAGAAGCGCGCCTGGTTTCCAGCATGCGGGACGCATTGGCCGACAACCCCGGCGGCGAAACCGTGGCGCTGCCCGAGCTGCGCGAGGTGGCCTCGCAGATGCCCGCCGTGGCGCGCGCGCTGCTGGCGCTGCACCGCCGCCACCAGGAGGCCATGGAGCGCCTGGAGATCATGGGCGCCGAGCTGGGCGACGGGCGCGGCGACTTCTCGCGCACGCGGCCCATGCCCTTCGAGGTGGTGCGCGACTTTTTCTTCTCGCACCAGAACCATTTCGACCCGCTCGACACGGCCGCCGAAAAGCTCGCCGCCGAGGCGCGCGGCCATGGCGGCCCGCTGTCCGAATGGCTGCTGCAGCGGCTCATGAAACAGCACGGCGTGCGCGTGGTGCCCACCGACGACGACGCCGTCGACAGCCAGCGCCGCTACGACCCCACCAGCCGCGTGCTGCGCCTGTCGGGCAGCCTGGAGCCGGGGCAGCAGGCGTTCCAGTTGGCCACGCAGCTCGCGCTGCTGGAGCAGACCGCGCTCATCGAGTCGCTGGTGGAAAGCGCCCGCTTCGGCGACGTGCCCGCGCACGCGCTGGCCCGCATCGGCCTGGCCAACTACTTCGCGGGCGCCATGCTGCTGCCCTACGGCCTCTTCCTGAACGCGGCGGAAACGCTGCGCTACGACATCGACCTGCTGGCGCGGCGCTTCGGCGTGGGCTTCGAGACCATCTGCCACCGGCTGAGCACGCTGCAGCGCCCGGGCGCGCCGGGCGTGCCTTTTTTCTTCATCCGGGTGGACCGGGCGGGCAACATCTCGAAGCGGCAGTCGGCCACGCACTTTCACTTTTCGAAGACCGGCGGCACCTGCCCGCTGTGGAACGTGTACGAGGCCTTTGCGCAGCCCGGGCGCATCCTGCGGCAGCTTGCGCGCATGCCCGACGGGCGCACCTACCTGTGGGTGGCGCGCACCGTGTCGCACGGCCAGCGCGGCTTCGCCTCGCCGAGCAAGACCTTTTCCATCGGCCTGGGCTGCGACATTCGCCATGCGTCCCGGCTCATCTACGCCAAGGGGCTCGACCTGGCCGACCAGGAGGTGCCCACGCCCATCGGCATGGGCTGCAAGGTGTGCGAGCGCGACGCCTGCCCGCAGCGCGCGTTCCCGTTCATCGGCCGGCCGCTGGACGTCAACGAGAACGAAAGCCGGTTCACGCCGTACGCGGTGGCGGACGCCTGAAGGCGTGTGGCCCGGCGCTACCAAAAAAACAGCCCGCACAAGGCGGGCTGAATGGCCCCGATCTCGCAAAGGGCCTGTGGAGGGAGGTGTCCGCCGGAGGAATCAAGCGGACAAGGCAATGATGGCGACCAAATTGGGAGACTTTGTGGAGGGGCTCGCGGTTTTGCGTTTGCTTTTGCTTTTGCGTTCGCGGGGGCTGCCTACACTGCGGGCCGACGTTTTTTTCCATCCACATTCACCCATGACCTACCAGGCAGGACTCTTCAACGGCAAGCGCGCCCTCGTCGCCGGCGGCACGCAGGGCATCGGCGCGGTCATCGCCAACCACCTGGCCGCGCTCGGCGCGCAGGTGACGGCGCTCGGGCGCAGCGGCGGCGACGGCACGCTCGACGCGGCGGTCGACATCAGGTCGGCCGACATCTCGTCGTCCGACAGCCTGGCCGCGGCGCTGACGGACATCGACCGGCTGGACATCGTCTTCAACTGCGCGGGCATCCTGCAGCGCGGTGCCGAGCACGACATCGAGGTGTTCGAGAAGGTGCTGGCCGTGAACCTCACCGGCACCATGCGCGTATGCGGCGCCACGCGCGAGCGGCTGAAGGCCAGCAAGGGCTGCATCGTGAACACGGCGTCGATGCTGAGCTTCTTCGGCGGCGGCCTGGTGCCGGGCTACGCGGCGAGCAAGGGCGGCGTGGCGCAGCTCACCAAGTCGCTGGCCATCGCCTACGCGGCCGACGGCATCCGCGTGAACGCGGTGGCACCCGGCTGGATCGCCACCCCGATGACGCAGGCGCTGCAGGACGACCCCGCGCGCGCCGGCCCCATCCTCGCGCGCACGCCGCTGGGCCGCTGGGGCACGCCCGACGACGTGGCGCGCGCGGCCGTGTTCCTGTGCACGCCGGCGGCGTCTTTCATGACCGGGGTGATCCTGCCGGTGGACGGCGGGTACATGGTGAGTTGAGGGCAGGGGGCCTTCATCGGCGTCTCTTTCTCTCTCTCGGTTACCTGCGGCGCGCGAGCTTCAGTGCGACCGCCGCGAAGACGCCTGCCAGCACCATGAGCGTGAGTTCGAACGACGCGAACACGCCGTCCCCCTCGCGAAGGCTGGCGAGCAGGTCGCGGTCGCCAGCTAATGCACTTGCCAGCGGCAAGGCGGCCAGCAGCACGGCGGCGGCGGCGAACTGCTCGACCCATGCGCGCCCGACGCGCCGCGCACATGCGTGCAGCAGCATCAGCCCCCACGCGATGAAGAACAGGTGAACCTCCCACTCGCCGCGCGACGCAAGGCCGGGCGGGAGCAGGCGGTTGCCCCACAGGAATGCCGCCATCGCCACCGGAAGGCCCGCGATGGCCGCGATGTTGAGCCGCTCCACCAGCCGAAGGCCGAAGGGGGGCGTTTGCTGCACGGCCTGCCGCGCGCGCCGCTTCGCTGTCCACAGCACGAGCCCGGTCGCGACCATCGCCGCGCCGGTGAGGCTGGCGAAAAAGTACAGCCAGCGCGTCACCCCATCGGCAAAGCGCCCCACGTGCAGGCCGTACAGCACGCCGCGGGTTTCGGCGACCGGGGCGGAGTGGTCTTTCACCTGCAACAGCGCGCCGCTCGCGCCGTCGAACACCGCATGGCGCGGGCTCACCGACACGCGCCCCGCGTCACCGCGCACCACCGTCACGCGCGACGCCGCATCGCCGGGGTTGTCGACCAGCAGCCGCGCCACGCGGCCCGTGCCCCAGCGCCGCTCGGCCTCGCGCACCATCGCGCCCACGTCGGCGAGCGGCGCGGCGGTGCCGCTGGCCGCGCCCGCCGGCAGGAACGCCGTCATCTCGGCCCTCAGTGCCTGTCGCAGCTGCGCTGTTTGGAGCGCGCTGTCGGCGCCCCACGGCATGTACAGCGTCATGAGCGTGACGAGGCCGGTGTAGGTGATCATCAAATGAAAGGGCAGCGCGGTGACCGACAGCGCGTTGTGCGCGTCCAGCCACGAGCGCTGGCCCTTGCCGCGACGGAAGGTGAAGAAGTTGGCGAAGATCTTCTTGTGCGTGATGACGCCGCTGACCAGCGCGACCAGCATGAACATCGTGGCCAGCCCCACCAGCCAGCGCCCGACCACCCGCGGCAGGTAGTGCAGCGAGAAGTGGAAGTAGTAGAAGAATTCGCCGCCGTAGGTTTCGCGCGCGTGCACGACGTGGCCGGTCAGCGGGTCGAGCATGGCCCTGCCGTCGTTGCCTCCGTTGCTGCGGATGTGCCACGAGGCGGCCACGACGTTCGTGCGTTCACCTGCCAGCTCGATCACCCATTGCGTCGCACCGGGCGCCAGCGCCTGCAGGCTGGCAACCGCCTGCATCGCGCTGCGGGCCGCATCCGTCGGTTGCTTCAGCGCAGGTATCTCGGGCCGCATCCACTGCGAGAGCTCTTCGCGAAAGTAGCTCACCGCGCCGGTGAGGAACATCGCGTACAGCAGCCAGCCGAACAGCAGCCCGGTCCAGGTGTGAAGGCCGGCCATGGCCTGGCGAAGGCGTGGCGCACCGGTCATGCGGCAGCCCACACGCGGCACGCCGCCGCCAGCAGCGGCATCGCCACCACAGCCAGTCCCAGCCATGCGCTGCGCGCGCTGCGCGCGGCGAACACCCACACGACCGCGCCCGCGTACACGCCGAAGCTGGCCTGCATACCCAGAAGTACGGCCTCGACCGTGCCGATAGGCAAGGCCAGCACGGCCACGCTGGTCAACGCGGCCAGCGCGTAGCCGCCGAACAGTGCGGCCACCATGCGCGACAACAGCGCACTCCTGCCTCGGCGCGCCACCGCCATCAGAAGCGGTACAGCGCGCTCACGTTCGCGGTGCGCTCGGCGCTGCGGTAGCAGATGCTGCCGTTGCAATCCATCAGCGACTGCTTGTTCAGCAGGTTGTTGATGTTCAGCGAGAAGCGCCACGGGCCGCGGTCGAAGCCGAGCGCCAGGTCGACCAGCGTGATGCTGGGGTTGGTGATGCCGGCGTATTCCGTGTCCCATGCGGAGCGCGACTTGCCGAGGTAGCGCACGCCCAGCGCCGTGAAGGCGCGGGTGGCATCGCCCACCGGGAACGCGTATTTGCCCCACACCGACGCGCTGTGCTTGGGCGCGCTCATCAGCGGCAGGCCGAGGTCGCCGTCGTTGCTGCGCGTGATACGCGTGTCCAGGTAGGTGTACTGGGCGATCAGGCTGAGGTTTTTGGTCAGCTCGGCACGCGCTTCGAGCTCGAGCCCGCGCGACCTGACCTCGCCGGTCTGGATCACCTCGCCTGGCGCCTGTGGCGCGGCGGTGGTCACGTTGCTGCGCACGATGTCGAACACCGAGGCGGTGTAGCTCAGGTTCTGCTCCTTGGGCTGGTAGCGCACGCCAGCCTCCACCTGGCGCCCCTTCGAGGGCTTGAGCGGGTCGCCGTTCACGCTGTTGCCGATCTCGGGCGAGAACGAGGTCGCGTAGTTCACGTACGGCGCCCAGCCCGAATCGAACAGGTAGACCGCGCCCACGCGGCCGGTGGTGGCGCTGGCGGAGGTGTCGTAGTCGAGCGTGCTTTCACCGGCCTTCGGGAAAATGCGGGTGCCCGAGGCGTCGGCCTTGTCGTGCCGCACGCCGGCGGTGACCACCCAGCGGTCCCACTTCACCTGGTCTTGCAGGTAGAGGCCGACCTGCTTGCTCGGCATGCGGTTCACGTACGGGTCGGCGGCGGGCGCGAGCGGCTGGTGGGTGTACACCGGCGCGAACAGGTTCATGGGCGCGAGCAGCGGGCGGTCGTACGGAAACTCGTCGGTGATGCGCGACTTGGCATAGTCCACGCCCGCCAGCAGCGTGTGCGACAGCGGCCCGGTGTCGACGCGGGCCTGCACGCGCGTGTCCACGAGCAGGCCCTTCCAGTGCGTTTCGCGCGGGGAGAAGCTGCGGTTGAGCGTGTAGCCGTCGGCACGCAGGCCGCGCGGGAACACGTTGGTCTCGGAGCGGTCGAGTTCGCTGTAGCGCATGCTCTGCTGCACCGACCAGGTGTCGTCGAAGCGGTGCTCGAACTCGTAGCCCAGCATCTTGTTGTCGCGGCGCCAGCGGTTGTCGTAGCCGCCGATGTTCACGCTCGGGTTCGGCTGGCCGAACACGCCGGGCTGCTGCAGCTGGTTCTGCCAGGCGTAGGCCTGGTTGTCCTTCTGGTAGCGCCCGAGCAGCGTCAGCTTGGTGTCGGCGCTGGGCTGCCAGGTGAGCGCGGGCGCGATGAAGAGGCGGTCGTCGCGATCGTTGTCCAGCCGGGTGCCCGAGTCGCGGCCCAGCACGGTGAGTCGGTAGGTCCATTCGTTCTGGCTGTCGAGCGCGCCGCCGATGTCGGCCTTCAGCTGCTTGCGGCCGTAGGTGCCGTACTCGATGCCGACCTCGCGCAGCGTGTCGGCCGTCGGCCGCTTGCTCACGGCGTTGACCATGCCGCCGGGCGGCATCTTTCCGTAGAGCACCGAGGCGGGGCCGCGCAGCACTTCGAGCCGCTCCAGGCCATAGGGCTCGATGGGTGCCGCGTAGGAGCGCCCGGAGGTGAGCAGCCCGTCCATGAAGACGCCCGCGGTGCCCAGCTCGAAGCCGCGCAGCAGCGAGAACTCGTCGACCGCCCAGGGCTTCAGGTTGGGCGTGACGCCGGCGGTGTAGCGCAGTGCTTCGTCGAGCGTCTCGGCCTTGCGGTCGCCGATTTCGTCGGCAGTGATCACCGAGACCGACTGCGGGTTCTCGATCAGGGCGGTGTCGGTCTTGGTGGCCGTGGCGCTGCGTCGGGCGACATAGCCGTTGACGCGGCTGGTGGGCGTCTCGCGCTCGGTGGCGGCGGTGACGGTCACAGGCGACAGCGTGGCGGCGTCGTTGGTGCCACCCGTGCTGCCTATGCCGTTGCGCACCGGTGCGCCGGCCTTGCGCAGCGCATACGCGCCGCCGCCCTGGCCGACCGCCTCGTAGCCGCTGCCGCGCAGCACCTGCTCGAAGCCTTCCTGCGGCGTGTAGCGCCCGCGCAGTCCGTCGCTGCGCAGGCCGGCGAGCATGCCGGGCTCGAAGACCAACTGCACGCCCGTGGCGGCGGCGTACTGGGCCAGCACGTCGGCAAGCGTGCCGCCGGCAATGGCGTACTGGCGTGGGGCCTGGGCCGTGGGCTCGGCGGCAAAGGCGGGCGCGGCTACCAGCGCGCAGGCTGGCGCTGCGATCAACGCCGCGCGAATGGCCGTGGTGGTGAGCGCGAGCGCGAACCCGTCGATGCGCCGGTGCCGGCGTGCCTGCTGCGATGTCATGTGTCTGCGTCCTTGGAGGTCTGTGAGAGCGGTGGTGCGCATCGGCGTCGATGCGTCATTCCCCCTGTCACCGGACGAGACGGAAAAAGTGATCACCTTCTTGCGGATTTTTTTCTCGGACTGCCATGGGGCGCTCCATGCGCCGTCCTCGAGCGCCGAGCCGCGTCCACCGCGTCTACCGCGCCACCGCATCTACCGCGGTGCCACCGTCACCCAGTAGCGGCTCGCCTGCTCGATGCGCAGCGGCAGCGAGCGCGCCAGCAGCGCCAGGCCGGCGTCGGTGTCGGCCAGCGACACGGCGCCCGACACGCGCAGCTCGGCCACCGCCGGGTCGCAGCGCAGCACGCCGCTGCGGTAGCGGCTCATTTCGGCCACCACGTCGGCCAGGCGCATGTTGCGCGCGAGCAGCATGCCCCGCTCCCAGAGCGCGGCGCTGTTGTCGACCGCGACCTCGGAGCGGATGCGCGCCGCCTCGAAGTCGGCCTGCTGGCCGGCCCGCAGGAGGTGAGAGGCGCCGTCCAGCGCGCTGATCTCGACGGCGTGCTCGAACACCGCGACGCGCGTGGTCTGGTCGTCGAGGCGGCGCACGCTGAAACGCGTGCCCAGCGCCCGCACGGTGCCCTGCGGCGTCTGCACAAGGAACGGCCTGTAGGTGGGGGAGGGGTCGGCGTGCGTGGTGACGAGGATCTCGCCGGCCTGCAGCCGGATGTGCCTTTGCGCGGCGGTGAACGCGATGTCCACCGCGCTCGCGGTGTTCAGCACCAGACGCGAGCCGTCGGCCAGCGTCATCGACCTGCGCTCGCCGGTCGCGGTGGCCACGTCGGCGCTCCACTCGCGCCAGGGCATGTGGCGCCATGCGAGCCAGCCGGCCGGCGCGGCGATCAGCAGCGCGCCCAGCATGCCCATGCTTCGGCGGCGAGTGGGGCGTTGCAGGACCTGGAAGGCGTCCTTGCCGATGCCCGCGGGCACCTGGGCGAACACGCCCAGCAGCGCCTCGGCGCGCGCCCAGGCCTCGGCATGCGCGGGGCTCTGCTGGCGCCAGCGGTTGACGTTGGCCTGCGCTTTCTGGGCGTCGTCGCCGTAGCGCAGAGTCAGCATCCAGTCGGCGGCTTCGCTCAGCAGCGCGGGGTCGAGCGCTGTGCGGGGAGCGCCGTGCGCCTGCAGCGGCTGCGGAGTGTTCATTTTGGGGGGCGGCCTGCCGCTCAGGCGACGGACATGCAGGCGACCAGCGCCTTGTGGATATGGCGGCGCACAGTGATCACCGGCATCGCCATGCGCTCGGAAATCTGCTGCAGCGTGAGCTCGTCGAACTGCGCCAGCAGGAACACCTGCCGCGTGCGCGCCGGAAGGCTGGCCAGCATGGCCTCGATGCGCAACAGCGATTCGATGATGAGCAGGCGCGCCTCCGGCGAAGGCGCCTCGGGCTCGCTCAGGTGAGCCACCGCCTCGAGGTAGGCGCGCTCCACCTCGCGCCGGCGCCAGTGGTCGGCCACCAGGCCCTTGGCGACGTGGGTGAGGAACGCGCGCGGCTCGTCGCCGAGGTTGGCGGTGCGCGAAGACACCATCAGCCGCACGAAGGTGTCGTGCGCCAGGTCGGCCGCGTCGCAGGCGTCGCCCAGGCGGCGGCGCAACCAGCCGAGCAACCAGCCGTGGTGGTCGCTGTACAGGGCTTCGATGGGCGAGGCGGGGGAGCTGGCCGCGGGCATGGAGAACGGTTCTGGGGGAGGAATGTGGCGCGACGAATGCGAACCGTTCGCAATTGTATTGGTTAATTAGTGTTGCCGTGTCGCCTCAAATGTTGATCAGCAAAGTCAATGTGCGGCCGCGCCCGCGCCGTCTCTCAGCTCGCAGTCACACAGCCGAAGGCGGCCCAACGCTCGTCCTGCCCGTCGCGTCCCGCTGGAAACGCACCTGCACTTCAGCCGCGCGCGCCCTCAGCTGCCCGCAGCCGCCATCGACGTCCTGTCCGGCCGAGTTGCGCAGCTTCGTGAGAATGCCGCGCTCGTGCAGCGTGCGCGCCATCTGCTCGCAGCGCTCCCACGACGGTCGGGTGAAGGCCACGCCGTCGACCGCGTTGAAGGGAATCATGTTCAGCACGCCGTACTTGCCGGACAGCAGCCGCACGATGCCCTCGACCTCGTCCGGCCCGTCGTTGACGCCTTCGAGCAGCGTCCACTGGTACTGGATGGGGTAGCCCGTGGCGCGCGCGTAGCGCTCGCCCGCGGCCACCACCTCCTCGGGCGACATGCTGGGTGCGCGCGGCAGCAGCGTCTTGCGCAGCGCGGCCTTGGTGGTGTGCAGCGACAGGGCCAGCGCGGGCCGCACGCGCTCCTGCAGCAGCCGCTCGAACACGCGCGGGTCGCCCACGGTGGAGAACACCAGGTTCTTGTGGCCCACGTTGCCCACCGTGCCCAGCAGGTCGATCGCCTCGACCACGTTGTCCAGGTTGTGGGCCGGCTCGCCCATGCCCATGAACACCACCTTGCGCACCGGCCGGCGCGTGCGCGCGAGCGCGACCTGCGCAATGATCTCGGCGCTGCCCACCTGCCGCAGCAGGCCATCGCGCCCTGTCATGCAGAACTGGCAACCGACGGCGCAACCCACCTGCGATGACACGCACAGGCCGTCGCGCGGCAGCAGCACGCTTTCCACGGTCTGGCCGTCGGCCAGGGCGACCAGCAGCCGCTCGGAGCCGTCGGCGCCAGGGTGCACGGCGTGGATGCGCGCCAGCCCCGCCAGCTCGGCCTCGATGGCCGGCAGCGCCTCCATCAGCGACGATGGAAAGAAGGTGCCCGGCAGGCGGCGGCCGCTGTCGCGCGGCAGCGCGTGTGACCACAGCCGAAGAATGCGCTGCTCGTGGCTGGGGCCGGCGCCAGCGTCGCGCAGGCGTTGTTTCAGTTCGTGGATTCGCATGCGCTGCCGAAGGGCGTCAAGGCCTGGAGGCTGGGGGATCGGGGGGAGGGGAGTGGGCGATTGTGCACGCCGACGTCGGCGTGAGGGTGCATTTACATGCGATTCGTTCTCATCTGGCTCCTATAATGCCGCGCTCTCCACGACATCGCGCCACCAACAACAGGCCGCCGCCACACCCCGCCAGAAGGCCGGGATCCGTGTGCCGGCACACCCAGAAACCGCGCATGCGCCGAGGACCGACGGCATAGCGCCGCATGAACCGCCAGGGACCACGGTCTCTGGCCCGATCCGGGAGAACGAAATCTATGATGCCGCGCATGCCGCTTTCCAGCCCGCGCCCCTTCGCGGCGCGCACCCCATGACCGCCTCTCACGTTGCACTTCGCATTGCCGCCGGCATGCTCGGCGGCTACGCCTTCACCTGGGGTTTCATCGCCCTGGCCATCGGCCTGCTGTTCGCCGCGCGCATGGAGTTCCACGACGCCGAAGCCCTGGGCTACATCGTGGGCTTCATCGTTTTCCTGGTCGCGTTCCTGTGGGCCTTCGCGGCGCGCAGCCTGTTGCGCGTGTGGCTCGTGCTGGCGGGCGGAGGCGCGCTCATGGCGGCCGCCGCGTGGCTGGTGCAGCGCGCGCTGCTCTGAACAGCCGCACCGCAAGAACTGCTGACCGAGCGCCCAAGGAGATCATTTCCCGTGTTCCAGAACTTCCGCCTCTCGATGGCCTGGCTTCATACGTGGTTCGGCCTGGTGCTGGGCTTCGTGCTGATGGTCGTCTTCTTCTTCGGCTCGCTCTCGGTGTTCGACCGCGAGATCGACCGCTGGGCGATTCCCGAGTCGCGCTTTGCGCCGCAGCCCATGCCGTCCTTCGACAAGATGCTGCTGCCCGTCTTCCAGGACATGAAGCCCACGCCGCAGAGCATCGAGCAGGCCCGCGGGCGCGTGAACGGCCCCATGGCCGAGCGCTTTCCGGTGGTGAAGAACTGGGCCGCGTACACCACGCACCGCGACCCCGTGCTCAGCCTGTTCTCCAGCTACGAGCTGCCCAACGCGAAAGACCCGGAAGACGGCGTGTTCGGCGCGCGCACCATCGACCCGCGCAGCGGCAAGTCGCTGCCCGACGACCACCTGAAGATCGGCAGCCAGTTCTTCTACCCGCTGCACTACAGCCTGCAGCTGGAGTGGATGAACCTGGGCTACTTCATCGTCGGCTTCGCCGCGCTCGTGATGCTGGTGGCGCTGGTCAGCGGCGTGGTGATGCACCGCAAGATCTTTCGCGAGCTCTTCACCTTCCGCCCGAAGAAGCACACGCAGCGCAGCACGCTCGACCTGCACAACCTCACGGGCGTGGTGGCGCTGCCCTTTCATTTCATCTTCGCGTTCTCGGGGCTGGTGATTTTCGGGAGCATCTACTTTCCGATCACCGAGACGCAGCTGCACCCGCTGCACGAGATGCATGAGAAGCACGAGGCGCTGGAAACCGGCCTGCCGCACGACCGCGCCGGCACGCCAGCGCCGCTCGCGTCGGTGGACGCCATGGTCGCCGAGGCCAAGCGCCGCTGGGCCGCGAAGGACATGGCGGGCGACGTGGGCTTGCTGAACATTCAGCACGTGGGTGATGCCAACAGCTACGTGAGCGTGTACCGCGCCGGCACCGACCGCATCGCGCTCACGGGCGAGGGCATTCACTTCAAGGCGTCGACCGGCGAGGTGCTGCGCGAAGACCCGCCGCTCACGCCCGTGGCCAGCGTCAACACCTTTCTGACCGGCCTGCACCTGCAGCACTTTCGCCACTGGCTGCTGCGGTGGCTGTACGTGCTGGGCGGTCTGTCGGGCTGCGCGTGCATTGCCACCGGCTTCATCTTCTTCGTGGAAAAGCGCAAGCGCCAGCACGCCAAGCAGGGGCGCAGCGGCGCGCGCTGGGTCGATGCGTTCGCGGTGTCCACCGTGACGGGCATGCTGGTCGCCGCGCTGGCCATGCTGATCGCCAACCGCCTGCTGCCGGGCGACCTGCCCGCGCGCGGCGACTGGGAGCGCTACATCTTCTGGGGCGCGTGGGTGCTGGCCTTTGCGCACGGCATCTGGAGAACGTCGGACGTGGCGCAGGCGCGCATCGCGCCCGCATGGGCCGAGCAGTGCGTGGCCGTCGCCGTCATGGCGGTGGCCGCGGTGCTGCTGAACTGGGTGACCACGGGCGACCACTTGCTGCGCACCGTGGGCGCGGGCTACTGGCCGGTGGCCGGCGTCGACCTGTTCATGCTCGCGAGCGCGGCGCTGGCGCTGATGGCCGCGCGCAAGCTGCGCCGCCGTGCAGGCGCGCCGGTGACTGCGGCCGTGTTTCGGCCAGCGCCGGCGCAAGCGGTGGCGGCCGCGGGGGAGGACGCCCGTGCCTGACGCGCTGCTGCTCCTGCTGGCCGTCGTGGCCAACATCGCCGGCCTGGGCTGGCTGGCCCTGGCCATGGACGTGCATTGGGAACAGGCGCGCGGGCCGGTACCGGCCACGCGCGGCACCGTGCGGCTGCTGCGTGTGCTGGGCGTGTCGGGCCTGGCGGCATCGCTGCTGCTGTGCCTGCGCGTCGATCACGCGTCGATGGCCGCGCTGGTGTGGTTCATGACGCTGGCCGGCGCCGCGTTGACCATCGCGTTCACCGCGACCTGGCGCGCACGCTGGCTCGGCCTGCTGGTGGCCTGGGTCCGGCCGGCCGGCTGATTGCTTGAAACGAAGGGGTTGAACATGCACATCGAACAAGGCGGCCAAGGCCCCGACCTGCTCCTGTTGCTGCACGGCATGGGCGCGACAGGCGCCGTGTGGTCGCCCCTGCTGGCTGAGGCCGACGTGCGCTGGCCCGGCCGCTGGCTCGCGCTCGACCTGCCGGGGCATGGCCGGTCTGCGCCGCAAGACAGCTACGCCGTCGGCCAGCTCGCCGCGAGCGTCGCGCGCGCGGTGCTGCCGCATGCCGACGCCTCGGGCCGGCTCGTGGTGCTCGGCCATTCGCTGGGCGGGGTGATCGCGCTGGCACTGGCCACGGGCTGGTTCGGCGTGGCGCCGCACCAGGTCTTCGGCGCCGGCATCAAGGCCGCGTGGAGCGACGACGAACTGCGTCGCATGGACGCGTTGGCATCGCAGCCCGCGAAAAAGTTCGCCACCGAAGACGAAGCGTGGGACCGCTACCTGAAGGTCTCCGGCCTGGCGCCGCTCGTGAACATCGCGGGTGCGGCGTCGACGCTCGCGTTGCGCGGCGTCGCCCAGGAGGCCGATGGCTGGCGCCTCGCGATGGACCCGCGCGCCAACGCCGTCGGCAAGCCGCCGCTGTCCGAGCTGATGAGCGTGGCACGTTGCCCCGTTCACCTCGGCCGCGGCGCGCACGACGCGCTGGTCACCATGGAGCAGACCCGCGCGCTCGATGCCCACGCCACGGAGCTCGGGCCGCACGGCCACAACGTGATGGTCGAGGCGCCCGCGCGGGTGTGGGACTGGGTGAGTTCTTTCGACTGAATCGGCTGACGGGCTACAGCTGCCGTAGTCGCGCGACACCGGCTGTTCGGTATCGTTTCACGGAACTTCCGCACAGACTTCACTGCGACTTCACCTGCGTGGCAGACACTGCCTCTCGACAGCGGTTCGGCGCTGGTAGAGGCCAGGGAGAAAAAAACCGCTCAGGGAAACCGCCTCGATGCCGACCGCTGTCACTCTTCATTTCGCTTCTCGTTGCTGCACCGTGCAGGCCCGTTGACCGGGGCTCGCCAGACCTCATAGCACCAGATGGCATCGCCATGGCCCGGGCCTTGCAACGCATGCCGCTGCAAGGCTACGCGCGCCGGTGCGCGATCATCCGCTTTATGAACCCCTCACCGCACGGCCCCCGCTGGCGCTGGTTGCCCGTCGAAGGCAGCTGGCGCTACCACCTGCTCCTGGCGACCCTGGGCATGTTCGTGCTGGGGCCGCTCGCGGGCGTGACCGCGGCCTACATGAACCTGTCGCTGGGCTTCTTCGTCGGCGGGCAGGTGCTCGCGGGGCTGCTCGGTTCCGTGGTCACCGCGGGCTACGGCGCCAGCGGCCGGCACGGCGCCAACTACATCCAGACGGCGGCCGCCTCGGTGGCCAGCATGAGCGGCATGGGCGTGCTGCTGCAGGCCATGGCGTGGATGGGCCTGCCCCAGCCGCCCGCCTGGCAGATGGCGCTGTACCTGGCCTGCATCGGCATGTTCGGCGTGGGCGTGGGCATGCTCTACACGCCCGTGCTGGTGGACCGCATGCGGCTGGCGTTTCCGTCGGGGCTGGCGGTGGCCAACATCCTTCGGGCGCTGACCGACCCCGCGCTGCTGCGCCGCTCGGTGCGCCAATTGGGCAGCGGCGTGGGCCTCGGGCTGGCGGCGGAGCTTGCCGCGGCGCGCTTGCCGGTGCTGGGCGCCATCGGCCTGTCCGCGTCGACCTTCGGCGCCGGGCTGGTCATCGGTGCGCGCATCGGCATTCCGGCGGTGACGGGCGGCCTGGCCGGCGTGGCGCTGCAGCCGTACTTCGTGTCCATCGGCTGGCTGCAGGCGGGCGACCCGCCGCGCAAGATCATGTTCCTCATCGCCCTGGGCACGATCATGGGCGCCGCCGTGGTGGACATGGCGTGGATCTTCGCGCAGGCGCTGCGGCGCTGGCGAGACCGCGATCCGCAGGGCGCGGCCGATGCCGCGCAGCCGCCCGCCAACGCCCTTCGCCTGGTGCTCTGGGTCGTCTTCTGGGCGGGCGCCACCGTGGCGTGCGGCCACTGGCTGCTGGAGCAGCCCGTGTTCTTCCTGGTGGCCGCGGTGGCGCTGGTGTTCGTCTTCGCGCTGGTCAACGGCATCTCGGTGGGCGTGAGCGACGCCAACCCGATCTCCTCGGCCTTCGTCGTCACCATCGTCATCCTGGCTTTCATGGGGCTGCGCGATGCCGGCGTGGGCCTGCTGGCCGGCGCGGTGCTGCTGGTGGCCACCGGCGTGGCCTGCGACATGCAGCAAGACCGCTCCACCGGCTGGCGGCTGGGCACGTCGCGCGCGGTGCAGTTCCGCTACCAGGTGCTGGGCGTCGTCATGGGCGCCGTGCTGGCGGTGGTGTTCGCGCGGCTGTTCATGGCGGCCTACCCCGTGCTGCTGCAAGACCAGACGGTGATGCGCGCCGACCAGCAGCCCGCCGAATGGAGTTCGGCCATGACCTACAAGTTCGTCGGCGTGCTGCGCAGCCTCACGCACGACCTGCCGTTCCAGCGCACAGCCATCGGCGTGGGCGTGGCCGTGGGCCTGGCCATCGAGCTGCTGCGCAAGTGGCTGCGCCCGCGCAGCTTCGTGCTCGACGCCATCGTGCTGCCGTCGCCCTATGCGCTGTCGTTCGGCGGCTTCGTCAGCCTGCCGACCTCGCTGTGGCTGGGCGCGGGCGGCGTGGCGGGCAGCGTGTGGTCGGCGCGCGCGCCTGCCCGCAATGACGCGCCGCAAGACATGAACAGCGCCTCGCTGTTCGGCGGCGGGCTGATCGCGGGGGACGCGCTGGCGGCGGTGGGGCTCGGCGTTGCCAGCCTGCTGGCGATGGTGACCTGAGCGCCGGCCTTTTTCGTTTCAGCGCAGGCCCGCGCCCTCGTCCTTCGCGAGCTTGGTGAACGACAGCAGCGACAGCAAGGTCATCGCGCCCACCACGCCGAAGGCCGGCGAAAAATCCGCTGCTGTCAGCTGGCCCGCGCCACTGCCGTTCCACCACGCCGCCAGCGTGACCAGCGAGGCCCCCAGCGTCACGCCCAGGCTCAGCGACAGCTGCTGCGCCATGCTGTTCAGCGTGGCCGCATGGCTCATGCGGGGCTTGGAAATCTGCGAGAAGCCCAGTGTTTGCAGCGACACCATCGCCATCGAGTTCACCAGCCCGCCGAACAGCAGCGTGACGAAGATCTGCAGGTGCGGCGTGCTCGGCTTGAAGTAGCCGTAGCTCAGGTAGCACAGGCTCGTGAGGCAGGTGGCGCCCACCAGCAGCGAGCGGAAGCCGACCGTGCGGATCGCCTTGGCCATCACCGTGCGCGTGGCCAGCGAGCCCAGCGCCGTGGCCATCGTGAGCGTGCCCGAGGCCAGCGGCGACAGCCCGAAGCCCAGCTGCAGCATCAGCGGCATCAGGAACGGCGAGGCACCGATCGCAATGCGCAGCGGCGTGCCGCCGATGATGGACGCGCGGTACGTCGAGTGCCGAAGAATGCCCAGGTCGATCAGCGGGTTGGCCTTGTGCCGGCTGCGCAGGTGATACACCAGCGACGCCAGCGCACCGAAGCCCGCCATCGCCCAGATGGCCGGCACCGGCAGCAGCGCCTTGCCCACCAGCTCCAGGCTCCCCAGCAGCGCGGTGAGCCCCACCGCCAGCAGCACGAAGCCTTCGACATCGAAGGGCGCGGGCGCGCGGTCTTCCGGCGTGTCGTTGATGAAGCGCAGCGCACCCGCAATCGCCAGCAGCCCGAAGGGAATGTTGATCAGAAAAATCCACCGCCACGACGCCAGCGTGACGATGGCCCCGCCGAACAGCGGCCCGGCCAGCCGGCCGAACGCGGGCGGCACCGTGAACCACACCATGGCCGACACCATCTGCGCCGCCGGCACGCTGCGCAGCAGGATGAGCCGGCCCACCGGCAGCATCATGGCGCCGCCCAGCCCCTGCAGCACGCGGAACGCCACCAGCTGCGGCAGCGTCTGCGCGGCGCCGCACAAGGTCGAGCCCAGCGAGAAGAACGCGACCGCCACGCAGAACACCCGCCTGGCGCCGAAGCGTTCGGCCAGCCAGCCGCTCACGGGCAGGAACACCGCCAGGCTCAGCAGGTACGAGGTGATCGCGAGGTTCAGGTGCAGCACGCTCACGTCGAGCGCGTTGGCGATGGTCGGCAAGGCGGTGGCCATCACCGAGGTGTCGAGGTTCTGCAGGAAGAGGGGAGAAGCGACGATGAGGGGAACGATGCGATGGCGGGACGGCATGGGCCGCATTGTCCGGGAGGCGAATTAGGCGAGCCTCGGCGGTGGTTGACGCACGCCGCGCGTCGCGTTTATAGTCGCCGCCGCAGCGCGCAATGCACTGTCGTAGGCGTTACCGTCATCCAACGCGTCCTTTGTCGAGTGGATCCCAGCAGGGAGTACTCGATCACTCAAGACGCGCCTGTGGCATGACATCACATTCATCTCCCGTTTCCGATTCCGTTTCCGTTCGTTCTTCCGCGACGGCCTTTGCGAAGAACCCTTCGACGGCCCCTTCGAAGACCTCCGCCTTCGCGGGCCTCGCGCCCGTGGTGCTCGCGGTGTTCCTTGGCTTTCTCGCCATCAGCGTTCCCTTGGCGGCCCTGGCCCTCGAAGTGCGCGACCACCTGGGCTTCGGCGCGCTCACCGTGGGCTGGGTCGTCGGTGCGCAGGCGCTGGCCACCTTGCTCACGCGCCACCAGTCGGGCACGCTGTGCGACCAGCGCGGGCCGCGCGCGGCCGTGCTGCTCGGCCTGCCGCTGACGGCCTGCTCGGGCATCGCCTATGCGCTGGCCAGCGCGCTGCCCATCGACCCTGTGGCCAAGCTCGCCGTGCTGCTCGTCGGGCGGCTGGTGGCGGGGCTCGGCGAGAGCCTGTTCCTCACCGGCCTCATGAGCTGGGGCATCGCGCGCGTGGGCCCCGCGCGCACCGGCAAGGTCATGTCGTGGACGGGCATTGCCATCTACGCCGCCCTCGGGCTGGGCGCATCGCTGGGGCTCGTCGTTCAGTCGGCGTACGGCTTTGCCGGCGTGGGCGCGCTCGCGGTGCTCACGCCGATGGTGGCCTGGGCCATCGCCCTCAAGCTGCCCGCGGTTGCAGCCTCGGGCGGGCAACGCGTGCCGTTCCACCGCGTGCTCGGCCTCATCTGGCGACCGGGCCTGGTGCTGGCGCTGGCGACCGTGCCCTATGCCGCGATGGCCGCTTTCCTGACGCTGAGCTACGCGGCACACGGCTGGCCGCACGCCGGCACCGCGCTGCTGGGCTTCGGTGCCGCCTACGTGTTCGTGCGGCTGGTCGGCTCGGGCCTGCCCGACCGCTTCGGTGCCACGAAGGTGGCGGTGGGTTCGCTGGTCTTCGAGGCCGTGGGGCAGCTGCTGATCTGGTGCGCTCCCGCGCCGGGCATGGCCGTGCTGGGCGCGACGCTGAGCGGCCTCGGCTTCTCTCTCGTGTTCCCGGCGATGGGCGTCATCGCCACTCGCGCCGTGCCGCCGGAGCAACGCGGCCGCGCGGTCGGCAACTTCATCGCCTTCGCCGACATCGCGATGGGCGTGACCGGGCCGGTGGTCGGCTTCGCGACGCAGTGGCTGGGCATTTCGACGGCGTTTCTCGTGGGCGCCGGCGCGACCTGCGCGGCCTTGTGCCTGCTGCCTTCGCTGCGGCTCGGCGGCAGCCGCGGCTAGCGCACCTGTGCACCCGCGTACCTCCGTGGTCAGGCCCCCGCGCCGAACAGCCGCTTCAGCCAGCCCTGCTTGGCATGGTTGTCGGTGCGACCCTGCTGCAGCTCCTTGCGCACCTGTTCCTTCACGAGCCGCTCCGCCGACGATTCGGTCGCTTGCAGGTGCGCCTTCACAGTGGCGACGTAGCCGCCGTCTTCATGGCGAATGTGGTTGAACAACCACCGCGAGAGCATGCCGTGCAGCTCGGCCAGCACGTCTTCGCCGCGCTCGAAGCGCGCGCGAAATTCCACGGCGCGGCGCACGAAGATCTCGTGCACCTTGCGGTGCGGCGTTGAAAACGGATAGCCCGCGTCCTCGAGCATCGCTTCCTCGAAGGCGAAGTGCGAGGCGGTGTAGTCGATGGTTTCCTCGATGATCCGGCCGACGGTTTTCTGGTCGTTCGCGAGCCGGGCATCGTCGAGCGCATTGATGTAGTGGACGATGCGTTGATGCTGAGCATCGATTTCATGGATGCCGGTGTTGAGTTCGGACTTCCATACGAGATGCGCCATTTGTCTGGACCGGGTTGCTGCGGAAGACGGCAGTATCGGCAGGCCCGGCCGCTCGCCGGTTGACCTGCATCAAGCGAACGCGACGCGGCCGCGTCGCTTCGCTTTGCTTCGAATTCACAGCGCGGGCCGTGTGTCGCCCAGCATCAAACGCAGGTTCTGCACCGCCGCGCCCGCGGCTCCCTTGCCCAGGTTGTCGAGCACCGCGCTCAGCACGATCTGCCCCGTGCGTTCGTTGAAAGCCACGCCCAGGCTCATGTCGTTGGTGCCGTTGTGAATTTGCGGGTCCAGCTCGGTCAGCGGCGTGGCGGGCGACATCGGCAGCACGCGCACGTGCGCCGCGTCGCGGTAGTGCTGCGCGAGGCATTCATGCATGCGCGGCGCGCCCGATGCGTCCGCGGCAAGCAGCCGCGCATGCAGCCCGATGGTCAGCACGATGCCTTGTCGGTAGCTGGCGTAGGCCGGCACGAACAGGGGCCGCTGCGTCAAGCCGGCGTAGGCCTCGATTTCCGCCACGTGCTTGTGCTCGAGCGCCAGGCCATAGACCGTCAGCGAATGCCCGCCCGCCGCCGCCTCGTGCGCTTCCGCACCGGCGCGGCCCTGGCCCGAATAGCCCGACACCGCATGGATGACCAGCGGGTAGTCCGCGGGCAGCAGGCCTGCATCCGTCAACGGCCGCAGCAGCGCGACCGCCGCGGTGGGATAGCAGCCCGGGTTCGTGACGCGCGATGCCGAGGCAATGCGTTCGCCTTGCCGCGCATCGAGCTCCGGCAGGCCGTAGACCCACCCCGGGCTGGTGCGGTGCGCCGAGCTGGCGTCGATGACACGCACCGCGGGGTTCTCGATCATGGCCACCGCGTCGCGCGCGGCGGCATCGGGCAGGCAGAGGATGGCGATGTCGCTCGCGTTGAGCGCGTCGCGCCGCGCGGCCGCGTCCTTGCGCAGGTGGGTGGGCAATGTGCGAATGCGAAAGTCGCTGCCCCGCAGCCGGTTCTGCAGGTCGAGGCCGGTGGTGCCCTGGTCGCCGTCGATGAAGATGTTGAGGTCCATGGAGCGCGATGGTAGGCACGCGGCCTCGATGGCTCCAGCTAAATATATGCAAGCCAGAATTAAGAAAAGTTAAATTAGCGCCATGCGTGAACTCAGCCTCGACCATCTGCGCACCCTTGTCGCCATTGCTGATCTCGGCTCGCTGGCCAATGCCGCGCGCGCCCTTCACCTGGCTGCACCGACCGTCACCGTGCAGATCGCGGAGCTCGAGTCGCGCCTGGGCGGCCAGCTGCTCGTTCGCGGACGCGGGCCCGCGCAGGCGACCGCCTTGGGCGAGCGCTTCATCGCGCGCGCCCGCAGGCTGCTGGCCGACGCGGACGATGCCGTGGACGACGTCCGCCGCCAGCTCGCCGGCCAGACCGGCCGCGTGCGGGTGGGCGCGTCGACAGGCGCCATCGCGCACCTGTTGCCGCCCGCGCTGGAGCGCCTGGCCCGCAACCATCCGGGCATCGACGTGAACGTGCAGGTGCTGACCTCCAACGACAGCATGGCGCGGCTCGCCGCGGGCAGCCTCGACCTGGCGGTCGTGGCGCTGCCGCAGGCGCCGGTGCGCGGCGTGCACGTCACGCCTTTGCGGCGCGAGGCCGTCGTCGCCTTCCTGCCGGTGGACTGGAAGGCGCCCCGGCGGCTCACGCCGCAGTGGCTGGCCGAACGCCCGTTGATCATGAACGACGCGTCTACCCGCCTGTACCGGCTGACCGCGGAATGGTTCTCCGCCGCCGGCGTGCATTGCCGGCCGCGCATCGAGCTCAACTACAACGACGCGATCCGCACGCTGGTCGCCGCGGGCTACGGCGCGGCGCTGCTGCCCGAGGAATCGCACGAGCCCGCGCGCGACCCGCGCATCGCCGTGCGACCGCTGAGCCCGGCGCTGTGGCGCCAGCTCGGCCTTGCGGTGAGTGACCGGGGCGCCAGCGGGCCGACGCGTTTCGTTCTCGACGCCTTGCTGCCTGTGAAGGCGTCTGCTTCCTCGTGAGTTGGCGCGGCACGGCGCCGGCCGTCGCTCAGGGCGCGGACAGATGTCCGTTCCACGGCAGGAACAGGTAGCCGTTCGACACCTCCTGCAGCGCGGACTGCACGTCGATCAGCGTGTTGATTTCGTCGAGCGCCTCGTCGAAGTCGTCGATGGCAATCTCGAAGCGCGCGTCCAGCGTGCGCATCGCGGCTTCGTCGGGTGTGCCGGTGCCGATCTCGATGGCCTCCGCCTGCACGTGCGGCGCGGTCGACAGGCGGATGCGAAAAGGCTGCGAGTCTTCGGTGCTCGCGAACAACAGGCCGGGCTCCCGCGAAACATCGAGGCCGTAGTCTTGCAGCGAGGCGGCCGCGGCCTCCAGGTCGCAGGTGCCCGCGCGAAAGAAAACCATGCAGACTTGGGTCATGCGAACGTCCCTCCTGGCTTGGAAAATCGTTCGCCAATGTAGCCCACGCAAGCCGCCATATCGCCTGATATCGCCTGAAAACCCCATGCCCCTCCATCGCCTTTTGCCTTCCCTGTTGCTCGTGGCAGCAATGCATGCCCTCGGCGCCACGGGCATCGAAGACATGCGCTCCAACGACGCCATCCACGGCCTCTACGAAATACGTGAGACGGCGCGCGAGTTCGTCGCGCGCGAGAACGGCAAGGCCGGCAACGCGTGGGAAGCCGGCGAGCCGAACCTCAAGGTGCTGGTGCCCCGATGCGCCGTTCCGTTGAAGGCGCGCTGGGACACCATCCGCTGGTCTTCGACGGGCAGGGGCGGTGAAGCGGTACCGCATGAGCGCCGCGTGATTTCAGTGGTGTGCACGCAGGCGGTGACGCCCTCGCAGAAGTGGGACGTGCACGTGCCGGTGGTGCAACGCAAATAGGGCCGGGTGTTCAGCCCGGTTGTTTCACTTCGGCAGGTACGGCGTGATGTTCTTCAAGGCGTTGGCCACGTAGGGCTCTTTCTCGCCGACGGGCGCCACGTAGTGCAGCGCCGCGCTCGCGGCCTCGAGCCCTTCGGTGCGCGCGATGATCCACGCGGCCAGGTACGGCGCGGCGAAGCAGCCGCCCGCCGTCGCGATGTTGCCCTGTGCATAGAAGGGTTGGTTCAGCACTTCCACGCCGGCCTCCTGCACCCAGGGCTTGGTGGTGAGGTCGGTGCACGCCGGCACATTGCCCACGAGGCCGAGCTTGGCCAGGATCAAGGTGCCGGAGCACTGGGCTGCGATCAACTGGCGCGCCGGGTCGAGCGACAGGCGCGCCATCAGCGCGGGGTCGGCGACGACCTCGCGCGTCTTGACGCCGCTGCCGACGACCACGGCATCGGCCGAGCGCGCTTCTTCGAGCAGCGATTGCGCATGCACGGTCACGCCGTTCATCGACGTGACCTGCGGCGCCGGGCAGCACAGTGTCACGCGCCAGCCGGGCTTCTTGATGCGGTTGAGCACGCCGAGCGCGATGAGCGAGTCGAGTTCGTTGAAGCCGTCGAAGGTGAGGATGGCGATGTGCATGGTGTTCGTGGGGGCGGCCATTGGAATAGGTGGCGCCATCGTAGGCATATCGATCAATACAATCAAAAAATTGTCATGAATACACTCTCCAACGTTTGCCGACGGTTCCTGCGCCGAGCGTGTCGGTGAGAATGCGAGGCTCATAAGGAGCGAGATCGGCATGGCGGACGAAGCGGCAAAGGTTTCCCGGCGATTGACCATCATGGTGTCATCCACCGTCTACGGCATCGAAGAGCTGCTGGAGAAGATCTACGCCACACTCACGAACTTCGGCTACGAGGTCTGGATGTCGCACAAAGGCACGTTGCCCGTCAGTTCCACGCGCTCGGCATTCGAGTCTTGCTTGCAGGGTGTCGAAAAATGCGACCTGTTCCTCAGCCTGATCACCACGCAATATGGATCGGGCAAGGAAGACAAGGACGCAATGTCCATCACTCATCGCGAGTTGCTCAAGGCCATCGAACTCAACAAGCCGCGCTGGGTCCTGGCCCATGGCGACGTCGTGTTTGCGCGGACATTGCTCATGGGGCTGGGGCACGAAACGGCCGAGAAGCGTGCGGCGCTGCCGTTCAAGCGAGGCAAGGTGATCGACGACTTGCGCGTGATCGACATGTACGAGGCCGCCATTCGCCACGACGTGCATGTGTTGGAGCGCAAGGGCAATTGGGTGCAGAAATTCGTGAACCCTGACGAGGCGCTGCTGTATGCCTCGTCCCAGTTCTATCGCTACCAGGAGGCCGAGCAATTCGTGACCGAGCACCTGCGCGACGTGGCGGTAGTTGCGCACAAGGTCGATGAAGGGAGCAAGCCATGATCAGCGAGGTTTTGCTGCAGCAGATTGCCCAGGGCGAAGATCTGCATACCGAATTCAGGCGCGATGCGTCTGATGTCGATGCATTGGCCCAGGTGGTGTGCTCGTTTCTCAATACGCAAGGCGGTACTGTGTTCTGCGGCGTCGGCGATGCGGGCGAAGTGCTCGGCTTGCCCGTGCACGAAAACGGCGCCGTTGGCCCCGGAGGCATGCACCAGGCGCTGGCCGAACGCTTGACGCCCTCCGCTTTGTTCACCGTCAGCGAAGACATGCTTGACGCCAAGATGGTGCTCACGATCGAAGTGCCCGAGGGCAAGGATCGACCCTACGTGTGCGATGGACGGGTCTTTGTACGAAAGGGGGCGCTCACCGTGCCGGTCGACGCGGAGGCGCTTCGCGACATGGTCCAGCTCAAGGCGGTAAGCGCCGAGCGTTGGGAGCGTCGGCCGTCCACGGCGATGGACGAGGCCGATCTTGATCATGACGAAGTGCGCGCGCTCGTCACCGAGGCCAGTGAAGCCGGGCGACAACGCTTCGACAACGTCGAGGACGACGACGCGGTGCTCGCCGCGCTTGGGTTGGCGAACGCCAAAGGCTACACGCAGGGCGCGGACGTGCTGTTCGCGCGCAACCCGGCGTTGCGTCATCCGCAGACGCGCGTGCGGCTGATTCGGTACGCCACGGGCAAGACTGGCGATGCGTACCTCGACGACCGCCAGTTGCAGGGCCCCATGGTTCAGGTTCTGCTGCGCGCGTTCGAATGGCTTCGTACTCAACTGCCCATGGCGCAAAGGTTCGATTCCGATCCAGGCGCCCCGCTGGTGCGCCGAGCGCGCCCGGCTTATCCGGAGGCAGCCGTACGCGAAGGCCTGGTCAATGCCTTTGCCCATCGCGAGTACGCCAGCTTCTCCGGCGGCCTGACGGTGAGTGTCTATCCGGATCGCATCGAGATCTGGAACGCAGGGCGCTTGCCCGAGGGACTCAAGCCTGCCGACTTGAAGCGCAACCATCCTTCGCTGCCCGCCAATCCTGATATGGCCCAGGTGCTCTACTTGCGCGGGTTGATGGAGCGGATTGGCCGCGGTACGCAGAAAATCCTCGAGGCCTGCGCTGATCACGAATTGCGCCAGCCGCAATGGGACGACCGAGAGACGGGCGTGACGCTCACGCTCTGGGGCCCAGGGGATGAACAGGCCATGCAGCCCCTGCTCAACGCCCGCCAACAGGCGCTGCTTGGCGTCATGAAGCCAGACGAACGCTTGCGTCCGGCGGAATACCGTGAGCGTTTCGCGTCCGCAGTGTCTGAACGCCAGGCGCGCAGGGACCTGGTATTGCTGGAAGAACTGGGTTTGCTGCGGGTCGAGGGAGCAGGCGCTGCCACCACCTACGTGCGCACCGGCCGGACGTGGGCCGGCTGAACCGGACACTTACCGGACATTCCCCGGACATCGCACGGCCCCGTCGCAGCAGCTCTACACGCCTCGGCGCGCACGCCACGTGACGCCAAGTTGTTGATTTGCTTGAAGGTCGGGGCTGTGTAGAGGCGGACGGAGGTCGGTCTTGTTTGGCAAAACCGGACGTCATCCGGACATGAACCGGACATGGGTCGAACGCGGGCGGATGACCGATTCCTCCGCTGCCGTGAACCCACGCGGCGCCGTTTCGACGCTGATTCGCCGACCCGGTCTGCGACTTCGACACGGACAATGCAATCGTGTACCACTCTGCAAACCGCCCGGATTCTTGGCTGCGGTTCACGACCATTGAGCAAGATTGCCCGCTACAAGCCACTCGTCGACCAACTCGCCGCCGAAATCCGCGAGGGCCGCCTGCCGCCCGGCACCCGTTTGCCCACGCACCGCCGCCTGGCCGAGCGACACGGCTTGGCGCTGGTGACGGCGTCGCGCGTCTACGCGGAACTCGAGGCGATGGGTTTGGTCAGTGGCGAGGTCGGCCGTGGCACCTTCGTTCGCGAAACGGCGATGTCCGCGCGCCAGGGCGTCGACCAGCAAGCGGTGGCGGCGGACCTGGTCGACCTGAACTTCAACTACCCCTCGCTCCCCGGCCAGGCCGACCTGCTGCGTGGCGCCTTGCGCCAGCTCGCCGCCGGTGGCGAACTGGAATCGATGCTGCGCTACGCGCCCCACGGCGGGCGCCTGCACGAGCGCGCCTGCGTGGCGCGGCACCTTGCATCGCGTGGGCTCGCGGTGCAGCCACCCCGGGTGCTGCTGGTGGACGGCGCGCAGCATGGCTTGGCAATCACGGCGATGGCGTTGCTGAAACCGGGCGACGTGGTCGCGGTCGATGCGCTGACCTACCCGGGCTTCAAGGTGCTCGCCGAAGCGCACCGGCTCGAACTGGCAGCCGTGCCCGCATCGGGCCAGGGCCCCGACCTCGACGCGCTGGAGCGGCTGTGCGCCAAGCGCCGCGTCAAGGCCATCTACGCGATGCCGACGCTGCACAACCCGCTGGGCTGGGTGATGAGCGAGAGCCGGCGCCGCCGGCTGGTCGCGATCGCGCGGCGGCATGGGCTGCTCATCATCGAGGACGCGGCCTATGCCTTCCTGGCGGACGACCCGAGCAAGGGGCCGCCGCCACCGCTGGCTGCGCTGGCACCGGAGACCACGGTGTATGTGTCGGGCCTGTCCAAGAGCGTGGCGACCGGGTTGCGCGTGGGCTTCGTGGTGGCGCCCGACGCCTGGGTGCCGAAGCTCGAACGCGCGATACGCGCCACGACGTGGTGCACGCCCGGTGTGACGACGGCCATCGCCTGCCTGTGGCTCGAAGACGGCACGGTGGAGCGGCTGGAGGCGCAGAAGCGGCATGACGCGATGCAGCGACAGGCCATCGCCACCCATGCGCTCGCCGGGCTGCGATGCGTTCGCCATCCGGCGTCGTACTTCGTGTGGCTGCCGCTGCCGGAAGAAACGCGCGCCGACCTGGTGACGGCGGCGCTGGTGCGCGAAGGCGTGTCGGTGGCCACGGCCGAGCCGTTCGCCACGTCGGCGCACGTGCCGCATGCGCTGCGCCTGGCGCTGGGCTCCGTGGGGCTGGAGAACCTGCGCAGCGCGTTGGAAACGGTGCGGCGGGTGGTGGAGGCGCAGTCTTGCTGAGCGCCTGCTGATCACTGCAGAGCGAGTGACATTCGCCGGGTGCTGCGCAGCAGCCCGGCGAACATCCACTCACTCAAGCTCAGGCGAGGTCGAACCTGTCGAGGTTCATCACCTTGGTCCAGGCCGCCACGAAGTCGGCGACGAACTTTTCTTGCGCGTCGGCACCGGCGTACACCTCGGCAATGGCGCGCAGCTGCGCGTTCGAGCCGAACACCAGGTCGGCGCGCGTGCCGGTCCACTTGAGCGCGCCCGACTTGCGGTCGCGCCCTTCGTACTGCTCGTTGCCGCCCGCGGCCGGCTTCCATTCCGTGCCCATGTCCAGCAGGTTGACGAAGAAGTCGTTGCTCAGCGCGCCGGGCTTGCCGGTGAGCACGCCGTGCTTCGAGCCGCCCACGTTGGCACCGAGCACGCGCAGGCCGCCGACCAGCACGGTCAGCTCGGGCGCGGTCAGCGTCAGCAGTTGCGCGCGGTCGATCAGCAGCACCTCGGCCGGCACGCTGAAGCGTGCGCGCGTGTAGTTGCGGAAACCGTCCGCGGCCGGCTCCAGCGGCGCGAACGAGGTCACGTCGGTCTGCGCTTGCGAGGCGTCGGTGCGCCCGGGCGAGAAGGGCACCTTCACTTCGCGCCCCGCGTTGCGCGCGGCCTGTTCCACGGCGGCGCCACCGGCCAGCACGATCAGGTCGGCCAGCGAGATCTTCTTGCCGCCGGCCTGCGCGCCGTTGAACTCGCCGCGGATGCCTTCGAGCACCTGCAGCACGTTGGCCAGTTGCGCCGGCTCGTTCACTGCCCAGTCCTTTTGCGGCGCCAGGCGAATGCGTGCGCCGTTGGCGCCACCGCGCTTGTCGGAGCCGCGGAAGGTCGATGCCGAGGCCCATGCCGTGGCAATGAACTGCGCAGGCGCGATGCCGGAGGCCAGCACCTTCTTGCCCAGCGCCGCGACGTCCTGCGCATCGACCAGCGCGTGATCGACCGCCGGAATCGGGTCTTGCCAGATGAGTTCTTCGGCCGGCACCTCAGGGCCGAGGTAGCGCACGCGCGGACCCATGTCGCGGTGCGTGAGCTTGAACCAGGCGCGCGAGAAAGCGTCGGCGAACTGGTCGGGGTTCTCGAGGAAGCGGCGCGAAATTTTCTCGTAGGCCGGATCGATGCGCAGCGACAGGTCGGTCGTGAGCATGGTCGGCGCGTGGCGCTTCGACGGATCGTGCGCGTCGGGAATGGTGCCCGCACCGGCACCGCCCTTGGCCACCCACTGGTGCGCGCCGGCGGGGCTCTTGGTGAGCTCCCATTCGAAGTTGAAGAGGTTCTCGAAGAAGTTGTTGCTCCATTGCGTGGGCGTGGTGGTCCACGTCACTTCAAGGCCGCTGGTGATGGCGTCGCCGCCCTTGCCGGAGCCGAAGCTATTCTTCCAGCCGATGCCCTGGTCTTCGATGCCGGCGGCTTCGGGTTCGTGCGCCACGTGAGAAGCAGGGGCCGCGCCGTGCGTCTTGCCGAAGGTGTGGCCGCCCGCGATGAGCGCCACGGTTTCCTCGTCGTCCATGGCCATGCGCGCGAAGGTGTCGCGGATGTCGCGTGCCGCGGCCAGCGGGTCGGGCTTGCCGTCCGGGCCTTCGGGGTTCACGTAGATCAGGCCCATCTGCACGGCGGCCAGCGGGTTCTCCAGGTCGCGCGTGTGCGGTACCTGGCTGTCGTCGTCCTTCACCAGCACGGCGTGGTTTTCCTCGACGCCCGGCGAGCCTTGCGCGTAGCGCACGTCGCCGCCGAGCCAGGTCTTCTCACGGCCCCAGTACACGTCCTGGTCGGGTTCCCACACGTCGGCACGTCCGCCCGCGAAGCCGAAGGTCTTGAAGCCCATGGTCTCCAGCGCCACGTTGCCCGTGAGGATCAACAGGTCGGCCCAGGAGATGTTGCGGCCGTACTTCTGCTTGATGGGCCACAGCAGGCGGCGCGCCTTGTCCAGGCTCACGTTGTCCGGCCAGCTGTTCAGCGGCGCGAAGCGCTGCTGGCCGCGGCCGGCACCGCCGCGCCCGTCGCCGATGCGGTAGGTGCCCGCGCTGTGCCATGCCATGCGGATGAACAGCGGGCCGTAGTGGCCGAAGTCCGCCGGCCACCAGTCTTGCGAGTCGGTCATCAACGCAGCGAGGTCTTTCTTGACCGCGGCGAGGTCCAGGCTGTTGAAGGCGGCGGCGTAGTCGAAGTCCTTGTCCATGGGGTCGGACTTGGTGGAGTGCTGGTGCAGCAGGTCGACGCGCAACTGTTGCGGCCACCAATCGCGGTTGGTGGTGCCGGCGCCTGCGGCCTGGCTGAAGGGACACTTGGCTTCGGTCTTTTCACTGCTCATGGGAACTCCTGTTTTTGCTGCGAGGGGAGCGCAAATTCTCTGCCAGAAGCCGCTGCGGGGCGAATAGAAGCACTTAATTCCGGCGATAGCGCGCGGGAGCGGTGCGCGTGTTTCTGAGGCGTGTTTTCAGCGTAGCGGCTCGTGTGTCTTGCAAGCCGCATCGAGGTTGCGCCGATGTCGTGTCGGTGCCGTGTCAATGCAGTGGGATGCAGTGTCGCGATGGCGATCTGGCCGCCACGGGGTGCCCGAGACATAATTGTGTCTCGATGAAACCGAACCCCTCCGCCCTCGGCGCCCGCCCCCTCCGTATCGTGGTGGCGTGCGGTCTTGCGCCTGGTGGCGCGGCCGCATCGGCACTGCCGAAGAGATGAGCGCAAGGCGCGTCGCTGCCACGCTGTGGCTGCTGTCGTTCCTGGCCTTGTTGCCCTGCGTGCAAGCGGGCGAGCCGACCACCACCGATGCCGCACCGCAGCAAGAAAGCACGCTGCACATCACCGAGGCCGAGCTGCTCTCCGTGGCCGGCACCGGCTACTCGGCGCCGCCGCCGAGCATCGAAGACGCCGCGTTGCCGACCGAGGGCTGGCAGAAGGTCGGCCTGCCGTATACGGCCGGGCGCGAGCTGGTGCCCACACCGTCGGGCGGCGTGAGCACCCTCACCGACTGGTACCGGCTCGACGTCGATGCGCTCGCGCCCTCCACGCAGCCGCGCTTCCTGTACCTGCCGCGCTGGAAAACGCTGGGGCACATCGCGGTGTACGGCGACGGCGTGCTGCTCTACCAGTCGCACGGCAGCCCGGTGCACAACGGCTACAACCAGCCGCTGCTGCTGCCCCTGAACGCGACGGCGAACACGCTGTCGCCCACCTCGGTGCTCATTCGCGTGAACCGGCTGCGCAGCAGCGGCAGCGGCTTTTCCAGCGTGTGGGTGGGCGAGCAGCGCGCATTGGCCTGGCGCTACCAGGCGCGCCAGATGCTGCAGGTGCAGCTGCCGTTCATGGGCAGCGCCGCGTTCCTGGCGGTGGGCGCCTTTGCTTTCGCGGTGTGGCTGGGCAAGCGGCGCGAGTCGCTGTACCTGCTGTTCGCGGCCATCTCGGCGCTGGCTTTCGTGCGCATGCTGCACTACTACGTGAGCGGCGACTACCTGCCGGTGTCCGACGAGTGGTTCGAGTGGCTCACCGTGTCGGCGCTGCTGTGGCTCATCGTGCTCATCCACCTGTTTCTCGAGCGGCTGCACCAGCAGCCTTCGCCGTGGCTCACGCGCTCGTCGGTGGGCCTGGCGACGCTGTGCAGCGTTGCAACGCTGCCGCATGTATCAGCATCGATTGCCAGCCTCTACCTGATCACGCCGCTGCTCAACCTGGCGGTGCTGCCCGTGGCGGTGCTGATCTTCGCGGTGAACCTGCGCAAGGCCTTGCGCGCGCAGCTGCCGGCGGGCCGGCTGGTGGCGGGGTGGACCGTGTTCGCCGTCACGTTCACCTCGTACGACGGGCTGCTGCAGAACAACCTGGTGAGCCCCGAGAGCGTGTACACCTCGCCCTACGCGATCATCGGCTTGTTCTTCGTGTTCTCGTACATCATGTTCCAGCGCTACACGGGCGCCTTCGCCGAAGTGGGCCGCTTGAACCAGGGCCTGGCCGAGCGCCTGCGCGCGCGCGAGGCCGAGCTGGAGCAAAGCTACCAGCGACTGCGCGTGATCGAGAACCAGCAGATGCTCAACGCCGAGCGCCGGCGGCTCATGCAGGACATGCACGACGGCCTGGGCTCGTCGCTGATCGGCGCCATCCGCTCGGTGGAGCGCGGCATCATGAACGACGCCGCGATTTCCAATGTGCTCAAGGGCTGCATGGAAGACCTGAAGCTGGCCATCGACTCCATGGAGAGCGTGGACGCCGACCTGCTCCTGCTGCTGGCAACGCTGCGCTTCCGCTTGGCGCCGCGCATCGAAAGCGCCGGCATCGCGCTGCAGTGGGACGTGCAGCCCGTGCCCGCGCTGCCCTGGCTGGACCCGGGCAGCGCGCTGCACATCCTGCGGATCATGCAGGAGTGCGTGGCCAACGTGCTGCGCCACACGCGCGCCACCACCATCCGCTTCAGCACCGCGACGGGCGGGCAGGGCGTGTGCGTGATGATCGAGGACAACGGCGCGGGCTTCGTGCTCGAAGAGGCGCTGCAGCGCGGCGGCCGCGGGCTGCGCAACCAGCAGCGCCGCGCGCTGGCCATCGGCGGGCACGTGAGCTGGGAGTCGGGCAACGCGGGCACGCGGCTGGTGCTGTGGCTGCCGCTGGAGCGCACGGTCGGGGTCGAGCGGCCGGTCGTGCTGTCTTGAGCCGCCGGCTTCGGCCGTTGCTCCGGCCGTTGCTCCGGCCCTTGTGTCGGTTTTTTTATTTCGTGCGCTGCTTCGCCACGAACTCCGGCGTGACCGTGCCCTGCTTGTTGCCGAACTGCGCGATCACGTAGTTGGCGAGCGCGGCCACTTCGGTGTCGGTGTACGCCTTGCCGAACGCCGGCATGTAGACCTCGTTGTCGCGCACGCGCATGTTCACGCCCTGCAGGATCATCTGCGTCACGTTGGAGCCCTCGGGGTCGTTCACGCCGCGCGTTCCCAGCAGCGACGCGAAGTTGGTCTGCTGCCCTTGCCCGTTCCACTGGTGGCAGCTGGCGCAGGCCGCCGCGAACAGCCGCAGGCCCTGTTCGTGGCCCTCGGCCGTGTTGGCCGCGGGTGCCGCGGCGCTGGCCGCCACGGCCCACGGCGCCTTGGCGTCGATCTCGATCGGGTCCTTGCCCGTCCTGGCGGGCACCGTGCGCAGGTAGCTCACCAGCGCCGCGGTGTCCTCGGGCTTCAGGTGCTGCAGGCTGTGCTCCACCGCCTCGCCCATCGGGCCCGAGGCCGAGCCGCGGCCGTCGGCATGGCCGGTGGTGAGGTAGGCGGCAATCTCCGCGTCGCTCCAGGCACCGATGCCGTTCTTCGCGTCGGAGGTGATGTTGTAGGCCCGCCAGCCCTGGATGGATTCGCCCGCCAGGTTGTTGCGCGTTTCCATCGCGAAGGCCACGTTGCGCGGCGTGTGGCATTCGGCGCAGTGGCCCAGCGCCGTGGCCAGGTACTTGCCCTGGTTCCATGCCGGGGGCTGGGCCGGGTCGGGCTCGAAGCGGCTGCTCTTGAAGAAGGCCGCGTTCCAGAAGCCCATGGCCCAGCGCTGGTTGAACGGAAAGCCCAGGTCGGCCTGCCTGTTCGGCTGGTTCACCTGGGGCAGGCTGAACAGGTAGGCCTTGATGGCGAGCACGTCCTTGCGGCTGAGCGCGGTGTACGAGGTGTACGGGAACGCCGGGTACAGCCGCTGCCCGTCGGCGCGCACGCCGTCGTGCACCGCGCGCACGAACTGGTCGTCGCTCCAGCCGCCGATGCCCGTCGCCGGGTCCGCGGTGATGTTCGACGAATAGATCGTGCCGAAGGGCAGCACGAAAGGCACGCCGCCCGCAAAGGGCTGGCCCTTGCCGGCCACCGTGTGGCACGCGATGCAGTCCGCGGCCTTGGTCAGGTATTCGCCGCGCACCAGCAGCGCGGCGTCGGGCGCCGCGCCGGCCAGCACCGGCGCCTCGCCTTGCGAACCGTCGGTGCGGTTCAGGAAGAAGTACAGCCCGGCGCCCACCACGAAGAGCACCACCAGCACCTGGATGAATCGCTTCATGCCGCGCTCCTTTCGCCCTGCGAAGGCGTTGGATGCGGCGGGGGCGCCGCATCGGCGATCTTCTTCTTCATCGCGTCCTTGTCCTGCGCGAGCAGCGCGCGGTTCACCGGCAGCGCGCGCAGCCGCACGCCCGTGGCCGCGAAGATCGCGTTGGCCAGCGCCGGCGCGGCAATGGCCGTGCCCACCTCGCCGAGCCCGCCGGGGGCTTCGCCGCTTTTCACGGTGTGCACCTCGATCGGTGGCGACTCGTTGATGCGCAGCATGCGGTAGTCGTGGAAGTTGCTCTGCTCGATGGCGCCGCCCTGCAGCGTGATCTCGCTGAACAGCGCCGCGCTCAGGCCGAACAGCAGGCCGCCCTGGATCTGCGCCTCGATGGAACTCGCGTTCACCGCGATGCCGCAGTCCAGCGTGACCACCGCGCGCCGCAGGCGCACCTCGCCCTGCGGCGACACCTCCACCTCGACCATGGCGCACACGCGGCTGCCGAAGGGGTCGCCCACCGCCACGCCTCTGCCGACGCGCGCTGGCAGCGCGCCTTTGCCCCAGCCGATTTTTTCAGCCGCCAGGTCGAGCACCGCGAGCGTGCGCGGGTTTTTCTTCAGCAGCGCGCGCCGGTAGGCCACCGGGTCTTTCTTTGCGCGGTTCGCCAGTTCGTCGATGAAGCTTTCCATCACGAACAGGTTGTGCGTGGGCCCCACGCCGCGCCACCAGCCCACGTTCAGCCCCGCCGGCATGTCGTGCCGCACCCACTCGACCTTCAGGTTCGGCAGGTCGTAGCAGGGCTCGGCCACGCACTCGATCAGGTCGCCGTCCATGCCGTCCTTGCCCATGAAGGCCGGCGCCCAGCGGCCCAGCACCGTGCCGCCCGCGATGCGGTCGCCGAACCAGAGGATCTGGCCTTCGGCATCGACCACCGCCGAGATGTCGTCGTGGTACATCGGGCGCACGATGTCGTGGCGAATGTCTTCCTCGCGCGTCCACACCACCTTCAGCGGGTAAGGCACCTGCCTGGCGAAGGCCACGGCCTGCTCGACCGAGTCGGTCTCCAGCCGCCGGCCGAAGCCGCCGCCCAGGTACTGGTTGTGCACCACCACCTTGTCTTCGGCCAGCCCGGTGATCTTGGCCGCCACGCTCACGCAGCGCGCCGGCACCTGCGTGCCCACCCAGATCTCGCACTGGTCGGGGCGCACGTGCACCGTGGTGTTCAGCGGCTCCATGGTCGCGTGGGCCAGCATCGGCAGGTCGTAGGTCGCCTGCACCAGCGTGCCCTCGGGGCGCTTGCCGGTTTCCTTGCCGACGATGGCCTTGCCCTTGGCCAACGCGTCGGCCAGCGCCGAGCGCAGCTGCTGCGTGGTGAGCGCCGCGTTCTGCCCGGGCGTCCAGGTGATCTTCAGCGCATCGAGCCCGCGCTTGGCGGCCCAGAAATGCTCGCCCACCACCGCCACCGCGTCGTTTATGCGAATGACGTCGACCACACCGGGAATCGCGCGCGCCGCCTTGTCGTCCACCGAGGCCAGCACACCGCCCAGCGTGGGGCTGGCCTTGACCGTGGCCACCTTCATGCCCGGCACGCGCACGTCGAGGCCGAACTGCGTCTTGCCGTTGACCTTGTCGGCGGAGTCCACGCGGCGCAGCGGCTGGCCGATGAGCTTGAAATCCTTCGGCTCCTTCAGCGCCACCTTGTCGGGCATCGGCAGCTTCGCGGCCGCGCCGGCCAGCGCGCCGAAGCCCAGTTGCCGGCTGGAGGCCGCATGGCTCACCACGCCGCGCGCCACCGTGCACTCAGACGCATCGACCTTCCACTGCGCGGCGGCCGCCGACACCAGCAGCGTGCGCGCCACGGCGCCCGCCTCGCGCAGCACGGCGTAGGTGCCGCGCGTGCTGGTCGAGCCACCGGTGATCTGGCCGCCGAGCAGCGGCATGCCGTACAGCGCCTCGTTGGGCGGCGAGTGCTCCACGCGCACCTGGTCGAGCTCCACGCCCAGCTCTTCGGCCAGCAGCATCGCCGAGCCGGTGTAGATGGCCTGGCCCATCTCGACCATCGGCATCACCAGCCGCACGCCGCCGTCGGCGTCGATGCGAATGAAGGCGTTGGGCGCGAAGGCCGGGTTGCCGTCCGCCTGCGCGGCGGCTGCGTCGGCGGGCTGCTGGCGCGCGCTGATCGCCGCGAAGGCCTTGCTGCCGCCGACCCAGGTGAAGGCCAACGCGAGGCCGCCGGCCTGCAGGGCGGCGCGTCGGCTGATGCCTGCGGCGCCCCTGAGGTTTGCCGTTCGTGCGGCGGCCTTCACGATGCGCTCCTTGCCGGCATCGAGACCACCGATTGCAGCACCTCGGGCTTGCCCGTGGCCGCCTGCTTGATGGCCGCCCGGATGCGCGAGTAGGTACAGCATCGACAGACGTTGCCCGACATGGCCATGTCGATGTCGGCGTCGCTGGGGTTGGGCGTGCGCTGTATCAGCGCGGCCGCGGACATGATCTGCCCCGACTGGCAGTAGCCGCACTGCACCACGTCGACGTCGAGCCAGGCCTTCTGGATGCTCTGGCCCGCCGGCGTCTGCGACACCGCCTCGATGGTGGTGATGGCGCGCTTGCCGATGCTGCCGACCGGCAGCACGCACGAGCGCACCGGCTGGCCGTCGAGGTGCACGGTGCAGGCGCCGCACTGCGCGATGCCGCAGCCGAACTTGGTTCCTGTGAGCCCGACGATGTCGCGCAGTGCCCAGAGCAGGGGCATGTCGTCGGGGGCGTTGACGGCAACGGATTGACCGTTGATTTGGAGGTCGATCATGGGCCTGCCTTTTTTTGTGGGTTCGCCGTGGGGTGGCAGCGAACCATAGCGCGACTTCAGGATTTGCGCTTGGCCTGCGGGCGGCCTGCGGATGGCGGCATCATCGGGGCCAACTTGGGATGGCCGTGGGCGGCCATCGACAGCTGTTGGAGGGCTTTGGAGCATGCTGGCATTGCGCCCCGTGGGGCAGATCGTGGCGGAACTGGGCGCGCGCCGTCGGGCGCCGGCGTCCGTTCCAGGCAGCGCGCACGAGGCGCTGGCGGCGGCGCTGCCGGCCGGCTTTCTCTCGCGGCTCGACGACATCGGCGGGCAGGAAATTGCCGGCGACTTCATGCTGCTGGACCTGGCGCAACTGCTGCGCGAGACCGCCGGCAGGGACCACCCGCTGATCGCGCTGGGCACGGCGTGGTGGGTCTTCGCCACCTCCGGCACGGGCGACGCCTGGCTGCTGCGGCGAACGGAACACGGGTCGCAGGCGGCCTTTCTGGACCACGACCGGGGGACCGATGCGCTGCCCGCCGAGATGGGCATCGACTTCGACCAATGGCTGCAGCTGGCGGACCTGATGGCGCAGGTGGAGCTGACGGACCACGGTGGGTCGGAGCCTGCGAACGTTGACGAAATTACTCGGGAAATGAACCGGCTGTCGGAGGGCTTGCCGCAGCGCTACCCGTACAGCCTGGACGGCTGAGCCGCTGCGGCGTCCGGGACTTGATGCAGGTCGCGTGTAACGAGCGCGTCAAGCTCGGGGCGTCGAGTTGTCTTGGTCGCCTGACTCTCTACCCGACGCCATCAGCAGATAAGCACCGCCCTGCGACGTGCCCGCGCCCACCTCGGCGAACCCGCAGGCGCCGTAGAACGCCAGCGCCGCCTCGTTGCGCCGCAGGCACTTCAGGGTGAATCGCGTGTGCGGCCAACCCGGCAGAGCGGCCAGCAAGGCGCGGCCGATGCCGCGGCGATGCCACCGGCGGTCGACGTACATGTGGTGGATGAAGTTTTCCGGCTCCCAGAGCGAGATGAAGCCGGCGGTCAGCGCGCCGTCCTGCGCCACCCACAGGCGCTCGCCCTGCGTCTGCGCGTCGAAATCCGCCAGCTGGAAACTGTCGGCGGGTTGCCAGGCGAAGGTGTCGCGGCGCGAGCGCAGGAACAGTTCGCGCAGTGCCGGCTGGTCGCCACTGGCGGCGCTGCGTACGGTGAGGGTCATCGAGAAGGTTGTTGAAGTGCTGCGGAGCCGGTCGGCGGAGATCGTCGTGCGCGCGGGTACTGGCGGCCATTGGGCAGCCAAGCCGTTGCGACAGCATTTTCGTTGCCGCCGCCCCTGCGGCCAGCACGGGCTTCAAGAGGCCAACCCCGGATGCGCAGGCGCATGAAAGCGGGCAATATCCCGAAGCCCTTCGGCCCACCCGTGCCGCTCGTAACGTTCGTACCGCCCCGATTCCCACCACCTGGAGGAACACCGGAATGTCTGCCGCCATGTTCGCCGCGCTGTTCTTCACGGTGGCACTGCTCGTGACGACGGCCTACTTCATCATGGGCTCGCTCCCGTTGCTGGTGCTCAAGCACGACACGCCGCTCGACGCCCGCTTCGTGCGCGGCTTCTTCAACCTGTACTACAACGCGGCCTTCATCACCGCGGCCGCCACGGCGGTCAGCTTCGCGTGCGCGGGGCGGCTGGGCATCGCGGCGGGGGCGGCGGGGCTCGCGGTGGTGGCGGTGCTGCTGCGCAAGAAGGTGATTCCCAAGATGGACGCGCTGGGCTCGCAGATCCAGGCGAACTACATGGACGCAATTCCGGGGTTCCGCAGGACGCACGTGACGGCCATCCTGATCAACATCGCGCAGCTGGTGGCGATCGTGTGGACGCTGATTTCGCTGAGCAAGTAGCTCGGCGGCTTGCGCGCGTCAGGCGCCCGGCTGCCGCAGCTGGGTCTCGATGCCGTACAGCACCAGCATGCCCAGCACATGCCCGATGGCGACGCCCGGTTCGCCCGACTCGATGCGCGCGATCGTCTGCACGTGCACGCCCAGCCGCGCCGCCGCCGCGGCCTGGCCTTCGCCGGCGGCCAGGCGACCCTGCTTGGCCGCGGCGCCCATGTCCTTGATCGCCCGCAGGGCGTCTTCGCTGATGTCGGCGGAAACCCGCTTGCCTTGCGCCATGTGCTGCTGCCGTTGCCTTTGCTTTTTTTGCTCGTACTGCCGGGGCGGCTCAGGAAATCATCAGCTCGAGGTCGAACGCCAGCTCGCGCGGCGCCGGCATGTCCTGCACCACTTCTTCCGACAGGCCGATGGCGTCCGCCGAAAGCGCCGGCCACACGTGCCGCGCGTCGCCGATCACGAGGCCTTCCTGCTCCAGCGCCACGCGCCACACGGCCAGGTGCAGTACGTTGGCCAGCGGGTCTTGCTGCGGCTGTGCCATGGGGTCGGCGAAGCCGGAGAGGGCGCTCGCGAACTCCGGCGCGAACTTCCAGCGGGCGGCCAGCCGCGCGCTGACATCGCCGTAGTGGTAGCCGAGCTGGCGCTTTTCCACCTCGAGGCGGCCCATGGTGTCGAAGGGGTGGGCGGCGTTGAGCGCCGCCATCTGCTCCTTCATGGCGCCGGCCATGATGAGGTGGCCGATGGCGTGCATGCTGCCCACGGTGAAGGCCAGGCTCTGGTCCACGCGCCGGGTCTTGCCCGCCAGGTAGCGGGCCACCGAGGCCACGCGCAGGCTGTGGGCCCAGAAGGTCGGCAGATGCACGCCCTCGACCTTCTGGAAGGTGCCCGTGAGGCCCGAGCTCACCACCAGCGAGCGGATCGACGAGAAGCCCAGCAGCTGGATCGCGTCCTGGATGGACGAGATCTTGCGGCGCACGCCGAAGTAGGGAGAGTTGGCCTGGCGCAGCACCCTGGCGGTGAGCACCTGGTCGAGCTCGAGCCTGCGGGCCACCACGCCGACGGCGGCGTCTTCGTCGCGCAGGATCTCGATGAGATCGAACACCACCTTGGGCACCGTGGGGAGCAGGTGGCTGTCGGCAAACAGGTCGTCCAGGGTCATCGCGCTCTCCGGTGTCGGGAGGTAGTTTTCTCGAAGCCCGGGATTTTGCTGGAAGCCACCGGTTTCGGGTGGGCGCCGGGGGGCTTTTTTTCACCGGGCGGTGTTCAGGCGCCGGCGCACTGCTCCCTGAGCTCGGCCCACTTCAGCATCGCGTCCAGCGCGGGACACAGGGCCTGGCCCCAGGCCGTCATGCGGTAGTCGACCCTGGGCGGCACCTGCGAGTGGACGGTGCGCAGCACGATGCCGTCGGCCTCCAGCTGGCGCAGCTGCTGGGCGAGCATCTTCTGCGAGATGCCGTCCACGCGCTTCTCCAGGTCGGAAAAGCGCTGCACCTGGCCGTCGAACAGGTGGAACAGGATGACCAGCTTCCAGCGCCCCTCCAGCAGCCCGAGGCAGGCCTCCACGTCGATGGCGGCGCTCAGCGGGGTGTAGGTCTTGCGGGGTGGGATCGCCGGTGCCGGCGGGGCACTAACTTCCTGGTACGTACTTGTCATGGAACGAGCCTATGTCGAGCATGGGCGCATTGCAACCCGAGCGCCCGATTCCCGAAGTTCCGCGGGCCCGACAACGACACGACAACGACCATGAACCCGACCATGACCAAGACCATCCCGCACACCCATCCCGACGCCATCGCGCGCTACCTCGCCTCGCACGTGCGCCACGACACCGACCTGCTGGCGGCTTCTTTCCACGAGGACGCCAGCGTGACGGACGAAGGCCGCACGCACGTCGGCCGGCAGGCCATCAAGGCGTGGCGCACCGCGGCCGAGGCCCGGTACCAGTACCGCCTCACGCCGCTGGGGCTGCTGCACGACGGCGCCGACACCTACCGCCTGCTCGCCCATGTCGAAGGCAATTTCCCGGGCAAGCAGGCCGACCTGATGCACGTCTTCACGCTCAGGCAGGGGCTCATCGCCTCGCTGGAGATCCGCAGCCCCGTCGAGCTCGAAGGCCGGCGCGCGCTGGTGACGGGCGGCACCAAGGGCATCGGCGAGGCCGTGGTCGCGCAACTGGCCGCCGCGGGCGCCACTGTGCTGGCCACGGCGCGCCACCGCCCCGAGCACGCGGACATGCCCGACCGACCCACCCATACCGCCTTCGGTGCCGCCTTCGTTGCCGCCGACATCGCCACCCCCGCCGGCTGCGCGGCGGTGGCGCAGGCCGTGCAAGACACGCTCGGCGGCGTCGACATCGTGGTGCACGTGGCGGGGGGCTCGTCCGCGCCGTCCGGCGGCTTCGCGGTGCTGGACGACGGGGAGTGGCAGCGGGCGTTCGACCTGAACCTGTACCCGGCGGTGCGCCTCGACCGCGCCCTGTTGCCGGGCATGCTGGCCCAGGGCTGCGGCGTGGTCGTGCACATCACCTCCATCCAGCGGCAACTGCCGCTGCCCGACGCGACCACGGCCTACGCCGCGGCCAAGGCGGCGCTGTCGACCTACAGCAAGAGCCTGTCGAAAGAAGTGAGCCCCCGGGGCGTGCGCGTGGTGCGCGTGTCGCCGGGCTGGGTGGAAACGCAGGCGGCGGTGGCGCTGGTCGACCGGCTGGCGCAGGCCAAGGGCACCGACCACGACGGCGCGCAGCGGCTGCTGATGGACTCGCTGGGCGGCATTCCGCTGGGGCGCCCGGCGCTGCCGCGCGAGGTGGCTGATCTGGTCGGCTTCCTGGTGTCGGCGCGGGCCGGGGGCATCACGGGCACGGAGTACGTGATCGACGGTGGCACCGTGCCCACTGCGTGAACGGGTGCAGCGCCCGCCCGAAGCGCCGTCAGAGCTTGCGAGAGAGCCGCAAGAGGGTGTTGGCGCACCGGCACCCCGGCGCGCGCGATGCACCGCAGAATCGGGCCAACTCTGGAAGGCCGTTTTCCGCCATGGCATCGCCCCCGCCCCCGCCTTCACCTTCGGCTTCGCGATCTCTCCCTGCCTCGCAGCAGGCCGCCTCCGTGCCCAACCACCTGCTCGAGGCCCTGCCGCCCGAAGACCGCGCGCGCCTGCTCGCGCGCTGCGAACGGGTGCCGCTCGCGGCCGCGCAGGTGCTGTACGAGCCCGGCGACGTCATCGCGCACGTTCACTTCCCGACCACCGCCTTCGTGTCGCTGGTGTCCACCGCGGACGGGCACGACGGCCTGCAGGCCGGCATGGTGGGCAACGAAGGGGCGCTGGGCTACGAGCTGTCGCTGAACGCGCAGCACGCGCCGCTGCGCACGCTGGTGCAGGGCGCGGGCCTGGCGTGGCGGCTGTCGGCGCAGTCGTTCGAACAGGAGCTGGCGGAGAGCGCCGCATTGCGGCGCGTGCTGCACCGCTACGTGTGCGTGCTGCTGGCCGAGTTCGCGCGCTCGGGCCTGTGCCATCGCTTCCACCAGATCGAGCAGCGCCTGGCGCGCTGGCTGCTCACCACGCAAGACTGCGCGCATTCGGCGCAACTGGCGCTCACGCACGAGGCGCTGGGCCGCATGCTGGGCGTGCGCCGGGTCGGCATCACCCACGCGGCGATGGCGCTGCACACGCGCAGCCTCATCGACTACCGCCGCGGCGTCATCACCATCACCGACCGCCAGGGGCTGGAGAACGCGGCCTGCGACTGCTACCGGGCCAACCGGCGCAGCTATTCGGACCTGATCGGCCAAGGCTAGCCAGGCCAGCCTGTGCGCAGGGCCGGTTCAGCCCGCCGCGCCGCGCATGTCGTGCTCGCGCAGCATCACCGGCTCGGCCGCGCCCTGCGCCAGCCGGCGCCGCACGGCGGCCTCGATCTCCTGCACGTGCAGGCCGAAGGTGGCCAGCGAATCGGCGCCTTCCGCGGTGCGGAAGTGGTAGCGCAGCGCCTCCCTGCCGATGCTCGCGCTCACCGCGTTGCCGTCCTCGACCGGCACCCAGAAGCGGACCGTGCCGGAAGCGTCGTGAAAGTAGGGGGCGTCGGGCATGGTGGGCATCTTTCTGGGGGGGGCGGGTGTGGCGTGCGGGCGTCGGCAACAGGCCGGCGGAACCGTGTTTTCTGCGCGTTTGGCGTGTTCCGCACGCTCCGCGCCGCCGCCCACTGTGGCAGGTGCGCGCCCCCGCGTCTGTGCGGTAGCGCTCCAAGGCGCCACCCGCCAGTTCAGGCCGCGTCCGGCATCCGCGTGATGAGCTTGTCCAGCGTGACCGGGTAGTCGCGCACCCGCACGCCCGTGGCGTTGTAGATCGCATTGGCCACCGCCGCGCCCACGCCGCAGATGCCCAGCTCGCCCACGCCCTTGGCCTTCATGGGCGAGGAGATGGGGTCGGTCTCGTCCATGAAGATCACCTCCTGGTGCGGAATGTCGGCATGCACCGGCACCTCGTAGCCGGCCAGGTCGTGGTTCACGAAGAAGCCCAGGCGCGCGTCCACCGCCAGCTCTTCCATCAGCGCGGCGCCCACGCCCATGGTCATCGCGCCGATCACCTGGCTGCGCGCCGACTTCGGGTTCAGGATGCGCCCCGAGGCGCACACGGCCAGCATGCGCCGCACGCGGATCTCGGCGGTGTACGCGTCCACGCCCACTTCGACGAAGTGCGCGCCGAAGGTCGACTGCTGGTAGCGCTTGTCGAGGTCGCCGAACTCGATGGCGTCCTCGGCCACGATGCGCTCCTGACCGGCCAGCCCGGGCAGCCCCGCCAGGGGAACGCTGCGCCCGCCCGCGCGCACCATGCCGTCCGAGAATTCAGCGCTCGCCGCGTCCAGCCCCGCGCGCTGCGCGATGGCCTCGCGCAGCTTGATGCAGGCCGCGTACACGCCGGCCGTGGAGCAGTTGGCGCCCCATTGCCCACCCGAGCCGGACGACGCCGGAAACTGCGAGTCGCCCAGCCGCACCACCACGCGCTCCAGCGGCAGGCCCATCATCTCGGCGGCGGTCTGCGCAATGATGGTGTAGCTGCCGGTGCCGATGTCGGTCATGTCGGTTTCCACCGTGACCACGCCGCGCCGGTCGAGCGCCACGCGCGCGCCCGACTTCGTGACCTGGTTGTTGCGAAACGCCGCCGCCATGCCCATGCCCACCAGCCAGCGCCCGTCGCGCACCAGCCCGGGCCGCGCGCTGCGCTGGCTCCAGCCGAAGCGCTCGGCGCCGGTGCGCATGCACTCGACCAGCCGGCGCTGCGAGAAGGGCCGCGCCGCGTTGGCCGGGTCGACCTGCGTGTCGTTCAGCACGCGCAGCGCGATGGGGTCCAGCCCCACGCGCTCCGCGAGTTCGTCCATGGCCACTTCCAGCGCCATGAGCCCCGGCGCCTCGCCCGGCGCGCGCATGGCGTTGCCTTCGGGCAGGTCGAGGTGCGCGAGGCGCGTGCCGGTCAGGCGGTGCTCGCCGGCGTAGAGCAGGCGCGTCTGCTGCACGGCGTTCTCGGGCTTGCCGTCGGGCAGGTTGCCCGACCAGCTCTCGTGGCCGATGGCGGTGATCTTTCCCTGCGCCGTGGCGCCGATGCGAATGCGCTGGATGGTCGCGGGCCGGTGCGTGGTGTTGTTGGCGATCAGCGGGCGCTGCATGGCCACCTTCACCGGCCGGCGCGCGGCGCGCGCGCCCAGCGCGGCCAGCAGCGTGTCGGCGCGCAGGAACAGCTTGCCGCCGAAGCCGCCGCCGATGTAGGGCGACATCAGGTGCACCTTGTCCTTGGGCATGCCGAGCGTGGTGGCCAGGTCGCCGGTGGTCCAGTCGATCATCTGGTTCGACGTCCATACGCTGAGCCGGTCGCCGTTCCACGCGGCGATGGTGGCGTGCGGCTCCATCATCGAATGCGAGTGGTCGGGCGTGGTGTAGGTCTGGTCCAGCCGCACCTCGGCCTTGGCGAAGGCGCCGGCGAAGTCGCCCACGGTGTTGTCGCGGTTGGCGGTGCGCCGCTCGGTCGATTCCCTGGCCTGCGCGAGGTCGAAGGCGCCGTCGGTGCGCGCGTAGTTCACCTGCACCAGCTGCGCGGCGGCGCGCGCCTGCTCGAAAGTCTCGGCCACCACCAGCGCCACGGCCTGGTGGTAATGGTCGACCGTGGGGCCGCCCAGCAGCTTTGCGGCGTTGAGCTTGCCCTTGCCGAGCTTGCCGGCGTTCTCGTGCGTGACGATGGCCAGCACGCCCGGCGCGGCCTGCGCGCGGCCCAGGTCGAACGAAAGAATGCGGCCCTTGGAGATGCCCGCGCCCACGATGTAGCCGTAGGCCTGGTTCGCCGCCACGTCGTGGCGCTCGTAGGCGTAGGGCGCGGTGCCGGTCGTTTTCAGCGGGCCGTCGATGCGGTCGACCGGGTGGCCGACGATCTTCAGCTGGTCGATGGGGTTGGTGATGGCGGGGGTGTCGAACTTCATCGCTCAACTCCTGGTGGGGCTGTTGGGGCCGGTGGGGTTGGCCTGCCCGGCCTGGCGGGCCTGCATGAGCACGGCGTCCAGCGTGCGCTCGACCAGCGGGATCTTGAAGGCGTTCTGCGGCGTGGGCGTGGCGCCCGCGAACAGCGCGGCGGCCACGGCCTTGGCGCCGCGCGGCATCTCGGCCTCGGCGGCCTCCACGCGCCACGGCCTGTGCGCCACGCCGCCCACCGCCACGCGTGCGCTGCCGTCGCGCTGCACGATGGCGCCGACCGACACCAGCGCGAAAGCGTAGGAGGCGCGGTCGCGCACCTTCTGGTAGATGTGCGTGCCGCCCACCGGCGCGGGCAGGCGCACCGCGGTGATCAGCTCGCCGGGCGCCAGCGCCGTTTCCACCTGCGGCGTGTTGCCCGGCAGGCGATGGAAGTCGGCGATGGCAATGGTGCGCCGCGCGCCGTTGGCCCGCACGGTTTCCACCGTGGCGTCGAGCGCGCGCATGGCCACGGCCATGTCGCTGGGGTGCGTGGCAATGCAGGCGTCGCTGCTGCCCACCACGGCATGCATGCGCGTGTAGCCGCCGATGGCCGCGCAGCCGCTGCCGGGCTGGCGCTTGTTGCAGGCCTGCTGGGGGTCGTAGAAATAGGGGCAGCGCGTGCGCTGCAGCAGGTTGCCCGCGGTGGTCGCCTTGTTGCGCAGCTGGCCCGAGGCGCCGGCCAGCAGCGCACGCGACAGCAGCCCGTAGTCGCGCCGCACGCGCATGTCGGCGGCCAGGTCGGTGTTGCGCACCAGCGCGCCGATGCGCAGGCCGCCTTCGGGCGTGGGCTCGATCTTGTCGAAGCCCAGGCCGTTCACGTCGATGAGGTGGGCGGGCGTTTCGATTTCCAGCTTCATCAGGTCCAGCAGGTTGGTGCCGCCGGCGATGAAGCGCGCGCCCGGCACCTTGGTGGCCTGCAGCACGGCGTGCGCGGGCGAAGACGCCCGCTCGTAGGTGAACGATTTCATGCCTGCCTCCCTGCCGCGGAAGGCGGCGTCGGCGTGGCCGTCGCCACCTCGGTGATGGCGTCGACGATGTTGCTGTACGCCCCGCATCGACAGATGTTGCCGCTCATGCGCTCGCGCAGTTCCTCGGCCGTCAGCAGCGGCCGGGCCATGAGGTCGGCGCTGGCGTGGCTGGGAATGCCCTCGCGGATCTCGTCGAGCACCGACACGGCCGAACAGATCTGCCCCGGCGTGCAGTAGCCGCACTGGTAGCCGTCGTGCTTGACGAAGGCGGCCTGCATCGGGTGCAGCGCGCGCGGCGTGCCCAGGCCCTCGATGGTGGTCACCTTCGCACCGTCGTGCATCACGGCCAGGGTGAGGCACGAGTTGATGCGGCGGCCGTCGAGCACCACCGTGCAGGCGCCGCACTGGCCATGGTCGCAGCCCTTCTTGGTGCCGGTGAGGTGCAGGTGCTCGCGCAGCGCGTCGAGCAGGGTGGTGCGCGTGTCCAGCGACAGGGTGTAAGCCTTGCCGTTGACCTGCAGCGTGGTCTTCATGGGCGCGGAAGCTGTTGTCGCAGCCGCTGCCGCTGCCGGCGACTGCGCGGCGCTCGCGGCCTGGCTGGTGGCGGCGGTGGCCGCAGCGCCTGCGGCGCCCGCCAGCAGCAGCTCGCGCCGGGAAAGGGACAGGGTCAGTTCATCGTGGGGGTCCATTGGCGTATCGCTCCTTGCTGCCGTGTGTAGCCCTTGGGCCTTGCGGCCACTGTAGGCCGGCATCGCCAGGCAAAGATAGACGCCATACCCTTGAAGCACTCGAAAGCTGCTCTTGATAATCGGCCGTCACACTGGAGGCCGCATGCCCATCAATGAACTGCGTTCCATCGCCACCTTCGCCAAGACCGCCGAGCTCGGCAGCCTGCGGCAGGCGGCCGCCGCGCAGGGCATGACGCCGCAGGCCGCCAGCCAGGCGCTGGCGCAGCTGGAGCACCACCTGGGCGTGCGCCTGTTCCACCGCACCACGCGCAGCCTGTCGCTCACCGACGAGGGGCGGCAGTTTCTGGAGGCCGCGCAGCCGGCGCTGGTGGGCCTGCAGCGCGCGCTGCACATGGCGCGCCGCGCCACCGACGGCATTGCCGGGCCGCTGCGCATCGTGGGCCCGCGCTCCACCTTCGCGCCCCTGCTGGGGCCGCTGCTCGACGAGTTCTGCCGCCTCTACCCCGAGGTGCAGCCCGACGTGCAGCTGGACGACCGCATCGGCAACTGGGTGGAAGACCGCGTCGACGTAGGTTTTCGCGTGGGGCCTTCGCCGGCCGAGGGCGTCATCGCGCGCCGGCTGTTCGGGCTGCAGCTGGTGCTGTGCGCGGCGCCTTCGTACCTGCTGCGCCACGGCGCGCCGCACAGCCTCGATGCGCTGGCCTCGCACCGCTGCAGCGCCTTTCGCCATCCGGCCACGGGCAAGCTGCTGCCCTGGTACGTGAAGGTGGGCGACGAGGTGGTCGAGCAGCCGATCGTGCCCGCGCTGTGCCTGAACGACGAGTCGCTGGAAACCGAGGCGGTGCTCGCGGGCCAGGCCATCGGCTCGCTGACCAGCGTGATTGCGGCGGCGCACATCCGCACGGGCCGGCTGGTGCCGCTGCTCACGGCGCACGTGGCCGACCGCTCGGGCGTGTTCATCTATTACGGGAGCCGCGCCGCGCAGCCCGCGCGCGCCCGGGCCTTCATCGACCTGGCGATCGAGCGGCTGACCGACAACCCGGCCTACCGGCTCACCGCGCAGGAACTGGCTTCGGCCGAGGCCGAGGGCCGCGCGGCGCACGCGCGGGGCTGAGCGGCGGGGGCGCCAGGCGACGTCAGGGCGAAGAGACTGAGTTCAGGGGCGAGAGCGGCGCGAAGCTGTCCGCGTGCGACAGCAGCGTGTCGATGGAGTCGTTCAGCCGCTGCACGGCCAGCGGCGCGTCGCGGCTCACGGCGGCTTCCATGATCTCGCGGTGCTCCGTGCGCGTGTGCGCCAGGTCGCGCTCGCGCACGTTCAGGCGGCGGTAGCGGTCGGAGGCGTCGAACAGCAGCTCATGAAAGTCGGTGAGCCATTTCGACGGGCACGCCGCGATCAGCGCCGCATGAAAGCGGCGGTGCAGCACCTCCCATTCGCGGTTCGTCTGGCCTTCGGCCAGCGTCATGGGGCAGCGCCACATGCGGTGGTAGCTGAGCACCAGCTCGTCTTCCCAGGCCTGGTCGCCATGCACCAGCGACTCGCGCACCACCACCTCGTTGAGCAGCCGGCGCGCGCGCACCAGGTCGAGCAGGTCGTCGCGCGACAGCGCCGCCACCCGGAAGCCGCGGCGCTCGAACTGCTCGACCAGCCGCACCGAAATGAGCCGGTTGAGCGCCTCGCGGATGGGGCTCGCGCCCACCTCGTAGCGGGTTTCCAGCGCTTCGATGCGCAGCTTTTCGCCCGGCGCCAGTCGGCCTTCGAGGATGTCTTCGCGCAATCGCTCGAACACCATGCTCGCGCGCGTCGCGCCCTGCAGGTCGTCGGTGGGCGGCGGCGGGTTCAGGCTCATGGGCAATGTGCGGTTCGGGCGGGTTTGTACCGAGCAAGCGTGGCGGAGTCGCCAAATATTATCGATAAAAAGAAGATTCAGGCGAACAAATCGACTTTTATCGATAAAGAGGTATTTCCCATGAGCATCGTCACTGGCACCGATACCGGCACTGGCATCCGCCCCACCACGTTCGCGCACATCGTCTACCGCACCTACCGCTTCGAGCAGATGCTGGCGTGGTACCTGTCGGTGTTCTGCGGCAAGGTGCAGTACCAGAACCCGGTGATCGCCTTCGTCACCTACGACGACGAGCACCACCGCGTGGCGCTGCTCAACCTGGGGCTGCTCAAGGGCCCGTCGGACGCCGCCGCCCCGCGCGGCCAGCCGGGCGTGGACCACGTGGCCTACGGTTTCGGCTCGCTGCGCGAGCTGCTCGGCAAGCACGCCGAGCTCAAGGCCAAGGGCGTGCTGCCCTACTGGTGCGTGCACCACGGCATCACCGTGTCGATGTACTACGCCGACCCCGACGGCAACCAGATGGAGTTCCAGACCGACAGCTACACCTCCAACGAAGAGGCCAACGCCTTCATGTACGGCCCGAACTTCGAGGCCAACCCCATCGGTGTGGAGTTCGACCCCGACGAGATGCGCGCCCGGCTGGACGCCGGAGAGAGCGAGGCCGCGCTGCTGCTGCGCACCACGCACCTGCCGGTGGCCGATGTGCGCGGCTCGATGGCGGGCTGACCGATGTCAGGCGGAGCAATGACGGCAACCCTGCTCGAAGACGAGGCCGCGTGCGCGCGCCTGTGCGTCGACTTTGCCAACCACCTCGACGCGCGGCGCTACGCGCAGGTGCTGGACCTGTTCACCGAAGACGCGGCGCTGGACCGCATGGGCACCGTGTCGGCCGGCCGCGAGGAGATCGCGCGCTTTCTGGCGGCGCGGCCGGAGAACGTCACCACGCGGCATGTGTGCTCGAACATTCGCGTGAGCTTCGATGCGCCAGACCAGGCGAGCGGGGTCTGCTACGTGCTGTTCTTCCAGGGCACGGGCGATGCCGCGGGGGGTGCGCAGCTGTCGGGGCCGCCGTCGGTGGTGGAGTACCACGATCGGTTCCTGCGCACGGCGGGCGGGTGGAAGATTCTTTCCCGGCGGATACGGATGGCGATTCGCGGCTGAAGAAGGCTGCAAATATTTATCGAATTCAATAAATTCAGCTCGGCAAAAGTTATTGCCGCGCACCTGTTCTCCATGGCGGCCGGCAACACCGACGCGCACCTGAAGAACTTCGGGCTGGTCTACGCGGAGCTGTCCGACGTGCGGCTTGCGCCCATGTTCGACATGGTCACGACCAAGGTCTACGCGCCCGACCGCAGCGCATCGCGGCAGGGCTGGAGGCTGCCTCGGCCGCGCTGGCCGCCTTCGGGCGCGCGCGCCCCGAGTTCGGTGCGTGGTGCGCGCGGAGAACGAGGCCCGGCCGGGGGTGTCCCGCCCGGGACGCCGTCCGGCAAGCGACCCGCTAACCTTTGAACGAATCCACCACAGATGAATGTCCCGATGAACCCAGGCACGAACGCGTCCGCGGCGCCCGCGGCAAAAGGCGCACCCGCCGCACCCAGCGCATCAGGTACACGGCCGATCCGCACGGCCGCCTCGCTCATCGTGCTGCGCGACGGTGCGGCCGGGCTCGAGGTGCTGATGCTGCGCCGCGCCGAGAAGGAAGCCGACCAGAACAGCGGCGCCAGCGTGTTCCCCGGCGGCACGGTCGACGCGCACGACCCCGCCATGCACGCGGCCTGCAGCGGCCTCGACGACGCGGCCGCGAGCCTGCGGCTGGCGGTGCCCGCGAACGGGCTCGACTACTACGTGGCCGCGGTGCGCGAATGCTTCGAGGAGGCCGGGCTGCTGTTCGCCTGCGACGACGCAGGCCGGCTGGTGGGGCTCGATGCACTGCCGCACGACGAGCGCGCCGCCATGCGCCATGCCGCCGAGCTGGGCTCCGACGCGCTGCTGCACATGTGCCACGACCGGGGCTGGCGGCTGGCGGTCGACCGGCTGCGCTACTTCAGCCACTGGCTCACGCCGCCCGGCATGCCGCGGCGTTTCGACACGCGCTTTTTCGTGGCGCTCGCGCCCCCGGCGCAGACGCCCAGCGCCGACACGCGCGAGACGGTCGAATGCCTGTGGCTCACGCCCGCCGAGGCACTGAGCGCGCAGCGCGCGCTCAAGCTCATGAACGTGACGCGCCGCATCCTCGAGCAGCTGCAGTGCTTCGCCACGGCGCAGGCCTGCATCGATCATGCGCAGGCGCTGCGCGCGGTGCCGATGATCATGCCGCGCGTGGCGAACGGCCCCACCGGCCGCCAGCCGGTCAACCCGTGGGAAGCGGCCTATGAGGAAATCGGCCGGCTCGACCCCGAGGGGCACGGCCAGGGGCACCACACGCTCGAAGACGGGCTGGTGGTGCGGCTGTCTGCGCATGTGGTGCGCGTGAACACCGGCGCGCAGGCCGGGCGCAACAGCTACCTGGTGGGCGGCGGCGAGCGCAACGAATGGGCGCTGATCGATCCGCCGGCCGACGCTGCCGCTTCGGCCGCCGTGCGCGCAGCGGCGCCCGGTGAAATCCGCTGGACGCTGGCCACCGGCCCGGCCGCTTCTGCGCAAGCCACGAGCGAGGCGATCGACCTCGGCGGCCTTTCATTGCAGCCGGTGGACGTCGCTGGCGAGCGCTGCTTCTTGCTCGAAGAAGAGCGCACGCTGTTCAGCGGCAACGCCGCGCAAACGGACATCGCCCGTCTGCAGCAGCCCATCGACTGGATCGCACCCGCGCAGGGCTTCCTGCGCACGCTCGCCGAACCCATGCAACCCCTGCTGAAGACCGCATGAACGCCAACACCCAAGACAACGCTGACGCTTCGCAAGCCACGGCTTTCGACGCCGTGCTCGACGCCCGCTACAGCTGCCGCGGCTACCTTGCCGAGCCCGTGCCGCGCGAGGTGATCGACGCCATCCTGCGGGCCGCGCAGCGCACCGCGTCGTGGTGCAACTCGCAGCCGTGGCAGATCGCGGTGACCAGCGCGGCCGCCACCGAGCGCCTGCGCCAGGCCATGGCCGCGCCCGAGGCATCGGCCGACGCGTCCTTCGACATCGCGCCACCCGCCGAGTACCGCGGCGTGTACCGCGAGCGCCGCCGCGAATGCGGCTTTCAGCTGTACGACAGCGTGGGCATCGCGCACGGCGACCGCGAGGCCTCGGCGCGGCAGGCAGAGCTGAACTTCAGCTTCTTCGGCGCGCCGCACATGGCGCTGGTCACCACCGAGGCGGTGCTGGGCACCTACGGCGTGCTCGACTGCGGCGCTTACGTCAGCAACTTCATGCTGGCCGCGCGGGCGCGAGGCGTCGCGAGCATCGCGCAGGCCGCGGTCGCTTCGCGCGCGAAGTTCTTGCATCGCTGGTTCGATGTTCCCGAAGACCGCCAGGTGGTGTGCGGCATTTCCTTCGGCTACGAAGACCCGGCGCATCCCGCGAACAGGTTCCGCACCATGCGCGCCACCCTTGGCGAGGCGAGCCGCTGGGTCGACTGAACCGGTCGACCACGCCAGCGGTCGTTCAGGGGCTGCGTTCCGCCAGGTAGTGCCGCGTGACCACGGCCACGCCGGGCTCCTGGAAGGTGCGCACATGCGCTTCCAGCTCGTTGCTCGCCACCGTGGCGCGCGAGCGCTGGCGCAGGTAGTCGGCCCATGAAGTGACGATGAAGCGCTCCACATAGCGGCTCGGGTCGCCCAGGTCGCGGTACACGCGCCAGAAGGTGGCGCCGTCGCGCCGGCGCGGCACGGCCAGCTGCTGCACCGTGTCCAGGAAGCGGCGCGCATCGGCCTCGCGGATGCAATAGACCACCTCGACCGCCACGGGGCCGGCCTCGAACTCGGGCTCGGTCGCCAGCAGCAGCTCGTCGCTGTGCGCGGCCAGCGTCACCTCGTCGTCGGCGCCCATGCGCAAGGGGTACGGCCGCGCCAGCCCCACGCTGGCCACCATGAACGCCGCCGACAGGCACAGCGCCGCGGGCAGGCCGAGCAGGCTGGCCACCGCGCCCCACAGCGCCGAGCCCAGCGCGAAGGCGCCCAGCGAACACAGCGTGTGCAGCGAGGCGGCGCGCGCCCGCACCCATGGCGGGGCGCTGGTCTGCGTGGCGGCGTTGAAGGTCGACATCATCGTCATCCACGCCGCGCCGCCGAGCACGAAGCTCAGGTACACCAGCGGGCGCCAGGTCGACAGCGCACCCACCAGCATGGCGCTGGCGAAGATGAGGCAGCAGGACGCCGCCAGCGTGTCGAGCCCGAAGCGCGAGCGGATGCGCCCGACGAAGAAGCCGGCCGACACCGCGCCCGTGCCCAGGCAGGCCATCAGCAACCCGTAGCCCGCGGCGCCCAGGTCCAGCCGCTGCGACGCGATGACCGGCAGCAGCGCCCACAGCGCCGAGCCCAGCCCGCTGAAGCCCGCGGTGCGCACCAGCTGCGCGAAGATGGCCGGCGAATGCCGCGCGTAGCGCAGCGCACTCAGCATGCCGCCCCACAGCCGCTCGGCCGGCAACTTGGTGGCAAGGGGCGGGCGCGGCGGCCAGCGGTGCGTGGCGTAGCTCATGCCGATGGCCGAGAGCACGGCCATCGCGAACACCGCGCTCGCGCCGGTCAACGCGAACACCAGCCCGGCCAGCGCCGGCCCCACCGCGCGCGCGCCGTTGAAGGCCATCGACACCAGCGTGATGGCCAAGGGCAGCTGCGTGCGTTCCACCGTGTCGCTGACGGCCGAGTTCCACGAGGGCGACTGCAGCGCGGTGCACACGCCCAGGAGAAAGGTGAAGAACAGCAGCGTGCCCGGCCCCACCCAGCCGGCCAGCGCCAGCCCCGTGAGCACCAGCGCCGCCAGCGCGTACACGCCCTGGATGCGCAGCATCAGCTTGCGGCGGTCGGTGGTGTCGGCCAGCACGCCGGCGGGCAGCGACAGCAGGAACATCGGCAGGAAGGAGGCCGTCTGCACCAGCGCCGCGAGAAAGGACGAGGCCGTGAGCTCGATCATCAGCCACGAGGCCGCCATGTTCTGCATGGCGTTGCCCACGAAGAACAGGCTGCCGGCGGTCCACAGGCCGCGAAACGGCCGGTGCGCGAGCGGCGCCCAGAGAGAAGGGGCGTGGGCTGTGGCTGCGGGGGTGTTGTGGTTCAAGCGCGGGGGTCCGTCGGCGGGGCGACCAAATCATATCGGCGCAGCCCCATTCGTGCTCGCGGCGGGCGAGGGCGTTGCATTTGTCGCCATGTTCACCGTCACCTCCGCCGCCACGTTCACCCGCAGTGCATCGCAAGTGTGATGCCGCACACAGTTAGCCCGCGAAAGTGGCTGCCAACGACCAGTGCAATCCGTAGCATCCGGAACGCCTCATGGTTTCCCCCGGCTTCACCGGCGCGGGAGTGAAACGACGTACCACTCCTTGCAGGAGTTCATCGACGAGATTCATTGAAGGAGCATCGGATGGTCGCCCTCTCACCACACACGCCGTGGGCCTTGCGCGCCGCAGCGGGAAGCCGCGCGCAGGGCGAGCACGCCGAGCGAAGCCCGCGCGCCGCGCAGCCCGTTGCGCCCGGCATCGCGAGCGCGTTGCGCACCGTGCCGCACGCCATGCCACACACCCTGCCCCCGAGGGCCTGTGCCTACGTCTTCATCTCGAACCTTCCGCACCTCGCGCAGGCCTACGGGCAAGACTTCGCGTCGGCCGCCAGCCTTGAGGTGCAGCGCCGGCTGTGCACCCACTTTCTGCGCACCGCCGCCACCGACATGGCCCGCCTGCGCGACGACTGCTTCCTGCTGTGGGCCAACGACGCCTTCGTGTGCGGCGCGCGCGACATCCGCGAGCTGCCGCACGACGTGCGCAGCATGAGCCGCCCCATCGAGACGCTGCTCGCCGTGCTCGGCGCCGAGCCGGTGCGCGCGAAGGGCATGGTCGCGATGGTGCAGCTGCATGCCGACTGGATCGAGGTGCGCGCGCCCGGGCAGCTCGGCACCTCGGAGATCGAGCTGGCGCTGTGGACGGCGCAGCCGTTCCCGGACTCGCGCGAGAACCGGGCCGACGGCTGGTGCCAGCGCTACCGCGCCGACATGGACGTTGCCGTGCGCGTGAGCGAGGCGTTGCGCACCGAGGCGCTGTCCTTCGCGTGGCAGCCGGTGATGCACACGGGCGCCAGCGCGGGCAGCAACGCGGGCGGCAGCCCGGGCACGCTCTATCACGCGGGCCGCGTGCGCCTCGCGCCGAGCCGCAGCGAGCCGGCGCTGCTCGCGCAGGAGGTGTTCCTGCCCTGCCTGCAGCGCCTGGGCTTGGCCCGCGCGTTCGATCGCATCGCGATGCGCCAGGCCCTGGCGGAGCTGCGGCGGCAGCCTGAGGCGCAGGCCCGTGGGGCGGTCGGCGTGGCCATCTGTGCGCAGAGCGTCAAGCTCGACCATTGGTGGGCGTCGCTGTGCGCGGCGCTCGACGAGGAGCCCGAGCTGGCCTCGCGGCTGGTGATAGAGATCACCGGCAGCGCCATGCTGGACGACCTGGAGGCCGCGCGCGACTTCTGCGTGCAGATGCAGCTGCGCGGTTGCCGCATCGCCGTGCGCGACATCGGCGGCGGCAACGACAACCTGGCCGCGCTGCAGTCCTGCGGGCCCGACATCGTGAAGCTGGACGCATCGCTGCTGCGGCGCGCGCGCGACGGCGCCTTCGGCGTGGAGTGCCTGCGCGGCATGCTGTCGCTGTGCGCGCATGTCGCGGCGCAGGTCGTGGTCGACGGCATCGAGCGCGAGGAAGACATGCACATCGCCTCGCACGTGGGCGCGCGGTGGCTGCAAGGCTATGGCGTGCGCGGCGCCGACATGGCGACGGTTGCGTTGGCGGCGCCTGTTGCCGCGCATCCCCTGGCGGGGTGCCTGTGAGACTTGCGCCCGACTTCGAACTGCGCCTCGCACGGCTGAGCAGGGACTTGACGCAGTTGCAACGCTCGGTGCAGGAACTGCTGGGCACCTTCGACCGGCCACGGGTGGACGGGCGCAGGCGCAACCCCGCCGAATCGGTGCAGTACGCGGTGCTCGAAGCCGCGCTGCGCACCTCGGAGGCGACGCTGTCGCAGTTGCACGAGACCGGCGAAAGGGAGGGCGAAGGTGACGGGGGCGATGAGGGCGACGGCGACGGCGCCGGCGACGTCCGCACGCGCTCCGCGCGCGCACCGTCCAGGCCGAGGGCCTTGCGCACATGAGCCGCGTGCGCGTTCTCGTGCCGTGAGCCGGGTGGCGACCCGAGCGATGGCCCGGCAGGTTCTCCAGCCATGTACCTGAATCCTCTTTTCGCCAACGTGTCGCAGGCCGAGCGCGTCGCGCTGGTTCGCAGCAGCGAGCTGCGCTCCTACCGGCGCAACGAAGTGGTGCTGGCCGCCGGCAGCTGGAGCGACCGCGTCTACTGCGTGGCCAGCGGGCTGCTGCGCGTGGTCGAGCACGGCAGCGGGCGGCCCCAGCCCATCGACGTCACGACCGACTTCATCCGGCAGGACGAGTTCTTCATCGGCCCGTCCCTCGCCGAGGATGCCTTCCAGGCCAGGCACACGCTCGTGGCGGCCCTGCCCTCGTCGGTGCACCTGATTCCTGTCGTGGCGTTGCGCACGCTGTGCAGCGCCTACCCCGAAGTGGCCATCGGCCTGCTCGAACTCGCGATCGCGCGAATGGCCGTCATGCGCAACCAGTTGCGGCGCATGTCGGCGTTGTCCACTGAAGACGTGGTGAGCCGCGTGCTGCACCAGCTGACCGTGCTCGCGCCGGCGAGCACGGGGGCCTTCGACAAGCGCATCTCCCAGTCGGTGATCGCCTCGTATTCGGGGCTGTCGCGCGAAGTGGTCAACAAGACCATGCGCGACATGGAGCAGCGCGGGCTGGTGCGGCGCGACGACCAAGGCGTGCACGTGCCCGCCGACTTCGCGTCCACCGACTTCGGCCGCCTCCTGCCCGTCGAGAAGAACCTGGCGAGCGTCGAGCCGAACCAGGTCGACCCGGTTTTCCTGCAGGGCTTTTCGCACGCGCCGGCCGATCCATGGGGGCGAAAGCCCGAAGCCGATTGACCGCGCGTCACGCGTTCCCCGAATTCCATTCCAGCTACCGAAGGCACCGATGTCCATAGAACCCAGCAAGCCCGTTGCCGCGCGGCCCACACCCGGCGTTGCGCCATTGCTTCCGAACCCTGCAGGTGGTGCAAGCGGTGCAAGTGGTGCAAGTGCCGCCGTGCTGTTCATCGAAACGGCCCAGCACGAACTCGTGCACCTGATGCGCTTGATTGCCGAGGGCGACTCGGCGGCGGCAACGCGGGTGGCCTGGTGCATGGTCGAACGCGGGCGCACGGTGCTCGCGCCCCAGCGCCTGCCCGCGGCGCGCGTGGCGGCGCCGACGAGCGATGGCGCCGCGGGCTACTCGCTCTCGCGGCGCGAACTCGATGTGCTGCGCATGATTTCGCAGGGCCTCAGCAACCGCCAGATCGCCGAGGCGACCCACCGCTCGCTGCACACCGTGGATGCGCACGTGAAGAACATCTACCGCAAGCTGGCGGTCAAGTCGCGCGCGCGGGCGGTGCGCGAGGCGATGCAGAAGGGGCTGATCGACCTGGAGGCCTGCGAGTAGACCTGACGGCGGCGGCGCGCCAGTTGCTGGCGCCGGAAATCCCGGATTCGGGTGATTGCATTCCGAAGCCCGTGCTTGCACCATCGCGGCGTGTATCTGCATCCACTGTTTGCCCGCCTGTCGCAGGCGGAACGCTCGGCCATCGGGCGGGTTTGCGAGCGGCGTTCCTATGCCCGCAACGAGACGATCCTGGCACCGAACGACTGGACGCGTTCGTTCTATTGCGTGGAAAGCGGCCTGGTGCGCGTGGTGGTCCAGGGCCGCGACAGCGCGCAGGAAGAAGCGGGCGTTACCACCGACTTCATCCGGCGGCACGACTTCTACCTGGGCGGCTCGCTGAGCGAGCCGCAGTACCAGGCGGTGCACCGCCTGATCGCCGTGCTCCCCTGCACCCTCTACCTCGTGCCCGTGGTCGCGATGCGGGCGCTGTGCGAGCGCCACCACGACATCGCGTTGAACCTGCTCGAAGGCGTGGCCTCGCGCATGAACGTGCTGCGCCGGCAGATACGGCGCGTGTCGTCGCTGTCGTCCGAGGAAATGGTCGGGCGCGTGCTGCACAAGATGACGCAGATCGCCCCTGCCGGGCACGAGGTGTACGACAAGCGCGTCACGCAGGGCGTCATCGCTTCCTACGCCGGGCTGTCCCGCGAGGTCGTCAACCGCACGATGCGCGAGATGGAGCGGCGCGGTGTGTTGCTGCGCGACGCGCAGGGCGTGCACGTGCCGCAGGAGTTCGCGGGCACGGACTTCGGCGCGCCGCCATCCGTGGATGAACAGGGCCACGAATAGCGTGAACCGGGGAGTGCATTCGGAGGGGGCGGGCTGAAGAATCGATGCTGATGAGCGACGCATGGTCAGCCATGGTCCCCACGGTCATCCATGGTCATCTGCATGCAGCAGGCGGCTCCTTTCGTTGTCCCACCCATCCACACAGGCCACTCATGTCCCACCTGTTCCAGGCTTGTTCATGCGGCGCGATGCACATCACCCGCATTCATCGCAGCGTGTGGATGCGCCTGCTGCCCTGGCTGCGTCTGTATCGCTGCGAGAGCTGTGGAAGGCGACAGCTTCGCAACGAACGCGCGGTGGACATTGCGCGCTCGCTGGAAACGAGCGAGGCGAGCGATGCGGCGCGCGGCCGCCAGGCATCGCGGTCGCCGCCGGTCGGATGAGCGCCTGAAGTGCGCCTGCGAGGCCTGCGGCGCACCGTGCTTATTGCGGGCTTGGCGTTTGCGCCTGGCCCGTGCCCTGTGTGTTGTTGGTCATGCCCTTCTTCGCGCTGCCGTCCGACTTGCGGCCCGAACTCATCGCGCCGCCTTGCGCCTTGGTGCTGCCCGACAGGTTGCCGCCCGCGTTCGGGTTGGCCTGGGTCGCGCTGGGCGCGGTAGCCATGCCGTTCGGGTTGGTCGGCCCGGTTCCGCCGGCCGAGGGCTTCTGCTGCATGGCGGCGCTGTCGGGACTGTTCAGGCCCGGGCCGCCGCCCCCGCCTGCTTGCGCCATGGCGGAAGCAGCGCCCAGCGCGATGCAGCTTGCAAGAAATGTCGTCGTGATTCGGTTCATGGCCAAGGCCTCTGTCTGAAGTGGTTGAAGACTTCAATAGAGGGGCTCGGCCACGGCGACCGGGTGGGGCTGTTCCGACGCTCGCTGTCAGCGAAGGCGCACCGCGCGTGACCGCGGCGTGAAAAACGCCTTCGCGTTTTCGTGCTTCAGAACTTGTAGTTCATCGTCGCCATCACGTTGCGCGGCGCGCCCCATGCACCGGCGCCGTAGTAGCCGATCTGGCTGTAGTACTTCTTGTCGAAGGCGTTGTTGATGTTCACCTGCAGCGACAGGCGCGGGTTGAACTGGTAGCGCGCCATCAGGCTCACCAGCGCGTACGCGCCCTGCTGCACGCGCTCCTTGCCGTTCGGGCCGTTGGCAATGGTGAAGTTGCTGCTCTGCCAGTTGACGCCGCCGCCCAGCGTCAGATTGCTCCAGCCGCCCGTGAGGCGGTAGGTGCTGAACAGGCGCAGCAGCGTGCGCGGCTGGTTGGTTTCCACCGCGGCGCGCGAGGCGTCCTTGGCGGTGTAGTGCGTGAAGCCGCCGAACACGTTCCAGCCCGGCGCCAGTTCACCCGACACATCGATCTCGAAGCCGGTGCTGCGCACGCCCTGGGCGCCGTAGTAGGCCTGGTCGAGCGTGTCGGGCACCAGGTTGTCGCCGTCCATCTGCGCGAGGTTGTCCTGCTGGATGCGGAACGCCGAGAGCGACGTGTTGACCTTGCCGCCGTACAGGCTGTTCTTCACGCCCACCTCGTAGCTCTTGCCTTCCACCGGGTCGAGGTAGCGGCCGCCGCGGTCGCGGTAGTCCTGCGGGTTGAAGATGCTGGTGTAGCTGGCGTACAGCGTGGTGTCCTTGCCCAGGTCGTGGGTGAGGCCCGCGTACGGCGTGAACTTGCTGTGCTTGCGCTGGGTGTCGGGCGTGGTGTTGTTCCAGTTGCTGTAGCGCCCGCCGACGATCAGGTGCGTGGCGTCGCCCAGCGAAAAACGTCCCGCGCCGTACAGGCCCTGCTGCTTGATGGTGCCTTCGTCGAGCGTGCGCGGCGTGCCCCAGCTGGGCTCGGGGTACGCGCCGATGCCGCCGTTCAGGAACACCACCGGCGCAAGGTCTTGCGCTTGGCGGTAGTCGTACTTGTACTTCTGCTCGCTGCCCAGCAGGCCGAAGGTCAGCTCGTGCTTGCGGCCCAGCAGCTCGAGCGGCCCGCTCAGTTGCGCGCTCACGCTGTCCTGCTCGCGGTAGCCCTGGTAGACGCTGCCGATCGCCCGCATGCCCAGGCCCGTGACCTGGTCGGGCCAGCCGATGAGGAACAGCAGTTTGGTGTCCAGCGACTGCTTGCTGTGGGTGAGGCCCAGGTTGGCCTTCCACTCGTTGTCGAAGCGGTGCTCCAGCGTGGCGAAGGCGGTCTCGGTGCGGCTGGCCCAGTACGACCAGTCGGCGCCCGGCGTGGCCGAGCGGTTCCAGTTCGTGCGGCTGCCGTCGCTGAACCACAGCGGAAAGCCGCCCCACGGCGTGCCCTTGGGGTCGTTGTCCTGGTAGTCGACGCCGACGCTCAGCCTGGTCGCGGGCGTGAGGTCGGCGTCGACCACTGCGTAGAACACCTGCTTCTTCACGTTGCTCAGGCTCACGTAGGAGGCCTTGTCCTGGTAGGCCGCCACCACGCGCCCGCGCACGCGGCCGTCGGCGGTGATGGGCGTGGACAGGTCGACCGAGCCGCGGTAGTTGTCCCACGAGCCCGCGCCCAGCGACACCTCGCCGGTGAACACCTTGCTGTCGGCGTGCTTGCGCACCAGGTTGATGGACGCCGACGGATTGCCCGCGCCCGTGAGCAGGCCGGTGGCGCCGCGCACCACCTCCACGCGGTCGTACAAGGCGGCGTCGAGCTCGGTCTCGCCGGCGTACCAGTTCGAGGTGGCGGCGGTGGGAATGCCGTCGTACTGGAAGTTGGTGATCGAGAAGCCGCGCGAAAAATACGTCATGCGGCTGCCGTCGTTCAGGCTCGACGAAATGCCGGTGGTGTTCGCCAGCACCTCGCTCAGGTTCTGCATGCGCTGGTCTTCGATGCGCTGCTGCGTGACCACGGTGACGGACTGCGGCGTTTCCTTCAAAGACAGCGACAGCCCCGTGGCCGCCGAGGTGTTGCGCGTGGTGTACGAGCCCGTGCCTTCGGTGGTGCCGCTGCGGTCGGCGTCGGCGCTCACCGTGACCGCGGCCAGCGTGGCGCCGTCGGCAACGGAGGAAGAGGGTGCCGGCTGCACCGTGACCGTGGCGCCCTCGATGTGCGCCACCAGGCCGCTGCCGGCCAGCAGGCGGCCGAGCGCCTGGCGCGCCGAGAGCCGGCCCGACACCGCGGGCGCGGCGCGGCCCGCCACCAGCGCGGCCGGAAAGCTCAGCTGCAGGTTGGCCTGGCGCGCCAGTTCATTGAGCGCCTGGCCCAGCGGCTGCGCGGTGATCGACACGCTGACCACGGGTGCCGTCTGCGCGTGCGCGGCGCCGTGCATGCCGACGATCAGCAGGCCCGCCAGGGCCAGGGGTGTGAGGGTGAAATGCGGCTTGCGCATGGGGTGCAATCTCCAGAAAACAGCGGGTAAAGAATCGGGTCCTTACCTACCTAGACGCACCACCCTGTCGCTGTCCTCACGTGCTTCACGAAAACTTTTTCGTGTTTCTCTTGTGTCTCTTTCAACGCGCGTCCACCACCTCCGTGATGCTGCCGCGGCGTTGCAGGCGCACCGGCAACTGCCTGGGCAGCGACTGCGCGAACGCCTCGAAGTGCTGCAGCTGAAAACTGCCGCCCACGCGCAGCCGCGCCACGGCCGCGTCGCGCACCACGAAGCCCGTGGGGCCGTAGCGCTCGAACTCCGCGAGGGCCTGCGAAAGCGGCGTGTTGTCGAAGTTGACACGGCCCTCGCGCCAGGGCGCGGCGCTGCCGGGCGGCACGTCGCTCACGCTGCCCAGGCGGCCGTCGCTGTCGGCGACCACGCTCTTGCCGGCCGTGAGCTCGACGGCATCGCCAGCGTCGCCGGCAAGCTCGTGCGGGCCCGGCGTCGCATGGCGCGCCACGCGCACGCGGCCCTCTTCGACCACCACGCGCGTCTCGCCTTCGCCCAGGCCGCTGCGGGTGTGGCGCACCGAGAAGCGCGTGCCGACCACCGTCACGCGCAGCCCGCCAGCGAACACGTGGAAGGGCTGCGCCGGGTCGGCGTGCACGCTGAACATGGCCTGGCCTTCGTGCAGGTGCACCTCGCGCCGGTCGCGGTACAGGCGCGCATCGGCCTGGGTCGCGGTGTCGAACGCGATGCCGCTGCCGTCGGGCAATTCGGCGCGCAGCTGCTGGCCGCGCGCGGTGGCGTAGTGCTTCTCGAAGGTTGGCTGGTGCCGCCAGCGGTCCCAGCCGAACCAGCCGCCGCCCACCACGCTGACGGCCACCGCGGCGGTGGCGGCCTGCGGAAAGAAGCGGCCGATGTCGCGCATCCACGCGCGGCGCCCGGGGGAGGCGGGGCGCGTGGTCGAGGCGGGTGCCTTTGCAGGGCGCGCGGGCTGCACGGGCTGTGCAGGCTGTATGGGCTGCGTGGGCCGAGGTGTCGGCGCCGAGACGCCCGGCGCTTCGTGCGCGCGCAGCCCGCTCTTCAGCGCCTGCACCTCCGCGGCCGGCATGTCGCGCAGCCGGCCGAAGGTGCCGTCCATGTCGTCGTAGGCGGCGCGGTGGCGCGGGTCGGCGTCCAGCCAGTCGCGCAGTTCCGCCTCGCCATGCGCGTCGAGGCCGTTGCGCCCGCGCGCGACCCAGGTGGCGGCATCGATGTCCAGCGGGTCCTGCCCGTCGGCGAACTCCTCGTACGCGCGCGCGTCCTCGGCTTCCGCCTCGGCCTGTACCTTGGCCTGTGCCTCGGACCGAACCCTGTCCCGGGCGGAAGCCTCAAGCACCGGACACCCCCGACAGCCGCCGCTCGCACAGCTTGCAGGCCACCATGCCGCGCACGATGTGCTTCTCGACCATGCTGTAGGACACGCCCATGTGCTGCGCAATTTGCGCGTGCGGCATCTCGTCGAACACGTGCAGCACGAAGGCCTCGCGGCAGCGCGGCGGCAGCGCCTCGATGGTGGCTACGTAGGCCCGCACGATCTGCATCGACGCCAGCATCTCCTCGGGCTGCAGGTGCGCGGGCGCCGCGGGCTGGTCGAACTCGTGCAGCTCGTCGATGTTGTCGTGCGCGCGCACCACGGCGCGGCGGTGGCGGTCCACCAGCAGGCGGCGCGCAATCTGGCGCAGCAGCGCGCCGGGCTGCAGCACCTCGCCGTCGCGCGTGCGCTGCGAGGCCAGGAAACGCGCGTAGGTCTCCTGCACCACGTCGCGTGCCGCGTCGGTGTTTCGGGTGGTGTGGCTGCAAAAGCGCAGCAGATCCTCGTAATAGCGTGCGACCACGTTTGCCCCAGCCGGTAGATAAGCCTCGCCCGTCGAGGTGGCTGAGATGTGGCGGCGGCTGGATCTGTAGCGCGGTGCGTGACGGGCAATCCACGATTGTAAATTGACGAATGAGAAAGGCTCTCATCCACGGATGCGGGCTGTTGTTGCCCGCCGACGCTAGTCGCCGCCCGAGCGCCACACCCGCGCCAGCGCCGCCATCTTTCCGCGCAAGCCCAGCCGGTCGTTCGACAGCGCGTCGATGAAGTCCGACAGCCGCTGCGACTTGACCATGGTGTAGATCGTGAGCCAGGTCGTGGCCACGAACACCACGCCGAACCACAGCGCCTTGCGCCACAGCGGCGCGTCGGCCTCGGCCAGCAGGTTCATGCCCAGGAAGCCGGTGGTGATGGTGCCGATGAGGCCGAACAGCGTCACCACCGTGAGCCGCACCACCGTGCTGGCCTGGCGGCGCAGGCTGTCGGCGTCCAGGTAGGTGTTCATGTCGGCGATGCGCGACTTGACCTCGTCGTACAGCGCGTCCAGCCCCAGGTGCGTGGCGCACATGTGCGACAGCGCGCGCACCTGCGCCTGCTCGGAAATCTCGTGGAACCAGTAGCGGTGCGTGAAACGCAAGAACCGCTCGAAGCTCGCGCGAATGGCGCGCTTGAACTGCTTCACGCTCGGCGTGCTGCGGATGTCCAGCCTTTTCAGCGCCTCCACCAGCTGGTCGGAAAACATCAGCAGCGACGCCTTCTGGAAGTGCGCGATGAGAAATAGCAGGAAGTGCTGGTGGCGAAACTGCGCGAGCACGCCGCGGTCGCGGCAGCAGAAGAACTCCGACCGCGCGTCGCCCACCACCACGAGCGCGTGGCCGTTGCACAGGTAGCGGGTGTTGGGCGCGGCGCCCGCGTTCACCCAGAAGCGGTCGTAGCAGTACTTGTGCTCGAAGTCGGCCAGGTGGTGGTCGGCATAGGGCAGGTGCGCGTCGGCGGCGCCCGCCCCGGTGACCAGCGCGAGCCGCACGAAGTCGTCGCGCGTGAGGCGGCGCGGGTCGTCCAGCGACAGGTAGGCCATGACGGGCATGCGGTAGTACTCGATCTGCCGGTAGCGCAGCGCGCCGGGCTCGTCGGAGTAGTCGGTCACCAGCGGCTGCATCAAGAAGGCCCAGTGCGACGAGATGCGCGGCGCGCGGTACTGGGCCACGTGCTGCAGGAAGGCGTCGCGCTGCTGCGCGTCGGAGCGCGCGAGCACGTTGCCGTCGGCGCCCAGCCATTCGACGCTGGCCATGCAGTGCAGGGCGGTGCCGTCGGGCTCCCAGCCGGCGGGGTAGGCGCGGCCGAAGCGGTAGAGGATTTCCTGCGCCTGCGCGAGGCCCAGGTGGTCCGCGCCCACCTCGAGGTTGAGCAGCACCACGTCGATGTCGAAGAAGAAGTACAGGTCGCAATGAATGACCTGCAGCGTGACCGGCACGTCGCCCGGCTGCGCCACCACGCGCACCGCGGCGATGTCGTGGCGGCGAAAGATGCGCATCGGCGAGTCGCCGTTGCCGTTGCTATTGCCGCTGCCGTCACCGTGGCTGTCGTCGCCCTCGGTGCCGCCGCGCGCGCGGCCTTCGCCGTACAGAAAGCGCTGCACGTACGGCAGGAAGCTCACGAACTCGTTGTAGTGCCGCTCGTGGAAGCGGCTGCTGTCGCCGGTGTATTCGTCGACCTCCTCGCGCCAGGGCGAGGCATCGCCCATGTCGCGCAGCACCTGCCAGGGGCCGTGGTGCGCATGCGGCTTCGGCGCCACGCCGGGCCTGGGCTTTGCGTCGGCCGGCATCAGCCGCAGCGGCCAGAGCAGCGCCTGCCTGAAATGCTGCACGGTGGGGGCGCCCATGGGGGGCGAATCTGCCTCTGTGGGCATGGTGGCCGCGGGTGGGTTCAGCATGGCGAAGTGTAGGCAGGGGGTAGGACAAAAAGACCACCTAGGGGAATCCCTAGGTTAGCCTGAAACCGGTTTCATATAAGCTGCAAGCATTGCTTTCGGTGCATGCATGCGCGCAACCGGCGCATCGCGCCCACGCGTTTTCCTGTGCACCTCCCGCGCACCTTCACGGGCTCGCCCACATGAACTACCAGTTTCAATTCGACGCCGTCTTTGCCGCCTGGCCGCTGCTGCTCAAGGGCACGTGGATCACGGTGCAGCTCTCGCTCATTGCCACGGTGCTGGGCCTGGTGGTGGCCATCTTCTGCGCCTGGGGCAAGACCTCGGGGCCGGGCTGGCTGCGCTTCCTGGTCAACGCGTACATCGAGGTGATCCGCAACACGCCGTTCCTGGTGCAGCTGTTCTTCTTTTTCTTCGCGCTGCCGGCCATCGGGCTGCGCTGGTCGCCGCAAACGGCCGCGCTGGTGGCCATGGTGGTGAACCTGGGCGCCTACGCCACGGAAATCATCCGCGCGGGCATCGAGTCGATCCCCAAGGGGCAGATCGAGGCGGGCCGCGCGCTCAACCTCAAGCCGTGGGAAATCTTTCGCTTCGTCATCATCAAGCCCGCGCTGAAGGCCATCTACCCGGCGCTCACCAGCCAGTTCATCCTGCTCATGCTGAGCTCGGCCGTGGTGTCGGTCATCTCGGCTGACGACCTGACCTCGGTGGCCGCCAACCTGCAGTCGCAGACCTTCCGCAGCTTCGAGATCTACATCGTGGTCGCAGGCATCTACCTGGCGCTGGCGCTCGCTTTCTCGGCGATGTTCAAGCTGATCTACAAGCGCACGCTCAACTACCCGGACCGCCGGTAACAGGCCCCAGGCCCGCAACGGAGCAAGAAAAATCATGCGTACCTTCGGCTTTCCCGAATTCCTTTTCATCCTCGAAGCGGCCAAGTGGACGCTGGCGCTGTCGGCCATCGCCTTCGTGGGCGGCGCCATCCTGGGGCTCGCCATCGCGCTCATGCGGACGTCGGAGTCGCCGTGGGCGCGCGGCGTGTCGACCACCTTCATCCAGATCTTCCAGGGCACGCCGCTGCTGCTGCAGCTGTTCCTGGTGTTCTTCGGCGCGCCGGTGCTGGGGCTGGACATCAACCCCTGGGTGGCCGCGGGTGTCGCGCTCATCCTGAACAGCGCCGCCTTCCTGGGCGAGATCTGGCGCGGCTGCATCGAGGCCATTCCGCGCGGCCAGTGGGAAGCGGCCGAGGCGCTCAGCCTCAAGTACAGCGCCCGCATGCGCGACGTGGTGCTGCCGCAGGCCTTCAAGATCGCGCTGGCGCCCACGGTGGGCTATGTGGTGCAGATCATCAAGGGCACCTCGCTGGCGGCCATCATCGGCTTCGTGGAGGTCACGCGCGCCGGGCAGATCGTCAACAACGCCACCTTCCAGCCGCTCATCGTGTTCTCGGTGGTGGCGGCCATCTACTTCGTGATCTGCTGGCCGCTGTCGCTGCTTGCGGCGCGCATGGAGCGCAAGCGCGCACGTGCACTGGCGCGTTGATCGTTCGCTGATCGCCCGCTGAAGTCCCCGTTCCAGGTTTTCGTTTTTTCTTTCTCGTCCTTCCTTTCTTTCATTCAGGAGACACACCAATGACCCGTACCACCACCCGCCGCACCGCAATGGCAGCCCTCGCAACCCTGGGTCTTGGCGCCGCCCTGACCGTGTTCGCCCCCTTCGCCTCGGCGCAGTCGGTGGCCGACATCAAGAAGAAGGGCGAGATCACCATCGGCATGCTGGTCGACTTTCCGCCCTACGGCACCACCGACGCCAAGAACCAGCCCGACGGCTACGACGCCGACGTGGCCAAGCTGCTGGCCAAGGACTGGGGCGTCAAGGCCAACATCGTGCCGGTCACCGGCCCGAACCGCATTCCCTTCCTGCTGACCAACAAGGTCGACCTGCTGGTCGCTTCGCTGGCCATCACGCCCGAGCGTTCGAAGCAGGTGCAGTTCTCCACCCCTTACGCCGCCGCCACCATCGTGCTGTACGGCGCCACCAAGACCCCCATCAAGGCGGCCGGCGACCTGAAGGGCCTGCGCGTGGGCGTGGCCCGCGCGTCGACGCAAGACGTGGCCGTGACCAAGGCCGCGCCCGAAGGCACCGAGATCCGCCGTTTCGACGACGACGCATCGGCCATGCAGGCGCTCATCTCGGGCCAGGTCGATGCCATCGGCTGCTCGGTGACCGTGGCCGCGCAGATCGCCAAGCGCGTGCCCGCCAACAGCTTCGAAAACAAGTTCACGCTGGTGCAGCAATCGATGGGCATCGCGATGCGCCCCGGCCAGGAAGAGCTGACCAAGGCCGTGAACGAGTTCGTGCAGAAGAACACCGCCAACGGCGAGCTGAACAAGCTCTACCAGAAGTGGCTGCAGGCCGACCTGCCCAAGATGCAGTAAGCGCCGCACCGGCAAGCAAGCAAAGCAAGCAGCAGCAAGGAAACCTTGGCATGACGACGGAATCGATCATCCGCATGGAAGCGGTCAACAAGTGGTACGGTGAATTCCAGGTGTTGACCGGCATCGACCTGTCGGTGCGCCAGGGCGAGCGCATCGTGATCTGCGGGCCTTCGGGCTCCGGCAAGTCCACGCTCATCCGCTGCATCAACCGGCTCGAAACGGTGCAGAAGGGCCGCATCGTGGTCGACGGCATCGACCTCACGGCCGGCGGCAAGAACGTGGACGCGGTGCGCGCCGAAGTGGGCATGGTGTTTCAGCAGTTCAACCTGTTCCCGCACCTGACCATCCTGGAGAACTGCACGCTGGCGCCGATGCGCTCGCGCGGCATGACCAAGGCGCAGGCCGAGGAAATTGCCATGAAGTACCTCACGCGCGTGCGCATTCCCGAGCAGGCCGGCAAGTACCCGAGCCAGCTCTCGGGCGGCCAGCAGCAGCGCGTGGCCATCGCGCGCGCGCTGTGCATGACGCCCAAGATCATGCTGTTCGACGAGCCCACGTCCGCGCTCGACCCCGAGATGGTCAAGGAAGTGCTCGACACCATGATCGGCCTGGCCGAAGACGGCATGACCATGCTGTGCGTGACCCACGAAATGGGCTTTGCCCGCAGCGTGGCCGACCGCGTGATCTTCATGGCCGAGGGCAGGATCGTGGAGCAGGCGCCGCCCGAGGAATTCTTCGGCAACCCGAAGGACGAGCGCACGCGCCAGTTCCTCGGCCAGATCCTGAGTTCGCACCAAGGCCACTGATGTCCTTCGAGGTCCTGATTTCTCTGTCGTCCTTCGGCGCGGCCGAGGTGGGCCGTCACGGCCAGCTGTGGTGCTCGCAACTGGCCCGCGCGGCCGGTGCCGATTCGGTCGAAGTGCGCGGCGAGATGCTGCGCGAGCCCGATGCCGAGCTGCCCGCGCTGAACGGGCTCGCTTCCGTCTACTCCAGCCCTGAAGGCCTCTGGGCCGAAGGCGGCTGGCTCGACAGCGCCGCGCTCAAGCGCGGCATCGCCGCCGCTACGCGCGTGGGCGCCAGGCGGCTGAAGATGTCCATCGGCGACTTCCAGGCGTCGTCGCACGGCTCGCTGTGGGGCCTGAAGGTGGAGCTGGCCGAGACGCGCGTCGAGCTCGTCATCGAGAACGACCAGACCGTGCGCGCCGGCACCCTGGCCGCGCTGCAGGCCTTCTTCGACGCGGCCGACCGCGCCGGCGTGTCGCTGGGCATGACCTTCGACATGGGCAACTGGCACTGGGTGGGCGAGTGCCCGCTGCAGGCCGCGCAGGCGCTGGGCAAGCGCGTGCGCTACGTGCATTGCAAGGGCGCGCAGCGCCTGCCGAACAAATGGGTGGCGGTGCCGCTGGGCGACTCGGTCGCGCCGTGGCGCGCCGTGCTGCGCGCGCTGCCGGCCGACGTGCCGCACGCCATCGAATACCCGCTCGTGGGCGACGACCTGCTGGCCGTGACCCGCGCGCAGATCGACTTCATCCGCGCCGCGCGCGCGCAGTCGTAGACCCTGAAGAAAACCGACAACGACATGACAGAACCCACCGCCTTCGACGTCGCCCTGTTCGGCGAGGCCATGCTCCTGCTGGTGGCGGACCGCCCCGGTCCGCTGGAGAACGCCGAGTCGTTCTTCAAGCGCACCGCCGGCGCCGAGACCAACGTGGCCATCGGCCTGTCGCGCCTGGGCCTGAAGGTGGGCTGGGCCAGCCGCCTGGGCACCGACTCCATGGGGCGCGCGCTGCTGGCCGCCATGCGCGCCGAAGGCATCGACTGCTCGCACGTGATCACCGACGCCACGCAGCGCACCGGCTTCCAGTTCAAGGGCCGCGTCACCGACGGCAGCGACCCGCCCATCGAATACCACCGCAAGGGTTCGGCCGCGAGCCAGATGGGCCCGGCCGACGTGGACGAGGCGTGGCTGCGCTCGGCGCGCCACCTGCACGCCACAGGCGTGTTCGCCGCCATTTCCGAGACCAGCCTGCAGGCCGCGCTGAAGACCATGGACGTGATGCGCGCCGCCGGCCGCACCATCTCCTTCGACACCAACCTGCGCCCCACGCTCTGGTCGTCCACCGACACCATGCGCCACTGGGTCAACGAGCTCGCCTCGCGCGCCGACTGGGTGCTGCCCGGCATCGAGGAAGGCCTGCTGCTCACGGGCCATGACAAGCCCGAGGACGTGGCCCGCTTCTACCGCGAGCGCGGCGCGAAGCTGGTGGTCGTGAAGCTGGGCGCCGCGGGCGCCTACTACGACAGCGACGTGGCCGGCACCGGCCATGTCGACGGCTTTCCGGTGAAGGAAGTGATCGACACCGTGGGCGCGGGCGACGGCTTTGCCGCCGGCGTGGTGAGCGCGCTGCTCGAAGGCCGCAGCGTGCCCGACGCCGTGCGCCGCGGCGCCTGGATCGGCGCGCGCGCCGTGCAGGTGCTGGGCGATACCGAAGGCCTGCCGACGCGGGCGCAACTCGAAGAAGCGGGGCTTTGAAGACCATGTCGAAAAAGAACGTGCTCGTGTTCCGGGCGCTGCCCGACGACCAGCTGGCGCGCCTGCAGGCCGCGCACCACGTCACCCAGGCCGATCCGCGCAAGGAGCCCGAGGCCTTTGCCGCGGCGCTGCGCACCGCGAACGGGCTCATCGGCTCGAGCTACAACGTCGACGCCGCGCTGCTCGACCAGGCGCCGCAGCTCGAGGTGATTTCGAGCGTGTCGGTCGGTGTGGACAACTACGCGCTGGCCGAACTGCACAAGCGCGGCATCGTGCTGTGCCACACGCCCGACGTGCTCACCGAGACGGTGGCCGACACCGTGTTCGCGATATTGATGGCCACGCAACGGCGCGTGGTGGAGCTGTCGAACCTGGTGCGCGAAGGCCGCTGGACGAAGAACATCGGCGAGGAGCTGTTCGGCACCGACGTGCACGGCAAGACGCTGGGCATCCTCGGTTTCGGCCGCATCGGCCAGGCCGTGGCGCGCCGTGCCGCGCTGGGCTTCGGCATGCCGGTGCTGTACCACTCGCGCCGCCCGGTCGACCTCGCCACGCAGGCGCCCGAGCTGCAAGGCCGCGCCACGCACACGCCGCTGGACGACCTGCTCGCGCGCGCGGACATCGTGCTCGCGATGCTGCCGCTGACGGACGCGACGCGCGGGATGATCGACGCAGGCTTTTTCGCGCGCATGAAGCCCGGCGCCTCGTTCATCAACGGGGGCCGCGGTGCCACGGTGAACGAAGAGGCGCTGCTGCAGGCGCTGGACCACGGCACGCTGCGCGCGGCCGGGCTCGACGTGTTCGCGAAGGAGCCGCTGCCCGCGGCGTCGCCGCTGCGCACGCACCCGCGCGTGACGCCGCTGCCGCACATCGGCTCGGCCACGCACGAGACGCGCCATGCGATGGCGGAACTGGCGACGACGAACCTGCTGCAGGTGCTGGCCGGAGAGAAGCCGACGGCGCCGTACGACACGGCGAGCGCATGAGGGACTTGTCTTGCCCCCTCTCCCCTTGGGGAGAGGGTTGGGGTGAGGGCAGGGGCCTTAGCGCAGACGCTGCCCGTGCCATCGCCGCCGACCCTCACCCCAGCCCTCTCCCCAAGGGGAGAGGGAGCGAGAGCGGGAACGGGAATGGGTGCCGACCATGAAACCCAGCGGCCGCGCCACCATCGCCGACGTGGCTGAAGCAGCCGGCGTTTCCAAAGCCACCGTCTCGCGCTTCCTCAACCACCGCGAACGCCTGCTCAGCCCCGACATCGCCGCCCGCGTCGAGGTCGCCATCGCCGCGCTGCAGTACTCGCCCAGCCCGATGGCCCAGGCGCTGAGCCACGGCCGCTCGCGCCTCATCGGCCTCATCGTGGCCGACATCACCAACCCCTATTCCGTGGCCGTGCTGCGCGGCGCCGAAAAGGCCTGCCAGGACGCCGGCTACCTCGTGATGCTGTTCAACCTCGGCAACGAGAGCGAACGCGAGCGCGAGGCCATCGACGCGCTGGCGGGCTACCAGGTCGACGGCTTCATCCTCAACACGCTGGGCCGCGGCAGCAACGTGGTCGACGCGGTCACGCTGCACGGCAAGCCGGCAGTGCTGGTCGACCGGCGCCACACCGGCATGCACACCGACTTCGTCTCGCTGGACAACCACGCCGCCATGACGGCCACCTGCGGGCACCTGGTCGAAGGCGGCTACCGCGAGCTGCTGTACGTGACCGAGCCGCAGAAGGGCGTGAGCTCGCGGCGCGAGCGCACGGCCGCCTTCGGCTCCTGCGTGTCGGCGCACGAGCCGCGCGTGGCCGGCGAGATCTTCGAATGCGTCGAGGGCGGGCACGAGGCGCTCGACGATGCCCTGCGCGCGCTGCGCCAGCGCGCCAAGCGCGGCCGGCGCGCGGCGGTGGTCGCGGGCAACGCGGTGGTCACGCTGCGCGTGGCGCAGGCCATGGCGCGGCTGCGCTGGCAGTTCGGCGACGACCTGGGTTTTGTCGGCTTCGACGATCCCGAATGGGCCTCGCTCATCGGCCCCGGCCTGAGCACCGTGGCGCAGCCCACCGACGCCATCGGCCGCACGGCCGCCAACTGCCTGATCGAACGGCTGCGCGGCCTCGACGTGCCGCCGCGCCAGTTGCTGCTGCCGGGCGAGCTGGTGGTCAGGGGATCGTCCCAGGCGCGCTAGGCGCCTGCATCGAATCCAGGCGCGCTAGCGTCCTGCAGCGGGTTCAGGCGCCCTGGCGTCCTGCACCGCGCGGTCGAAGGTGATCGGTCCGCGCATCCAGTCGGCCGCGCGCTCGGCGATCATCACGGTGGGTGCGTTGGTGTTGCCGCCGATCAGCGTCGGCATGACCGAGGCATCGACCACGCGCAGGTTCTCGACGCCGTGCACGCGCAGCTGCGCATCGACCACCGACATCGCGTCCGTGCCCATCCTGCAGGTGCCCACCGGGTGGTAGATGGTGTCGGCGCGCGCGCGAATGTGGCGCTCCAGTTCTTCGTCGGTGTGTGCGTCGGCCGTGTAGAGCTCGCGGTGCCGGTACTTGGCGAGCGCCGGCGCGCGCAGGATCTCGCGTGTCTTCTTCACGCCCTGCAGCAGCAGCGCCATGTCTTTCGGCTCCGACAGGAAGCGCGGGTCGATGCGCGGCGCCGAGAGCGGGTCGGCGTCGTTCAGCCGCACCTCGCCGCGGCCCTTGGGCCGCAGCACGCACACATGGCACGAGAAGCCGAAGCCCATGTGCAGCTTGCGCGCATGGTCGTCGGTGATGGCGATCACGAAATGCAGCTGCAGATCGGGCCGGCGCAGCTCGGGCGACGACTTGACGAAGGCGCCACCCTCGGCGAACGGCGTGGCCACCAGCCCGGTGCCGCGCTTGCGCCATTCGAAAATGGCCTTCAGCAGCTTCAACCCGGCCACCGCGCCGATGCCGAAGAGCTCCGTGTCCTTCGAGGTGTACGAGAGGATGAAGTCCGTGTGGTCCTGCAGGTTCTGCCCCACGCCCGGCAGCGCATGCCGCAGCGCGATGCCGTGCCTTGCCAGCTCCGCGGGGTCTCCGATGCCCGACAGCATCAGCAGCTGCGGCGAGTTGAACGCGCCGCCGCACAGCACCACCTCGCGCCGCGCGGAAATGGTTTCGGCGGTGCCGCCGCGCCGCACCTCGACGCCCACCGCGCGCCGCCCTTCGAGCACCACGCGCAGCGCCTGCGCGCCGGTCAGCACCGTGAGGTTCGCGCGCTTCATCGCCGGATGCAGGTAGGCCGCGGCCACCGAGCAGCGCTCGCCGTTCTTCGCGCCGCCGTGGAACTGCGTGACCTGGTACAGGCCCGTGCCTTCCTGCTCGGGGCCGTTGAAGTCGTCGTTGCGCGGAATGCCGCAGGCCTGCGCGGCGCGCACGAAGTCTTCGGTGATGGCGCGCGGGCTCTGCTGCTCGGCCACCTGCAGCGGCCCGTCGGCACCGTGCAGCGCGCTCGCGCCGCGCTGGTTGCCCTCGGCGCGAATGAAGTAGGGCAGCACCTCGTCGAAAGACCAGCCGGCGCAGCCCGCGCGGGCCCAGTCGTCGTAGTCCTCGCGGTGGCCGCGCACGTAGAGCATCGCGTTGATCGCGCTGGAGCCGCCCAGGCAGCGCCCGCGGGGCTGGTAGCCACGGCGGCCGCCGAGACCCGGCTGCGGCACGGTCTGGTAGGCGTAGTTGTTGATGCGCGGGCGGCCCGGCAGCATCGCCACCGTGGCGGCCGGCGCGCGCACCAGGATGCCGCGCCCGTCGCCCCCTGCTTCGAGCAGGCACACCTGCACGCCCGGGTCTTCGCTCAGCCGCGAAGCCAGCGTGGCGCCGCCGGAGCCGCCGCCGACGATGACGTAGTCGAATTCCATGGCGCGTCTGTCCTTGTTGTTGTCATTTCGCGCTCACGATTTCAGCCGGTATTGGCGGTGCTTTGGTGGCCGCGTACACGCTGGAGGCCAGGTAGGGGTCGGTGCTCAGGATCGAACTGATGTTGACGATGCTGCCGCCGTCGTCGCCGAAGTGCTTCACCGCTTCGCGAATGGCCAGGAAGTAGCCCAGCACGTTGATGTCGAATTGCTTGTGGAAGGCGTCTTCGGTCAGGTCGGCGACCATCTCGAACACCGCGACGCCGGCGTTGTTCACCAGCACGTCGAGCCTGCCGTGCGTGGCCTGCACCGTGTCGAAGAGGCGGGCCACGTCCTGTGACTTGCTCATGTCGGCCTGCACCGCGAGCGCCTTTCCGCCCGCCGCCTCGATGCCTGCGACCACGGCGTCGGCGCCCTGCTTGCTGCTGGCGTAGTTCACGATCACGCTCGCGCCTTCGGCGGCCAGCGCCTTGGCGATGCCCGCGCCGATGCCGCTCGATGCGCCTGTGACGATGGCGACTTTTCTTTCCAGTTTCATGATGGACCTTTGAATGAATGGGTTGAGGGGTTGTTTGGCTGACTGGTTGCACGGGCTGACGTGTCCGCATCCCGGATGCGCGGACGCGTTGTCCTGTGCGTTCAAGTGTTCGTCTGGCCGACGCCGCGCGGCTGCCGGTTCCTCTCGGGTCATTGCCTTTTCTTCTCACGAGTCTTGTGCCGCCGCCGGGGCGGCAACATGATCGGCAGATGACGAATGCAATGGACGAACTGCGCAGCATCGTGATGCGCGCGGAAAACAAGTGGACCGCCACCGGGCTGCCGCGCGTGGCGATGGTGCGTGCCGAGGTTTGCGCGGACCAGGTCTACCAGCCGATGCTGCACCTGGTGCTGCAGGGCGCGAAAACGCTGTCCATCGGCGACAAGCTGTCGAGGTACGAATCGGCCACGTACTTCCTGGTGCCGGTGGACGTGCCCGCCACCGGCCAGATTCGCCAGGGCGGCCCGGGCCGCCCCTACCTCGCGATCAGCCTCACGCTCGACCCCCAGGTCATCGCCGGCCTGCTGCACGGCGAAGCCGAAGACGGTGCGCCGACCCAGGCGCCTGGCTTCCAGGGCGTGGCGGCGACCGACGAAATGCTCGACGCCTGGCTGCGCATGATGCGGCTGATGGACCGGCCGTCGGAAGCGGCGGTGCTGGCGCCGATGATCGAACGCGAAATCTTGTTTCGCGCGCTGCAGGGGCCGCTCGGCGGCACGCTGCGCGACATGGCGCGCCCCGACGGGCGGCTGCCGCAGGTTCGCCGCGCGATCCACTGGATTCGCGAGCACTACACCGAGGCCTTTCGCGTGGAGCACATCGCCGCGATGGCGGACATGAGCGTGGCGGCCTTCTACCGCCACTTCAAGTCGATCACGGCCATGACGCCCATCCAGTACCAGAAGCGCCTGCGCCTGCTGCGGGCGCGCTGGCTGCTGTTGTTCGAGCCACGCGACGCGGCGTCCATCGCCTATTCCGTGGGCTACGAAAGCGCGTCGCAGTTCAACCGCGAATACGCGCGCCTGTTCGGCTTGCCACCCGGGCGGGACGTGGCCCGCTTCAAGTCGCCCGCGCAACGCGCGACGGTGGCCGACGTGATTTGAATGTGCGCGCCGGCCGGAGAGCTCAGTGGGTTGCCGCCCGCGCCCCGCGCGAAGCGCCCTTGCCGGTGCCGGTGCGAACGCCGCTGTCGCGGTGCGGCGCATACGTCGCCTGAATCTGCTGCGCATCGCGCCCCGGCGGCAGCCCGAAGGCGCGGGCGTACTCGCGGCTGAACTGGGTCGCGCTTTCGTAGCCGACCTCGAAGGCGGCGCGGGTCACGCTGCGCCCGCCCACCACCATCAGCGTGCGCGCCTGCAGCAGGCGGATGCGCTTCTGGTACTGCACCGGGCTCAGGGCCGTCACGGCCTTGAAGTGGCGGTGGAACGCCGACATGCTCATGGCCGCCTTTTGCGCAAGGTCCTCGACCCGCAGCGGTTCGGCGAAGTCGCGGCGTATCCACTGGATCGCCAGGCCGATGCGCCCGATGGCGCTGTCGGGCGTCGCGATGTCGCGCAGCATGGCGCCCTGCGGCCCCTGCAGCACGCGGTAAAGAATCTCTCGCTCGTAGACGGGCGCCAGGGCGGGGATGTCGTCCGGGCGCTCCATCAGGCGCAGCATGCGCACCCATGCGTCCATCAGGTCGGGGGTCACCGCCGCGACCGAGAAGCCGGTTTCGGCTTTCTCGCTGCGAGCGGGTTTGGGCAAGTCGGCAATCAGCGCGGCGACCACCGTGGGCTGCAGCGTCAGCGCCACGGCAAGGTAGGGCTCGCCGGTGGCGGCCGGCCACACCGTGCCCACGGCCGGCAGGTCGACGGACATCACGAAGTAGTTGGCCGGGCAGTAGTGCAGCGTGCGGTCGCCCACGGTCATCGACTTGCTGCCCTGCAGGATCAGGTTGACCATGGGGTCGTAGACCGCGCTCAGCTCGTGCTCGGGGATCTTGCCCTGCACCATCGCCACGCGGGGAATGCCGGTTTCGGTCATCCGGTTCCTGGCCTTGGCTGCGAGGCGGCGCAGTTCAACGAGTTGTTCTTCCATGCCGGCCATCAGACCGCAATGCGCGCGGCGGCGCAACCGTTGAAGCGCTCCAAAGACAGGCCATCGGCAGGAATAGGCAGTCTTGAGGCAGGAACGGGCAACCCCCCATGCGATGCCGAACCTATCGTTCAGGCATCCCTTTTCAACCGAGCACACACATGAGCATAGTCATCATCACCGGCGCAAGCCGAGGCCTTGGGGCCAGCACCGCCATTCACGCCGCGCAGCGCGGCATGGGCGTCATCGTGACCTACAACAGCCACGCCGCAGGCGCGCAGGACGTGGTCCGCCAGATAGAAGCCGGGGGCGGCAAGGCCGTGGCGCTGGCGCTCGACGTGGGCCGGGTGGCCTCGTTCGCCGGCTTCCGCGACAGCGTGGCCGCCGCGCTGGCCGCCACCTGGGGCCGCGACCGCTTCGACGCGCTGGTGAACAACGCGGGCTACGGCGCGTTCAACGCCATCGAATCGGTGACCGAGGCGGAATTCGACGGGCTGCTGAACGTGCACCTCAAGGGCCCGTTCTTTCTGACCCAGGCGCTGCTGCCGCTGATGGCCGACGGCGGCCACATCGTGAACCTGACGAGCGCCACCACGCGCGTGGCCACGCCGGGCGCGGCGCCTTATGCGGCGTTCAAGGGCGGGCTGGAAGTGCTCACGCGCTACATGGCCAAGGAGTTCGGCCCGCGCGGCATTCGCGCGAACTCGATTTCTCCGGGCGCCATCCGCACCGACATGACCAGCGGCGCCTTCGACCAGATGCCCGAGTTCGAGACCCTGCTCGCCGGGCAGACCGCGCTGGGCCGCATCGGCGCGCCGGACGACGTGGGCCGCGTCATTGCCGGCCTGCTCTCCGCCGACAGCGCTTGGGTCAACGCGCAGAACATCGAAGTGGCCGGCGGCTACAACATCTGATTTCAAGGAGCCATTCCATGCTGGACCACATCTTCCTGCCGGTGAGCGATGTCGAGCGCTCGGTGGCGTTCTACACGGCGGCGCTGGCGCCGCTGGGCATCGCGCGCAGGCACGACTACGCAGGCAAGGACGGCCCGCCCGGCCATCCCGACCTGAAGGGCTTCGGCGCGAACGGGCGCGTGTTCTTCTGGCTGCGCGACGGGTTGGCGAATGGCCAGGGGCAGGGGCAGCCCGTGCAGGCGATGCATGTGGGCTTTGTCGCGAACGGCACCGCCGCGGTCGATGCCGCCTACCGCGCCGCCATGGCCGCGGGCGCCAGGGACAACGGCGCACCCGGGGCGCGGCTGCACTACGACCCGCGCTACTACGCCGCCAACGTGTTCGACCCCGACGGCTACAGCCTGGAGTTCGTCTACAAGAGCTGGCAGCATGCAGCGGCGGCGCAGCCATGAGCAGCGTTCTCGGTCGCGTGCTCATCTACGGCGCCACCGGCTACACCGGCCGCATGGTGGCCTTGCAGGCCAAGGCGGCGGGGCTCGATGTCGTCATTGCCGCGCGCGATGCGGGCAAGCTCGCCGCGCTGGCCCGTGAGCTGGACCTGCCTTCCAGCGCATTCCCACTCGATGCGGCCAGCCTGGCCGCGTCGCTGGCCGGCTTCCACACGGTGCTGAACTGCGCCGGCCCGTTCGCCAGGACCGCGGAGCCGCTGATGCGCGCCTGCATCGAGGCCGGTGCGCACTACCTGGACATCACCGCCGAGATCAACGTGTACCGCCTGGCCGAGCGCCTCGGCCCGGACGCCGCCCGCTCGGGCGTGATGCTGCTGCCCGGCGTCGGCTGGGACGTGGTGCCCACCGACTGCCTGGCGCTGCAGCTCTCGCGGCGCGTCGCGCAACCCGTGTTGCTGCGCATCGCGCTGCAGGTGGCCGGGTCCATGTCGCGCGGGTCGGCCGTGAGCGCCGGCGAAATCGTGGGCGCGGGGCTGATGGCGCGCGTGAACGGAGCCCTCGTGCCTACGCCGGAGGCCGAGCCCGCGCTGTTCGACTTCGGCAATGGCGACGGCGAAGTCGTGTGCGCGCCGCTGTCGTTCGGCGACCTCGTCACGGCCTGGCATTCGACGGGCATTCCGGACATCGCCATGTTCGTAAATGTGACGGGCACGGCCTTTCCGTCGGGCGAATTGTCTGAACTGCACGACGGGCCGAGCCAGGAAGAGCGCGATGCGCAGCGCGCCCGCGCGGTGGTCGAAGTGACCGGCGCGGGCGGCGAGGTCGCTCGCGCCGTCATCGAGACGGTGAACGGCTATTCGTACACGCCGCTGGCGGCCGTGGAAGCGGCGCGGCGCGTGCTCGGCGGTGCGCACCTGGCGGGCTTCGAGACACCGGCGCGCGTGTTCGGCGACGACTTTGCGCAGGGCATCGCGGGCACGGTGGTCACCCACATCGCCTAGGGCACTCGAATCACGGCGCGTCCCGGTCCCTGGCGAACGCGCCTGACAGCGCAACGCCCCTGAACGTTCGCCACAGCCCGAACGGCACCAGCAGCGCCCCCAGCATCCGGTAGGCCGCCGGGTCCGGCCTCAGCCCCATCCACACGCCCAGCGCGGCGAGCGCGAGGCCGCCCACGATGTTCAGCACGCTGGCGCCGAACCACTGCAGCCGCAGCATGCCGACCGCCGCGGCCAGCACGCGGTCGGCCATGCCCAGCCCGAACCAGCTCGCCAGCACGTAGAGCCCCAGCAGCAGCAAGGGAACCACCGCCAGACCGATCAGGAAGAAAACCAGCAAGCCGGCCAGCGTGTCCATGCGGGCCAGCTTATCGGCTGCTGGCACCCGCCCGCATCCGGTGGGCGTTTCCGTGCGTAACCGATGTACCTGCCCGTGCATCATCAGAACAATCCGCTGGAGACAACCGCCCCATGAAACTTCCGTCCCGCACGGCCTCGCGGCCCTGGCTGCTGGGGGCGCTGTTCGGCAGCGCCGCTGCCTGTGCCCAGCCCAACCAGCAGAACCACCTGCCCGAGATCCAGATCGTCGGCCCGCGCGATACGGCCATCGGCACGGCCGACAGCGCGAGCGAAGGCGCGGTGGAGCGCGAGTCGTACCAGTCGCGGCCCAAGCTGCGCCCGGGCGACATCGTGGAGGCGGTGCCGGGCGTGGTGGCCACGCAGCACTCGGGCGACGGCAAGGCCAACCAGTATTTCCTGCGCGGCTTCAACCTCGACCACGGCACCGACTTCGCGGTGACGGTGGACGGCATGCCGGTGAACATGCCCACGCACGGCCACGGGCAGGGCTATGCCGACCTGAACTTCCTGATGCCCGAGCTGGTGTCGGGCGTGCGCTACCGCAAGGGGCCGTACTTTGCGCAGAGCGGCGACTTCTCGCTGGCCGGCAGCGCCTCGCTCGACTACTTCAGCGCGCTGGAGGCGCCCTTTGCCGAGGTGACGGTGGGGTCGCACGACTTCAAGCGCCTGCTGGCCGCGGGCTCGCGCACCGTGGCCGACCAGACCTGGCTGGGCGCCATCGAGCTCGAAGGCAACAACGGCCCGTGGAACGTGCCCGAGAACCTGAAGAAGGCCAACGCGGTGCTGCGCTACTCGCAGGGCTCGCCCTCGCGCGGCTTCAGCATCACCGGCATGGCCTACAAGAGCAGCTGGACCTCGACCGACCAGGTGCCCGAGCGGCTCATCGACAGCGGCGCGCTGCCGCGCTTCGGCAGCCTGAACCCGACCGACGGCGGCAAGACGCAGCGCATCAGCCTGTCGGGCAAGTGGTTCGACAAGGGCCCGAACGGCGACACCGAGTTCAGCGCCTACGCCATCGACTACCGCTTCGACCTGTTCTCCGACTTCACCTATTTCCTGAACAACCCGGTCAACGGCGACCAGTTCGAGCAGACCGACCGGCGCCGCGTGTTCGGCGCGCAGGGCTCGCATTCGATGGGCAACAAGATCGCGGGGCTCGACGGCCTCTTGAGCTTCGGCGCGCAGTGGCGCGGCGACCGCATCGGCGAGGTCGGCCTGTACGACACCGAGGCGCGCCAGCGCCTGGCCACGGTGCGCAACGACAAGGTCTCGCAGGACCTGTTCTCGGTGTACGGCCAGCAGCTGGTGAACTTCAGCGAGCGCTGGCGCGGCTACGTGGGCGTGCGCGGCGATGCGCTGCGCTACAACGTGCAGGGCCGCGAGCCGGTGTACGGCCCGCTCAACAGCGGCAAGGGGCACGACGCGCAGGTCAGCCCCAAGTTCGGCCTGGCCTTCGCGCCCACGCCGGCGCACGAGTTCTATTTCAACGCGGGCGTGGGGTTTCACAGCAACGACGTGCGTGGCGCCGCCATCACCGCCGACCCGAAGACGGGCGAGGCGGCCGAGCGCGTGCCGGCGCTGGTGAAGGGCCGCGGCGCGGAAATCGGCTGGCGCTTTCAGCCGAACGAAGACCTCACGGCCACGGTGGCGCTGTGGAAGCTCAACCTCGCGTCCGAGCTGGTGTACGTGGGCGACGCGGGCACCACCGAGCCCGGGCGTGCGAGTTCGCGGCGCGGGCTGGAGGCCACGCTGCGCTGGAAGTTCGATCGCGCCTGGCGCCTGGAGGTCGACGCCGCGCTGTCGCGCGCGCGCTTCAAGGGCGCGGCGCCCGAAGGCGAGGGCAACTACGTGGACAACGCCATCGAGCGCGTGCTGGCGGCCGGCATCACCTACATCGAAGGGCCGCTGACCGCGTCGCTGCGGTTGCGCTACATGGGGCCGCGCGCGCTCGACACGCTGAACACCGTGCGCTCGCGCGCCACCACGCTGCTGAACTTCGGCGCGCGCTACGCGGTCAACCGCCAGCTCACGCTGGGGCTGGACGTGTTCAACCTGGCGGGGCGCAAGGGCAACGACATCGAGTACTACTACGCCTCGTGCACCGCCGGCGAGGTGGCGGGCGGCAGCTGCAACGGCGGCGTGAACGACCGCCATGTGCACCCGATGGAGCCGCGCACCGTGCGGGTCAGCGCGCGCTACACGTTCTAGGGCGCGCGAACTCACGTGAGCGCAAGCCGCTTTCCGGCGAGCCGTTCCGGCGTGCTACGCCGGCAGCGGCAGCCCCGAGCGCGGCTTGATTTCTTCCAGGCACACGCTCGACCTGACGAAGTTGACGCCCGGCAGCGCCACCAGCCGTTCGGTGAGGAACACGTTGAGCCCCTCGAGGTCGCGCGCGATCACCTTGAGCACGTAGTCGAAATCCCCCGTCACCGAATGGCACTCGAGCACGTCGGGCATCCCGGCCAGCGTCTGGCGAAACAGCTTGAGGTCGCGCATGTGGCCCCGCTCCATGCCGATGTGCACGAAGGCCGTCACGTGCAGGCCCACCGCGGCGGGCCGAAGGCGCGCCTCGTACCGGGCGATGACGCCGCCTTCTTCCAGGCGGTGGTGGCGCCGGCTGCACTGCGCCGGCGACAGGCCGATGGCCTCGGCCAGCTCGAGATTCGACATTCGCCCGTTCTCCTGCAGCAGGCCAAGAATGCGCACGTCGATCCGGTCGAGCTTGAGCATGTGCAATATGTTCTCTTGAAAAGCGCGGATCGTACAAGAGTTTCTCCTTTTTCAATGCGCAAGCGAGAGAAATGGAAGCTCATTTCCAGCAGCAGATCGAACAATCAGGTTGTCCTTCGCAACGAAAGAACGTCGTTCAGCCGAACGACGCAATTTCCTTCCTTTTCAACCTGCCTGCTGCACGGCCGCACCCCCGGCCATGGAAACCTCATGAAACGCATACCGGAGCCGTTCCGCATCAAGACCATCGAGCGCATCGCGATGACGACGCGCGAGCACCGCGAGCAGGCGCTGCAGCAGGCGGGGCTCAACCCCTTCCTGCTGCGCAGCGACGACGTGTACATCGACCTGCTGACCGACAGCGGCAGCGGCGCCATGAGCGACCGGCAGTGGAGCGCCATGATGGCCGCCGACGAGGCCTATGCCGGCAGCCGGAGCTACTACCGGCTCGTCGCGACCATCGACAAGGTGTTCGGCTACCCGCACCTCGTGCCTGCGCACCAGGGGCGCGGCGCGGAGCAGATGCTCTACCCCGAGCTCGTCAGGCGGCGCGGCGCGAAGCAGCCGGTGTTCCTGTCGAACTTTCACTTCGACACGACCAAGGTGCACATCGAGCTGGCCGGCGCGCGCGCCCTCAACGCGCTCAACAAGGAGGCGCTCGACACCCGCCAGTACCACGACTGGAAGGGCAACTTCGACCTGGCCGAGCTTGCGCGGCTCATCGAGACCGAGGGCGCGTCCAATATCGTGGCCATCGTCGCCACCGTCACCTGCAACACCACCGGCGGCCAGCCGGTCGCGCTGGGCAACCTGCGGGCGGCCTCCGACATGGCGCGCCGCGCCGGCATTCCGGTGGTGATCGACGCGACCCGCTTCGCGGAAAACGCCTGGTTCATCCGCGAACGTGAACCGGCGTACGCGCAGCACAGCATTCCGGAGATCGTGCGCGAGATGATGTCCTGCGGCGACATCGCGGTCATGTCGTCGAAGAAAGACGGGCTGGTCAACATCGGCGGCTTCTGCGCCTTTCGCGACGACGAAGACCTGTTCCGCGCGGTGCAGGAGCGGTGCGTGGTGAGCGAAGGCTTCATCACCTACGGCGGCCTGGCGGGCCGCGACCTGGAGGCGCTGGCCGTCGGCCTCGAGGAAGCGATGGACCCCGACTACTTGAACTACCGCATCGGGCAGGTCGCCTACCTGGGCGAGCGGCTACGCGCCGAGGGCATTCCCATTCAGTACCCCACCGGCGGGCACGCGGTGTTCGTGGACGCCGCGGCCCTGCTGCCGCACATTCCCTGCGAGCAGTTTCCCGCGCATGCACTGGCGTGCGAGCTGTACATCGAGTCGGGCGTGCGGGCCGTGGAGATCGGCTCGCTGCTGCTGGGGCGCGACCCGCTCACCGGCGTGCAGGAAAAGGCCCCGCTCGAGTCGATGCGGCTGACGATTCCACGGCGGGTCTACACCAACGACCACATGGACTATGTGGCGGACGGGCTCGCCGCGGTGGCCCGACGCGCGCAGGCGATCCGGGGGCTGGACTTCACCTACGAGCCCGCGCTGCTGCGCAACTTCACGGCGCGGTTCCGCTGGGCGGAGTAGCTGAGAGCTGAGTAGCGGAGCGGAGTAGCGGAGTGGCGCGTGCGGTGGCGCCTCAAGGCGCCTGCACCTTCCGCGCCGCCCTCGTGTCGCGCGCCGCGCCGAGCCGGCGCGACCACAGAAAGATCGCGCCCATCGCCAGTACCAGGAAGCCGCCGAAGCCCGCCAGCGTGGGCAGCAGCGGCGCGTCGAGCCACAGCAGCGCGCCGTACACGCCGAGCATGGCCAGCGAGGCCGTGCTTTCGTTGGCGTTCTGCACCGCGATCGACTGGCCCGGGTGCATGCGCAGCAGCCCGCGGCTTTGCAGCAGCGCGTTCATCGGCACCAGCAGCAGCCCGGCCAGCGCGCCGATGCCCACCAGCATCGCGACTGCCACCGCGGTCTGCGTGACCAGCGTCATGCCCATCACCACCGCGCCCAGCGCCACGCCCAGCGGCAGCGCGCGCTTGGCGCGCTCCAGCGGAAACCAGCGCGCCGCGCCCATGGCGCCCATCACCATGCCGACGGCCACCGCGATCTGCAGCAGCGCGCCCTGCGCCAGCGTGAGCCCGAGCTGCTCGGCGCCCCAGCGCAGCACCAGGAACTGCAGCGTGGCCGACGCCGCCCAGAAGAGGCTGGTCACGGCCAGCGAAATGCGCGCGTCGGCATCGGCCCACAGCAGCCCCAGCGAGTGCCGGAAATCGCGCAGCAACTCGCCCGGATGCGCCAGCGCCTTGCGGTTGCGCGCCGGGCTGTGCGGAATGCCGAGCGTGCACAGGGCCGCCAGCAGGTACACCGCGCCGATGGCCGGCAGCGCATGGCCCTTGTTCACCAGCGCGCCGCCCAGCGCCACGCCGAACAGGATGGACACCACCGTGCTCGCCTCGACCCAGCCGTTGGCCTTGACCAGTTCGTCCTGCGGCAGCAGCTCCGGCAGGATGCCGTACTTGGCCGGCGAATAGGCGGCCGCACCGAGCCCGACCAGCGCATACGCCACCAGCGGCTGCACATGCCACACCAGCAGCGCGCAGCCGCCCAGCTTCACGAGGTTGGAGGCCATCAGCACGCGGCCCTTGGGCGCGGCGTCGGCCACCGCGCCCGCGAAGGCGGCCAGCAGCACGTACGAGAGGTAGAAGAACAGCCGCAGCGCCGGCGTCATCCAGCCCGGCGCATGGCGCTGCATGAGCAGGCCGATGGCCACGATCAGCAAGGCGTTGTCGCCCAGCGAGCTGAAGAACTGCGCCGCCACCACCGAGCGCAGCGCGCGGCGGGAACGGGCGCCGGCCACCACGGGAGCCACCGCCGGCGACACCCCCACCTGCACCGGCACCGTCATGCGTCCACGCCGAAGAAGTGCTGCCGGTAGCGCGGCGACACGTCGTCCACGCGCAGCATCATGGGCAGGTCGGCGGTGTTGAAGGCGACGTCGAGCGCGGGCGGGCCCAGCAGCCGCGCGCCGCAGCGCAGGTAGCCCTTGATGAGGGGCGGCGGCGCGGGCGGGGCCATGTCGCTGTCGGCGTCGCCATCGGCATCGCTTGCGTTGTGCGCGTCCAGCGGCAAGGCCACGCGCGGGGCCACGCGCCAGCGCTGCTCCACCAGGTGGGTGCGGCACAGCCGGTGCCACAGCCGCGCGGCCTCCAGGCCCTGGTCGCCCAGGCCGATGCTGGCGCAACCGATCATGGTGTCCAGCCGGTGCTCGACCATGTACTGCCCCAGCGCGGACCACAGCGCCATGATGACGCTGCCCGAGCGCCACTGCGCGTCCACGCACGAGCGCCCCAGCTCCAGCGCGCGGCCGCGCAGCGGCGCCAGCGGTGCCAGGTCGAACTCGGTGTCGGTGTAGTAGCCGCCCGCGCGCGCGGCCGCCTCCGGCGTCAGCACGCGGTAGGTGCCGATGAGCGGGCCGGGGGCCTTCGCCGCGTCCGCGGGGTCCACCGCGCGCACCAGCAGGTGGTCGCAGAAGGGGTCGAAGCGGTCCGCGTCCAGCCCCGGCGGCGTGCCGTCGGGCGGCGCCAGGCGCGCGCCCATTTCTTCGGCGAACACGCGGTAGCGCAGGCGCTGCGCATCGCGCACGTCTTCTTCGCAATCGGCCCAGCGGGTTTCGAGCAGGGGAGCGGGTCTGTCGTTGTGCATGCGGTCGTGGTCGGCTCAGTTGGAGGGCGGGTAGCGGTCGACCAGGCGGTTCTGCCGCCGGTTGAGCCGCGCGAGTGCGAGCAGGCCGATGGGCCGCACGCCGGCCTTGCGCTGCGCAGCGCCGATGCGAAACAGCAGCCGCTGCTTGGCGAACACCATGCGAAAGCCCTGCAGCACGCCGGTGTCGGGGTCCCAGGCCTCGATGGCCTCGGAGCCCGCGCCGTTCACTTCCATGATGGTGAAGCCGCGCCCCGCGCCCAGCGCGCGCAGACTGTCGAAGCGCACGTCGAAGCGGCCGAAGCGAAAGTCGGGCATGTCGCGCGCCACCGCGTCGACCGCGCGCACCAGCTCCGGCGTGATGAGCGCCGCGCCGTCGCGGTACAGGCCGCCCACGCGCGTGGAGCCGATGGTGGCCAGGCGCACCTGCTGCCCGGCCGCGGGCACGCTGTCGGGCGGCACGCTGCACTGGTGGCGCGGCGAGCGCGCGATGCGCCGCGCCCGCACGTCGGCGGCCACCAGCTGCGCCACGGTGCTGCGGCCGTCGCCCGTCACGCGCGGAAAGTAGCGCAGCGCCAGGCCGATGACGCGGCCTTCGCCGGTGACCGGGTCGCGCGCATAGAAGATGCCGGCCTCGCCCTCTTGCGGCAGGTAGCGCTGCAGCACCACGGTCTCGCCGCGCGGAAAGGCGGCCAGGTAGGCCTGCAGCGCGGCCGTGTCGTGCAGCAGGCGCACGCCGTAGCCGCACAGGCCCAGGTCGGGCTTGGCGACCACGGGAAACGCGAGGCCGGCCTGCGCCATCGCCTGCGTCGCGCGGGCCAGCGAGGCTTCGCCGGGCGGGCCGTCGTTGACCACCGCGCAGTGGTCCGCGGTGAGCGACCGCGCCAGCGGCCCCATGCCGCGGAAGTACTCCAGCTTGCCTTCGCCCACCAGCCCGCCCGCGGTCAGGTGCGGGTTGGCGGCCGAGGGCACCGTGGGGCCGCCGTAGCGCGCGGACAACCACAGCCACTGCACCACCAGCGGCACGCAGATGAGCCACTTGGGCATGCGCTCCAGCACGCTGCAGGCGCGTGCCTCGGCGAACTTTTCGGTGTCTGTGCCGCTGCCCAGGTCCAGGCCAGGGTCCGGGGCCAGGTCGAGGTCCAGCCTGGCGGCCATCAGCCCGGCTCCCGCGTCTGGGTGCGCGTCGCCACCAGCCCCACCGCCGCGATGCGGTCGATGTGCGCATACACCGGCCGCTCCAGCTCTTCGCCGAACACGTCGGGGTCGATCTCCGCATACGACCACTCGCAGCCCGAGGCTTCGAGCACCGGGCGCAGCTCGGCCAGGAACGGGTCTTCGCCGTCGACCATCGCCACGCCGGTGTACAGCAGCAGCTGCCCGCCCGGCGCCAGCCGCTTGAGCGACTCGGCCGCGATGCGCGCGCTCAGCGCCCGGCCCAGGCGCGTGCCGCCGTGGCGGTAGGCGCGCTGCGCGGCATCGTCGAGGTAGGGCGGGTTGGACACGATGAGGTCGAACTCGCCCTCCACCGCCGACAGCGCGTCGCCCTGCGCCAGCGTCACCGGCACGCCCGCCACTTCGGCGTTGACCGCCGCGTACTGCAGCGCCAGCGGGTTGATGTCGTTCATGACCACGCTCGCCGGCGTGCCCGTGGCGGCCAGCGCGCGCGCCACCGCGATGCCGCCCGCGCCGCTGCCGCAGCCCACGTCCAGCACGCGGGCACGCGCCTGCGCCCGGCGCTGCGTGAGCGCATGCAGCACGAAGCGCGCGAAGCGGCTGGTGTCGGGCCCGAAGAACACGGCGTTTTCTTCCACCGTCGGAAATGCCGAGTGAAAGAACAGGTCGTCGCCCAGGCTGGCGATGCGCACGTTGCTGCGCAGCAGCGTGCCGGTGCGCCGCACCAGGCCCGCGTGCTCCATGTCGGCCAGCAGCGCGGGCGGCAGCGCGCCGGCCTCGAACGACAGGTTCCAGCCGAACACGTCGCGCAGCGTGGCCCCCGGCTCGCGCCCGCGCCGCGCGAGCACGCGCTGGTGCGTGAGCGGCGTCACGGTGGTGAAGCGGTAGCCGCTGGCGGCCACCTGGCGCAGCACGGTGGCGGCGTGGGTCAGCATGCGGCAGGCTCCAGGGTGTGCAGGGCGTGCAGTTCCTCGGTGTAGCGCTCGAAGCAGCGCGCGCCGCATTCGAGGCGCATCAGCGCGCCCTCGGCGATGAACTGGCCGCAGGCCGGGTCCTCGTCGACCAGCGGGTGGATCACCTCGCGCAGCCAGGCGCGCGCATGCGACACGTCGAGCGCGCCGTGCAGGTCGAAGTAGGCCCGCGCGCGCCCGCTGAGCCCCAGGCGGCGCATGCCGGCGGCCACCTGCTTCACGCGCCCCGGGGCCGTGAGCTCGATGACGCCCAGCGCGCCGATGGCGTGGTACGCATAGCGGCGCGTGGTTGCCAGCCCGACCATGGTGTTCGACAGCGCGAGCGATTCCCACACGGTGGTCTCGATGTTCGGGCGCAGGTCGAGCTCGCGCACCATGTGCGCCAGCATTTCGCCGTGCATGGCGCTTTGCTTGCCGTGGCCCATCTCGTCCCAGAAGTTGCGCGCGCACTCCAGCTTGGGCTGCGGCGGCAGCTTGACCTGGGTGTAGGCCAGCAGGTCTTCGAAGCCGGCCTCGCTCGCGGCCTCCTGCGTGAGGAACCAGCGCATCTGCGCCAGCGTGGCCTCCTGCGCGAGCCAGTCGAACAGCGCGTGGCGCTGGCCGGGGCCGTCGTGCGCGAGCGCTTCGAACCAGTGCACGAAGTGCCCCGCGTTGCCGGCCGAGACGCAGGCCGCGGCCCGCACGCCGGCGCGCATGTCTTCGAGGAAGCGGCCTTCCAGCAGGCGGTGCGCGTGCTCGCGCGCGAGGTCGTCCTGCCAGTTCAGCGAAGGCTGCGCGGGCGCCAGCCGCGTGGCGTTGAAGCGGGCCAGGCGGCGGTGGAGCTTGTGCGGCGGCGGCAACGGCGCCCGTGCCTGTGCCGCTTGCACCGCTTGCACCACCTTCGCCAAATGCAGGCCGGGGTCCTTGATGTCGTGTGCGGACATGCTCGGTCCTCCTCGTCCGTGGGATGAAAAGGGGCAGCGTGCGCTTTTGCGCCGCCGCTGTCCGTCAGACAGCGGCTACAAATCCTTCCCCCGCCCGTTCCCCGGCCTGTTCTCCGCGCCTCGACCCCGCGGGTGGCCGCCCCTCACACCCGCGGCGGATCGCTGTCGCGAGACGGGTGCCGGTGCAGGCCGACCGCGGCGATGAACTCCGCCGCCACCGCCTGCGCCTGCGAGGCGTCCGACAGCAGCAGGCCGGGGTCCTGCGAGCCGTCGGGCAGCTGCAGCGGAATGCCGGCGTCGCCCAGCAGCGCCTGCGACGCGCCCAGCGCCAGGATGGTCTTGCAATGGCGGTACTGGTCCTTGATGAACTCCATCGTGTGGCCGTCCGCCGCCAGCGCTTCGGCCGCGGCGGCGCCGTCGGGCAGCACCAGCGCGTCGAACAGGAAGCCCGGGCTGTTCTCCATCGTGGCGTCGGGCTCCAGCGTGTCGCCGCCGGCAGTGGTCACGGGGCCGAGCCGGGCCGCCACCAGGCGCGGCACCGCGCCCGCGGCGAACAGCGCCGCCTGCAGCGTGGCAACGGCGGCGCCGTCCACGCCGTCGGCCACCAGCAGCGCGATCTTGCGCGAGCGGATGCCGCCATCGCCGGGCCGTGCCATGAGCGACAGCGCGGGCGAGGCCGACACCTCGGGCGCCGCTGGCGTCTGCAGCGCGCGCGGCAGCGCCGCGGGCACGCTCTTCATGCCCAGCCCGGCGGCCACCTTCGCGGCCAGGTCAGGCGATGCGTTGACCAGGCTCGCCACGATGCGCTCGCGCACCGCCGGCACCGTCACCTTCGACAGCTCGAAGCGGAACGCGGCCGCGATGTGCGCCTGCTCGGCGGGCGTCTGGCTCTCGAAGAACAACGCAGCCTGCGTGTAGTGGTCGGCAAACTTCTCGGGCTTGCCGCGCACCTTGTCGCTGGACGCCTGTACGTCGATGCGCCGCGCCACGCTCTGGAAGCCCTGCGCCGCGCCGGCCTGGAACGGGCAGCCCCCGGCCAGCGAGTTGGGCTCGTAGGCCACGCGGCCGCGGTGCACGGCCTGGCGGTGCATGCCGTCGCGCTGGTTGTTGTGCACCTGCGCCAGCGGCGCATTGATCGGCAGCTCGTGAAAGTTCGGGCCGCCGAGGCGCGAGATCTGCGTGTCGACGTACGAGTGGATGCGCCCGGCCAGCAGCGGGTCGTTGGTGAAGTCGATGCCCGGCACCACATGCGCGGTGCAGAAGGCCACCTGCTCGGTTTCGGCGAAGAAGTTGTCGGGGTTGCGGTTGAGCACCATGCGGCCCACCAGCTGCACCGGCACCAGTTCCTCGGGCACCAGCTTGGTGGCGTCGAGCACGTCGAAGCTGAAGCCCGCGGCCTGCTCCTCGGTGAAGATCTGCAGGCCCAGCTCCCACTCGGGGTACTCGCCCGCGTCGATGGCCTCCCACAGGTCGCGGCGGTGAAAGTCGGGGTCGGCGCCCGAGATCTTCACCGCCTCGTCCCACACCAGCGAGTGCGTACCCAGCCTGGGCTGCCAGTGGAACTTGACGAACACCGACTCGCCCGCGTCGTTCACCAGCCGGAAGGTGTGCACGCCGAAGCCCTGCATCATCCGGTAGCTGCGCGGAATGGCGCGGTCGCTCATCTGCCACATCAGCATGTGGGTCGACTCGGGCATCAGCCCCACGAAGTCCCAGAAGGTGTCGTGCGCCGAGGCGGCCTGCGGCATCTGGTGGTGGGGCTCGGGCTTCACCGCGTGCACGAGGTCGGGGAACTTGATGGCGTCCTGGATGAAGAACACCGGCATGTTGTTGCCCACGAGGTCCCAGTTGCCCTGGTCGGTATAGAACTTCACGGCAAAGCCGCGCACGTCGCGCGCGGTGTCCTTGGAGCCGCGCTCGCCGGCCACGGTCGAAAAGCGCACGAACACCGGCGTCACCTTGCCGGCCTCCTGGAACGGCGCGGCCATGGTGTGCTGCGTGAGCGGCTCGTAGCACTCGAAGAAGCCGTGCGCGCCCGAGCCGCGTGCATGCACGATGCGCTCGGGAATGCGCTCGTGGTCGAAGTGCGTGATCTTCTCGCGCAGGATGAAGTCCTCCAGCAGCACCGGCCCGCGCAGGCCGGCCTTCAGCGAGTTCTGGTTGTCGGCAATGGGCACGCCCTGGTTGGTGGTGAGCACCTGGCCGGTGGCGTCCACGCGCACGCGGTCCAGCGGGCCGATGGTCGCGTTCACGCCCTCGGCCGCGACGCCGCCGACCTTGTCGGAGCTGCTGCTTTCGCTGAGCGAGCTGCCCCCGGGCAGGCGCGACGCGGGCGTGACGCCGAGCCCTTGCGGCGGCGACAGCGCGTTGTCCATGCCGTGCTCCAGCGGCTTGTTGGTGTTGGCCGGCATGGCGGCTGCAAGGGCCTGCGTGTCGGCGGCGCGTTGCGAGGGGCCGTCGCCCGGCACGGCGGGGCCGGGGTGGGCGGGCGCGCTGTCGGTGTTGCGGGCAGCGGCCTGGGTGGCGATGTCGGATGGCTGGGGGGTCTTGTCCTTGTCCCTGGGCTGGGGCTTGATCTTGGTCTTGTCCGTGCGTGTGGCCATGGGGGGGTGCTCCGGTCGGGTGTATCGCGTAGAAGGGATGCGAACAGTGGGAGCACGCAAGGGCCCCGGCTGTAGGACCGGGCCGCGCGAAGGCCGAAACCCGAAGCGGGTGGGCCGTTGCTTCGCCGGGGCGTGGGGCGAAGCGAGAGAAGCTGAAAGGCCGATAGGCTTTCTTAAGCCTGCTGCAGCGGCCCCGCCGGCCGCCCGCAGATCAGCGCCAGCAGCGCATGCGGCTGCAGCGGCTTGCCCAGGTGGGCGTCGAAGCCCGCCTCGGTCGCCTTGGCATGGTCCTGCGGCCGGGTGAAGGCGGTGTGCGCCACCGAGAACAGCCGCGGCTTGCCCAGGGCGCGCTCGCGCTGGCGCACCTCGCGGATCAGGTCGTAGCCGTCGCGGCCCGGCAGGCCGATGTCGCTGATGAGCACGTCGGGCCACTTCTGCTCGAACAGCTGCAGCGCGCTGTCGAAGTCCACGCCCAGGCGCACGGTGGCGCCGGCGTCGGCCAGCACCACGGTCATGATCTCGCTCGCATCGGCGTTGTCTTCCACCACCAGCACGTCCAGGCCGGCGAGCACGCGGTCGGTGGGCGCCGGGGAGCCGGTCGGCCGGGTGTCGAGGCTGGGCGTGTCGAGCAGCAGGATGGGCGCGTCGCCCGAGGGCACCACGCTCAGCACCACCTGCAGCACGGCGCCCTGGCCTTCGCCCTCGCTGTGCGCCGACACGCTGCCGCCGTGCAGCTCGGCCAGGTTCTTCACAATCGACAGCCCCAGCCCCAGGCCGCCGTGGAAGCGGTTGTCCGGCGAATCGCTCTGCGAGAAGCGGTCGAACAGGTGCTGCAGAAAGTCGGGGCTGATGCCGCGGCCGAAGTCGCGCACCGACAGGTGCAGCAGGTCGCCCTCGCGCTGCAGCTCGATGACGATGCGCCCGCCCACGTCGGAAAACTTGATGGCGTTCGACAGCAGGTTCCACACGATCTGCTGGAAGCGCGTGGCGTCCAGCCAGCCCGGCGGGTCGGCCGGTGCCTGGTCGAACACGATGGTCAGCTGCTTGGCGGTGGCCGGCGCGGCCAGCGCCTCGATGGCCGAGCTGACCAGCCCGCGCGGCTCTATCCATTCCTGGTGCAGGCGCAGCTTGCCGGAGCTGATGCGCGACACGTCCAGGATGTCGGCGATGAGCCGCGTCTGCGCCTTCACGCTGCGGTCGATGGCGCTCAGGCCCTTTTCCATCTGCTCGGGCGTGCGGTTGCCCACCTTCAGCACATGCACCCAGCCGCCGATGGCGTTGAGCGGGTTGCGCAGTTCGTGCGAGAGCACGGCGACAAAGTCGTCCTTGGTGCGGCTCAGGCGCTCGGCGGCGGCGCGCGCGGCCTGCTCGCGCTCGAGCACTTCGCGGCGGCGCCCCTCGAGCTCGAAGCGCTCGGACACGTCCAGCGCGATGCCCACGCGCAGGCCCGGCTCGATCTGCGCGGACATGGTCCATTCGAGCCGGATCCACGAGCCGTCCTGGCGCAGCAGCGGGAACTCGCCCTTCCAGGGCGCGCTCGGGGGGACGGCGTGGCCGAGCGTGACCGGTGTACCAGCCGTTCCCGCCACGCCCGAAGCAGACGTGCCGGTGCCCAGGTCGCCCGCCGTGTGCGCCTTCACGAAGGCCATCCACTCCTCGGGCGCGAAGGCGCTCACCGGCTGGCCGATGAGCGCGTCGCGCGACTGGCCCAGCATGGCGACCATGGCGGGGTTCACGTCGGCGAAACGGCCCTCGGCGTCGATCAGCGCCATGCCGGTGGGCGCCTGGTCGTAGATGGCGCGAAAGCGCGCTTCGCTGTTGCGCTGCTTTTCCTCGGCCATGCGCGCGCGAATCAGCGCCTGCAGCGTGGCGATGAGCACCGGCGGCTCCACCGGGTGCACCAGGTAGGCGTCGGCGCCGGCGTTCAGGCCGGCCACCTTGTCCTCGTTGCGCACGAAGGTGGCCGACAGGTGCACCACGGGCAGCGTGGCGGTCGAAGGCTTGATGCGCAGCTCGCGGCACACCTCGAAGCCGCTTAAGTCCGGCAGGTGCACGTCGAGCACCACGGCCGAGATGTGCTGCGACGCGAGCACCAGCGCCTCGCCGCCGGTGCCGGCCTCGCGCGTCTCGAAGCCCGCGGCGCGAATCACGCGCGTGGTGGCGTAGCGCGTGGTGGGGTTGTCGTCCACCACCAGCACGGTGTGGCGAGAGCGGTCGATCGAGGTGTTGATGAGGGGTTCGAGCGACATGGTCATCGCCCTCCGGCCTGCCCCTGGCCCTGCATCTGCAACGGCAGCGTCACCGAGAACACCGAGCCCTTGCCCAGCTCGCTCGCCACCTCCACGTGCCCGCCCAGCAGCACCGCCAGCTGCCGGCTCAATGACAGGCCCAGGCCGGTGCCGCGCAGGCGCTTCTGCACCGGCGAGTCGACCTGCGAGAAATCGTCGAACACGGCCGCGTGGTGCTCGGGCGCGATGCCGATGCCGGTGTCGGACACCGAGAACTTCACCGTGTCCTCGCCCACGCGCGCCGCGGTCACCCGCACCTCGCCGTGCGGCGTGAACTTGAGCGCGTTGGAGATGAAGTTGCGCAAGATCTGCGAGAGCTTGCGGTCGTCGGTGTACAGCCGGGGCAGCCCCTCGGGCTCCTCGAAGATCAGCGCGGTGTCGGGGTTGTGCAGCACCGGGCGGAACATGCCGCGCAGCGCGGAAAACAGGTCGACCATCTCGAACCAGGCCGGCGAGATGTCGACCCGGCCCGCCTCGATCTTGGCCAGGTCGAGCAGGTCGTCGACCATCTCGGCCAGCTCGGTGGCGGTGGTGTCGACGAAGCCGACCTGCTTTTCCTGCTCGGGCGTGAGCGGGCCGTCCACGCGGTCGCTCAGCAGGCGGGCAATGCTGCGGATGGCGCTGATGGGCGTGCGGAACTCGTGGCTCATGTAGGCCAGGAAGCGGCTCTTGAGCTCGGTGGCCTTCTTCAGCTGTTCGGCCTGGGCGTCGAGCTCGGCGTACAGCGCCACCACGCCGCGGTTGGTCTCCTCGAGCTCCGCGCGCAGCTCGTCGACCTCGCGCCGGCTCTGGGCCAGCGCATCTTCACGGTCGTCAACGACGGTGCTGTTCATCGGTTATTCCTTTTGGCGGATCACGACGACGGTGGCGTCGTCGCGGTGCCGGGTATGGTCGCGCAAAAGAACGGCCGCCACCAGCGTGGGATCCTTCTGCAGCAGCGGCCGGATGGCGTCGACGCTCCAGCGGGTCTCGATGCCGTCGCTGTGCAGCACCACGAGCGCATGCGGCGGGAGCGCGAGCGAGGTGGTCTCGGGCTTGCGGATGTGCATGCCGGCGGTGCCGTGCTGGGTGACCAGCGACTTGTCGAACACCCCCGAAAGCACCCGGCCCACGATGTTGCCGGCGCCGCTGTAGCTGACGCTGGCGGCCGCCGTGTCCACGCGCAGCGCGCACACGGCGGCGCCGCGCGTGGTCTGCAGCGCGCGGTGCACGCTTTGCACGGTGTCGCGCAGGTCGGCGTCGGGCGCCGCGGCAAAAGCGGCCGTGGCGGCCTGCGAGGCCTTGGCCGCCTCGGGGCCGTGGCCCAGGCCGTCGGCCATCAGCACGGTGAGCAGCTGCTCGCCGTGCTCGCCATGCGGGTCGGGTCCGCCATGCATGGCGGCGGCCCAGCCGTCGCCGCTGACCGTCTCGTGCGGCGCGGGCAGGCAGATGGCGCCGATGTGCAGCGGGGCCGACGGTGACGACAGCGACGACGGCGCCGCGTCGACGGTCTCCGCCGCCGGCGTGGGCCGCACCCGCGCCACGCTCACGGTGCCCTCGGGCACCGCGGAGTGAATGTCGAAGTCGTTCGCCAGCCGGCGCACCGCGCCCAGGCCGGTGCCCGGCGTGCTGCCCGACGAATGGCCGTCGCGCATCGCCAGTGCGATGTCGGGGATGCCGGGGCCTTC
>NZ_JBFUPJ010000011.1:0-276870 GCF_041355175.1 Variovorax sp. RCC_210 | reverse complement strand
GCCTTTTCTTTGTCTACTTTCTTTTGGCGAAGCAAAAGAAAGTAGATCGCCCGCCGGGGCGAGACCCGGCCCCGGAAAGAGAACTCAAGACAGCACAAAAAAAGGAGCCCGTCGATGACCCCCGACAACTCCGAAGACGACCGCACCCGCGTTGTACCCAAGCAGCCGCAGCCGACAACGGCAACAGTCGACACATCCGCCACAGTCATCACAGCCGGCGCCGCAACCACCAGCCATTCAGGCACCGCGCCAGCCCCCGGCGCATCGACAACATCGTCCCCTCACGAAGCCGGCCTCCTCCCCGTAGGCAGCCGCCTCGCAGAATTCGAAGTCACCCGCGTCATAGGCCAGGGCGGCTTCGGCGTCGTCTACGAAGCCTGGGACCACACGCTGGAACGCGTCGTCGCCATCAAGGAATACCTGCCGACCTCCCTGTCCACGAGACAGCACGACGGCACCGTGGTCCCCCTGTCGGAAAGACACCGCGAAACCTTCGACCTCGGCATGCGCAGCTTCATCAACGAAGCCCGCCTGCTCGCGCAGTTCGACCACCCCTCGCTGCTGAAGGTCTACCGCTTCTGGCAAGAGAAGGGCACCACATACATGGTCATGCCCTTCTACCGCGGCGACACGCTGCGCGAGGCGCTGGTGGCCATTCCCGCGGGCGTGGACGAGGGCTGGCTGCTGCGCATCATGGACGGCGTCACGCAGGCGCTGGCGGTGATGCACGGCGCCAACTGCTACCACCGCGACATCGCGCCCGACAACATCATCCTGCTCGAAGGCTCGGGCCGGCCCGTGGTGCTCGACTTCGGCGCCGCGCGCCGCGTGATCACCGACAAGACGCAGGCCATCACCGTCATCCTCAAGCCCGGCTACGCGCCCATCGAGCAGTACGCCGAAATGCCCGACATGTCGCAAGGCGCATGGACCGACGTGTACGCGCTCGCCGCGGTGATGCACGTGGCGGTGTGCGGGCGCGCGCCGCCGCCGTCGGTGGCGCGCCTGCTGTCCGACAGCTACGTGCCGCTGGCGGGCAACGACATCCTGCGCCAGCGCTACAGCCCGCGGCTGCTGGAAGCCATCGACGCGGGCCTGGGCGTGCGGCCCGAGCAACGCCCGCAGTCGATGGCCGAGCTGCGCGAGGCGCTCGACCTCGATGCAGGGCACACCATCGCGCAGATGCCGCGCACGCAACCGCCGCGCAGCGCAGGCACGGGCACCGGTGCGGCCAATGCCGACGCGGCCACCGTCATCGCCAGCGGCAACAAGGCTATCAACAAGTCGGGTGGCAAGGCACCGGCACCAGCCCCGTCACCGGCCTCTTCATCCGCGGGCAACGCGGGCAGCGCAGGCACGAAGAGCAACAAGACCGTCGCCGTTCTCGCATCGCTCGCCGTCCTCGCGGTCGCGGCCGGCGGTGGCTGGTGGTGGCTGCAGGGGCGTTCCGGTGCCGGCGACGGCACGAAGCCGTCCGTGGTCGCAGCGCCGCCGCCCCAGCAGCAGCAAACCGACACCAAGGTCGCCGAAGCGCCACCACCGCCGCCGCCACCGCCTGCCCCGGCGCCACCCCCGGCCCCGCGCACGCCCACCGAGTCGCTGCTGTCGCTCGCGGCCGGCGCCGCCGCCGGCTTCGACGTGACGGCCGCGCCCAGGAAGCCCGAGGTCACGATCGGCAAGGACCGCCTGGCCTTCGAGGTGCGCAGCAAGCGCGAGGGCTTCGTCTACGTGTTCCTGCTGTCCAGCGGCGGCGAGATGTTCCTGCTGTTCCCCAACCTGCTGGACAAGTACAACAAGATCACCGCGGGCGGCACCCTGTCGCTGCCGCGCGCCTCGTGGCCGATGGACGCGGGCGGCCCGGCCGGCACCGACCAGTTCGCGGTGCTCGTGAGCGAGCACGAGCGCGACTTCAGCGCCGCCGGCGTGCAGAACGACGGCGTGTTCCCCGTGTTTCCGCTGCCGGTGCTGGCCGCGCTGGAGGCCACGCGCGGCAGCGGGCCTTCGCCGTTGCTGGGCAAGCCGGTGTGCCCGGCCGGTTCAGGTGGTGCAAGTGGTTCGGGCGGCGCCCCATGCAACGACGTCTACGGCGTCGCGAATTTCAAAATCGTCGAGAAGTAATCGTCTGTAGGGCGTCGGCCTCCGGGCCGCCCATCTACGGACCAAGGAGGCTTTCATGAACACCCCGCAGCATCCGCTCGTCTCTTGCGCACTTCGCTGGGCCGCGGCCGCCGCGCTGGCGTCCCTGGCCGGTTGCGCCGCGCCGCCACCGGCCGCCACCACCAGCGCCGCGGCCACGCCACCTGACACCGCGAGCCCGCGCCCCTCGCCGCCCGCGGGTGCGAGCGTGGCCGGCCAGGCGCGCACCTTTTCCACGCAGCTGGCCACCTACACCTCGGTGAGCTTCGACGCGGTGCCGGGCTGGTCGCGCGACGACTTCTCCGAGAGCTGGCCCGCCTTTCTCGGCAGCTGCAAGGTGCTCACCGGCCGCGGTGCGGAGTGGAAGGATGTGTGCGCGCGCGCCCTGCGGGTCGACGGCAAGAGCACCAACGCCATCCGGGGCTTCTTCGAAAGCGAGTTCTCGGCGTACCAGATCCGCGACGACGACCGCCGCCCCGACGGCGTGGTCACCGGCTACTTCGAGCCCGAGATCGCGGGCGCGCGCCAGTACGGCGCGCCCTTCATCTACCCCGTGTACGGCCAGCCGGAAGACATGCTGTTCGCCGACGCGCGCAAGCTGCCCGCGGGCAACACCACCGTGGCCGCGCGCGTGGAAGGCCGCAACGTGCTGGTGCAGACCGGCCTGAGCACGCGCGACATGGGCGCGCCGGGCCTGTACGTGCTCGACCTGTCGGGCATCGCGCGCGACACGCTCGACCGCAAGGTGCGCCTGCGCATCGAGGGCAAGCAGCTGCTGCCGTACTACACGCGCGAAGAAATCGAGACCAAGGGCGCGCCCAACGCCAAGGTGCTGGCCTTCGTGAGCAGCGCCACCGCGCTGTACGAGATGCAGATCCAGGGCTCGGGCCGCATCAAGATGGCCAACGGCGACATCGTGCGCGTGGCCTACGCCGAGCAGAACGGCCAGCCCTTCCGCCCGGTGCTGGCGCAGGCGGCCAACGGCAAGCCGCGCAGTCCGGTGAAGGTGCGCGGCTCGTCCATCGAGTTGCAGCTCGACGACGGCGATGACGACGACGCGGGCGCTGCGGGGGCTGCGGGCGCCGTGGACAGCGGCGCCATTCGCACGCGCGGCTTCACGCTCGCGCGGCCGGTGGCCAGCGGGCCGGTCGTCGTGCCGGGGCGCCGTGCCGCGGGCGCGGTGGCGGGCTCGGGCATCAAGGACCCGAGCTACGTGTTCTTCAAGGAGGCCACCTCGCCGGTCGGCGGACCGGTGGGCGCCTTCGGCGTGCCGCTGTCGGCGGGGCGCTCGATTGCGGTGGACCCGCGCAGCACGCCGCTGGGCTACCCGGTGTTCGTGTCCACGCGCACGCCCGGCAGCGGCGCGCCGATGCAGCGCCTGACCATCGCGCAGGACACCGGCGGCGCCATTCGCGGCGCGGTGCGGGCCGACTATTTCTTCGGCAACGGCCAGCAGGCCGCGACCAACGCGCGCCGCATGAAGGAGCGCGGCCAGCTGTGGATTCTTCTGCCGCGCGGCCTGGCCGTGGCGCAGGCCGCGGTGTCTTCCACCATTCGCACGCGCGGCGCCGCGGTGGGCGCCGACCTGCCGCAGTGCCTGGTGCCGTCGGAAGGCAGCTGCGTCGACGACTGAGCGGGCCGCGCGGCTTCGACCCCTCATGCAGGAAACGCTCTCGTCCGCGCAAAGCAGCGAGCTCGTGCGCCTCTGGCGGCGCCGGCAGGCGCTGTCGCCGAACGACATGGGCGCGATGTACCGCATCGTGGGCGACGCGCTGCGGGCCTGCAACCCGCCCGAGCTGCAGGTGCTGGGCGAGGGGCGGCAGGAGCTGGTGGCGCAGTTCATCTACGTGAAGGTGCTGCGGCTGAACATCGACGCCGCCGACCCCAACGCAGCCGAAGCAGAAAAAGGCGATGAAGCCGAAGACCGCGCGGCCCACAGCGCGCCGTCGACGGCCTTCGCGCTGTGCGCGTACTTTCGCCGCTACCTCATCGATTGCACGCGCGCCAGCTCGTTCCGGCGCAAGCTCTCCATCGGCGACCAGGTCAGCGAAGCGCAGCTCGAAGACGCGCTCGGCGCGGGCAACGACCTCGACGGCTGCCTGGCCGAGCACGGCCTGAGCGCGCAGGCCGTGCAGCTGGCCGCGCGCGCCTTCATCGCCGGGCTGCCCGAGCCCGAGCGCCTGCTGCTGTGCGAGGGCTTCGGCCAGGAGGCCGAGGGCGGGCTGTCGGGAATTGCGTCGCGCCACGCCATTGCCTCGTACCACTACCGCGCGGGGCGCCTGGGGCTGGTGCACAAGCGCGAGGGGCTCACCGCGGACTACGGAAAGACCCGGCTCGGCGGCTGGCTGCAGCAGACGCTGGGCATCGCGCTGGCGCCCGAGAACATGGCCGCGATCCTGCAGGTTTTCAAAATCCTGGGGGCTGAAGCGTCTTATGCCTGAAGACATAGCCATTCAGGAACAGACGCCATGACCACCGACCTCTGGCCCCCGCTCAGCGTGATTCGCAATGCGCTGGAGACCGGCGCGGCCGTGCCCGAAGCGGAAGCCGACGACGTGCCTGGCGTGGCCGTGGTCGCCATGCCCACGGGTTCGACCTCCGTTCCGGGCGCCGAACCCGCGGGCATGGACGGCGCCGTCGATTTGCTGATGCCGCTGGCCGAACTGGCGCGGCGCCGCGAGGCCGTCGCACGCCGTGCCTTTCCCGCGCGCTGGGCGCCGGGGCGGCTGGTGAGCGTGGTGCACGAGGGGCGGCTGCTCGGCGTGCTGCTCGACCGTTGCATCGAGACCGACGGCGAGCGCTGGCAGGGCTGGATGGCCGCCGGCGAGGCCGACTGGGCCGGCGCCTTCGACGTGCTGCTGGAACCCGACGACGAGCCCTTCGAGCCGATGTTCGGCGTGGTGCAGACCTGGAACGTGGTCACGCTGCAACCCGGCCCGCAACTGCGCGCGCGCGTGCTGGGCGAGCTCTCGGCCACGCGGCTCGCGGCGATGCGCGCGGTGCACGACGAATGGGCCGCGCATGCCGCGCCGGACATCGCGCCCGAGCCGGGGCGCATCGCGCTGCGCGAGGTGGGCGGGGCGTTTTCGGTGCTGTCGGGCACGCCGCTGGGCCCGCACGATCCGCGGATCGACTACCAGGGGCTGTACCGCAATGCGGGGCTGCAACTGGGCAGGGCGCGGGTGCAGCCGCAGGTCGATGCAGGGGAGGACGTCGCTCCTGCGCGCGCGAGGCCGCAGCCCAGGCCCGAGGGCGGCTGGTGGGGCAGCATCCGCCGCTGGTTCGGCGCCGAGGGCTGGGCCCGGCCGGCCTTCGCGGTGCTGGCGCTGTGCGTGCTGGTGCAGAACATCGGGCTGCTGGGCGGGCGCGACGCGTCGGACGAAGACGAGGTGCGCTTTCGCGACGTGCCGGCCGCGCCTGCGGCTGCAACCGTCAGGGTCGATCTCGTGATGCGCTGGAAAGAAGGCGTGCGCATGGACGAGGCCGACCGGCTGCTGCAGTCGATCTCCGCGGACGTGGTGGGCGGGCCCGGCGGCAATGGGGCGTGGCTGCTGCGCGTGCCGGAGCCGGTGGATGCGCTGGCGGTGCTGGCGGCATCGCCGCTGGTCGAATCGGCGGGGCCGGCGTCGGAGCGGCAATGACGCGCGCCGCCCTGCTCCTGCGTTTCTCCCTCCCCTTCCGGGGGAGGGTAGGGGTGGGGGCAAGCGGCGTGTCTGTCGAGCGCCCTGCGTGCCCCCATCCCAGCCTTCCCCCAAAGGGGGAAGGAGCAAGACAGCAGCGCATCTTGCAGGCGCTGCTCGTGCTCTGGCTGCTTGCCTGCGGCAGCCTCGCCTTCGCCACCCCGCGCGCCTTGCTCGTCGGCGTCTCCGAACTCGTCAACCAGCCGCAGGCCCTGTGGCTGCAGGCTCCCCGCAACGATGTGATGCTCATGCGCGAAGCCCTGCTAAAGCAAGGTTTCGCCGCGCCCGACATCGCCACGCTTGCCGACGGCGTGCCCGGCGCCGCGTTGCCCGAGGCCCAGGCCATCCACGAAGCGCTTGCGCGCCTGCTCGCGCAATCGAAGAGCGGCGACTTCGTGCTGCTGTATTTCTCCGGCCACGGCACGCGCCTGCGCGACGTGGCCAAGCGCTACCAGGAGCCCGACGGCCTGTCCGAGAACTTTCTCGCGCGCGACGTGCGCGGCACGCTCGGCGCCGACACCGTGCTCAGCGGCGACCTGCGCGACGCCGACTTCGACGCATGGATCCAGGCCTTTCTCGCGAAGAACGTGTTCGTCGCCTCGGTGTTCGACACCTGCTCCGCCAACTCCATGACGCGCGGCAGCGTCGATGCGCCGGCCACCGCCGAAGGCGCGGGCGACGACGAGGTGCGCTGGCGCGGCCTGCGTTCGATGCAGCTCACCGGCGGGAACGTGTCCGCGCCATCATCCGCGCGCGCAACCCCCGTGCCGGTGTTGCCCCTGCCGGCCGAGTCCGTGCCGCGCGCCCGCTACGTCGCCTTCTTCGCCTCCGAGAGCCACCAGATCACGCCCGAGCTGCGCCTGCCGCGCAAGGCGCGCAACGCTCGCGCGCAAGGCCTGCTGACCTGGGCCGTGGTCGAGGCGCTGTCGCGCAAGCCCGCCACCTGGCGCGACCTGTTCGACGGCGTGCTCGCGCTGTACCCGCCGGTCATCGACGAGCTCGCGCAGCGCTTTCCCACGCGCGAGCTGCCTTCGCCGGTGGCCGAGGGCAACCTCGATGCGCCGCTGTTCGCCAACAGCGGCGCGCCCGCGTCCACGCGCCCGGTGTGGCGCGCGCAGCGCAGCGGCGACAGCCTGGCCATCGGCGCGGGCCTGCTCGACGGGCTCGCGCCGCAGCTGCCGGTTCGCGTACTGGCCACGCTCGATGACGGCACGGTGCGCAGCGCGCCGGGCACGGTCGCGCAGGCCAGGCTGGGCGCCGCGGGGCTCGCCGTGCCCGCCGCGTTGAAGGACGTGGCCGGCAGCGCCTTCTGGAGCGTCACGCCGCTCACCGAGCCCGCCGCCATCGCCTTGCGCGTGCGCGCCGACAAGCCCTTGCCCGCCGGCCTGAGCCTGGACTACCCGGCCGCCATTCGCACGGCCGAGGACGCAGCGAACGCCGACGTGCGCTGGACCGACCTGGGCGCCGCGGGCCACCGCATCGAGCTGCTCGCGCCGATGTTCGGCACCACGGTGTCCGCCGTGGTCGTGCCCGACACCGCCGCGCTGCGCCGCCGGTTGCAGGCGCTGGCGCAGCTCAAGTGGCTCGCCCAGTTGCAGGCCTATGCCAAGGAGGGCCAGCTCGACGGCTTCGACGCCGCGCTGGAGGTCTGGAGCGCCGATCGCATGCTGCGCAGCACGCCGGTCGCGCAAGCCGCCGGCGCGTTGCCAGCGCTGCCCGGGCTCGCGACCGGCGAGCGCCTGCGCCTGAACGTGCGCAACACCAGCGGCCGCTCGCTGGACCTGGTCGTGGCCGGCATCGACGCGCGCGGCACGCTGCAGTCGGTGTACCCCGACGAGCCCGGCGAGAGCAACCGCTTCAAGCGCGGCACGCCCGAGCAGCCCGCGGTCAAGCGCTTCGACCTGCCGTGGCTCGACGCGGGTGGCGACGCGCGCCTGCTGGTCATGGCCGTGCCCGCCACGCCCTACAGCGCGCCGCGCCTGTTCGGCATGGCGTCCGCGCAGGCCGAAGGCGTGCAGGCCGAGGTGGCGCAGGTGCGCGTGCGCGGTGGCCAGCCGCCGGCCGAACGCAGCGAGCGCCAGGTGTTCGCCGCGCTGCTGCGCCGCGGCACCGGGCCCGACGGCGGAGCGCGGCCATGAGGCAAGCGCACCCGTTTCCGATTCAGTTTCTTTTCGAACACCGGAGGTGATATGGCATTTCTAGACGACGGCTCCTGGAGCCCCGAAGACGCGCGGCGCTTCTACGACCTGGTGGGCACCGGCTCCGCAGAGGTCGACCTGGTCATGATGATCGAGAACAAGGGCGCACCCGTCGAAGGCGAGCTCGAGCGGTCTTTCGAAGACGGCAAGGCGCGCCTGAGCATCGGCGGCTACTACTGGTCGGTGCAGGTGCCCGAGTCGTCGGCGCAGAACCAGGTGGTGCCCAACAACCTGATCGTCGCGCGCCGCAGCGACGCGGCCACCGCCACCATCGCCAGCCTGCTGCGCGCGCAGGAGAAAGACCTGAAGGTCATCGTCAGCGCCTTCAAGGCCGGCGGCGACCAGCGCTCCACCGAGGCGCAGCCCATCTTCGAGATGGTGCTGGAGAACGCGCGCGTGTGCCGCCTGGTGCTCAACTCCGGCGGCAACTGGGGCGTGCCGTCGGAGCTCATCTCCATCAGCTACCGCACGCTGAAGCTCAAGTCGGCGCCGCAGAAGTCGACCGGCGCGCGCGGCGCGGTGCGCGAATGCCAGTTCACCCGCGCATGAAGAAACCGCACGTGATGACCCCGCACGCGATGCAGCCGCACCCCATGCACCCATTCAAGGAGCACACCCCATGACGACCGCCGCCGAATTCCTCAAGGCCGCCGACCCGGTGGCCGCCCTGAAGGCCCTGAGCGACGACGTGCGCGCCAAGCCCGCCGACAGCAAGCACCGCGTGTTCATGGCGCAGCTGCTGTGCGTGCTGGGGCAGTGGGAGCGCGCGCTCAACCAGCTCACCGTGGCGGCAGAACTCGATGCGCTGGCCGTGCCCATGAAGCAGGTGTACGGCGAGGCCGTGCGCTGCGAAGGCCTGCGCGCCGAGGTGTTCGCGGGCACGCGCACGCCGATGATCTTCGGCCAGCCCGACGAGTGGCTGGCGCTGCTCATCGAGTCGCTGCTGCGCCAGGGCCGCGGTGAAAGCGCGCTGGCCGAAGACCTGCGCCAGCGCGCCTTCGACGGTGCGCCCGCCATCGCGGGCACCATCGACGGCGTGCCCTTCGAATGGCTCGCCGATGCCGACATGCGCCTGGGCCCGGTGCTGGAGGCCTTCGTCAACGGCAAGTACTACTGGATTCCCTACGCGCGGCTCGCGCACATCAAGATCGAACCGCCCGAGGACCTGCGCGACTGCGTGTGGATGCCCGCGCACCTGCAGTTCGAGAACGGCGGTGAAACGCTGGCGCTGATTCCCACGCGCTACGAAGGCACCGAGAAGTGCGAAGACGGCGAGCTGAGCCTTGCGCGCAAGACCGAATGGCGCGAGCTGCGCCCCGAGGTGTGGGCCGGCCACGGCCAGCGCGTGCTGGGCAGCGATGCCGGCGAGTACGCGCTGATGGACGTGCGCGAGATCTTGTTCACCCAAGCCCAAAATGAGAGCGAGAGCGAGAGAGAGAGCGGGAACGAAAGCGAAAGTGAGGGCACGCGCGATGCCTGAACTCACCGCGCAGGAGCGGCTGCAGCCCTCGCTGCTCGACCGCCTCGTCGACCACGCGCCCGACGAGCAGCGCGAGGGCGACGAGAAGCGCACGCTGACCAAGCAGGCGCTGCGGCAGGCCGTGCTGCGCGACCTGGGCTGGCTCTTCAACGCCACGGGCCATGGCCTGTCGATGGACGACAAGCAGTACCCCAACGCGGCACGCTCGGTCATCAACTACGGATTGCCTATGCTGTCTGGCCAGTTCACCTCGTCGGTGCAGCGTGTCAGCATGGAACAGGCTTTGAAGAACGCAATCCTGCAGTTCGAGCCGCGCATTTTGTCCCGCACCCTCGAAGTTGAACTCGTCATGGAAGGCCCGGCACTGGACTCCCACAACAGCATCGGCCTGCAGATACGCGGCATGCTGTGGGCGCAGCCGGTACCGCTCGAGTTCCTGATGCGAAGCCGCGTAGACCTCGAAGAGGGACGCATCGAGATCGTGGACATGGCGCAAAACCCAAGGTGAGTAGTCCGCCATGGACCCTCGGCTGCTGAGTCTCTACGAGCAGGAACTGCGCTACTTCCGCGAAAGCTCCGCCGAGTTCGCGCGCGCGTTCCCGAAGATCGCGCACCGCCTGGGCATCGAGGGCCAGGAAGTGGCCGACCCGTATGTGGAGCGGCTCATCGAGGCGACCGCATTTCTTTCGGCGCGCGTGGGCCTGAAGCTCGATGCGGAGTACCCGCGCTTCACGGGCCACCTGCTCGACATCGTCTATCCGCACTTCCTCGCGCCCACGCCGGCGATGGTGGTCGTCAACTTCGTGCCCGACCCTGAAGACGCGAACCTCGCGACCGGTCCGCTGCTGCCACGCGGCAGCGGCCTGCGCGCGCGGCAGGCGGTGGGGCAGAACACGCACTGCGAGTTCCGTACCGCGAGCGCGTTGCGCATCTGGCCCGTCGAGGTGCAGCGCGCGCAGTACTTCACCTACGCACCTGATCTTCCGCTGAACGCGCACCCGCAGTCGCGCGCCATCCGCGGCGGCCTGCGCATCGCATTGCGCGCCACGGCGGGGCTGGACTTCAGCCAGATCGCGCTCGACGAGCTGGTGCTGCACTTCGGCGGCGCCGAAGACGTGGCCTGGCAGCTGCATGAATGCGCGTTGGGCCAGCCCATCGGCGTGCTGGTTCGTCCGCTCGGCCCCGGCGGTGCCCTGCAGGGCACGGCGCAGAGCCTGCCGGCCAGCGCCATCGGCGCGGTCGGCTTCGAGGAAGACGAGGCGCTGCTGCCCACCACGGCCACGGGCTTCTCTGGCTTCAGGCTGCTGCAGGAGTACTTCGCGTTTCCGCAGCGCTTCCAGTTCGTGCGGGTCGGTGGGCTGAAGGCGCTGCTCGCGGCCATGCCGGTGAACGAGGTCGAGATCGTGCTGCTGTTCTCGCGCGGCGACGCGGCGCTCGAGAAGCTGGTGAGCGCCGACAACGTGCAGCTGCACTGCGTGCCGGCCGTCAACCTGTTCACCAAGCGGCTGGACCGCGTGCCCATGAGCGAGGGCGTAAGCCAGTTCCACCTGGTGCCCGACCGCACGCGCCCGCAGGACTTCGAGGTGCACACCGTGACCGAGGTCATCGGCCATGGCGTGCCGGGCCCCGATGCCGCGACGGCGGCGGAGCAGCCCTTCCTGCCCTTCTACTCGGCCTTTCACGGCAGCCGCAGCAGCCACCCCGCCTACTTCACGACCACGCGCGAGCCGCGCATGCTGTCGGTGCGCCAGCGCGCGGAGGGCCACCGCAGCAGCCACATCGGCTCCGAGGTCTACATGCAGATCGTCGATCCGCAGCAGGCGCCGTACGCGGCCACGCTGCGCCAGCTGGCGGTGACCGCGCTGTGCACCAACCGCGACCTGCCGCTGCTGATGCCGCTGGGCCGCGAGAACGATTTCGACTGCGTCGACTCCTTTCCCGTGCAGCGCGTGCGCATGGTGCGCGGCCCTTCGCGGCCGGTGTCGCCGGTGGTGAGCCAGGGGCTGGGCTGGCGCGTGGTCGACCACCTGGCGCTCAACTACCTGTCGCTGTCCGACAGCACGCCCGAGCAGGGCGCCGCCGCGCTGCGCGAAACACTGATGCTCTACGCCGTGCATGCCGACGAAATGCGCCAGGGCCAGGTGCGCGGCCTGCTGTCGGTCAAGAGCAAGCCGGTGGCGCGGCGCCTGCCGCTGAAGGGCCCTATCGCCTTCGGCCGCGGGCTGGAGGTGACGCTGGAGGTCGACAAGGACGCCTTTCACGGCCACAGCGCGTTCCTGTTCGGTGCCGTGCTCGCGCGCTTCCTGTCGCGCCATGTCGAGGTGAACCATTTCGTCGAGACCGTGCTGCGCGTGGCGGGCAAGGGCGAGACCATGCGCTGGAGGCCGCTGTGCGGAACGCGGCAGATCCTGTGAGCACCCCTCGGCCGCCCGAAGGCGATCGCCCCCTCGTCCGCGAGGGGGGGGACGAAGCCCCGGGGGAGTCGGTACGCACCCGCGTCGACGCGGCGCTGCAGGCGTGGTCGGCGCAACCGTGGGCGTACGACTACTTCGCGGTGATGCGCCGGCTGGAATCGGTCGCGCGCACCACGCCGCGCTGGGGCCGGGCGCTGCTGCCCGGCGCCGAGCCGGTGCGCGTGGGGCAGGAGCCTTCGCTGTCGTTCGCGCCCGCGAGCTTCAGCCGCTTCGAGCCCGCCACCGCGCATTCGCCGCCGCGGCTGCGCCAGCAGTTCTTCGGCTACATCGGCCCCAACGGGCCGCTGCCGGTGCACCTGAGCGACTTCATTCGCGAGCGCAGCCTGAACTTCGGCGACCCGACGTGGCTGGCGTTTCTCGACAGCTTTTCGCACCGCTTCTCGCTGCACTTCTACCGCGCGTGGGCGCAGTCGCGCCCGGCCGTGGCGCTGGACCGTCCGGGCGAAGACCGCTTCAGGCTGCAGGTGGGCGCGCTGGTGGGCATCGGCACGCCGGGGCGCACGCAGCGCGACGAGATCCACGACGACGCGCGCCTGCACTTCTCGGGCTGGCTCGCGCGCCGCGTGCACAACGTGGAGAGCGTGGAGCGCGTGCTGTGCAGCTACTTCGGCGTGCCCGTGACGCTGGAGCGCTGGGTCGGCCACTGGATGCGCCTGCCCGCCGACGAGCTCACGCGGCTGGGGCAGGGCGACAGCTCGCGCTCCATGGGCATGGGCGCGATGCTGGGCACGCGCGCGTGGGACCGCCAGCACCGCGTGCGCCTGCACCTGGGGCCGCTCACGCTCGCGCAATACCGCATGTTCCTGCCGACGGCCGAGGTGGGCAACGCGCGCCCCGTGCTGCAGCGCTGGATGCAGCAGCTGCTGGGCGACGAGCTCGAGTGGGACGCCGAGCTGATGCTCGAAAAGGCCCAGGTGCCCTCCACGCGGCTGGGCAGCGCCAGGGGCAACGCGCCGCGCCTGGGCTGGGTCTCGTGGCTCGGCGAGCGGCCGCGCCAGCGCGATGCGGCCGACGTGCGCATCGGCAGTCAACCGGCAGGTGCGCATTGATGCGCGCGGGCCTTTCAATCGTCACAGCTTCATTCGTCTAGAAGAGATACGGAGTCCTCCCATGAGCGAAATCAGCCGCACCGCCCTGTTCGGAAAACTCAACGCGCTGGCCTACAAGGCCATCGAAGGCGCGACGGTGTTCTGCAAGATGCGGGGCAATCCGTACGTGGAGCTGGAGCACTGGTTCGCCCAGCTGCTGCAGGCGCAGGACTCCGACCTGCACCGCGTGATCCAGCACTACGGGCTGGACGTGTCCGTCATCGCCAAGGACATGACCGCCGCGCTCGACCGCCTGCCGCGCGGCGCCACCGCCATCAGCGACTTCTCGCCGCACATCGAGAACGCCATCGAGCGTGCATGGACCTACGCCACCCTGCAGTTCGGCGAGGCGCAGGTGCGCACCGGCTACCTGCTGGTGGGCATGCTGAAGACGCAGAGCCTGCGCAACCCGCTGTTCAACCTGTCGAAGCAGTTCGAGAAGGTGAAGGTCGAAGACCTGGCCGACAACTTCGCCAAGGTGTGCGATGCCTCTCCCGAGGCGCAGATGCGCGCGCAGGACGGCACCGGCATGGGCAGCGGCGCGCCGGGAGAAGACACGGGCGCCATGGCGCCGGCCGCCATGGGCAAGGGCGACGCGCTGAAGAAGTTTGCTGTCGACCTCACGGAAAAAGCGAAGAAGGGAGAGATGGACCCGGTGACCGGGCGGGACGAGGAAATCCGCCAGATCGTCGACATCCTCATGCGCCGCCGCCAGAACAACCCGCTGCTCACCGGCGAGGCCGGCGTCGGCAAGACCGCGGTGGTGGAAGGCTTCGCGCAGCGCCTGGCGCGCGGCGACGTGCCGCCGCAGCTGAAGGACGTGAAGCTGCTCACGCTCGACATCGGCCTGCTGCAGGCCGGCGCGAGCATGAAGGGCGAGTTCGAGCAGCGGCTGCGCCAGGTGATCGACGAGGTGCAGAGCTCGCCCACGCCCATCATCCTGTTCATCGACGAGATCCACACGCTGGTGGGCGCGGGCGGCGCCGCCGGCACCGGCGATGCGGCCAACCTGCTGAAGCCCGCGCTGGCACGCGGCAACCTGCGCACCATCGGCGCGACCACCTGGGCCGAGTACAAGAAATACATCGAGAAAGACCCGGCGCTCACCCGCCGCTTCCAGGTGGTGCAGGTGCCCGAGCCCGACGAGGTGAAGGCGATATTGATGCTGCGCGGCGTGGCCAGCGTGCTGGAGAAGCACCACCGCGTGCAACTGCTCGACGAGGCCATCGAGGCCGCGGTGAAGCTCAGCCACCGCTACATTCCCGCGCGCCAGCTGCCCGACAAGGCGGTGAGCCTGCTGGACACGGCCTGCGCGCGCGTGGCCGTGAGCCAGCACGCCACGCCGCCCGAGGTGGAAGACTGCATGCGCCGCATCGAGGGGCTCACGGTCGAGCAGGAAATCATCGGGCGCGAAGAAGCCATCGGCATCGACGTGACCAAGCGCGCGGCGCAGGTGAGCACGCTGCTGGCCGAGTCGAAGGTGCAGCTCGACGGGCTGAACGCCCGGTGGAAGGAAGAGAAGGGGCTGGTCGACCGGCTGCTGGAGTTGCGCGCGAAGCTGCGGGCGGGGAGCAAGCCGGTGGATGCGCCCGGCGCCGCGAGCGATGCGAAGGCCGACGTGCCCCCACCCCAGCCCTCTCCCAGCGGGGGAGCGAGCGAAGACCGCGCGGCGTTGCTGGCGGAACTGCACGAGCTGCAAGCGAAGATCCACGCGGTGCAGGGCGAGAGCCCGCTGATTCTTCCGTCGGTCGACGAGCAGGCCGTGGCCTCGGTGGTCGCGGACTGGACGGGCATTCCGGTGGGCCGCATGGTGAAGAACGAAGTCGAGGCGGTGCTGAAGCTGGCCGACACGCTCAACCAGCGCGTCATCGGCCAGAAGCACGGGCTGGAGATGATCGCGCGGCGCATCCAGACCTCGCGCGCCCGGCTGGACAATCCGCAGAAACCCATCGGCGTGTTCATGCTGTGCGGCACCTCGGGCGTGGGCAAGACCGAGACGGCGCTGGCGCTTGCGGAGGCCTTGTACGGCGGCGAGCAGAACATCATCACGATCAACATGAGCGAGTTCCAGGAGGCGCACACCGTCTCCACGCTCAAGGGCGCGCCCCCGGGCTACGTGGGTTACGGAGAGGGCGGCATCCTGACCGAGGCCGTGCGCCGGCGCCCGTACAGCGTGGTGCTGCTCGACGAGGTCGAGAAGGCCCACCCCGACGTGCACGAGATCTTCTTCCAGGTGTTCGACAAGGGCTGGATGGAAGACGGCGAGGGCCGCATGATCGACTTCAAGAACACCATCATCTTGCTGACGACCAACGCGGGCAGCGAGCTGGTGATGAGCATGTGCCGCGACCCCGAGCTGCTGCCCGAGCCCAACAGCCTGGCCGATGCGTTGAAGGCGCCGCTGATGAAGGTGTTTCCGCCCGCGCTGCTGGGCCGCATCGTCACCATTCCCTACTACCCGCTGTCGCCGGACATGATGAAGAAGATCGTGCGGCTGCAGCTGGGCCGCATCAAGAAGCGGGTGGAGGCCAACCACGGCGTGCCGTTCGACTACAGCGACGCGGTGGTCGACCAGGTGGTCGCGCGGTGCCAGGACCCGGAGTCGGGCGGGCGCGTGATCGACGCCATCCTCACCAACACCGTGTTGCCGACCATCTCCGTCGAGTACCTGCAGCGGCTGGCCTCCGGCGGCGAGATTCGCCGTGTCGCGCTCGATGTGAAGGACGCGGAATTCACCTACGCGTTCGACTGAGATGGACTGCTGTTTGTCTTTGAGGCGGCCTGTTCACACGCCCCGAACAACAACACCACCAGCGCAATAAGAAAATGGCCGACAACGAGTTCCGCATAGAAAGCGATTCCCCCGCCAAGGACGACCTGATGTTCTGGCGCATCGTGGGGCACGAGGCGCTGGCGCGTCCGTCGGCGTACGAGCTCACGGTGTTGTCGACGAACAAGGCGCTGGACGCCAAGGACATCCTCGGCCATGCCTTCGATGTCGTCATCGTGTTCAAGGACGAAGACGGCGGCACGCACGAGCGGCACTGCCAGGGCCACGCCGTGCGCTTCGTGCGCGCGGGGCACATGGGCCGGCACCACGAATACCGGATCACCCTGCGCTCGTGGTTCTGGCTGCTCGGCAAACGCACCAACTCCCGCATCGTGCAGGACAAGAAAGTGCTCGAAGTGCTCGACGCCGTGTTCGAGGACAGCCCCATCAAGCGCTTCAAGAAGACCAAGGCCGACAACGTCATCGGCACCCACAAGCCGCGACGGTACTGCGTGCAGCACCAGGAAAGCGACTACCAGTTCCTGTCGCGCCTGCTCGAGGACGAAGGCATCTACTACTGGTTCGACGCGCACGACGCACCCGGCACCATGCACCTGTCGGACGCCAGCGACATCGCGCACGACAAGCTGCCCGCCGCCGCCACGCTGCGCCACATGGCCACCAACGCCGCCGAGCCGCGCTTCAACGAGATTTCGCGCTGGGTCAGCGCGCGCCAGTTCGACACCGGCAAGCATTCGTCGCGCGACAGCGACTTCAAGGCCATCAAGAAAAAGCTCGGTGCCGACATCGATTCGTCGGACGACCACGAGCTGGCCAACCTGGAGATGTTCGAGTTTCCCGGCGGCTACTTCAGCGGTGACGACGGCGAGGCGCGCGCCAAGCTGCGCGGCGACGAGCTCAACGCGCGCCGCGACCGCCACTGGGCCGTCACGCCCTGGCCCGACGTGGCCGCCGGGCGCGGTTTCAGGTTCGAGGGCGACCCCGACGGCACGCGCAACGGCGACTACATCGTCGCGGCCTGCACCTTCGTGGCCAGCCACCGCGGCTACGAAGGCGTGAGCGCCAGCGCCTCCGCCGCGGCGCGGCCCGTGCGCGACGCGCTGGCCGAGGTGCTGCGCGACGACGCCGTCAACGCCGACACGCTGCCCGTGCTCGAAGAGCTGATGGCCGCCACCCCCGCGCTGGCCGCGGCGCAGACCGGCGCCAGCGTGTTCCTCGTCACCGCCATGCCGGCCGAGCGCCTGTACCGCGCGCCGCGCCTTACGCCGCGCGTGACCATGCCCGGCCCGCAGACCGCCATCGTGGTCGGCCCCAAGGGCGACGAGCTGCACGTGGACGACCACGGCCGCGTGAAGGTGCACTTTCACTGGGACCGCTACGACGAGAGCAACGAGAAGTCGACCTGCTGGGTGCGCGTGTCGCAACCCTGGGGCGGCAAGGGCTGGGGCGGGTACTTCATTCCGCGCATCGGGCAGGAGGTGATCGTCGACTTTCTGAACGGCGACCCTGACCGCCCCATCATCGTGGGCCGCGTCTACAACGACGACCAGCCCATTCCGTACAAGTCGCCCACGCAGAGCGGCTTCAAGACCCGCTCCACGCCCGGCGGCGGTCCCGCGAACTACAACGAGATCATGTTCGAGGACAAGAAGGGCGAGGAGAACATCAACATCCACGCCGAGCGCAACATGAGCCGCAGCGTGGAGCTGGACGACTCGACCTCGGTGGACCGGGACCAGAGCATCACTGTCAAGCGGGACCAGACCAGCCACGTGGACCGCGACCGCAAGAGCACCGTGACGCGCAACGACACCAACATGGTGGTGGTCGACCAGAAGAACACCGTCAAGGGCAACCAGAACAACCAGGTGGTGGGCAACCGCACCAGCTTCGTCGACAGCGACGACAAGACGATGGTCACGGGCACCAGCCTGAGCGACGTGACCGGTGCCCGCACCGACACCTCGCGCGCCGGGGAAACCCGCAACGTCATCGGCAACCAGAGCATCACCGTCAGCGGCAACCTCACCTACAAGGCCGCGAAGATGAGCTTCGAGGCCGGCCACATCGACTGGCTGGTGACGGGCTCGAGCTCCAAGTACATCACCGTGCCGACCGGGCCGCTGCACCTGATGGCCAACAAGATCAAGCTGATGAGCAACACCGGCATCGAGATGATGGCCGCGGGCAACATCGACCAGACGGCCGTGGGCTCGAACACCACCATCCTCGGGCCCAACACCAGCGGCTACATCGGCAACAACTCCGAGGCCAACCTGGGCATCACCAGCTCCACCTTCATGGGCATGAGCATCGAGAACTCGGTGTCGCTGGCGATGAGCAACTTCGTGGGCGTGGCCATCGAGAACACGCTGGCCGTGAAGCTCATCAACTGCGCGGCGCCGGAGATCAAGTCGATTTCCACCGCGGACGTGAACCTGACGCCGCTGAAGGTCATCAGCCCGGGCGGCGGCGGTGGCGCCGCCACCGCGGGCGCGGTGGCCGGCGTGATCGGCGCGGTGTCCGGCGCGGCCACCGCGGTCATGGGCATCGCGGCCACGCTGCAGCAGTACGCCGATGCGGCCGAAGCGCTGGACCGGGCGTCCGCGGAGGCGACGGCCGCGGGGCTGCCCGGGCTCGCCGGCCGGTTGTCCTCGCTGGCCGGCATTACGCGCAAGCGGCGCGAACAAGGCCTGATGGCGGCGGGCACGGCCGCGGCCGGCATCTTCATGCCGCCGGCACTGCCCCTGTTCATGGCCATGGGTGCCGCCGCTGCGGCCACCAGTGCCACGGACGACGCGGGTGCGAGCGACCTGGCCGGCAACGTGCCCGCCAACGCCGACGGCTCGCGCACCGCCTCGAAAGACGACAGCGGCTCGGCCGCGCCGTGGGCGCCGCCTGCGGGATCTGGCGGCGGATCGGGCGGCGGATCGGGCGGGGGTTCGGGTGGCGGCTCGGGCGGTGGTGGGTTGTAGGCGCAAGGACACGCCGCGATGCAGATCCTCAAGCCCCAGTCGCTCGGCCTGTCGACGCGCCCCATCGAGTTTCGCAAGCGCTTCGGCCTGAGCATCAGCGCCTGCCTGCACCTGCCGTTCGCGCAGGCCGAGCACGGCACGCTGTGGGCCGAGCAATCGATGTGGTCGTTCCTGGCCAAGGAGATGGCCCAGCCGCTGATCGACGAGGGCGTGGCCAAGCTCACGCCGGAGTTCCTGGTGCACGGCAAGGCATTCGCCCCGCCGGACCGGCCCTCCGGTTGCGCGGTGCGCGCCCGCTTCGGCACGCGGGAGAAAACGCTGCTGGTGCTGGGAGACCGCTACTGGAACGGCGCCAACCCGAGCGAGGCCCGGCCCTTCGAGGAAATGCCGCTGGACTGGTCCAGGGCCTACGGCGGGCCGGACTTTCCGGCCAACACCGGCGGCCGCGGCCGAGATCAGGCGGGCGGCGCGGTGTGGCTGCCCAACATCGAACTGCCGCACGACCGCCTGCTGCGCCCCGACCAGGCCATCGCGCCCGCCGGCCTGGGCGCGCTGGACCCGATGCACCCGCAGCGCGTGCAATACCGCGGCACCTACGACGCCGACTACCTGAAGCAGCACGCGCCGGGTTTCGCGCCGGACACCGACTGGCGCTACTTCAACCTGGCGCCGCCCGACCAATGGATGGACGGCGCGCTCGCGGGCGACGAGGCGTTCTCGTTCGAGAACATGCACCCGCAAAAGCGCCTGGTCGAAGGCCGCCTGCCGGGCCTGCGCGCGCGTGTGTTCGCCGGCTACAGGATGGCGGCCGGCGAGCCCAAGGTGCGCGAGGTGCCGTTGCGGCTGACGACGGTGTGGTTCTTTCCGCATGCCGAGCGCTGCATCGCCATCTTCCAGGGGCTGGCGGAAGTCGGCACCGACGACGGCAGCGACGTGGTCAGCCTCATGGGCGCCATCGAGCGCATCGGCGAGGCGCGCTCCGACGCGCACTACCTCGACGCTGCAGCAAAGCGCGCCGACCCGAAGATGGGCCCGATCCACGCCCTTGTCGACAGCGACCTGCTGCCGCAGGGCGTGAGCACCCTCGACCCCGACGTGGAGGCCGCCAAGGAACCGTTCGCCGCCGAAGGCCTGCAAGGCGAAGCCCAGCGCCGCCGCGCTGAGATGGAAGTGACGCTGGCGCGCGACAAGGCCGTGGCCATGGGCAAGGACCCGGACGCGCTGGGCATCCGCATGCCGCCGCGCGAGAACGTGCCGGTGGGCGACGCGCTGCCGCCTTACCTGGAAAAACAGCTGAAGGAGGCCGAGGCCCTGCAGTGGGCGGCGGTCGAGGAAGCGGTCGGCGCCATCGAGCGGGCGATGGCCATGTCGCAGGCGATGAACATCGACCTGGCCAAGGTACAGCACCGGGGTCCGCCGACCTGGAACGCGGACCACCAGATGGCGCAACTGCGCGTGCAGGCCGGTGCCGGAACGCCACCCTTCGACCCGACGCCGCTCTTTCCCGGGCTGTGCCACGCCGAGGACGCGCACCGCACGGGCTACCTGCACGGCGCGCACATGCAGCCGCCGGCCTTTGCCATGCCGCACGAGCAGGCCGCCGCGCTGCGCGACGAGATGGCGCGCGCGGTGGCGGCGGGCATCCGCTTGTTCGCGGGCATCGACTTCACCGGCGCGGATTTTTCCGGGCTCGACCTGCGGAATGTGAACTTCGTGGGCGCCTGGCTGGAGAGCGCCAACCTGCGCAACAGCAACCTCTCGGGCGCCGACTTCTCGGGCGCGGTGCTGGCCCATGCCAACCTCGAAGGCGTGATCGCCATCGGCACGCGGTTCGCCAAGGCCAACCTCGGCAAGGCCGTGCTGGCGGGGGGCGTCTTCGATGAATCGGATTTTTCGGGCGCGATGCTGATGCATTGCGCCTTTGCCGGCACGCAGATGCGGCGCGCCCGTTTCGCCCGGGCCAACCTGCTGGAGACCACGTGGGGCGACGCCGACTGGTCGGGCGCCGACCTGGGCGAGCAGGTGTTCCACAAGCTCGACCTGAAGGGCATGCGCTGGCCGGAGGCGAACCTGTCGGCGTGCAGCTTCATCGAGTCGGATCTTTCGGGCGTCGACATGCACCTGGCGACGCTGGAGAACGCGACCTTCGTCACCAGCAAGCTCGACGGCGCCCTGATGACGGCGGCCCGCTGCAAGAGCGCGGTGGCGGTCAAGGGCTGCAGCCTGGCGGGCGCGGACCTGAGCCAGGCCGACCTGCGCAACTTCAACTTCGGCGCGGGCGACCTGCGCGGCGCCAAGCTGGTCCGCGCGCTGCTGGACGGCGCCAATCTCTGCGAGGCGCGGCTGGAAGAAGCCGACCTTCGGCTCGCCAGCGCCAAGGGCGCGCTGTTGCGAAAGGCTGTCTGCACCCGCGCGCTGTTGTCGGGCGTGAACTTCAGCGACGCGATCTTCCAGTCGGCGGACCTGCGCGGGGCCGACCTGCGGCGCAGCAACCTCTTCGGCGCCGACCTTGGTCGCGTGCGCCTGGACGGCTCGACGAGCTTCGACGGCGCCTTGCTCAAGCGGGCGCGCACGTGGCCGCGGCTCACCCCCGAACAGCAGGCGGCGCCATGAGCGCGGCGCCGCGTACAGCGATGAGCCCCGAGCTGCTGACGATGGCCGTCGGCCTCGGCGAGACCCTGGAAGGGCTCGACCTGAAGAAGGGCGCCTATGCCGGCCTGTCGCTGGGCGGCGGGATCTTCTCGCGGATCGATTTCGCCGGCACGGACTTCCGCGGCGCCGACCTGCGCGAAACCGTGTTCGACCAGTGCGACCTGCGCGGTGCCCTGGCCTCGGGCGCCAACCTGCGCAAGGCCGTGTTCAACCGCTGCACGCTCGACCACGTCGACCTGCGCGATGCCAACCTGCACGGCGCGGTGTTCACCGAGTGCGACATGGCGCATGCGCAGATGGCGCAATCGGTCATGACGATGGCCACGCTGTCGCGCTGCAGGCTCGACCACGCGGTGCTGCGCGGCGTGCTGCTCGACTCGGCGGTGATCAGCCAATCGGTGCTGCTCGACGTGTGCGCCGACGACACCCGCTGGCACTACACCACCGTCACCGAGTGCGACCTTGCCCACCTGAGCTGGAGCGGCGCGCGCATGCTGCGCAACGTGTTCTTCAAGACCTCGCTGCGGGGCAAGTCGTTCGCGGGCCTGACGCTCGAGGGCTGCCAGTTTTCATCGACCGACCTGGGCGGCGCCGACTTCAGCGGCGTGGCGCTTGCGCAATGCAACTTCCAGGGCGCCAAGCTCGACGGCGCGAAGTTCGCCGGCGCCACCGCGCCCCAGGCCATCTTCTGCGCGGCCACGGGCAAGGGGGTCGACTTCGCGGGCGCGCGGCTGCGGCAAGCGATGTTCACCGGTGCCGTGCTGCCGCAGGCCGACTTCAGCGCCTGCGACCTCTACCAGGCGCACTTCGCGGGCGCGATGCTGCGCGGCGCCAACTTCACGGGCGCCGAGCTCACCTATGCCGACCTGCGCCATGCCGACCTCGGCAGCGCCGACCTGCGCCGCGCGAGCTTGCTGCGCACCGTGCTGCACGGCGCCAACACCGACGACGCGCAGGCGACCGACCGCGCGCGCGCGCTGGAAACCGACCCCGAGCTGGCGCAGTCCGAGCGCTGGCAGCCGCTGGTGGCCTGAGCGCACGAACACAGACACAGAGGAACATGCCATGAGCTACACCAATCCCGCCACATCCAGGCCCGCCAGCCGCCGTCGCCAGCCTGTCCCCCAGGCGATTGCCGGCGAATGGTGCGTGGGCATCCTGGGAACCGACGCCAGCGGCGCGCGGGTCGTCGCCAGCGGCGGCCTGCGGCTGCGCGCGCAACGCGCCGCCAGCTGCCTGCTGGCGCCCGCCGACGGCGACAGCGTGGCCTGCCTGCGCATCGCGCCCGACGAGGTCTGGATCATGGCCGTGCTGCAACGCGAGGAGGGCACCCCCAACGTGCTCGACTGCCCCGGCAACCTGCGCATCGCCGTGGACGGCGGCGCGCTCGAGCTGGAGGCCGCGCGCGTCGGCCTGAAGGCCGGTGCGCTCGATGTCGCCACCCAGAAGACCCGCGTGGTCACCGACAGCGCCGAGGTGGTGGGCCGCGAACTGCACCTGGTCGGCACGACCCTCAAGCTGGTCGGCTCGGTGCTGTCCTCGGTGATGGACCGCGTGCAGCACTTCAGCAAGCACTACCTGCGCACCACCGACGGCATCGACCGCGTGGCCGCCACGCACGTGGAGCGCGAGGCCAGCCAGGTGCTGCGGCTCGAAGGCGAGCACACGCTGGTGAACGGCCGCGAGCTCATCAAGGCGCGGGGCGCGCAGATTCACTTCGGCTGAAGCGGCCACACCACCCGGAGCCGCCAGAAAATGTTCGCCAACTGCCAGCTGATGGGCACCGACATGGGCTTTCCCGATGTCTGCATCACGCCCGCCGCGCCGTCGCCCATTCCGGTGCCGTACCCCAACATCGCGATGGGGCCGATGGCCATTCCCAACTGCCCCACGATCCTGGTCATGGGCGCACCCGCCCACAACCTGGGCACCACCATTCCGATGACCAACGGGGACAACGCCGGCGTGCTGCTGGGCGTGGCCTCGGGCACGGTGATGGGGCCCAGCCGCCATCTCACGGGCGCCTTCACCGTGCTGTGGAACGGCATGCCCGCCACGCGCCTGACCAGCGTGTCGCTGCAGAACAGCACCAACTGCCCCGGCGTGCGCACCGTGCCCAGCCAGACGCTGGTGCTGCTGCTGGCGCCGTAGCGCGGCGCGCCGCCAAGGAGCAGGGCCATGGCCGACCACGAGTTCCGCATCGAGAGCGATTCGCCCGCCAACGGCGAGCTGATGTTCTGGCGCGTGGTGGGCCACGAGGCCCTGGCGCGCCCCTCGACCTACGAGCTCACTGTGCTGTCGGAGAACAAGGCCATCGACGCCAGGGACATCCTCGGGCGCGCGTTCGACATCGTCATCGGCTTCGAGGACGCCGACGGCGGCCGCCACGAGCGGCACTGCCAGGGCCACGCGGTTCGCTTCGTGCGCGCGGGCCATGTGGGGCGCTTCTTCGAATACCGCTTCACGCTGCGCTCGTGGTTCGGGTTGCTCACGCGGCGCATCAACTCGCGCATCCTGCAGGACAAGCCGGTGCTCGAGGTGCTCGACGCGGTGTTCGAGGACAGCCCCATCAAGCGCTTCAAGAAGACGCGCAGCGACAACGTCATCGGCACCCACAAGCCGCGCCGCTACTGCGTGCAGCACCAGGAGAGCGACTACCAGTTCGCATCGCGGTTGCTGGAAGACGAGGGCATCTACTACTGGTTCGACGCGCACGACGCGCCGGGCACCATGCACCTGTCGGACGCCAGCGACTTGGCGCACGACAAGCTGCCCGTGGCCGACACGCTGCGCTACGTGCCGGGCGACGCGGCCGAGGCGCGCTTCAACGAGGTGTCGCGCTGGGTGGGCGAGCGCCAGTTCGACACCGGAAAGTACGCCTCCACCGACAGCGACTTCAAGGCCATCAAGAAAAAGCTGGAGGCCGCCGGCGGCACGCCCGACAAGCACGAGCTGGCCGAGTTCGAGGCCTTCGAGTTCGCGGGCGGCTACTTCAGCGGCGGCGACGCCGACGACAAGGGCAAGCTGCGCGGCGAAGAACTCGGCGCGCGCCGCGAGCGCCACTGGGCGCTCACGCCCTGGCCCGACGTGGCCGCCGGGCGCAGCTTCACCTTCAAGGACGACCCCGACGGCACGCGCGACAGCGACTATGTGATCGCGGCCTGCACCTTCGTCGCCAGCCACCCCGGCTACGAGGGCGCCGACGTCGAGGCACAGCACGTGAGCATGAGCGTGAACGACGTGCTGCGCGAGGCGCTCGCGGACGACGCCGTGCTGGCCGACACCCGCGCCGCGTTCGAGGCCGTGGTGGCGCGCACGCCGTCGCTGCAGGCGGCCCTGCCGGGCGCCAGCACTTTCCTGCTCACCGTGTTCCCGGTGAACGTGCCGTTTCGCCCGCCGCGCCTCACGCCGCGCGTGGTCATGCCGGGGCCGCAGTCGGCCATCGTGGTGGGGCCGGCGGGCGAGGAGATTCACGCCGACGACTTCGGCCGCGTGAAGGTGCACTTTCACTGGGACCGCTACGACAAGAGCAACGAGAAGTCGACCTGCTGGGTGCGCGTGTCGCAGCCCTGGGCCGGCAAGGGCTGGGGCGGCTACTTCTGCCCGCGCATCGGGCAGGAGGTGATCGTCGACTTCTTGAACGGCGACCCCGACCGGCCGCTGATCACCGGGCGCGTGTACAACGACGACCAGCCCATTCCCTTCGGCACCCACACGCAGAGCGGCTTTCGCACGCGCTCCACGCCCAAGGGCAGCGCGGCCAACTGCAACGAGCTGCGCTTCGAGGACAAGAAGGGCTCGGAGCAGGTGTACCTGCATGCCGAGAAGAACCAGGACATCGAGGTCGAGAACGACGAGACGCACTGGGTCGGCCACGACCGCACCAAGACCATCGACCACGACGAGACCGTGCACGTCAAGCACGACCGCACCGAGACGGTCGACAACAACGAGACCATCACCGTGCACGGCCAGCGCACGGAAACGGTCGACAAGAACGAGACCATCACCATCCACCAGAACCGCACGGAAACGGTGGATTTGAACGAGACGATTTCCATCGGCCAGAACCGCACCATCACCGTGGGCGCGAGCGAAGCGGCCACCGTGGCGCTGCAGCGCACGCACACCGTGGGCGTGAACGAGACCATCACCGTGGGCGCGGCGCAGGAGATCACCGTGGGTGCGATGCAGGCGGTGACCGTAGGGGCGAGCCAGACCATCAGCGTGGGCGCGAGCCAGTCGAGCAGCATCGGCGCGAACCGCTCGGTGGACGTGGGGGCGAACCTTTCGACCAACGTGGGCAAGAACGAGACGCGCAGCGTGAGCGAGGCGCGCACGGCCAGCGTGGGCAAGGACGATTCGCTCTCGGTGGGCAAGAACCTGGTCATCACCGCGGGCGATTCCATTTCCATCACCACGGGCAGCGCGAGCATCACGATGAAGAAGGACGGAACCATCGTCATCAAGGGCAAGGACATCACGATCGAAGGCTCGGGAAAGATCAACGTCAAGGCGAGCAGCGACATCGTGATGAAGGGTTCGAAGATTCTGCAGAACTGATTCACTTGGGAGATCGACCATGAGCGGCAGAGACCTGATCGAGACGCAACTGGCGGCAAACGCCACGCAGGAGCCGGTCGCGGGCCCATGGCAGGCCGCTGTGATCGGCGAACTGGTGGCCATCGCCGATGAAGGAAGCACCCCCCTGGTCGTGTTCGCGGGGCAGCCCGGCACGGCGGCGCTGCGCGCGCGCAGCGTGATCGACCTGCACGGCGCGCACATCGGACGGGCCGTGGTGCTGATGTTCGAGCGGGCCGATCCGGCCAGGCCCATCGTGATGGGCGTGCTGCGCGACGCCAGGGGTTGGCCCCGGCCGGAGGTGCCCGCGCCCGCGCAGGTGGAGGTCGATGCCGACGGCGAACGGCTCCTCGTGAGCGCGCGGACGCAGATGGTGCTGCGCTGCGGCAAGGCCAGCATCACGCTGACGCGCGCGGGCAAGGTGCTGATCCAGGGCAGCTATGTGCTCAGCCGCTCGACGGGCGTCAACCGGCTCAAGGGCGGCGCGGTGCAGATCAACTGACCGGCCCGACCGACCGAGCCAACCGACGGAGCGCGAACACCATGGAAGTTGTCAACGCAACGGGCATGACCGTCGGCTACACGCAGGGCGTCGAGCCTTCGGGGCGCGAACTGCTGGTCGTGGTGGTGAAAGGCACCTTCGCCATTCCCGGCCCGTTCGACGATGCCGATGCACCGGCGCAGCCGCATGCGGTGCAGCGGCCGTTGATCGTGGCGGACACCTTCACGGGCGAGCCCGGCTATTCGGCGCCGGCCGAGGAGGTGGACTTCGCGCCGCGCAAGCACCGCTGCGACGTGCTCGTTTCCGGCGTTGCGCACGCACCGCACGGCGAGCCCGCCGGGCGCGTGCTGGTCGGCGTGCGGATCGGCCACTGGCGCAAGGCCTTCGCGGTGACGGGCGACCGGCAGTGGCTCTGCGGCCTGTCGGGCGCCCGGGCCTCGGCGCCCGAGCCCTTCGTCACGCGGCGCATCTCCTACGACGTGGCTTTCGGCGGCGTCGACGCGCGCCATGAAGACCCCGCGCAGCATGGCGCCTACATGCGCAATCCCGTGGGGCGTGGCTGGCATCGGCATCTGCAGGCCCGCTACGTCGATGGTGCGCCGCTGCCCCATACCGAGGAAATCGACCATCCCGTGGACACGCCCGACGGCGCGTTCGCGCCCATGGCGTTCGGCCCGGTCGGGCGCCACTGGGCCGGGCGGCTGCCGCACGCGGGCACCTACGACCAGGCGTGGCTCGACCATGCGTTTCCGTTCCTGCCGGCCGACTTCGACGAGGCCTACTACCAGGCCGCTCCGGCCGACCAGCAGATCGGATTCCCGCTCGGCGGTGAAGAAGTCGTGCTGATGAACCTCAGGCCCGAGGGGCAGACCCGCTTCCGCCTGCCGCGCCGCGAAGTCCCGGTGACCTTCTTCCGGCGCAAGGGCGGCCACGAGGAAATCATGGCCACGCTCGACACGGTCGCGATCGATGCCGAGCAGGGCTTTCTCACGCTGGCGTGGCGTGCCACGCTGCCTCTGAAGAAAAGCATCTTCGAGGTGTCGAACATCCTCGCCGGGCGCATGTCGAGCGGCTGGTGGCGTGCGCGCGAGCTGGGAAAGGAATGGCATCCGTCGCTCGCCGACCTGGTGCGCGCCCGGCGCGAAGCAATGGAGGACGAGGCATGAGCGCCGACGGGCCGGTGGGCGCGGTGCCCATCGCCATCGCACGCGCGGGCCTGGTCACGGGCGTGGGGCTCGACGCGGCGTCCACCTGCGCCGCCATTCGCGGGGCCATCGACAACTTCCAGCAGACCGGCTTCAGGGACACGGCCGGCGAGTGGCTCATGGGCTGCGAGGTTTCGCTGCCTGCGGCCTGGCGCGGCGAGAAGAAGCTGCTGAAGATGGCCGCGCTTTCCGTCTCCCAGTGCCTGGCCGGGCTGGACCGGGTGGACTGCGAGGCCATGCCGCTGCTGCTGTGCCTGCCCGAGGCCGAACGCCCCGGCCGGCTGGTGCCGGACGATGCGCGTTTCTTCGCGGCCCTGGAAGACGAGCTCGGCCTGCGCTTTCATGAACGCTCGGCGCTCGTGGCGCAGGGCCATGTGTCGGTGGCCGTCGCGCTTCTGCAGGCCCGCCAGCTGATCGCCGGCTTGCGCATGCCGCGCGTGCTGGTCGTTGCCGCCGACAGCATGCTGTCCGGCGCCACGCTGGCCGACTGCGAGGCGCGCGACCGGCTGCTGACGAGCGAGAACTCCGATGGCTTCATTCCCGGCGAGGGTGCCGCGGCACTGCTCGTGCAACCGGTGAATGCGCAGGCGGGACCGCAGTTGCTATGCCGGGGCCTGGGCTTCGGGCTGGAGCACGCCCATATCGATTCGGAGGAGCCGCTGCGCGCGGACGGCCTCACCGAAGCCATCCGGCAGTCGCTGCGCGACGCGGATTGCGGCGAAGGCATTCTCGATTTCAAGATCATCGACGCCTCGGGCGGGCAGTACGCATTCAAGGAGGCCACGCTCGCGTTCGGCCGCCTGGACCGCACGAAACGCAGCGAGTTCGACGTGTGGCACCCGGCCGACTGCATCGGCGAGGTGGGCGCGCCCATCGGCGCGGTGATGATCGCCGTGCTGAAGGCGGCCAGCGAGAAAGCCTACGCGCGCGGCGCCAACGCGCTGCTGCACCTGGGCAACGACGACGGCAGGCGCGCGGCCATGGTGTTCTCCTGGCAAGCGGGCGACGGAGGCTGAACGGCATGGCCAACCAGGTCTTCGCCAACGGCCGGGAGGTCGCCTGCAAGGCCGGCGCGGGCAAGACCATCTGCGCGACACCCGACGTCTGCATGACGCCGCCCGAGAACCCGGCGACGCCGCCCGGCGTGCCCGTGCCCTACCCGAACACCGGCCTCGCCTCGGACACCACAGACGGCAGCCGCACGGTGCAGATATCGGGGCAGGAGGTCATGCTGAAGAACAAGTCGTACTTCAAGACCTCGACCGGCGACGAGGCCGGCTGCGCCGCGAAGAAGGGCGTGGTGTCGAGCAAGAACAAGGGCAAGGTCTATTTCATCGACTGGTCGATGAACGTCAAGTTCGAGGGCGAGAACGCGGTGCGGCATCTCGACAAGACCACCAACAACCACGGCAGCCCGATCGCCAACGAGTCGATCCCGTGGCCCTTCGTCGACTCGATGGCCGACGCGGAGATCAAGGCCCTGTGCGACAAGGACCGCGAACAGGAGAAGACCGCCTGCCAGGGCTACAAGAAGAAGGCGGGAGGTCCCGGAAAGGACGTGTGCGAGGAGGCCGGGCTCGGCAGCGCGTTCACGCGCAGCAAGGGCGCGACCACCACGCGTGCGCGCAACGCCAGCGAGAACCCGTGCTCGGCCGCGCGACGCTGCCGCCTCACCTCGTACGACGCCGAGCCCAGGGACGGCATCTCCGGGTGCTGCCCCGCGCAGACCGGCGACCACATCGTGCCCAAGAGTTCGTTCTTCGTGAGCTCGGTGAAGAACGGCACGAAGATGCCCGGCTGGGAGAAGTACGACATCGGCAAGGCGCCCTGCATGTGCACCGAGGGCGGCAGCTGCTCCGGAACGCACGGGCTGCGGCATGCGCACCACAAGACGACGGCGGGGCCCGGCGTGTCGCCCGGCGACCACCGCTCTTTCAACGCGGAGGTCGCGCACTGCGCCGCGGGGGCCAAGGAGGTCGCGCCGCAATGCAGCAAGGAATGCATCGAGGCGCAGCTCCGCCAGGGGCACAAGGGCATGGGCGACCAGCGCAAGGCGGTGAAGTACTCGCCCACGGGCAAGAACGAGATGTCGAGGTTCGCCGAACTGAAAAAGACCATTGCCGCCGCGCTGGCCAAATTTGGCCGGGCGGCACGCTGACAACGGAAAGGAATTTTGTATGGCCACCCGAGCTTCCGATGCGCGCGAATTCGTGCGCGGCGCCGCGCGCTTTCACGACCTGGTCTACGTCATCAGCAAGAGCCATTCGCTGGTGGCGCAGGAAATTGCGCACACCAGCCTGGTCGCGGTGGACCAGGGGCTGTGGAGCGACGCCGTCGACACCGACTGGGACGCGAGCGCCATCGCCATCGCGCGCGGCCCCGAGGAGTGCGTGGTGCTCATCGGCGAAGACGGCGATGTGGTGACCTACGCGGGCGGCAATTCGAGCGAGGAGGCGATCGTGCCGCCGCCCGTGATGATCCGCAACGCGCGCGACATCGGCGGGCGCGTGTACGCCTGCGGCATGAAGCGGCAGGTGTTCCAGCGGCTCGACGGCCAATGGGTGGACCGCAGCGCGCCGCGCGCCGGCGACACCGAGAAGTACGGCTTCGAGGCCATCGACGGCTTCGCCAGGGACGAGATCTACGCCGTGGGATGGGGCGGCGAGGTCTGGCAGTACGACGCCGCGGCGTGGGTGCAGCGCGCCAGCCCTACCAACGTGATCCTCACGGCCGTGTGCTGCGCGGGGGACGGCGTCGTCTATGCGGCAGGGCAGGGCGGCGTGATGCTGCGCGGTCGCCACGACGCATGGTCCCTGGTGCCATGGCAGGACGAAGTTTCCGCCGACCTGTGGGACCTGTGCTGGTTCCAGGACCGACTCTACGTGGCGACCATGTCGGCGCTCTACACGCTGGACCGGGACGTGCTGGTGCCCGTCGATTTCGGTGACACCGGTCCGGCGACCTGCTACAGCCTGTCCGTCGCCGAAGGCGTGCTGTGGTCGGTGGGGCGCGCGCACGTGGCATCGTTCGATGGTGCCGCATGGCGCACCTTCGACTGAGCTGCGTGGGGACCTCATGAACACCGTGGCCGGCACGTTCGTTTCCGCGTCCAACCCGACCGTCGTGGCACGCCACGCCGAGGAAGCGGCGCTGCTCTGCAGCCAGCGCTTCTTCCTCGTGCGCGCGGGGCACGTGAGGCTGCACCATCTGCGCCGGCTCGACGACCGGCTGGCGGCACACCTCGACGGCCTTGGCGTGGCGGGCGAAGCCGGTAGCCGGGCCACCGACGAGGCGCTTGCCAACCTGGGGCCCGGCGAAGTGTTCGCCTCGTTCGCATTGGCGCTGGACAACCGCGACGACCGGCGCATCGCGCACATGCTGGCACTGGCCGAGACCGTCGCCGACGCGCGCGAGGCTTCGGCGTTGGCGGTCGGCTGGGCCTCGGCCCAGTCGCTGCGCGGCATCGTCGGTGAACTGCTGGTGTCGCCCGAGCCGCTGCGCCGCGCCATCGGCATTGCCGCCTGCGACTTCCATCGCGTCGATCCTGGCGGCATGCTCGCCGAAGCGATGTCCGACGCCAGTGCGCTGTTGCGCGCGCAGGCCTTGCAGGCCGCAGGCGACTGCGGCCGCCAGGACCTGGTGGCGCGCTGCATCGCCGCGCTCGGGGACGAAGACGCGGCCTGCCGCTTCTGGGCCGCGCGGTCGGCGGTGCTGCTGGGGGAGCGCCAGAAACCCGTGCCTGCGCTGCTGGAGGTGGTGCGCGTGCCTGGCGGGCTCTTTCGAACGCAGGCACTGGAACTGCTGTTGCAACTTGCAGATGCCGCGCGCGCCGCGCCGCTGTTGCGCACGCTGGTCGCGCAGCCGGAGGGCTTGCGTGACACGATCCGCGCGGTGGGCGCCGTCGGCGACGTGCAGGCCGTGCCGTGGCTCGTCGAGCAGATGGCGGAGCCCGCGCTCGCGCGGCTGGCGGGCGAGGCCTTCACGACCCTCACCGGGGTCGACCTGGCGTGGAACGACCTGGAACGCAAGCCATCGCAGCAGATGCTCGCGCCGGATGCGGACGACCCCGAGGCCGCGGACGTCGCCATGGACGAAGACGAAGGCCTGCCATGGCCCGACCCCGAACGGCTGATGCACTGGTGGGAGGCCAACGCCTCGCGCTACCCTGCTGCCGGCGAGCGCTGCTTCATGGGACAGCCGCCTTCCTGGCCGCACTGCCTGCGGGTGCTGCGCCTGGGCTGCCAACGCCAACGCGCGGCGGCGGCGGCGTACCTGTGCCTGCTGCGGCCGGGCACGCAGCTCTTCCCTATAGGCGCGCCCGCATGGCGCCAGGAGCGCTGGCTGGCGCAGATGCCCGAGGAATGAAGCAGGCCCACCGATGGCAGCGAAGTACGTTCTTGCCGCGCTCGCACTGGCCTTTCTCGTTGCGGCGGGCGGGCGGTACGTGCGCGGGCGTGGCGCCAGAGACCCGGCGGTGCGCACCTGGCTCCTCATCGCCCTCATCTTCACCGCCGTCGCAGCCTGGCTGCAATGGCATACCTCTTAAGGCGAGATTGCCAACATGCACCTCGGAATGAATACTCCTTGCGAGCTCGTTCGGGCGCATTCAGCCACGGAGCCTTCGGGGGCCCATTCATGATCCATATCGCTGTCATCACCCGGCAAGGCGCTCCGGCGGGGCAGTCCATTGCCGCGGACTTCGGGCCCGACGGCGGCACCATCGGCCGCGCCGACACCAACACCCTGGTGCTCGACGACCCCGACCGCACCGTCTCGCGCGTGCACGCGCAGGTGCTGTGCCGCGACGGCCGCTACTTCGTGATCGACCGCGGCAGCAACCCGATGCAATGCAACGGCGTGTCGCTGGGCTCGGGCAAGGAGGCCGCACTGGCCGACGGCGCGCGGCTGGTGATCGGCAGCTTCGAGCTCACGGTGCGCGTGCAGGCGGCACCCGCGATGGCCGCGCGTGGGGCGCCGGCGGGCGCGCCCATCATTCCGGACACGATGCTCGGTGCACCGATGAATGCACCGATGAATACGCCAATGAGTGCACAGGCCGGCACGTCTTCGAGCGACGACCCCTTCGCGGACCTGCTCGCGGGGCTCTCGCCGCCAGCGGCACCCGCTGCGGCACCTGCGCCCCGGCCTTCCGCCGCGCCGGTCGATTCGCTGCTGTTCCCCGACCCGATGGCCAGCGGCTCGCGCAATGCGCAGGCCGACAAGGTCGATCCGTTTGCGAACCTGCTCGGCCCCGGCAGTGGCGCTGGTAGCGGCGGGGGGGGATCCGCCGGCGCACCGGACGCCTTCTCCGCCTTCTCTGATTTCTCTGACCTCGGCGCACCGTCCGCGCACGGCAAGGCGGCCGGCATCGACGACCTGTTCGGCGGCATGGGTGCGGGTGGCGGCATCGGCGGCGATCCGCTGGCGCTGTCGCCGCTGGCCGATCCGCTGCTGCAGCCCAACACCGCGTCCGATGCCGATCCGCTCGCCGCCCTGCAGCGCGCCGCGCCCGCCACGCCGAGCCCGCGCGGCGACCACCTGCCCATCGACCAGTTCGGCTTCAATCCGCCGAAGGCGGTGGTGCCGTCGGCGCCTGCTCCTTCGGCTCCACCCGCTCCACCGGTCCAGCCCCTTGCGCAGTTCGACGACATGACGGGCCAGCCGATCCGCATCGTCGGCCCCGACAGTTCGGGCAAGGCCTTCGAGCCGTTGCCTGCTTCACCGCCGCCCCCACCGCCACCACCTGCGTATGTCGCGCCGGCCCCGCGCCCCGCCGCGCCGGCGGCCGAGCGCACAGCCACCGACGACGAGCTGCTCGCCGCCTTCCTGCGCGGCCTGGCCAGCACGCACCAGCCTCCCACGACGCTCACGCCGGGGCTCATGGAGCGTGTCGGCTCCATGCTGCGCAGCGCCACCGAAGGCACGCTGCAGCTGCTGCTCACGCGCCAGGAGTTCAAGCGCGAGGTGCGCGCCGAGGTCACGATGATCGCGGCGCAGGCCAACAACCCGTTGAAGTTCTCGCCCACGGTCGAGGTGGCGCTCGCGCACCTGCTGGGCCCGGGCGTGCGCGGCTTCATGCCGCCGGAGGCCGCGATGCGCGACGCCTTCGACGACCTGCGCGCCCACCAGTTCGGCGTGATGGTGGGCTTGCGCGCGGCGCTGGCCCATGTCATCGCGCGCTTCGAGCCGGCGGAGCTGGAGAAGAAGATCAGCGCCAAGACGGCGCTGGACGCGCTCTTCAGCGCCAACCGCAAGGCCAAGCTCTGGGACCAGTTCGTGTCGCTGTACGGCGGCATCGCGAGCGAGGCCGAGGACGACTTTCATACGCTCTTCGGCAAGGCCTTCCTGCAGGCCTACGAAGAGCAGATGGCGCGCCTGAAGAACCACGGCGACGCCAACCCCCCCAGCTGAAGCGAGGCACCCGCTTGGAAATCGAAATCGTCACGCTCTCCCGACAGGGTGGCCGCACCTACAACGAAGACGTGCACGGCCACTGGCACGACGAGCGCTACGTCGCCTGCCTGGTGGCCGACGGCGCCGGCGGCCATGGCGGCGGCGACGTGGCGGCCGCCACCGCGCGCGCCAGCGTGCTGGCGGGCTTTGCCGCGGCACCGGGGCTGGACGAGCCCACGCTGCGCGGCCTGGTGGCGCAGGCCAACCTCGACGTGGTGACGCGCCAGGCCGAAGGCGGCACGCTGGCGGGCATGCGCTCGACCATCGTGTTCGCGGCCATCGACCTGGAGAGCCAGGCGCTGGCCTGGGTGCACAGCGGCGACAGCCGGGCCTATTTGTTTCGCGGCGGCGCCATCGTGGCGCGCACCACCGACCACAGCCTGGTGCAGCAGATGGTGGCCGGCGGCATGCTCGACGAAGAGGGCGCGCGCCTGCATCCGCAGCGCAACATGCTGCTGTCGGCGCTCGGCTCGGTCGACGAGGCGCCCGACATCGCGGTGTCCGACCGCATGCGCCTGCTGCCCGGCGACGTGCTGCTGCTGTGCAGCGACGGCGTGTGGGAGCCGCTGGGCGACGAGCGCCTGGTCGACACGCTGCACGCCTCGCGCACCCCCAGCCAGTGGACCGCGCTGCTCGACGCGCAGGTCAAGGCCAACGCCAAGCCCGGCTACGACAACTACACGGCGCTCACGCTGTGGGTGATCGACGAGGACGCGGACGCGACGCGGTTGATGCCGATGGAAGGGATGGGGGGGCCGGAGGGCGAGGGGCCGCAACCACCGTCGGGCGACTGACGGCGACCGAGCGAGCGGCCGACGCGCTTTCGCGCGCCGCCCGCGCGCTCATTGGCTCACTGGCTCACGAGCAGGTGCGCATCCAGGTCGAACGGAATGCCGCTGGCCGCGAACGCGAACTGCGCGTAGCAGTCGGCGTTGTGGGTGCGCTGCCATGGCAGCAGCTTGGCGTACTTGCCGTTCTTGCTGTGCGCGTAGGCGTGGTCGTCGATGTCGTTGCCGCTGCCTTCGATGGGGCCGGCATAGTGCGCGCCTTCGTGGATCAGCACATAGGCGAAGGCGTCGCTGTCCAGGTTCTGCATGCGCGCGCACAGGTAGATGGTGCCCATGGGGATGCCGTTCCAGGTCTTGTTGCGCTGCTCCAGCGCGTAGCCGCCCGAGAAGGTGAAGGCATAGGCGCCCACGTTGCTGTCGAGCGGCTCGTCTTCCAGCAGCACCAGCCCCTGCGGGATGTGGCCCAGCGCGGTCTGCATGTTCACGTAGATGCTGTCGATGAAGTCGATGGCGCCGCTCCATCCGCGCGCGCCGGGAAAGCGGTCGACCTGGAAGTGCAGCACCAGCTTGTTCCAGTTCGACTTGCCGATGCCGGTGAAGTCGGGAAACCCTTCCTTGAAGTGGCGCGCCGAGGTGAGCGCGCCGCGCGCGATGTTGATGATGCCGAGCGCGCGTGCCCGGTTGGTCATCATCTCGGCCGGAAGCGCCGTGTAGGTGGCGCTCGCATGGCACAGCTCGCGGTCGGTCTGCTTGCCGGGGTCGATGGTGCCGTCGGCGGCGGCCGGGCCGAAGTGCTTTTTCTGGAAGGCAACGATCGCTTTCTGCGTGAGCGGGCCGTGGATGCTGTCTTCCTTCAGCTTGGGATTCGGGCCACCTTCGAGCAGCGGAAAGCGGTTGAGCGCCTTCTGCACCTTCAACACGTCGGGCGCGAGGTTGCGGCAGCGCGCGGCCTGGCCCACAGGCGCGCTCAGGCCCAGGGTGGCGCCGCCCGTGAGCGACTGGATCTTCTTGCAGCCTTCGTGACCGCAAAAGGCAAGCATGGCCATGGTGTGTCCCTTTTGTTGGTTGTGTCGTTCACAGGCCGGGCGTGGTGCCCAGCGCGTGGTGCAGGGTGCAGCTCGGCATCTGGCCGTGCAGGTTCTGCTGCACCTGGAAGAAGTGCGGCCGGTTGGCCCAGCGGGCCTGCGGCAGGCACACATAGCGCATGTTCGGCGGTGCCGTGGTGGGGTAGCGCGCCAACCACTGCTGCGGGGTCTCGCCCTTCAGGAAAGGCGTGCTCTTGTCGCCGATGTAGCGCACCAGGATGCGGTCGGGCGCGGCGCAGGACGCGAAGTCGGCCTGCCAGCTCTGGTCGGCCATCAAAATGCCGTCGAAGTCGTACACGAAGCGCACCTTGGCCGCGAGCGTGGGGCAGTTGTCCACGAAGGTCTTGATGTGCCGCAACCCGCTGCTGTAGCAGGCCAGCAGCAGCATCGGAAGCTCCCGGTCCGCGCCCGCGCCGCACACTTCGCGGTCGATCTGGCGCAGCGCCTGCAGCAGCCGCTGCTCGCCGGTGGCGCTCACGCTGGCGCTGGCCTTGGCCAGGCCGGTGAACAGCTTGATGCCCTCGCCGGGCTCGGGCACCAGCGCCACCACGTCTGTGCCCGAGAGCGCGAGCTGGTTGCGTATCTGGAAGCGCCCGACCAGCATGTCGCCCATGCCGTTGGCCAGGCCGCCCGCGAAGGCGTCGTGGTGAAAGTAGATCAGGTAGGCCTTGGGCGTCTTCGTGCCCGGCCGCGCGGTGGCCACCACATGCGCGGCGGGGTGGTCCGCCAGCCGCCAGGCGAAGGTGGGAAAGGCGTCGCCCGCATGGGTGTCGCCGTTGAAGTTCAGCCGGAAGGTGCTGGCGACATGCACGCTGTCGCTCAGCAGGGCCTGCGGCTTGTTCAGCAGGCCCCAGGCCGGCGTGGGTGTCACGCGTTGCAGCACCGGCACCGGCGGCGGCTTGTTCGGGTCGATGCCCAAAGAGGCCAGCAGCTGCGCCAGCGCGGCCAGCGTGGCGCCCAGGGGGTCGATGCGACCGTCGATGGCCGGCACGCGCAGGGCGGTCTGCAGCAGGCGGATCGCGCCGATGGTGATCGGGCCGCAGAGCCCGTCGAGCGCCAGGGCGGCGTTGGGGCCGCCCCGGGTGCGGGGCACGAGGTTGAGCGCGCCCTGGATGATGCCCACGTCGGCCGGGAGGTTGACGCCTCCGAAGCCCACGGAGCGGGTGATGACGAGTGCCATGGCGGCGGTGCCCCGGGTCCTCGCGCGGCGCTTGGCCGCCCTCGGGGCGGGGCGCCGCGCGGCGGACTCAGCGGGTCTCGGTGCTGCGCGTGTCCCAGCCGAACTTGATGTCGCCGCCCATGCTGCCGTCGGGCTTCTGCGGCTTGTAGGCGAACTCGATGTCGCCGTACGAGATCGATACGGTCTCGTGCACTTCGCCGCCTTGCGCGGCGCTGATGTTCACGTCGGAGATGTACACCTCCTTGAGCTTCACCGTCAGGAAGGTCTGCTGGCCTTCGCCCGACTTGGCCATGGTGAGCGTGGCGGTGTCGAAGTGCTTGCCGTTGGCGCAGAACTTGGCCAGCGTGGGCGAGGCGCTGTCGTACTTCTTCGAGCAGCTCAGCATGCCCGGCGTGCCCTTGCCCACGGCCGAGCCGCCGCCCACGGTGCACGAGGCGTTGTGCACGCCCCAACTCCAGTTGAACAGCGGGATCTCGTCCTTGTGGTCCTTGTGGGCGGATTCGCCCTTCACGCCGTCCAGCTTCAGATGGCAATCGATGCTCATGTCGGTTCTCCTTGGTGGCCAGTCGATGGGGTGGCCGGTTGATGAAATTGCTTCGAGGCGGTCCTTCGACCTGTGCCGGGCGGTGCGTTCGTTGCGGTTCCTGGCCGGCTGTATCTAGAACGAAGGAGGAGCGCGCGTTTCAAACACGAAGACGCGGTCCCCTTAAAAAATCAAATGCCTTACTTGCCACCCTTGGCCGACGGCAGCTTCGACACCAGCCGCAGCGACACGGTGAGGCCTTCGAGCTGGTAGTGCGGGCGCAGGAAGAACTTGGAGGTGTAGTAGCCGGGGTTGCCCTCGACCTCTTCCACCACCACCTCGGCGGCCGCCAGCGGCTTTTGCGCCTTGGTGGTTTCCGACGAGTTGACGGGGTCGCCGTCCACGTAGTTCATGATCCATTTGTTCAGCCAGCGCTGCATTTCCTCGCGCTCCTTGAAGCTGCCGATCTTGTCGCGCACGATGCACTTCAGGTAGTGCGCGAAGCGGTTGCAGGCGAACAGGTAGGGCAGGCGCGCGGCCAGGTTGGCGTTGGCGGTGGCGTCGGGGTCGTCGTACTCGGCCGGCTTGTGCAACGACTGCGCGCCGATGAAGGCCGCGAAGTCGGAGTTCTTGCGGTGAATGAGCGACAGCAGCCCGGCCTTCGACAGCTCGGCCTCGCGCCGGTCGCTGATGGCGATCTCGGTGGGGCACTTCTGGTCGACGCCGCCGTCGTCGCTGGGAAAGGTGTGCAGCGGCAGGTTCTCCACCGCGCCGCCCGACTCGATGCCGCGAATGCGCGAGCCCCAGCCGTACAGCTTGTACGAGCGGTTGATGTTGGTGGCCATGGCGTAGGCCGCGTTGGCCCAGGCGTACTTGCCGTGGTCGGCGCCGGCGGTGTCTTCCTCGAAGTCGAACTCCTCCACCGGGTTGGTGTTGGCGCCGTAGGGCGTGCGCGCCAGGAAGCGCGGCATGCACAGGCCCAGGTACTTGGCGTCGTCCGATTCGCGCAGCGAGCGCCAGCCGGCGTACTCGGGCGTGAGAAAGATCTTGGTCAGGTCGCGCGGGTTCGCCAGCTCCTGCCACGACTCCATCTGCATCAGGTTGGGGCTGGCGCCGGTGATGAAGGGCGCATGCGCGGAGGCCGCGATCTTGGCCATCTCGCCGAGCAGCTCCACGTCGGGCGGGCTCTGGTCGAAGTGGTAGTCGCCCACCAGCGCGCCGAAGGGCTCGCCGCCGAACTGGCCGTACTCCTGCTCGTAGATCTTCTTGAACATCGGGCTCTGGTCCCAGGCCGCGCCCTTGAACTTCTTCAGGTTCTTGGCCAGCTCGACCTTGGAGATGTCCATCACGCGGATCTTCAGGTGCTCGTCGGTCTCGGTGTTGTTCACCATGTAGTGCAGGCCGCGCCATGCACTCTCGAGCTTCTGGTAGTCGGGGTGGTGAATGATCTTGTTCACCTGGTCGGTGAGCTTGGCGTCGATCGCGGCGATCATGGCCTGGATCGACTTGGTCACGTCCTTGCCGATGACGGTGCTGTTGGCCAGCGCCTGCTGCGCCAGCGTGAGCACCGCGGCTTCGACGGCGCTCTTGGCTTCGTCGCTGCGCGGCTTGAATTCCTTTTGCAGCAGCGATGAAAAGTCGCTGCCCGCGTAGGCGACGTCTTTCAGCGCGCCCTGTTCGAGTGCTTCGGCCATGGTGGTTCTACTCCTCGGTTAACCGGTGTTCTGACGATGGGGTTCAGGCGGCGGGTGCGCTGCCGTCTTCGGGCTTCTTGCTGGCGGCCAGCGTCTGCAGCAGGGCCGGGTCTTCGAGCACCTTGGCCAGCAGGTCTTCGGCGCCGCCCTTGCCGTCCATGTAGGTGACCAGGTTCGACAGCTGGGTGCGCGCCTCGAGCAGCTTGTTCAGCGCGCCCACCTTGCGGGCGACTGCGGCGGGCGAAAAGTCTTCCATGTTCTCGAAGGTGAGCTCCACCTTCAGGTCGCCCTCGCCGGTGAGCGAGTTCTCCACCGCGAAGGCGGCGCGCGGCTTCATGGCCTTCATGCGCGAGTCGAAGTTGTCGACGTCGATCTCCAGGAACTTGCGGTCGGCCACCGGCGCGAGCGGGTCGGCCGGCTTGCCCGACAGGTCGGCCAGCACGCCCATCACGAAGGGCAGCTGCACCTTCTTCTCGGCGCCGTAGAGCTCCACGTCGTACTCGATCTGGACCCGGGGCGCCCGGTTGCGGGCGATGAATTTCTGACTGCTCTTGGCCATGGAGATGCTCCTTGCGGGGGTGAATGGGGCGGTGTCTGAAGACGGGAAGAACGGGAAGAGAAAAAGAGAGAACGAGGAAAGCGGTGAATCAATCGGACGGACGCCGTCCGGTCACGGTCTCGATGGTGTCCATCGCGTTCGGCGCGAGGTTGGCCATGATCTCGAGGAAGCTCACGCCGATGAGCTTCTTGGCGCGCTCGATCAGCAGCGGTGCGGGGTTGCCGGGCTCGGCCTGCTCGAGGTAGCGGATCACGCGGTCGAGCATCTGCACCGCGTCCTGGCGGTTCTGGATCTCGCCGCGCGCGGCGGCGGGGCGCGATGCGTTGCCGCTGCCGTTGCCCGCCTGTGCGTCCGCGTCGCCGTCTGCCGCAGCAGCGTCCTGCGCCGCATCGGCCGGCGCGCCACTGGCGGCGGCGCCGGCCTTGTGCAGCACCCGCGCAATGGTGCGCAGTGCATCGAGATCGACCACGTCGGCGCGGCCGGTGCGCTCGACCACCAGCGCCTGCAGCCGGTCGACCAGCGCCAGCAGGCCCACGGCCGCCTGGATCGCCTCGGGCTGCTCGGCCTGGATGGCCTCGAGCCCGCCCTGCACCTGTGCGGTGGAGTAGGTGGCCTCCCCGCCCACGGCGGTGAGCGCGTTGTGCGCAATGGCGATGTCGCGCACGCGGATCGGCCCCACGCCACGCGCGATGCCGACCTGCGCTTCGTACAGGTCGCGCAGGCCCATAGCCTCGTCGGTCAGCGGCGCGAGTGCGTTCAGGCGCATCGTCGGGTCGTTGTCGTCGTCGGCATCGAGCTTTGGATGTATGCCGTCCCAGAAAGAGTCGAGCAGGCGGTCGAGCAACTGCATGCCGGCCACGAAGCCGCGCACGCCCTGCATGCGCGCGGAGGCACGCAGCAGCAGCACCGCGACGCGCACGTCCTTGCTGCGGCGCAGGACGCTTTCGGCGCGCTCGCCCACGTCGCGCCACTCGGGCTCGACCGCGGGGATCACGGTGTCGCCGAACTGTTGCTCCGCCTTGCCTTGCGCGGCGGCCACGAGGGCCATGAAGTCCGCGTCGTATTCGAGATCGTCGCCGCACGGCGCTGCTTCGCCGATGGGCGCGAGCAGCGTGTCTGCAAGTTCTGGAGTCAGCATGTTGCCTGTTCGAGTTGGCTGGTGATAATCAAAGAAGCACCTGAACCGGTCAATGCAACGAAGGGAATAGCATGCGCACGCTGGGTACACACCATTCGTCCTATGAAGGCTTCATTGCCGCCCCGATGCGACGCCGCATCGCCGTTCTCGGCCTTGCTGGAGCGGCTCTTCTGATGGCGGGGTGCGCGGCCAAGCCGGTGGTCACCACGGTGGCCGTCACGCTCACGGCGGGCACCGATGCCAACCCCGACGCGCGCGGGCGCGCATCGCCGCTCACGGTGCGCGTCTATGCCATGAAGTCGCCCGGGCCATTCGAGGGCGCCGACTTCTTCTCGCTGTTCGAGAAAGACCAGGCCACGCTCGGCGCCGAGCTGGTGCAGCGCGAAGAGGTGCTGCTGCGGCCCGGCGAAAGCCGCAAGCTCGACTTCAACCTGCCGGCCGATGCGAAGTCCATCGGCGTGATGGCCGCGTACCGCGACCTCGACCGCGCGCGCTGGCGCGAGGTGCGCCCGGTGACCACGGGCAAGGCGCAGTCGCTGGACGTGACCTTCGGCGCGCGCCAGATGCGCGTGGACGCCAAGTAAGGACAAGGCCGAGGGCCAAGGCAACGGCAGGGGCAAGGGAACGCGCGGCGCCGTCGCGTTCAAAGCGTGCCCATCATGGTGGTGGACGTGTGCTCGGTGTTCTCCACGCGCGATGCGTGGCCCGTGTTCGACGACGGGCGCCCCGGCCGCATCAGCGGCTGGTCGGCGGGCAGGAAGCGTTCGAACAGGTCGTTCACGAACGCGCCGTCGCCCACCGGCGATGCATTGGCCGTGAGGTACAGGCCGCGCCAGCGCGGCGCGCGCACGCCCTTGCCGTGGGGCTCGAACAGCACCTGCGCGAACTGGCGCAGGCCGGGCTGCAGGGCGCGCAGCGCTTCCACGAACTCATGCACCGCGAGCCGGCCCGTGGCCTCGTGCTGCGTGCGCAGCAAGGCCGCGCGCAACGCATGCAGGTGCTGCGCGAGCGGCTCGAACACGGCATCGAAGCGCTCGCCCGCCGGTGTCTCGATGAAGGCGGAGGGGTTCGTCAGCCGGTGCCCCAGCACCTGCGACAGCACCTCGGGCGGCAGCGCGCGGCGCACCGTGGCATAGCCGTCGAGCCGCTCCAGGCCGGTCACCACGAGGTAGGTGGGCAGCTGCAGGCGCAGCGTGTCGCCGGTTTCGTCGAGCAGGTGGCGCATGCGCGCGGCCAGGGCCTTCAGCTCGGTGCCGTCGGCCTGCAGCAGCTCGTTGGCCGCCACGCCGACCACCAGGCCGTTCAGCGGAAAGCGGTCGCGGCGTACCGCCAGGGCCAGCAAGGACTGCAGCCACATCGCGCGCACCGGCGGCGTGCCCGCGGTGTCGCCGACCGCGGCGGGATGCAGCTCGATGGCCACGGTGGCACCGGTCAGCCACCAGTGCCACCAGGTGTCGGTGAACGGCACGCTCACGACCGGTTCGGCCGGGGGCACGCGCTGGCCGCGCGCGGTGGCCAGCAGGCCGGGCAGGTTGGCGGCCGCATCGCCGAAGCAGAGGAACCAGGGCACGGGCGCTGCGCGCTTCGCTCCGGCCGCCGTCGTCATACGCCGCAGCGCCTGCTGCGCTTGCGCCATCGCGTCGCGCAGCGATTCGACCGCCACCTCGTCGGCGGCATCAAGCGGCGCGCCGAGCGCCGCGATGCGACGCTGCACCGCGCGTCGGCGCGCGCCGCAGCCCGCGTCGTGCACCACCGCGTACAGCAGGCCGAAGCCCAGCAGGCACAGCGACAGCAGCAGCCAGAAGCGCAGGGCGGGCGTCAGCATGGGAGCGGTCTCGTGGCGGTCATGGTGGTCATGCGGTGTCAGCGGGGCACGGTCTGCAGGAACACGAAGTCGGCGATGAGCCGCTCGCTGTTCTTGCTGGCCGCCAGCGCCTCGCGCACGCGCAGCAGGTAGGCGGAGGCCAGCTCGAAGGGCGGGCGGTCGGAGGTCTCGGCGAACGGCATCGGCGCGGACAGCACCGTGACCAGCACGCTGCCGAAGGGCGGGCTCACCAGCCAGCTCGACGGAATGTCGCGCCCGAAGTCCAGCGTCTGCCCGGCGTGCAGCAGCACGGGCGCCTGCCCGGCGTTCAGGTGCATCACCGAGCCGTCGACGGTGTAGTAGTCGACCCAGATGTAGCTGTCGTGGCGCGGCGCCACCACCTGCACGCGCACGTTGTCGCCTTCGCGCAGCTTGCCGTCGTGCGCGGAGGGCGCCTCCACGTCGAGGCCGTAGGCCTTCTCGATGTTGCGCACCTGGTAGGGCTTCAGGATGGAGAACACCTCGCAGTGCGGCCACACGCGCAGGCCGATGTCGAACTGCGGCGACTTCACGCCGGGCATGGCCGCGACCTCGCGCTCCACGCGGGGCACGTCCTCGGGCAGGGAGACGAAGCCGCGCACATGGGTGCCGCCTTCGGGGTCCACCGTGGCCGAGAGGTCGGCGCAGGCAAAGCCTTGCAGGTGCTGCTCGATGCGCTGGCCCAGGCCGGTGGCGGCGGCCGGCGGGCCGGTGGACCACAGCCACAGCAGGTAGAGCAGCGGCAGCATCAGCGCCAGCGCGGCGGCGCTGCGCAGCAGGGTGCGATCGCGCCGCCGGGTGTCGTTGGGGCCGCGCGGGTCGGCCACGCCGTAGGGCTGCGGCGTGATGTGTTCCTGGGCCAAGGTCGCCAGGTCGTCACCGGGCGGCTGCAGGTTCAGCTGGCGGCCATGCAGGTCCTTGAGCTTGCCGAGCTCACCCTGGTCGCCTTCCTCGAAGTAGTACTGGCCCTTGAAGCCCAGCGCCATCGCGTGCCAGTACACCTCGCGCACCGCGTCGTCGTCGGGGCCCAGGGCCGACAGGTGGTGGAAGAACTCGCTGTGCGCGTTGGTGGAGTTGAAGAGCTGCGCCTGCAGCGGCGCGGTGCCGTTGGCGCCGGGGTGGCGCGCCAGGATCTCGTCGATCCACGCGACCATGGCGAAGGCGGCCAGCTCGACCTGCGCGGCGGGGGTGCCGGCGGCGTCGGCGTCGCAGCGCGCGGCCTCCAGCAGGCGGCGGGCTTCGCGTTGGGCCTCGGCATGGGGCAGGGCGGGCGCGCCGGCCGCGATCGACGCGTCCAGCGCCAGGCCGAACGAGATGAGGGCGGAGAAGCAGTCGTACAGGCGAGCCATGGGCGCTGCCCGCTCAGTCGAGGGTTGCGAAGGATGCCTTGCACCGGCGTCTGCTCAGTTGGCACATGCCCATGTCCCCGGTTCCTTCGAGTAGGGGGCCATTCTTTCAAGGGGGGCGCCGCGTGCGCCATACCGCTTGGGGTCTATGCCGTTGGTGGGGCCGCCGCCCTTGTGGTGCGGGGCATTCGCCGGTATCTTCGGCGGCTGCAAGTGCACTGAACGCTGGGACACGGGGAAACGCCATGAAAATCCTGATCGCCGACGACCACAGGCTCGTCATCGAGGCGGTCAAAGCCAAGTTGTCGGAGCTGGAACCCGGCATCGAATTCGTCCTGGCGATGAGCGTCGACGAATTGCTTGCCGGAGCCACCGACGACCTCGACCTGGCCCTGATCGATCTCAACATGCCCGGTGCCGACGGGCAGGCCCACATCGACGACATTCGCCGCCGCCATCCCGCGGTGCCGGTGATCGTGCTGTCGGGCTACGAAGACCCGGCCATCATGCGTGCGGCGCTGGAGCGCGGCGTGCTGGGCTTCATTCCGAAGGCCTACTCACCCGAGGTGATGCTGTCGGCGGTGCGGCTGGTGCTGGCCGGCGGGGTGTACGTGCCGCCGATGATGCTGACGGCGCTGCCGCCGGGCATCGTGGCGGGCATGGCGCCGCAGGCGGGCACCGAAGCGCTGGCGCGTGGCGGCAGCACGGGTGGCAACGGCGGCGGCACGCAGACGCTGGAGCACCTGCGCAACGTGCTCACCGAGCGCCAGGTCGAAGTGCTGCAGCTGCTGTCGCAGGGCAAGCCCAACAAGCTGATCGGGCGCAGCCTGGGCATCAGCGAAGGCACCGTCAAGATTCACCTGGCCGCGATCTTCCGCGCGCTGAACGTGCGCAACCGCACCGAGGCGGTGGTGGCGGCGCAGGCTTTGACCGAGGCGCAGCAGGCCTGAGGGGCTGCTGTTTTCAGGGTTTCGTTTTTCGGGGCGGGTGCACAGGGCACGGCGCTGGCACGTCGCTGATGCGGGCGCCCTGGCTTGTGCCTAGGCTGCTTTGAGCGTTGGAGCTGGCGGCGCCTGCGTTGCGCTTTCACTCAAGCCCGTCTTTCGTTCCTCGATGGCCTCGGCCAGAAATTCCGCATCGCGCGCCACGCCCGAGAAACGGCCCGACCCCCAGGTGTGCAGCCATGGCAGGCCCAGGAAGTACAGGCCGGGCTCGTTCGTCACGCCGCGCAGGTGCACCGGCGCGCCGCGGCCATTGAACACCGGGGCATCGACCCAGGCGAAGTCCGGCGAGAAGCCGATGCACCACACCACGCTGGTGATGCCGGCGGCCGCAAGGTCGAGCCGGGTGCGTTCTTCAGCAGGTTCCCACACGGGCGTGTAGACCGAAGGTGGGGGCGCGTCGATGCCTTGCGCGGCGATGAACTTGTCGATGGAGGCGTTGATGCGGTTGTAAGTGTCGTCGGCGCTGTCCAGGTTGTCGCGCAGGTTGGGCTGCAACTCGAAGTTGCCGCCGTCGAAGCCGCTCAGCAGGCCGTACAGCTGCATGCCCTCGAGGGCGAAGCGCCGCAGGTCGATGTCGCGGCCGCCGTCGCGCCCGGTCACGTAGTGGTTAGTGTTGTCGCGCACACCCTCGCGCAGCGGGTGCTCGGTCACGGGCATGTCGTAGTACTTCATGTCGGCGAGCCAGTCGACCACCTCGCGGCCGCGGTAGAAGCGCGCGCAACGCGGTGCATGGCCCGTGGCCAGGTGCACCTTGCGGCCGGCCAGGTGCAGGTCTTCGGCAATCTGCGCGCCCGACTGGCCGCAGCCCACGACCAGCACCGCACCCTCGGGCAACTGGGCTGCGTTGCGGTATTGCGCGGAGTGGAACTGCGCCACGTTCGCGGGCAGCTTCTCAGCCAGGCGCGGCACGATGGGGCGGTGGTAGCCGCCCGAGGCCACCACCACCTGGTCGGCGGTGTAGGTGCCGGCGTCGGTCTGCACGCTGAAGCGGTCACGTTCCCCGCTGGCCGGCATGCGGAACACGCGCTCGACGGTCACGCCCTCGATGGCCGGGGCCTTCACGTGGTCGACGAAGCCGGCGAGCCATTCATTGATCTGGTCCTTGACCATGAAGCCGTGCGGATCGGCGCCGGTGTAGCCCCAGCCTGGCAGCTGGCACTGCCAGTTGGGGGTGACGAGGCAGAACGAATCCCAGCGTTGCGTGCGCCAGGTGTGCACGAGGCTGCGCTTCTCGATGACGAGGTGATCGATGCCGCGCTGCTGCAGGCAGTGGCTGAGCGAGAGGCCGGCCTGGCCGCCGCCGACGATGACGACGCTGTAGTGGCTGCGCCCGCCGTGGGGAAAGGAAGGGTGGGTGGGGTGGGACATGGGGTGCTTCTTTCTCTTGAATGGGGAGCGTCAGTCGAACGCGAGCACGGTCACCTCGGCGCCGGCCGTGTCGCTGAAGCGCAGCGCGATGTGCTCGATGTCGCCGAGCTGGTCCATCGCCTGCGAACAGGCGAAGCCGTACTTGGCGCGCACGCGCTCCGAGGCGATGCCGAGCGCCTCGCGCGTGCGGTGCAGGAAGTCGCCCAGGGCGTAGCGCTGGCCGGGCACCAGGTGCTCGCGCACCACGCTGGAGGGCGAGTAGCAGCGCGTTTCGCTGCCGTCGGGCCAGCGCACGTGGAAGTGCGTCACGGGCATGGCACGGCCTCGGCCAGGGCGGGCGGCTGGATGAAGGCGTCGCTGCCGAAGTCCCACAGCAGGGCTTCTTCGCCATGGGCGCGCAACCGGACCTGGCGCGACGCATCGACCTCGCCGACAACGCCGCAGGCGATGTCGCGCGCGGCAAAGCGCGCCAGCACGCCGGCCACCTGCGCGGGCGCCACGCTCAGCACGAAGCCGTAGCTCGGGAACGACGAGAGCCAGCGCAGCAGCGGCACGCCGTCGGGCCGCGGCAGGGCGTCGAGGTGGATGCGCGCGCCCACGCCCGAGCATTCGAGCAGCATCATGGCCGTGCCCACGGCGCCGGCCATGCTGATGTCCTTGCCCGCGCGGCACAGGCCGTCTTCGGCCAGCAAGGGCAGCACTTCGAGGTCAGCGCGCAGTCGCGCGGCGGGCGCGCTGGTCGATGCGTTCCAGTACGGAAAGGGCTCCTGGTATTCGCCGCGCAGGTCGGCGGCCATCACCAGCAGGTCGCCCGGCCTGGCGTCGAAGCTGGTGAGCAGCTTGCGCGCGTGGCCGAGGATCGCGACCGCGAGTTGCGGCCGCTCGCTGCGGTTGTTGCTGTGGCCGCCGACGATGGGCACGCCGTAGCGCACGGCAGCCTCCGCGAGCCCGCGCAGTACGTCGTCAGCCGGGTTCATGCCGGTGCTCCACAGCGCATCGACCACCGCGGTGGGGCGCCCGCCCATGGCGTAGATGTCGCTCACGTTCACCATCACGCCGCAGTAGCCCGCGAACCAGGGCATGCGCACGATGAAGTCTTCCACCAGCCCCTCGATGGCGAACAGCAGGTAGCCGCCGTGGCCGTCGGGAATGGCCGCGCAGTCGTCGCCGATGGGCACCGCCTGCGCCAGCGCGGCATGGCCGCCGGGCAGCGAGCGGCCCAACGCGGCCACCACGTCGCTGATGTCGCGCTTGTGGGCGAAGCCGCGCGTGGCGCGCAGCGCCTCGGCCACCGCCCGCACATCGATGGGCTCGGTCATGCGGCCACCTTCGCGCGCGTGACGAAGCCGCTGACCGGGTCGTGGCACGGCGAGTACCAGCCCAGGTCGGCCTGCATGCGCGCATGCGGCCGGCCGTGCACGCTGGTTTCCTCGCGCAGCTGCCAGCCCAGCTTCTTGAACAGCGGCACGTTCTGCATCTGCACCTGCGCCAGGAAAGTGGTGCAGCCCAGCGCATGGGCGCGCGACACGGCCAGGCGGATCAGCGTGGCACCCAGGTGGCCCTGGCTGCGGAATGCCGGGTGCACGGCCAGGCGGGAACCCCACCATTCGCCATCGTCACCTGCACCTGGGCCGCGGTGGATGCGCACCGTGCCCACCACCTGCTCGGGCATGCCGCCGTTGCACGACATGGCCACCAGCAGTTGCGCATGGTCGTCGACGGCGTCGCGGTCGTCGCGCGCGAAGATGCCCTGCTCGATGCAGAACACCGCCCGGCGCAGCGCCATGGCCTGGTCGTGCTCCCACTGCTGCGCGGCTTCGCGCACCAGGTATTCGACGGGCGCGTAGTGGTCCGCCATTTCGCAGAGGTCGTCGATGCACAGCATGGTCAGCCTTCGCTTTCTCTTTCGTAGATCGACAGCGACGAGCAGGCGCCGCACTTGCCGCAGCCGGCCTTGATGTCGGCCGAGCGCAGGCCCGCCGCCACCACGCGCTCGCCCAGCGGCGCGAGCAGCGACTTCATGAACTCGGGCGAGGGGGCCGGGTGGTCTTCCAGCGGCGTGCCGCTGATCGGCACGAAGGGCACCACGAAGGGGTACACGCCGCGTGCGAGGAGCTGGTCGCAGGTGTCGAGGATGGCGTCGCGCGTGTCGCCCAGCCCGGCCAGGATGTAGGTGCTGACCTGCCCGCGCCCGAACACGCCCACGGCCGCCTCGAAGGCGCTCATGTAGCGCGACACCGGCACGCCGGCCTTGCCCGGCATGATGCGTTCGCGCACCTCGGGCGTGACCACCTCCAGGTGCATGCCCAGCGTGTCGATGCCCGCGGCCTTCATGCGGTGGAACCACTGGTCGTCGTCGGGCGGCTCGCACTGGCCCTGGATGGGAATGTCGACCGCAGCCTTGATGGCGAAGGCGCTCTCGCAGAGGATGGCCGCGCCGCGGTCGGTGGCGTTGGGCGTGCCGGTGGTCATCACCATGTGCTTCACGCCGTCGAGCAGCACGGCGGCGCGGGCCACCTCTGCCAGTTGCTCGGGCGTCTTGCGCGCCACGGTGCGCCCGGCCGCGAGCGACTGGCCGATTGCGCAGAACTTGCAGCTCTTCTTGCGGCTCTCGTAGCGGATGCAGGTCTGCAGCACGGTGGTGGCCAGCACGTCCGCGCCGTGCAGCGTGGCAATGTGCGAGTAGGGCACGCCGTCGAAGGTCTGCATGGCGTAGAAGCGCGGCTGCTTCGGAAAGCTGATGCGCGCGATGGGAATGTTGCCGCGCATCACGCGGCTCATGCCCTGCGCGTCGGGCGCCTCGGCCGTGAAGGGTGAGTGCCAGGCGGTGGAGGTGTGCACCGGCACCATGATCGTGTGGCCGTCGACCGTCACGGCCTTGTGGTCCGAGGGCCCCGCGCCGCCGCGGCGGCTGGCGACACCGGCCGAAGGGTCAACCAGCCGCAACCCGAAGGACTGCAGCTCGGTCATCAGTTGCCGGCTGTGGGGCTGTGTCGTGGTGGTGCTCATGTTCGGGGCTCCTGGAGGCGAAGGGTTGCGTGGGGTGCAGCGCGTGCGTCGAGTGCATCGCCTGAGGCGAGTGCATCGCGTGCGTCGCGTGCATCGGCACCGTGGTCTGTGCCGGGCGGTCGTTGATGGCGAGCGACAGCAGCTCGGGCCGCGCGTAGTGGCCGACCGAATCCATCATTCGCTTGCGCTTGGCGATCAGCGCCATGTCGAGGTCGGCCACCACCATGCCTTCGCCTTCAGTGAGGGGCGGCGCCAGGTGCTTGCCCTCGGGCGAGACGATGGCCGTGTGGCAGCCGCCGCGCAGCGCCTTCTGCAGCTGCGCGTCGGGCGTGACCGCGCGGATCTGCTCGTCGGTGAGCCAGCCGGTGGCGTTGACCACGAAGCAGCCCGACTCCAGCGCGTGGTGGCGGATGGTCACTTCCATCTGCTCCGCGAAGATCGGGCCCACCAGCGAGCCGGGGAACTGCGCGCAGTGGATCTCCTCGTGCTGCGCCATCAGCGCGTAGCGCGCGAGCGGGTTGTAGTGCTCCCAGCAGGCCAGTGCGCCGACGCGGCCCACGGCGGTGTCGACCACCTTCAGGCCCGCGGCGTCGCCCATGCCCCAGACCATGCGCTCGTGGTACGTGGGTGTGATCTTGCGGCGCTTGAGCGCCAGGGTGCCGTCGGCGTCGAACACCAGCTGCGTGTTGTAGAGGCTGCCGTGGTCGCGCTCGTTCACGCCGAGCACCACCACCATGCGGCGTGCGCGGGCGCGCTCGGCCACGGCCTGCGTGACCGGGCCGGGCACCACCACCGCGCGCTCCGCCAGCCGCAGGTGCGGCGCGCCCTGCAGCACCGGCGGCAGCACGAAGCTGAAGTAGGGGTAGTAGGGCACGAAGGTCTCGGGAAAGACCGCCAGCTGCGCGCCCCGGGCGGCGGCCTCGTCGATGGCGGCGCACACCCGCTCGAGCGTGCCGTCGGGGCGCTCGAAGTCGGGCGCGATCTGGATCGCGGCGGCGCGCACGGTGCGGGGTGGGGAAGCCATCGCTCGCGCTGCCTTACAGGGTCCAGGTGTCGAGGATGACGGCGCCGGCCTTCTTGTGCAGCAGCACGATGTCCAGCACGTCGAGCGGGTTGATCGGCTTGATGCCTTCGATGAGCGCGCCTTCGCCGTGGCCGTACAGCGCCTGCAGCGCGAAGCGGCAGGCGTACACCTTGCCGCCTTCTTCCATGAACTTGACGATCTGCTTGTTGAAGTTCTGGTGGCCGGGGAAGGCCTCGTCGCCCAGCGTGGGAAAGCCGCGCTGCACGCCCAGCGTCACGCCGGGGCCGTACAGCAGCACCGAGGTCTCATAGCCTTTGCGGCGCAGCCGCGTGGCCTGCAGCAGGTTGACGAAACCGATGGAGCCTTCGAAGGCCACCGTGTGGAAGGTGACGAGCGCCTTCTCGCCGGGCTCGGCCTTGACGTCTTCGAACACCTTCTCTTCGTAGTCGACAAGGAACTCGCCTTTTTCGTTGCGGGGGCGGGTGACTTTGGGCATGGGGTACTCCGGGTTGGGTGGATGGCTACGAGGGCACTACGCAGGTCTTGCGTGCCTTTCTCTTCGCAGGCGATGTGCCAGCGCGCGGCGGCGGCCGTGCGATCAACTCGCGATCAATGCGCTGCGATGCGGGCCGGGCGGGCGAAAGTTTTTTTGCGTGGCCGCCAAAGACCCGTTGACGGCCGGCCGGGGCGCTCCTCTGCTCCGCGTTTCGCACCGGGACGACGCACATCCGGTGCGATCAATGCACCCGATCAATGGGGTTGATCGCACCTGATCGAAGCATTCGCCACGGCGGCTGCGGGCCTGAGCAGGCGGGAGGCGGGCGGGATGCGGGCGCGATTCCTGCGTGTTGATCGGTGGCCCGATGCAATCAATGGATGCAATCAACTTCGCCAGGACACCCGCCGATGACCACCATCACCGCCCACTGGCGCAGGCAGCTGCGCACCGCCGCCAAGCCGGCCTACCTGCTGATGGCCGACCTGATCGCCGACGACATCAAGACAGGCCGGCTGGGCGTGCGCGACCGCCTGCCCACGCTGCGCGAGCTGGCGAGCGACCTGGAGCTGAACTACACGACGGTGGCGCGCGGCTATGCCGAGGCGCGCAAGCGCGGGCTGATCGATTCGCGCGCGGGCACGGGCACCTTCATTCGCTCGGGCAGCCCGAGCCTGCGGCTGCGCGGCGGCAGCGGCGCCGAGATGACGATGAACATGCCGCCCGAGCCCGACGACGCCCACCTGATGGCGCGCCTGCACGACAGCGCCAGCCGCGCCTTCGCGGAAATCGACTTCCACGACCTGCTGCGCTACCAGGACTTCGGCGGCACCGCGCACGACCGCGAGGTGGCCATGCGGTGGCTGCGGCCCTTCGTGCCGCACGCGAGCGTGGACCGCATCCTGGTGTGCCCGGGCATCCACGCGGTGCTGACCGCGCTGTTCTCGCAGCTGGCGCGCCCCGGGGAACTGGTGTGCGTGGAGTCGCTCACGTACCCGGGCGTGAAGGCCATCGCGGCACAGCTGGGCGTGCAGCTGCACGCGCTGCAGATGGACGACGACGGCCCCATCGCCGATGCCTTCGAGCATGCCTGCAAGACGCTCAAGCCCAAGGCGCTGTACTGCAACCCCACGCTGCTGAACCCGACCGCGGCCACGGTGTCGCGCGCGCGGCGCGAGGCGCTGGCCGACGTGGCGCTGCGCTACGCCGTGCCCATCATCGAGGACGACGCCTACGGCATGCTGCCGCGCCAGACGCCCGCGTCATTGGCCACGCTGGCGCCGGGGCTCACCTACTACGTGAGCGGCTTCTCGAAATGCTTCGGCGCCGGGCTGCGCAGCGCTTATGTGTGCTCGCCCACCGTGGTGCAGTCGCAGCGGCTGGCCGGCGCCATGCGCGCGACCACCGTGATGGCCTCGCCGATCACCAATGCGCTGACCACGCTGTGGGTGGAAGACGGCACCACCGAGGAGATGCTGCAGGCGGTGCGCGCCGAATCGGTGGCGCGCCAGCTGCTGGCCACGCGTTACCTGGGCGACAGCGGCCTGCAGGCGCACCCCGAGGGCTTTCATGCGTGGCTGCCGCTCACCCCGGGCTGGAGCCCGGTGGAGTTCGCCTCCTACCTGCGCACGCAGAACGTGGGCGTGGTGGCGAGTGCCGCCTTTTCCACCGACGGCGACCCGCCCGACGCGGTGCGCATCTGCCTCGGCGGGCCGATGACGCGCGAGCAGTGCGACCAGGCGCTGCGGCTCATCGCGGACACGCTGGCGCATCCGCTGCATCCGCACGCCACGCTGCGTTGAGCCGGCACGCCCCGGTGCCGGGCGCCCGGCTTCAGTCGAAAACGCCAGCGATGGCGGCCACCGCGCCCGCCAGGCCCGCGGTGCCTGCGCTACCGGCCAGCAGCCCGGCGTCGCGGTGGTTCGCGCCGGCACGTTCGCGCCAGGCCAGGTACAGCAGCAGCGCGCTGAAACCGAAAAGTGCGAGGGAAATTTCGTTCATGGCAGTTTTTTCTTCAACGCTTGGCGAACACGCCGTTCCAGGCGAACACCGAGTTCGGCGCGTTCACGTGCCGCAGGCTGGGTTCGTTGCGCGGGGGCGGCGCCTTCTTGCGCACGGGTTCGTCGTCCACGCGCAGGCCCTTGGCGAGCTGGTCGTCGACCAGGCTCTGCAGGGTGACGGAGCCCAGGAACTCCATCACGTGGTGCTTGGCGGAGGCCCAGAGGGCTTCGGTCGAATAGCAGCCGACTTCGGCGGCGCCGTTCTTGTCGGCCGGGGCTTCGGCCTCGGTGGGCACCTGGGCGTCGACCGACGCCAGGATGTCGGCCACGGTGATTTCGCAGGCGCGGCGCGTGAGCGTGTAGCCGCCGCCGGGGCCGCGGGTGGCCTTGATCAGCGCATGCCGGCGCAGCTTGCTGAACAGCAGTTCGAGCGAGGAGCGGGCGATGTGCTGCCGCCGGCTGATCGACGCCAATGGCACGGGGCCGTCCCTCTCGCGCAGCGCGACATCGATCATGGCCGTCAGGGCGAAGCCGCCCTTCGTCGTCAGACGCATGGAGTATTCCTCGTGGATGGGCCTTGCGGGGCAAGGCGGTGAAGGGATGTCCGGCGCTGGACGCGCGGGACGGGTACGCCCTGTAGGTGTGCGAAAGCCGCAAAAAGTTTCCGGCGCGGCTTTCGGCGGGTTTCTGGCGCGTTTTCGACAGAGCCGGGCCGCATAAACTCCTGCGGCTCCTACTTTCGCTGCCTGCCTTGAACCCCTTTCGCTTCGATTTCACCCGCTTCGACGCCGCCATCGTCGACCTCGACGGCACCATGGTCGACACGCTCGGCGACTTTGCCGAGGCCCTGAACCGCATGCTGCGCGACCTGTCGCTGCCGCCCGTGGCGCCCGCCGCCATCGAGCGGATGGTGGGCAAGGGCTCGGAGCACCTGATTCATTCCGCGCTCGTGCACGTGCTGAAGCCGACCGACCCGGAGGGCGCGCAGGCCAAGGCGCGCGCGCTGTTCGACGCGGCCTGGGAGCGCTACCAGCACCACTACCTGGCCATCAACGGACAGCATTCGGCGGTGTATGGCGGTGTCGTCGAGGGGCTGACGGCGCTGCGCGCGCGGGGCGTGCGGCTGGCGTGCCTCACGAACAAGCCGGGCTCGTTCGCCGTGCCGCTGCTGGCCGCCAAGGGGCTGGACGGCTTCTTCGAACTGGTGTTCGGCGGCGACGCCTTCGAACGCAAGAAGCCCGACCCGCTGCCGCTGCTGAAGACCTGCGCGGCGCTGGCTACCGTGCCCGCGCGCACGCTGATGATCGGCGACTCGAGCAACGACGCACAGGCCGCGCGTGCCGCCGGCTGCCCCGTGGTGCTGGTGAGCTACGGCTACAACCACGGCGAGCCGGTGCGCGGCGTGGACGCGGACGGCTTCGTGGATTCGCTGGCCGAGCTGGTGCCGGCAGCGGGCTGAACGCGGGGCGCCTGCCTGGTTCGTTCTGCTCTGGCCGCGCCGGCTACTGCTTGCCGAGCATCGCGTCCTTCAGCTTCCAGTCGGCCGGGCTCGGCCCGAGCCAGATGCGCAATAGCGCATTGAAGAACGCCGGCTCCTTCACCGGGTCGGGCTGCGGCACGCCGCGCACGGTGATGAGCGTGCCGGTGCCGGGCAGCCAGTCGATGGTGAAGGTGTCGCCGGTCTTCAGCTGCTTCTGGTCCGCAAACATCTGGCCCATGCGCAGCAGGCCCGGAATGAGGTTGAGCATCTCGCTCTTGGGCGAGTTGTCTTCCACGCCCTTGGTGAAGAGCTTGCCGAGTTCGTTGGCGTCGATGTCGCGCAGCATGGTGATGGCCACGCGCTTGGGGCCGGGCGCGGCCAGCGCCTCTTCGGGCGTGGACACCTTCTGGCCCACGTAGAGGCCCGCCGTGTAGACCTTGAAGATGGCCTTGTAGCGCACGCCCGCGCCGTTCAGTTGCAAGGCGGTGCCGCGCAGGTCCATGCGGTCTTCCAGCTTGACGCCGGCCACGTCGACCTGCGCGGCGCCGGCGCCGAAAGAGGCGCCCAGAGCGGCGGCGAAGGATGCCAGCAGCGCAAGGCGGACGCACACGGACGAGAGCGATGGAACGGGCACGGGAGTCTCCTTGGAATTTTGCGAACGGTCGTGCGAATGTATCTTTTCGTTTTACGCACAAGGCTCCGGGGGAACCCTGAAGAAGGCCGTTGACAGCCGTATTGCACGCGTTCGGCGTTTTCGTGGGCTAAACTCCGCGCCTCATGTTCGTTCATCACATCATTCAGACAGGTCAAGGCCGGGGAGCCTGGCCCTGGCGTAGCCATACTTCGCTGACTGTTTGATTGCACGGCGCACGCCGTGCGCCCGCGGTTCCGGATCTGCACACCCGCTCCGGACCACCAGTGAATGACCTTGCCCCCGGCCAGAGAGCGCCGAGCGGCAACTGGAGAACGAATCCGTGATCACCGAACTTGAATTCAAGAGCCTCAGCGCCCAGGGCTACAACCGTATTCCGCTGATGGCCGAGGCCTTTGCCGACCTCGAAACCCCCCTGTCCCTCTACCTCAAGCTGGCCCATTCGCAGGGCGGCGGCAAGCACAGCTTCCTGCTCGAATCGGTGGTGGGCGGCGAGCGCTTCGGGCGCTACAGCTTCATCGGACTGCCAGCGAAGACGCTGCTGCGCGCCTCCGGCTTCGGCGACGAGGCCGTCACCGAAGTGGTGACCGATGGCCAGGTCGTGGAGACCGCGCGGGGCAACCCGCTCGACTTCGTGGCCGCGTACCAGCAGCGCTTCAAGGTGGCGCTGCGCCCGGGGCTGCCGCGCTTTTGCGGCGGCCTGGCCGGCTACTTCGGCTACGACACCGTGCGCCACATCGAGCGCAAGCTCGAAAAAAGCTGCCCGCCCGACACGCTGGGCTGCCCCGACATCCTGCTGCTGCAATGCGAGGAACTCGCGGTCATCGACAACCTGTCGGGCAAGCTGTACCTCATCGTCTACGCCGACCCGAAGCAGCCCGAGGCCTACGCCGTGGCCAAGCGCCGCTTGCGCGAGCTGAAGGACAAGCTCAAGTACTCGGTGAGCGCGCCCGTGGTGAAGCCCACGCAGCCGCATCCGCCGGAGCGCAGCTTCGCCAAGGCCGACTACCTCGCGGCCGTGGAGCGCGCCAAGGAAATGATCGCCGCGGGCGACTTCATGCAGGTGCAGGTGGGCCAGCGCATCAGCAAGCGCTACACCGAGTCGCCGCTGTCGCTGTACCGCGCGCTGCGTTCGCTGAACCCCTCGCCCTACATGTACTACTACCACCTGGGCGACTTCCACGTGGTGGGCGCGTCGCCCGAGATCCTGGTGCGCCAGGAGAACACCGGCGACGGCGAGCAGAAGATCACCATCCGCCCGCTGGCCGGCACGCGCCCGCGCGGCGCGTCGCTGGAGCTCGACAAGGCGGCCGAGGTGGAGCTCATCAACGACCCGAAGGAACGCGCCGAGCACGTGATGCTGATCGACCTGGCGCGCAACGACATCGGGCGCATCGCCAAGACCGGCACCGTGAAGGTGACCGAGGCCTTCGCGGTGGAGCGCTACAGCCACGTGATGCATATCGTGAGCAACGTCGAAGGCACGCTGAAGGACGGCATGACCGCCATCGACGTGCTGAAGGCCACGTTCCCGGCCGGCACGCTGACCGGCGCGCCCAAGGTGCACGCGATGGAGCTCATCGACCAGCTGGAGCCCACCAAGCGCGGCCTGTACGGCGGCGCGTGCGGCTACATCAGCTACGCGGGCGACATGGACGTGGCCATTGCGATTCGCACCGGCATCGTGAAGGACCAGATGCTGCACGTGCAGGCCGCGGCCGGCGTGGTGGCCGACTCGGTGCCCGAGCTGGAGTGGAAAGAAACGGAAGCCAAGGCGCGCGCACTCCTGCGTGCCGCCGAACTGGTCGAGGAAGGCCTGGAATAAGCATGAGCAACGCACCCGATATTCAGAACGACTTTTCGCACGAGATCATCGGCGCGGCCGTCGAAGTGCAGCGCGTGCTCGGCACGGGGCTCGACGAGGGCGCCTACGCCGCGGCGCTGGCCATCGAGCTGGCCGAACGCGAGATCGGCTTCACGCGCGACGTGGCGCTCGCGGCCACCTACAAGGGCCGTTCCCTGGGCGAGGTGTACCGCGCGGGCTTCGTGATCGAGCAGTCGGTCATCGTGGAGCTCAAGGCGGTCGACGTGCTCACCGACCTGCACCGCGCGCAGGTGCTGGCCGCGCTGCGGCTGTCGGGCCTGAAGCTGGGCCTTCTCATCAACTTCAATGTGTTCCCCGTGGTGAAGGGCGTGCACCGGATTGCGAGCAAGCCATGAAACTGCTGATGATCGACAACTACGACAGCTTCACCTACAACATCGTCCAGTACTTCGGCGAGTTGGGCGCGGACGTGCAGGTGCATCGCAACGACGAGATCACGGTGGCGCAGATCGGCGAGCTGGTTGCTTCCGGCGTGACGCGGCTGGTGGTGTCGCCGGGGCCCTGCTCGCCGGCGGAAGCGGGCGTGTCGGTGGCGGCCATCGAGGCCTTCGCGGGCAAGCTCCCGATCCTGGGCGTGTGCCTGGGCCACCAGGCCATCGGCGCGGCCTTCGGCGGCAAGATCGTTCGCGCGCAGCAGCTCATGCACGGAAAGACCAGCGAGATCACGACCACGCAAGAGGGCGTGTTCGCGGGGCTGCCGCAGAAGTTCGTCGTCAACCGCTACCACTCGCTGTCGATCGAGCGCGAGAGCTGCCCCAAGGCGCTGGCTGTCACCGCCTGGACCGACGACGGCGAGATCATGGGCGTGCGGCACACCGGGTACGCGCACGACGTGCGCATCGAAGGCGTGCAGTTTCATCCTGAATCGATCCTCACCGAGCACGGCCACGCCATGCTCAAGAACTTCCTGGACTGACCCACCATGACCGACAGCACCTCCCTCGTCGACCTGCGCAGCGACACCGTCACCCAACCCACGCCCGCGATGCGCGAGGCCATGATGGCCGCGCCGCTGGGCGACGACGTCTTCGGCACCGACCCGAGCGTGAACGCGCTGCAGGAAAAGATCGCGGCGCTGCTGGGTTTCGAGGCGGCGATGTTCGTGCCCACCGGCACGCAGAGCAACCTGTGCGCCATCCTTTCGCATTGCGGCCGCGGCGACGAGTACATCGTCGGCCAGCAGGCGCATTGCTACCGCTGGGAGGGCGGCGGCGCGGCGGTGTTCGGCAGCGTGCAGCCGCAGCCGCTGGACCATGCGGGCGACGGCACGCTGCCGCTCGCGCAGATCGAAGCGGCCATCAAGCCCGACGACGCGCACTTCGCGCGCACGCGGCTGCTGGCGCTGGAGAACACGCTGGGCGGCAAGCTGCTGCCCTTCGACTACGTGCAGGCCGCGACCGACCTGGCGAAGCGCAAGGGGCTGCAGCGGCACCTGGACGGAGCGCGGCTCTTCAATGCCGCCACCGCGCAGGCGGCGCGCAACGGTCGCAGCGACATCCGCGCGGAAGCGCGCCGCATCGCGCAGTGCTTCGACAGCGTGTCGGTGTGCTTCAGCAAGGGCCTGGGCGCGCCCATCGGCTCGGCGCTGGTGGGCTCGCGCGAGTTCATCGCGCGCGCGCACCGCATCCGCAAGATGGCCGGCGGCGGCATGCGCCAGGCGGGCCTGCTGGCCGCGGCGGCGTCGCATGCGCTGGACCACCACGTCGACCGGTTGGCCGACGACCATGCACTGGCGCAGCGGCTTGCGCAGGGGCTCGAAGGCATCGAGGGCCTGACGGTCGAGGCGCCGCACACGAACATCGTGTTCGCGGACCTCGCCGGCGCCGCGCACGCGCGCTCGTCGGAACTGATCGCCAGCCTCAACCAGCAAGGCATCCTGGCGACGGGGCTCTACCGCCTGCGCTTCGTGACGCACCTCGACGTCGATGCCGCCGGCGTCGACCGGGCCGTCGCCGCGATCCGCGGCTTCTTCAACGCCTGAGCCCCGCGAGGACGCGATGCCTGATCTTCCCCATCTGCTCGCTTTCATCGCCGCCGGCTGGCTGCTGAACCTCACGCCGGGACCCGATGTGCTGTACGTGGTGACGAACTCGCTGCGCTCGGGCGTGCGCGCCGGCATCGTGGCGGGGCTGGGCATCACGGCGGGCTGCTTCGTCCACATCTTCGCGGCGGCGGTCGGCGTGGGCACGCTGATGGCGACATCGGCAGCGGCCTTCACGGTGCTCAAGTACATCGGCGCGGCCTACCTGCTGTACCTGGGTGTGCGCATGGTGCTGTCGCGCCCGGCCCCGCCGACCCCGTCGGCCGACATCGAACAGGCGGTGGACGCTGGCGGCGAGCGCGGCCTCAAGGCCGTCTTCATGGGCGGTTTCTGGACCAACGTGCTCAACCCGAAGGTGGCGCTGTTCTTCCTGGCGTTCGTGCCGCAGTTCATTGCACCGGGCGCCGACGACAAGGCGCTGTACTTCGTACTGCTGGGCGTGCTGTTCAACCTCAACGCCGTGCCCGTCAACATCGGATGGGCTCTGGCAGCGGGTTGGATGGCGCGGCGCGGCGCGGTGCGCAAGGGCATGCACTGGCTGGACCGCGCCGCCGGCGTTCTTTTCATCGGCTTCGGCCTCAAGCTCGCGTTCACCGACGCGCCGGCCGTTCGCATCGGCCGCTGATTCACTCTCGAGGAGACCCCATCATGATCACCCCCCAGGAAGCGCTGCAGCGCACCATCGAGCACCGCGAGGTCTTCCACGACGAGATGCTGCACATCGTGCGTCTCATCATGAGCGGCGAGTGCTCGCCCGTGATGATGGCCGCGCTGATCACCGGCCTGCGCGTGAAGAAGGAAACCATCGGCGAGATCACCGCCGCCGCGCAGGTGATGCGCGAGGTGTCGACCAAGGTGCCCGTGAAGGACACCACGCACCTGGTGGACATCGTGGGCACCGGCGGCGACGGCTCGCACACCTTCAACATCTCGACCTGCTCGATGTTCGTCGCGGCCGCGGCGGGCGCCAAGGTGAGCAAGCACGGCGGGCGCAGCGTGTCTAGCAAGTCGGGCAGCGCCGACGTGCTCGAAGCGCTGGGCGTGAACATCAACCTGAAGCCCGAGCAGATCGCGCGCTCCATCGAGGAGTGCGGCATCGGCTTCATGTTCGCGCCCAACCACCATCCGGCCATGAAGAATGTGGCGCCGGTGCGCAAGGAGCTGGGCATCAAGACCATCTTCAACATCCTCGGGCCGCTGACCAACCCGGCGGGCGCGCCGAACATCCTGATGGGCGTGTTCCACCCCGACCTCGTGGGCATCCAGGTGCGCGCGCTGCAGCGGCTCGGCGCCGAGCACGCGGTGGTGGTCTACGGGCGCGACGGCATGGACGAGATCTCGCTCGGCGCCGCCACGATGGTGGGCGAGCTGAAAGACGGCGAGATCCGCGAGTACGAACTGCACCCCGAGGACTTCGGCTTCCAGATGTCGAGCAACCGCGCGCTGCGCGTGGAAACGCCCGAGCAGTCGATGGCGATGCTGCGGGGCGTGCTCGACAATCAGGCCGGCCCCGCGCTGGACATCGTGCTGCTGAACGCTGGCGCGGCCCTGTATGCGGCGAACGTTGTCGACTCCATTGCCGCGGGCGTGGAGCGCTCGCGCGGCGCCATCGCCTCGGGCGCCGCGAAGGCCAAGCTGGCCGAACTGGTCAAGGCTTCCACGACCGTCTGAGACCCCACCAGAGAGAACCCGAACCCATGTCCGACATCCTCGACAAGATCGTTGCCGTCAAGCGCCAGGAAGTGGCCGCTGCCCTGAAGCGCGCGCCGCTCGAAGCGGTGCGCTTCGACGCCGAAAGCCGCGTGCTCACGCGCGACTTCGAAGCCGCGCTGCGCGCCAAGATCGCCGCCGGCCACGCCGCCGTGATCGCCGAAGTGAAGAAGGCGAGCCCGAGCAAGGGCGTGCTGCGCGAAGACTTCATTCCGGCCGACATTGCGCAGAGCTATGCGGAGGGCGACGGCACAGTGAGCGCGGCCTGCCTCTCGGTGCTGACCGACAAGCAGTTCTTCCAGGGCGGTGTCGACTACCTCAAGCAGGCGCGTGCCTCCTGCGACCTGCCGGTGCTGCGCAAGGACTTCATCATCGACGCGTACCAGGTGTACGAGTCGCGTGCGATGGGTGCCGACGCCATCCTGCTGATTGCCGCGTGCCTCGACGATGCGCAGATGAAGGACTACGAAGCCATTGCGCGCGGCCTTGGCATGGCGGTGCTGGTGGAGGTGCACGACGCGGCCGAGCTCGACCGCGCGCTCAAGCTGAAGACGGCGCTGATCGGCGTCAACAACCGCAACCTGCGCAATTTCGAAGTCTCCATCCAGGCGACCATCGACCTGCTGCCGAGGCTGCCCGCAGACCGCCTGCCGGTGACGGAGTCGGGCATCGGCACGCGGGAAGACGTGGCCACGCTGCGTGCGGCGGGCGTCAACGCCTTCCTGGTCGGCGAGGCCTTCATGCGCGCCAAGGAACCCGGCGAGGCCCTCGCTGCGTTGTTCCAATGAGCCGGCCCGATCAGCTGTCGAGCAGCAACGGTGCCGACTGGCCGGTGGCGCCGGGCTGGCAGGCGCTGGTCGACGGGTTCTTCGCCGGCGCGGTGGGGCAGAAGCTGCAGGGCTTTTTGCGCGAGCGCCTGGATGCGGGCGCCGTGATCTTTCCGCCGCAGCCGTTGAGGGCGCTCGAACTGACGCCGCCCGACGATGTGCGCGTGGTGATCCTGGGGCAGGACCCGTACCACGGGCGTGGCCAAGCCGAGGGCTTGGCCTTCTCGGTGGCACCCGGCGTGGCGCTGCCGCCATCGCTGCGCAACATCTTCAAGGAGCTGCAGCGCGACCTCGGCACGCCGCCGCCGCCATTCCCCGATCCGGGTGGCAGCCTCGTGAAATGGGCGACCCATGGCGTGCTGCTGCTCAACACCTGCCTGACGGTGGAAGAGGCCCAGCCGGCCAGCCACGCCGGCAAGGGCTGGGAGGTGCTAACGGACGCCGTCATTCGACACGTTTCGGCTGGCGCGAAGCCTGTTGTTTTTATGCTATGGGGTGCGCATGCCCAAAGTAAGCGTGCGTTGATTGATGTTGAGCGCCATAAGGTGCTGATGTCGAATCATCCGTCGCCGCTTTCCGCGATGCGTCCGCCGGTTCCGTTCATCGGATGCGGACATTTCGGAGAAGCGCGTGCTTGGCGCGAGGCTCAGCGGATCGAGGGCTGAAGTTGGTTAATAATCGGAGGATTCGCTCCTCGAGCAGTTCTTCCGCATCGCTGAGATGCAGGGATTTCTGAGTAGTCACAAAAACGTGCTATATTTCGAGGTTCGCCGGAGAGGTGGCCGAGTGGTTAATGGCAGCAGACTGTAAATCTGCCCTCTTACGAGTACGCTGGTTCGAATCCAGCCCTCTCCACCAGCGATGAATTTGGTTTCTAAGAGCGATTGGATCTAGCGCTTTGGGTGCCTTGAAGTGCCCCCGATGCGGGAGTAGTTCAATGGTAGAACCCCAGCCTTCCAAGCTGATGACGCGGGTTCGATTCCCGTCTCCCGCTCCAGAGACTTGGTTCGTTGTTGAGGCGATGTGAATTCGTAACTTTGTTACAAAAGCCCTTTTGGCTCAGTGGTAGAGCACTCCCTTGGTAAGGGAGAGGTCGCGGGTCCGATTCCCGCAAAGGGCACCAGTTTTTGGGGGTTGCAAATGCAGCATTGCAACCCATCTGCATACGTTGAAAACGTTTTTTTCGGAGTCGAAAAATGGCAAAAGGTAAATTCACCCGCACCAAGCCGCACGTGAACGTGGGCACGATCGGTCACGTCGACCACGGCAAGACCACGCTGACGGCTGCGATCGCCACGGTGCTGTCGGCCAAGTTCGGCGGCGAAGCCAAGGCCTACGACCAGATCGACGCTGCGCCTGAAGAAAAGGCCCGCGGCATCACGATCAACACCGCGCACGTCGAGTACGAAACGGCCAACCGCCACTACGCACACGTCGACTGCCCCGGTCACGCTGACTATGTGAAGAACATGATCACGGGCGCCGCTCAAATGGACGGCGCCATCCTGGTGTGCTCGGCCGCCGACGGCCCGATGCCCCAGACCCGTGAACACATCCTGCTGGCTCGCCAGGTGGGCGTGGGCTACATCATCGTGTTCCTGAACAAGTGCGACATGGTCGACGACAAGGAACTGCTCGAGCTGGTCGAAATGGAAGTTCGCGAACTCCTCGACAAGTACGAATTCCCCGGCGACGACACCCCCATCATCCACGGCTCGGCCAAGCTCGCCCTCGAAGGCGACAAGGGCGAACTGGGCGAAGGCGCCATCATGAAGTTGGCGGAGGCCCTGGACACGTACATCCCGACGCCCGAGCGCGCCGTGGACGGCACGTTCCTGATGCCCGTGGAAGACGTGTTCTCGATCTCGGGTCGCGGCACCGTGGTGACCGGCGCTGTCGAGCGCGGCGTGATCAAGGTTGGTGAAGAAATCGAAATCGTGGGCATCCGCCCGACGGTCAAGACCACCTGCACCGGCGTGGAAATGTTCCGCAAGCTGCTGGACCAGGGTCAAGCCGGCGACAACGTGGGCGTGCTGCTGCGCGGCACGAAGCGCGAAGAAGTCGAACGCGGCCAAGTGCTGTGCAAGCCCGGCTCGATCAAGCCGCACGTGCACTTCACCGCCGAGGTGTATGTCCTGTCGAAGGACGAAGGTGGCCGTCACACGCCGTTCTTCAACAACTATCGCCCGCAGTTCTACTTCCGCACGACGGACGTGACCGGCGCGATCGAGCTGCCCAAGGACAAGGAAATGGTCATGCCTGGCGACAACGTCAGCATCACCGTGAAGCTGATCAACCCGATCGCGATGGAAGAAGGCCTGCGCTTCGCCATCCGCGAAGGCGGCCGTACCGTGGGTTCGGGCGTCGTCGCCAAGATCCTCGACATCTAAGTCGGGCGCAAAAAGTACCGGAGGGGTATAGCTCAATTGGCAGAGCGTCGGTCTCCAAAACCGAAGGTTGTAGGTTCGATTCCTACTGCCCCTGCCACCTAGGTGGCACCCCGAAAAAAGCCCGTCGTGTCCCGACGGGCTTCGGCGTCTGAAGAGACGCAATGAATTGAAGGCCTCCGGGCCACAGGAAATCAGCCGAACATGGCCACTTCTCAAATCGAAACCGTGAGCACCGGCGCCGACAAGGCCAAATTGGCCGTGGCGGTCGTGCTGGCAGTGGGCGCCATCGTGGCGTTCTACCTGCTGTCGCGCCAGGGCTCGCTGGTGCAATGGGCGGCGCTGCTGGTCGGCCTGGCCGCTGCGGTGGCTGCTTTCGGCAGTTCGGAGAATGGCCGTCAGTTGTGGGCCTTTGGCCGCGACTCGTGGCGCGAGGTCAAGAAGGTCGTGTGGCCGACCCGCAAGGAAGCGATGCAAATGACGGCTTATGTGTTCGCCTTCGTGGCGATCATGTCCGTCTTCCTCTGGCTCACCGACAAGACGCTCGAATGGGTGTTCTTCGACCTCATTCTGGGCTGGAGAAAATAAGCAATGACCGACGACGTAGTTGAAACCACGCCGGAAGAGGAGAACACTCCGATCCTGGCCCCTGCCGCCAACCCTGATCTGCGTTGGTACGTGGTGCATGCCTATTCGGGCATGGAAAAGGCCGTGGAGCGCAACATCACCGAGCGCATCAACCGCGCCGGCATGCAAGACAAGTTCGGCCGCATCCTGGTCCCGACCGAAGAAGTGGTCGAGATCAAGAACGGCCAGAAGCGCACCACCGAGCGTCGTTTCTTCCCGGGCTACGTGCTGGTCGAAATGATCATGGACGACGAGAGCTGGCACCTGGTGAAGCACACCAACAAGGTGACCGGGTTCGTGGGCGGTGCCAAGAACCGTCCGGCCCCGATCTCGCAGAAAGAGGTCGAGGACATCGTCAGCCAGATGCAGCAGGGCACCGAGAAGCCGCGCCACAAGGTCGAGTTCACCGTTGGCGAATTCGTGCGCGTCAAGGAAGGCCCGTTCACCGACTTCAACGGCACGGTCGAAGAAGTCAATTACGAGAAGAGCAAGGTCAGTGTGTCGGTCATGATTTTCGGCCGCGCGACGCCTGTGGAACTCGAATTCAGCCAGGTCGAGAAGACCTGAGCCGCGGGCCGAAAGGCCCGCCTCAATTCCGGCTGCGCGTTGTCCGACTCGGCGCGCGGCCTTGATCTCGAAGAGTCGTTCAACCCCGGGGAGCCTCGGCCGCAAGCCAAGGCGATATCACCCGCAAGGAGCAAAGCATGGCGAAAAAAATCGTCGGCTTCATCAAGCTGCAAGTCCCAGCTGGTAAGGCCAACCCGTCCCCCCCGATCGGTCCCGCACTCGGTCAGCGCGGTCTGAACATCATGGAGTTCTGCAAGGCGTTCAACGCGCAGACCCAAGGCGTCGAGCCGGGTCTGCCGCTGCCGGTGGTCATCACCGCGTTCGCTGACAAGAGCTTCACCTTCATCATCAAGACGCCCCCGGCGATCACCTTGATCAAGAAGGCCATCAAGCTGGACAAGGGTTCGGCCCGCCCGCACACCGACAAGGTCGGCAAGATCACGCGCGCCCAGCTCGAAGAAATCGCCAAGGCCAAGATGAAGGACCTGACTGCCGCCGACCTCGACGCAGCAGTTCGTACCATCGCCGGCTCGGCCCGCTCGATGGGCGTGAATGTGGAGGGCGTGTAAATGTCCAAGATCACCAAGAAGCAAAAGTCGCTGCAAGGCAAGGTCGACAGCAACAAGCTGTACCCGCTGGCTGACGCGATCGTCATCGTCAAGGACGCGGCCACCGCCAAGTTCGACGAATCGATCGACGTGGCCGTGCAGCTCGGCATCGACGCGAAGAAGTCGGATCAGGTTGTGCGTGGCGCCGTCGTGCTGCCCAACGGCACCGGCAAGACCAAGCGCGTCGCCGTGTTTGCCCAAGGCGCCAAGGCTGAAGAAGCCAAGGCCGCCGGCGCCGACATCGTCGGCATGGACGACCTGGCTGCCATGGTCAAGGCTGGCGACATGCCTTTCGACGTCGTGATCGCCGCACCGGACGCCATGCGCGTCGTCGGTACGCTGGGTCAGATCCTCGGCCCGCGCGGCCTGATGCCCAACCCCAAGGTTGGCACCGTGACCCCGGACGTCGCCACGGCCGTGAAGAACGCCAAGGCTGGCCAGGTTCAGTTCCGCGTCGACAAGGCCGGCATCGTGCACGGCACGATCGGCCGTCGCTCGTTCGACAACGACAAGCTGCAAGGCAACCTCGCCGCGCTGATCGACGCTCTGGTCAAGGCCAAGCCCGCGACCAGCAAGGGTGTGTACCTGCGCAAGGTGGCGGTGTCGTCGACCATGGGTCTGGGTGTCCGCGTCGACACGCAAACCATCTCGGCGAGCTGAAGAGATTGGCCTCGCCCGAAAGGGTGAGGCGAATGTGGTGGGTCGCGGCGGCTTCGGTTGCCGCGAGCCATCCAAGACCGCTGGTGTGCAGGGTGCTGCACTTAATCGCCGGACCTTCCTGTCCGGTGACCAGCGCAGATGGCGACCCCACTGCAAGGAATTTGTTTTTGTTCCGAAACAGTTGGTCGCTGCATGAAGCGCGATCCGAGGCCCCGGCCGAAGGTCGCATTAAAAGGAGTAGACCTTGAGTCTGAATCGCAGTGAGAAAGAAGCGGTCATCAGTGATGTGACCAGCCTCGCCGCAAAAGCTCAAACGCTCGTGATGGCGGAATACCGTGGTATCACGGTTGCCGATATGACCAAACTGCGCAGCGAAGCTCGCAGCAAGGGCGTGACGCTCAGCGTGTTGAAGAACACGCTGGCACGCCGTGCTGTGGCTGGTAGCGCATTCGAAGTCGTCGGTGACCAGATGACCGGTCCGCTGATCTACGGCTTTTCCGAAGACGCAGTGGCCGCCGCCAAGGTGGTGGCCGACTTCGCGAAGACCAACGACAAGTTGGTGATTCGCGGTGGTGCGTTCGGCGGCAAGGCCCTGGACGTCAACGGCGTGAAGCAACTGGCCAACATCCCTTCGAAGGAAGTGCTGCTGTCCCAATTGCTGGGCTTGATGCAATCCCCCGTTTCCCGTACGGCACGCGTTCTCGCGGCGCTGGCTGCGAAGCGTGGCGAAGGCGAAGCTGCACCCGCCGATGCACCGGCAGAAGCGCAAGCCGCTTGAGCTTGCGTTTGAAATATTCAACCCAATTGTTAGGAAACAAAAATGGCATTCGATAAAGACGCATTTCTGACCGCGCTCGACAGCATGACGGTCCTGGAACTCAACGACCTGGTCAAGGCCATCGAAGAGAAGTTCGGCGTGAGCGCCGCTGCAATGGCTGCTCCGGCTGGCGCTGGTGGCGGTGCTGCTGCTGCCGTGGCTGAAGAACAGACCGAATTCAACGTCGTGCTGGCTGAAGTCGGCGCGAACAAGGTGTCGGTCATCAAGGCCGTGCGCGAAATCACCGGCCTGGGCCTCAAGGAAGCCAAGGACCTGGTGGAAGCCGCTCCCAAGGCTGTCAAGGAAGCCCTGTCCAAGGCTGACGCTGAAGCCGCCAAGAAGAAGCTGGAAGAAGCTGGCGCCAAGGTGGAACTGAAGTAATTCAGTCCCCCTAGAGGGCTGGAGGTGCCTGAAAAGGCCCTCCAGCCTTTGCCGCTTTCAGAGCGCACCCAAAAGCCGGCTCGTTGCCGGCTTTCCCGGAGACCTTCAGGTCGACGGAAAAGCCCAAACGCGACGGTTTTTGAGTGTCTTCTGACCCCGACTGCAGAAGACCCCTTGGTTCGGGCGATGTGCAACGCATCGCCGTCCGCCAACGGCTGGTAGTGGCCAGCCGCCAAGCAGTGGTGCCTAGGCACTGCTGACAAGTCGCTGAAGATCTCAAGCACCGGAGCTCTCATGGCCCAATCGTCCGCGTACAGTTACACCGAACGCAAGCGCATCCGAAAAAGTTTCGGTAACCGCGACAGCGTCGTCGAAATCCCTTACCTGCTGCAGATGCAGAAAGACGCGTACACCGCGTTCCTGCAAGCCGGCATCGCCCCCAAACAGCGCACCGTCGAAGGCCTGCAGGCCGCGTTCGACGCCGCCTTCCCGATCGTCTCGCACAACGGTTTTGTCGAGATGAAGTTCCTCGAGTACAACCTGGCGAAGCCGGCGTTCGACGTGCGCGAATGCCAGACCCGCGGCCTGACCTTCGCCTCGGCCGTGCGCGCCAAGGTGCAGCTCATCATCTATGACCGCGAGTCGTCGACCTCGCAGTCGAAGGTGGTCAAGGAAGTGAAGGAACAAGAGGTCTACATGGGCGAAGTGCCGCTCATGACCGAAAAGGGTTCGTTCATCATCAACGGCACGGAACGCGTGATCGTTTCGCAGTTGCACCGTTCGCCGGGCGTGTTCTTCGAACACGACAAGGGCAAGACGCACAGCTCGGGCAAGCTGCTGTTCTCGGCCCGCGTCATTCCTTATCGCGGTTCGTGGCTCGACTTCGAATTCGACCCGAAGGACATGCTGTACTTCCGCGTGGACCGTCGCCGCAAGATGCCGGTCACGATCCTGCTGAAGGCCATCGGCCTGAACCCGGAATCGATCCTCGCGAACTTCTTCGTGAACGACAACTTCCGCCTGATGGACAGCGGCGCGCAGATGGAGTTCGTCTCCGAGCGTCTGCGCGGCGAAGTCGCGCGCTTCGACATCACCGACAAGTCGGGCAAGGTCGTGGTCGCCAAGGACAAGCGCGTCACCGCGCGCCACACGCGCGAACTCGAGCAGGGCGGCACCACGCACATCAGCGTGCCGGAAGACTTCCTGATCGGCCGCGTCATCGCCCGCAACATCGTGGACGCCGACTCGGGTGAAATCCTGGCCAAGGCCAACGACGAGCTGACCGAAGCGCTGCTGAAGAAGCTGCGCACGGCAGGCGTGCAGGACGTGCAGGTCATCTACACCAACGAACTCGACCAGGGCGCGTACATCTCGCAGACCCTGCGCATCGACGAAACGGTGGACGAGTTCGCCGCGCGCGTGGCCATCTACCGCATGATGCGCCCCGGCGAGCCGCCGACGGAAGACGCGGTGCAGGCCCTGTTCCAGCGCCTGTTCTACAACCCGGACACGTACGACCTGTCGCGCGTGGGCCGCATGAAGTTCAACGCCAAGGTCGGCCGCGACGAATCCACCGGCCCGATGGTGCTGACCAACGAAGACATCCTGGCCGTGGTCAAGATCCTCGTCGACCTGCGCAACGGCAACGGCGAAGTCGACGACATCGATCACCTGGGCAACCGCCGCGTGCGTTGCGTCGGCGAACTGGCCGAGAACCAGTACCGCACCGGCCTGGCACGTATCGAGAAGGCCGTGAAGGAACGCCTGGGCCAAGCGGAGCAAGAGCCGCTGATGCCGCACGACCTGATCAACAGCAAGCCGATCTCGGCCGCGCTGAAGGAATTCTTCGGTGCGTCGCAGCTGTCGCAGTTCATGGACCAGACGAACCCGCTGTCCGAAATCACCCACAAGCGCCGCGTGTCGGCCCTTGGCCCGGGTGGTCTGACGCGTGAACGTGCAGGCTTCGAAGTGCGCGACGTGCACGTGACCCATTACGGCCGCGTGTGCCCGATCGAAACGCCTGAAGGCCCGAACATCGGCCTGATCAACTCGCTGGCCCTGTACGCCCGCCTGAACGAATACGGCTTCATCGAGACCCCGTACCGTCGCGTGGCGGACAGCAAGGTCACCAACGAGATCGACTACCTGTCGGCCATCGAAGAAGGCAAGTACGTCATCGCCCAGGCCAACGCGGCCCTGGACAAGGACGGCGTGCTGACCGGCGACCTGGTCTCCGCGCGTGAAGCCGGCGAATCGATCCTGGTCGGTGCCGAGCGCATCCAGTACATGGACGTGTCGCCCGCGCAGATCGTGTCGGTGGCCGCATCGCTCGTGCCCTTCCTGGAGCACGACGACGCGAACCGCGCGTTGATGGGCGCCAACATGCAGCGCCAGGCCGTGCCTGTGCTGCGCCCCGAGAAGCCGATGGTCGGTACCGGTATCGAGCGCGTCTCCGCGGTCGACTCCGGCACCGTGGTCACGGCCACCCGTGGCGGTATCGTCGACTACGTCGATGCGACCCGTGTCGTGGTGCGCGTGAACGATGCCGAAGCGGCAGCCGGTGAAGTGGGTGTGGACATCTACAACCTGATCAAGTATCAGCGTTCGAACCAGAACACCAACATCCACCAGCGCCCCATCGTCAAGCGCGGCGACAAGATCGCCAAGGGCGACGTGGTGGCCGACGGCGCATCGACCGACCTCGGCGAACTGGCCCTGGGCCAGAACATGCTGATCGCGTTCATGCCCTGGAACGGCTACAACTTCGAAGACTCGATCCTGATCTCCGAACGCGTCGTCGCCGAAGACCGCTACACCTCGATCCACATCGAGGAACTGGTGGTGATGGCACGCGACACGAAGCTGGGCGCCGAAGAAATCACGCGCGACATCCCGAACCTGGCCGAGCAGCAGCTCAACCGCCTCGACGAATCCGGCATCATTTATGTCGGCGCCGAAGTGCAGCCAGGCGACACGCTGGTGGGCAAGGTCACGCCGAAGGGCGAGACCACGCTGACGCCTGAAGAGAAGCTGCTTCGCGCCATCTTCGGCGAGAAGGCTTCCGACGTGAAGGACACCTCGCTGCGCGTGGACCAGGGCTCGCAAGGCACCGTGATCGACGTGCAGGTGTTCACCCGCGAAGGCATCACGCGCGACAAGCGCGCCCAGCAGATCATCGACGACGAGCTCAAGCGCTTCCGCCTCGACCTGAACGACCAGCTTCGCATCGTCGAAGCCGACGCGTTCGACCGTATCGAGAAGCTGCTGACCGGCAAGGTCGCCAACGGCGGCCCGAACAAGCTGGCCAAGGGCACCAAGCTCGACAAGGCCTACCTGTCGTCGGTCGAGAAGTTCCACTGGTTCGACATCCGCCCGGCGGAAGACGAAGTGGCCACGCAGCTCGAGTCGATCAAGAACTCGCTGGAGCAGACGCGCCACAGCTTCGACCTGTCGTTCGAAGAAAAGCGCAAGAAGCTCACGCAGGGCGACGAGCTGCCCGCTGGCGTGCTGAAGATGGTCAAGGTCTACCTGGCCGTCAAGCGCCGCCTGCAACCCGGCGACAAGATGGCCGGCCGCCACGGCAACAAGGGCGTGGTGTCGAAGATCGTTCCGGTCGAAGACATGCCCCACATGGCCGACGGTACGCCGTGCGACATCTGCCTGAACCCGCTGGGCGTGCCTTCGCGGATGAACGTGGGCCAGGTGCTGGAAGTGCACTTGGGCTGGGCCGGCAAGGGCATCGGCCAGCGCATCGGCGACATGCTGCAGCAGGAGGCCAAGGTGGCCGAGCTGCGCAAGTTCATGGAGCAGCTGTACAACGGCTCGGGCCGCCAGGAAAACCTCGGTTCGCTGAGCGACACCGAGCTGCTCGAGATGGCGGCGAACCTGCAGAACGGCGCGACCTTCGCGACGCCTGTGTTCGACGGCGCCTCGGAAGAAGAAATCCGCGGCATGCTCAAGCTCGCCTACCCGGACGACATCGCCAAGCTCAAGGGCCTGACCGATACGCGCACCCAGGCGTACCTGTACGACGGCCGCTCGGGCGACCAGTTCGAGCGTCCGGTTACCGTCGGCTACATGCACTTCTTGAAGCTGCACCACTTGGTGGACGACAAGATGCACGCCCGCTCGACCGGCCCGTACTCGCTGGTCACGCAGCAGCCCCTGGGCGGCAAGGCGCAGTTCGGCGGCCAGCGTTTCGGGGAAATGGAAGTGTGGGCGCTGGAAGCTTACGGCGCCGCCTACGTCCTGCAGGAAATGCTGACGGTGAAGTCCGACGACGTGCAAGGCCGTACGAAGGTGTACGAGAGCATCGTCAAGGGCGAACACTCCATCGAAGCCGGCATGCCGGAATCGTTCAATGTGCTGGTCAAGGAAATCCGTTCCCTGGGCCTGGACATCGAACTCGAACGTTCTTAAGCAACAAGGAAAGAGTCACATGAAGTCATTACTCGACCTGTTCAAGCAATTCACGCCCGACGAGCATTTCGATGCGATCAAGATCGGCATGGCGTCGCCCGAGAAGATCCGTTCGTGGTCTTTCGGCGAAGTGAAAAAGCCCGAGACGATCAACTACCGCACGTTCAAGCCAGAGCGCGACGGCCTGTTCTGCGCCAAGATCTTCGGCCCCATCAAGGACTACGAGTGCCTGTGCGGCAAGTACAAGCGCCTGAAGCACCGCGGCGTGATCTGCGAGAAGTGCGGCGTTGAAGTCACGCAGACCAAGGTGCGTCGCGAGCGCATGGGTCACATCGACCTGGCCGCGCCCTGCGCCCACATCTGGTTCCTGAAGTCGCTGCCGTCGCGCCTGGGCCTGGTGCTCGACATGACGCTGCGCGACATCGAACGCGTGCTGTATTTCGAAGCCTACGTGATCACCGACCCCGGCATGACCCCGCTGAAGAAGTTCGGCATCATGTCCGAGGACGACTACGACGCGAAGCGCAAGGAATTCGGCGACGAATTCGTTGCCAAGATGGGCGCCGAAGGCATCAAGGACCTGCTGGAAGGCATCGAGCTCGACAGCGAGATCGAACGCCTGCGCGGTGACCTGACCGGCTCCGAAGTCAAGGTCAAGAAGAACTCCAAGCGCCTGAAGGTGCTGGAAGCCTTCCGCAAGTCGGGCATCAAGCCCCAGTGGATGGTGCTCGAAGTGCTGCCCGTGCTGCCGCCGGACCTGCGTCCGCTGGTGCCGCTGGACGGCGGCCGCTTCGCGACCTCCGACCTGAACGACCTGTACCGCCGCGTCATCAACCGCAATTCGCGCCTGCGCCGCCTGCTGGAGCTGAAGGCTCCGGAAATCATCGCGCGCAACGAAAAGCGGATGCTGCAGGAAGCTGTGGACTCGCTGCTGGACAACGGCCGTCGCGGCAAGGCCATGACGGGCGCCAACAAGCGCGCGCTGAAGTCGCTGGCCGACATGATCAAGGGCAAGAGCGGCCGCTTCCGCCAGAATCTGCTGGGCAAGCGCGTCGACTACTCGGGCCGTTCGGTCATCGTGGTGGGCCCGACGCTCAAGCTGCACCAGTGCGGCCTGCCGAAGCTGATGGCGCTGGAACTGTTCAAGCCCTTCATCTTCTCGCGCCTGGAAGCCATGGGCATCGCGACCACGATCAAGGCTGCCAAGAAGGAAGTCGAATCGGGCACGCCGGTGGTGTGGGACATCCTGGAAGAAGTGATCAAGGAACACCCGGTCATGCTGAACCGTGCGCCTACGCTGCACCGTTTGGGCATTCAGGCGTTCGAACCGATCCTGATCGAAGGCAAGGCCATCCAGCTGCACCCGCTCGTCTGCGCGGCATTCAACGCCGACTTCGACGGCGACCAGATGGCCGTTCACGTGCCGTTGTCGGTGGAAGCGCAAATGGAAGCCCGCACGCTGATGCTGGCCTCCAACAACGTGCTGTTCCCGGCATCGGGCGAACCGTCGATCGTTCCTTCGCAGGACGTGGTGCTGGGTCTGTACTACACGACCCGCGACCGCATCAACGGCAAGGGCGAGGGCCTGATCTTCTCCGACATCGGTGAAGTGCAGCGCGCGCTGGACGCCAACGAGGTCGAGCTCACCGCCAAGGTCGCGGTGCGTATCACGGAGTACACCAAGGACAAGGAAACCGGCGTGTTCACGCCGTCGACCTCGCTCGTGGACACCACCGTGGGCCGTGCCCTGCTGTCCGAGATCCTGCCGAAGGGCCTGCCGTTCTCGAACATCAACAAGGCGCTGAAGAAGAAGGAAATCTCCAAGCTCATCAACGTCTCGTTCCGCAAGTGCGGCCTGAAAGAGACGGTCGTGTTCGCCGACAAGCTGCTGCAGAACGGCTTCCGCCTGGCGACCAAGGCCGGCATCTCGATCGCCATCGACGACATGCTGGTGCCCGCTGAAAAGCACGGCATCATCGAGCGCTCGGCCAAGGAAGTGAAGGAGATCGAACAGCAGTACGTCTCCGGTCTCGTGACCTCCGGCGAACGCTACAACAAGGTGGTGGACATCTGGGGCAAGGCCGGCGACGAAGTGTCGAAGGTCATGATGGCCAAGCTGTCGAAGCAGAAGGTCATCGACCGCCACGGCAAGGAAGTGGAGCAGGAGTCCTTCAACTCGATCTACATGATGGCCGACTCCGGCGCCCGCGGTTCCGCGGCCCAGATTCGCCAGGTGGCCGGCATGCGTGGCCTGATGGCCAAGCCCGACGGCTCGATCATCGAGACGCCCATTACCGCGAACTTCCGCGAAGGCCTGAACGTGCTGGAGTACTTCATCTCCACCCACGGTGCCCGTAAGGGTCTGGCCGACACGGCGCTGAAGACGGCGAACTCGGGCTACCTGACCCGTCGTCTGGTCGACGTGACGCAAGACCTGGTCGTGACCGAACAGGACTGCGGCACGCACGGCGGTTACCTGATGCGCGCCATCGTCGAAGGCGGTGAAGTGATCGAGTCGCTGCGCGACCGTATTCTCGGCCGCTCGGCCGCGGACGACGTGCTGCACCCGGAAAACCGTTCGGTGCTGCTGAAGGCCGGCTCCATGTTCGACGAGGACAACATCGAAGAGCTCGAGGCGCAAGGCGTCGACGAGGTCAAGGTGCGTACCGCGCTGACCTGCGAAACCCGCTTCGGCATCTGCGCGACCTGCTACGGCCGCGACCTGGGCCGCGGCGGCCTGATCAACATCGGCGAAGCCGTCGGTGTGATCGCTGCGCAGTCCATCGGCGAACCCGGCACGCAGCTGACGATGCGTACCTTCCACATCGGTGGTGCCGCTTCGCGCGCCGCCATAGCCTCGAGCGTGGAAGCCAAGTCGAACGGCTCGATCGGCTTCAACGCCACGATGCGCTACGTGACTAACAGCAAGAGCGACCTGGTCGTGATTTCGCGTTCGGGCGAGATCGTCATTCATGACGAGCACGGCCGTGAGCGCGAACGTCACAAGGTGCCGTACGGCGCCACGCTGACGGTCAAGGCCGACCAGCAGATCAAGGCCGGCCACGTGCTCGCCAACTGGGACCCGCTGACCCGCCCGATCATTACCGAGTTCGCCGGCAAGGCGCAGTTCGAGAACGTCGAGGAAGGCCTGACGGTCGCCAAGCAGGTGGACGAAGTGACCGGTCTGTCGACCCTGGTCGTGATCGACCCGAAGCGCCGCGGCGCCGCCAAGGTGGTTCGCCCTCAGGTGAAGCTCATCGACGCCTCCGGCGCCGAAGTGAAGATCCCGGGCACCGACCACTCGGTGACGATCGGCTTCCCGATCGGCTCGCTGGTGCAGATCCGCGACGGCCAGGACGTGGGCCCCGGCGAAGTGCTGGCGCGTATTCCGGTCGAAGGCCAGAAGACCCGCGACATCACCGGCGGTCTGCCGCGTGTGGCCGAGCTGTTCGAAGCCCGTTCGCCGAAGGACAAGGGCATGCTGGCCGAAATGACCGGCACGGTGTCGTTCGGCAAGGAAACGAAGGGCAAGATCCGCCTGCAGATCACCGATCCCGAAGGCGGCGTCTACGAAGACCTCGTTCCGAAGGAAAAGAACATCCTGGTGCACGAAGGCCAGGTGGTGAACAAGGGCGAAAGCGTGGTCGACGGCCCGGCGGACCCGCAGGACATCCTGCGCCTGCTGGGTTCGGAAGAACTCGCGCGCTACATCGTGGACGAAGTGCAGGACGTGTACCGCTTGCAGGGTGTGAAGATCAACGACAAGCACATCGAGGTGATCGTTCGCCAGATGCTGCGTCGCGTCGTGGTCGACAACATCGGCGAGACCGGCTACATCTCCGGCGAACAGGTCGAACGCAGCGAAATGCTCAACACCAACGACGCCCTGCGCGCCGAAGGCAAGATCCCCGCGACGTTCACCAACCTGCTGCTGGGTATCACGAAGGCGTCGCTGTCGACCGACTCGTTCATCTCGGCAGCTTCGTTCCAGGAAACGACGCGCGTGCTGACCGAAGCCGCGATCATGGGCAAGCGCGACGAGCTGCGCGGCCTGAAGGAAAACGTGATCGTCGGCCGCCTGATTCCCGCGGGCACCGGCATGGCGTACCACCAGGCACGCAAGGTCAAGGACGCGATGGACGAAGCCGAGCGCCGCGCTATTGCCGAGTCGGAGGCCGCCGACATGGCAGCCTCCAACGAGGCCAGCGATGCAGCGACCACGGTGGACGCCAGCGAAGGCGCTGCGACCGAATAACTGGTTAGCATCACCGGCCATGACCGGTACACACGCCCCCCGACCGGCCCCGGTCGGGGGGCGTTTTTCTTTGTGTTGTCCATGAGGCCTTGTTGTCGATGAGTCTGTTGCCCGAATCGCTGGCCAGCTGGATCGTGATCGCGGTGCTGCTGTTCTGGTTTGTCGGCGCCTACAACCGGCTGGTGCGCCTGCGCGCGACCGTGCTGCAGGCCTATGGGGCGCTCGATGCGGCCCTGGGCAAGCAGCTCGATTTCGTGCAGGCCAGCATCGCTGCCTCGCCACCCGAGGCGGTGCTGAATGAATCGCTGTCGTCCATTGCGCCGCTGCAGGCCGCGACCACGCAGCTGTCGACGCTGCTGGGCGCCACGCGGCTGCATCCGCTGGACGCCGGCGGCATGGCGGCGCTGGCCACCGCCCTGCAGGTGTGGATCGGCGCATGGCGGCGCCAGCACCCGGACGATGTGACGGTGTTCGACGCTGACGGCACGCTGTCGCGCCCGGTGCCGCTGATGCCTGGATCGTCGGGAGCGTCGGGATCGTCGATCGCTGCGGCGAGCGTGGCCGAGCCCATCGCGTGGCCCGAGCCTTCGGCCGCCGCGGAAATTGCACGCAACCAGTTCAACCAGGCCGTGGCGAGCTACAACGCGGCCATCGCGCAGTTCCCCGCGATGCTGGTGGCATGGGCCGTGCGTCTGCGTGCGGCCGCGCCGCTGCTCTGAGCGTCAGGCGCGGCTTCCTTTTTCTTTCCATTGCACGGCGTCCGGCTTGCGGGCGCCCGTTACCATCGCCCCAACTTGTCAGACCTACATTCCGATTCTTCGAGCAGCGGCGGCGCGCCGTCGCTGCAACCCCCGCTCTGGCGCCAACTGCAACTGACCGCGGTGGCGCTGGCGTCGATTCGCGCCGGTACCTCGGGCTCGGTCGCGTTCGAGGCGGTCGAACCCGCCCTGCGCCCCGGCGTGCAGGCGCTCGGCTTCCAGGTGCTGCGCTGGCTGGGCCGCGCCGAGGCCCTGCGCCGCCACCTGGCCAAGCGCACGCCGCCGCCGCTGCCCGATGCCTTGCTGTGCACGGCGCTCGCGCTGGCCTGGGACACCGAGCGCGCGCCCTACGAGCCCTTCACGCTGGTCGACCAGGCGGTCGAGGCCGCCAAGCGCAACCCCGCCACGCGCGCGCAGGCCAGCTTCATCAATGCCTGCCTGCGGCGCTTTCTGCGTGAGCGCGACGAGCTGGTGGCCATCACCGACAGCGAACCGGTGGCGCAGTGGAACCATCCGCGCTGGTGGATCGAGCGCCTCAAGCGCGACCATCCGCGCGAGTGGCAACGCGTGCTGGGTGCCGACAACGCGCAGGCGCCGATGACGCTGCGCGTGAATGCGCAGAAATCGAACCCGGTCGCCTACCTGGCGGAGCTCGAAGCCGTGGGGCTGTCGGCCACGCGCGTCGGTCCTTCGGGCCTGCAGCTCGCGCGTGCACGGCCGGTGCAGCAGTTGCCCGGTTTTGCAGAGGGTGCTTCGTCGGTGCAGGACGCCGCCGCGCAGATGGCCGCGCCGCTGTTGCTCGACGGCCTGCTGGCGGCCCGGTCCGCCTCCGCCGCCCCGCTGCGCGTGCTCGACGCGTGTGCCGCCCCCGGCGGCAAGACCGCGCACCTGCTCGAGCTGGCGAGCCCTGGCGCCATCGACGTCACCGCCCTCGAAGTCGACGCCGTGCGCAGCCGCCGCATCGACGAGACCCTGGCGCGCATCGGCATGAGCGCCAAGGTGCTGGTGGCCGACGCCGCGCGTCCCGCCCAGTGGTGGGACGGCACGCCCTTCGACGCCATCCTGCTCGATGCGCCGTGCACCGCCTCGGGCATCGTGCGCCGCCACCCTGACGTGCGCTGGCTGCGCCGTGAGAGCGACACCGGCCAGCTCGCGGCCCAGCAGGCCGCGTTGCTGGCGGCGCTCTGGCCGCTCGTGAAGCCCGGCGGCCGTCTTCTCTACTGCACCTGCTCCGTGTTTCGCGAAGAAGGTTCGCAACAAATTGATGCGTTTCTTGTACACAACACCGACGCACGTTTGCTGCCGTCGCCCGGCCATTTGCTGCCCCAAAACGGGTCGAATGGCCGCAGCGTCCCGGACAATCCCTCTGGTGACCACGACGGTTTCTTCTACGCACTGCTCGAAAAACGCTCGCACTGAACCGCGCCGGCCGGTCCTGCTGGCCGTGCTGCTCTGGGTGTGGGTGCTGTGGATGGCCTGGCTGCCGGCCCCGGCGGTGGCGCAGGGGCGTGCCGGCACATCGATCAGCCAGATGCGGCTGGAGCAGTCCGACGACGGCGTCTACTTCAGCGCCGCCGTTCAGTTCGAGCTGCCCTCGCTGGTCGAGGAGGTGCTCGACAAGGGCATCGCCATCTACTTCGTGGCAGAGGCCGAGATCTTCCAGGAGCGCTGGTACTGGACCGACCGCAAGGTCGCCCAGGTCACGCGCCACATGCGGCTGGCCTACCAGCCGCTCACGCGGCGCTGGCGCCTGAACGTGTCGGCGGCGCCCATGACCGGCGCGGCCGGCCTGGGCATTTCGCTGAACCAGAACTTCGACACGCTGGCCGACGCGCTGGACGCCATCAAGCGCGTCGGCCGCCTGCGGCTGGGCGACACCGCCGAGATCGGCGACGACCCGCTGCACCAGGTCACCTTCCGTTTCCGGCTCGACACCTCGCAGCTGCCGCGGCCGTTCCAGATCGGCGTGGTCGGGCAGTCCGACTGGAACATCGCCGCCGAGCGCACCGCCCGGCTCGCCGTGGAGAAGCAGAAGTGAGCACGTCGGCGCGCAGCGGCGCAGCGGCCACGCCGGCCGCCAGCCGCGCGCGCGCCATGCGCTGGGCCATCGGCGTGGGGGCCGCGCTGGTCACGGCCATCGGGCTGGTGCTGATGTTCCTGCTCGCGCAGGCCACCAACAACCGCGCGCTGTACGAGCGCTACTACGTGCGCCTGTTCGGCATCAACGTGGTGGTGGCGGTGCTGCTGGTTCTGGTGATCGGCTGGGTCGCCTTCCGGCTGCTGCGGCGGTTGCGGCAGGGCAAGTTCGGCAGCCGTCTGCTCATCAAGCTGGCGGCCATCTTCGCGCTGGTGGGTGTGGTGCCCGGGGCGCTGGTCTACGTGGTGTCCTACCAGTTCGTCGCGCGCTCGATCGAAAGCTGGTTCGACGTGAAGGTGGAGGGCGCGCTCGACGCCGGCCTGAACCTGGGGCGGGCCACGCTCGATTCGCTGTCCGACGACCTGGCGGCCAAGACGCGCAGCGCCAGCGCGCAGCTCGCGCAGGTGCCTGATGCCAGCGCGGGCCTGCAGCTGGAGCGCATTCGCGACCAGCTCGAGGCCACCGACGTCATCCTGTGGACCGGCACCGGGCAGCTGGTGGCCAGCGCCGGCACCTCGCGCTTCCAGCTCAACCCCGAGCGGCCGACGGCGCAGCAGTTTCGCCAGGTGCGCCCCGAGCGCGCCGTGTCGCACGTCGAAGGGCTGGACGAAACCGCCGCCCCCGGCGCGCCGCCGCCGGTCGCGAGCGTGCGCGCGCTGGCCATGGTGCAACGCCCGGGTTTCGACTTCGACACCGCCCCGCGCTACCTGCAGGTCACGCGGCCGCTGCCGCCGGCGGTGGTGGCCAACGCGCTCGCCGTGCAGGAGGCCAACCGCGAATACCAGGAAAGGGCGCTCGCGCGAGAAGGCCTGCGCCGCATGTACATCGGCACGCTCACGCTGAGCCTGTTCCTGGCCGTATTCGGCGCGGTGCTGCTGGCCGTGCTGTTCGGCAACCAGCTCGCCCGGCCGTTGCTGGTGCTGGCCGACGGCGTGCGCCAGGTGGCCGCCGGCGACCTGCGGCCCACCGCCGTGCTGCAGGGCAAGGACGAGCTGGGCGGCCTCACGCGCTCGTTCGCCGTCATGACGCAGCAACTGGCCGACGCCCGCGGCGCGGTCGAGAAGACCATGGGCCAGCTCGACGCGGCGCGCGCCAACCTGCAGACCATTTTGGACAACCTGACCTCGGGCGTGATCGTGCTCGACGCCCGCGGCATCGTGCTGTCGACCAACCCCGGCGCCACGCGCGTGCTGCGCGCACCGATGGCCGCCTACGAAGGCCAGGCGCTGGTGGCCGTGCCGGGCCTGGCCGATTTCGGCGCCAAGGTGCAGCAGCAGTTCGACGACTTCCTCGTCGAGCGCATGCAGCACGGCCTCGACCACTGGCAGCACGCCTTCGAGCTGCACGCCTCGGGCAACGACCTGCCGCAGCAGGACGGCGCCATCAACATCGTCGCGCGCGGCGCGGAGCTGCCCGGCGCTGCGCGGCTGCTGGTGTTCGACGACATCTCGGAAATCGTCTCCGCCCAGCGCGCGCAGGCCTGGGGCGAGGTGGCGCGCCGGCTGGCGCACGAGATCAAGAACCCGCTCACGCCCATCCAGCTTTCGGCCGAGCGGCTGGAGATGAAGCTGTCGGGCAAGGTGCCGCCGCCCGAGCAGGCCATATTGGTGAAGTCGGTGAAGACCATCGTCGACCAGGTCGATGCGATGAAGCGGCTGGTGAACGAGTTCCGCGACTACGCGCGCCTGCCCGCGGCCGACCTGAAGCCGGTCGACCTCAATGCGCTGCTGGCCGACGTGCTCCAGCTCTACAACGCCGACAGCCTGCCCATCACGCTGCGCTTCGAACTCGACGAGCGCTGTCCGCCAGTACGCGGCGATGCCCAGCAGATTCGCCAGGTCATACACAACCTGTTGCAAAACGCGCAGGACGCCGCCGAGGCCGCGGCCAGCGGCACGGGCAAGCCGGGCGAGGTGGTCATCCGCACGCGGCTGGGCGATTCGGGCCAGCGCGTGCGCATGACGGTGCAGGACAGCGGCAAGGGTTTTGCTGAAAATATTCTCAAGCGCGCGTTCGAACCGTACGTCACCACGAAAACAAAAGGTACCGGTTTGGGCCTTGCGGTCGTGAAGAAGATCGCGGACGAACACGGTGCGCGCATCGAGCTTTCCAATCGCGTGGTCGATGGGGCTGTGGCAGGGGCGCAAGTCTCGCTATCATTCGCGCTGGCAAGCGAGCCGCGGGCAGCGGTCGCTCACACCGAAGATTCGAAGTCTTCCGCCGCCTGAGCCGCACGAATCCGTCGCCCAGGCGAGGGATGTGCCGGCAGACTCCTACACACCATTGCAGACACCAGCGCATACAACAAGCAGCACTCATGGCAAACATTCTCGTGGTCGATGACGAGCTGGGCATCCGGGACCTGCTCTTCGAAATTCTCAATGACGAAGGCCACAACGTGGAGCTCGCGGAAAACGCCGCCGAAGCACGCGCCGCGCGCCAGCGCGCCCGGCCCGACCTCGTGCTCCTGGACATCTGGATGCCCGACACCGACGGCGTCACGCTGCTCAAGGAATGGTCCACCGCGGGCCTGCTGAGCATGCCGGTGATCATGATGAGCGGCCACGCCACCATCGACACCGCGGTCGACGCCACGCGCATCGGCGCCTTCGCGTTCCTCGAAAAACCCATCACCATGCAGAAGCTGCTCAAGGCAGTGGAGCAGGGCCTGGCGCGCGAGAGCGCACGCCGCGCCGCCGCGGGCGTGGTGCCCACGCCGGCCACCGGCTCGCAGGCCGCGGCCATCACCACCACGGGCGACAGCCTGATGATGGCGTCGCTCGCCGCGGTGCCCGTGGCGGACATCGGCCCGCAGTCCACGCAGAGCTTCGACCTCGACCGCCCGCTGCGCGATGCGCGCGACGGCTTCGAGAAGGCGTATTTCGAGTTCCACCTGGCGATGGAGAACGGTTCGATGACCCGTGTCGCCGAAAAAACCGGCCTCGAACGCACCCATCTCTACAGAAAACTTAAACAACTTGGTGTGGATCTCTCAAGAGGGCGCAGAAGCGCTGTATAATTCGAGGCTGCACACAATGGCCCGGTAGCTCAGTTGGTAGAGCAGCGGATTGAAAATCCGCGTGTCGGTGGTTCGATTCCGCCCCAGGCCACCATATTTCGAGAGGCGCTACAGCTATCAAAGTTGTAGCGCCTTTTTCGTTTTATTCCCACCCTGGGATTTCAGCGAAATCGAGACACTCAATCGACGGTCGCCAAAGTTGAGGCATTGCCCCATTGATTCGGCGTTCCTAATTCGGTACTCTTCGCGGCACGGCTGTGGATAACTCTGTGGGCAGTCGGTGAATAAATATATAAATGGGGTGACACAAATGACGTACTTCCTTACGGCGGCGGCCTATGGTTGAGCCTCGGGCCGAACTCCAAACGTACCAAGAGCAGCTTCCAGCCATGCTGTCTTCATACGATGGCCAATACGTGGTCATCAAAGATACCCAGACCGTTCATTTTTCGCCTACCTACCAAGACGCTCTTGATTGGGCTTACGCGACTTTTGGGCTTGACCACTTCTTCGTGAAGAAGGTGGCCGAGGACCAAGACGTGGTTCATTTCATGCGCGATCTTGGGCCGTGCCCCATTTAACTGGCAGCTACGGTTCCAGAGGCGCAATACTGGACATCTGGATAGGTGTCAGCGAACCGCGTGCTCGCGTCCTGCGGGCAAAGCGCCTTGAAGTTCCTCAACCGATCAAGCTCCCGTTTTTGATCGATACGGGTGCCGACTCGTCGATGGTCAGCGAGGACACGATGCGTCATCTAGGCATACCCGATCGCGGGGCCAGGATGATTGTTGGCTCGACGACTCGAATTGAACCGACCTCTTGCCCGACGTATGACGTGCAATTCGAGTTGCGAACCTACGGGGATCAACCGTTGACCTTTCCGGCATTGGAAGTGATCGGACGCCCCTTCTTCAACGAGATGATCTACGGGCTAATCGGGCGAGACGTTTTGAACCGGGTGCAATTGCGGTTCGGCCAAGGACGCTTTCGAATCGATTACTAATTCAGGCCTTTTCGCTTCGATGCGCGGGATCGGTCGTAAATCTTCGCCGTGGTCTTGCTATCGGCGTGGAGCTCGGGTAGCGCCCCATACTGAGCCCTGCAGTGCGAGGTGGGCGATGACGATGCGTGACAGCGGCGGCAATCTAGCAGCGCGCCGCTGCGCTCGCCAGTCACGAAAGTCATGGCTACCCCGAAAAAAAAGCGGCTGGCCGATGCGGGCCGGATGTCCGGTCCCTCATCGCCAGCCGCTGCTTTCAGGTGGCGCGAACTGCTTGCCGTTCGCTCAGAGGTTCAGCGCCGACACGGCTTCCAGGCCCTGCTTGATGTTGTTGCGCGCCGCGCCTTCCACCGCCATGCGCAGGCGCGTGGTGCCCACGAGCGAGTCGAACGCGCCGCCCGTGTAGGTCGACTTGACGACCCGGCGCATCGCCACCGAGTTGTCCGAGAGCTTCACCAGCGACCAGCCCGCTTCCATGTCGACGGTGAACGCCGCGCCGAACGTGGGCTTGCTCAGCTTGACGATCGAGACCGACAGCTCGTAGTCGCCGGTCTTGCCCTTGACGACTTCCTTGAACAGGGCCGTCTGCGTGATGGACTTCTCGATGGCGGCGCGCAGGTCGTCGTCGGAGATGTCGGCGGTCCACAGCGGATTCGTTTCGCTGCCGCCGCCGGTCTTCACCGACACCGAGAACGGCAGCTTCTTGCTCGACGCGACGCTGGTGGTCGTCATGGCGTCGCGGTTGGCCGGGGAGGCGCAGCCTGCGAGCGCGACGACCACGGCGAGGAGGGCCAGCGCGCCGGCGCGGCGAAGGGTGTGATGGATCATTTGTTTTTTTCCGATTCTTTGAAGATGTTCCCGATCACCTCGTCGACCATCTGCGATGGCGAGAGCCGGGTGAACGAGGTATGGAGCGAATGGCCGGTGGCCAGGGGGTAGTCGGTCTTGGGCTCGCGAATGGTGACCGTGAGTTCCAGCAGGTACATGGTGATGTCCCACGTCCACTTGTCGACGTAGGTGACGACGGCGTCGACCCGCTCGGGCGCCTTGCCGTCCTCGACCACGCGCATGCCGCGCGCACGCAGGTTGGCCGCGACCAATTGGTGGATCGTGCCGTCCTCGCCCTCGAGCTTGCGCACCTGCACCACGCGCAGCTTGTCCAGTCCGGCCGAGGGATCGACGGTGGCCTTGGTGCGATTGACCGCGCAGCCGCTCGTGAACACCGAGACAGCCATGGCTGCAAGAAGCAGTCTCCTCACGCTATTCAATTTGTGTGTCTCCTCCGCCCGAAATGGGCGCAGGAAATGTAACTGAAAATTTCCAAAGACGGATCTTGCAAGCGAACAGGGCACGAGACGTCTGGTGCGCAGCTGCGCAATGCGCCGCGTATGGCAAATGTCCTGCACCCGTCGTCGCCCAAGGATGGCGATGCGATTGCCCCGGACCCCGAAGACTCGAAGGCATCCATAGAGCCCGAGGAGCCGCTACATGTCCACGCCCAAGCCCGCACCCAAGTCCGCACATTCGGCGCACGAAGAACCTGAAGTCACCCAGGAGGAGTCCGTGCCCACCGACGGCCGCGACACCGAGGGCGAGGCACTGATGAAGGACGTGGGCAACCGCAAGCTCCACGACAAGGGCTCCGCCGATCACAAGACGCCGGAGAACGCATCCGACAAGGCGCCGAAGCAAAGCGGCAAGCAAGACCCCGCCTGACCCGCCACACCGCCATGAGCCTGCAGGCCGCGCACGCGGCAACTTCCGCCGAGGCCATTCCTCAAGTCGGCACGTCGGACACCGGCACCTCCGGTTCGACCACTTCGCCATCCCTTTGGCAGCGCTGCCGCAAATGGGCGCTCCCCCTGCTCGGCATCGCCGTACTCGGCCTGCTGCTCTCGCACGCGCACAAGGTCGACTGGGCCGGCGCGTGGCACGCGTTGCAACGCTATTCCCCCTGGCTGCTGCTCGCCGTGCTCGGCCTGGCCACCGCCAGCCATGCGCTCTACGGCTGCTTCGACCTCATCGGCAGGCGTCACCTGAAACACCGCCTGCCCGCGTGGCGCACCTGGGCCATCGCGGTGACGAGCTACGCCTTCAATCTCAACCTCGGTTCGCTGGTCGGCGGCATCGCGATGCGCGCGCGCCTGTACGCACGCGCGGGCCTCGACGACGCGACCGTCGCGCAGGTGGTCGGCCTCAGCCTCGTGACCAACTGGCTCGGCTACGGCCTGCTGGCCGGCGGCCTGTTCGCGGCCGGCGCCATCGAGCCGCCGCGGCAGGCGCACATCGGCGACCTCGCGCTGCGCATGCTCGGCGTGGCGATGATCCTGCTGGCGCTGGCCTACGTGGTGGCCTGCGCCGTGGCGCAAGGGCGGCAATGGACGTTCAGGGGCAAGCGGCTCACCTTGCCGGGCGCGCGGCTGGCGCTGGTGCAGCTGGCGCTGTCGTGCAGCAACTGGGCACTGATGGGTGCCGCCATGTACCTGCTGCTGGGCCAGCAGGTGCCGTACGCGACCACCTTGAGCGTACTGCTCGCGGCATCGATCGTCGGCGTCATCACGCCGATACCGGCCGGGCTCGGCGTGCTCGAGGCCGTGTACCTCGCGCTGTTGTCGGGCACGGTGAAGCAGGGCGCGTTGATGGGCGCGGTGCTCGCGTACCGCGCGCTGTACTACCTGCTGCCGCTGGCCGGCGGGTTGCTGCTGTACCTGTTCCTGGAGCGCTACGCGGCGAGCCACCCGCAGGAGGCTGACCAGGTAGTCGGCACCCAGGCAAGCAGCGCCCAGGCAGGCCGCACCCAGGCAGGCCTCGCGCAGGAACCCTTCACGCCTGAAGCACCAGCTGCGTCTGCGTGACCACCGCGCAGAGCTTGCCCTCTGCGTTGGTCACGGTGGTCTGCCACACGTGCGTGGTGCGTCCGCGGTGCAGCGCCACGCAGGTGCCCGTCACCGTGCTGCCGAGCCTGGCGCCCGCGATGAACTTGGTGCTCGAGTCGGTGGTCGTGGTGCGCTGGCCTTCGTTCAAGTTCGCCAGCGTGCCGACCGCGCCCAGCGTGTCGGCGAACGCCATGTACGCGCCGCCGTGCAGGATGCCGCCGGCGGTGCACAGGTCGGCCCGCACCTCCATCTGCGCAACCACGCGCTCGGGCGTCAGCTCGCGCAGCTTCACGCCCATGAGTCCGGGGAACAGCGTGTCCAGCAGCTGCTGGAGCGTGGCGATGTCGTGCATGAACATGTCTCCTGGCGAATCGATGCGGCCATCGTAGCCAGGGCGGGGCGCGCAGGCAAAGCACTGCGAGGCTATTGACTAGTCGCTGGGCGTGGCGCGTGCCAGCAGGCGGATGTGCTCGAAGTCCAGCAGCTGCAGCGCATGGCGCACCGCCTCGACCAGCGCCGCATGGCGCGCGTCGACGGCCAGCCGGTCGGCCCATTCGTGCAGGTCGCTCCAGCGGCCGTCGCGCGCGAGCATTTCGAGCTCGTCGCGCGCCGCCGCCGGCAGCGGCGCCATCGCCGGCGTGGGTGGGTGCCGCCGCCGGCCCGGCAAGGCGGGCAACCTGGGCAACGCGGGCAATCCAGGCGCAACGCGCGCAGGCTGCGGCCTGGCGGCGAGCACCGGCAGCAGCTCCTTGGGCGCGTCCTTCACGATCACCGAGAAGCGCACGCGCGTGCCCAGGCCGCTGTGGCTCTCCAGCAGCAGCCGCCCGCCCATGTGCTGCACGATGCGCCGTGCAATCGCCAGCCCGAGCCCGTTGCCGTCCGCGCTGGCCGCGCCCTGCGCAAAGGCCTGGGCGATGCGCGCCTGGTCTTCCTTGCCGATGCCCACGCCGCTGTCCCACACCTCGAACTTGAGCCGCCACGAATCCGCGCGCGGCTTGGCCTCCACGCGCAGGCCGATGCGGCCGTCGCGCGTGAACTTCGCCGCGTTCGACAGCAGGTTGAGCAGCAGCTGCTGGAAGCGCTTGCTGTCCAGGTACACCGCGACCGGCAGCGCGCCGGTCACGCTCAGCTCGAAGCCGTTGTGCTGGCGCTGCGCGAGCGTGTCGGCGTACTGCGCGATGTCGTCGATCAGCGCCCGCAGGCGCACCGGCCGGGGCTCGAAGGAGAAGGGCAGCAGCTCGCCCTTGGCGTAGTCGAGCAGGTCGTCGATGAGCGCGAGCTGGTAGGTGGCGCTGCGCTCGATGGACTGCAGCCGCTCGGCCGGCGGCAGGCTCTGGTCCTGCAGCAGCCGCACGTTGCCGATGATGGTGGCCAGCGGCGCGCGCAGGTCGTGGCTGATGTAGGCCATGAGCCGCGTCTGCTCGCGCGCCTGGTGCTCGGCCTGCTCCAGCGCGGCGTTCAGCGCCTGCGTCTTGCGCGCGACCTCTTCGCGCAGGCGCAGCTGTTCGTCGGCCTGCCAGTGCACCAGCGTGCGCTGCGCCGCGAGCCGCTGGCGCGAGAGATGCTGCGTCCACGCGGCCAGCGCCACCAGCCCGACCAGCATGCCCGGGAAGCCGAGCGCATAGGCGTCGAAGCCGGGAATCATGTGCGCGGGCAGCACGAGCTCGGTGAGCCGCAGGCCCATGCCCACGGTGACGGTGGCCATCACCACGAACGCCAGCTGGCCGCCCGGGCCCGCGCGCCGCATGTAGACGAAGGTGCTGGCCGTGAGCGCGACCACCGCCAGCGGCCCGCTCAGCGTGCCGAGCTTGGCGGCCGGCCCGTAGGGGCCCCAGGCCATGCCCGCGACCACCACGCACTGCAGCGCGGCGAGCGCCAGCAGCACCGGCAGGCCGGGCGCGCGCACCGGGCCGCGGCGCGACACCGCGTACAGGTGGAACATCAGGTTGAGCACGCAGCAGCCCGCGGTCACGCCGGCGGCGCGGTAGCTCCACTCGAAGTTGTCGGGCCACAGCGCCAGCCGCGCATGGCCGCGGTAGACGCTTTCGTACAGCGCCACCATCGCGAAGCCCAGGCTCTGCAGTGCCATCGGCAGGCTGCGCGAAATGAACCACAGCGCCAGCGAATACACCGACAGCACCAGCAGCCCGCCGATGAGCAGGCCGTCGAGCAGCGCGTGGCTGCTCTCGGCCTCGCGCCAGCTGTCGGCGGTGTGCAGCTCGGGCGCCAGCTTCACGCTGCTGCGCGTGTGCACCCGCACCAGCACGCGCACCTGCTCGCCGGGCCGCAGGTCGAGCGACAGCGTGGGCACGCGGTCGCGCTCGCCGTGCAGCGGCACCGACACGCCGGCCTCTTCATGCGACCACACGGCGCGGCCCGCCACGGCGCGCTGCACATGAAATTCAACGTGCTGCAGCCACGTCGCGTTGAGCACCAGCCGCAGCGACCGGGGCATGGTGCCGTCGTTCGACAGCGTGAGCCGCAGCCAGAAGGCCGACTTCGAAAAGCCTTGCCGCATGCGCGCGGGCGTGCCGGGCTGGAAGCCATCGGCGGTGCCGATGCCGATGCCCATGCCCTTGCCGTTCTCCAGCGCATCGACCTCGTCCAGCGACAGTTGCGCGCCGGTGTCCTCGAACACATCGAACGCGCTGTCGAGCGCGATGGGCCACTGCGCGCTGTCGTCCAGGTGCAGCGTGCCGGCCTGCGCCGAAAGCGCGCCAGCCAGCCAGAAGACGACGCACAGCAGCAGGGCGCCGAACCCGCGCGGGGCGGTCACCGCCGGCGCATGACAGCGGTCACGTCGATGGCAAGGTCGGTGGCAAGGTCAGTGGTCATGCCGGCCGCGCGAACTGTGCCGCGGTGCACGACAGGGGCGCCTGGCGAAACGCCGTCGGCGTGCACCCGAAGCGCTCGCGAAACGCCGTCGAGAAATTGGCCGCACCCGAAAAACCCACTGCCAGAGCCACTTCTTCGACGCTGAGCGCCGAAGTGCCCAGCAAACGCTGCGCCTCGGCCAGCCGCGCGTCGCGCACGAACTCGAACACCGTGCGCCCGGTCTGCTCGCGGAATGCGCGCGACAGCCGCTTTTCGTGCGTGCCCACGCGCGCCGCCAGCTCGGGCAGCGCGGGCACCTGCGCCAGGTCGGCGCGCACCAGCCGCTCCACCGCCTGCGCGATCACGCGGTCGGTGCGCTCGCCGCGGGCCGCGTTCTCCAGCGCGCTTTCTGCCTCGGCCATGCAGGCGCGCGCCTGCTGCTGGCTGCCCGAGAGCGCCAGGTGCACCGCCACGCGCGCCAGCACTTCCGCCGGCTCGAAGGGCTTCAGGATGTAGTCGACCGCCCCCTCGCGCAGCCCGGTGAGCCGTTCTTCCACCGTGCTCGACGAGGTCACGAAGATCACCGGGATGCGCGCCGTCGCGGGGTCGGCCTTCAGCAGCCGGCAGGTGGTGAAGCCGTCGTTGCCGCCCATGCGCACGTCCAGCAGCACCAGGTCGGGCTGCAGCGCCGTCACGCGGCGGTAGCCCTGCATGGCGTCGAAGGCCAGGCTGATGCGGTGCCCCGCCTCGCGCAGCACGCCCAGCAGCAGCTGCAGCTCTTCGATGTTGTCGTCGATGAGAAGGATGTGTGCGCGGCGGGGCGGCGTGGTCGACCAGTAGGACATGCCGTGGAGGGTAGGCGCGCAGTGCCGAAAAGCAGCGTGATTAATTTCACGTTACGTTGCATTTGTAAACAAAAGTCATCTCAAGCAAACCTTTTGTCCGGAATCGCAAAGGTGCGCCAGTCGGGCCGGCCCAAGACTCCCGCTCTTTCCGGAGCACCCCGCCACGCCCTGTGGCGACACCGACGAACGGTGCCCGGTCCATCAGAGCCATCACGAGGGACGGGATGTCCAGCACCCCAACGAATCTGTCGGCCGCCGCCCTGGCGTGCCGCGACGTGTCTACCCATGCGGCGCCCGCACCGGTTCGCCGCCGGCCCCGCCTGCTTGCCAGCCTGGCGGGCCTGGCCGCCGGCCTGCTGCTGGCGGCCACCGCCCACGCCGTGCCGCAGGTTTCCAGCCTGGTGCACGCGCCCGACATCCTTCCCGCCGGCGGCACCGTCACCAGCACCGTGACCATCGCCGAGACCGACAGCCTGCCGATCACGGCGCCCGGCGCCTCGTTCACGTACACGATTCCCCCGAACTCGGTCTACATGGGCACCGGCGCGGTGCCCGTGGGCAGCTGCACGGCCGACGTGGCCGTGGGCGCGGCCGGCTCCGGCACGCTCACCTGCACGGGCATCACGCTGGGCGCGAACCAGCTGCGCAGCTTCGAGGTGCTGCTGCGCACGCTCACCCAGGGCACGCTCAGCGTCAAGGCCACGCCCAGCGGCGGCGGCTCCAGCGAGACCAAGGCCATCACCGTGAACCGCGGCGCCGACATGGCCGTGGCCATCAGCGCGCCCGCCACCGCCCCCAGCGGCGCCACGGTGCCCATCGTGTTCACCGTCACCAACAACGGCCCCGACGACAGCACCGGCTCCGCGCTGACCTACCCGATTCCCACCGGGCTGTCGGTCTCGGGCTCGGGCCTGCCCTCGGGCTGCTCGGTCAGCGGCAGCCTGCTGACCTGCAACGTACCGGTCACGCCAGCCACCACCGGCAACAACACGCGCACCTTCACCATCAACGGCGTGGTCACCGCGGGCACGGGCTCGACCATCACGCACCAGACGGCCGTGGCGCCGGCGGGCACGGTGGGCGACGGCGTTTCCACCAACAACACCGCCACCGCCAACACCGGCGTGACCGCGGGCTACGTGCTGGCGCTGGCCAAGAGCCACGACGGCGGCCAGCTGCTGGTGGGGCAGCGCTTCAACTTCACGCTCAAGCCCAGCTTCAGCGGCAGCGCGCCCACGGGCGTCACGCTGAGCGACACGGTGCCGGCCAACTTCGCCATCCAGGCGCCCATAGTCCCGCCCGCGGGCTGGAGCTGCTCGGTCGCCGGGCAAACGGTGAACTGCACGCGCAGCAACATCGTCACCGGCGGCGCCAACGTGGCGCTGGGCGACATCGTGATCCCGGTGGTTGCGACCAGCGCCGGCGCCGGCGTGGTCAACCAGGCCACCGTGAGCGCCACCGGCCCCATCGTGGCCTCCGCCACCGGCAGCGTGCCGGCCGACGTGGCCGTGTCCGAGACCGACTTCAAGGCCGACAAGCGCCGCGGCTGGCCGCAGAACAACGTGCCGCTGGGCCAGGCCTTCGACTACCAGGTGGGCTCCACCAACCTCGGCCCCACGCGCCTGCTGGCGGGCAGCACCCTCAAACTGTTCGACCAGTTGCCCTCGGGCGTGCTGATCAACAGCGTGACGCAGCGCGACGGCTACAGCTGCACGCTCACCCAGGGCGGCGCCCCCGTCAACCCGACGCCGGCCGCGCCGGTGGCCGGCCCCGCCGAGCTGAACTGCACGCGCACGCTCACCGCCGACATCGGCGTGGACACCTCCACCACCGCGCGCAACGGCGGCTACGTGCTGGTGAACGTCACCATCCCGGCGCTGCCGCCCGGCGGGCTGGTGGTCAACCACATGTGCGTGAACGTGGCGCTCGCCACGGGCACCGACCCCGACGCCAACACCGGCAACGACTGCGTCGACCTGGGCACCGGCGCGGACGCCAGCGCCACCGCGGCCGACGTGAAGGTGCTCAAGCGCGTGGTGGGCATCGGCGACAGCGCCGGCAACCGCCAGGTCGCGGGCCTGCCCGTGACCTGGGAGATCGAGGTGGTCAACACCGGCCCGTCCGAGGCGCAGAGCGTGCCCGTCACCGACAGCTTCGCGCAGGTCGTGGGCACCAGCACCGTCACGCAGACCCCCAACGGCGGCACCTTCGCGGGCACCTGCGCGCTGCCCACCACGGGCGGTGGCACCGTCGCGCTCACGGGCTGCACCCTGTCGGTGCTGCCGGTGTGCCGCGCCAGCACCGACGCGCCCAGCGCCTTGCCGCTGTGCCCGGTGGTGCGCGTCGTTGCCACGCACTACGGCGACGGCCGCTCGGCCACCGACGACGGCTTTGAAATCAACAACACCGCGCGCGCCGTCGCGCTCACGCCGGCCGACCCCGACCTGGCCAACAACAACGGCGCCGCCACGGCCTACCTGGTCGCGCGCACCGACGTCACGGTCACCAAGTCGGCAAGCCCGAACTCGGTGCCCGTGGGACAGCTGCTCACCTACACGCTCACGGCCCGCAACCAGACCCTGGCGCAGGGCAGCCGCAGCCGCGCGTACGACGTGCGCGTGAGCGACACGCTGCCGGCCAACCTGATGTTCATCTCGGCCACGCCCTCGACGGGCAGCTGCGCCACGCAACCTTCCACCACCCAGCCCACCGGGCCGGGCAACGACCAGCTCGTGTGCGCGCTGGGCGCGCTGGACCGCACCGTGCAGCAGACCGTGACGGTGCGCGTGCGCCCGCTCTACGCGCTCAACGGCGCCGTCGTGACCAACAACGTGCAGGTCAGCACCGTCACGCCCGAGAACGACACGACCAACAACAGCGCCTCGGCGCCCGCGACCATCACGCCGCCGGTGTACGACCTGGTGGTCACCAAGCGCGACGACGTCGACCCGGTGAACGTGGGCGACGACGTGGGCTACACCATCACCGTGTCGAACAACAGCGCGTCGACCGCGGAAGACGTGCGCCTGGTCGACCTGCTGCCGCTGCCCGGTCCGCTCGGCGAGGCACCGCCCTCGCTGGTGTCGGTGACGGCGCCCGCGGGCACCACCTTCGCGCTGGCCAACGGCGCGGCGCTCGGCGCCTCCGGCGGGCAGATCGTGTTCACCATTCCCAAGCTCGGCGGCGCGGGCGCCACGTCCACCGGCGAGCCCAACACGCTGCAGTTCCGCGTGGTGCTCAAGGGCGTTTCGCGCGGCACCTTCCAGAACAACGCCAGGGTCGATTTCTTCGACGCCGCGCGCAACGTGTACGACACCGTGCAGGGCAACAACACGGTGGCCGAGAACACCACCTTCCGCTTCAAGGCCGACGTGCAGGTGGTCTCCAAGGCGGCCGTGGCCACCGGCAGCGCCACGGCGCTGACCACCGTGTCGTCCACGCAGACCTTCGACTGGCTCGTGCAGCTGCGCAACAACGGCCCCGACAGCGCGGAAACCACCAGCTTCACCGACACGCTGCCCGCGCCCTTGGTGCTCGCCGGCACGCCGGTCTTCACGGTCACCGGCGGCACCTTCGTGCCCGCCGCCCCGAGCTGCACCGGCACGGCCGGCGGCAGCGCCGTGAGCTGCGCGATCACCTCCATGCCGGCCAACGGCACGGCCACCGTGCGCATTCCGGTGCGCTTCAGCGGCGCCGCGCCGGCCAACGGCACCGACATCACCAACCGTGCGCACATCGTCACCACCGGCTCGGGCGACACCAACGGCGGCGCCGACCCCGATGCCGGCAACAACTTCAACGAAGGCAAGGTCACCGTGCAGAACAGCGCGCTGTCGGGCCGCGTGTACGAAGACCTGAACGGCAACGGCCTGATCGACGGCGGCGAGCCCGGCATCGCGGGCGTCACCATGCAACTCTCGGGCACCGACAGCACGGGCAACGCGGTCACGCGCACCACCACCACCGACGCCAACGGCAACTGGGCCTTCACCGTGCCCGCGGGCACCTACAGCGTGGTCGAGGTCCAGCCGGCGGCCTACCTGCCCGGCATCACCAAGGCCGGCAGCGCCAGCGGCGTGGGCAGCACGCCGGGCACCGTGCCCACGGCGGGCGCGGGCATCACCAACGGGCCCGTCGGCTCCAACGCCAACCGCATCGACAACATCGTGCTGGGCACCGGCGGCAGCTCCGCGGCCAACAACTTCGGCGAAGTGCGCGCGGCCAGCCTGGCCGGGCGCGTGTACCAGGACGCCGACTACAACGGCGCCGCCAGCGCGGGCGACCCCGGCATCGCGGGCGTCACCGTCACGCTCAGCGGCACCGACATGTTCGGCAACGCCGTCAGCAAGACCACCACCACGGCCACCGGCACCGGCGCCTACGCCTTCGCCAACCTGGTGCCCGGCAGCTACACGCTGACCGAAACGCAGCCCGCGGCCTTTGCCGACGGCAGCGACGCGGCCGGCACCGCCGGCGGCACCGTGGGCAACGACGTGGTGAGCGCCATTGCGCTGCGCTCCAACGTGAGCGGCACCGGCTACGACTTCGGCGAGCTGCTCACGCGCATTCCGGTGCGCGTGTTCGTGGACGCCAACAACGACGGCGTGCCGCAGGCCGGCGACACCGGCATCGACAACGTCGTGCTGCGCCTCACGGGCACCGACGCCGCGGGCAACCCGGTGAACATCGCCGCGGTGGCCACGGGCACGCCCGGCGGCTACGAGTTCCGCAACGTGCCGCCGTCGAACGCGGGCGGCTACACCATCACCGAGACCCAGCCGGCCAACTACGCGCCCGGCAAGGCCAACAACAACGGCCAGCCCGGCACGCCGCAGGGCGGCGGCAACGCCATCACCGGCGTGACCGTGGCGGGCACCAACGTGCCGCTGGTGCAGGGCGACTACTACTTCGGCGAGCTGCTGCCCGGCGGCATCTCGGGGCGCGTGTACTACGACCGCGACGGCAGCGGCGCGCAGGGCGCGCCGGCCACCGAGCCGGGCCTGGCGGGCGTGGCCATCACGCTCACCGGCACCGACGTGAACGGCCAGCCCGTGTCGCGCACCACCACCACCGACGGCAACGGCGACTACAGCTTTCCCAACCTCGCGCCGGGCAGCTACACCGTGACCGAGACGCGCCCCGCGGGCTACCAGCCCGGCATCACGCGCGCCGGCAACGTCAGCGGCGCGGGCAGCACGCCCGGCGCCGTGCCCACCGCCGGCAGCGGCGTGACCAGCGGGCCCAACGGCTCGACGGCCAACGTCATCCAGAACATCGTGCTCGGCGCGGTGGGCGCGGGCTCGGCCGGCAACAACTTCTCGGCCGTGAAGCCGGCCAGCCTCTCGGGCTATGTGTACGCCGACGTGGCGCCGTCCAACGGCACCAAGGACAGCGGCGAGCCCGGCATTGCCGGCACCACGGTGCGCGTGAGCGGCACCGACTTCCTGGGCAACGCGGTCGAGCGCACGGTGCAGACCGCCGCCGACGGACGCTACCTGGTGGACGCGCTCACGCCCGGCACCTACCAGATCGACGAGACGCAACCCGCCGGCGTGGCCGACGGCGCCGAGTCGCTGGGCACCGTGGGCGGCGCGCCGCGCGGCAGCGCCAACCCCGGCGGCACCAACGACCGCTTCGGCGGCCTGGCGCTGGTGTCGGAAGACGTGGGCATCGACTACAACTTCGGCGAGCGCGGCGGCCAGATCGCAGGCTGGGTGTACGTGGACGCCAACAACGACGGCATCCGCCAGCCCACCGAGGCCGGCATCGCCGGCGTGACGCTCACGCTCACCGGCCGCTCGGCCAGCGGCCTGGTGGTGAACGCCACCGCGGTCACCGACGCCAGCGGGCGCTACGTGTTCACCGGCCTGCTGCCGGCGGACGCCGCGGGCTACACCCTTCGCGAGACGCAGCCCCCGACCTACGCCGACGGCCTGGACGCCGTGGGCACGCTCGAGGGCACGGCCAGCGGCACGCTGGGCAACGACGTGGTCAGCGCCATCGCCTACCGCGGCGGCAACGGCGACAACTACAACTTCGGCGAGCGCGGCGCGTCGCTGGCGGGCACCGTCTACAACGACGCCAACCGCAACGGCACGCGCGAGGCGCAAGACCTGCCGATCGCGGGCGTGACCCTCACGCTCACCGGCACCGACGCCGCGGGCCAGCCGGTGACGCGCACCGCCGTCACCGACGCCAACGGCCGCTACGAGCTGCCCGGCCTGCCGCTGCCCGGCACCGGCGGCTACACCATCACCGAGACGCAGCCCGCGGGCTACGACGAAGGCATTGCCGTGCCCGGCACCCTGGGCGGCACCGCGCAGGGCCCGAACCAGATCCGCGTGAACTTCACCGGCCTGGACGCGCACGGCACCGGCTACGACTTCAACGAGCACAGCAACCAGCCCGCCTCGCTCAGCGGCACCGTGTGGTTCGACCAGAACCACAACCGCAGCCGCGAATCGGGCGAAGGCCAGGGCGAAGGCTGGACGGTGGAGCTGCTGCGCTGCGCCGACGGCGGCAACGCCTGCAGCGAGAACACCGCCACCGTGGTCTACACCGTGACCACCGGCGCCGACGGCGGCTACCGCTTCGGCGACCTGGTGCCCGGCGAATACCGCGTGCGCTTCCGCTCGCCCGACGGCCGCGTGGTGGGCGGCGTGTGGCCGACCGACGCCGCGCAGAACGGCGCCAGCGGCCCGTACCCGACGCCGGCCGCCAGCGACCCTCGCTTCAGCATCAAGGTGCGCGTGAGCGCGGGCGCCAACGTGCAGAAGCAGGACCTGCCGTACGACCCGGGCGGCGTGGTGTACGACAGCGTCAGCGGCACCCCCGTGCCCGGCGCCGTGGTGCGCCTGGTGGGCCCGAGCGGCTTCGACCCCGCGCAGCACCTGTTCGACGGGCGCGACACCTACACCACCGGTCCCAACGGCTACTACGACTTCTTCCTGCTGCCGGGCGCGCCGGCCGGCGAGTACCGCCTGGCGGTGACGCCGCCGGGTGCCTACCTGCCGTCGTCCATCTACCCGGCCGCGGCCGGCGCGCTGGGCACGCAGTCGTGCGCGGCGCCGGCCAACGGCCCGGCGCCCGCGCAGAGCAACCCCTGCGTGGTGAGCCCCGGCGCGGCCCTGGTGCCGGGCGCGGGCTACTACCTGTCGTTCCAGATGCCGGCCGGCGGCGGCCAGCACGTGGTGGCCAACAACATTCCGCTGGACCCGTCGGACGCCACGCTCATCGAGCTGCGCAAGACCACCTCCAAGCTCACGGTGAAGAAGGGCGAGCTGCTGCCGTACCGCATCACGGCGCGCAACACGCGCGGCAACCCCGTGCCGGGCGTGGCCGTGGTCGACACGCTGCCGCCGGGCTTTCGCTACATCCAGGGCTCGCTCAGCGTGCGCACGCTGCCCGGCGGCGCGGCGCTGCCGGTGGTGCCGCAGGTGAACGGACGCCAGCTCGTGGTGCCCGGGCAGAACTTCGCGCCCAACGAGACCAAGGAATACCTGATGGTCGCGGGCGTGGGGGTCGGCGTGGGCGAGGGCGAGTTCGTCAACCAGGTCGTCGCGCTGCAGGGCGTGGGCGGACGCACCCTGTCGAACCTGGCCACCGCCACCGTGCGCGTGGTGCCCGACGCGCTGTTCGACTGCACCGACGTGATCGGCAAGGTCTACGACGACAAGAACGCCAACGGCTACCAGGACGAGGGCGAACCCGGCCTGGCCAACGTGCGCATCGCCACCGTCAACGGCGTGCTGGTGACCACCGACGCGCAGGGCCGATACCACATCGCCTGCGCCGCCATTCCGAAGGAAGGCACCGGCAGCAACCTGGTGCTCAAGCTCGACGAGCGCACGCTGCCCTCGGGCTACCGCACCACCAGCGAGAACCCGGCGGCCGAGCGCGCCACGCGCGGCAAGGTGCTGAAGGTGAACTTCGGCGCCACCGTGCACCGCGTGGTTCGCCTGGCGCTGCAGGGCGCAGCCTTCGACGACGGCGCGGCCACGCTGCGCGCCGCCTTCGCGGGCGAGCTCGAGCGCACGGTGCAGGTGCTGTCCGAGAAGCCCTCGGTGCTGCGCCTGGCCTACAAGGCCGCCCCGGGCGAGCCCGAATCGCTGGGCCGCCAGCGCGTGGATGCGATGAAGGCCGCGGTGCTGGCGCGCTGGAAGGCGCTGGGCAAGCAGCGCGCCGAACAGGGCAACAGCAACGGCAACGAGCCGCTTTTCAACCTGGACATCGAGGTCGAGCGGGTGCCCGCCACGGCGGCTGGCACCGCCCCGGACGCGGCGAAGCCATGACGCGCGCACGCACCCCCGCCATGACCCGCCCCCAGACCCCGAACCCGATCCAGCGAGCCGACATGAGAAGACAGCTTCCGAAGCGCATGACCCTGGCCGGCGCCGTTGCCGCCGCCTGCCTGAGCATGGGCCTGGCCGCCGCGCAGGACACGGCCGTGCGCGGCCGCATGCTCGACCACGCCGGCGCCGACCCGCGCGCCGTGGAGATCGACGGCGCGCGCCGCCCGCCGCGCAGCAGCGAGCGCGAGCTGCCCAAGGCCACCTTCGTGCTCGGCGACGAGCGCGCGCCGGAGGCTGTTCAAGCCTTGCCCGTCGCCCTGCCTGCGACGCCCGCCGAACGCAACGACAGCGGCACGCCGCATTTCGATTCGGGCGTCGATGCGCTGTCGGACGCCGACCGCGCGCAGCTCGAGCGCATTGCCGCGCAGGTGAAGGGCCGCGACGGCCTGCGCTTCGAAATCGTCGGCCACACCGACACGCAGCGCCTGAGCGCGAAGTCGCGCGAGCGCTTCGCCGACAACCAGGCGCTGGGCCTGGCCCGCGCGCAGCAGGTGGGCCGCTACCTCACGCAGCGCCTGGGCCTGCCCGAGGCCGCCGCGTCGGCCAGCTCGCGCGGCCCCGACGCGCCCGTGGCCACGCCGGCCGCCGACCCCGCCAACTGGGCCGCCAACCGACGCGTGGAAGTGCGCGTGTACTGGCGCGACGCCGTCGTGGCGGTGGCCCCACCCGCGCCCGCACCGGCCGACCCCGGCGTGTGCCGCACCTTCACCGCCTTCGGCACCGACGACGCGCCGCTGCGCCTGAGCGTGGACGGCCAGCTGCTGTCGGCCGACGGCAAGCTGCCCGCGGGCGAGGGCACCACGAGTGCCGATCGCCAGCGCTGCGTCGACGTGCAGCTCGAGCGCAACCAGCTGCGCCTGCAGTACGACAACCTCTCGCAGCCGCGGCGCCTGAGCGCCAGCGCCTGGCCCACCACCGTGGTGGCGGGCGACACCGTGCGCTTTGCCGGCTACAGCAACTACCTGTTGTTCACCGGCAAGGCCGAGCTGCGCGTGTTCAGCGCCAACGACGTGATGCAGCGCCGCCTGGTCGCGACCGTGCCGCTGGACGCCGGCCTGCACGGCGAGTGGCAGGTGCCCGAGGCGCTGGCCGAGCGCCTGGGCGGACTGGGCGAGGGGGCAGCCGACGCCACCGCCAAGCTCTACTACCGCGTGCGCGTGTACGACCGCCAGGGCCGCTTCGACGAAACCGACGACCTGTCGCTCACGCTCGCGAAGCGCCACAAGCCGGAGACCGGCCTGCCGCCGGACCCCGCGCGCGAGCTGCTGCGCGGCTACGGCAACAACAACATCGCCATTGCCAACATTCCGTTGAGCGCGGGCACCGTCACCGCCAGCGGCGCGGCCATTCGCCCCGGCGAGAGCGTGCGCGCGCTGGGCTTCGCGGTGCCGGTGGACGACAACGGCCGCTTCGTGTTCCAGCAGCTGGTGCCGCGCCGCGTGCAGACCGGCGAGATCGCCGTCACCGACGCGCAGGGCGCCACGCGCGCCTACCGCCGCGACTTCGAGCTGCCCGCCAGCGACTGGTTCTTCGTGGGCCAGGCCGACCTCACCGTGGGCAGCAACAGCGTGAGCGGGCCGGCCGCGATCATGACCAACGACAAGAACCGCTACGGCGGCGGCGGCTGGAGCGAAGGCCGCATCGCCGGCTACGCCAAGGGCCAGCTGAACGACCGCTGGACGCTCACCGCCAGCGTGGACACCGAGGAGCGCCCGCTGAAGGAGCTGTTCCGCAACCTCGACCGCAAGGACCCGACCTCGCTGTTCAGGCGCTTCGACCCCGAGGACTCGTGGAGCACCTTCGGCGACGACTCCACCACCATCGAGGACGCGCCCACGCAGGGCCGCTTCTACCTGCGCGTGGACGACGGCCGCTCGCAGGCCATGTGGGGCAACTTCAAGCTCAACTTCGGCGACACCGAGCTCACGCGCGTGAGCCGCGCGCTGTACGGCTTTCATGGCCGCTATCTGGGGGAGGAATCGACCGCCTTCGGCGAGGCGCGCCTGAAGATCGACGCCTTCGCGGCCGAGCCGGGCACGCTGGCCGCGCGCGAGGAATTCCGCGGCACCGGCGGCTCGCTGTACTACCTGCGCAACCAGGACATCACGCGCGGCGCCGAGCGCGTGACGCTCGAGATTCGCGACCGCGACTCCGGCTTCGTGCTCAAGCGCACGCCGCTGGTGCCCAGCTCCGACTACGAGATCGACTACCTGCAGGGCCGCGTGCTGCTGTCCGCGCCGCTGCCCAGCCTGTCGGACGACGGTGCGCTGGTGCGCGCCGGCGGCTTCACCGGCATGCCGGCCTACCTGGTGGTGGACTACGAATACACGCCGCTGGCCACCTCGCTGGACACGCTGGCCGTGGGCGGGCGCGTGTCGTGGTGGGCCAACGACCACGTGGGCGTGGGCGTGACCGCGTCGCGGCAGGACCAGATCGGCGGCGACCAGCGCCTGGCCGGCGCCGACATCACGCTGCGCAAGACCGAGAACACCTACGTCAAGGGCGAGTTCGCGCGCAGCAAGGGGCCGGGCACCAGCCAGCTCGATTCGCTGGACGGGGGCTTCAGCTTCACCGGGCGCAACGGGTCGCTCGGCAACTCGCTCGGCAATGGCCCCACCGGCAACGCCAACGCCTGGCGCCTCGAAGGCCAGGCCGACCTGGGCGACTACGAGATCCGCGGCGGCGGCCGCGTGAGCGCCTATGCGCAGTCGCGCGACGCGGGCTTCTCCGCGCCGGGCCAGTACGCGAGCAACGCCACGCGCCAGGTCGGCGTGCAGGGCACGGTGCCGTTCGGAGAAAAGGGCGAGAACGGCGAGCTGCGCCTGAAGGCCGACCGCCGCGACGAGCGCGACGGCTACAACGCCAGCGTGCTCGACGCGCAGTACGCCGTGGCCCTGTCGCCCCACTGGAAGCTGGGCCTGGGCATGCGCTACGACGACAAGACCGGCGACGCGCTCATCACCAGCCCGTCGCTGCCCACCACGCAGGCCGTGACGGGCGAGCGCGCCGACGCCGCGGTGCAGCTGGAGTACACCGGCAGCGACACCTGGAGCGCCTACGGCTTCGCGCAGAAGACGCTGCGGCGCACCGGCACGCGGCTGGAGAACGACCGGCTGGGCTTCGGCGGGCGCTACCGCGTGAACGACAAGCTCGCGCTGCGCGGCGAGCTTTCCACCGGCGACGGCGGGCTGGCCGGCAAGGCCGGCGTCGACTACCAGTACGACGACCGCTCCAACCTCTACATGACCTACGTGGCCGACACCGGCCGCACCGACGAGAACCTCATCGGCCGCGGTGGCAGCCTGGTGACGGGCGTGCGCTCGCGCGTGGGCGACGGCCTCACGCTGTTCACCGAGCACCGCCAGGCCACCGGCACGCAGCCGGGCCTCACGCATGCCTACGGCGTGCAGTACGCGCCCGACACGCGCTGGACCTTCGGCGTGAACTTCGAGAACGGCTGGGTCGGCGCCGAGACGCTGGGCGCCACGCGCCGCGAGGCCGTGGCCTTCACCACCGGCTATTCGAGCGAGCAGCTGAAGTACAGCGGCGGCCTCGAATACCGCAAGGACCGCACCACGGCCGAGACCCGCACCAGCTGGCTGGTGAAGAACTCCTTCGCCTGGAAGGTGGACGACGACGCGCGCTGGGTCGGCAAGTTCAACTGGGCCGACAGCGACAGCACCACCGGCACGCTGGCCGCGGCCAAGTACACCGAGGCCATGCTGGGCTACGCGCTGCGCCCGGCCTTCAACGACCGGCTCAACCTGCTGTTCAAGTACACCTACCTGTACGACCTGTCCTCGCCGGGGCAGGTGGTGTCGGGCGGCATCGACTCCAGCCTGGGCACCGTCTCGACCACCGGCATCGACTACCAGCAGCGCAGCCATGTGTTCGCCATCGACGCCACCTGGGACCTGAACGAGCGCTGGACGCTGGGCGGCAAGTACGCCTGGCGGCGCGGCGAACTGCGCGCGAGCCGCGACAGCAGCGCGCCGTGGTTCAAGAGCTCGGCCGAGCTCGCGGTGCTGCGCGTGGACTGGAAGCTGGTGCGCAACTGGGACTGGATGGTCGAGTGGCGTACCCTGCGCGCACGCGAGCTCAAGGACCGCAAGAACGGCTGGGTCACCGCCGCGTACTACCACGTCAACGAGAACCTGAAGGTGGGCGTGGGCTACAACTTCACCGACTACTCCGACAACCTCACGGACATGAGCTACCGCAGCAAGGGCTGGTTCCTGAACGTGCTCGGCAAGTTCTGATGCGGGCGCAGCGACGCACCGGCGCGCGGCCGGAAGTGATGGACGCCCGGCGGGTCGGCGCGCGGTTCACGGGGCGGCTGCGAGGGCCGCTGCGCAGGCTGCCGGGTGGGGCGATGCAGCGAAGCGAAGTCGATCGCCTGCGCACGCTGAAGCCGGCGTGGCGCTAGCTCAGGCCTTGCCCAGCGGCGGCCTGGAGAACAGGCCCGACGAGCTGCTCATGGTCGCGAGCTCGCGCGCCGTTTCCAGCAGCACCGGGCCGAGGGCGTTCATGCGCTGCAGCCCCAGGCGGCTGCGCGGCCCCGCGAGGCTGATCACGCCCAGCGCCGCATGCTGGGGGCTGCGGCGCACCGGCGCCGCCACGGCCGACATGCCGGGCGCGAACACCTCGTCGATCATGGCGTAGCCGCGCACGCGCGCCGCGTGCAGAAAGCCCAGCAGGGCCTTCACCGTGACCGGTGCCTTCGGTCCGTATTCTTCCGGCGTGCCGAAGCCCTGCTTCGAGACCAGCGCCATCGCGTGTTCGTCCGACAGCGTCATCAGCCAGGCGTGGCCCGACGAGGTGCACGACAGCCGCGCGTTCATGCCCATGTCGGGGTCGTAGCGAAAGCCCTTGCGGTTGCCTTCGGCCTTCGCGACCCAGGTCAGGCGGTCCTGGTCGACGATGGACAGGCGCGCCAGCTCGCCCGAGCGCTCGGCCAGCGTCTCGATCATCGGCTGCGCGATGTCGACCAGGCCCGAGCTGCTCAAAAAGCTCAGCCCCAGCGCGGGCAGCTTGGTGGTCATGACGTAGTCGCCGCGCTCGCGAACCTGGCGCACGTAGCCGCGCGCCACCAGGTCGTCGAGCAGCCGGTGGCAGGCGCTGCGGGGGAGCTCCAGCGCATCGGCGATCGATGCCAGCGGCATGCCGTTCGCGCCGTGGCCCAGCAGTTCAAGAATCTGCAATCCCCGGTCCAGTGCCGTGCTCATCGGTGTGCCCCATCCTGCGATATGAAAGCCAATTCCAACCTGGAATGGCGTGCGCTCGCAAGCCCAACAATCGCTTCCGTCCTGCGGTGACGCGGGGCGATTGTCCCAAGAACCACACACAACAGAGACACGTACATGACCCCACACACTGCCGCGCAGGGCTATGCGGCAAGCCCGCCCCGCGCCGAGCCTGGCGACGCGATGGCCACGCGCGCCGTCACCGCGGCCACCATCGGCACCGCCCTCGAGTGGTTCGACTTCACGCTCTACGGCACGGTCGCGGCCACCATCCTGCCCAAGCTGTTCTTCCCTTCCATGGACCCGACCTCGGCGCTGCTCGCCTCGCTGGCCACCTTCGGGGTCGGGCTGGCGGCTCGGCCGCTGGGCGCCATCATCTGCGGCCACCTGGGCGACAAGCTCGGGCGGCGCAACCTGATGCTCGGCACCGTCAGCGTGATGGGGCTGGCCTCGGTGCTCATGGGGCTGCTGCCGACCTACGCGCAGATCGGCATCTGGGCGCCGGTGCTGCTCGTGCTGCTGCGCATCGTGCAGGGCTTCGCGCTGGGGGGCGAGTCGACCGGGGCGCAGCTCATGGCGCTGGAGCACGCCGACCCCGCGCGGCGCGGCAAGTACTCGGGGCTGCTGGGGCTGTGCTCGCCGCTGAGCCAGATACTGGCCAACGCCGTGTTGCTGCTGCTGTCGTCGGTGCTCACGCCGGAGGCCTTCGAGCGCTACGGCTGGCGCCTGCCGTTCATCATCAGCTTCGTACTGGTGATCGTCGGGGTGTACATCCGCCTGAAGGTCAACGAGACGCCGGCCTTCGTGCAGCTGCAGAAGACCCAGGTGGCGCAGGCCGGCAGCCCGCTGCGCGATGCGGTGCGGCTGCACCACCGCACCATCCTGCGGCTGATGTTCTTCTTCTGCGGGCCGGCGGCGCTGTTCTACCTGATCGTGGTGTTCTCGCTGAGCTACATCACCAAGGACCTCGGCGTGCCCAAGCAGACCGGCTTCATGCTGCTGATGGGCGCCAACGTGTGCGCCATCGTGGGCGCGCTGCTTGGCGGCATGCTGAGCGACCGCATCGGCCGGCGCAAGGCGCTGGCGCTGGGCTCCATCTGCACGCTGGTGATCCTGTTCGTGTACTTCGGCGTGCTCGCCACCAGGAGCTTCTTCCCGATGCTCGCGATCATGGGCCTCTTCCTGGGCTTCACGCAGTTCCAGAGCGGCATCCACCCGGTGTGGTTCGCGGAAGCCTTCCCGACCAACGTGCGCTACTCGGGCTCCGCCCTGGCCTACACCGGCGCCAACCTGCTCACCGGCGGGCCGATGCCGCTGGTGGCCGTGTGGCTGGTCAGCGTGTTCCACGGCTCGCCCTGGGGCGTGGTGGCGGTGTGCGCGGTGCTCAACGTGATCTCGCTGGCCATGATCCTCACGAGCCCGGAAACGCGCGGCATCGACATGAACCGGGTCGACCCGGCGAGCGCGGTGGGCGGCCCGCGCTGAGCGGCGCCCGGCCCGCGGCCCGCCGACTCCCCACCTTCCAGGAAACAAGAATGCGCACCGTCTTCGTCCTCAACGGATCGAACCTCAACATGCTCGGCAAACGCGAGCCCCACCTGTACGGCACCACCACGCTGGCCGAAGTGCAGCAGCGCACCGAGGCGCTGGCCGCCGAACTCGGCCTGCAGTGCGTGTTTCGCCAGACCAACAGCGAGTGCCAGCTGATCGAATGGCTGCAGGAGGCCTTCGAGCGCGATGCTGCGGTGATCATCAACCCCGCGGGCTTCTCGTTCGGCTCCATTCCCGTGCTCGACGCGGTGAAGCTGGTTCGCCGGCCCGTGGTGGAAGTGCACATCACCAACATCCACCGGCGCGAGCCGCAGTACCGGCACTCGCTGGTCTCGCTGGCGGCCACGGGCGTGATCTGCGGGCTCGGCGTGGGCGGCTACCTGCTGGCGCTGCGCGCCGTGGCCGAGGCGCTGGACGCGACCGGGCCCGAGGCTGCGTCAGGCGGCTGAAGCGGTCGCGCGGCGCAGCGCCGCGCGCGCCAGCAGGCGCGTCGAGTCGAGCGTGGGCAGCGCCGAGTTGCCGTCGTTCAGCACCAGCGGCAGCTCGGTGCAGCCCAGCGCCACCGCGTCGCAGCCGCGCGCCTTCAGCCCGTCGATCATGCGCTGCAGCACCGCGGTGGACGCGGGGTTGAACACGCCGCGCACCAGCTCGTCCATGATGATGCGGCCCAGCTCGGCGCGCTCCTGCGCGTCGGGGTTCACGGCCTCCAGGCCGGCCGCGGCGAGCGCCCGCGGATAGACCTCGCTGTCGACCAGCCAGCGCGTGCCCAGCACGCCCACGCGGCGCAATCCGCGCGCGGCCGCTTCCGCCGCCACCACCTCGGCGATGTGCAGCCAGGGCAGCGGCGAGCGCTGCAGCACCAGATGCAGGGCCTGGTGGATGGTGTTGTCGGGGCATACCAGAAAGTCGGCGCCCGCCGCGGCCAGCTTCGCCGCGGACGACAGCATCAGCTGCGCCACGCCCTCGAGGTCGTCGCGGTCCAGGCAGTCGACATAGGTGGCGAGCGAGTGCGTGTGCACCGACACCTCGGGGTGCGCGTGCGCCACGCCCATGAAGGCGGCGCCTTCCACGCAGAGCGTGCGGTAGCACAGCGCGGCGCCTTCGGCCGAGCAGCCCACCACGCCGATGTGCAATGCCATGGGTGTTTCTCCTGGACGGTTGAACGTTGCGAACGCTGGAGCGGTCAGGCGCCCGTGCCGAAGCCGAAGAGCCGCGCCGGCGTGTCGTGAAGGATGGCGCGGCGGTCGGCCTCCGACGGCACGCTGCGCGCCAGCGTGGCCAGCAGCACGCCGTAGTCCAGCCGCCGGGTCGCGCGCACGTGCGGCCAGTCGGAGCCCCAGACGCAGTGGGCGGGGCCGAAGGCGGCGAGCAGCGCGGCGGTGAAGGGCTGCGCGTCTTCGCAGGGCAGGGCCTCGCGCGAGAACTTGTCGTAGCCCGACAGCTTCACCGCGCAGCGCCCGCTGCCGCCCATGCCGAGCAGGGCCTGGAAGCCGGGGCTCGACAGGCCGCGCGCCACGTCGGGCCGGCCGTGGTGGTCGACCACCAGCTGCGCGCCGCAGCCCATGAGCCGCGGCGCGAGCGCGGCCATCTGGTCGCCCTCGACCTGCACCTGCACGCACAGGCCCAGCGCCGCCATGCGCTCCCACAGCGCGTCCGCGTCGGCGTAGTGGGGCAGGCCCAGCAGCGCCATGTTGAAGGCGATGCCCACCACGCCCTGCGCCTGCAGCTCCTGCAGCTGCGCGGTCGATGCGTCGTTGCCGACCACGGCGATGCCCTTGAAGCGGCCCTGGCCGTGGCGGATGGCGTCGAGCATGCAGCGGTTGTCGTTGCCGTAGCCCGAGTTGGGGCCGACCAGCAGCGCATGGCGCACGCCGTAGGCGTCCATCACCTGCGCGAAGTACGCGGCCGTGGCGATCTCGCCGCCGGCGGGCTCGTAGAACACGCCCGGCGTGTACGGGAACGACGCGGGGTCGAACAGGTGGCAGTGGCAGTCGATCTTGGGCGTGGAGAAAAGAGAGGCGTCCATGGCGCGATTTTCTCGTTGTTCTATTCGTTGTTCTTCTCGTTGCTCTATCTGCGGCTCGACACCGCCAGCCCGGCCTCGCGCTCCAGCCGCAGGCACATCAGCATGGCGATGGCCATCAGCGCGGCCACCACGTACCAGGCATGGTGAAAGTCCACCAGCTGCACGGCCGGCGCGTCGCGCAGCGCCTTCGACGCGCCCAGCACCATCGCGCCCAGCGCCACGCCGAGCGCGAGCGACACCTGCTGCAGCATGGTGCCCAGCGTGCTGGCACCGGCGCGCGCGCTGTCGGGCACGTCGGCGAAGGCCAGGGTGTTGATGGCCGTGTAGTTCATGGAGCGCGCCATGCCCGCCACGAACAGCAGCACGCAGATGCCCGGCAGCGGGTCGCCGGGCGACAGCAGCCCGCAGGCGAACAGCGTGGCGGCGCAGAGGGCGCCGTTCACCGTCAGCACGCGCCGGAAGCCGAAGCGGCGCAGCACGGCGGTGGTGGCGCTCTTCATGACCAGGTTGCCGCCCATGTACACCAGCAGCATCGAGCCGGCCTGGAACGCCGTCATGCCGAAGCCGATCTGGAACATCAGCGGCAGCAGGAAGGGCGAGGCGTTGATGGCCACGCGCGAGACGAAGCCCGCCGTCGCGGTGGCGATGGCGTAGGTGGGCACGGCCAGCGCGCGCAGGTCGAGCATGGGCGCCGCGGCCCGCCGCGCATGGCGCACCGCCAGGGCGGCGGCCACCGCGCCGGTGGCCAGCAGGCCCAGCGTGGTGGCCGAGGTGGGGTGCGCTCCGCCCAACCGCGTGAGGCCCTCGACCAGCGCGGCCAGCGCCACCGCGGTGAGCACGAAGCCCGCCAGGTCGAAGCGGGTGCGGGCCACGTCGGTGCGGCGCGGAAAGAGCCGCATGATCAGCAGCAGCCCCACCAGCCCCAGCGGCACGTTCAGCAGGAAAATCCAGCGCCACGACGCATGCGTGGCAATGAGCCCGCCCAGCGGCGGCCCGAGCACCGGCGCGATGAGCCCCGGCCAGGTGATGGTGCCGATGGCCTCGATGAGCCGGTGCTTCGGGGTTTCGCGCAGCACCACCAGTCGCCCCACCGGCGACATGAAGGCCGCCGCCGCGCCCTGCAGCACGCGCGCCGCCACCAGCGCGCCGAAGGTGGGCGCCAGCCCGCACAGCAGCGAGGCCACGGTGAAGGTGCCCACCGCCAGCGCGAACACCCGCCGCGCCCCGAAGCGCCCGGCGCACCAGCCGGCGGCCGGCACCAGCGCGGCCATGGCGATGAGGTAGACCGTGACGGCCAGGCTGGCGTCCAGCGCGCCGATGCCGAAGCCCGCGCCAATGGCCGGCAGCGCGGTGACGATCACGGTGGCGTCCAGCGTTTCCATGAAGAAGGCGGCCGCCACGGTGAGGGCGATGCGCTGGGACGCGGTGTCTTTCGCCCCGGCGGCCGCTCCGGCTCCAGCGCCGGCTCCAGCGCCGGATTCAGCGCCGGCTTCGTCGTTGTCTTTCATGCGCGCAAGTCTGACACCGCAGTCTTACCTGGGGTTTTCCCTTGGGCATCGGTCCGGCGGATCGGACGGGCGCGGCGCGCGCCATCCGGTTCGTCGGCGCGCGGGCGGCGGCGCGGGCCTGCCGGGCCTCATGAAATCAACGACTTAGCGCGCTTCGCGGCCCTGGCTGGCGGTGGCATATCGATTGCTGAGCCCCTGGGCCGACCGCATCGCCCGATGCGGCGCGCCGCCTTGCGACTGGAGACACACCAATGAGCACCCCCGTGGAACACCCGCCCCAATCACCGACACCCAAGCCCTTCTACAGGTCCCTGTACTTCCAGGTCATCACGGCCATCGTGCTGGGCGTGCTGCTGGGCCATTTCTGGCCCGACACCGGCGCCTCGATGAAGCCGCTGGGCGACGGCTTCATCAAGCTGATCAAGATGATCATCGCGCCCATCATCTTCTGCACGGTGGTGGTGGGCATCGCCGGCATGGAAGACATGAAGAAGGTCGGCAAGACCGGCGGCCTGGCGCTCTTGTACTTCGAGATCGTGAGCAGCATCGCGCTGGTGGTGGGCCTGGTCATCATCAACATCGTGCGGCCCGGCGCGGGCATGAACGTGGACGTGAGCCAGCTCGACACCAAGAGCATCGCGGCCTACACCGGCCCCGGCAAGATGCAGAGCACCACCGACTTCGTGCTCAACATCATTCCCAACACGCTGGTGGACGCCTTCGCCAAGGGCGAGATCCTGCAGGTGCTGCTGATCGCGGTGATGTTCGGCTTTGCGCTGCACAAGTTCGGCGGCCGCGGCACGCTGGTGTTCGACGTGATCGAGAAGGGCTCGCACGTGCTGTTCGTGATCGTGGGCTACATCATGAAGCTCGCGCCCATCGGCGCCTTCGGCGCCATGGCCTTCACCATCGGCAAGTACGGCGTGAGCTCGCTGCTGCAGCTGGGCCAGCTGATGGCCACCTTCTATGCCACCTGCCTGCTGTTCATCTTCGTGGTGCTCGGGGGCATCGCGCGCTTCCACGGCTTCAGCATCTGGAAGTTCATCAAGTACATCAAGGAAGAGCTGCTCATCGTGCTGGGCACCTCGTCCAGCGAGTCGGTGCTGCCGCGCATGATGGCCAAGCTGGAGAACCTGGGCGCCAAGAAATCGGTGGTCGGGCTGGTGATTCCCACGGGCTATTCGTTCAACCTGGACGGCACCTCGATCTACCTGACGATGGCCGCGGTGTTCATCGCCCAGGCCACCAACACCGACATGACCATCACCCAGCAGCTCACGCTGCTGGCGGTGCTGCTGCTGACCTCGAAGGGCGCGGCCGGCGTGACGGGCAGCGGCTTCATCGTGCTGGCGGCCACGCTGTCGGCGGTGGGGCATGTGCCGGTGGCGGGGCTGGCGCTGATATTGGGCATCGACCGCTTCATGTCGGAGGCGCGCGCGCTCACCAACCTGATCGGCAACGGCGTGGCCACGCTGGTGGTCGCCAAGTGGACCGGCGACCTCGACACCGTGCGCATGCACCAGCACCTGAACCAGGAAAGCACGGCCGAGGCCGACGAGCCCGAGCGCGTGCTCGACGCCACCGAGGCCCACATGCCCGGGGCGCCCCGCCGCGCCTGAACCGGAAGGCTGGGCCGGCGCCTGAACCGGCGCCCCGAGCCCGCAAGCGGGCCTCCGGGCGCCTCGTCCCGCATCGCTGGGGTCATCGGGCTGCCACCGATGCGGGCGGCTTGCCCTTGTGCAATAACGCTCCCATGAATTCAAGGGAGCCGGTTCGCCGTTTCGATGCGCCTGTGGACCCTCCCAGGGGCTGGCGCGGGTTGCCGCGCTGGCTCGGCGCGCTGGCCCTGGTGGCGGTGGCCGCCTTCGCGGGCCACCAGCTGGCCCTGCAGAACGGCCTGGCCCGCCTGCGCGAGGCCGCCGACCACCGGCTGGACATGCTGGCCACCGGCCTGGACGCCGACCTGGCCCGCTTCGACTACCTGCCCGCGCTGCTCGAGATGACGCCCATCGTGCCGGCGCTGCTCGGCACGCCGGCCGACACGCAGCTGCGCGACGCCGTCAACCGCTACCTCGACGGCGTGAACGCCACCGCCGGCGCCGAGATGCTCTACGTGCTCGACGCCTCGGGCACCTCGCTGGCCGCCTCCGACTGGGACAAGCCCGGCACCACGCTGGGCCAGGACCTGTCGTTCCGCCCCTACGTGATCGACGCGCTGGGCCAGGGCCGCGGGCGCTTCTACGGCGTGGGCATCACAAGCAAGCGGCCGGGCTACTACCTGTCGTACGCGCTGCGCCGCGGCCAGCCGCAGCGCGGCGTGGTGGCGGTGAAGGTCAACCTGGAAGAGGCCGAGCGCGCCTGGCGCAAGCTGCCGGGCGACGTGGCGCTGATCGACCAGCGCGGCGTGGTCATCCTGGCCACGCGCGAAGACCTGAAGTTCAGGCCGCTGCTGCCGCTGGACGCGCTGCAGCGCGCCGAGGTGCTGCGCTCGCGCCCCTACGGCGAGGCCGCGCTGCGGCCGCTGCAATGGACGCAGAAGGAGTCGCTCGACCGCGACGTGCAGGTCATTTCGCTCGACGGGCGCGACCAGCTCGCCTCGGCCCGCACCCTGCGCGGCGCGCCCTGGCAGCTGGTGGTGCTGGACGACCTGGCGCCGGTGCGCGTGGCCGCGCGCAACACCGCCATCACCGCCGCGCTGGCCATGACGGTGCTGCTGCTGCTGGCCGTGGCCCTGTGGCAGCGCCGCCGCGCGGTGCGCCAGAAGCTGGCCAACCAGGCCGCGCTGCAAACGGCGCACGACACGCTCGAGTCGACCGTGGTGGCGCGCACCGCGCAGCTGCGCGCCGCCCAGGGCGAGCTGGTGCACGCGGGCAAGATGGCCGCGCTGGGCCAGATGTCGGCCGGCGTGGTGCACGAGCTCAACCAGCCGCTCACGGCCATGCGCACCCTGTCGGAAAGCGCGGGCATCCTGCTGGAGCGCAACCGGCTGGAGGACGTGCGCGGCAACCTCGAGCGCATCCGCAACATGGTCGACCGGCTGGCGCGCCTGACCACGCAGCTGAAGACCTTCGCGCACAAGAGCGAGCTGCCGCTGGTGCCGCTGCTGCTGTCGCAGGCCATCGCCGACGCGCAGGTGATCGTGGCCGACGCGCTGAGAAAGCAGCGCGTGACCCTGCAGGCCGATGTGCAGCCGCCCACGCTGAGCGTGATGGCCGAGGAGGCCGCGCTGGGCAGCGTGCTGGCCAACCTGATGCGCAACGCCATCGACGCCATGCAGGACGCGCCCGTGCGCACGCTGCGGCTGGAGGCGCGCGCGCAGGGCGGGCGCGTGCTGCTGAGCGTGACCGACACAGGCCCCGGCATCCACCCCGACGTGCTGCCGCGGCTGTTCGAGCCCTTCGTCACCCGCAAGCCCGCGGGGTCGGGCCTGGGCACGGGGCTGGGACTGGGGCTCGTCATCTCGGCACAATTGGTGCGGGCCATGGACGGCACGCTGCGCGCGGCCAACCTGGAGACCGGCGGAGCGTGCTTCGTGGTCGACCTGCCCGCGGCGCTGGTCGCGGCGCACGGCCCGTCCGTGCCGGGCGGTGCCCTGATCGGCGCCCCGTTCGGCGCCCCCTTTTCCATCGAGCAACAGGAGTGACCCCCAAGTGAGCGAAGCCCCCGCCATCCGGGTGATGCTGGTCGAGGACGACGAAGACGTCCGCGTCAGCACCACCCAGGTGCTGACCCTGGCCGGGTTCGAAGTCGAGTCCTTTCCCAGCGCCGAGCGCGCGCGTGCGCACATCGGCTTCGGCGTGCCCGCCATCGTGGTGAGCGACGTGCGCCTACCGGGCATGAGCGGCACCGAGTGGCTGCCCGAGCTGCACCAGGCCGACCCCGAGCTGCCCGTGATCCTGGTCACCGGCCACGGCCACATCGCCATGGCGGTGCAGGCCATGCGCGAGGGCGCCTACGACTTCATCGAGAAGCCCTTCGGCTCCGAGCGGCTGGTGGCCATCGTGCGCCACGCCATCGAGCGGCGCGCGCTCACGCTGCAGGTGCGCGCGCTGCGCGACGCGCTGGAGAACTGGCAGGGCATCCAGTCGGTGCTCATCGGGCGCTCGGCGCAGATGCAGCAGGTGCGCCAGACCGTGAAGACGCTGGCCGAGACCTCGGCCGACGTGCTGGTCTACGGCGAGACCGGCACCGGCAAGGAGCTGGTGGCGCGCTGCCTGCACGACCACAGCGCGCGCCGGCGCCAGCACTTCGTGCCGCTGAACTGCGGCGGCCTGCCCGAGGCGCTGGCCGAGAGCGAGCTGTTCGGCCACGAGGCCGGCGCCTTCACCGGCGCCAACCGCGTGCGCGTGGGCAAGTTCGAGTACGCCAGCGGCGGCACGCTGTTTCTCGACGAGATCGAGAGCATGCCCATGGCGGTGCAGATCAAGCTGCTGCGCGCGCTGCAGGAGCGCAGCATCGAGCGCATCGGCTCCAACAAGACCATTCCCTTCGACTGCCGCGTGGTGGCCGCGAGCAAGGACGACCTGAAGGACATGAGCGACCGCAAGCAGTTCAGGGCCGACCTGTACTACCGCCTGGGCGTCGCCTTCATCGAGCTGCCGCCGCTGCGCGAACGGCGCGAGGACATTCCGCTGCTGTTCGAGCACTTCACCCTGCAGGCCGCCAGCCGCTACGAGCGCCCCGCGCCGCTGCTGAGCAACGCCCAGCTGGCCGACCTGATGGCCTACGCCTGGCCCGGCAACGTGCGCGAGCTGCGCAACGTGGCCGACCGCTTCGTGCTGGGGCTGCTGGGCGAGCGCCTCACGCAGACGCGCGGCGCCGGCGGTGGCATGGAAGGCACGCCCGCGCTGCCGCGCGCCTTGCCGCAGCAGGTGGAATCGTTCGAGCGCGCGGTCATCGTCGAAGAGCTGCGCCGCCAGCGCGGCGACCAGCCGGCCACGGCCGCCGCGCTGGGCATCGCCCGCCAGACGCTGCACGACAAGGTGCGCAAGCTGGGCGTGGCGGTGGACGAGTTCAAGTAGCTCGCCCCCCGGCGCGCCCAAAAACCCCAGCTTTCGAAGCGCTATTGAGCGGGCCGAATTCAATTCGGCGCCGCTATTCGGTCGCGTGTATGCAATTTCGTTTCAGGGATTGCACTTATTACAAATTCGAGGATGGGAATTCGTGTCGGACAAATGCTGACATCTACGGTAATAAAGTATTACTTTTCAGTGGATTTCAATAAAAACCCAAGGAAATCTAAGACTTAGAGCCGCATTGCTAATTTCGTCATCATTGTTAAATTGTGTTTTCAATGGCGCTTCCGGGTGCCTCTATGGAAATAGATTGATCTGACATTGGGGGGCGGAATGGTCTCGTTGGAAATAATCGAAAAGCGTGGCGGTGCGGTCAACAAGATTGCGTCATCCAGCGAGATTTCCCTTTCAGAGGCGTCGGTTGTCCGGCTCGACCTGTCGCGCGCGCAGGTCGCCGGCATGCGCCGGGTGGGCGACGACCTCGTGGTGACCACCACCGCGGGAGAAACGCTCACGGTGCACGGCTTCTTCACGACCTACGGCGGGGCACGCAGCGACCTGGTGCTCAACGGCGAGGGCGGCGAGTGGCTGGTCAACCTGGGGGACGTGCAGGGCGCGCAGGGTGAACTGGCGGTCGGCTACACCGGCATCGATTCCGTCGAACCCTTGCTGCTGCACCAGGGCATCGACCTGGGCGCGCTGCCCTGGGTGATCGGCGGCGGCGTGGTGGCCGGCGCGATCGCCAGCGGCGGTGGCGGCGACGACGGGCCGGGCATCGCGCCCTTCCCGCCTGTTCTTCCGCCACCACCCCCTCCGGCGCCGCCGCCCACGGGGCCGGTCGACACCACCCCGCCGAACCAGCCCACCGTGCGCCCGACCGCCGGCGGCACCATCACCGGCACCGCCGAGCCGGGCGCGCTGGTCACCGTCACCGACGGCAACGGCCGCGTCATCGGCAGCGCCACCGCCGGCCCCGACGGCAGCTACACCGTCACCCCGAGCACGCCGCCGCCCGACGGCACCGTGCTGCACGTGGTGGCCACCGACCCGGCCGGCAACGCGAGCCCGCCCGCCACCGTTACCGTCGATGCCGTGCCGCCGGCCTTGCCCACGGTGAACCCCACCGACGGCAGCCCCATCACCGGCACCGCCGAGCCGGGCTCGCTGGTGACGGTGAGGGACGGCAACGGCAACGTGATCGGCAGCGCCACCGCCGGCGCCGACGGCCGCTACACGCTCACGCCCGCCACCACGCCGCCGGACGGCACGGTGCTGCAGGTCAGCGCCACCGATGCCGCGGGCAACACCAGCCCCGCCGCGACCGCCACGGTCGACAGCACCCCACCCGCGGCGCCCGTGCTCAACCCGACCGACGGCCAGCCCATCACCGGCACGGCCGAGCCCGGCGCGGTGGTCACGCTGAGCATTGGCGGCACCGTCATCGGCAGCGTCACCGCCGCGCCCGACGGCAGCTTCAGCTTCACGCCCGCCACGCCGCCCGCGCAGGGCACGGTGATCGTCGCCGTGGCCACCGACGCCGCCGGCAACACCAGCGCGCAGGCCACGGCCACGGTGGACGCCACCTCGCCCACGCCTACCGTGAACCCGACCGACGGCAGCCCCATCACCGGCACGGCAGAGCCGGGCTCGGTGGTGACGGTGAAAGACGACAACGGCAACGTCATCGGCAGCGCCACCGTGGCGCCCAACGGCAGCTACAGCATCGTGCCCGCCACCACGCCGGCGAACGGCACGGTGCTGCACGTGAGCGCCACCGACGCGGCCGGCAACACCAGCGCCGAAGCCACCACCACGGTCGACAGCGTGGCGCCCGCCACCCCTACCGTGGCCCTGACCGACGGCAGCCCCATCACCGGCACCGCAGAGCCGGGTTCGCTGGTGACGGTGAAGGACGGCGCCGGCAACGTCATCGGCAGCGCCACCGCGGCGCCCAACGGCACGTACAGCATCGTGCCGGCCACCACGCCAGCGAACGGCACCGTGCTGCACGTGACCGCCACCGACGCGGCCGGCAACACCAGCGCCGAGGCCACCGTCACGGTCGACAGCGTGGCGCCGCCCGCGCCCACGGTGAACGCGACCGACGGCAGCCCCATCACCGGCACGGCCGAGGCCGGCGCGCTGGTGACGGTCACCGACGGCAACGGCACCGTGCTCGGCAGCGCCACCGCGGCGCCCAACGGCGTGTACACCATCGTGCCCGCCACCGCGCCGCCGAACGGCACGGTGCTGCACGTGGTGGCCACCGACGCCACCGGCAACGCCAGCCCCGAGGCCACCACCACGGTCGACAGCGTGGCCCCCGGCGCGCCCACCGTGAACGCGACCGACGGCAGCCCCATCACCGGCACCGCCGAGCCGGGCTCGCTGGTGACGGTGAAGGACGGCGGCGGCAACGTCATCGGCAGCGCCACCGCGGCACCCAACGGCACGTACAGCATCGTGCCGGCGACCACCCCGCCCAACGGCACGGTGCTGCACGTCACAGCGACCGACGCGGCGGGCAACGCCAGCTCCGAGGCCACCGCCACCGTCGACAGCGTGGCGCCGCCCACGCCCACGGTGGACCCGACCGACGGCAGCCCCCTCAGCGGCACGGCCGAGGCCGGCACGCTGGTCACCATCACCGATGGCGGCGGCACGGTCATCGGCAGCGTCACCGCGGCGCCCAACGGCACCTGGAGCTTCACGCCGGCCACGCCGCCGGCCAACGGCACGGTCCTGAACGTCACCGCCACCGACGCGGCCGGCAACACCAGCACGGCGGGCACCGGCACGGTCGACAGCGTGGCCCCGGTCATCGCCGTGGCCATCGTGAACGACGCCAACGACGACGGCTTCATCAACGCCGGGGAGAAGGGCGCCAACGTCACCGTCAAGGTGTCGCTGGTGTCGGGCGCGGCGGTGGGCGACGTGATCGATGTCACCGACGGCAGCCATGTGGTGAGCGTCACGCTGGGCGCGGCGGACGTGGCCAACGGCTTCGTCAACGTCGCCTTCGCCAACCCGGCCGAGGGCGCGACGCTCGCCGTGAGCGCCACCAGCCGCGACCTGGCCGGCAACGTCTCGGCACCGGCCACCGACAGCGCCACGCTGGACACCACGCTGGCCGTGCCCGGCCTGGCGCTGGACCCCGTCACGTCCGACAACGTGGTCAACGCGGCCGAGGCCGGCGCCACCGTGGCCGTGAGCGGCACCGCCACCGGCACGCAGGCCGGCAACGTGGTCACGCTGGTGGTCAACGGCGTAAGCTACAGCGGCACCGTGGACGCCGGCGGCCACTGGAGCATCGCGGTGGCCGGCAGCGACCTGGTGGCCGACGCCGACCGCACGGTGGAAGCCAGCGTGGTCACCACCGACGCGGCCGGCAACACCGCCACCGGCACCGCCACCCAGGCCTACGGCGTGAGCACGGCGTCGCCGGCCATCGCCATCGGCGAGCCGGTGGCCGGAGACGACCTCGTCAACGCGGCGGAAGACCATGCGCTGGTGGTCCGCGGCACCACGTCGAACGTGGAAAACGGCCAGACCGTCACCGTCACCTTCAGCGACGGCACCCACACCGTGACGGCCACGGCCATCGTCGCGGGCAACGCCTGGACTGCCAACGCCGCCGACATCAGCGGCCTCACCAACGGCCCGGTGACCATCCGCGTCGACGTGCAGGACCTGGCGCTCAACCCCGCCACCGACACCCACACCGTGACGCTGGACAACGTGGCGCCGGTGCAGGCCGCGGCCATTGCCACGTACACCGACAACGTGGGCGCCGACCAGGGCACCGTGGCCGGCGGCGGCGTCACCGACGACACCACGCCGGTGCTCAACGGCACGCTGAGCGCGGCGCTGGGCGCGGGCGACACGGTGCGCATCTACGACGGCACCACGCTCGTGGGCACGGCGACGGTCACCGGCACCACGTGGACCTTCGCGACGCCCGCGCTGGCCAACGGCAGCACCCACAGCTACACCGCGGTGGTGACCGACGCCGCGGGCAACCAGGGCACGGCCTCGGCCGGCTTCACCCTCGCCATCGACACCACGCCGCCCACGCAGACGGCGGCCATCGGCGGCTACACCGACGACGTGGGCACCGACCAGGACACCTTCGGCAGCGGCACCGTCACCGACGACACCACGCCCACGCTGAACGGCACGCTGAGCGCGCCGCTGGGCGTGGGCGACACCGTGCGCATCTACGACGGCGCCACGCTGGTGGGCACCGCCACCGTCACGGGCAACAACTGGAGCTTCACGCCGCCCGCGCTGGCCGACGGCAGCACGCACAGCTACACGGCCGTGGTCGCGGACACCGCCGGCAACCTGGGCACGGCCTCGGCCCCGCTCACCTTCACGGTGGACGCCACGCCACCCGCGCAGACCGCGGGCATCGGCGGCTACACCGACAACGTGGGCATCGCCACCGGCAGCTTCGGCAGCGGCACCACGACCGACGACACCACGCCCACGCTCACCGGCACGCTCAGCGCGGCGCTGGGCGCGGGCGACGTGGTGCGCATCTACGACGGCGCCACGCTGGTCGGCACGGCCACGGTCAGCGGCACCGCGTGGAGCTTCACGCCCGCGGCACTGGCCGACGGCAGCACGCACACCTACACCGCGGTGGTGGCCGACGCGGCGGGCAACCAGAGCGCGCCCTCGACCGCGCTCACGCTCACCGTCGACACCACCGCGCCCACGCAGACCGCGGCCATCGGCGGCTACATCGACAACGTCGGCACGCTGCAGGCCACCTACGGCAGCGGCACCGCCACCGACGACCCCACGCCCACGCTCACCGGCACGCTGAACGACGTGCTCGGCGCGGGCGACACCGTGCGCATCTACGACGGCGGCACCTTCGTGGGCACCGCCACGGTCAACGGCACCGCGTGGACCTTCACGCCGACCGCCCTGGCCAATGGCTCCACGCACACCTACACGGCCGTGGTGAGCGACGCGGCGGGCAACCTGGGCACGGCTTCGGCCGGCCTGGTGCTCACGGTCGACACCACCGCGCCCACGCAGACCGCGAGCATCGGCGGCTACACCGACGACGCGGGCACGCTGCAGGGCAGCTTCGGCAGCGGCACCACCGACGACGCCATGCCGGTGCTGAACGGCACGCTGAGCGCCGCGCTGGCCACGGGCGATGTGCTGCGCATCTACGACGGCGGCACGCTGGTCGGCACCGCCACGGTCACCGGCACCACCTGGAGCTTCACGCCGCCGCCGCTCACCGAAGGCGTGCCCCACAGCTACACCGCCGTGGTGGCCGACGCCGCGGGCAACGAGGGCACGGCCTCGCCGCCGCTGGCGCTCACGCTGGACACCACGCCGCCCGCGCAGACGACGCTGGTCATCACGTATACCGACAACGCCGGCGCGCAGACCGGCGACTTCGGCAGCGGCACCACCACCGACGACACCACGCCGGTGCTCAACGGCACGCTGAGCGCCGCGCTGGGCGCGGGCGACACGGTGCGCATCTACGAAGGCACCACGCTGCTGGGCACGGCCACCGTGAACGGCAACACCTGGACCTTCGCCACGCCGGGCCTGCTCGACGGCAGCACCCACACCTACACGGCGGTGGTGACCGACGCCGCGGGCAACGAGGGCACGCCGTCGGCCGGCTTCACGCTGAGCGTGGAGACCAACGGGCCGTCGCAGCTGGCCACCGTGGTTTCGTACACCGACGACGCCGGCACCAACCAGGGCAGCTTCGGCAGCGGCGTGCCGACCGACGACGCCACGCCGGTGCTCAACGGCACGCTGAGCGCCGCGCTGGGCGCGGGCCAGGTCGTGCGCATCTACGACGGCGCCACGCTGGTGGGCACCGCCACCGTCACGGGCAGCACATGGACCTTCGCGCCCGGCGCGCTCGCCACCGGCAGCACGCACACCTACACCGCGGTGGTGGCCGACGCGGCCGGCCTCGAGAGCACGCCCTCGGCCGGCTTCGTGCTCACCGTGGACACCACGCCGCCCGCGCTCACCGCGGGCATCGCGGGCTACACCGACGACGCGGGCGCCAACCAGGGCAGCTTCGGCAGCGGCGTGCCCACGGACGACACCACGCCGGTGCTCACCGGCACGCTGAGCGGCGCCCTGGGCGCGGGCGACGTGGTACGCATCTACGAAGGCGGCACGCTGGTCGGCACCGCCGTCGTCAGCGGCACGACGTGGAGCTTCGCCACGCCCGCGTTGACCAACGGCAGCACCCACACCTACACCGCCGTGGTGGCCGACGCCGCGGGCAACGAGGGCGCGCCCTCCGCGGGCTTCACGCTCAGCGTCGACACCACGCCGCCCGCGCAGACCGCGGCCATCGGCGGCGCCACCGACGACGTCGGCACGCAGCAGGGCCCGCTGGCCAACGGCGCCGTCACCGACGACACCACGCCCACGCTGAACGGCACGCTGAGCGCGCCGCTGGCGGCGGGCGACACGGTGCGCATCTACGACGGCGCGACCTTTATCGGCACCGCCACCGTCACGGGCAGCAGCTGGAGCTTCACGACCCCGGCGCTGGCGGACAACGGTGCGGGCGGCAGCCACAGCTTCACCGCGGTGGTGGCCGATGCCGCGGGCAACCTGGGCACGGCGAGCACGCCGTTCACGCTCACGGTGGACACCAGCGTGCCGGCGCAGACCGCGAGCATCGGCGGCTACACCGACGACGTCGGCAGCGTGCAGGGCAGCTTCGGCAGCGCCAGCAACGGCGGCACCACCGACGACACCACGCCCACGCTGAACGGCACGCTGAGCGCGCCGCTGGGCGCGGGCGACACGGTGCGCATCTACGACGGCGCCACGCTGGTGGGCACGGCCACGGTCAACGGCGCGAGCTGGAGCTTCACGCCCGCCGCGCTGGCCAACGGCAGCACGCACAGCTACACGGCGGTGGTGGCCGACGCGGCCGGCAACCAGGGCACGGCCTCGCCCGCGTTCACCCTCACGGTGGACACCACGCCGCCCGCGCAGACCGCCACGCTGGCGGGCTACATCGACAACGTCGGCACCGTGCAGGGGAGCTTCGGCAGTGGCAGCAACGCAGGCAGCACCGACGACACCACGCCCACGCTGAACGGCACGCTGAGCGCGCCGCTGGGCGCGGGCGACACGGTGCGCATCTACGACGGCGCCACGCTGGTGGGCACCGCGACGGTGAGCGGCACCGCATGGAGCTTCACGCCTGCCGCGCTCACGGACGGCAGCACGCACAGCTACACGGTGGTGGTGGCCGACGCGGCCGGCAACCAGGGCGCGGCCTCCGCGCCGCTGGTGCTCGCCATCGACACCACGGCGCCCACGCTCACCGCGGGCATCGTCTCGTACACCGACAACGCCGGCAGCAACCAGGGCAGCTACGGCAGCGGCGTGCCGACCGACGACACCGCGCCGGTGCTCAACGGCACGCTGAGCGCGGCGCTGTCGGCGGGCGACACCGTGCGCATCTACGAGGGCAGCACCCTCGTGGGCACGGCCACGGTCAACGGCACCACGTGGAGCTTCGCGACGCCGGCGCTTGCCAACGGCAGCACCCACACCTACACGGCCGTGGTGGCCGACGCGGCGGGCAACGAGGGCACGCCCTCGGCCGGCTTCGCGCTCACGGTGGACACCACGCCGCCCACGCAGACGACGCTGCTCATCACGTACACCGACAACGTCGGCGCGCAGACCGGCGACTTCGGCACCGGCACCACCACCGACGACACCACGCCGGTGCTCAACGGCACGCTGAGCGCGCCGCTGGGCGCGGGCGACACGGTGCGCATCTACGAAGGCGCTACGCTGCTGGGCACGGCCAGCGTGAACGGCAACACCTGGACCTTCGCGACGCCCGCGCTGGCCGACGGCAGCATCCACACCTACACGGCGGTGGTGGCCGACGCGGCCGGCAACCAGGGCACGGTCTCGGGCGGCTTCACCGTGGTGGTGGACGCCACGCCGCCCGCGCAGACCGCGGTGGTCACCGGCTACACCGACAACGTGGGCACCAACCAGGGCAGCTTCGGCAGCGGCACCACCACCGACGACATCACGCCGGTGCTCAACGGCACGCTCGGCGGGCCCATCGGCGCGGGCGACACGGTGCGCATCTACGACGGCGGCGTGCTCGTCGGCACGGCGACGGTGAGCGGCGCGAGCTGGAGCTTCGCCACGCCCGTGCTGGCCGACGGCAGCAGCCACAGCTACACCGCGGTGGTGACCGACGCGGCGGGCAACCAGGGCACGGCCTCGCCCGCCTTCACGCTCACCGTGGACCTCACGCCGCCGGCGCAGGCCGCGGCCATCGTCTCGTACAGCGACAACGTCGGCATCGCGCAGGGAACGCCGGGCAGCGGCAGCGTCACCGACGACACCACGCCAGTGCTCAACGGCACGCTGAGCGCCGCGCTGGGCACGGGCGACGTGGTGCGCATCTACGAAGGCGGCACGCTGGTCGGCACCGCGACGGTGACGGGCACGACCTGGACTTTCGCGACGCCCACGCTCATCAACGGCAGCACCCACACCTACACGGCCGTGGTGGCCGACGCGGCGGGCAACGAAAGCCCCGCATCGCCCGCCTTCACCCTCACCGTGGACACGACGCCGCCGGCGCAGACCGCCAGCTTCTCCGGCTACACCGACGACGTGGGCACGGTGCAAGGCAGCTTCGGCAGCGGTGTGCCGACCGACGACACCGCGCCCGTGCTCCAGGGCATGCTCAGCGCGCCGCTGGCCGCGGGCGACACGGTGCGCATCTACGACGGCGCCACCTTCGTCGGCACGGCGACGGTGAACGGCACCATGTGGAGCTTCGCCACGCCGGTGCTGGCGGACGGCAGCAGCCACAGCTACACGGCGGTGGTGGCCGACGCGGCCGGCAACCTGGGCGCGGCCTCTTCGCCGCTGGTGCTGGCGGTGGACACCACGCCGCCCGCGCAGGCCACCGCCATCGCCAACTACACCGACAACGCCGGCACGCTGCAGGGCAGCTACGGCAGCGGCAGCAACGGCGGCAGCACCGACGACACCACGCCGGTGCTCAACGGCACGCTGAGCGCGGCGCTGGCCACGGGCGACACGGTGCGCATCTACGACAACGGCGTGCTCGTGGGCACCGCGACCGTCACGGGCACGAGCTGGGCCTTCGCCACGCCGGTGCTGGTGGACGGCAGCAGCCACAGCTACACGGCCGTCGTGACCGACGCGGCGGGCAACGAAGGCACGCCCTCGGCCGCCTTCGCGCTCGCGGTCGACACCACGCCGCCCGCGCAGACCGCCAGCCTGGGCGGCTACATCGACAACGTGGGCGCGCTGCAGGCCACCTTCGGCAGCGGCACCAGCACCGACGACACCACGCCCACGCTCACCGGCACGCTGAGCGCCGCGCTGAACGCGGGCGACGTGGTGCGCATCTACGAAGGCAGCACGCTGGTCGGCACCGCGACGGTGACGGGCACGACCTGGACCTTCGCCACGCCCACGCTGGCAGACAACGGTACGGGCAGCACCCACACCTACACGGCCGTGGTGGCCGACGCGGCCGGCAACGAAGGCGCGGCCTCCACCGGCCTCACGCTCACGGTGGACACCACGCCGCCCGCGCAGACCGCCAGCTTCACCGGCTACACCGACGACGTGGGCACTGTGCGCGGCAGCTTCGGCAGCGGCGTGCCGACCGACGATACCGCGCCCGTGCTCAACGGCACGCTCAGCGCGACGCTGGCGGCGGGCGACACGGTGCGCATCTACGACGGCAGCACCTTCATCGGCACCGCCACCGTCACCGGCACCACGTGGAGCTTCGCCACGCCGGTGCTGGTGGACGGCAGCATCCACACCTACACGGCGGTGGTGGCCGACGCGGCCGGCAACCTGGGCGCGGCATCGGCCGGCCTGGTGCTGGCCGTGGACACGACCCCGCCGGCGCAGACCGCGGCCATCGCCACGTACACCGACAACGCCGGCACGAACCTGGGCAGCTTCGGCAGCGGCGTGGCGACGGACGACACCACGCCGGTGCTCAACGGCACGCTGAGCGCGGCGCTGGGCACGGGCGACACGGTGCGCATCTACGACGGCACCACGCTGGTCGGCACCGCGACGGTCACGGGCACGACGTGGACCTTCGCCACGCCCGTGCTGGCCAACGGCAGCACTCACAGCTACACCGCCGTCGTGGCCGACGCGGCGGGCAACGAGGGCACGCCCTCCACCGGCTTCGTGCTGGTGGTGGACACCACGCCGCCCGCGCAGACGGCAAGCCTCGACGGCTATGTCGACAACGCGGGCGTGCTGCAGGCCACCTTCGGCAGCGGCACCACCACCGACGACACCACGCCCACGCTGAACGGCACGCTCAGCGCGGCATTGGGCGCGGGCGACGTGGTGCGCATCTACGACGGCGCCACGCTGGTCGGCACCGCGACCGTCACCGGCACCGCCTGGAGCTTCACGCCCACGGCGCTGGCCGACGGCAGCACGCACACCTACACGGCCGTGGTCACCGATGCCGCAGGCAACCAGGGCACGCCATCGACCGGCCTCACGCTCACGGTGGACACCACGCCACCCGCGCAGACGGCGAGCGTGGCGGGCTACATCGACAACGTCGGTACGCTGCAGGCCACCTACGGCAGCGGCACCACCACCGACGACACCACGCCCACGCTCACCGGCACGATCAGCGCGGCGCTGGGCACCGGCGACACGGTGCGCATCTACGACGGCGCCACCTTCGTGGGCACCGCCACGGTCAACGGCACCGCATGGACCTTCACGCCGAGCGCGTTGACCGACGGCACCACGCACACCTACACCGCGGTGGTCACCGACGCCGCGGGCAACCTCGGCACGCCCTCGACCGGCCTGGTGCTCACCGTCGACACCTCGGCGCCCACGCAGACGGCGGCCATCGCCACGTACACCGACAACGTCGGCACCAACATCGGCGATGCCGTCAGCGGCGTGCCGACCGACGACACCACGCCGGTGCTCAACGGCACGCTGAGCGCGGCGCTGGGCACGGGCGACACGGTGCGCATCTACGACGGCACCACGCTGGTAGGCACCGCGACGGTCACGGGCACGACGTGGACCTTCGCCACGCCCGTGCTGGCCAACGGCAGCACCCACAGCTACACGGCCGTCGTGGCCGACGCGGCGGGCAACGAGGGCACGCCTTCCACCGGCTTCGTGCTGGTGGTGGACACCACGCCGCCCGCGCAGACCGCGAGCCTCGACGGCTACGTCGACAACGCGGGCGTGCTGCAGGCCACCTTCGGCAGCGGCACCACCACCGACGACACCACGCCCACGCTGAACGGCACGCTGAGCGCGGCATTGGGCGCAGGCGACGTGGTGCGCATCTACGACGGCACCACGCTGGTCGGCACCGCGACCGTCAACGGCACCGCCTGGAGCTTCACGCCCACGGCGCTGACGGACGGCAGCACGCACACCTACACCGCGGTGGTGGCCGATGCCGCAGGCAACCAGGGCACGCCCTCGACTGGCCTCACGCTCACGGTGGACACCACGCCACCCGCGCAGACGGCGAGCGTCGGCGGCTACATCGACAACGTCGGCACGCTGCAGGCCACCTACGGCAGCGGCACCACCACCGACGACACCACGCCCACGCTCACCGGCACGCTCAGCGCGGCGCTGGGCACCGGCGACACGGTGCGCATCTACGACGGCGCCACCTTCGTGGGCACCGCCACGGTCAACGGCACGGCGTGGACCTTCACGCCCACCGCGCTGACGGACGGCACCACGCACACCTACACCGCGGTGGTCACCGATGCCGCGGGCAACCTCGGCACGCCCTCGACCGGCCTGGTGCTCACCGTCGACACCTCGGCGCCCGCGCAGACCGCGAGCATCGGCGGCTACATCGACAACGTGGGCACGCTGCAGGGCACCTACGGCAGCGGCAGCAACGGCGGCACCACCGACGACACCACGCCGGTGCTCACCGGCACGCTCAGCGCCGCCATCGGCGCGACGGACGTGGTGCGCATCTACGACGGCACCACGCTGGTCGGCACCGCCACGGTCACGGGCACCACCTGGACCTTCGCCACGCCCGTGCTGGCCGACGGCACCACCCACAGCTACACGGCCGTGGTGGCCGACGCCGCGGGCAACGAGGGCACGCCCTCGGGCAGCCTGGCCTTCGGCGTCGACACCGCCGCGCCCACGCAGGCCGCGACCTTCCTCGGCTACATCGACGACGTGGGTACGCTGCAAGGCAGCTTCGGCAGCGGCACCACCGACGACCCCACGCCCACGCTCACCGGCACGCTCAGCGCCGCCATCGGCGCGACGGACGTGGTGCGCATCTACGACGGCGCCACGCTGGTGGGCACCGCCACGGTCACGGGCACCGGCTGGAGCTTCGTGCCGCCCGCGCTGACCGAAGGCGTTCCGCACAGCTACACCGCGGTGGTGGCCGACGCGGCGGGCAACGAGGGCACGGCGTCGCCGGTGCTCGCGCTCACGCTGGACCTCACGCCGCCGGCGCAGTCCGCCGCCATCGTCAACTACACCGACAACGCCGGCACGCAGGCCGGCGACTTCGGCAGCGGCACCGAAACCGACGACACCACGCCGGTGCTCAACGGCACGCTGACGGCCGCGCTGGGCGCGGGCGACACGCTGCGCATCTACGACGGCGCCACCTTCGTGGGCACCGCCACGGTCAACGGCACCGCCTGGAGCTTCGCCACCCCCGGCCTGCTCGACGGCAGCACCCACAGCTACACGGCCGTGGTGGCCGACGCCGCGGGCAACGAAGGCGCGGTGTCGCCGGCCTTCACGCTGAGCGTGGTCACCACCGGGCCGTCGCAGCTGGCCACCGTGGCCTCGTACACCGACGACACCGGCACCAACGTGGGCAGCTTCGGCAGCGGCGTGCCGACCGACGACACCGCGCCGGTGCTCAACGGCACGCTCAGCGCGGGCCTGGGCGCGGGCGAGTTCGTGCGCATCTACGACGGCGCCACGCTGGTGGGCACCGCCACGGTCACGGGCACCACCTGGACCTTCGCCACGCCCGTGCTGGCCGACGGCAGCACCCACAGCTACACGGCCGTGGTGACCGACGCGGCGGGCAACGAGAGCACGCCGTCGCCGGCCTTCGTGCTCGCGGTGGACACCACCGCGCCCGCGCAGACCGCGGCCATCGGCGGCTACACCGACGACACGGGCACGCTGCAGGGCGGCTTCGCCAGCGGCACCACCACCGACGACACCACGCCGGTGCTCAACGGCACGCTCAGCGCGGCGCTGGGCACGGGCGACGTGGTGCGCATCTACGAGGGCGCGACGCTGGTGGGCACCGCCACCGTCAGCGGCACCAGCTGGAGCTTCGCCACGCCCGCTCTTGCCAGCGGCAGCACGCACACCTACACGGCGGTGGTCGCGGACGCGGCGGGCAACGAGGGCGCGGCATCGCCGGGCCTCACGCTCACGGTGGACACCACCGCGCCGGCGCAGACCGCCACCATCGGCGGCTACACCGACGACGTCGGCACGCTGCAGGCCACCTTCGGCAGCGGCACCACCACCGACGACACCACGCCCACGCTCAACGGCACGCTCAGCGCCGCGCTGGCCGCCGGCGACACCGTGCGCATCTACGACGGCGGCACCTTCGTGGGCACCGCCACCGTCAACGGCACCGCCTGGACCTTCACGCCGCCCGCGTTGGCGGACGGCACCACGCACACCTACACCGCGGTGGTGAGCGACGCCGCGGGCAACCTCGGCACGCCATCGACCGGCCTGGTGCTCACCGTCGACACCACGGCGCCCACGCAGACCGCGGCCATCGGCGGCTACATCGACGACGTCGGCACGCTGCAGGCCACCTACGGCAGCGGCACCGCCACGGACGACACCACGCCGACGCTCACCGGCACGCTGGGCGCCGCGCTGGGCACGGGCGACGTGGTGCGCATCTATGACGGCGCCACGCTCGTCGGCACCGCGACGGTCACGGGCACGAGCTGGAGCTTCACGCCGCCGGCACTCGCCAACGGCAGCACCCACAGCTACACGGCGGTGGTGGCCGACGCGGCGGGCAACGAGAGCACGCCGTCGGCTGCGTTCACGCTCACGGTGGACACGACCGCGCCCGTGCAGACCGCAACCATCGGCGGCTACACCGACAACGTCGGCACGCTGCAGGGCAGCTACGGCAGCGGCACCAGCACCGACGACACCACGCCGACGCTGACGGGCACGCTGAGCGCGGCGCTGGGCACGGGCGACGTGGTGCGCATCTACGACGGTGGCACGCTGGTCGGCACGGCGACGGTCACGGGCACCGGCTGGACCTTCACGCCCCCGGCACTGACGGACGGCAGCACCCACAGCTACACCGCGGTGGTGGCCGATGCGGCAGGCAACGAGAGCACCGCGTCTGCGGCCTTCACGCTCACAGTCGACACGACGGCACCGGCGCAGACCGCCACCGTCACGGGCTACACCGACGACGTCGGCACGCTGCAAGCCACCTTCGGCAGCGGCACCAGCACCGACGACACCACGCCCACGCTGAACGGCACGCTCAGCGCGGCGCTGGCCACGGGCGACACCGTGCGCATCTACGACGGCGGCACGCTGGTGGGCACCGCGACGGTCACGGGCACCAGCTGGACCTTCACGCCCGCCGCGCTGGCCAACGGCAGCACCCACAGCTACACGGCCGTGGTGGCCGACGCCGCGGGCAACGAAAGCACCGCGTCGCCCGCGTTCACGCTCACGGTGGACACCACGCCGCCGATGCAGACCGCGGCCATCGATGGCTACATCGACGATGTCGGCACGCTGCAAGCCACCTACGGCAGCGGCACCCGCACCGACGACACCACGCCCACGCTGACAGGCACGCTCAGCGCCGCGCCGGCCACGGGCGACGTGGTGCGCATCTACGACGGCGCCACGCTCGTCGGCACCGCGACCGTCACCGGCACCGCCTGGAGCTTCACGCCCCCGGCACTCGCCAACGGCAGCACCCACAGCTACACGGCCGTGGTGGCCGACGCGGCGGGCAACGAGAGCACGCCGTCGCCGGTCTTCACGCTCACGGTGGACACCACGCCGCCCGCGCAGACCGCGGCCATCGGCGGCTACACCGACAACGTCGGCACGCTGCAGGGCAGCTACGGCAGCGGCACCAGCACGGACGACACCACGCCGACGCTCACCGGCACGCTCAGCGCGGCACTGGGCACGGGCGACGTGGTGCGCATCTACGACGGCGGCACGCTGGTCGGCACCGCGACGGTCACGGGCACGGGCTGGACCTTCACGCCGCCAGCGCTGACGGACGGCAGCACCCACAGCTACACCGCGGTCGTGGCCGACGCGGCGGGCAACGAGAGCACCGCGTCCACCACCTTCACGCTCACGGTCGACACCACACCGCCCGCGCAGACCGCCAGCCTCGCCAGCTACACCGACAACGTCGGCACGCTGCAGGCCGCGTTCGGCAGCGGCACCACCACCGACGACACCACGCCCACGCTGAACGGCACGCTCAGCGCGGCCATCGGCGCGACGGATGTGGTGCGCATCTACGACGGCGGCACGCTGGTCGGCACCGCGACGGTCACGGGCACCAGCTGGACCTTCACGCCCGCCGCGCTGGCCAACGGCAGCACCCACAGCTACACGGCGGTGGTGGCCGACGCCGCGGGCAACGAAAGCGCCGCCTCCGCGGCCTTCACCCTCACGGTGGACACCACGCCGCCGGTGCAGACCGCGGCCATCGCCGGCTACACCGACGACGTCGGCACGGTGCAGGGCAGCCTCGTCGGCAGCGGCACCAGCACCGACGACACCACGCCCACGCTCACCGGCACGCTGAGCGCCGCGCTGGGCGCGGGCGACACCGTGCGCATCTACGACGGCGCCATGCTGGTCGGCACCGCGACGGTCACGGGCACCGCGTGGGCCTTCACGCCACCGGCACTGGCCGACGGCAGCACGCACAGCTACACGGCGCGGGTGGCCGACGCGGCGGGCAACGAGAGCACGGCCTCCGCGGCCTTCACGCTCACGGTCGACACCACCGCGCCGGCGCAGGTGACGGCCATCACCGGCTACACCGACAACGTCGGCATCGTGCAGGGCAGCCTCGTCGGCAGCGGCACCACCACCGACGACACCACGCCCACGCTCACCGGCACGCTCAGCGCGGCACTGGGCGCGGGCGACGTGGTGCGCATCTACGACGGGGCCACGCTGGTGGGCACCGCCACGGTCACCGGCACCGCCTGGAGCTTCACGCCGCCCGCGCTGTCCGACGGCAGCACCCACAGCTACACGGCGCGGGTGTCGGACGCCGCGGGCAACGAGGCCGCGCCGTCCGCCGCCTTCACGCTCACCGTGGACACCACCGCGCCGGCGCAGACCGCCAGCGTGACCGCCTACACCGACGACGCGGGCCTGCTGCAGGGCAGCTACGGCAGCGGCAGCAACGGCGGCAGCACCGACGACACCACGCCCACGCTCACCGGCACGCTCAGCGCCGCGCTGGCCACGGGCGACACGGTGCGCATCTACGACGGCGCCACCTTCGTCGGCACGGCCACGGTCACGGGCACCACCTGGAGCTTCGCGAGCGCGGCGCTTGCCAACGGCAGCACGCACACCTTCACCGCGGTGGTGGCCGACGCGGCCGGCAACCAGGGCCCGGCCGGCACCGCGCTCACGCTCACGGTGGACACCACGCCGCCCGCGCAGACCACGGCGGTGGCCAGCTTCACCGACGACGCGGGCATCGTGCTGGGCAACTTCGGCAGCGGCACCACCACCGACGACACCACGCCGGTGCTCAACGGCACGCTGAGCGCGGCGCTGGCCGCGGGCGACACGGTGCGCGTGTACGACGGCGCCACCTTCCTGGGCACCGCCACGGTCAGCGGCACCACGTGGACCTTCGCCACGCCCACGCTGGTCGACGGCAGCACGCACAGCTACACGGCGGTGGTGACCGACGCGGCCGGCAACCTGGGCACGGCCTCGCCGGCCTTCACGCTCACCATCGACACCACGCCGCCCGCGCAGACCACGGCCATCGCCAGCTTCGCCGACAACGCGGGCACCAACCAGGGCAACTTCGGCAGCGGCATCACCACCGACGACACCACGCCCGTGCTCAACGGCACGCTCAGCGCGGCCATCGGCGCGACCGACACGGTGCGCATCTACGACGGCGCCACCTACATCGGCAACGCCACCGTCACCGGCACCAGCTGGACCTTTGCCACGCCGGTGCTGCTGAACGGCAGCGGCCACACCTATACCGCGGTGGTGACCGACGCGGCGGGCAACCTGGGCACGCCGTCCGCGGCCTTCACGCTCACGGTGGACACCACGCCGCCCGTGCAGACGGCCGCCATCGGCAGCTACGCCGACGACGTGGGCATCCTCACCGGGCCGTTCGGCAGCGGCACCACCACCGACGACACCACGCCGGTGCTCAACGGCACGCTCAGCGCGGCGCTGGCCGCGGGCGACACGGTGCGCATCTACGACGGCGGCACGCTGGTCGGCACGGCCACGGTCAGCGGCACCACCTGGAGCTTCGCGACACCGGTGCTGGCCAACGGCAGCAGCCACACCTACACGGCGGTGGTGGCCGACGCTGCGGGCAACGAAGGCACGGCCTCGGCGCCGCTGGCGCTCACGGTGGACACCACGCCGCCGGCGCAGACCGCCGCCGTCACGGCCTACCTGGACAACGCCGGCACCAACCAGGGCAGCTACGGCAGCGGCAGCACCACCGACGACACCACGCCGGTGCTCACCGGCACGCTCAGCGCGGCCATCGGCGCGACGGACACGGTGCGCATCTACGAGGGCGCCACCTACATCGGCAACGCCACCGTCACCGGCACCACCTGGAGCTTCGCGACGCCGGTGCTGCTGAACGGCAGAAGCCACACCTACACCGCGGTGGTGGCCGACGCGGCGGGCAACCTGGGCACGGCCTCGGCCGGCTTCACCCTCACCATCGACACCACGCCGCCGGCGCAGACGGCGCTCATCGCCAGCTTCGCCGACAACGTCGGCATCACCCAGGGCAACCTCGCCAGCGGCACCGTCACCGACGACACCACGCCGGTGCTCAACGGCACGCTGAGCGCGGCGCTGGGCGCGGGCGACGTGGTGCGCATCTACGACGGCGCCACGCTGGTCGGCACGGCCACCGTCAGCGGCACCGCCTGGACCTTTGCCGCGCCGGTGCTGGCCGACGGCTCCACGCACGTGTACACGGCGGTGGTGGCCGACGCGGCGGGCAACCAGGGCACGGCGTCGACCGCCTTCACGCTCACGGTGGACACCACGCCGCCGGCGCAGACCGCGCTCATCGTCAGCTTCGCCGACAACGTGGGCCTCAACCTGGGCAACTTCGGCAGCGGCGTGCCCACCGACGACACCACGCCGGTGCTCAACGGCACGCTCAGCGCGGCCATCGGCGCGACCGACACCGTGCGCATCTACGACGGCGCCACCTACATCGGCAACGCCACCGTCACCGGCACCAGCTGGACCTTTGCCACGCCGGTGCTGCTGAACGGCAGCACGCACGTGTACACCGCGGTGGTGGCCGACGCGGCGGGCAACCAGACGGCGGCCTCGGCGGGCTTCACGCTCACGGTGGACACCACCGCGCCCACGGCCGCCATCGACATCGTGTCGATTGCCGACGACACCGGCAACAGCGCGACCGACTTCCTCACGCGCGACACCTCGCTCACGGTGAACGGCACCGTGGGCACGCTGGGCGCGGGCGAGCGCGCGCAGATCAGCATCGACGGCACCACCTGGGTCGACCTCGCGGTGGTGGGCGGCGCTTGGTCGTTCGTGGACGCGCGCGTGCTCACCGGCGGCAGCTACACCTACCGCGTGCGCGTGGTCGACGCGGCGGGCAACCTCGGCGCGACCGACACGCAGGCCGTGGTGGTGGACGTCACCGCGCCCACGCAGGTGGCGGCTGTCGTGAGCTTCGTCGACAACCTGGGCCCGCTGACCGGCACGCTGCTGAGCGGCGCCATCACCGACGACACCACGCCCGTGCTCAACGGCACCATCACCGCCGGCGTGGCCGCGGGCGACACGCTGCGCATCTACCAGGACGGCGTGCTGGTGCGCTCCATCGTGCTCACGGCCGGGCAGACCAGCTGGACCTACGCGCCGCCGGTGCTGGGCTTCGGGCTGCACAGCTACACCACGACGCTGGTCGACGCGGCGGGCAACGAGAGCACGCCCGGCGTGCCCTTCACGTTCACGGTCGACGCCACGGCCACGCTCACCGCGCTGGCCACCGACACCGGCGTGAGCGTGGCGGGCGGCTTCTCGAACAGCTCGGCGCTGAACACCGACCTGGTCACGCGCGACAGCACGCCGCTGCTCACCGGCACCATCGCCCGGCCGCTGCAGGCCGACGAGGTGGTGCGCATCAGCCTGGACGGCGGCCTCACCTGGACCACCGTGCAGGACGTGGACGGCGCCACCACCTGGAGCTACGCGCCCGCGGCCTACGCCGCCTCGGCCACCGTGGCCGCGCAGGTGCGCATCGAGAACACGGCCGACGGCACGCACGGCTCGGTCAACACGGTGAGCTACACGGTCGACCTGGTCGCGCCCACGCTGACGCTCACCGCGCCGGCGCTGGCCAACGCGGCCGCCATCGACGCCGACGGCGACCGCACCATCGCCGCGGGCACCGCCGTGTTCAGCAGCGCCGTGAGCGGCACGGCCGAGGTGGGCACCACCGTGGCGCTCATCAACGACGTGAACCACGACGGCATCTACACCGAAGGCGTGGACGTGGTGCTGGGCACCGCGCTGGTCGGCGCGGGCGGCGCGTGGTCGATCTCGGCGGCGCTGGGCACCGGCGTGGGCGCCTACCACCTGGGCTACGTGGTGTGGGACGCGGCGGGCAACCAGAGCCGCCTGAGCACCACCACGCAGGTCGACGTGGTGCCCGTGCTCGACCACCTGGCCGCGGCGCCCGGCTCGCACGGCACCAGCAACACGACCGGCTTCGGCGGCGCGATGGCCATCAACCTGCAGGGCAACTGGAGCTTCGCGGGCGACCAGGCGGTCTACAACGGCACCTCGCGCACCAACTACGTCACCACCGACCTCGGGCAGCAGCTGCTGTCGGGCGGCACGTCGACCGCGTACTCGTTCTTCGACTACAACCTGGACGGCATCCTGGACGTCATCGGCACCGACGCCAACGCGGGCGGGGCCAACAGCACGCCGCTGTGGACCGGGGGGCTGGGCCTGGGCTACGTGCCCACCGCGGTGGGCACCGGCCTGAGCGGCGTGTCCAACGGCGGCGTGGCGGTGATCGACATGGACGGCGACGGCTACCTGGACGCCATCGTCGGCGACGGCGCGGGCGACTCGGCCTCGTTCGTGAAGAACACGCTGGGCGTGCTCAGCACCTACGGCAACGGCACCGCGCTGCTCCCGCCGGCCGCGGGCATCGCCAACCTGCAGACCGGGCGCGAGGTCTCGGGCGTGGACCTGAACAACGACGGCCGCGTGGACATCGCGCTGCACAGCACCACCACCACCACGCTGGGCAACAACAACGACTTCACGCTCACGCTGCTCACCAACAACGGCAAGGCCAGCCTGAACGGGTCGAACTGGACCGAGTCGCAGGCCATCAACGACGTGTTCGCGACCAACGCCGTCAGCGGCAACGCGACCGACGCGGTGTCGCTCACCTGGGCCGACTTCAACAACGACGGCTGGCTCGACCTGTACGTCAACAGCAGCAAGGCGGGCACGGCCAGCAAGGTGTACCTGAACAACGCGGGCACGCTGTCGACCACCGGCGTGTCGGTGGCCAACGACACGCTGGCCGGCGACGCCTCGGTGGCGGTCGACTGGAACGGCGACGGCCGCATGGACGCGGTGGAGCTGGACTACGCCACCGGCGTGGCCAACCTGTACACCAACAGCGGCAACGTGGCCGCCGGCGCCTGGGCCTCGCGCCAGCTCGCCGGGCTGGCGCCCAACAGCGTGAACAGCATTGCCGCGGCCGACTACGACTGGGACGGCGACGTCGACCTGCTCATCGGCATGAACGGCAGCACCGCCACGCAGCTGGTGGCCAACACCAACCAGGTGAAGGACGGCACCGCGCTGCACCTGCGCATCCTGAACGCGCAGGGCTTCAACGTGTACTTCGGCAACACGGTGCAGGTGTTCGACGCGCAGGGCGCGCTGGTGGCCACGCAGATCATCAACCCGCAGTCGGGCAGCTGGGGCAACGACAGCTCGGGCATCGTCAACGTGTTCGGCCTGGACCCCACGCAGACCTACACGGTGAAGCTGCTGGCCAACAACAACGGCGCCTCGGCCACCTACACCTGGAACGTGACGCCGGGCGACGCCACCAGCGCCCACCTGCTCACCACCACCGACGTGCCCGTGCTGCTGCCCAACGTGATGACCGGCACCGGCTACGACGACACCTACGTGGTGGGCAACGTGCTGGGCGGCAGCACGGTCTACAACGGCGGCGGCGGCTGGAACGCGCCGCTGCTGCCGGGCGAGACCAAGACCTGGTCGGCCACCGGCGGCATGGACATCGTCGATTTCCGCAACGCCCTGGCCGGCGTGGGCGTGGACCTGACGACCAACCTGGTCACGGGCTGGGGCATTCTGGGCACGGTGAACAACGTGGAGGGCGTGCGCGGCAGCGCGCTGGCCGACACCTTCGTGGGCAGCCTGGGCGACAACATGTTCGAGGGCCGCGGCGGCAACGACACCTACTTCCTGGGGCTGAACGCGGGCAACGACCGGCTGGTCTACAACCTGCTGAACGCCACCGACAAGGCCACCGGCGGCAACGGCAGCGACGTGGCCAACGGCTTCACGCTGGGCAGCATGGCCAACGCCGCCAGCACCGACGCCGACCTGATCGACCTGGGCGGGCTGCTGGCGGGCTACACCGGCACCGCGCACGTGTACCGCGACGCCGGCACCGGCAACTACGTGCTCGACCCCTCGTCGGCCGGGCTGCTGAACTACATCCACGTGACCAACGTGGGCGGCAACACGGTGATCGCGGTGGACCTGGGCGGCACCGGCAACTTCAGCACGCCGCTGCTCACGCTGACGGGCGTGACGACCTCGCTGGAAACCTTGCTGGGCAACGGGCAGTTGCTGATCGGGGGGGCCGGCAGCACCGGCGTCCAGTCGCTCGCGTCGTTCTCGGTCGCGCAGGACCAGGCCGAGCCCGTGGCGGCGGAGAAGAGCGCGCTGGCCGACACCGGCCATACGCTCGATCTGGCCGCCAACGGCCACACGCTCGACCTGGCCGCCAACGGGCAGCAGGGCCACGAGACGCTGATGTACAAGCTGCTGTCCACCGCCGGCGCGAACAGCGCGACAGGCGGCAACGGCTTCGACGAGGTGAACGGCTTCAGGCTGGGCGCCTTCGAGACCAGCGCCGACGCCGACCGCATCGACGTGTCGGCGCTGCTGACCGGCTACGCCGCCCACAGCGGCGACCCCATCGGCAACTACCTGCAGCTGACCCAGAGCAACGGCAACACCGTGCTGAGCATCGACCGCGACGGCGCGGGCGGCGCGCAGGCGATGACGCCGCTGCTCTCGCTCAACGGCGTGAGCACCGACCTGGCGACGCTGCTGGCCAACCATCAGCTGGTGGTGGTCTGAGAAGGGTGACGCACCGCGCCGCGCTCCGTGCGCCCCGTGCGCTCCATGCGCTCCGTGCGCTCCGCGCGCTCGCATGGCTGGCCCTGGCCGGTTCCACCGCGTCCGCATCGGCCGACGACGGCGGCCTGAAGGTCTCGCGCCGGCTCGCGCCCAGCTCGCTGGCGCAGGAGCTCAACCTGCAGCCGGGCCGGCCGCTGCCCGTGGCGCCGGCCAGCACGCAGCCGCTGGAGCTGAACGAGGCGGTGCGCCAGGCGGTGGCGCGCCACCCGTCCATTTCGGATGCGATCTCCACGCTGGCGCAGCAGGCCGGCGGCGTGGACGTGGCGCGCGCCGGCTACTACCCGCAGGTGCGCGTGGGCGTGGGCGGCGGCAGCAGCAACGCACCCGCCTCGCAGGGCGGCAGCACCGGCACGGTGGCCACGGCCTCGGTCTCGCAGATGCTCTACGACTTCGGCAAGGTGGACGGCGCCGTGGCGCAGTCCGAGGCGCTGGTGCGGCGCCAGCAGGCCGGCATCCTGAAGCAGATCGACACGGTGGCACAGCAGGCGGCCGACGCCGTGGTCACCGCGCACCGCTACCAGGCGCTGCTGGCCATCGCGCAGGAGCAGGTGCAGGCGGTGGAAAAGGTGCTCGAAACGGCGCGGCTGCGCGCCAACGCGGGCATCAGCACCCGGGCCGACCCGATCCAGGCCGAGTCGCGCGTGGACAGCGCGCGCGCCAACCTGCTGCAGGTGAAGTCGCAGCTGGCGCAGTGGCGCGAGCGCCTGGGCACGCTGCTGGGGCCGGGCGTGCCGCCGCAGATCGCGCCGTTGCCCAGCAGCCTTTCCGACGGCCTGGCCGGCACCTTCCGCGCCGACGGGCCGCCCGACACCAGCCTGCTGCCCGACGTGCTCGCGGCCGAGGCGGAGCGCCGCGCGGCCTCGGCGCAGCTGGAAATCGCGCGGGCCAACCGCTACCCCACGCTGAGCGTGGACGCTTCCGTCAACAAGGCCATGGGCGGCATCAACCCCGCCACGCTGGAGCGCAACGGCACGTACCACACGGTGATGCTCAACCTGACGAGCGTGATCTACCAGGGCGGCGCGCTCGACGCGCAGGTGCGCGCCGCCAGCGCCGCCGAGGAGGCTGCGCGCATGCGCATCGAGACCGCGCGGCTCAACGCCGGCGACCAGGCGCGCAACTTTCGCGAGCAGGTCATCGGCGCGCAGGCGCGCTTGGGCGTGCTGGCCGACCGCAGGCGCAGCATCGTGGAGGCGCGCGACCTGTACCGCGAGCAGTACACGCTGGGCACGCGCTCCATCCTCGACCTGCTGAACGCCGAGCAGGAGATCTACCAGGCCGCCGCCGAGCAGGAGGCCGTGCTGCACGACCTCTGGGCCAGCCGCGTCGGCTACATCGGCGCCACGGGCCAGGCCCGCGCGTTCTACGGGCTGGACAACACCACCGTCCAGGGCATGGAGCTGCTGCCATGAATGCAAGGGACCTTCCGCGGCACTACACCAGCTGGCTCGACGCCATGGTCCACGTGGCGCGCCACTACGGCATCGGCGCCTCCGAGGAAAGCACGCGCGTCTCGCTGGCCTGGGAGCGCGGCGCGCCGCTGGACACCCTGCTCGACCACATGGCGCGGCAGCTGGGCCTGGCGCTGCGGCTGGACGCGTTCACCGACGCGCAGCTCGACCCCTGGCGCCTGCCGCTGGTGGTGGAGTTCGACGACGGCGAGGTCGGCGTGGTGCGCACCGCCGACGGCAAGGGCCGGCTGGGCGTGCTGCTGGGCGGCGACCACGGGCTGGAAACGGCGGTGCCGGTCGAGGAACTGCGCCGCCGCGCGCGCCGCGTGGCCATCCTGCGGCCGCAGACGGCGGTGCCCGACGCGCGGGTGGACGACTACGTCAAGCCCTACGAGGCCAACTGGTTCTGGTCGATCGCGCTGCGCGACTGGCGTCGCTACGGCGACATCGTGCTGGCCTCGGTGTTCGCCAACGTGCTGGCGCTGTCGAGCATGGTGTTTTCCATGCAGATCTACGACCGCGTGGTGCCGGCGCAGTCGGAGTCCACGCTGTGGGTGCTGTTCGGCGGGGTGATGCTGGCGGTGGCCTTCGAGTTCGTGCTGCGCATGGCGCGCACCCACATCTCGGACGTGATCGGCAAGCGCGCCGACCTGAAGGTGTCCGACCTGGTGTTCGGCCACGCGCTGCGCGTGCGCAACGACGCGCGCTCCAAGTCCACCGGCTCGTTCATCGCGCAGGTGCGCGAGGTGGAGCAGGTGCGCGAGCTGCTCACCTCCACCACCATCGGCGCGGTGGCCGACCTGCCGTTCTTCGTGCTGTTCCTGGTGGTGCTGTGGCTGGTGGCCGGGCCGCTGGCCTGGGTGGCGCTGGCGGCGGTGCCGCTGCTGGTGATACCGGGGCTGCTGGTGCAGAAGCCGCTGGCGCGGCTGGCCAACGAGGGCATGCGCGAATCGGCGCTGCGCAACGCGCTGCTGGTGGAGGCGGTGGAAGGCATCGAGGACATCAAGCTCATGCGCGCCGAGCCGCGCTTCCAGAACCAGTGGAACCACGCCAACGACGTGGCCGCCAGCGTGAGCATGCGCCAGCGCTTTCTCACCGGGCTGCTGATGACGTGGACGCAGGAGGTGCAGGGCATCGTCTACGCGGTGGTGCTGCTGGCGGGCTGCTTCCTGGTGATGAAGGGCGACATGACCACCGGCGCGCTGGTGGGCTCGTCGATCTTGGCCTCGCGCATGATCTCGCCGCTGGCGCAGCTCTCGGGCGTGTTCGCGCGCTGGCAGCAGGCCAAGGTGGCGCGCGCGGGGCTCGACCAGCTCATGCAGCGCCCGGTGGACCAGCCCGAGCATGCGCGCCGCGTGCACGTGCCCGCGCTGCGCGGCCACTACACGCTGGCCGGCGTGGAGTTCCGCTACGGCAAGGACGACAAGGCGCCCGCGTTCGCGGTGGGGCAGCTGCAGGTCAAGGCCGGCGAGAAGGTCGCGCTGCTCGGGCGCATGGGCGCGGGCAAGTCGACCCTGCTTCAGCTGCTGGCCGGGCTGCATGCGCCGCAGCGCGGCCATGTGTCGCTGGACGCGCTCGACCTGGGGCTGATCGACCCGGCCGACCTGCGCCGCGACATGGGCCTGCTCACGCAGAACGCGCGGCTGTTCCACGGCTCGATCCGCGAGAACGTCACGCTGGGCATGCCGCTGGCCACCGACACGCAGGTGCTCGAGGCCATTGCGATGGCCGGTGCGTTGCCCTTCGTGCATTCGCGCGCCGAGGGGCTGGACGACCTGGTCCACGAGGGAGGCCTGGGCCTTTCGGGCGGGCAGCGGCAGGCGCTGCTGCTGGCGCGCACGCTGATCCGCCAGCCCGCCATCGTGCTGCTGGACGAACCCACGGCGCACTTCGACGAAGTGACCGAGCGCCAGGTGATCGACGCGGTGGGCGCCTGGCTGGCGCCGCGCACGCTGGTGGTGGCCACGCACCGCATGCCGGTGCTGCAGTGGGTGGACCGCATCGTGGTGATCGAGGGCGGCCGCGTGGTGATGGACGGCTCGAAGGACCAGATTCTCGGAAAGCTCTCCCATGGCAACGCCTGAGCTCGCGCAAGACCCTCCGCTCGGCAGCCCGCGGGGAGGCAAGAAGAACGCAAAGGCCGCGAAGGCCGCAAACGCAGCGACGGCCGATCAGCGCCGCTACGCGCCCGTGGAGCCCCCGCTGCCCGGCGCCTCGCTGGTGGTGTGGACCGTGGCCGCGCTGCTGGCCGCGATGCTCGCGTGGGCCTGGTTCTTCAAGCTCGACGAGGTGTCCACCGGCACCGGCAAGGTGGTGCCCTCGTCGCGCGAGCAGATGATCCAGTCGCTGGAAGGCGGCATCCTGGTTGACCTGAAGGTGCGCGAGGGCGACATCGTGAACGCGGGCCAGGTGCTTGCGCAGCTGGACCGCACCAAGACCGAATCGACCGTGCAGGAAAGCGCCTCGCGCGTGCGCGCGGCGCTGGCCATGTCGGCGCGGCTCACGGCCGAGGTGGGCGGCACGGCGCTGGTGTTTCCGGCCGAGGTGCGCAACGAGCCCGACCTGGTGCGCACAGAGACCGCGCTCTACCAGTCGCGGCGCGAGCAGCTCGCCAGCAGCCTGGCGGGCGTGTCGCAGGCGCTGGTGCTGATGCGCCGCGAGCTGGCGCTCACCGAGCCGCTGGTGTCGCGCGGCGCCGCCAGCGACGTGGAGGTGCTGCGGCTGAAGCGCCAGATCAACGAGGCCGAGACCAAGGCCTCGGACCTGAAGAGCCAGTACTACGTGAAGGCGCGCGAAGACCTCGCCAAGGCCAACGCCGAGATCGAGGCGCAGCGCTCGGTGACGCGCGGGCGCTCCGACTCGCTCACGCGGCTGACCTTCGCGTCGCCGGTGCGCGGCATCGTGAAGGACATTGCCGTGACCACCGTGGGCGGCGTGCTGCCGCCGGGCGGCAAGCTCATGGAGATCGTGCCGCTGGACGAGAAGCTGCTGGTGGAGGCGCGCATCTCGCCGCGCGACGTGGCCTTCATCCACCCCGGGCAGGACGCCACGGTGAAGGTGACGGCGTACGACTATTCGATCTTCGGCGGCCTGCCGGGCAAGGTGACCACCATTTCGCCCGACACCATCCAGGACGACGTGAAGCGCGACGTGTACTACTACCGCGTGTACATCCGCACCGACGCGGACCACCTGAAGAACAAGGGCGGCGAGAGCTTTCCGATCGTGCCCGGCATGATCGCCACGGTGGACATCCACACCGGCAGCAAGACCGTGCTCGACTACCTGCTGAAGCCGCTGAACAAGGCGCGCGAGGCACTGCGCGAACGGTAGCCGTGAGCGCTCAAAAATTCCTTAGCAAGCGCTGGCCGTGAAGCGCCAGGCGATTCCGTCGCGTGCGCCCGTGGCCGCCAAGGTGACGCAGCAGGCGCTGAACGCCATGGGCGAGCGCTTTCGCACCGCCTTCGCGCAGGGCGACTTCGCGCAGGCGCTCAAGTTCGCCACCCAGGCCTGGCATGCCACGCACAGCCCGCAGCCGCTGGCCGACGTGGCGCTGTGCCAGATGCGCCTGGGCCAGCCGCAGCAGGCCTACGACACCTACCGCCGCGCCATCTTGCAGCTGAAGACCGCGAACACCTACGACGGATTGGCCGAGGCGGCGGGGCAGCTCGGCAAGCGGGACGAAGTGCGCGAATACGGCACGGCCTCGCTGCGGATGAAGATGCAGGAGGCGGCGCGCGAGCCCGCGGCTGCCACGCGCGACGCCGCAGGCCCGCCGCCTTTCGACGCCGACGCGCGCGAGCGCAACCTGATCGCCTTCAGCCTGTTCGGCCGCGACCCGCGCTACTGCGAGATGGCGGTGCTGAACGTGCGCGCGGCGCGCGAGCTGTTCGCGGGGTGGACCTGCCGCTTCTACGTCGACGACACGGTGCCGCCGGCCGTGCGCGAGCGCCTGCTGCAGGCGGGCGCCCGCGTGGTCGATGCGCACGCGGCGGGCGGCACGGGCCTGCCGGGCACGATGTGGCGCTTTCTTGCGCTCGACGACCCGGGCGTGGACCGCGTGCAGTTCCGCGATGCCGATTCGCTGCTGTCCACGCGCGACCAGGCGGCCGTGCACGCGTGGTGCGCTTCGGACCGATGGTTCCACGCGATGCGCGACTACCCCACGCACTCCGAGCTGCTGCTCGCGGGCCTGTGGGGCGCCTGCCGGGGCCTGCTGGCCGATGTGGAAATCGGCATGCGCGCGTACCTGGCGAGCCGGCCGTATTCCGCGCACTTTGCCGACCAGCACTTTCTTCGGCACCGCATGTGGCAGGTCGCGCAACGCAGCCTGCTCACGCACGACGCATGGTTCGATATGCCGGGCAGCCTGCCCTTTCCCGCGCATGCGCCGATGGCCGTGGACGCGCGCTATGCGCATGTGGGGGCGAACATCGGCGCGCCGTCGATGCACGTGGCGCATGCGGCGCCCGACGGCACCGCGGTGACGTGGACGCTGTACGACGCGCAAGGGCAGGCCGTGTGCGCCTACGACGCGGTGATTGCGGGCAACGGCTTCACTGTCGGCATTCCCGCGCCGTACGCGGCGGAGTTGAGTGCGGGGCGCTGGAAGGTGCTGACGCGGCCCTTGTCCAAGGCCGAGGGCCATGCCCCGGCCCCGGACCCGGCTCCAGGCTAGCGCAGCAGCAGCTTCATCATCCGCGCGAAGGTCTTGCCATACGGCGGCCTGAACAGGCCCACGCCGTTGAACGCGGACTGCTGAAAGATCGGCTTGAGCTTCGAGAAGGTCTGGAAGCCGTGCTCGCCGTGGTACGCGCCCATGCCGCTGGCACCGACGCCGCCGAAGGGCAGGTCGTCTTGCGCGACGTGCATCAGCGTTTCGTTGATCGACACGCCGCCGGCCACGGTCTGCTGCATCACGCGCTCGATGGTGGCGCGGTCTTTCTCGAACAGGTAGAGCGCCAGCGGGCGCGGGTGCGCGTTGACGTAGCCGATGGCTTCGTCGAGGGTGCGGTACGTGAGTACCGGCAGCAGCGGGCCGAAGATTTCTTCCTGCATCACGCGCATGCCGTCGTTCACGCCCGTGAGCAGCACGGGCGGAAAGCGGCGCGTGGCGGCGTCGGGCGCCATGTCGCTCAGCGGCAGCGCGGTGGCGCCCTGTTGCTGCGCCGCGGCCGCAAGCGCCTGCAGCCGCTCGAAGTGGCGCGGGCTCACGATGCTGGTGTAGTCAGTGCTGCTTTCCAGCCGCGGGTACATCGAGGCGAACACGCGCCGCGCCGCCTCGGCGAAGCGCTGCTGCTGGCCTTCGGGCAGCAGCACGTAGTCGGGCGCGATGCAGGTCTGGCCCGCGTTCAGCGTCTTGCCCACGAGGATGCGTTCCACCGCCTTGTCGAAGTTGGCGCCGGGCCCGACGATGGCCGGCGACTTGCCGCCGAGTTCGAGCGTGACCGGCGTGAGGTTCTCGCTGGCGGCGCGCATCACCTGGTGGCCCACGGCGGTGGAGCCGGTGAACAGCAGGTGGTCGAAGGGCAGGGCGCAGAAGGTGCGCGCGGTGTCGGCGTCGCCGTTGACGATGTCGATCTCGTCTTCGGCGAAGGCCTTGCGCACCAGCGAGGCGAACAGCTCGGCGAAGCGCGGCGTGAACTCCGACTGCTTCACCATCACGCGGTTGCCCGCGGCCAGCGCCGCGGTCATCGGGCCCACCGCGAGGTACAGCGGGTAGTTCCACGGCACCACGATGCCGACCACGCCCAGCGGCTGCGGCATCACGCGCGACGATGCGGGCTTGAACCACAGGCCGGTGGCGCGGCGCTTCACGCGCATCCAGCGCTGGCCGTGGCGCAGCGCGTGGTCGATGCCCTCGACGCTGGGGAACACCTCGGCCAGCTCGGTCTCCTGCGCGGCGCGGTGATGAAAGTCGGCGCTGATGGCCGCTGCAATGGCCGCGCGGTGGTCGACGACCAGCGCGCGCAGGCGCTTCAGGCGGTCGGCGCGCTCGCGCCAGGGCGGGGTTTGTGCGCGCAGGCTCGCGGCGCGCAGGGCGTCGAAGCGGTGTCGCATGGCGGGCTGCGTCAGGGCTTCGGGCGCCATGGCGTCAACCGGCGGAAGTTTGTGGGTGCGTGGCGGGTGGGGCCGGTTCGACGGGCAGCGCGCGCTTATGGGCGCTCTTGCGGTGCGTCGAAAGAATGATGTCTCGCGCCTGCGCCGACACCGGCTTGCCTTCGAGAAAGTCGTCGATCTGCTCGTAGGTGACGCCGAAGGCGTCTTCGTCGGGCTTGCCCGGCACCAGCGACTCGAGGTCGGCCGTGGGCACCTTGTAGACCAGCGCGTCGGGCGCGCCCAGCAGCTGTGCCACCGCGCGCACGCGGCGCTTGTTCAGCCCGGTGAGCGGCGTGATGTCGGCCGCGCCGTCGCCGAACTTGGTGAAGAAGCCCATCAGCGCCTCGGCCGCGTGGTCGGTGCCGATGACGATGCCGTCATGCGCGCCGGCCACCGCGAACTGCGCCACCATGCGCTCGCGCGCCTTGATGTTGCCGAGCACGAAGTCTTCATGCGCCGCGTCGCGGAACTTCAGGTCGCCGGCCTTCAGCGCGGCCAGCATGCCGTCGGCCGCGGGGCGGATGTCCACCGTGATGGTGCGGTCGGGCTGGATGACGGCGAGCGACGCCTGCGCCTCGGCCTCGTCCTTCTGCACGCCGTAGGGCAGGCGCATGGCGATGAAGGTGGCGTCGCGGCCTTCGGCGCGCAGCTTCTGCACGGCGCGCTGCGCGAGGCAGCCGGCGGTCAGCGAGTCGACGCCGCCGCTGATGCCCAGCACCAGCGTCTTCAGGCCGGTCTGCTTCAGGTAGCTGGCGAGGAAGTCGACGCGGCGTTCCAGCTCGCTCGCGGCATCGAAGACGGGCGCGACATGCAGCGCCGCGATGATCTCGCGCTGCGTGGCGTCGACGGGGGAAAGGTCTGCGCTCATGGGCTTTGTCAAAGGTGAGGGAAGGGTCAGAAATCGACGAGGCTCAGGCCGATGCTGAGCACCGTGCGCTTGCGGTTGTAGTCCACCAGCGTGTCGCCGTAGCCCGAGAACAGCTGCGTGTGGAAGCGCAGGTTGCTCTTGGTCGGGTCGCCGATGGCCTTCAGCCATTCGAGGCGGATGGAGCCGCGGCCGCTGTCGCGCAGGTTGTTCCGCACCGTGATGCCGAACTGGTTGTCGCGGTTGAAGTTCCAGCGGCCGGTGAGCTCGGCGCGGCCGATGTAGTCGGCGATGTCGGGGTTGTCGTCCTTGGCGGCATTCTCGGAAATGCGCTTCCAGATGCGCCCGGTGATGGTGAAGCGGTCGTCCAGCTCGGCGCCGCCCATCAGGTACACGCGGTTCCAGCTGCGCGAGAGCGGCAGGGTCTGGCCGTTCGACTGGTGCACGATGCCCAGGCCCGCGTAGCGCCAGCGCCAGCCGCCGGGCAGCTTGAAGTCGGTCGGGTAGACATACATCAGCTCGGGTTCGTGGTCGGTGGTGCGGAACGGGCGCGAGATGGCGCCGTTGAACAGCTGCCAGGTCGACTGCTGGCTGTAGGCGAACCACAGCGAGTCTTTCTTGGTCGGGTCGTTCTGCGTGAGCATGCCCTGCGCGAGCTTGGTGCGCACCGACAGGCCGATGCGCATCTCGTTGGCCTGGTAGGCAACGGGGTCGCCGGTGTGGCCTTCGGAGGGCGAGGTGGGCGTCTGCGGCTTCTGGGTGGCGGCGGAGACCGACACGTTCAGCGGGCGGTAGCCACGAAAGCCGAAGGTGCCGCAGTCGGTGGCGTTTTCCAGTTCCCAGAAGCGCGACAGCGTGGAGTACTGGCGGTCGCGGCAACCTTCGGTGGTGGCCACCGAGACCACGCGCGTGGCGGGCATGGCGCTGTCCACCGGCGGGGCCTGCGTGCTGGCCAGCACGGGCGGCGCCACGGGCACCGACACCGAGGGCAGCGTCTGCTGCTGCGCCCAGCGGTCGAAGCAGGCCAGGCGCGCCTCGTTGCTGGCGCCGAGCGCGGTGCACTGCTGCCAGGTGAGCTGCGCATCGGCCAGCGGGCTGGCAGGCTTGTCGACGGCCTGGGCATGGGCCGCGGCCGCGCCGCCGATGCAGGCGGCCAGCGCCGCGAGGCGGGAGAAGGTGAACTGGGGAGGCTGGGTCTTCATTGCTTTCCTTCCTTGGGCGCGGGTGCATCGGCGCCAGGGGATGCGCTGGATGCACCGGTGGGGGCTGCCTGGGTCGCGGCTGTGGACGTGTTGTTCACGGGCGTGATCTTGCCGAGCACGAACGGGTGGGTGCTCTGGTCGGCGGCGTTGCGCCACGTGCCCCTGAACTCGCGCCCGCACGAGCGGGCCTGCAGCTTGCCGGACCACACGCCGCTGATGGCGCGGCCGTCCTGCGATTCGTCGATGGAGAGCGCGCCTTCGTCGTCCACGTCGCCCGCGAGCTGGGCGACGGCGGCCTTGGCGGGGTTGTTCGGGTTGCGCGTGATGGTGCCGCGCACGCCGTCGTAGTCGGGGTGCTTGCCTAGCTGCACCGCGGCCGCGGCGGGCAGGCCGTCGAAGCGGGCCTCCCAGCGGCCGTACAGCGAGGCCAGCGGCAGGTCGCGCGCGTCGGCGGGGCAGTTGGGGTCCTTGGCGGTGGCGCAGCCTGCGAGGACAGTGGCCGACAGCAGTGCGGCGGCCAGCAGCGCACCGCGCGACGTGGCCAGGTGAGTGCGGGCCGTCTTCATTGGATGGCCGCGGCCTTCGCCGCACTGTCCTGCGCCTTGCGCGCGAACTCGGCGCGCAGGGCCTTGAGCTTCTCGCGCGGGTCTTCCTTGATGGTTTCCTTGTTCAGGCCCATCTCGGCGATGAAGCGGCTCGGAATGCAGGGCACCATCTCGCGGCCCTGCTTGCGCTTCTTGGTCCAGCTCACGGCCAGGCTGCGCTGGGCGCGCGTGATGCCCACGTACATCAGGCGACGTTCTTCCTGCAGGCGCTGCTGCGTCTCGTCGCTCACCACCTGCTGGCGGCCGTTGTCGTCGTCGAGCTTGAAGGGCAGCAGGCCCTCGCTCACGCCGATGAGCATCACGTGCGGCCATTCGAGGCCCTTGGAGGCGTGCAGGGTCGACAGCGTGACCACGTCCTGGTCCTGCTGGCGCTCGCTGATGGTGGACAGCAGCGAGATGGTCTGCGCCACCTCGAGCAGGCTCTTGCGCTCGGTCTCGATGTTGCTGTCGGCGCCCGAGGTGTCGTCCAGCGTGCCGCCGGCGCGCTGCGACATCCAGTCGACGAACTCCAGCACGTTGGTCCAGCGCGAGGCCGCGGCGGCCTCGCTGTCTTCGCCGTCGTACAGGTGCTTCTCGTAGTCGATCTCCTTCAGCCAGTCGAGCATGAAGGCGCGCGAGTCTTCGGCGCCCATGGTGCGGCGCGCGCGGTACTCCAGGTCGTTGATGTAGCGGCCGAACTCGTGGATGCCCTCGAGCGTGCGCTTGGGCATCACGCTGGGCAGCGAGGGGCTGAACAGCGCCTCGAACAAGCTCAGCTTGTACTGGCTCGCGAAGCTGCCCAGGCTGGCCAGCGTGGTGTGGCCGATGCCGCGCTTGGGCGTGGTGATGGCGCGCAGGAACGCGGGGTCGTCGTCGTTGTTGACCCACAGGCGGAACCAGCCGCACAGGTCCTTGATTTCGGCGCGGTCGAAGAAGCTCTGGCCGCCCGACACCTTGTACGGGATCTGCGCCTTGCGCAGCGCCTGCTCGAACACGCGCGCCTGGTGGTTGGCGCGGTACAGGATGGCGAAGTCGCGGAACTCCTTGTGCTGCTTGCCCTGCGTGAGCGAGTCGCCCGCGCGGATGCTCACGATGCGCGCCACCGCGCGCTCGGCCTCGTGCACCTCGCTGTCGGCGTCCACGATGCGCACCGGCTCGCCTTCGCCGAGCTCGGAGAACAGCGTCTTGGGAAACAGCTTGGGGTTGGGCCCGATCACGTTGTTGGCCGCGCGCAGGATGGCGCTGGTGGAGCGGTAGTTCTGTTCCAGCTTGATGACCTTGAGCGTGGGGTAGTCCACCGGCAGCTTGCGCAGGTTGTCCAGCGTGGCGCCGCGCCAGCCGTAGATGGACTGGTCGTCGTCGCCCACGGCGGTGAACTGGCCCTTGTCGCCGGCCAGGGCCTTGAGCACCTCGTACTGGGTGGCGTTGGTGTCCTGGTATTCGTCCACCAGGATGTGGCCCAGCGCGGCCTGCCACTTGGCGCGCACTTCGGGAAACTCGTACAGCAGCTTCAGCGGCATGCCGATGAGGTCGTCGAAGTCCACGCTCTGGTAGGCCAGCAGGCGCTCTTCGTAGCGCCCCATGATCTTGGCGGTGATGCGCTCGTTGTCGTCCACCGCGGCGGCCTCGGCCTGTGCGGCGTTCAGGCCCATGTTCTTCCACTTGCTGATGGTCCACTGCCAGATGCGCGCGGTGGCCGTGTCGGAGCTGCCGCCGGCGTCCTTCAGGATCTTGGTGACGTCGTCGGAGTCGAGGATGCTGAAGGCCTTCTTCAGGCCGAGCACCGCGCCGTCTTCGCGCATCATGCGCACGCCCAGCGCGTGGAAGGTGCAGACCACGACCTTGCGCGCGTCCTTGCCTATCAGGTCCTTGGCGCGCTCGCGCATCTCGGCGGCGGCCTTGTTGGTGAAGGTGATGGCCGCGATGCGCTGCGGCTCCAGGCCGGCCTGGATGAGTCGGCCGATCTTGTGCGTGATCACGCGCGTCTTGCCGGAGCCTGCCCCTGCAAGCACCAGGCAGGGACCGTGCATGTAGTTGACAGCTTCCTGCTGCGCGAGATTGAGACCGTGGGACATGGGGGTGTGGAAGAGCCGGAAATCGCCGTGCGCGGGTAAGCGCAGGCGAAAAAGCGCGAAAGCCGTGGAAAGCGGGCAATGATACGGGGACGGCCCCGCGCCGGGTTGTAGGCGGCGCCCCTGCGAAAGACACCCTCAGGCGGGCCGCGGGCCGGAGTGCTCAACGACAATGGCCCGGTGCTGCCTGTATTCCTTGTTACCTTCCCTTTCTTCGCGTTAATAGCGGCCGGCTACGCCGCCGCCCGGGCGCGCCTCTTGCCGCTGGACGCAATTCCGGGGCTCAACACCTTCGTGCTGTATTTCGCGCTGCCGTGCATGCTGCTGCGCTTCGGCGCGGGCACGCCCATCGGCCAGTTGCTGGACGGCAGCGTCGCACTGGTCTGGGGCATTTGCGCGCTGGCCGTGGTGGCCGGCGTGGTGCTGTTCACGCGCAACGCGCGCATCGGCTGGAACGACGCGGCCTTCGGCGCGCTGGTGGCGGCGTTTCCGAACACCGGCTTCATGGGCGTGCCGCTGCTGGTGGCCCTGCTGGGGCCGCCGGCGGCGGGGCCGATGATCATCGCGATCGCCTTCGACATGGTCGTGACCTCGTCGCTGTGCATCGCGCTGTCGCGGCTCGACGGGGCGGCCGGCGCGGGGCGCCAGGGTGCGTCGCTGGCGGCGCGCAAGGCGCTGCGCGGCATCCTGGTCAACCCGATGCCGTGGTCGATCTTGCTGGGCGTGCTGCTGTCGGCCGCGCGCTGGCAGCCGCCGGGGCCCATCGAACGCACCATCGCGATGCTGGCGGACGCGGCCTCGCCGGTGGCGCTGTTCACCATCGGCGCGGTGCTGGCGCGCTCGGCGCTGCTGGCGCGCGAGCACGACGCCAGCGCGGCCGTGGCGCAGGCGATGGGCACCGGGCGGCAGGCGGCGGCCAGGGCACCGGGCCAGGCGGCAGGCAAGGCGCCCTGGCGAGACGTGCTGCCCGTGGTCGTGGTCAAGCTGCTGGTGCACCCGCTGCTGGTGTGGGGCCTGGGGCTGGGCGCGATGGCGCTGGGGCTGCCGCTGTCGCATGCGGCGCTGGTGGTGATCGTGCTGGTCGCGGCGCTGCCGAGCGCCAGCAACGTGTCGATGCTGGCCGAGCGCTTCGGGGCGGACAACGGGCGCATCGCCCGCATCATCCTGTGGACCACGGTGGTGGCCTTCTTCAGCTTTCCGCTGGCGGTCGGCTGGCTGCACTGAGCGGCTGGAGCGCCGCGGTGCCGCCGTGCCGCGCCGTGTTCAGGGCGTCAGCACGCCCAGCTTGTAGGGGTCGGCATCGGGCAGGCGCTCGCACTTGGAGAAGTCGCGGCCCTGCGTGCCGTCGCAGTAGTAGGTGTTGTAGACGCGGCCGAACAGGGTCGGGCTCGCGGTGAAGAGCACGCCGTGCTCGGGCTGCCAGTTGTCTTTGGTGGTGTCCTTCGGTGCGTCCTTGACCGCGGCCATGCTGGCTTCCACGGGCTTGGCGTTCACCGGGGTGGCCGTTGGCGCGGCCGATGCGACGGTCGTGCTGGCCGAGGCATTGTTCGCGGAGGTGACGGATGTGGCGGAGGGCGGCGTGAAGTCGGCCAGCGTCTTGTGCGCCTCGTCGCCGCGCCAGCGCACCGCCAGCTCGGCCGCCGTCGGCCGTACCGCCACCGGCAGCAGGATGCCGTTGACCTGCCCGCCGTAGCCGAAGCGGTGCGTCTTGCCTGCCAGGAAGGCATAGGCGCAGGCCGCCATGCACTGGCCCCGCACCTCGGTCTGCACGCCGCTGGTGCGAATGGCCTCTGCATAGGCGCCGGCCGCCTCGGCGGTGCCGCCGAACGAGTCCTCGAAGACCACGGTGTGTACCGTGCCGCCGCCGAGCTGTTCGTTGAATTCCTTGATGGCGCTGCCGTCGAGCATGCCCGAGACCACCAGCCGGCTGCCTTGCAGCGCAAGCTCGGCCGCACCGGCGGAGGGCGCGCCGACCAGACCGATCAGGCCGGCCACGCCAGCCGCGAACGTCATGCACGACGCGAAAGACAGAACCCAACCTGGTATGGACGGCGGCTTCATGACGACCTTTGCGGAACCTCTGCGAGAGGCGGGCTGGTTTGGAACGCGAAATCCGCTGCGAGTTCGCACGTTTACAGCTTGAGCAGCGCCACCCCATGCCGTCAACTGTTTTTTCACAAATTTTCGGGTAAGCCATGGCAGGCCTTAAGGCATAGCCACCGCTACCTCTTCAGGTGAATGCTTCAGTTTGCATTGGCGCTGCTACAGTGTTCCCACGTCAAAGATGTGAATGGGGCGCGCAATGGCAATTCTGGTTCGCATCCTCCTGTGGTTTTCCTGGCTCGCCGCGGTGGGCTGGTTCTGGCATGCCGGCAAGTACGGCACGGCCACCGCCATCGCGCTGGGCGCGCTGAGCCTGGTGGTGTTCGCCTGGCCCTCGAACATCGTGCGGCGCCGGCACAACGAGTTGCGCTACGTCGACATGGGCAAGGGGCCGACGGGCTACCACTGACAAGCGCGTGGTTCGGAAGGCCGCGCCGTTCTGCGTTCTGTCCCGCCGGCGGCCCCGCCGTTCTGTACAGCCTCAAGACCCCGGCTGCTGCAGCCGCTGGAACTCGTGGCGCTTCATTTCCATGTAGTCGTTGCGGTCCACCTCGTGCAGCTGCTGCGCGTACTGCTCGGTGGCGTCGAACCACGTGCCCAGGCGCTGCTCCAGCTGGCTCGCGGCCGGCGCGTTCACGTAGCTGTCGATGGCCAGGTAGTAGCGCATGGTGTTGCGCTCCACCACGCCGCGCACCCCGCCGATATAGTCGCCGTCTTTCTTCGTGAAGCCGACCTTGTCGCTGCCCAGCGTCGCGAGGTAGCCCTTCATCGCCAGCCGCGCGGCCGTGCCGTAGGCGTACGCGTAGCTCATGTGCAGGGCGGTCTTGCCGTCGTCGGCGGGCGTGGCCTCCAGCACGATGCTGTAGTCGCGCGTCGAGAGCGGCCCCGTGGCCGCGCTCAGGCGCACGTTCAGGTAGTTGGCGTCGGCCTTGGCCACGCTGTAGGCGAAGTCGATCTTCTGCGCGTCCGACAGCGGCTGGTCGAACTTGCGGCCCACGGCCACCGCCAGCGCCGCGCCGCCGTTCTTCACCGCGCAATGCTTGGTGTTCAGGTGCAGCATCAGCACCTGGCACCACGCGGCCGGCTCGCGCAACGCGCCGCTCACCTGGCCGAAGGGGTGGTCGACCAGCGCATACACGTCGCCGCTCAGGCGGTCGGGCGTTTCGTTCGACTCGATGGTGAGCGGGCGCTTGAAGACGTTGCGCGCCAGCTGCGGCTTCAGCGCGTCGACCTTCGCGCGCAACGCGGCGCCGCCATCGGGCTGCTGCGCCGTCGCCGCCAGCGGGGCGAGCACCACGAAGGCCGCCAGCAGCAAGCCGGCCCAGGGTCGGCGTGCGGGGAGGGTCGTCGGATGGTTTTTCATGCAGGTCACCTTGGCCATGCACGCGTGCACGCGGTGCAGGACAACCGGCTCAGATGCTGTGCGGATCGACGTCGACGAGCCAGCGGATCACGCCCTTGCCCTCTGGCGTGCGCCGCAGTTCGTGCAGCAGCGGCTGCCACAGCGCCAGCAGGCGCTGCAGCGCGGCGCGCGAGCCGCTTTCGATGAGCATCTGCGCGCGCTCCACGTCGGCCACCCGCTGGATGGTCAGCGGCACCGCCGGGTAGCGCGTGACCAGGTCGGCGCCCGGCAGCGCCTCGGCCTGGTCGGCGGCGATGTTCAGGAAGCCCTGCGCCACCGACTGCTCGCGCGCGTCGGCCCGCAGCAACGCCTGGAAGGCGAAGGGCGGCATGGCGGCGGCGCGGCGCTCGTCGAGCTGCTGCTGCGCGAAGGTGGCGTAGTCGTGCCGGCGCAGCGCGGTGAACAGCGGGTGCTGCGCGTGGTGCGTCTGGATCCACATCTCGGCCCTGGTGCCTTGCGCTGCCAGGTAGGCGGCGTCGCGGCCCGCGCGGCCGGCCGACTGCATCAACAGGCTGAACAGCCGCTCGGGCGCGCGGAAGTCGCTGGAGAACAGCGCGCCGTCGGGGTTCACCGCGGCCACCAGCGTGATGCGGCGAAAGTCGTGGCCCTTGGCGATCATCTGCGTGCCGACCAGCACGTCGACCTCGCCTGCGTGCACGGCGGCCAGTTGCGATTCGAGCGCGCCCTGCTTCCTGGTGCTGTCGGCGTCAATGCGCGCGATGCGCACGGCGCTGCCGTCGGGGTGCTTCACCGTGGCGAAGAGCTCGGCCAAATGCTCTTCGAGCCGCTCGGTGCCGCGGCCCACGGGCGCGATGTCGGGGTTGCCGCAGGCCGGGCAGGCGCGCGGCACGCGTTCGGTGAAGCCGCAGTGGTGGCAGCGCAGCGTGCGGTCGATCTTGTGGAACACGCGGAAGGCGCTGCAGTGCGGGCATTCGCTCTTCCAGCCGCAGTCGCCGCAGGCCAGCACCGGCGCGTAGCCGCGCCGGTTCAAGAAAATCATGCTCTGCTCTCCGCGCGCGATGCGCTGGCCGATGGCGTCGAGCAGCGGGGCCGAGATCACCGTTTTCGCCGGCTGCTGGTTCATGTCGACCAGCCGCACCGCGGGCAGTTCGCCGGCGCCGATGCGCGAGGGCATGGCCAGGCGCACATAGCGCCCGCCCGGGTCGTCGCCTTCGGGCGGCCGGCTCTGGTGCCAGCTTTCGAGCGACGGCGTGGCCGAGCCCAGGATCACCTTGGCCTTTTCGCGCTGGCCGCGCCACACGGCGAGGTCGCGCGCCGAATAGCGAGCGCCTTCCTGCTGCTTGTAGCTGGGGTCGTGCTCCTCGTCGACCACGATGAGCTTCAACCCCGGAATCGACGCGAACACCGCCATGCGCGTGCCCAGCACGATGCGCGCCGCGCCGCCGTGCGCCGCCAGCCAGCTCGCCAGGCGCTGCGGGTTGGTCATGCCGCTGTGCAGCGACACCACCGCCTCGTCGCCGAAGCGGGCCTTGAAGCGCGCTTCGAGCTGCGGCGTGAGGTTGATCTCGGGCACCATCACCAGCGCCTGCGCCTCGGGGTCGCGCGCCAGCAGGTCGGCCACGCAGCGCAGGTAGACCTCGGTCTTGCCGCTGCCGGTGCTGCCGACCAGCAGGAAAGTGCCGGTTTCGGCCTCGATGCGCGCCAGCGCCGCCGTCTGCTCCGCGCTGAGCGCGATCAGGTTCGCCGACTCGGCCGTCTCGGCCACCGGCCCGGCCGTGGTCTTGCGCTTGAGCCGGCGCGCCAGCTGCGTGGTGCTCAGGTCGCGCAACTGCGGCGGCAGCGCGGCCAGGGCGATCTCGCCGATCGAGCGCTGGTAGTAACGCGCGGCGAAGGCCACCAGGTCGCGCCAGGCTTCGCCCAGCGGGGCAAGCGCGTTGAGCGCGGCGCCCACGGGCTTGAGCGCCATGTCGGGCTCGGCCCCCTCCAGCGAGGTCGGCGGGTTCCACACCACGCCCAGCACCTCGCGCTTGCCCAGCGGCACGCGCACCAGCGTGCCGGGCGGCAGCGGCTCGGCACCGGCGTAGCTCAGCAGGTCGCCCAGGGCGGCATGCGCGGGTGTCTGCACCGCGATGTCCAGCCGCCACACAAGGGCCGCGGGGCTACCGTTCGTCGGTTCGATGGCCCCATCGAGGGGCATGGCGGGGGTGGAGATGGAAGTCCTTCTTGGCAAGGTTTGTTAATGCGGCTTTGAACAACTTCGCTTAAGTCGTTGATTTTCCTGGGCTTTGGAATCCATCCAGAGTTTCTGTGGATAACTTTGTTGACAACGAGGCTCGACGCGTCGCCAAGCCTTGCAAATCAAGGCTTCCGCTGGAATGCCCGGAAAAAAAGCAAAAATCAAATCCTATATAAATCAACAACTTAGCGGTGCTATTGCTTTGGGAGCAAAGCAAGCGGGCGCCTCGAAGATCTTGCGCACTGCAACACGTCTTTTGTGCATAAGTCAGTACCCATATACCGTTTTTGAGCTTGACAAACGGTTCGGGAGCCCAGTTCGGGGGTGGCTTGCGTGCTGCGCGCGCCGCCCCTCAAGACACAGTGCTCAACCGCGCAGGGCGCGCGACTGGCTGTGCACCGCCTGCACCAGCGCCGCCACGTGCTCGGGCGGCGTGAACTGGCTGATGCCGTGGCCCAGGTTGAAGATGTGCGTCGGGCCCGGGGCGTTGCGGTCGGTGTGCGGTGTGCCGAAAGCGGCCAGCACCTTGGCCACCTCGGCCTCGATCTGCGCGGGCGGCGCGAACAGCACGTTCGGGTCGATGTTGCCCTGCAGCGCCTTGGCCTTGGCGTCGCTGCCTTCGGCGACCTGCTTGCGCGCGGCGCCGAGGTTGACCGTCCAGTCGACGCCCAGCACCTGGCAGTCGAGCTCGCGCATGGCGTCCAGCCACAGGCCGCCGCCCTTGGTGAACACGATGCGCGGCACCGGCTGGCCGTCGGCGCCGGTGCGCTTCAGGCCGGCCAGCACGCGGGCCGTGTAGGCCAGGCTGAATTCCTGGAACGCGCCGTCGGCCAGCACGCCGCCCCAGCTGTCGAACACCATCACGGCCTGCGCGCCGGCGTCGATCTGGGCGTTGAGGTACGTGGCCACCGCGTCGGCGTTCACCGCGAGGATGCGGTGCATCAGGTCGGGGCGGCTGTACAGCATGCTCTTGACCAGCCGATAGTCGCTGGAGCCTGCGCCTTCCACCATGTAGCAGGCCAGCGTCCACGGGCTGCCCGAGAAGCCGATGAGCGGCACGCGGCCGTCGAGCGCCTTGCGGATCGAGCCCACCGCGTCGAACACGTAGCGCAGCTTCTGCATGTCGGGCACCTCGAGCGCGGCCACCGCCGCCTCGTCGCGCACCGGGCGCGCGAAGCGGGGGCCTTCGCCGGCCTCGAACGACAGGCCCAGGCCCATGGCGTCGGGCACCGTGAGGATGTCGGAAAACAGGATGGCGGCGTCGAGCGGGTAGCGCGCCAGCGGCTGCAGCGTGACCTCGGTCGCGTAGTCGGTGTTGGTGGCCAGGCCCATGAAGCTGCCGGCCTTGGCCCGCGTGGCCACGTACTCGGGCAGGTAGCGACCGGCCTGGCGCATCAGCCAGACGGGCGTGTGGTCGGTGGCCTGGCGCCAGCAGGCTCGCAGGAAGGTGTCGTTTTGCAGGGGGGCGAAAGGCATCCGGGCATTGTCGCAGGGGTGTGTGCCGGGGCGGGGCCTGTGAATTGCCGGGATGCGCCGGCGCGGTCAGAAAGGACTGCAGCCGGTGTCGCGACCAGGAGACTCAGTCGAGAAACTCGATGCTTCGAAGCAGGTCGAGCGCCTCGGATTTAAAGACATTCACCGAGCTGTCTTGCTTCTGGCCCAGGAGCCCTTCGCCACAAAGCGCCCTGGGTGGGCGAAGCAGACAGAACGAAAGAACCACTGGGCCGTTGCTTTTCGCGTGGCTGTCGAACTCGGAAGGAGGGCCGCCTGAATCGGCTTGGGTGCCGTCGACGATGGCGTAGCCGCTTGCATTGCGTGACCGCAGTTGAACGAGCTGGTATTTGGCGCTGTACCAGCGGTACAGCCATCGCTGTTCGCGTCGGGTTCCTGCGCTGTCTATGACGCGGCTCCAATCCAGAACCCAGTTGCCTGTGTAGGGTTGCAGCGTGGCTATGCCGTGAGACCCGACACGTGCGTCGTCGCTCGAGACACAGTGCCACGTTCTTATCAACTCAGGCAGTGGGCTTTGGGTGGCGCGGGAGAGGCCGAAACGGCCTTCGTTTTTCGACGTTTCCTTTTTGTCGATGTTGCCGTGCACATCGGCAAAGCGAACGTTGCAGTCGGAGCTCAAGCCGATGGAGCTCGCCGATGTCGATGTTGTTGACGCAAGCGCTATGAAAAATGTCGCAGCCAGCTTGGCAACGAACAGGATCGGCGCAGCTTTCGTCAAGGGTTCTTGCGGAGTAAGAGCGTCATGGCTTGAATTTTTTTCAACAATTCAAGGAAATTTGTGTGGGAAGTAAATTGAGATTGACCCATGATAGTTTGCTGTTCACCGAAGAGGCAAAACTTGATGTCGAACAGTCGCTCGGAGCGAGGTTTGCGATCAGATTTTGAAATTACGGCGAAGCCAGTCCAATTTTTTCCATTCAACGCTATGGGTGGGGCATAAAGCCCGCCATAGCCATTCTCAAGCATCCATTTTCCATCCGTTCGCCGGCTTGGGCAATTGACTTCGACCAGGGAAGATTTATTAGACAAGGCGCCCGGTGCGCACATCAACCCGAACCACCGCTCGCCCGTTGAGCGCGGCTTGATGTATTTCCATGCCAGATCAGAGTACGACTCGACATTGGGTTTATGAAGGAAGGGGGAAGATGATTTTTTTAGAGGACCGGCGGGTGTATAGAAAACCGCGTCATTGAAAGAGGAAGAAGTCCAGAAGTACTCTCCGCGTGAAAGCGGAATTTCGATGGCGCAATTTCCGATTCGAGCCTCGTAGGTTTGAGGGCCTCGAACAATCAGTCTGTCGTTGGGCACGGTCTCGGCTGTGGCCGAAGCTGCGCTCCACGTACCGAGGATTGCCAGCGCACAAAGCCAGCAGTGTTGTAGCTGTCTCATGGCCTTCGATAGGAGAAATCGACAGGCATCGCGCTCGTGGCACCCGTGGTGTTCGGAAACTGCGCATTGTCCAGAAGAATCATCTGAGCGTTGACGAACGCCATGAACCTGGCTTGAATGCCCCAAATGGCTGAAAACCTGTTGCTTGGGCTGCCCAGGTTTACGGTCGCAGCTACGTTTCCAAAGGCCGAGTTTTCGTAATAGTGCTTGGCGCCGTTTTTGGTTGGAAGCGCTTTTATTGTATTTGTGGTGTTGGACAAGTAGCCATCCGCCGCTTTCGATGCATCCGACCATGCCCAGTAGGCGCCCGCACTGTGCGCTCTTTCGTGCGCGCCACTTTCGAGGGCGTTTCTCAGGCCTATTGTGGTTTGACTGACTCTGGTGATGCTGTCGTCCAAGGAATTGGTGGGATCTGTCATTCCTCCTTTGCGATTTGTATTGGCGATGCTCCATTGCGTGGTCAACGCTGTTTTTTCGGCGGTTGGAATTGCGATGCCGCGAAATTCAAAAAATCGCAGGTAATTTGCTGGATGCGTCAGTTGCAGGAAACCTCGGCCGTCCCAAGGCTTGTACCAATAGGGGCTGTTCTCATGGAATTTCTGGTACCACTGGGTTTCCTGCGTCGTGTTTCCCAAGAAACAAGCAAGACGGATCGGTGAACTGGCAACGCAGAACTTGCGCAGCGACTTGTTGAGTTCCACGCGCCTCGACTGAGCGGCGGGATCCGCGATGTCCAGAATGCCTGCCGCGCCGCTCGACGGAACGCTTTCCCAGACCCAGACTTTCTTGTCTTGCCGCAGCGAGTTTGCGGGCAGCAACTGCAGCAGTTCATTGCGAGAGAGCCAGCCGCACTTCCTGAACTGATGGATGAATTCCCGAGGGTGAAAGTGCCAGTGCTTGACCGTCAGCCGCGCCTTGTCTTCCTCGGGCAGTTCCTCCCAGAAGCACAGCTTCTGCGCGAAGTCGGCCATCTCGGTGAAGTCGGTCTCGTCTTCCAGGGGATAGGGCATATGGGGATTTCCGGTTTTCCGGGTCCACGCCCAGCGGGAGCGCACTTCGCCCCTGGCCCATTCGGTCGGGAACTTGCAGATGGTCTTGGCGAGCTTTTCCTGCACCGCGGGCCTGCACAGGTTCTGAGCGCGGTCGGCGGCCTTCTGCGCGGGGGTAAGCGGCGTCGCGGCGTCCGCCACCGGCGAACCCAGCATCGCCGCAATGGCCGCCGAGTCGCAACGGCTGTCTTCGTCCGTGACGTCGTCGTCGATCAGGCGCCAGCCGCACCAGTGAGGAAAGTCCGCGTCGCTGAACTTCCGCGTGCCGGCGGCGTTCAGGTTCACCCAGGCGCCATCGGGCTTGCCCGGCAGCACGACCTTGCGCCAATGCGGCGCGTCAGCTGGCAGCGGATCGATGCCGAGGTTTCTCGCGAAGCGAAGCAGCTCGTACCAGCCGCTCGGGCTCGCGCTTGCGGGCGCCTGCCGGTGCCGGGCCGCGGCTTCGGCGTAGAGGTTGTACTCGGCGTCCGGTTCGGAGAGGCGGCCGATCTCGCTGCCGTCGAGCTTGCGGGTGCTGACGATCGCCGCGTCTGCGTAGCGGATGCCGACAACCAGTTCGTCGGCACCGCTGTCGCCTGCGCGGGCGGGTGGCGTGCCGGTGGGCATGGCGCTGTAGAACGCACTCTTCGCAGGCAACAGCACGTGGATTTCTCCGAAGACAGTGCTGACGCGGCCATCGTTGGCCATGTTCAGGGCACCGGTCGTACGGCCTGTGAGCTGAAGCATGTCGGCATCGCCGGCAACGATTTCCAGGTGAATGCGGTCGCCCTGTCCGTGGATGGTGCCCGCCAGTCCCAGCAGATCCTTGCGATGGATCGCGCGGCCCACCGCCGGCAGGTTGCCATCCAACTGCCGCAGATGCTGCGTGATCGAGTAGTACACGACCGTGACCGGTGTCGTTCCCTGGGCCCCGATTTCCGTCGTGTGGCGAATCACGACGCAGCCGGTGGAATGGTCTTCGTTGTCATAGCGCGCGTTGCCGCTGCCGGGGCGACCGGCGACGAAACCGTCGCGCCGAAAGATCACGGTGCCGTCGGCGATGGCGCGCACCGGTTCGTCGCTGGTCGGCGCATGGATGTGCAAGCCGCCGTGCCAGGCCATGGCCTGGCTGACCGGGTAGGCGCCGCTGCCGACGATGCCGCCGGGCATGACGCTCTTCACGCACTGGTCGTCGTAGACGGGAATGTCGCGCAGCGAGAGAAAGGGAGGGCTGATGATCATGTCGCCTGGCCCTTCAGACGGAGAAACGAAACCTGGCCGAAGGCGCAGGCACGTTCGGCGCGTCGAACGAGACGACCGGCACCGGTCGGCTCTGGGGCCCGACCTGCGCGTGCAGCGCCGCATGCTCTTGCCATGTGCCCGCGGTGCCGTGCGTGATGCCCTGCGCGCTCCACTCGGTGTAGCTGCCGCCGCCGATGATCACGACCTTCTTGCGCGCCGTGATGTGCAGTTCGCCCTCGATGCTCTTCAGCACCACGTCCTCGTGCGCCAGCAGCGTGAGTTCGCCGTCGTGCGCCTGGACCTCGACCGGGCCTTCGCTCGCGACGAGCCTGATGCCCTGGCGGTGGGTGAAGGCCCGCAGGCCGTCCGCCGCACTGGCGAGCCAGCGTTTGGCGGTGCTGATCGACGCATGGCCCTGGCTGGTGAAGGCGCTGTGCCGCGCGGTGTGCAGGTGGATGCTGCCCGGCGTGCTGGCTTCGATGCCCGCGGGGCTCGCGAGCAGCAGGTGGGGTTCGTCCAGTTCGGGGTGTTCGCCCTGGCGGCCTTCGATGGCGTCGTTCTGCGCCTGGAGCGCCTGCTGCACTTCGTGCTGGTCGGTGCCGCGGTCTTGCGCCTTGTGCACCTGTGCCGCTTGCGCGAGCGCATCGTGCTGGTCTTGGGCCGCCTTCAACCGTTCGACGGTTTCTCCCATGTCCTTCGCATGGCTTGCGGCGTGGGGCCTGGCCTCGGCGCTGAGGAGCAGGCCGCTCCCTGCCCTCAGCACCCCGTGCCCGTCCGTTCTCAGTTCGAAGCCTTCGCCCCTCGGTTCCTTGCGCCCTTCGTGGCGCTCGACGCGCGTGATGGCGCCGAGGCTCAGCGAGCTGGAGCGGTGGTCGCTCCTGAGTTGCGCCTGGATCTGGTCCTGCGTGTCGTCCAGCACCAGGTGGTTGCCGCGGCCCATCGCGCTGTTGCCGCCTTCGGCTGTGAGCTCGCGGGAGCGAAAACCGGAAAGCGCCGACTGGTCCGGCAGCGCCCAGAGCGGCTTGTTGTTCTGGTTGTGCACCCGTCCCGAGCACAGCGGCAGGTCGGGGTCGCCGCCGATGAAGCTGACGACGACCTCCTGGCCGATGCGCGGCAGGTGCATGCCGCCCAACTGGTTGCCCGCCCACGGCGAGCCGACCCTCAGCCAGCAGCTGCTGTGCTGGTTCTTGCGCCCGGCGCGGTCCCAGGGAAACTGCACCTTGATGCGGCCGAAGGCATCGGTCCACAGGTTCTCGCCTTCGGGGCCGACGACCAGCGCGACCTGCGGGCCTTCGCACAGCGGCTTGGGTTGCGTCAGCGCCGGGCGCAGCACCTGCGTGGCGGGGTGGGCGGTGAAGTCGACCTGGACCTTCCATTGCTGCTTGCGGTCGGTCGCTTCGGTGGCCTGGCTGTTCTCGCCGATGTCCTCGATGAGGAGGCGGGTGTCGAGCACGAGGTACTCGGCGTTGGCTCGTTCACTCTGATGCCCGGTCAGCCTGAAGGTGCGCCCGGCCACCATGGCGCGCAGGTTGCCGCTGGCCTGCACGCGCGCGCTGCCGGTGCGCAAGGCCTGCATGCGCAGCAGCGCCAGGTGGCTGGCCTCGTCGTGGGGGTCGTTGGCGGCGGCGCGGCCCGCCCGGGGTTGGGCGACGTGGACGCCGCCGGTCGGCGCGTGCCACTGGTAGACCTCGCCGCCGGCCTGGCCGGTGGGGCGCGGATCGCTGCGGCTCGCGCCCAGGTCCGCGCCGGGGCGGGTGTAGTCATGGTCCCTGGTGGTGTAGCGGCCGCTGGCCAGGCGGTGCGAGGGCACGAAGCGGTGGATGTACTCGGCATCGAGCTTCCAGCCGCGCGCGTGGTACTCGACCTGTCGGTACGCCTCGCCGTCGGCTTGCTCGTACGCCGCCATCGCGTCCGAAAGCACCAGCCTGTGCTTGCCGCCCGAATGTTCGAAGTGGTAGCTGATGCCCCACTCCTGGCACAGCCGGCGGAAGAAGTCGAAGTCGCTCTCGTTGAACTGCGTCTGGTAGTCGCGCACGGGGTAGGTCGCGAGCAGCCGCTTGTCGACGGGAAACAGGTAGCCTGCCAGCAGCTCGTCGAGGATCTCCACGACGGTCTTGTCCTGGAAGATCCTGCAGTCCGTGCGCAGGGTGGCCAGGTGGAGCCAGGGGCGCAGGGTGAGGCGGTACTGGATGTGCCGGCCTTCCTCGCCCCACATGCCGGCATCGGTGATCAGCGCGTTGATCTGACGGGGCGCCGCACCGTCGAGCGCGATCTCGCAGCGCAGCTCGCGGCCGATGAACGCGTCGAGATCGAAGTCCGCGGCGCCCGAGGCGCCCAGGTTCAGCGCGTCCGGCGTCTTGAGCAGCAGCTCATACGCGAAGAGGCTGTCGAGCCCTTCGCGTCCCGAGAGCCGCACGGGCTCCAGCGCGGGACGACCGAGGGCGAGAGGGATCGCAGGGGAACAGACAGACAGCGTGCGCGGCATCGACGACTTCCTTGGCAGGACAAGAGGTCGCGGCAGTTTGCGAGGACTGCCTTGCTGACACTGCTAACAATCGTCACCCTGCCAGTCCGGCAGGCCGGCGTTCAAACCACCGGCACGCGCCGCGAATCCGCCGCGCTCACGTTGCGCCGGTACAGCACCAGCGTCGCGATCAGCCCGCAGATGGCCGCCGCCGTCATCCACAGCCCCGGCGCGCCCTTGTCGCCGGTCATCTCGATCAGCCCCGTCGCAATGGCCGGGGTGAAGCCGCCGAACAGCGCCGTCGCCAGGCTGTACGCCAGCGAGAAGCCGGCGGTGCGCACGTTGACCGGCATCACCTCGGTCAGCGCCACCACCATCGCGCCGTTGTAGCTCGCGTACAGGAACGACAGCCACAGCTCCACCTCGAGCATGCGCGCGAAGCTGGGCGCGCCCACCAGCCACTTGAGCGACGGGTAGGCCGTGAGGATGGTCAGCACCGTGAACAGGATCAGCAGCGGCTTGCGCCCCACGCGGTCCGACAGCGCGCCCATGATCGGCAGCCAGATGAAGTTCGAGATGGCCACGCACAGCGTGACCACCAGCGCGTCGGTGGTGCTCAGGTGCAGCACGGCCTTGCCGAAGGTGGGCGTGTACACGGTGATCAGGTAGAACGACACGGTGGTCATCGACACCAGCATCATCCCGGCCACCACCAGGCCCCAGTTGCTGACCATCGAGCGGAAGATCTCGCGCGCGTCGGGCCGGTGCTTGCGCGCCATGAACTCCTCGGTCTCCTGCAGCGAGCGGCGAATGATGAACAGCACCGGCACGATCAGGCAGCCCACGAAGAAGGGCACGCGCCAGTAGAAGTCGCCGATTTCCTGCGGGGTGAAGGTCACGTTCAGCCAGTAGCCCAGCGCGGCGGCCACCACGATGGCCACCTGCTGGCTGGCCGACTGCCAGCTCACGTAGAAGCCCTTGTGGCCCGGCGTGGCCATCTCCGACAGGTAGACCGACACGCCGCCCAGCTCCACGCCGGCCGAGAAGCCCTGCAGCAACCGCCCGATGAGCACCAGCAGCGGCGCCACCAGGCCGATGGTGGCGTAGGCCGGCACGCAGGCGATCAGCAGCGTGCCCGTGGCCATCAGCGCGAGCGTGACGATCAGCCCCTTGCGGCGGCCCACGCGGTCGACGTACGCGCCGAGAAAGATGGCGCCCAGCGGGCGCATCAGGAAGCCCGCGCCGAAGGTCATGAAGGTGAGCATCAGCGAGGCGAACTCGTTGCCCGCCGGAAAGAACGCCTTCGAGATCTGCGTGGCGTAGAAGCCGAACAGGAAGAAGTCGAACATCTCCATGAAGTTGCCGCCGGTCACGCGCAGGACGGTGGCGACTTTCGAGGAGGAAGCGATGGCGGTGGTGCCGGAAGCGGCATGGCCGCTCGCGCCTTGCGGCGCTCTGGAAGGCGCGGTGCCCATGTTGTTGTCCCCTGTGGCGTATGTGGATGCCAAGGGTAGGCCGGGCTTCCCGACCGCTGCCTGACTGCGGCGGTCAGGTAGCTGTCACGCCGGGCGGGAGCGGCGGCGAAAGTCCGATCGCGTCAGGTCTTGCGTCAGGTCTTGTATTTGATCGAACACCCGTACGGCCGCGTGCTGGCCGCCGATATCGGCTTGCCGCCGAAGGCCTCGCCCAGCGCCTGGTTCACGTAGTTGGTGGCGGTCTTGATGTCGTCGGCCCGCGCCGAGGCGATGCTGTCGATGCCGCCCGCGTACACCAGCGTGCCCTTGGGGTCGATGATGAAGATGTGCGGCGTGGTGCGCGCGCCGTAGACCTGGCCGATCACGCCGTCCTCGTCCATCAGCACGGCGGTGGGCGCGGCCCTTTGCGACTTCATCCAGGCGTCCATGGCGTCGGCCTTCAGGTAGTCGGTGGCGGCGCGCTCGGTCGAATTGATGGCCAGCCACACCACGCCCTTGTCGGTGGCGGCCTTCTGCGTGGCGGGCATGTTGCCGCTGCCGTAGTGCTTGCGCACGAAGGGGCAGCCGGGGTTGGTCCATTCGAGCACGACGAACTTGCCCGCGAAATCGGACAGCTTGTGCTTGGCGCCGGTGGTGTCGACGGCGACGAAATCAGGGGCCTGCTGGCCCACGGCCGGCGCGGCAAGGGCGTTGGTGCCCATCAGGAAGGTGGCGCCCAGCGCCACGGCTGCGGCGACGACGGCACGGCGGGAGGCCCGGCTCAGGGCGGCGCGGGCATGGCGCGCGGCGCGCAGGGAACGCGAGTCGGCGGTTGGCGAAAGAGACATGGCCAGCTTGAACTCCAAAAGAAAAATTCCAAACAACAACTGCAGCTTAGAACGGTTTCTTCAAGTGCATGTGACAACCCATGTCACAGCGGTGGTCAAAGCGCGGCGAGCGCGGCGCGGACTTCGTCCTTGCCCAGTATCTCGGTCAGCACCACCGGCGGCTTGCCCGGCGCCTGCAGCACGTACACCGGCACGCCGCTGCGGCCCAGCGCGGTGAGCGCGGCGGTGATGGCCGGGTCGCGGCGGGTCCAGTCGGCGCGCAGCATGGCGACCTTCTTGGCGTCGAAGTCGGCCAGCACCTGCGCGTCGGCCAGGGTGCTCTTCTTGTTGTACTGGCAGGTCACGCACCAGGCGGCGGTGAAGTCGATGAACACCGGCCGGCCATCGCCCGACAGCTCGGCCACGCGCTCGGCGGACCAGGGCTGCCAGCGCTGGCCTTGTGCTCCCTGTGTGCCTTTCGTGTCGGCAGAGGCCAGCTGCGCCGGCTCAACCGTTTGCAACACATTGCGCCCGATGGCGGCCGCCAGCACGGCGGTGAAGGCGATCAGCAGCCCGGCAATCACCACCCGCGTGCGGCCGGTGAGCGTAAGCGCCCAGACCACGGCGGCCATGCACACCAAGAGCGCCAGCAGCGTGCCTGCGCCGTCGATGCCGCTTTGCTGGCCCAGCACCCACACCAGCCACGCCACGGTGGCGAACATCGGAAAGGCGAGCAGGCGGCGCAGCGTGTGCATCCACGGGCCCGGCCGGGGCAGCAGCCGCGAAACGGCGGGCACGAAGCTGGCCGCCAGGTAAGGCAGCGCCAGCCCCAGGCCCATGGCTGCGAACAGCAGCAGCGCCTGCGCGGCCGGCAGGCCGATGGCAAAGCCCAGCGACACGCCCATGAAAGGCGCGGTACAGGGCGAGGCGATGACCACGGCCAGCACGCCCGAGAGAAAGTCGTTGGCCAGTGGATGCTTGGCCTGCGCGCTGCACACCGAGGACGGCGCGGCACGGCCGAACTCGAACACGCCCGCCAGGTTCAGCCCGAGCAGGGTGAACAGGGCCGCCAGCGCCGCCACCACGCCCGGCGACTGCAGCTGAAAGCCCCAGCCCAGGCCGGCGCCGGCCGCGCGCAGCGCCAGCATGGCGCCGCCCAGCGCCAGAAACGACAGGATCACGCCGCCGGTGTAGGCCAGCCCGGCCCTGCGGTGCGCGCGGTCGTTGCCCGCCTGCCGCGCGAAGCCCAGCACCTTGATCGCGAGGATCGGGAACACGCAGGGCATCAGGTTGAGCAGCAGGCCGCCGAGCAGGGCGCCGAACAGGGCGGCCATGAAGGTGGTGGAGGAGGGGGCGGGCAGGTCGGTGGCCGACCCAGCTGTATTAGCTGCATTGGCTGCAGTGGCCGCGTTGGCGGTCAGCGCGGCCTGCAGCGCGGGCGACACCTCGGCGCGTGGCGCGGCGGCCGCGGGCCAGGTGCCCGACACCGACGGCTCCGCGCGCCAGGCGATCGGCTGGCCGGCCTGCCGGTCGGCCTCGGCCAGCGCCACCACCAGCGGCATCGCCGTGGGGCTCGCGCTGCGCTGGTCGGCCAGCGGCATGGTGGCGGTCCAGGTGCCGTCCTGCCAGGCCTGGGTCCAGTCCTTGCCGGAAACCGCCGCGGTGCGGATCACCTCGGGCGTTTCGGGGAAGAAGCCCAGCGTCTTGCCCTGCACGGCGGCGGGCAGGCCTTCGAGGCGCACCTTCAGCGTGTGACCGTCGACCTCCACGCTGCCGGGCTTGGCCAGCGGCTGGGGCTGCGCGGCGGCGGCGGTGTCGAAATCGGCCTTGTGCAGCGCGGTCGAGCCCTGCAGCGGCAGCGAGAGCGAGAAGGTGCCTTCTTCGGGAATGCATTCCTTGCGGCACACCAGCCACGAGGCCTTCAGCTGGATGTCCATGGCCGGCGTGTTGCCCAGCGCCACCGGCGGCTTGTACAGCGTGGACACCTCCAGCGGCACCGACAGCAGCACGGTGTTCTCGTAGCCGTAGTTGGCCAGGCTGCCGACCGCGATCTTCTCGGGCACCGGCCAGGCGATTTCGCCGGTGGACACGCCGGGCGGCAGCGTCCACGTCATTTCGGTGGGCAGGCCCGAATCGCCGGCGTTCTTCCAGTACGTGTGCCACTCGGGCTGGTGCGTGATCTGCAGGCCGACCCACACCGGGGCGCCGGGCGTCACGCCGTCGGGCGCGTGCGCGATGAGTTCGGCGCGCACATGCGGGGTGGTGACCACCGCGCCCGGCTTGGACTCCAATTGCGCGGCGGCCGGCATGCTGGCTGCGGCGGTTGCTATCAGAAGCGTAGCGAAATGGATGCGCGAGAAGATCATGCCTGCTGTCGGAGCGTTCAGTGGGGGCGAAGTTCCGGCCGCTTCAGGCGGCCACGGCGGCGGGCGAGGTGGGAAGCGAGGTGGCGGGCAAGCCGGTGGATGGGGCCCAGCCCAGCACCACGCGCCGGCTGTTCGCGCTTTTCTTCTCGATCTTGGTGACTACCACCGCGCCGATTTCCGAGGTGTTCGCCACGTGCGTGCCGCCGCAGGGCTGCAGGTCGATCTGCACATCACCTTCGGCGCCGCCGCTGCCTCCGCCGCCGCCGCCGATGCGGATGGTTCGCACCGTGCCCAGGCCGCGCGGCGGCTGCACGCTCATGCTCTTGACCAGGCCCGGGTTGGCGTCGAGTTCCTCGTCGGTGATGCTGCCCACGGTGAGCGGGTGCGCCGCCTGCACCAGTTGCAGCAGGCCGGCCGTCAGCGCGTCCTTGTCCAGCGGGTCGGTCATGTGGAAGTCGAGCCGCGCGTACTCGGGCGTGATCGAGCAGCCGTTCACGGGCTGCGGCACCAGGTGGCACAGCAGGTGGGTGGCGGTGTGAAAGCGCATCAGGCGGTGGCGGCGCTCCCAGTCGATGCGGGCGGTGACGGTGTCGCCGGGCTTCAGCGCAGCCAGCAGCTCCACCTGGTTCGGCGCGGGCACGTGCACGAATTCGTCCGTCGGCTGGCCTTCCTCGTTCTTCGCCTTGCGCGTATCCGCGATGACCAGTTCGCGGCCGTCGGCCAGGGCCAGCACGCCGCTGTCTCCGGCCTGCCCGCCGCCCAGGGGATAGAACACGGTGCGGTCGAGCACGACGCCGGCCTCGTCGATGCGCACGATGCGGGCTTCGCAGGCGCGCAGGTAGGCGTCGGCGCGGAACAGGTCTTCGGTCATCCGGCGATGGTAGCGGCGATGCGCGAATGAGGTGCGCCCACGCCAGAAAGCGCCCACGACCGACAACCCGGCGCCGCGCGGGCGGTGGAAGATCCGCCGGGTACGCGGCATCAGGCCGAGTACAGGCCGCATAGCAAGCAAGCAAGGACCCCGCATGAAAGCACCGCAGCAAGCACCCACCCGCATGGCATTGCCCTGGGAGGCATCCGCGCCCGCGTTCGCCGTGGCGGTGGCCGCGGCGCTGCTCGTCGCCGGCTGCGGCGAGGCCGCCAAGCTCACGCCCGAGGCCACCACCGGCCCGCGCCCGCAGCTGGCCGAGCCCAACAAGACGCTGATTCCCACCGTCAACGTGGCGCCCGCCGTCGGCTGGACCGACACCGCCACGCCCACGCCCGCCGAAGGCATGAAGGTGACGGCTTTGGCGCGCGGGCTTGACCACCCGCGCTGGGTCTACACGCTGCCCAACGGCGACATCCTCGTGGCCGAGAGCAACAAGCCGCCCAAGCCCGGCGGCAGCGCCACCGACGGCGGCGACGGCATCGTGGCCAAGGTGCGCAACTGGGTCATGGGCAAGGTCATGGGCCGCGCCGGCGCCGGCGTGCCCAGCGCCAACCGCATCACGTTGCTGCGCGACGCCAACGGCGACGGCGTGGCCGAGGTCAAGCAGGTCTTCATGACCAACCTGATGTCGCCCTACGGCATGGCGCTGGTGGGCAACGAGCTGTTCATCGCCAACGCCGACGCGCTGGTGAAGGTGCCCTACACCGAGGGCCAGACCGCCATCAGCGCCAACCCCACGCTGGTGACGCAGCTGCCCGCGGGCATCAACCACCACTGGACCAAGAACGTCATCGCCAATGCCGACGGCAGCAAGCTCTACGTGACGGTCGGCTCCAACAGCAACATCGGCGAGAACGGCCTGGCCGCCGAAGAGGGCCGCGCCGCCATCTGGGAGGTCGACACCAAGTCGGGCGAGAAGCGCCTGTTCGCCAGCGGCCTGCGCAACCCCAACGGCATGGGCTGGGACCCGGACACGAAGGCGCTGTGGACCGTGGTGAACGAGCGCGACGAAATCGGCAGCGACCTGGTGCCCGACTACCTCACCTCGGTGAAAGACGGCGCCTTCTACGGCTGGCCGTGGACCTACTACGGCGGCATCGTCGATGCGCGCGTGACCCCGCAGAACCCCGAGATGGCGGCCAAGGCCATCGCGCCCGACTACGCGCTGGGCTCGCACGTCGCGCCGCTGGGCATGGCGTTTTCGCGCGCGGGCGTCATGCCCGAGCAGTTCGCCAGCGGCGTGTTCATCGGCGAGCACGGCTCGTGGAACCGCAAGCCCAAGTCGGGCTACAAGGTGGTGTTCGTGCCCTTCATCGGCGGCAAGCCCAGCGGGCCGCCGGTCGACGTGCTCACCGGCTTCCTCACCGCCGACGAAAAGGCCCAGGGCCGGCCGGTGGGCGTCACGCTCGACAAGAGCGGCGCGCTGATCGTGGCCGACGACGTGGGCAACGCGGTGTGGCGGGTGTCGAAGGACAAATAGTCGCCAACCGCTGTCGAAGGTCTTCGGCCTTCAGCTTTCAGCGCCCCGGCCGGCCGATGCGGTAGAGCCGGTGCGCGCGCAGCGGGTGCCCCTCGGGCACCAGCGGGTGGTCGAAGGCGCCGGCCATGTCCTCGGTCATGCCGATGCGCGCCATCACCGCGGCCGAGCGCAGGTTGCCGACGCCGGTGAAGGCCACGATCTCGTCGAGCGCCAGCCGGTCGAAGCCCACCTGCAGCGCACCGCGCGCGGCCTCGCTCGCAAGGCCCCGGCCCCACGCATGGCGCGCGAAGCGCCAGCCGATTTCCACGCAGGGCGAGAACGGCAGCGCGGCCGCGGGCACGTTGAGCCCGGTGAAGCCGATGAACTCGCCCGAGGCTTTTTCTTCCACCGCCCACAGGCCCCAGCCGTTCTCGGCGATGCGCGCCTTGGCGCGCTCGGCCAGCGCGTCGCTGTCGGCGCGGTTGGGCAGGGGCAGCAAAAACGACATCACCTGCGGGTCGCAGGCCAGCGCGAAAAATGGCGCGAGATCGCTCTCGCGCCATTGGCGCAGCCGCAGCCGCTCGGTGTCGAATTCGATCAGGGGCGGGGAAGCCTTGTCGGTCATGCGCCCATTTTGCGGGGGCCTGCGGCGCGCCTTCCGGCTCAGAACCCCGCCAGCACCACCTTGCCCTGCGCCTTGCCGCTCTCGATGAGCGCGTGCGCCTTCTTCAGGTTCGCGGCGTTGATGGTGCCGAAGCTCGCGTTCGCCGTGGTGCGGATGCGGCCCGCGTCCACCAGCGCCGCCACCTCGGCCAGCAGCTTGCCCTGCTCGGCCATGTCGGGCGTCTCGAAGCGAGAGCGCGCGAACATCATTTCCCAGTGCAGCGAGAGGCTCTTGGTCTTCAGCGGCATCGCGTCGAGCACCTTCATGTCGTCGATCACCGCGAGCTGGCCCTGGGGCTTCAGGCTTTCGATGATCTGCGCGTAGTGCTGCTCGGTCTGCGTGAGGCTGGCGACCATGTCGACCTCGCCGATGCCGGCGGCCTTGAGCTCGGCGGCGAGCGGCTTCGAATGGTCGATGACGGTGTGCGCGCCCAGCGCCAGGCACCATTCGCGCGTTTCGGCGCGCGAGGCCGTGGCCACCACGCGCAGCCTGGTGAGCTGGCGCGCCAGCTGGATCAGGATGGAGCCCACGCCGCCCGCGCCGCCGGTGATGAGCAGCGTCTGCCCTTCGCCGCCGTCCTTGGGCACCTGCAGGCGGTCGAACAGCAGCTCGTACGCAGTGATGGTGGTCAGCGGCAGCGCCGCGGCCTGCGCGTCGTCGAGGCTCTTCGGCGCGATGGCGGCAATGCGCTCATCGACCGCGTGCAGCTCGGCGTTGGCGCCGGGGCGAACGATGGAGCCGGCGTAGTACACGCGGTCGCCCACCTTGAAGTTCTTCACGCCGGCGCCGACGGCCTCGACCGTGCCCACGGCGTCCCAGCCCAGCACCTTGGGCTGGCCGGGCTCGGGCGCGGCGTTCTTGCGGACCTTGGTGTCCACCGGGTTGACCGACACCGCTTTCACGCGCACCAGCAGGTCGCGCGCGCCGGCCACGGGAGCGGGCAGCTCGATGTCCTGCAGCGATTCGGGGTTGTCGATGGGAAGGGGCTGGTAGTAGCCGATGGCTTTCATGACGGGAAACCTTTCAGTGACGATGCCTCGAATGTAGGATCGCAACGCCAGTTTGATAAGACTGGCCGAATGAGCAACACTTTCAAATGAAGATTGAAAATATCTCCGACCTGCAGGTGTTGGTGCACACCGCGCGCGGCGGCACGCTCACGGCCGCGGCGCATGCGCTGGGCATCACGCCCGCGGCGGCCAGCGCCACGCTGAAGCGGCTGGAAACGCAGCTGGGCGCGCGCCTGTTCGAGCGCTCCACGCGCGCCATGCGCCTCACGCCGCAGGGGCAGACGCTGCTCGACTACGCGGTGCGCGCCTTCGAGCTGCTGGCCGAGGGCGAGTCGCTGGTCACGGCCGACCGCGGCGAGCTGGTGGGCACGTTGCGCGTGGCCTCGCCGTCGGACCTCACGCGCAGCACGCTGCTGCCCTGGTTCGACGAATTCCTGGCCTTGCACAGCGGGGTGCAGCTGTCTTTGTCGGTGGGAGACCGGCCGCTGGACGTGATGCGCGACGAGGTCGACGTGGCGCTGCGCTACGGGGCGCTGGCCGATTCGCGGCTGGTGGCGCGGCCCTTTGCGCTGACCAACCCGCTGTTGACCGCGTCGCCGGACTACCTGCGCCGGCACGGGGCGCCCCGGGTGCCGCAAGACCTGGTGCACCACAACTGCCTGACGTTCAACCGCTCGGGGCGGCGGCACCGGGTGTGGCGGTTTGCGCTCGACGGGCAGTGGACGGAGGTGCGGGTGAACGGGGACCGCAGCGTGGACGACGCCTCGCTGGCGCGCGAGTGGACGGTGGCGGGGTACGGCGTTTCGCTGAAGTCGGCGCTGGATGTGCGGGATGACATTCGCGCGGGGCGGCTGGTTCGGTTGCTGCCTGAATGGGAGACCGAGGCTTATCCGCTGCATGCGTTGTTGCCCAGTGGGAGGTTTGTGCCGGCTCGGGTTCGGGCGTTTGTGGATTTTTTGGCTTTGAAGTTTGAGGTTTTGTTGAGGGGGTAGGTTTTGGGGTGTGTGGGTTTTTTGGGGGGCTGCTGGCCGGGACTCGCCCCGGCGGGCGACTTGCTTTCTTTTGCTTCGCCAAAAGAAAGTAAGCAAAGAAAAGGCGACCCCACTGGCTGCGTCCCTCCGCTTCGCTGCGGGCAACCTGCGGTGCTCGCGTTTCGCGGGGTCTCGCCCAAACTCGCTTCGCTCAAACAAGGGCGAGCCCTGATCCGCGAAACGCTGCGCTCCTCGGCGCAGCCAGAGGGGAGGGCGCCAACAGGCCATCGCTTCGCTCGGCCTCGGGTTGGGGCCCGGGTATTACTCCCTCTCCCTCCGGGAGAGGGCGGGGGTGAGGGCAGCGGCGCTCGAAACTGCACAGCTTTTCTATCGCCCCTGCCTGCCCGCCTCAAATCATCGGCGTCACAGCCCCATCCATCGCCACGATCGCCCCGGTCACATAACTCGCCTTGCCCGACGCCAGGAACAGCACGGTGTTGGCAACTTCTTCCGGCGTCGCGATCCGCCCCAGCGGCAGCCGCGCCTTGGCGCGCTCCAGCGCCTCGTCGGTGCCGATGCCCGCCAGCTTGGCATCGGCCTTCATGCCTTCCTGCAAGCGCTCGGTCAGCGTGAGGCCGGGGTTTACCGCGTTCACGCGCACGCCCTTGCCGGCGTAGGCCGCGGCCATGCCGGCGCTCACGAGCATCAGGGCGGCGTTCGCAGCGCCGCCGGCCATGTGCACGGGGCTGGCCACCTTGCCGCCCTGGCCGATGACGTTGACGATGGCTCCGCGCCCGCGCGCGCCCATGCGCTTCACGACGGGGTCGATCATGTGGATGTAGGTGAAGTACTTCGCGTCCATGGCGTCGTGCCACGACGCGGCAGTCAGGTCGGCGGGCGGGGTGCGGCGCGCGGCGCCGGCCGAGTTGACGAGCACGTCGACCGGGCCGAAGGCCTGCTCGGCGGCGTCCAGCGCGGCGACGGCGCTGGCCGGGTCCTTCAGGTCGGCGGCATGGACCGACACGCGGCCCTCGGCCTGCGCGTACGCCTCCAGCAAGGTCTTCTGCCCCTGCCGCAGGTTGGCGATGTCGCGCGACACCAGGCTCACGCGCGCGCCCTCGCGCAGGAAGCCCAACGCGCAGGCCAGGCCGATGCCCTTGCTGCCGCCGGTGATGAGTACGTGCTGGTCCTGAAGCTGGAGGTCCATGAAGAATCCTTGGGAGCGTGATGAAAGGGGTGAGCCGGCGATTGAAGCACCGGCGCTAAACCCCTGCACGCACGCGGCTGTGCGCCGCGGCTTTCAGGCCAGCATCGGGGCTGTGCCCCAGTGCTTCAGTGCTTCAGTGCCGGCCCGCGGTGCGATGCCGCGGCTCGGGCTCCAGCGCGCCGGGCGCGGTGTCGGTGGCGTCGCGCAGGTGGCCGTTGTTGTCGTGGTGCGCCAGCAGCTGGCGGGTGCGCTGCCATGCCGACAGCCGCGCGGGCGGCACGTCGATGAAGGTGGCCAGCGCGAACAGCGACGACTGTTCCGCCTCGGGCGGCACCTCGCGCCGGTTCTGGCGGCGGCGCCACGGGGCCATCACCAGCATCGCGACCAGGATCACGCCGATGAGCACGGCGTACAGGCCCAGCAGGTGCAGCACCTCGGGCTGCGAGCGCGCGCCCAGCACGTAGGGCCAGGCGTACCAGACCGCGCAGAACCAGATCGCGATGGTCACGGCCGGGCGCAGCACGCGCAGCCACAGGTACATGGCCAGCGTGCGCTGCGGCGAGCGGCCGTTGCCGTAGGCGCGCAGCGAGATGCGCGCGGCGTCGATGATGGGTTCCTCCCCCGCGGGCTGGCCCCACGAGCGGCGGCGGCTCGGCGGCGGGGTGTCGTGCACGGCGTCGGGAAAGACGCTGTCGACGGATGTGGCTTGTGTCTCGTGGGTGTCATGGCGCATCGGAAACTCCTCTGTCGGGGCTCGTCCACACCGCGCGCTTGCCGCGTCGGCGAATCAGGACTTTGGGAAGGGCGATGACGGTGGTCGCCATCGTGATGGTCCAGAAGGCGATCGGGTACCAGATCGTTCCGGCGAAATAGCGCATCAGGTCGCGGTCGTAGCGGCGATCGATCCACAGGCTCAGCAGCATCTGCATGATGCAGGTCATGGCCAGCAGCGTGCCCTGCCAGTGCGGCAGCAGCGCCGAATGCCACAGCGAGTCGTCCGGCAGCAGCGGGCGCACCAGGCTCACCAGCAGCACCAGCGCCATGGCATAGGCCCACACCACGCTGGTCATGTACTCCAGGTAGATGAGCCACATGCGCCAGTTGCGCGGGCGCAGCAGCTGCGAGGTGTAGCGCAGCATGGTCTGGATGCCGCCCATGGCCCAGCGCAGGCGCTGCTTCCACAGACCGCGCAAGGTCTCGGGCATCAGGATCCAGCACAGCGCGCGCGGCTCGAAGCGCAGCTTCCAGCCGGCGAGCTGCAGCTTCCAGCTCATGTCGATGTCCTCGGTGAGCACGTCGGGGCTCCAGAAGCCCACGTCGATCACCGCGCGGCGGCGGAACATGGCAATCACGCCCGACACCGTGAAGAGGGTGCCCACCAGCTGCTGAGAGCGCTTGATGAGCCCGATGATCGAAGAGAACTCGCCCACCTGCATGCGCCCCAGCAGCGTGGTGCGCGTGCGGATGCGCGGGTTGCCGGTGACCGCGCCGATGCGCTCCGACGCCAGCATCGGCAGCAGCATCCAGGCAATGGCGTCCTCGTCGATCAGCGCGTCGCCGTCGATGCCCAATATGTACTCGCCGCGCGCCAGCTGGCAGGCGGTGTTCAGGCCCACGGCCTTGCCCTGGTTGCTGGCGTTGTGCACCACGCGCAGGCGGCTGTACTCGGTGGTCATCTCGTCGAGCAGCTCGCCGGTGCCGTCGGTGCTGCCGTCGTTCACCGCAATCACCTCGAAGTGCGGGTAGCGCGTGCGCATCAGCTGCTCGATCACCTCGCGCAGGTGCGACACCTCGTTGAAGCAGGGCACCACCACCGTCACCAGCGGCTGCGAGGGCAGCAGCGCGAGCGGGTTGGCGTCGACGTCGCGCTTGCGCTCGAACACCCACGCATGCGAGAGGCCCCCGGCCATCCACACATAGGCCATGAAGAAGGGGTAGTAGAAGACGAAGCCGAACAGCAGCGAAGGCAGCGTCTGCGCGAGGAAGTGGCTGGAGCTCATGGCGAGCGTTCTCCTTGCGCGGGGCGCGCGGGTAGCGGGGGTGTTGTCGTTGTTGTCATCGGCGCTGTCGATGTCTTCGATGCTTCCGGCTGCGGCGGAATCTCCGCGGCCGAGGGCGAGCGCAGCACGCGCGGCAGCAGCGTGCGCACGGAGATGGCGCGGCGCACGGTCTCCAGCGAGGGCTGGTCGTTCAGGAAGTCGTCGGGGTAGTAGCCCAGGTGGCGCACGCCGGCGCGGTGCAGCAGCGTCCACTGGCGCGTGAGCTCGGCGTCGGGCACCGGCTCGCCGGTGCGCCAGTCGCGCGCCTGCAGCTCGAACACGGTGCCGTCCAGGCCGCGCGGCGTGCCGGCCACGCGGCGCGCGAGGCGGCCCAGCCAGGCATCGGCGTCGGCTTCGCCTTCCATGCGCGGCATGGCCATGAGCGCCACGTAGTCGTAGGCGGCCAGCGAAGCCTCGTAGTTCTGCGCGAACCACTGCTCGGCCTGGGGCTCGAGCACCGGGCGCGCATACAGGTTGCGCGCGGTTTCCAGCGCGGGCCGCCAGGCACCCACGCGCGCGGCGAGCTCGTGGGTGAAGTCGATGAGGTAGCGGGTCTTGGCCGTGGTCCAGCGCGCCATCAGCTCGGGGTTGGCGCGAATGGCGGCCACGTCGCCCGGCAGGCCCCAGCGCGCGTAGGTGGCGAGCGCGGCGGGGCTGGCGTCCTCGTCGTCGGCGAGCATGGCGTCGTCGTGGAACAGCACGCCCTCGAAGAACGCGTAGCGCCCCAGGTCCTCGTAGATGTCGCCGACCAGCGCCCGCACCGCGGGGTCGAAGGGCGAGAGGCGGTGATAGCGCTGGTCATGGTCCGCCGGCGGGGTGCCGCCCTGCGCCGCCACCGTGTGCGTGGCGAGCGGGTTCGACTCGGGCAGCTTGAACGCCGTGACCGGCATCCAGGCGTACACCTTCACGCCGGTGCGGGTGCGCAGCTGCCAGGCGGCGCGGCTGAACAGGTCGGCGCGCATCGGCAGGTGGCGGTTGGGAAAGTACAGGGCGTCGGCCACGCCGTCGCCGTCGGGGTCGGCATAGGCCTGAAGGAACACCGAGCGCGGGCGCACCGCGGCCACGCGGTCGATCAGCAGCGACAGGTTGCGCTCCTGCTGCGCCGGGTCGGGGTCGTACACGTAGTCCAGGTCCACGTGCATCACGCGGTTGACCGGGCGAACCTCGCCGCCCACGGGGCTGCGCAGCAGCTGGGCGTAGTCGGGCGCGGCGTTGTCGTAGGCGGCCAGCGCGCGGCGAATGCGCGACAGCGGCACCGCCGCGGTGTTGGGGCCGTCGTCCAGCGTGAAAGTCACGGGCATGCCCGCGCGCTCCGACGCCTTCAGCGCGGCCGTGTTGTAGGCGCCGTAGGGCCACACGGTGGCGCGCACCTTGGCGCCGGTGTGGCGCTCGATGAGCTCGCGGCTGCGGCGCAGGTCGGCTTCCACGCGCTGCGCGTAGGCCTCGTCGCTTTCGTAGCGGCCGGTGGCCGCGTCGTAGCGGTGCGTGGCCGCGGCGGGCAGCATGTTGCCTTGCGGGTTGGCCAGGATGCCGGTGTGCAGCGCGTCGGTGTGGCTCGCGAACTCGACCAGGCCCGAGCGCGCCATTTCGGCGGCCTCGGGCCACAGCAGGAAGTTCTCGCGCGGCGCGGGCTTGTCGCCCCAGTGCACGAGCTGCCCCTGCGGCACTTCGAGCCAGCTGGTCACCAGCGCCATCAGCGCCGGGTAGTTGTAGCGCTTGAGCAGCGGAAACACCTTGGTGTAGGCGCTGCGGTAGCCGTCGTCGAAGCTCAGCAGCACGGGCTGCGCAGGCAACGGCTTGCCGCCGGCGCGCGCGTCGACGATCTGCTGCAGGCTCACCGGGTGGTAGCCGCTGTGCTGCAGCCAGGCGAAGACTTCGGCCAGGGTGCGCTCGTCCATGGCGGTCTCGTCGGGCGAATCCTCGAAGCTGGCGCGCACGTTGGTGCGCACGTCGTGGAAGGCGAGCACGCGAAAGCTCACGCCGTCGTCGGCGTCGGCGCTCGGCAGCGGCTGCGCGGGGGCGGCCAGCGACAGCGCGCACAGCAGCCCGAACAGCGCGGTGCGCAACAGCGCGAGAGGGTTCAAGAGGCTGGAAGAAGAGGTCGTCGTTCGCATCACGGCAGGGGCATCGAGAGGTTCAGGAAAACGCCGCGCTGTCGTTCGCGCACGCCGTCGTAGGGATGGCTGGAAATGCTCAGGCCGTAGCGCAGCGTGAGCTTGGGGCCCAGCTCCCAGCGGTGTTCATAGCGCAGGCTCCACAGCGGGCCGCTGCCGAAGCCGGCCTGCCGGTAGCTGCCGCCGCTGAGCTCCACCGCCTGGAAGAACTGGCGGTCGTCGCGCTTCCAGTTGAGCCACTGCGCGCGCACGCCCAGCTCGGTGCTGCTGTCGCTCGAAGGGTTGAAGTAGGGCGCGTCGACGGCGCGGCCCTGGCCGGCGGCGGTGGTCAGCCTGGTCTCGAGCTGGAAGCCCGGCGTGCTGATCCAGCGTTCGCGCCAGCCCAGCTCCAGGCCGTCGCGCACGTTGTTGTCGCTGAAGTCCAGGCGCTGGTATTGCAGGTCGAAGCGGCGCGATTCGTTCACCACGTAGCCCACGCTCGCGCCGGTCTCGCGCGCGCCGATGCCGGCCACGCGCGCCTTCCACGGCAGGTTCTTGCTGTCGCCGTCGTAGGTGGCCGACAGGCGCCAGGCGTCGCTGGCGCGGTAGTCCAGGCGGCCGGCCACGCTGTTCTGGTACGGGCCGCCGTTCGAATGCTGCAGCGCGCCCTCGGCCAGCCAGGGGCCGCGCTGCCAGCTCAGCCCGAGGCCGCCGCGCGCCCAGTTGGCGTTGCCGATGTCGGTGTTGCCGCGGCCCAGCGACTGGTCGTAGAGCAGCCGCCACTCGTCGTTGATGAGGCCCGAGCTGAGCCGGCTGTCGACGCGCCACTCGCGGCTGGCAATGGCGGCACCGCCGCGCGAGGCTTCGGCTTCTACATCCAGCCGCGGGCCGGTGATGGCGCGGCGCTTGCGCTCCATGTCGCGCACCTCGGCGGTGTCGGGTGCGTCGGCCACCAGCGATTCGGCGCGGCGGCGCGCCTCGCCGTATTCGTCGGCATCGAGCAGCGCCGACACGTGGCCGGTGCGCGCGCTGATGTCGTAGGGCTGGTCGGCCGCCAGCGCCTCGAAGCGCGCCACGGCCGCCTCGGGGTGCTCGCGCAGTTGCTCGGTCAACGCCGCGCCGTAGCCGTAGCCCGCATTCATCGGCGCCTCGCGCATGAGCACATCGAACTCATGCTGCGCCAGCGCGTGGCGGTCGCCGTACAGGGTGATCAGGCCGCGCAGGCCGGCCACGTCGGCGTACTGCTCGTTGGGGCGGCGCGCTTCAGGCGCCAGCCGCAGGTAGGCCGGGGTGGCGCCTTCGAGCCGCTGCAGCAGCGCCTCGGCGTCGTCGAAGCGGCCGGTGTCCTGGTAGGCGTAGACGAGGCCGAAGTACAGCGGGTCGGGCATGGGCACGTCGTCGCCGCCCTTCGCAACCGCGGCTTCGTACAGCGGCACCGCCTCGATGGAGCGGCGCTCCTGCGCATAGGCGCGCGCTGCTGCGCCGAGGCCGTAGAACGGCAGCTCGGTGCCCGCGGCGCGCATGGACTCGTACAGCGCGATGGCGTCCGCGGGGCGCCCGCGCTCGACCAGCGCCAGCAGCCGGTCGGACAGCAACCGCACGCGCAATGCGCGCCAGGCCTCGGCCTCCGTGGGCTCGGCCTTCAGCGCGGCGGCATCGGCGCGGGCCAGCGCGGCGTCTTGCCCGGCCAGCACGCGGTCGAGCGCCACCACGCGCTCGGCGCCCAGGCGCTGGTCGCGTTCGCGGATGGCCCAGCGCAGTTGCTGGCCCAGGGCATCTTGCTGCAGCGTGGAAAGCGCCAGCGGCGAAAAGCTGCCGGGCCGCGCGCGCTCGGCGGCTTCGGCGTCGCTGAAGGCGCTGGACGCGGCACCGCTCTGCGCGAGCAGAAAGTCGGCTTCACGGCGCAGGTCGGCGCGATCGGGCCGCAGGGCGCCGGCCTCGGTGTAGGCCCCCAGGGCCTGCAACGTGTCCTTGTCGGCGCGTGCCAGCGCGGCGCGCAGCTCCAGCAGGGAGACGCGGTCGTCGAGTTGCTTCGGCGCGAGCTGCGAGAGCGCGTCGTACAGCGCGTGGGCGCCTGCCACGTCGCCGCTGTCGAGCCGCCAGTACGCCTCGTGCACGCGCGGCTCGCGGGCATCGGGTTGGCGGCTGCGCCAGAGCTTCACGGCCTCGCCTTGCAGCGGCAGGTCGCGGGTGCGCCGCGCGGCCACGGCCAGCGGGCCCAGCGCGTAGTCGCGCAGGCTCGACAGCGGGAACTGGCGGGCCAGCGCCACGGCCTCGGCGTACTGGCCGTCGGAGGCCGCGAGGGTGATCGCGTCGGACGCGATGCGGCGGCGCTCGGCCTCGCCGGGTTCTCCGGACGCGCCTTGCGTCCCCTGCGTCCCTTGATTCCCTTGCGAAGGAGCAAGCCAGGCTTTCAGCTGCTGCAGCGCCTGCGCGGGCGTGACGCGGCCTTCACGGCGCGCGGCGATCAGCGCGTCGTGCTGCTGTGCGCTGTAAGCAGCTGTGTCCTGTGCGACCGCGGGTGCGCCGGCTGCGGCAGTGCCGGTAACAAGCGGTTGCGCGACGGCAGCCGAGGTACCGAAGGCCAGCACGCAAACGATGGGGGGAAATCCTCGCGCTGCTTGTGCGAGGTGACGAGACAACGAACCGGCGAGCGCACGCTTGCGCCCGGCCATGACCGTGCCTCCAGCTTTTTTCTGGATGAACACTCTGCTCCCTTTGACCACACCTTTCGCCCGGCCCACGCCGCCGCGAAAGTCGAACCGCTAAATAGCGAAACACGGGGTGCAACACCACGGTTCTGAAAATTGACTTGGAATTCACTCTAGAGAGAACTGTTAACAATGGCAAACCAAAGTGCCAGGATTTGGTTGTATCCGTGAACAGATTGGCGTTTTCTGAGTGCCTGCCGCCTGCTTTTGTCAGACAGAAGCTCCCCGAAATGACCGTGCGTCCGGCCTAAGATCGCGCCATGAATGCTCCCAAGGCCCCTTCGTTGCCCCGTTTCTGGTCCCAGCTCACCACCCGTGATTTCGGGGCGCTCGACGCCTCGGCCACCGTCGCCGTGCTGCCGCTGGGCGCGACCGAACAGCACGGCCCGCACCTGCCGCTGGGCGTGGACACGGTGCTGGCCGATGGCATCGTCGCGGCCGCGTTGCCGCTGCTGCCGCCCGAGCTGCCGGTGCTGTTCCTGCCGACCCAGCAGATCGGCCTGAGCCCCGAGCACGCGCGTTTCGCGGGCACGCTCACGTTGTCTGCCGAAACGCTCATTCGCGTGTGGAACGAAATCGGCGCGGGCGTGGCGCGTGCCGGCGTGAAGAAGCTGGTGCTGTTCAACGCCCACGGCGGTCACGTGGGCGCCATGGACATCGTGGCGCGCGAACTGCGCGCGACGCACGGGCTCATCGTGTACAGCGTGAGCTGGTTCAACCTGCCGCTGGGCGACGCGGGCGCGCAGTTCAGCGCGCAGGAGCACCGCTTCGGCGTGCATGCGGGCGAGATCGAGACGTCGATGATGCTGGCGCTGACGCCGCAGCTGGTACGAATGAGCGAGGCGAAGGATTTCCGTTCGACCTCGGAGCAGCGCGCGGCCGACTACGCGATCCTCGGCAACGGCAAGAGCGCCAAGCTCGGCTGGGCGATGGAGGACTACAACGCCCACGGCGCCGCGGGCAACGCGGCGGCTGCGACCGCGGCCAGCGGGCAGGCGGTGATCGATGCGGCTGCCCGGCAGCTGGCGTTGTTGCTGGCGGAGGTTTCCAGGTTGCCGCTGGGTACGGCGAATACGGCGCCGCTGCCCTGAGTGGTGGCGATGTTCAGGCCGCGATCACGCCGGCGACGTGATCGTTGTTGACACGTCCCGAACCTGCCAGCCCTCGCTCAAGAAGCAGCGCGTGACAGCACTCCGGCAAACATGTCCGAGTCGACATTCCCCCCGCTCACGCTGATGCCCACCGTCTTGCCACGCCAGCGCTCCTGCTGCTGAAGCGCCGCCGCCAACGCCGCGGCACCGGCGCCCTCGGCCACGTTGTGGGTGTCGCTGAAAAGAATGCGCATGGCATTGGCGATTTCGTCGTCGGTGACCGTGACCACGTCGTCGGCCTCGCGCAGGATCACCTCGACCGACTCCGGCACCGGCGTGCGGCAGGCCATGCCGTCGGCCAGCCGGGTGGTCACGGGCGACTCGACCGGCTTGCCCGCGCGGAAGGAATCGCGGTACGCCGTGGCGTGCGCCGACACCACGCCGATGAGCTTCGTCGACACCCCGCAATGCGCGCGCGCCGCCGCCGCGGCGGCAAAGCCCGAACCCAGGCCGATGGGCACGAACAGCACATCGGGCGGCGTGGCCGACAACGCATCGAAGAATTCGACATACGCCGTCGACACCCCGCGCACCAGCTCGCGGTGGAACGACGGCACGCGGTGCAACCCGTCGCGCTCGGCCAGCAGGCCCGCGTGCTCGGAGGCCGCCTGGAAGTCGTCGCCATGCTCCACCAGCGTGACGCCCAGCGCGCGCATCGCCGCGTTCTTCTCGGTCGAGTTGCCGTGCGGCACCACGATGGTCGCGGCCAGGCCGTGGCGCCGGGTGGCGAAGCCCACCGACTGGCCGTGGTTGCCGCGCGTGGCGCTGATGGCGTGGCGCACCTCGGGCTGCTCGCGCGCCAATGTTTCGAAGTACGTCAGGCCGCCGCGGATCTTGAAGGCACCCGCCGGCGTGTGGTTCTCGTGCTTGGCCCACACCGTGGCGCCCAGGCGCTGCGACAGCAGCGGCCAGGCGTACTGCGGCGTGGCGGGCATGGCTGCGTGCACGGTGCGCTGCGCGGCTTCGATCTCTTCGCGGGTGAATCTCACGGGCTTCTTTCGGTGGTTGTCTTTGCGTTCCGGGGAATCACTTGCGTTCGGTCAGCGCCACGCGCACGGCCAAGGCCGCCAGCACGCTGCCCATGACATAGCGCTGCGCGCGCAGCCAGCCCGCGCTTTGCGACAGCACGGCCGTGATGCTCGCGGCGCCGACGATCATCACCGTGTTGACGGCCGCGCTGGTCGCCATCTGCGCGATGCCCAGCTGCATGCTCTGCAGCAGCACCGAGCCGCGCTCGGGGTGGATGAACTGCGGAAAGAACGACAGGTAGAACATGGCCACCTTCGGGTTCAGCAGGTTCGTCAGGAAGCCCATGCGAAACAGCCTGGCCGGCGGGTCGGCCGGCAGCACGCGCGCCTCGAAGGGCGCGTTGCCGCCCGGCTTCACGGCCTGCCACGCCAGCCACAGCAGGTAGCCCGCGCCGGCCAGTCGAATGGCGTCGAACGCCAGCGGCACGGCCAGCAGCAGTGCGGTGAGCCCGAGCGCGGCGGCGAACAGGTGCACGAGGAAAGCCGTGAGCACGCCGCCCAGCGAGATCAGCCCCGCGCGCCGGCCCTGGATGAGCGTGCGCGACACGCAATAGATCATGTTCGGCCCCGGCGTGAGCGCCAGCAGCAGCGAGGCCAGCGCGAACCAGGCGATTTCGGCGAGGCTGAGCATGGTCAGAGTCCCTTGGATTCGAGCGTGACGGGGCCGCGCGGCGTGTCGAGCACGGCAATGAGGTTGGGCGGGCCGGCATCGACCGGCATGGTGTGCATGCCCACGGCCTGCAGCGCGGCGGCCAGCGCCGGTGCGCGCGGGTGCACGGCGCGCAGCGTGCGCATCGCCAGGCCCGAGCTGGGCAGGGCGTCGGTCGGGTGCACAGGGCCCCACTGGATGAGCGTGGGCAGCGCGCCGTAGAACAGGCGCTGGCCGTCGTCGCGCACGGTGATCTGCCATTCGAGCCGGCCGGCCGGCGTGTCGCGCGAGGCCTGGATGAGCGGGCCGCGGTCGATGTGTGCATGCTCTTCGTGCGCCAGCGCGTGCGTGGCCGCCTGCGCGTCGGGCACGCGGGCCACGAAATGAATCAGCCGCGGCCCGCGCTGCGCGAGCCCGGCCTGCAGCGCGCTGTCGTCCAGGTCGAACCAGCGGTGCGTGCGCGGGCGCGCCGGCCGCTTGCCCGGTTCGATCGCGATGATTTCGAGGTAGGCCGCCGGAAAGGCGTCGCTCGCGATGTTCAGCAACCGGTTGTGCGTGCCCATCAGCGGGTGCGTGCCGCCGGGCTGCGGCGCGACGCCCAGCGTGGCTTCGCACCAGGCCACGCCCTCGTCCAGCGAGGCGGCGGCAATCACGAGGTGGTCGAGCTGCGCGTGCATGGTGCGGGGGTCTCCTTGTGGGGCGCTTGCGTTTGTCTCGCGTGATTTCTACAGCGTGACGTGGCCGTCGACGCAGGTCACGGCGTCGCCGCCGACCCAGATCTTGCCGGCGGCGTCGCGCTCGATGTACACGCGCCCCGCGCGGCCCAGGCACTGGCCCTGCGCGGCCAGGTAGCGCTCGGGCATGTGGCCGTCGGCGATCAGCCATTCAGCCAGGCTCGCGTTCAGGCTGCCGGTGACCGGGTCTTCCTGCACGCCGATGGGCTCGGCGAAGGCGCGCACCTCGAGGTCGATCTTCGCGCCGTCTTCGTTGGGCGTGGCGGGCCGGTTGCCGAAGGCGCGCGCCTCGCGGTTGGAGCGGCCGATGAGCAGCGAGGTGTCGTGGGCGAGCGGCAGCCCGGCCACGCCGGCCTTCACGCCCAGCTCCTTCAGCGCGCGGTGGTCGGGCTGCAGCGCGAGCACGGCGTCGGCGTCGTTGACCAGCAGCCCGAACCACACGGGGCCGTTGTCCAGCACCTGCGCCGCGACGATCTGCTGCGCCTTCAGGCCCAGCGCGCCGGCCACCTTGGCCAGCAGCGCGGGGCTCGGTGCGCTGCGCCTGAGCGGCGGCGCGCCGAAGGCCAGCCGCGTGCCTTCGCGGCGCAGCGGCACCAGCCCGGCGCCGCACTGCTGCACCACCTGGCCGGCCGCCTTGGGCTTGCCGCCGGCCTGCAGCCAGGCATGGCAGCTGCCGATGGTCGGGTGGCCGGCAAAGGGCAGCTCGCCGCCGGGCGTGAAGATGCGCACGCGGTAGTCGGCCGCGGGGTCGGTCGGCGGCAGCAGGAAGGTGGTTTCCGACAGGTTGGTCCACCGCGCGAAGCGCTGCATGGCCTCGTCGTCGAGGTCCTGGCCGTCGATGACCACCGCGAGCGGGTTGCCGTAGTAGGGGGTGGCGGTGAAGACGTCGACTTGCTTGAAGGGGCGGGATTTCATGGGGTTCATTCGAGGGTCAGGTCGAGCACGCCGCGCGCGCCCGGGCGGGAAAGAAGTTCGGCATACCAGCGCTCCACGTTCGGCCAGGTCGGGCGGCGGTACTCGGCCGCGGGCAGGCCGAACCAGCGGTGCGCCTCGCAGCCGACCGGAATGTCGGCCATGGTGAAGCTGTCGCCGCCCATGAAGGCGCGCTGGCCGAGGTGCGCGTCGAGCATGGCGAACAGCGCCTCGCTCTCGCGCACCGAGGCGTCGATGAGCGGCTGCCTGCGCTCGGCCGGCGGCGTTCGCACCCATTGCACGAAGGCGTCGCGGCTCGCGCGGTTGAGCGTGGTCTGCTGCCAGTCCATCCAGCGCTCGGCGTCGAAGCGCGCGGGCAGCGCGCTCGGGTAGAAGGTGCCGTGCGAATGCTTGGCGCACAGGTAGCGCACGATCACGTTCGACTCCCACAGCGTGACGCGCTCGTCGCCCTCGCCGTCGTCGATGGCGGGCACCATGGCGTTCGGGTTCAGCGCCAGGTATTCGGGCGTCTGCACCACGCCGAACTTGCCGCCGGCCTCGGTGCGCTGGAAGTCGAGCCCGAGTTCCTGCGCGCACCACACCACCTTGCGGACGTTGATCGAGCTGATGCGGCCCCAGATGTTGAGCATGGTTGTCTTCTCTCTCGTTTTTCGTTGATGGATCGGTTCAGTTCGCCATGACGCGCGCGGTGCCCGACACGCGCACCGAGCTGCCCGCTTCGGGCGCGATGTCTGCGCGCAGCCTCGACAGCATGCCCATGTCTTCGCCCTGCACCACGTCGATGGCACCGCCGTGCGGCCAACCGATGTCGCGCAGGTAGCCGGCCAGCGCGGCGGTGGCGGCGCCGGTCGCGGGGTCTTCGTAGACGCCGCCGGAGGCGAAGGGGTTGCGGGTGTGAAAGCGCTGCGCGCTCTCGGCATGGACCAGCACGACGGTCGTGAGGCCGGCGCCGTTCATCAGCGCGCGACCGGCTTCGAGTTCGTAGCGCATGGCCGACAGCAGCGCGCGGCTCTTCAGCGCCAGCACCAGGTGATCGGCGCCCGCATGCGCGACGGCCGGCGCAATGCGCGGGTCGAGGTCGTCGGGCCCGTAGCCGAACACGGCGAGCGCCTGCGAGACCAGTTCGGGCGATGCGGCCGCGCTGCGCGTGGGCGGCGACTGCAATGCGGCGGCCACCAAGGCGCCGTCGCGCCGGCCTTCGACGGTGATGCGCGCGTGGTTGAGCGTCAGCGCGAACACGCCGTCGCCGTGCCGCAGCGCGAGCGCAGCGCCCAGCGCGATGGTCGCGTGGCCGCAGAACGGCACCTCCGTCTGCGGCGAGAAGTAGCGCACGCGCCAGCCGTCGTCGGTGCGCGCGGCGAAGGCGGTTTCCGAGAAACCGACCTCGGCGGCCAGCGCCTGCATGCGTGCCGTGTCGGGCAATGCATCGGCTGCATGGCGTGCATCGTCGATCACGACGCCGGCGGGGTTGCCGCCCGTCTCGCCATCGGAGAAGGCTGCGATCTTCAGGACATTCATGGGTTTCCTTCTCAGCGCGGCACGGGCCGCTCGAGGAACAGCAGCCGAAGCGCCAGCCCCAGCATCACGGCGGCGAGCAGGTTGCCCTGCAGGCGGGCCGCGCCGGGGCGGCGTTGCAGCCAGCGCCCGACCTGGCCGCTGCACGCGCCCAGCAGGGTGTTGAACGCCAGCGCGGCCAGCGACAGCACCACGCCGAGCTGCACCAGCTGCAGCGGCACGCTGCCGCGCGCGGGGTCGACGAACTGCGGCAGGAACACCATGAAGAACAGCAGCGCCTTCGGGTTGACCAGGTTGTTCAGCAGCGCCATGTGCACGATGCGGCCGAAGCCGGCGGGCTGTGCCTGCGCGCCCATGCGCAGTGCACCGCCGCCACGCAACGCCTGCACCGCCAGCCACACCAGGTACAGCGCGCCCGCGTAGCGCAGCAGGTCGAACGACGGCGGCCAGGCCGCCACCAGCGCGGTGACGCCGGTGGCCGCGAACAGCGTGTGCACCAGGTCGGCCGCCGAGATGCCCAGCGCCGCCGCGAAGCCGCCGCGCGGGCCATGGGCCACGCCGTGCGACAGCACGAAGGCCATGTTCGGGCCCGGCGACAGGAACAGCGCCAGCACCGCGAGCAGGAACAGCGAGAGAGTGGCGAGGCCGATCACGGCGGGCTCCTGGAAAGGGTGGGTGTGCGGTTCGGGCGCGGGTTCAGGCTCAGGCTCAGATCTGCGCTGCGGCCAGCGTCTTGTCGCCGAGCAGCACCAGCTCTTCGCGCAGGGTTTGCGCCAGCGCCGCGATGGCGACGTCGATCTGCTCGACGCTGGCCGTCACGAACGACAGGCGCAGCGTGCGCGGATCGCCCTCGCCGGCGTAGAAGGGCGCGCCGGGCACGAAGGCCACGTTGCGCTCCACCGCCTTGGGCAGCAGCGTGACGGTGTCGATGCCCTCGGGCAGCCGCGCCCACAGGAACATGCCGCCCTTGGGGGCGTTGAACTTCACGTCCAGGCCCTTCATCTCGCGCTGCAGCGCGGCGATCATGGCGTCGCGCTGGCTCTTGTACAGCGCGCGGATGGTGGGCACGTGGCGGTCGAGAAAGCCGTCCTTCATCACCGAGGACACCATGCGCTGCGTGAAGATCGGCGTGTGCAGGTCGACGGCCTGCTTGGCCTGCAGCAGCTTCGGGTAGATCGACTTGGGCGCCACCAGAAAGCCCAGGCGCAGGCCGGGGGCCAGCACCTTGGAGAACGAGCCCAGGTAGATCACGCCTTCGGGGTTGCGCGCGGCCAGCGGCAGGGGCGGGGCTTCGTCGAACCAGAGCTCGCCGTAGGGGTTGTCCTCGACGATCGGCAGGTTGGCCTCGGCGGCGGCGGCCGACACGGCGGCGCGGCGCTCCTCGGTCATCGTGCGGCCGGTGGGGTTCTGGAAGTTGGGCAGCAGGTAGACGAAGCGCGCGTCCCCGGCCTTGGCCACCAGGTCTTCGACGATCACGCCGTCGTCGTCGCTGGCCACGCCCACGGGGTGCGGCTCCATCGGGCCGAAGGCCTGCAGCGCCCCCAGGTATGTGGGCGTCTCGACCAGCACCTTGCTGCCCGGATCGATCAGCACCTTGGCCACCAGGTCGAGGCCTTGCTGCGAGCCGGTGGTGATGAGCACCTGCGAGGCGTCGACGTCCCAGGGCAGCATGTCGGCCACGGCCTGGCGCAGCGGCGCGTAGCCTTCGCTGGCGGCGTACTGCAGGGCGGCCTGGCCGTCGGTGTGCAGCACTTCGGCGCAGGCGTCGGCGAAGGCCTGGATCGGGAAGGTCTTGGGCGAGGGCAGGCCGCCGGCCAGGCTGATGATGCCGGGGCGTTCGGTGACCTTGAGGATTTCACGCAGCACCGAGGGGTTCATCTTGGCGGCACGTGCGGCGAGTTTCCAGTTCATGGGGTGCTTCTTTCAGGCGGAGAGGTGAAATTCGAACGAGAGGGTACAGGCGGATCAGCGTCCGCGCGGGCTCGCCTTGCCGGCGGCGGCAGGCGCTATTTTCCGCGCGGCCGCCTTCGCCGGGTGGGCCGGGTGGGCCGCGCCGGCCGGCTGCGACAGCCGCTTGCCGATGACCACGGTGGCGACCACCGCGACGGCGAAGCCCAGCGTCACCAGGTCCAGCGGCTCGCCCAGGATGGGGATGGACGCGAGGATCGACAGGAAGGGCTGCAGCAGCTGCGTCTGGCTCACGCGCAGCGCGCCGCCCAGGGCCAGGCCGCGGTACCAGGCGAAGAAGCCGATCCACATCGAGAACATGCCGACGTACACGAAGCCCAGCCACGACGTGGTGGCGATGGGCTGCGTGGGCCACAGCGCCAGCGTGGCCGGTAGCGTGAAGGGCAGGGCCATCACGCAGACCCAGCAGATCACGCGCTCCGCGCCCAGCGACGGCGTGACCTGCGCGCCGTAGATGTAGCCGAACGAGGCGGCAATGACCGCGCCCACCAGCAGCAGGTCGGCCCACTCGAAGCCGAAACCGGTGCCCGCGTGACCGGCCTGGCTCGCGCGCAGCACCGAGAACACCACCACCAGCAGGCTGCCCGCGACCGCGCACACCCAGAAGCCGAGCCGCGCGCGCTGGTGCAGCACCCAGGCCGCCACCGCGGCCGTGACCAGCGGCAGCAGCGCCGTCACCACCGCCGCATGGCTGGCCGTGACCACGCGCAGCGCGTAGGCCAGCAGCAGCGGAAAGCCGATGCAGTTGCCCAGCACCGCGACGCCCAGCGACTTCCACTGGTGCGCGGCGGGCCGCGGCGAGCGCGTGACCAGCAGGAACACCGCCGACAGCAGGCCGGCCAGCGCCGCCCGGCCGAGCGTGACGAACCACGGCGAAAGCTGCGGCGCCTCCTGCGTGCCGGTGGCCAGGCGCGTCATGGGCAGGGTGACGGCGAACATCGCCACCCCCAGCACGCCGAGCCACATGCCCAGCGTCTCGTCCTTCAGGTCGAGCTTCATACGCGCACCATCCACCACGCGGTGAGCACCAGCACCAGCGCCATGGCGCGGTTGAACCACAGCAGCCGCGCGCCCTTGGCGAGCCAGTCGCGCAACAGCGCGCCGACCAGCGCGTAGGTGAAGTTGCTGGTGAAGGCGAAGAACAGCATCACCGGCGCCACGATGGCGAAGCGGGCCAGCGCGTCGGGCTGCCCGGCGATCCAGCCCGCCACCAGCGTGAGCGCCAGCAGCCAGGCCTTGATGTTGACGAACTGCAGCATCACGCCCTGCCCGAACCCGACCGACAGCCGGGCGCCGTCGGCCTTGCCCAGGGTGGCGCTGCCGCTGAGCTTGTAGGCCAGCCACAGCAGGTAGCCGATGCCCAGCGCCTTGATGGCCACGCGCAGCGGCGGCACCGCCACCACCAGCGCGCCCAGGCCGGCGGCGCACAGCACCAGCAGCAAGGTCCAGCCGATGGGCACGGCCACCACGAAGCGCATGGCGCGCGGCAGCCCGCCGTTGGCCGCCAGGGCCGTGGAGAGCGTGGTGTTGGGACCGGGCGAAAAACTCATCGCCGTGGCCAGCACCAGCAGCGCGGTGAATTCTTGCCAGTTCATGACACACACTCTAAACTTCAGACCATTACAGTGCCAGTACAGATGATCGAACAATCGGGGAATCTGTATTGGTCAATCCGTCGACACAGCGCCGCCTCAAGAGGGCCGGCGCTCCTGCCGCGAGAGCGCCGAACGCATGCTGACACGCACCTCCACCCAGTCGCTCACCGCCCAGCTGGCCGACCGCCTGGCCGAGCGCATCCGCACCCGGCTGCTGCCACCCGGCGCCCGGTTGCCCTCGGTGCGCGAATGCGCGCGGCAGCAGGGCGTGAGCCCGTACACGGTGGTGGCCGCCTACGACCAGCTGCTGGCGCAGGGGCTGGTGGAGGCGCGGCGCCAGAAGGGCTTCTATGTGCGCGACGCCGCGCCGGCGAACGACGGCCGTTCGGGCAGTTCGGGCAGCTCAGGCAATTCAGGCACGGGCGTGGAGCCGAGCGGCGTGGCCGGCATGCCGGCCGCCATGGCCGTGCAGATGATGGCCTCGCGCGTGCCGGCCGACGCCAGTTCGCTGATCCGCAGCATGTTCCACCGCCCCAGCGACAAGCCGCAGCCGGGCATGGGTGTGTTCCCGCCGGACTGGATGGCATCGACCTTCATGCCCACCGCCGTGCGGCGCATGACCAGCACGGCCGCGCTGCAGGAGCTGTCGCTGCAATACGGCGAGCCGTCGGGCGACACCAGCCTGCGGCGCAGCCTGTCGCAGAAGCTGGTGGGCATCAACATTCCGGCGTCGCCCGATCAGATCGTGACCACCATCGGCGCCACGCATGCGCTGGACATCGTGAGCCGCACGCTGCTGCGCGCCGGCGACCCGGTGATGGTCGAGGAGCCGGGCTGGGCGCTGGAGTTCGCGCGGCTGGAGGCCCTGGGCATGCGCATCCTGCCGGTGCCGCGGCGCGCCGACGGGCCCGACCTGGAGGTGATGGCGCAGTACTGCAAGCTGCACCAGCCCAAGCTGTTCGTGAGCGTGAGCGTGCTGCACAACCCCACGGGCTACAGCCTGACGCCTGGCAGCGCGCACCGTGTGCTGCAGCTGGCCAACGAGCACGACTTTCACATCGTCGAGGACGACACCTACAGCCACCTCGCGCCCGAGCACGCCACGCGGCTGAGCGCGCTCGACGGGCTGCGGCGCACCATCTACGTGAGCGGCTTCGCGAAGATTCTGGCGCCCAACTGGCGCATCGGCTTCCTGGCCGCGGCGCCCGCGCTGAAGGAGCGGCTGCTGGAGACCAAGCTGCTGGCCACGCTGACCTCGCCCACGCTGTTCGAGCGGGCCTTGTCGTGGTGCATCGACCAGGGGCAGCTGCGCCGGCATTCGGAGCGCGTGCGCATCCGGCTCGACGGCGCGCGCGGGCGGGCGGTGAAGCTGGCGATGTCGCACGGCTGCACCTTCGCGTCGGAGCCGGCGGGCCTGTTCGGCTGGGTCGACACCGGGGTGGACACCGACGCGCTCACCCAGCGCATGCTCGACCAGGGCTACCTGCTGGCGCCGGGCTCGCTCTTTCATGCGCGCCGGCCGCCGAGCACGATGATGCGCATCAACTTCGCCACCTCGCAGGACGCCACCTTCTGGAAGGTGTTCAGCAAGGTGCGCGACGGGGTCTGAGGGCGGCGCGCGCACCGGGCCTTGGAGTAAGCTGGCAACACAAGAAAACCCAGCCTGGAGACCCCCGCCCATGAGCAATGCCAACAAGCCCTTCGACTTCAGCCAGTTCGTCCCCGGATTCGACTTCCTGAAGAACCTTGCCGGGGGTGCCGCCGCCGGTGCCGGGGCGGGCTCGGTGCCCGGCATTCCGAGCCTGGCGAGCTGGGTGGCGCCCACGCTGAGCGTGGAAGAGGTCGACAAGCGCATCCAGGAACTCAAGACGGTGCAGTACTGGCTGGAGCAGAACGGCCATGCGCTGAAGGCGACCATCCAGGCGCTCGAGGTGCAGAAGATGACCTTGTCGACCCTGCGCGGCATGAACGTGCGCATGGAAGACATCGCCAGCGCGTTCACCAAGCAGGCGGCCGCGATGGCGCCGGCGCCCGCGGCGGCTTCACCTGCTCCGGCCGCGGCGCCTTGGGCGACTGGACGGGCCGAGCCCGAAGAGGTCGAGGAGGCTGAAGAGGACGAGGAGGACCAGGAAATCGAGGAGGCTGATGAGGAAGCCCCCGAGCACGAAGAAGCAGAAGCACCGGCCGCGAAGTCGCGCGCCAAGGCGGCTGCAGGCAAATCCGGGTCCGCGAAAGCCGGCGCTGCCGGCGTGGTCGACCCGATGCAGTGGTGGGGCGCGCTCACCGAACAGTTCCAGCAGATCGCCAGCACCGCGCTGCAGGACGCCGCGCAGCTCAAGGTGCCCGCGATGGCCCAGCCACTGGCCGATGCCGTGGGCAAGGTGATGGGCAAGCCGGCGGCCGCGAAAAAGGCCGCCGCCAGGCCAGCGGCCAAGACCGCCGCTAAAACGGCGGCCAGGTCAGCCGCGAAGTCCGCCGCCGGCAAGGCCCCTGCCGCGCCGGCCGCCAAAAAGAAGACCGCCACCGCCGCCCGCAAGCGAACCTCCGCGCGGCGCTGACGTCATACACGCATATTTTTTGAAGAGAACGGGTCGGCACGCATCATGAAGTTGTTTCCCTCCGGTCATGCCACCCATCCCCAGTGGCGCATGGCAGCCGGCCTCGTGCTGGCTCAGTTGCGCGCGCAGATGGCCTTGCCCGACTACGCGTCAGCCCCCACGCTCGGGCTGCTCTACATCACCGACCACTACGCGAGCGAGGCGCAGGACATCCTCGACCACCTGAGCGCCGAGCTGCCCGAGGTGACGGACTGGTCGGGCACCGTCGGCATCGGCGTGTCGGCCAACAATGCCGAATATTTCGACGAACCCGGCATCAGCCTGATGCTGTGCGCGCTGCCCAGCGATCAGTACCGCGTGTTTTCGGGCGTGGCGCCGCTGGGCAATTCGGAGATGAGCGGCTTCGAGGCGCACACGGCGCTGGTGCATGCCGACCCTGCCACGCCCGACTTGGCCGAGTTGGTCGGCGAGATGGCCGGGCGCACCGACACCGGCTACCTGTTCGGCGGGCTGTCTTCCGGGCGCGGCGGCTCGCTGCAGTTCGCCATCGGCGGCAACGGCAACATCCGCGGCCACGGGGCGGCGGGCGGGGTGTTTTCCGGCGGCATGTCGGGCGTGGTGTTCGGCGAGGGCGTGCGCGTGGTCTCGCGCGTCACGCAGGGCTGCCAGCCGTTGCGCTCGGGCGCCGTGCGCGAGCGCGAAATCACCGAGGCCGACGGCAACCTGCTGCTCAAGCTCGACGGCCAGCCTGCGCTCGACGTGCTGCTGGCCGACCTGCAGGTGTCGCTCGAGCGGCCGCAGGAGGCCATCGACGCCGTGCGCAACACGCTGGTCGGGCTGGCCGACGCGGGCAGCGACGGCATCCGCCGCACCGGCGACCTGGGCGCCGACGTGCTGGTGCGCCACATCATCGGCCTGGACCCCACGCGGCGCGGCATCGCCATTGCCGACACCGCCGAGGCCGGCATGCGCCTGACCTTCTGCCGCCGCAACGCGCAGGCCGCGCGGGCCGACCTGATGCGCATCTGCGCGGAAATCCGCGAAGAGCTGGAGCCCGAGGAACAGACCCTGGCCACCGCGCGCGCCGTGGCCGCGGGCGAGGCCGAGGCGGCCCCGCACCCGGCGCGGCGCATCGCGGGCGCGGTGTACGTGAGCTGCTCCGGGCGCGGCGGACCGCACTTCGGTGCGCCGGGCGCGGAGCTGCAGATCGTGCGGCACGCGCTGGGCGACGTGCCGCTGGTGGGGTTCTTCGCGGCGGGCGAAATCGCCCGGCATCACCTGTATGGCTATACCGGGGTGCTGACGGTGTTCACCAGCAACGACTGACCGGCCCGCAGGCCGGTCGAGTCGATCAGGCCGGCTGCAGCACGCGCGGCTGCGGCGCGGGCATGCCGGTGAACGCGAAATCGACCTCCGGCGCCAGCCCGCTCACGATGCGGGCGATCGACTTGCCCGAGCCGCACGCGTGCGTCCAGCCCAGCGTGCCGTGGCCCGTGTTCAGGAACAGGTTGGCGAGCTTGGTCTTGCCGATCAGCGGCACGTTGCTCGGCGTGGCCGGGCGCAGGCCGGTCCAGAACTGCGCCTGCGTGGTGTCGCCGGCGCCGGGGAACAGTTCTTCGACGCGGCGCACGATGGCCTCGCAGCGCACCTGGTTCAGGTCGCGGTCGTAGCCGTTGAGCTCGGCCGTGCCGGCGATGCGCAGGCGGTCGCCCGTCTCCGAGGTGTAGCGCGAGAACACCAGCTTGAACTCGTCGTCGGTCAGCGAGACCTGGTGCGCCTTGGCGGCGTCCTTCACGGGCAGCGTCACCGAATAGCCCTTGGCCGGGTAGATCGGCAGGCGGATGCCCAGCGGCGCGGCGAGCAGCGGGCTCAGCGAGCCCATCGCCATCACGAAGGCGTCGCCGCGAATGCGCTGGAAACGGCCTTCGTTGTCGGTCACCTCGACGTGGTCGATGGCGCCGCCGGCTTCGCGCAGTGCGGTGATGGTGTGGCTCATGAGGAACTTCACGCCGGCCGCGGCGGCGAGCTTCGACAGTTCGCGCGCGAAGCGGTTGGCATCGCCCGACTCGTCCTCGGCCGTGAAGGTGGCGCCGGCCAGCTTCGGGCGGATGTGGGCGAGGGCTGGCTCGATCTTCACCGCCTCGTCGGCCGAGATGACCTGGCGTTCGCAGCCCAGGGCGCGCATCTGCTCGGCGGGGGCGAGGGCGCCGTCGAACTCCTTCTGCGTCGTATAGAAGTGCAGGATGCCTTGGGTGCGCTGGTCGTAGTCGATTCGCGTGTCGCGGCGCAACTGTTGCAACATCTCGCGGCTGTAGGTGCCCAGGCGAACGATTTGTTCGATGTTGTGGCGGGTGCGCGCCGGCGTGCATTCGCGCAGGAACTGCAGGCCCCAGAGCCACTGGCGCATGTCCGCGCGGATGCGAAAGAGCAGCGGGGCGTCTTCCTTGCCCAGCCATTGCAGCACCTTGAGCGGCGCGCTGGGGTTGGCCCAGGGTTCGGCATGGCTCACCGAGATCTGCCCGCCGTTGGCGAAGCTGGTTTCGGCGGCCGGGGTGGCCTGCCGGTCGATCACGGTCACTTCGTGGCCGAGTTGCTGGAGGTAGTAAGCCGAGGTCACGCCGAGCAGGCCGGCGCCAAGAACGATCACGCGCATTTCAAGTACCTTTGAGGTTGCAGCGCTTGAACGACGGGCGTGGTGTGCTATTGAATCAATAGCAGGCAACCGGACGACCGAAGTCCAAGTTGCCGCTCCCCCTGTCCTCGGTACCTGAGAGATTCACCTGTTGCGCCATTGCAACGGGTTTGCTCCTTCGGTGCATCGCGACCAATGAACGGTGCGATGGCTCTCCAGACGGCGTTTGATGTGGTGCAGTACTGACCCCTTGCCGAAGCCTTTTCAAGACTTCGTCGGGCCGACCTGAGCGTTTATGGGAGTTTGCGCCTTCGGTAGGGCCACCGGGTGGCCCGCTCTCCTGCAGTGCCGCGATTGTAAACACGGGGTGAAGAGAACGGTAACGTCTTGTGTTTCGGCCTGTTGACCCAATGGGATAATCGCGCGTTACGTTCATTGCGACAAGGCGATGACTTCCAACATTCAGGGGACTCCATGATCTTGGTTACCGGCGGCGCTGGCTTCATTGGCGCCAATTTCGTACTCGACTGGATCGCGAACAGCGACGAGCCGGTCGTGAATCTCGACAAGTTGACCTACGCGGGCAACCTCGAGACCCTCGCGTCGCTCAAGGGCAACCCCCGACACATCTTCGTGCAGGGCGACATCGGCGACAGCGCCCTTATCGACCGCCTGCTGGCCGAGCACAAGCCGCGCGCCGTGGTCAACTTTGCCGCCGAGTCGCACGTCGACCGCTCCATCCACGGCCCCGAAGACTTCGTGCAGACCAACGTGCTCGGCACCTTCCGCCTGCTCGAGTCGGTGCGCGGTTTCTGGAGCGCGCTGCCGGCCGACGAGAAGACCGCCTTCCGCTTCCTGCACGTGTCGACCGACGAGGTGTACGGCTCGCTTTCCAAGACCGACGCCGCCTTCACCGAAGAGCACAAGTACGAGCCCAACAGCCCGTACTCGGCGAGCAAGGCCGCCAGCGACCACCTCGTGCGCGCCTGGCACCACACCTACGGCCTGCCGGTGCTCACCACCAACTGCTCGAACAACTACGGTCCCTTCCACTTCCCCGAGAAGCTGATCCCGTTGATGATCGTCAACGCGCTGGCCGGCAAGCCGCTGCCCGTGTACGGCGACGGCATGCAGGTGCGCGACTGGCTCTACGTGAAGGACCACTGCAGCGCCATCCGCCGCGTGCTCGAGGCCGGCCGGCTCGGTGAAACCTACAACGTCGGCGGCTGGAACGAGAAGCCCAACATCGAGATCGTCAACACCGTGTGTGCGCTGCTCGACGAGTTGCGCCCCAAGGCCGACGGCAAGCCGTACAACGCGCAGATCACGTACGTCACCGACCGCCCCGGCCACGACCGCCGCTACGCCATCGACGCGCGCAAGCTGGAGCGCGAACTCGGCTGGAAGCCCGCCGAGACCTTCGACACCGGCATCCGCAAGACGGTGGAGTGGTACCTCGCGAACAGCGAGTGGGTGCACAACGTGCAAAGCGGTGCCTACCGCGAGTGGGTCGAAAAGCAATACGACGCCGCACCTGCAGCATCGACCGCACCGACGAAGGCCGCGGCATGAAGCTGCTGCTGCTGGGCAAGGGCGGGCAGGTCGGCTGGGAACTGCAGCGCAGCCTGGCGCCGCTCGGTGAGCTGGTGGCGCTCGACTTCGACAGCACCGATTTCCACGCCGACTTCAGCCGGCCCGAGCAGCTGGCGGAGACCGTGCTCAAGGTGCGCCCCGACGTCATCGTCAATGCCGCGGCGCACACCGCCGTCGACAAGGCCGAGAGCGAGCCCGAGTTCGCGCGCAAGCTCAACGCCACCTCGCCCGGCGTGGTGGCCGAGGCGGCCCGGCAGATCGGCGCGCTGATGGTGCATTACTCGACCGACTACGTCTTCGACGGCAGCGGCAGCAAGCCCTGGAAGGAAGACGACGCGACCGGCCCGCTCAGCGTATACGGCCAGACCAAGCTCGAGGGCGAGCAGCTGGTGGCGCAGAACTGCCCGAAGCACCTGATCTTTCGCACCAGCTGGGTGTATGCGGCGCGGGGCGGCAACTTCGCCAAGACCATGCTGCGGCTGGCCAAGGAGCGCGACAAGCTGACCGTCATCGACGACCAGTTCGGCGCCCCCACCGGAGCGGAACTGCTGGCCGACGTGACCGCGCACGCCATTCGCGCGACGCTGCAAGACCCGTCGAAAGCCGGGCTGTACCACGCGATTGCCGGCGGCGAGACCACCTGGCACGGCTACGCGCGCTTCGTGCTCGAGCTGGCGCAGCAGGCGGGTGTCGAGCTGAAGGCGGGCCCCGATGCCGTCGAGGCCGTGCCGACCAGCGCGTTTCCGACGCCGGCGAAGCGGCCGCACAACTCGCGCCTGGACACTTCCAAACTGCAGGCCACCTTCGGCCTGCGCCTGCCGCCTTGGCAGGAAGGCGTTGCGCGCATGCTGCGCGAAACGCTCTGAGAACAGACGACAAGAAGCGAATTCACACGAGAAGAAACGCATGACCACGACAACGCAACGCAAGGGCATCATCCTGGCCGGTGGATCGGGCACCCGCCTGCACCCGGCCACGCTGGCCATGAGCAAGCAACTGCTGCCGGTGTACGACAAGCCGATGATCTATTACCCCCTCAGCACGCTGATGCTCGGCGGCATGCGCGACATTTTGATCATCAGCACGCCGCAGGACACGCCTCGCTTCCAGCAGCTGCTGGGCGACGGCAGCCAGTGGGGCATCAACCTGCAGTACGCGGTGCAGCCGAGCCCGGACGGGCTGGCGCAGGCGTTCATCATCGGTGAGCAGTTCGTGGGGAATTCGCCGAGTGCGCTGGTGTTGGGGGACAACATCTTTTATGGGCACGATCTGGCGCACCTGCTGGGCGGCGCCGATGCGAAGGACGCTGGTGCGACGGTGTTCGCGTACCACGTGCATGACCCGGAGCGCTACGGTGTGGTTGCGTTCGATGCGGCAGGAAAGGCCAGCAGCATCGAGGAAAAGCCGCTGAAGCCGAAGAGCAGCTATGCGGTGACGGGCCTGTACTTCTATGACAACCAGGTGGTGGACATCGCCAAGGCGGTGAAGCCGAGCGCGCGCGGCGAGTTGGAAATCACGGCGGTCAATCAGGCTTACCTCGACCTAGGCCAACTCAGCGTGCAGATCATGCAGCGCGGCTATGCGTGGCTGGATACCGGCACGCATGAGAGCCTGCTCGAAGCGGGCCAATTCATCGCGACCCTTGAACATCGTCAAGGGCTGAAGATTGCCTGCCCGGAAGAAATCGCTTGGCGCAACGGGTTTATCGATCGTGAGCAGTTGGCCAAGTTGGCTGCGCCGCTGCAAAAGAATGGTTACGGCAAATACCTGAACCACCTGCTCGCCGAGGAGGTTCGTTCATGAACGTGATCAAGACAGCCATTCCCGAGGTGCTGATCATCGAGCCGAAAGTGTTCGGCGATGCACGTGGCTTCTTTTTCGAGAGCTTCAACCAACGCGCATTCGACGAAGCCGTTGGCAAGAAATTTGAATTTGTCCAAGACAACCATTCCAAATCGTCGCGTGGCGTGCTCCGAGGCTTGCACTACCAGATTCAGAATGCGCAGGGCAAGCTGGTGCGCGTTGCCCGCGGCGCGGTGTTCGACGTGGCAGTAGACATCAGGCGCTCGTCTTCGACCTTCGGCCATTGGGTCGGCACCGAACTCAACGACCAGAACCACAAGCAGCTATGGATTCCGCCGGGGTTCGCGCACGGGTTCTTCGTTCTGAGCGAAAGCGCGGATTTCTTGTACAAGACCACCGACTACTACTCGCCCGAGCACGAAAGGTGCATCGCCTGGAACGACGCTGATCTGCGTATCGAATGGCCCGATATCGGCGTCCTGCCGCAATTGTCGGAAAAGGACAGCGGAGGTTTGCCGCTGAAGCAGGCAAATATTTTCGACTGAAAAGTTTCCGTTTTCCGCACAAAATTTCCTGAGCGAAATTAGGCTGTTTCAATTCACTGCGAGCTTGACGATGTTATCGGCATCGGCACCTTTTTTGAAGCCTTCGAACGGACTGAGCGGATTTGCAATGATGCAGGTTAATGAGTGGTGGAAGTAGATAATGAATGTCAAGGATGTGCTGGTACGCGCTGTCCGGTATGTGAGGGAATATCGAGCCGCCAGCCTGGTTAAAAGGTCTGGCCTCTTCGACAGGGACTGGTATCTAACGAGGAACCCAGACGTTTCAGCCAAGGACGCGTTGTCGCACTTCCTTCGTTTCGGGGGGAAAGAAGGAAGAGCTCCCAGCGAGAAATTCGACTCGGCGTGGTATCTCCAGACGTACAAGGATGTTGCGCTCAGCGGAGCAAATCCACTTGTCCACTATCTCCAGTGGGGAACCAGCGAAGGCCGCGAAATAGCTGGCACCTATTCAGGTGTTGCCGGTTCTCCCAACGCCTATTCAATCAACGGCGTGCTGCTGAGCGAGCAAGAGGCTCGCGACCTCGAAATTCTTCGTGCCACCGATCTGTTCGATCCCGAGTGGTATCTGGAGACCTATCCTCACCTCCATGGTCAGGATCCTTATTTGCATTTCCTGCGATATGGCGGGTTCGAAGGACTCAAGGGAAGCGAAGAATTCGATTGTGCGTGGTACGGGGACATCTACCCCGATGTCGTTTTGCACAACGTGCACCCTCTGCTCCACTATCTGGAGCACGGAATCAAGGAAGGCCGCTTCAAGGGCATGAATCCAAGGATCTCGGCCGTCGTGAAGCAAACGGTCGCAGATTTAATGGCACTCGACCCCGAAATCGAAGCTTGCCATCCCTTACATGGCAAGCATCTTCGGCTTCGACCGAATTTCAGTATGCCGGTCGACGAGCTCGGTGTCGCCTGGCGTGAGATCTTCAACGATCTTCCAGACGGTATCGAGCACATTCTTTTCATGCCTTGGCTGGTCAAGGGCGGCGCAGACTTGGCTGGCGTCAACATGGTGCGGGCGGCTCAGGAAAAACTGGGTGTCCGGGCCGTGCTGCTGGTGTTGACGGACCATGCAAACGTGGATGCCTTCGATTGGCTGCCCACGGGAACGCAAGTGCTGGTTCTTTCCGACTACGACGCAAAGCTAAATCAAAAAAACCGGCAACGAATTGTCGAAGCACTGATATTCGCGATTCAACCCGCGTCCATCATGAATGTGAACAGCTTGGCGTGCTGGGACGCCATTCTGGAAAAGGGCCGCGCCTTCAAGAAAATCTGCCGAATTCATGTTGCATTGTTTTGCCGTGATTTCACTGAAGATGGCCGTGGTGCAGGTTATGCAGATACCCACTTCCGGACTGGCATCATGAATGTCGATACGGTTTATTTCGATACTCAGGTGTTTTTGGACGAAGTAGCCGAAAGATTCGGACTAACAAAATCTCTCAAGCAGAAGTTGAAGTTTTTGCCGCAGCCCGCATTGGACGGCGTTCATCCCTCGCATGGAAATGAAGCGTTGGCCAATTCCCAGCCCGCGGTATTCTGGGCCGGACGATTCTGCTATCAAAAAAATACGGAATTACTGGTTCGAATTATCAAAAAGAAGCCGCCTGTTTCACTGGATATTTATGGAGGAGGCGAGTTCGCGCGCGAGACCGAATTGAAGTCGCTCGCGAGCGGATTTCAAAACGTCAGCGTCCTGGGGTTTTTCTCATCGTTCAACAAGCTTCCTCTGGAAAAATACAGCGCATTTCTTTTTACGTCGCGCTTCGAGGGAATGCCAACGGTTCTTATCAACGCGGCAGCAGCAGGCGTTCCGATCATCGCGAGCAATGTCGGTGGAGTATCGGAATTGGTCACGCAGGAAACAGGTTGGTTGATCGATGCATTGGACGACGAAAACGCATATTGCGCGGCAATTCAGCAGATCATCGGCGACCCCGCAGAGGTCGCAAGGCGTCAGGAAGCAATGAAGAAAAAGTTGGGGACAGAGCGCTCGTGGAGCGCGTTCAAGTCGAAGCTTTTCGTGCCTTCAAAGACAAGTAGCGGAGTTGCAAATGTCGAAGGTTGACGTAACCGCGATTGTGAACGCACACAGGGAAGGCTTGTTGCTAAAGCCCACGCTGGACAGTGTTCGCAGGTGTTTTGAATCAGCACGTGAAAAAAATCTGACTGTCGAGCTGCTGGTGGCCATGGATCGCTCGGACGAACTGACCAAGGAAGTCGTTCAACGCTGCATTGCCGGTATCGACAATGCAAGAATAATTCCCATGGACTATGGCGATGTGGGACATTGCCGAAATCAGGCTGCTTTGCTCGCCCAAGGAGAATATGTCGCCTTTCTTGATGGCGATGACTTATGGGAAAGGAGCTGGATCGTCAAAGCGTTCGACATGGCGCGATCAGACCCACGTGAACTTGTGCTTCATCCTGAGTTGAATGTTTATTTCGGGCACGACCCTCATGTGTTTGTCCATATCGACAGCGAGAGCGAAGCCTTTGATTTAGCGGGTTTGGCGTTGGTCAACTATTGGACATCGCTGTGCTTCGTTCGAAAGGATTTCTTGGTTGAAAATCCATACCCGGAAACGGACCTTCTTGCGCAGATGGGATATGAGGATTGGGGATGGAACCTCAAGGCGATTTCTGCAGGCGCAGTGCATAAATGCGTTAAAGGCACGGGGCATGCCATACGCATGAAACGGGTCTCGCTTGTTCGTCAGACGAGTTCGGCAGGATGCATCGCCGAACCGAGTGATATTTTTTCTAATGCATTGAAGAAAAAACAAAGAGGTGTGAAATCAAAGCTTCGCATAGCGGCGTAGATCGCATGAGAATGTCCGATTCTTCTGTTATCAGTTCTATGAAGCTTCTTGGCGGCAAGTTCGGCGAGCAGCCAATACAGCGACAGATCCGATTGTTGTTGATATTCTTTGCGGTTGCACTTGTTGCCAAAGGTGGCGCGGTGCTTCGTGGTTTCGCCGTTGATGACTACGCATTCGGGCAAGGCTTCAACAAAGGGGAGTTGGGTGTTTTTTTGACACAGGGGCGCTTTCTGCTCGGAGCGCTCGACTGGGGAATCGATTCCCTTGGGGTCAATATCAATGACCTTTACATTTCGCTTGGACTTTGCGCCCTGTTATTGCAAGCTGCGCTCGTAGTAGCAATATTGCGATTTGTTGGTGCTGCGAATGCGCCAGGTGCCGCGCTTATTGGCTCGGCAATGGTTATACATCCATACCTTTCGGAAATACTGACATTCCGTATGGTACTTCCGGGCTATTGCGTTGCTGCGGCGCTTTCAATCGTCGCGTTGGAAGCTGCGTCAAGCAAGAGTTCAGGCCTCCGTAAACACATAATTTGCATGCTCGCCACGCTTGGTATGCTATTCGTGTATCAGGGGTTTCTGAATTACTTTGCGGTGGCAATAATTTTTGCTTTTTTGTTCGAGGCATTTTCCGTTACTAAGTATGCCAAAGCGCCTCGGGAGTCCGCGCGCTCAAGGAATTATGTGGTGCTTGCAATAATTTGTGCACTGTCAGCGTTGATGTTTCTTGCAATCTTGGCAACTTTCAAGCGCGTTGGATTTATCGAGCCCACAGGGCGGTCGAAATTTATCTCATTGCATGAAATTCCTGAGCGAGTGGCTCAGGTCTGGGCTCTTTTCCAGAATGTGTTTTGGAAAAACGAGCCGATTACGCCGCATTGGCTGAAGCTTGTGATCGGATTGCCCGTCGTGATTGGGATCGCAGTTTTGTTTCAGCGTTTTACAAAAATATTTCGAAGTGGCAGCACGTTGCATCTTCTTGGAATCGCTCTCGCTGTTGCGTTGCTCATTCCCGCGACCGTAGGTGTGATCGTTCCATTCAAGGACTGGTATCCAGTTGCCCGTGTGCTTCCGCAGATACCGGTGATTCTTGGCCTGATTATCCTTTTGTCCGCGCCGTTTTTAAAATCTATTCTGAATGGTTGGATTTTTCGAATATCGACGGCGATGATCGCGTTCACCGTTTTTGCATTTATTCTTATCAATAATCAGATATTTGCGGATCAACAGCGAGTCAACGGTTGGGATCGAATGGAAGCGAACAGAATTGTTTCCCGCCTCGAACAGCGACCGGATTTTTTAAAAGTACAGTTTGTCTATGTGGGCGGCGGGAGCTGGCGGCACTCTGCCAGAATGAGCATGATCCAGGGGGATATGAACATATCTGCGTTTTCGCCTGAGTACTCCAAGGTTCCGCTTTTGGTGGAGGTATCGGGCTACAACTTCAAGAAAGCGTCCGGAGATCAAAATGCCGTTGGAGAGGCGTATTGCGCGAAGGCGGCGCCGTGGCCCGACGTCGAGGCCGTGACTGTCGTCGACGGCCTAGCAATTATTTGCTTGGCCCAATGATTTCGCAACCAATTCAAGTAGCGGGACCATACGCAGCCACGCTTGGCGTCCCTATGCAACCCGTTAAACATTCGACCACCGGAACACAGCAATGAAAACACCTCAGCGAGTTTCCATCGTCATTCCGGTCTACGCCGGGCAGCGAACGCTGCCCACGCTCATTGGCGAGCTTGTAAAACTTACACAGCCTCAATTGACGCAAGGTGGGAATGAATTCGTCGTCTGCGAGGTCTTGCTTGTTCACGACTGTGGGCCTGACCGTTCAGACCTTGCCATCGAACAGCTGGCAGGCATCCATGAGTTCGTTCAGCCGATCTGGCTGTCGCGTAACTATGGGCAGCATGCTGCAACGATGGCTGGAATGGCGAGCGCGACCGGCGATTGGGTCGTCACAATGGACGAAGACGGGCAGCAGGATCCGCAAAGCATTGCTGCAATGCTCGACATGGCGCAAAAAGATGCGCTGCAACTCGTTTATGCACAGCCGACCAATCCTCCGCCGCATGGGTGGTTCAGGAATTTGGCGAGCTTTACGGCCAAGGCGATCAGCAAGCGGTTGCTGGGCAATAAATCAATTGGACGTTTCAATAGCTTCAGACTGATCGACGGAGAAATTGCTCGAACGCTCTCCGCCTACTGCGGAAATGGCGTCTATCTTGATGTCGGACTGTTTTGGATCACTGGCCGGGTGGGGCATTGCCCTTTGCGCCTCAGGGAAGAAATGGGAAGGCCGTCGGGATACTCTTTCCTTTCTTTGATCAGGCATTTCTGGAGCCTCGTTCTCACGACAGGAACAAGACCTCTTCGCCTCATCACGGTCGTTGGTTTCTTCTCGATTCTTCTCGCGCTTGGGTTTGCTCTTTACGCGATCTACGAAAAATATACCGGCCAGGTGCCGGTTGAAGGCTGGACTTCACTCGCGGTGGTTGTGGCCTTTTTCTCCGGCGTGATCCTCACGGCGCTCGGTGTGATTGCGGAGTATTTGGCCGTGACCATGGGTATCGTCATGGGCAAGCCGTTGTACGTGGTCAGTTCGAAGCCGACGCGATCGAATCGACCATGATTTTGGCTTGGGTGATTGGCGCTCGTGGTTTGCTGGGTTCGGCTTTCGGTCGAGCGCTTTCACTTGATGAGACAACATCATTTGCTCCGGCTGAGCGCTTTCACTGGTCCGACGAGTCGCGATTGGCCGTGCAACTTGAAGCGGCGGTCGAGACGTTTGCTTTGAATGCTGCTGGTCACGAACGATGGGAAATCTATTGGGCCGCTGGCGTAGGAACGATGGGCAGCACTGCGGAAGCCCTGATGCCGGAAACGCGCGCGATTGAAAGACTGCTGTCGCTGCTTCAAGCAAGCAAGCCTCTGATGGCAATGCCTGGCGGCATCGTTTTTTCAAGCTCTGCGGGCGCAATCTACGGCGCTTGTGGTGTCGATGTAGTGACGGAAGCATCACCCGTCGCCCCGAGCAACGCATATGCTCGGGAAAAACTGAAACAGGAAGAGTTGCTTCGAGCTTTTGGTGCTGGCAACTCGAATATGACTATGCTTCTTGCCCGGATTTCCACGCTCTATGGTGCAGGCCAAGCGCCCCGAAAGCCGCAGGGCCTGTTGACCCACATTGCTCGCAGCATTGTTCGTAACCGGCCAGTCAGTATCTATGTACCCATCGATACGATACGGGACTACATATCTGTCGACGACGCGGCGATGAGCATCGTTAAGGTATTGCGGGGCCTGACTGGGCAAACCGGCGTTTGGATGAAAATAATTGCGTCCGAACGTCCTGCGACGATTGCAGAAATAATATCCATATTCAGGCGGATCGCAAGAAAATCGCCCCGAATCACCACTGGCGCAAGCAAGGCTTCCGGCCTGTACCTTCGGCGCGTGCAGTTCCGTTCAATTGTGTTGAAAGAGAATGGCAAGCCAGATACACGCAGTTTGACGGTCGGAATTGCTCAGCTTCTCAGTTCCGAGCGCGCATTGCACGCCAATCTGAATCGGCACAAAAATTGAGTTGCATGCAAGTATTCTGCCCCACGGCGTTGGCGACTTGATTTGACTGCATTCGTATGATTGCCGGGAAAATCCTTTCATTCCAATTTGTTCGATTTCTAGTGGTTGGTGTTGCTAATACGCTGGTTGGCTTATCTGTAATTTTCGCCGCCAAATATTTTCTTGAAGTTCGTGACGTACTTGCCAATGCGATTGGATACGCGGTTGGCATCTGTGTGAGCTATACGTTGAACAGTCGCTGGACCTTTGCATATCAAGGTAATTGGGTTCCTGCAGTCGCGAAGTTTCTCGTTGCCACGGGCATCGCGTATGCGGCGAACCTTCTGGCCGTGGTTGCTGCGATAAGTGTCTTGAATCTGAATACTTATCTTGCCCAAGCGATGGGGATGCCGGTTTACACGGTTACAGCTTACTTGGCCAGTCGGTATATAGTGTTTCGCAAAGTGGACGGTGTTGGTTAGCTTCGCACTGATCATCGCGACAGGCTTTAGATGACGCTGCTTTCCAAGATTAATAATACGATGGACATTTTTGCATTTGCTTTCCCCGAATAAGTTGGTTCAAACATGGTTTGAGCTGCGCGTTTTCTCGGGAATTGTGTGCTGAAATTAAATAATAAAACTGGAATTAATAGATGAGCGCACGAATTCGAAGATTCATTGCCTTCTGGCGAGCAAAAGGAACTGTTGCGACCGCAAGGTTGGTCCGCGCGAAGCTGGGTGCGGCCGTAGCCGGGCACCCTGTGCAGGCCATTCAAGACGCGGCGGCGCTTCGCGGCGCTGCGAATCGCGCACGGACCACGGTTCCAGAACTGCTAGGCAAACGTTTCGTCGCGCAGGAACCGCTGCGTACGTACGCTATCCCGCGGCCGGAACTGCCGCGGGTTAGCTTGGTAACCGACAGCATCGGCTCTGGCAGTCTTTTTGGTGGTGTGGGCACGGCGTTGTTGTTTGCGGCGCTGCTGGCAAACCGGATGAATGCAACGCTGCGGATCGTGACCCGGACCGAAGCACCTTCGCCTGCGAACGCGGCCCAGATCCTGAGCGCTTACGGCATCGAGTTGACGCACGAAGTCCAGTTTGCCTTCGCTGCGCACTCCGGGGCGGATACGGGGCTGCTTCCTGCCGCAGAGGCGCAGGCCAGCCTGGACATCCACGCTGACGAACTTTTCATCACGACGTCGTGGTGGACCACCGCCGCAACGCTTGCCAGCGTGCCGCCCGCCTCTATCGTCTATTTGCTTCAGGAGGACGAGCGGATGTTCTATCCGTTCGGCGAAGACCGCGTTCAATGCGAGCGCGTGCTGCGCAATCAGCAAATCCGCTTCGTGGTCAACACGCGGTTGTTGTTCGAACACCTCGTCGCCACCGGGTTGACGAACCTCGAACGCAATGGCCTGTGGTTCGAGCCCTCATTTCCCAAGACGCTCTTCCACCAGCGGCCGCGCGAGGCAGATGGCAAGAAACGCTTCTTCTTCTATGCGAGGCCGAATAATCCACGCAATCTGTTCCACATTGGCCTCGACCTCATCGACCGTGCAGTCAACGAAGGTGTTCTCGATCTTGCGCAATGGGATATTTTTCTGGTCGGCAAGGACATTCCAAACGTGAGCTTCGGCGATGGCTACCTGCCAGAGAGATGCGAAGGGCTCGATTGGGAGGCCTATGCCGACCTGGCGGGAACGATCGATCTTGGGCTGTGCCTGATGTACACGCCGCATCCCAGCTATCCACCGTTCGATCTCGCCGCCAGCGGCGCCGTGGTTGTTACCAACAGGTTTGCCAACAAGCAGGACTTGTCGAACTATTCGGCCAACATCCTGTGCGCCGAATTGAACACCGATGCGCTGGTCGATGCACTTCGTGCCGGTGTGGCGCTTGCGCAGGACAACGAGACGCGAACCCGAAATCTCGCAGCCAATGGGTTGGGCGCGGATTGGGTTCAGTCGTTCGAGCAAACGCTCCAAACCCTTGTTGCGCAACGCTGATGTTTGCTCTGGACATCCCTCCCGTCCCCTACGCGGACCCGTGGCTGCAGCCGCTGTCGACGCGGCTGTCCATGTTGTACAGGCGCAAGGTCCGCGTGGCCTACTTCTACGAAGAACCCAACAACAGCACCTTCCGCTACCGCGCCTACAACATGGCCCAGGTGCTCAACGAGCCTGACGCAGGCGACGTGTCGGCGAGCTATTTCTTCCTGTCGGACAGCGATCGCTTCGACGAAATCGCCGATGCCGCGGAACTGCTGGTGATCTGCCGGTCCCGCTATTGCCATCAGGTGAACGGCCTGATCACCAAGTTCAGGGCACGCGGCAAGCGGGTGTTGTTCGATGTCGACGACCTGGTGGTCGACACCGACTACGCGCACCTCGTCGTGGCCACCCTGGGTCTCGATGTCACGCAGAAGGGCGTCTGGGACGACTGGTTCGCGATGATCGCCCGCATGCACCAGACGCTGCGCTTGTGCGACGGCGCCATCACGACCAACGCGTTTCTCGCTCAGAAGATCGCGGATTGCTCCGGCCTGCCGGTGGCGGTCGTGCCGAACTTCATGAACAAGGAGCAACTGGCCGTGGCCGAGAAGGTCTTTGCCGCCAAGGAGCGCGCTCGCTTCGTCGGCAACGGCAAGATCACGCTGGGCTATTTCAGCGGCTCACCGTCGCACCGTCTCGACTACGCGATCGTGGAACCCGCGCTTGCCGACGTGCTTGCCGAGCGGCCCGACGTCGAAGTGATGGTGGTCGGCTACATCGACCACGGACCCGCGATGCGCGAGTTCGGTCATCGCATCAGTCGCCAGCCGTTTCACGACTACGTGAATCTGCAGCGCCTGCTGGGCACGGTGGAATTCAACCTCATGCCCTTGCAGTCGAACGCATTCACGGACTGCAAGTCGGAGTTGAAGTACTTCGAGGCGGCCAGCGTCGGAACCTTGAGCATCGCTTCACCGAGCTACACGTACAGCCGTGCGATCCGCAATGGCGAAACGGGATACCTGTCGAAGGCCCATGAGTGGACGGAGGCGATTCTCCAGGCCATCGACAACATCGAAGCCTATGGTTCGATGGCCTCGCAGGCCCGCGAAGACGCGCTGCTGAAGTTCGGCTGGCAGCACCAGACCGAAACCATCCTCAACGCCCTGCAACTGGCCTGAGCCTGGACCTCAGCGCTCGACGATCCGCCCGTGCTCCATGTGGATCACGCGGTTGCATTCCTTGGCGATCAGCTCGGGCGAGTGCGACGCCAGCACCAAAATGCCGGACTTCGCCACCACGTCCTTCATGCGCTGCTCGGCCTTCTCGGTGAAGGCCGCGTCTCCCACGGACAGCCATTCGTCCATCAGCAGGATGTCGGCCTCGATGCTGGTCGAGATCGAGAACGCCAAGCGCATCAGCATGCCGGTGGAGTAGGTGCGCACGGGCATGTGCACGTACTCGCCCAGGCCGCTGAACTCGCAGATCTCGGGGGTCAGCGCCTCGATCTGCTTCTTGTTCATGCCCATGATGAGCCCGCGCAGCATGATGTTCTCGATGCCGGTGGCATCGTGTTCGATGCCCAGCGAGGGGTCGATCAGGCTCGAGACCGAACCCTGGCGGGTGAATTCTCCCGCCGACGGGTCATACACGCCGGCCAGCGTGCGCAGCAGCGTCGACTTGCCTGCGCCGTTGTGGCCGATCAGCCCCAGGCGGTCGCCGCTCTTGAGCTCTAGGTTGATGTTGCTGAGCGCCTGCACCACGTGTACGCCGGTTTCCTGGCCGAAGCGCCCGCCGGTGACCGACGATGCAATGGTCTTCTTCAGCGAGTTGGCGCCTGCCCCGTAGATGGGGAAGTTGACGGAAACGTTCTTGAGGGAAATGAAAGCCATGGTTCTTCAGAGCCAGTAGACGACGCGGCGGCGGTATTTGGCGAACAGCGCGCAGGAGGCGACGAGGCTCACCGCGGTCCATCCCAGGATGCCCCACCAGTTGTGGGCATCCGGAACCCCGCCCATGAGCGGCGTGCGCAGCAGGTCGAGCATCTGCGCGAACGGGTTCCAGAGAATGTATTTAGCGCGGCCCGGCAGGCTCGAGGGCAGCCAGAAGACGGGCGTGAGGAACATCAGCATCTGCATCACGCTGGTAACGATCTGGGTCACGTCGCGAAACCGCGTGCATATCAGCCCCAGTGCGAGGCCCAGCGCCTGCGCATTGATCAGCACGAGCAGAAACGCCGGAATGACGAGCAATACCGACCACGACAGCGAGATGCCCGCCCACAGGGCCACGGGGATGTACAGCACGATCTGGTGCGCGAACTGGATGATGTTGCGCGCCATGCTCCGCCACACGAACAGGCTGATCGGGAAATAGCCTTGCTTGAGGTAGTTGGCCGAGCTGATGAACGAATTGCACGAGTCGGTGACCATGCTCGAGAAGAAGCCCCAGAAGATGATGCCGAGCGCCAGGTGCGGAAAGAACTTGGACAGCTCGGTGCCGAACAGCGAGCTGTAGAGCGGGCCCATGCCGCCGATCATGGCGCCCATGCTCAGGGTGAGCCACAGCGGGCCCAGCATGGAGCGTCGATAGCGCAGGACGATGTCGGACCAGGCGAGGGTCCACCAGATGTCCGTGCGACGAGTACCTTCCCACCAGTCAGCCCAGGCGCTGCGGTGAAGGTTGGAGTGAACTTGGCTCATGTGCGTAGCTGCGAGACTGCGGGCGGACGGCGGCGGCTTCGCCCGAACCACTCCTGGCCGCATGAGGGCAAGCGCGAACGGCTTGCCAGCGGCGCGGGAGGCGCGGCCTCGTTTTTTATCCTTTGTGTGAACCGTGCGATTTTACCGGGGCGGGGTGGCCCGGCCGCTTCGGCGGCCTGCGGCCTGTTCCGCGCGGGCCCAAAAGGCGAAGCGAAGATAATCGTCCGCTGACGGACACCGAGCCCTCGCTCCTCCTTCGAGCCGCCTGTACGGCGCGTATTCCACGAAAAAGTTCCCTTCTTGCCGTCTGCCGGCAGGACGTCTATGAAATCTGTATCTCGGCTCTTCGACTTCTTTCTGACCGTGCTCTGGAAAACCCCCGGCGTCGGGGGGCGGCTGCAGCGCGCCTGGCGGATGTTCCGCAAGGCGGGCTGGCGGGGCGTCCAGTGGGAACTCGGGCGGCGCGTGACGGGGTTCAACGACTACGCCCGCTGGGTTCGGGACTACGACACGCCCAGCCCCGCAACCAGGGCCAGGTTGGCCCAGCGCGTGGCCTCGATGACCGAGCTGCCGCTGATTTCGGTGGTCATGCCCTCGTACAACCCGAACCCGGTGTGGCTGCGCGAGGCGATCGAATCGGTGCGCGAGCAGATCTACCCGAACTGGGAGCTGTGCATCGCGGACGACGCCTCGCCATCGGAAGAGGTCCGGGCGATCCTGAAGTCGTACGCGGACAGCGATCCGCGCATCAAGGTGGTGTTCCGCCCGAAGAACGGCCACATCTCCGCTGCGTCGAACAGCGCGCTCGATCTGGTCACGGGCTCGTGGATCGCGCTGATGGACCACGACGACCTGTTGCCGGCGCACGCGCTGTTCTGGGTGGCCGACTGCATCGCCAGCCACCCCGGCGTGCAGCTGATCTATTCCGACGAGGACAAGATCGACGAGGCGCTCAACCGTTCCGGCCCCTACTTCAAGTGCGACTGGAACGTGGACCTGTTCCGGTCGCAGAACATGTTCAGCCACCTGGGCGTGCTGTCGACGGACCTCGTTCGCGCGGTCGGCGGCTTCCGGCTGGGCCTGGAGGGCTCGCAGGACTGGGACCTTGTCATTCGCTGCATGGAGCGCATCGCACCTGGGCAAGTGCGCCACATTCCGCGCGTGCTCTACCACTGGCGCGTGCACGCGGAGAGCACCGCGAAATCGATGGACGCGAAGCCGTATGCCGTGGTGGCCGGGGAGCGCGCGCTCAACGAGCATTTCGAGCGCACGCAGACCCGCGCAAAGGCCGAGCACATCGGCTTCGGCTACCGGGTGCGCTATGCGCTGCCCGAAACCCCGCCACTGGTGTCGCTGGTCGTCACGACCCGAAATGCCGCCGCGTCGCTGCGCCGGTGCGTGGACTCGATCGTGCAGAAGACCGCGTATCCGCGCTACGAAATCATCGTGGCCGACAACGCCTCCGACGATGCGGCTGCACAGGCCTGCCTTGCGGCTGTCGAAGGCCTGCCGAACGTGCGCGTGCTGCGCCATGCGCAACGCCAGCGTGTCGCCGGGCTGCGCAACGAGGCGGTCGAAGCAGCGACGGGCGAGGTGATTGCCTTGGTCGACGACAGCATCGAGGTCATCGCGCCCGACTGGCTGACCGAAATGGTCAGCCTGGCGCTGCAACCCGGCGTCGGCGCGGTGGGCGCACGCCTGATGGACCCGCGCCGCATCCTGACGCACGCGGGCGTGCTCCTGGGGCTTGGCGTGGACGGCGTGGCCGGCCACTCGCATCGCGGAATGCCCGCGGGGCGCGAAGGCTACGGAGGCCGTGCGGCGCTGATCCAATCGTTTTCCGCCGTGAGCTCGGCCTGCATGGTGGTCCGCAAGGACCGTTACCTCGAGGTGGGAGGCTTTGACGCCAGCCGCCTGCAAGAGGCATTCGCCGATGTCGACCTGTGCCTGCGCCTGGGCGAAATCGACCTGCGCACGCTCTGGACGCCCTATGCCGAGCTGTTCGACCACAAGCCCGCGGCGCGTCCAAGAAAAAGCACCGACGCGGCCAGCGAACAGTACCTTTCGGATGTCGCCTACATGAAGAGGCGCTGGGGCGCGTTGCTGCAAAACGACCCCGCCTACAGCCCCAACCTCATGCTCGAGCGCGAAGACTTCAGCTACGCCTGGCCCCCGCGCCTCGCCCCGGTCTGATGGTCTTGGCGATCTCCGTCGCGCTGTGCACCCGCAACGGCGCGCGCTACCTCCCCGAGCAGGTCCGCAGCATCTGCGCGCAGACGCCTTTGCCGCGCGAAATCGTGCTGTCCGACGACGGCTCCACCGACGACACCCTTGCCGTGGTGCGCGACACCCTGGCGCAGTGCGGCGTGGCGGACCAGGTCGAATTGCGCGTGTTCAGCAACTCGCCACCCCTGGGCGTCACGCGCAATTTCGAGCAGGCCGTGAGCGCCTGCCGCCATGAGCTCATCGCGCTGTGCGACCAGGACGACGTCTGGCACCCCGGCCGGCTCGCGCGCATGGCGGCGCAGTTCGAGGCGCGCCCCGAGTTGCTGCTGCTGCACACCGACGCACGCCTGGTCGACGGCGACCTGCAGCCCCTGGGCTCCACGCTGTTCCACGCGCTCGAAGTCCAGCCCGCCGAGCTGGCTGCCATCGCCAGTGGCGAGGCCTTCGGTGTGCTGCTGCGTCGCAACCTGGTGACAGGCGCGACGACGATGTTCCGCAAGACGCTGCTCGAGACCGCTCTGCCGTTCGCACCTGAATGGGTGCACGACGAATGGCTGGCGGCGGTCGCCTCCGCCATCGGCCGCATGGACGTGCTGCCCGAGCCGACCATCGACTACCGCCAGCACGCGAGCAACCAGATCGGCGCGCGCCGGCTCACGTTGTCCGAGAAGGTGGCCAAGGCCTTTGTCGAGCGCGGCGACAAGCACGTGCAGCGCCTGCGCCGGGCAGAAGCGCTGCTGGCGCGCCTGCAGCAGCTTGGGCCCCAGGTGGCGCCCAGGTTCCTGGCCGCGCAGCGGGACAAGGTCGCGCACCAGCGGTTCAGGGCGCAGTTGCCGGCCGCCCGACCGCTGCGGGTGCTGCCGATACTGTTCGAAGCGGCACGCGGGCGCTACGCGCGCTTCGGCCGCGGCGGGCATGCCATCGCGCAGGACCTGCTCGAACGCGGCTGAACCAGCCCCGAAGGCGACAGGGCGGCCCTTGCCGCACTGATCGACGTTACCGCTGGAACTTCAGATACCGCCAGAACGCCCCGGACCGCCACACCTTCAGCAGGCTGGTCACGTGCCAGTACAGGTACTTCTTGCTCCTGTGGCTCGCCCGCTGCGCGTCGTGCCGGGCGACCAGGTCTTCGCCCACCTGCAGCTTCCAGCCCGCCAGCCCGGTGCGCGCGCAGATGTCGAAGTCTTCGCCGTACATGAAGAAGCGCTCGTCGAAGCCGCCGACCTGGCGGTAGGCCTCGCTGCGAAACAGCATGAACAGCCCCGGAATCCACGCCGGCACGCGCGGCGGCACGTAGCCGGGCTTCTTGCGCCCGACGATCTCGAAGGGCGTGAGCAGCGCCCGGTGCGGCTCGGGCGTGGCCTTGCCGGGCTCCAGGATGCGCGGCGTGAGCAGGCCGGCGTCGGGCGCGGCCTGCGCGAGCAGGGGGGTCAGCACGTCGCTGTCCAGCCGGATGTCGGGGTTGAGCACCAGGAACCAGTCGGTGCGGCAGCGCTCGAAGGCCTGGTTGTGGTTGGCGCCGAAGCCCTTGGCGCTCGCGTTCTCGATGCGCTCCACCTCGAAGCCCCAGTGCCGGCCCGCCAGCAGATCGGGCTCCGGAATGTTCAGCGTGAGCAGCACCTTGGCCGTGACGGTGCGGCAGTGCCGGTCGAGCTGGTCGAGCAGCGGCAGCACCAGCGCGAGCTGGCCGTGGCTCACGATGGAAATGGTAATGGGGGGAAAGGAGGAGGGGGGCGTGGGCATGGTCTAATTTCGCTCGGGAATTCTAGGGTTCCCCAACCCCCACACATGATTGCTCTGATCATCATCAGTTTCTTCGTTGCTGCCTTCTCGGTGCAGGTGTTCATGCGCCGTGCGCGCAGGCATGCCCGCATCTACGGCGCCGACATGCCTCAACGCTTCCACAAGGGCCACGTGCCGCGCCTGGGCGGTGCGGGCATCCTGCTGGGCATGGGCGCGGCCTGGCTGGCCGCCGGCATCACCGGCAACGACCCGTTCAACGTCGCCTGGCCCGCGAAGATCTCCATGCTCACGCTGCTGTGCATCCTGCCGGCGGTGCTGGGCGGCATCGTGGAAGACGTCACGCAGAAGGTGCAGGTGCGCTACCGGCTCGGGCTCACCATGGGCTCGGCGCTGCTGCTGTGCTGGGTGCTGGGGCTGGGCGTGGCGCGCACCGGCTTCGAGGTGCTCGACGGCTGGCTGGTGGCGATTCCCTTCGCCACCGTGCTCTTCGCGGCGCTGGCCATCGGCGGCCTGCCGCACGCCTTCAACATCATCGACGGCTACAACGGCCTGGCCGGCACGGTCGCGGTGCTGGTGTGCCTGGCCATCTCGCATGTGGCGCTGCAGGTGGGCGACCGCCAGCTGGCGGCCATGGTGGTGTGCCTGGTGGGTGCCACCATGGGCTTCCTGGTGTGGAACTACCCGCGCGGCAAGATCTTCGCCGGCGACGGCGGCGCCTACGTCTGGGGCATGGTGATTGCGGTGGCCGTGGTCACGCTGGTGCAGCGCCACCGGGTGGTCTCGCCCTGGTTCCCGATGCTGCTGCTAATCTACCCGGTGTGGGAGACGCTGTTTTCCATCTACCGCAAGCTGGCGCGCGGCCAGTCGCCGGGCACGGCCGACGCGCTGCACTTCCACCAGCTGATCTTCCGGCGCATCGTGCGCGTGGCGCTGGCCGACGACGAGGCCCGCCAGCTGCTGGCGCGCAACAACCGCACGTCGCCGTACCTCTGGATGTTCGCCGCCATGTCGGTGGTGCCGGCGGTGCTGTTCTGGAACAACACGCTGGTGCTGATGTTCTTCTGTCTTCTGTTCGTCACGACCTACGTGGGGGCCTACCTCATGATCGTGCGCTTCAAGGTGCCGCGCTGGCTGCGCCCGTGACGGCACCGCCCTTGCGAGAATTTCTCTTCGTCGTCCACCTCATCGTCCACAGTTTCGGAGCCTGACCGCCCATGACCGATCCCGTCCTCAACATTCCCCCGCGCGACAAGGCCGAGATCCTGGCCCAGGCGCTGCCTTACATCCGCAAGTTCCACGGCAAGACCATCGTCATCAAGTACGGCGGCAACGCCATGACCGACCCGGCCCTGCAGGCCGACTTCGCCGAAGACGTGGTGCTGCTCAAGCTGGTGGGCATGAACCCGGTGGTGGTGCACGGTGGCGGCCCGCAGATCGAGGCGGCGCTGAACAAGCTGGGCAAGAAGGGCAGCTTCATCCAGGGCATGCGCGTGACCGACGCCGAGACCATGGAAGTCGTCGAATGGGTGCTGGCCGGCGAGGTGCAGCAGGACATCGTGGGCCTGATCAACCAGGCCGGCGGCAAGGCCGTGGGCCTCACCGGGCGCGACGGCGGCCTCATCCGCGCGCAGAAGCTCAAGCTGGCCGACCGCACCGACCCCAACGTGCAGCACGACGTGGGCCAGGTGGGCGACATCGTTTCCATCGACCCCAGCGTGGTCAAGGCGCTGCAGGACGACGCCTTCATCCCCGTGGTGAGCCCCATCGGCTTCGGCGAGGAGAACGAGAGCTACAACATCAACGCCGACGTGGTGGCCGGCAAGCTGGCCACGGTGCTCAAGGCCGAGAAGCTCATGCTGCTGACCAACACGCCCGGCGTGCTCGACAAGAACGGCAAGCTGCTCACCAACCTGAGCGCGCGCGAGATCGACGAGCTGTTCGCCGACGGCACCATCTCGGGCGGCATGCTGCCGAAGATCGAAGGCGCGCTGGACGCGGCCAAGAGCGGCGTGAACGCGGTGCACATCATCGACGGCCGGGTGCCGCACGCGATGCTGCTGGAGATCCTGACCGACCAGGCCTACGGGACGATGATCCGCGCCCGCTGAAGCGGAACACGCCCCTTAAAGTGGTCTGCAAGCACGCCGGAAGGCGCGTGCTCACTGCGCTGTGCGAGAATCAATTGTTTACATCTTTGCACGCGCTCCCATGCAGAACGAAGAGACGACCAGTGCTTCCGGCGTAGAGACCCCCGCCGATTCGCCCACCCCGCCGGCGCGCAAGCGCCCGAAGCCGGGTGAGCGGCGCGTGCAGATCCTGCAGGCGCTGGCCGCCATGCTGGAGCAGCCCGGGGCCGAGCGCGTCACCACGGCGGCGCTGGCCGCGCGGCTCGAGGTGAGCGAGGCGGCCCTCTACCGTCACTTCGCCAGCAAGGCGCAGATGTTCGAGGGGCTGATCGATTTCATCGAGCAGAGCGTGTTCACCCTGGTCAACCAGATCCTCGAGCGCGAGGGTGCCACCGGCGCCCAGCAGGCCGCCAAGATCCTCACGTTGCTGGTGCAGTTCGCCGAGCGCAACCCCGGCATGACGCGCGTGATGGTGGGCGATGCGCTGGTGTATGAAAACGAGCGCCTGCAGCAGCGCATGAACCAGTTCTTCGACAAGATCGAGGCCACCCTGCGCCAGGTGCTGCGCGGCGCGGCCGCCGCCGACGGCTCGGCCACGCCCAGCGTCGACGCGCAGGTGCGGGCCGCGGCGCTCACGGCGTTCGTGGTGGGGCAGCTGCAGCGCTTTGCGCGCTCAGGCTTTCGCCGGGCGCCTTCGGAACACCTCGAGGCGACGATCGCGCTGATCGTCTGAGGGGTTTCTCCCCTCCCCGTCGGGGGAGGGTGCAAGACAACGCTCAGGGCGTGACCGTCACGCCCACCTTGGCTCCCGCCGCCACGATTTCCCCCCACGTCGCGTCGTCCACCCAGATCCCGTCCTTGCGCCGTGCCGCGCGCGCCTTGCGCTCCGGTTCGCCCGCGATCTGCACCTCGTAGAAGCCCTGGCCGGGCGGGCTCTGGCGCAGCCACTGCACGAACTCCCGCGCCTCCTGCTCGAACGAGGTTTGCGTGCCCAGCCGCTCGGGGTCGATCAGCACCGTCAGCATGCCGTTCAGAACCGTGCGCGAGGTGTCCGCCGGCCGGTGCCAGGTGCCGCCGCCCGTGAGCGCGCCACCCAGCAGCTCGCACGCCACCGCCATGCCGTAGCCCTTGTGCTCGCCGAAGGTCATCAGCGCGCCGAACAGGCCGTTGCCCTGCGGCACCACCACCACGCCGGGGTCGTTGGTGGGGGCGCCGTTCTCGTCGATCAGGTAGCCGTCGGGCACGCGCTCGCCCTTGTTGTGGGCCACGCGCATCTTTCCCTGCGCGACGCGGCTGGTTGCGTAGTCGAGCACGAAGGGGTCGGCGCCCGCCAGCGGAATGCCGATGCAGCACGGGTTGGTGCCGAAGCGCCCGTCGCCGCCGCCCCAGGGCGCCACCACCGGGCGCGACAGCACGTTGACGAAGTGCATCGCCACCAGCCCCTGCGCGGTCGCCATTTCCGCGAAGTGCCCGATGCGCCCCAGGTGGTGCGCGTGCGAGAGCGTGAAGATGCAGCTGCCGTGCTGCCTGGCGCGCGCGATGCCCAGCTCCATGGCCTGCACGCCGACGACCTGGCCGTAGCCGTGCTGGCCGTCCAGCCCCATCAGGGTGCCGATGTCCAGGTTCACGCGCACTTCGGCATTGGGCTTCAGGCCGCCCTCGGCCACCGCGTCGACATAGCGCGGCAGCATGCCCACGCCGTGCGAGTCGTGGCCGCTCAGGTTGGCGAGCACCAGGTTGGCGGCCACCTGCTGCGCTTCGGCGGGCGCGCTGCCCGCGGCTTCGAGGATGCGGGCGACATCGGTTTGCAGGCCTTCGGCCGGCAGTGTTCTGGACATGGATCAGACTCCCTTCGCGTTCAAGGTGATGGCATACAGCGACGACGTCGCGCAGATGAAAAGCCGGTTGAGCTTCGGCCCGCCGAAGCAGACATTGGCCACCCGCTCCGGCACCAGGATCTTGCCCAGCAAGGTGCCGTCGGGGTGGTAGGCGTGCACGCCGTCCGCGGCGCTGGTCCAGATGCGGCCTTCGGTGTCGAGCCGGAAGCCGTCGAACAGCCCGTTGGTGCATTCCGCGAACACCTCGCCGCCGCCCAGGGAGCGGCTGTCGGCGCCCACCCTGAACCTGCGGATGTGCCGCGGCCCGTCCGCCGCGTGGCTGGCGCCCGTGTCGGCGATGTACAGCAGCGACTCGTCGGGCGAGAACGCCAGCCCGTTGGGCTTCACGAAGTCGTCGGTCATGCGCGCGACCTCGCCGCTGGCGGGGTCGACGCGGTACACGTGGCAGGCGCCGATCTCGCTGTCCGCGCGCAGGCCTTCGTAGTCCGACAGGATGCCGTAGCTCGGGTCGGTGAACCACACGCCGCCGTCCGAGTGCACCACCACGTCGTTCGGCGAGTTCAGGCGCTTGCCTTGCCAGTGCGAGGCCAGCACGGTGATGCTTCCGTCGTGCTCGGTGCGCGTCACGCGGCGCGTGAGGTGCTCGCAGCTCACCAGGCGGCCCTGGCGGTCCACCGTGTGGCCGTTGGTGTTGTTCGACGGTTCGCGAAACACGCCGACCGTGCCGTTCACCTCGTCGTAGCGCAGCATGCGGTTGTTCGGAATGTCCGACCACAGCAGCGTGCGGTGCGCGGCGAACCACGCGGGGCCTTCGCACCAGCGCGCGCCGGTCCACAGGCGCACGAGGCGCTCGGGGCCGGGAATGCAGCCCTTGAAGCGCGGGTCCAGCTGCTCGAAGCCGGTGCCGTCCAGGAAGCCGAACGGGAGGTCTTGGGGAGGGGCCATGGGTGTTGTCTTCCTTCTTGGGTGAAAGGTGCAGGTGCGCCGCGCGGGTGATGTGGACGGCGGACGGTGGCTCAGCGCTTCGGCCGGCCGCTCGCCAGCACGATGACCGCGATGATGATGACGCCGGTCAGCAGCGTGCGCAGCCCCGGCCCGGCGCCGACGGCGTTGAGCAACGCCACCAGCAGGAACATGAACATGGCCGCGCCCCAGATGCCCGGCACGCTCGGCCGACCGCCCGCCACCGCGGTGCCGCCGATGACGACCACCGCGATGGTCATCAACAGGTACTCCGCGCCCTGGTCGAGCGAGTTGCCGCCCGAAAACCCCGCGATGAGCGCGCCCGTGAAGCCCGCCAGCGCGGCGCAGATCACATACGCCAGCAAGCGCGTGCGCTCCACGCGCAGGCCCGCCAGCTGCGCCGCGCGCCGGTTCTGGCCCACCGCCGCCATCGAGCGGCCCAGCGCCGTGCGCTCCAGCATCAGCGCGACCAGCACCGTGACCACCACGGCCACCAGCGCCACCAGCGGCACGCCGAGAACGCGCTGCGCCATCAGGTCCGAGAACAGCGCCGGCGGCTTCACCTTCAGCCCGCGCCCGAAGTTGATGGCCACCGACATCACGATCAGCGAGGCCGCCAGCGTGGCGATGATCGGCGGAATGCGCAGCAGCCGGATCAGCCCGAAGTTGAACAGCCCCACGCCCGCGCCCACCGCCGTGGCCGCCAGCAGCCCCGGCACCAGCATCGCGTTGTTGCCGTCCATGACGATCATCGCGGCCGCGCCGGCCAGTGCGATGGTCGACGGAATCGACAGGTCGGCATTGCCCGGCCCCACGCTGATGACCAGCATCTGCCCCAGCGACACCAGCACCGTGAAGGCCGAGAACGCCAGCGCCGCGGCCAGCAGGTCGCCCGAGCCCTGGCCGTTGGCGCTCCACACCGTGGCGGCCCAGGCCAGCACCGCGGCCACGCAGGAGCCCAGCCAGGGCCGGTTGCCCGCGAGCTTCTTCAGGCGTTGCCAGCGCCCCTGGCGCGGGGCGGCCGCCGGTGGCGCCAGGCTGTCGTTCACCGCGCTCATCGCTTGCCTCCCACCAGGTCGATGGCCGCGCGCAACCCCAGCACGGCCACCAAAATCAGCCCCTGCATGCCCACCTGCCAGTCGGGCGCGATGTTCAGGAAGGTGAGGAACGAGGCCGCCAGCGTCACCGTGAGCGCGCCGATCACCGCGCCCACCGGCGCCACCTTGCCGCCCGCGAATTCCGCGCCGCCCAGGATGGCCGCGGCAATGGCCACCAGCGTGTAGCGCGAGGCGATGTTGGCGTCGGCCGAAGTGGCCTGGCCCACCAGCATCAGCCCGGCGCACACGCCGAACACGCCTGCAATGGCATACACGCCGGCGCGCACGCGCACCATGTTCCAGCCCGCGCGCGCGATGGCGCCGGGGTTGCCGCCCAGCCCGCGCACCAGCGTGCCGAAGGCGCTGCGGGTGATGAGCAGGTGGCCCACCACGGCCGTGACGATGGCCATCCAGATCGGCATCGGCATGAGCGGCGTGCGCCAGCTCATGGCGCCGCGCAGCCACTCGGGCGCCGTGCCGCCCGGCGTGGGCAGCAGCAGCACCGCGCAGCCCAGCCACACGAACGACAGCCCCAGCGTGACCACGATCGACGGCAGCTGCCGCGCCTCGATCACCGCGCCCGCCAGCGCGTACACGCCCACCGCGGCCAGCAGCGCCAGCACCGCGAGCCACGGCTGCGTGGGCATCAGCGTGGCGCCGATGCAGGCCACCAGCGAGACGAACGGGCCGATGGACAGGTCGAGGTCGCTCACCGCCAGGATCATCATTTGCGCCAGCGTCGCGAACATCACCGGAATGGCCAGGTTCAACAGCAGGTTGATGCCGAAGTACGACATGGCGCGCGGCTGCTTCAGGAACACCGCCGCCAGCAGCAGCGCCAGCGCCACGGCCGGCAGCAGCGCATGCAGCATCGCCACGCGCCGCGCGGGGCTCCGGTGGTTCGGCAGGACCGCGTTCGTCATGCGGCAGCCTCCTCGAACGACAGCGCCACCACGCGCTCTTCGCTGATGTCCTCGCCCGCCAGCTCGCCCACCACGCGCCCGTTGCTGAACACGTAGACGCGGTCGCAGTGGTGCAGCTCGTCGAACTCGGTCGTGTACCAGACGAAGGTGCGGCCCCGTCGCGCCTCGTCGCGAACGAGCGCGTACACGTCGCGCTTGGTGCCCACGTCCACGCCGCGCATCGGGTCGTCCATGAGGATCACGGGCGCGCTCGAGCCCAGCGCCCGCGCGAAAAGAACCTTCTGCTGGTTGCCTCCCGAGAGCGAGCCGATCGGCAGGTCCATGTCCGGCGTGACCAGGCCCAGCCGCTGGCGCCATTGCTGTGCCTGCGCCTGCTCGCGCTTCAGGTCGATCAGCGGGCTGCGCGCGCGCAGCTGCGCGAGCCAGCCCACCGTCATGTTGCGCGCGATGGACCACAGCGCGAACACGCCGTCGGTCTGCCGGTCGCCCGCCACGAAGGCGGTGCCGCCTTCGACGCGCATCGCGTCCTTGTGCCTGTGCGTTTGAATTGCGGCCTCCTGCAGCGCCAGCAGCATCGCGGTCTGTCCATGCCCCGCCAGCCCCGCGAGGCCGATGATTTCCCCCCGCGCCGCCCGCATCGCCATGCCGCGCTGGGGCGACGCCTGCACCTGCACGACGGGCTGCGTGTCCGCTTCATGCCGTCGCGCGGTCGATGTGTCCGAAGCCGGCGCGTCCTTCGCCACGGCCTGTCCCATGGCCGTCACAAGCCGCTCGCGGTCGGTCTCGCCAGTGGGCGTGGCCTGCACCACCTGCCCGTCGCGCATCACCACCAGCCGGTCGGTCACCGCGAAGATCTCGCGCAGCTTGTGCGTGATGAGCACGCAGGTCTTGCCCTCGGCCACGAAGCTGCGGATGTAGGCCAGCAGCTGCGCGGCCGCCTGCCCGTCGAGCGAGGAGGTCGGCTCGTCGAGGATCATCAGCTCCAGCGGCTGCGCCCCGGGCGTGACGGTGAACGCCCGCGCCACTTCCACGATCTGCCGCTTGCCGATGGGCAGTTCGCCGACCACGTCGTCGGGCCGTAGGCCGTGCCCCGGAAAAATGCGGTCCAGCGAGGCCATCAACTGCGCCCCCGCGCGCTTGCGCCAGGCCCACTCGGCGGACTGCGGTTGCGCGATGCGCATGTTCTCCGCGAGCGTGAGGTTGTCGCACAGCGACAGTTCCTGGAACACGCAGCGCAGCCCCCAGCGCCGCGCCTCGCGCAGGCTCCATGCGGCACTGTCCGCGGGCCGCCCCGCAAAGTGCAGTTCGCCACGGTCCGGTGCGAGCGCGCCGCACAGCACGTTGACCAGTGTCGACTTGCCCGCCCCGTTGTGTCCCACGAGGCCGACGCATTCACCGCGCCGCAATTGCAGGTCGACGCCGCGCAGTGCTTGCACGGCACCGAACGAGCGCGCGGCGCCGCGTGCTTCGACCAGGACTTCACTGTGCGTGACTGTCATGTTTGTCTCGCTTCTTGTCGTGTCGCTTCGGTCTTTGGTTCGGGGCGCGTGCACAGGCCGCCGGGTACTTCCCTCCGCGAATGTCCCCCGGGGCTGCGCCCCTCCTCCTTTATTTCGCTGCGGGAAGCACCCGACGCCCTGCGCACCTGTGCACGCTGCTGGTGAACCGCGATCAACGACCACTGCTGACAACGATCACGACGGCGCGGTGCCCCTTTCCGAGAAATAAAGGAGGAGGCCGAAGGCCGGGGGACATTCGAGGAAAGGGGTGCCGTGTCGGCGTGATCGCGCCCTGAATGACGCCCTGAACAACGCCCCAAACATCGCACGCCAGCCCCGAACATCACTTCGCCTTGGCGATGAAGTCGATCACTTCCTTCTGCGAGTACTCGACATTCACCACGCTCCCCACCTCGGTGTTCTTCACCGCGTCGTCCAGCGTCTCCTGCGTCACCACGCTGATCGGCAGCTTCATTTCCTTGGGCACCTTGGCGCCCGAGAGGATCTGCTGCGCCACCCAGAACGCGAAGGTCGACGCACCCGGCGCGATGCTGGCGGACATGGTCTGGTATTTGTTGGCGTCGCGCTGTTCCTTCCACCACGCCAGCTCGTCCTGCCGGTTGCCCATGAAGATCACCGGGGTCGGGCGGCCGGCGGCCTTGAAGGCCTGCGCCACGCCGTAGCCGTCGCCGCCCTGCGTGGCCACCGCCGTCACGGGCGGCAGCGTCGACAGGATGGCCGACACCTCTTTCTGCGCCACCGTCTGCGTCCAGTTGCCGTGCACCGAACCGACGATCTTGTATTCGGGCCGCTTGGCCACCGCGGTGGTGATGCCCTGGTGGATTTCGTCGTCCACGAACACCCCCGCGATGCCGCGCACCTCCAGCAGGTTGCCCTTGATGCCACGGCTCGCGAAGTAGTCGATCTGCATCGCGCCCAGCTGCTTGAAGTCCACCGCGATGCGGTAGGCGCACGGCTCGTTCACCACGCCGTCGAAGGACACCACCACGATGCCCGCGTCGCAGGCCTGCTTCACCGCGCCGTTCAGCGCCGTGGGCGAGGCCGCGTTGATCACGATGGCGTCGAAGCCCTGCAGGATCATGTTCTGGATCTGCGCGGCCTGCTCCGTGGCCTGGTTCTCCGACGTGGTGAAGCTCGGTGCCTGCGCCACCACGCCCTTGGCGACCGCGTCCTTCGTGACCTTGTCCCAGCTCTTGAGCATCGCCTGTCGCCACGAGTTGCCGGCGAAGTTGTTCGACAGCGCGATTTTCTTGGCCTTGGTGTCGGCCGCCTGCGCGGGCATGTGCAGCGCCGCGGCGCCGAGCACGAGGGCGGCAGCGAGTGCCGTGCGAGAGAGAGGAACCTGGATCTTCTTCATGGCGTTGTCCTTGGTGTACGACCCCGCTGGCCCGGGTTCGTTTGTCTCCTGCGGATGCCCCTGGTGCGATGCCGCGCCGGTCAGTGCGCGCGCATCGGGGCGCTGAATGCCCCTGTCGGTTGCCGGTTGCCCGTTGCCCGTTGCCTGTTGCCGATGCGGCGGCTACATCACCGCGCCCACCTGCCACGGCACGAACTCGTTCTGTCCGTAGCCGTGCTGTTCGCTCTTCGAGTGCGCGCCCGAGGCCGTCGCCAGCACCAGCTCGAAGATGCGCTGGCCCATTTCCTGGATGGAGGCCGTGCCGTCCACGATCTCGCCGCAATTGATGTCCATGTCTTCTTCCTGCCGCTGCCACAGCGCCGAGTTGGTCGCCAGCTTGAGCGAGGGCGAAGGCGCGCAGCCGTAGGCCGAGCCGCGCCCCGTGGTGAAGCAGATGAGGTTGGCGCCGCCGGCCACCTGGCCCGTGGCGCTCACCGGGTCGTAGCCCGGCGTGTCCATGTAGACGAAGCCGTGCGCCGTCACGGGCTCGGCGTATTCGTACACCGCCTCCAGGTTGCTGGTGCCGCCCTTGGCGACCGCGCCCAGCGACTTTTCCAGGATGGTGGTGAGCCCGCCGGCCTTGTTGCCGGGCGAGGGGTTGTTGTTCATCTCGCCCTGGTTGATCTCGGTGTAGTGCTCCCACCACTTGATGCGGTCCACCAGCTTCTGGCCCACCTCGCGCTTCACCGCGCGGCGCGTGAGCAGGTGCTCGGCGCCGTACACCTCCGGCGTTTCGCTCAGGATGGCCGTGCCGCCGTGCGCCACCAGCAAATCGACGGCCGCGCCCAGCGCCGGGTTGGCGCTGATGCCCGAGTAGCCGTCGGAGCCGCCGCACTGCAGCCCGATGGTGATGTGCGCCGCGCTGCACGGCTCGCGCTTCACCGCGTTGGCGCGCGGCAGCATCTCGTTGATGAGCGCCACGCCCTTGTCCACCGTCTTGCGCGTGCCGCCCGTGTCCTGGATGTTGAAGGTGCGAAAGTTCTCGCTCTCGGCCAGGTGGCCGGTGGCCAGCCAGGCGTTGATCTGGTTGGCCTCGCAGCCCAGCCCCACCACCAGCACGCCCGCGAAGTTGGGGTGCGTGGCATAGCCCGTGAGCGTGCGCTCCAGGATCTGCATGCCCATGCCCTGCGTGTCCATGCCGCAGCCCGTGCCGTGCGTGAGCGCGACGACGCCGTCGACGTTCGGGTAGTCGGCCAGCGCCTGCGGGTTGGTCTTGCGCGAGAAGTGGTCGGCAATGGCGCGCGCGGCCGTGGCCGAGCAGTTCACGCTGGTCAGCACGCCGATGTAGTTGCGCGTGGCCACGCGGCCGTCGGCGCGCTTGATGCCCATGAAGGTGGCCTCGCGCTTCGCGGGCGCGGGCTTCACGTCGGCGCCGAAGGCGTAGTCGCGCTCAAAACCTTTTGTGACGGCTCCCTTGTCGGGGCCCATGTCCAGGTTCTGCGTGTGCACGTGCTCGCCCGCGGCAATGGGCTTGCTCGCGAAACCGATGATCTGGTTGTAGCGGCGCACCGGCTCGCCGGTGGCGATGGCGCGCATCGCGACCTTGTGGCCCGGCGGAATGAGGCCGCGCACGGCCACGCCTTCGATGGCGGTGCCGCCGAGCAGCTGGGCGCGCGCGATGACGACGTCGTCGGCGGGGTGGAGTCGGATGTAGGGGGTCATGGTGGGAACCTGCTGGCTGTACGGGTGTAGGGCTGGCTTGTCGGTACGAACTGTCGCGCGGCTTGGATGGGCTCAGGTGGCCTTCGCGCGCCGCCAGCTCGCGCTGAATCTCTGGTGGAACTTGTCCATGTGCTGGTGCATGGCGTCGCGTGCCGCGCCGGGGTCGCGCGCGGCGATGGCGTCCAGGATGGCCTCGTGCTCGCCGATGGCGGCCTGCCACGAGCCCATGGTCTCGAAGTAGTCGATCATGCGAGCGAAGATCGGCCCGTGGCGCGACTCCCAGAAGCCCTGCACCGTCTCGGTCAGCACCACGTTGTCGCAGGCGTTGACGATGGCCAGGTGGAAGGCGCGGTCGCCTTCGTGCGGCACCTCGTTGCGCGCGGCCAGCTCGCGCATCGTGCGGATCGCGCGGCGCATGGCGTCCACGTCCTTGCGCTTGCCGTGCTGCGCGGCGGTGGCGGCGGTCTCGCCCTCGACCAGGCGGCGCGCGCGAATGATCTCCAGCGGGCCCCATTCGGCACCGGACCCGTTCGCGCTGTTCGCGCCGTTCAGGCCGTTGGCCGGGGGAGCGGTGCGGTGCGACCGGTCGAGCACGTACACGCCCGAGCCGGTGCGGATCTCGACCCAGCCTTCCACCTCCAGCGCAATCAGCGCCTCGCGCACCGACGGCCGGCTCACGCCCAGCTGCTTGGCCAGGTCGCGCTCGGCGGGAATGCGCGTGCCGGCCGCGAACTCGCCCTTGCCGATGAGCACGCGCAGCTGTTCGGCGATCTGGCGGTAGAGGCGCTGGGGTTCGAGGGTCTGGATCGGCACGGCTGACGAAGAAATTGGACTGATGGAGAAGAGCGGGGGAGCGCCGGTGCGCAGGTTAAGGGTTGTCCTGAATTGGACAAGTGGTAAGGCCAATTCAGAATACGATACGCCGCCCGCGACACCATCGGGCCAAACCCGAGGAACCCGGGGAATTCGAGGAGACACCGATGAGACTGAAGGGAAAGATCGCGCTGGTCACTGCCGCGGGCCAGGGCATCGGCCACGCCAGCGTGCTCGCCATGGCGGCCGAAGGCGCCCAGGTGTTCGCCACCGACGTGAACGAGGCGCTGCTCGCGCGCTACAACGGCGTGCCCAACGTCACCGCGCTCAGGCTCGACGTGCTCGACAAGGCCGCCATCGGCGCGCTGGTGGGCACGCTGCCGGCGCTCGACATCCTCTTCAACTGCGCGGGCGTGGTGCACAACGGCACCATCGAGCAGGCCACCGACGACGAGCTGCTGTTCGCCTTCGGCCTGAACGTGCGCGCGCAGATGTGGATCATCCAGGCCGTGCTGCCCGGCATGCTGGCGGCCGGGCGCGGCAGCATCATCAACATGGCCAGCGTGTGCTCCAGCATGAAGGGCCTGCCCAACCGCTTCGTGTACGGCACCACCAAGGCGGCCGTGCTGGGCCTCACCAAGAGCGTGGCGGCCGACTACGTGGCGCGCGGCATCCGCTGCAACGCGGTGTGCCCGGGCACGGTCGACACGCCCTCGTTGGGCGACCGCATCAACGCCAACGCCGACCCCGACGCGGCACGCAAGGCCTTCATCGCGCGCCAGCCCATGGGCCGGCTCGCGCAGGCCGAGGAAATCGCGCCCGTGGTGGTGTTCCTGGCCAGCGACGAATCGGTGTTCGCCACCGGCCAGGCCTTCACGGTCGACGGCGGCATCACCATATGAACCAGCTCGACTTCGCCGGCCGCCACGCGGTGGTCACCGGCGGCGCCACGGGGCTGGGCTTGGGCATTGCGCAGCGGCTCGTGGCCTCGGGCGGCAGCGTCACGCTGTGGGACCGCGACGAAGAGGCCGCCCTGCGCGCCGCGCAGTCGCTGGGCCCCAGGGCCTTCGCGCTGAAGGTCGACGTGGCGCAGCAGCCCTCGGTCGCCAAGGCCGTGGCCGCCACGCTGGGGCATGCCCCGCGCATCGACGCGCTGGTCAACAGCGCCGGCATCACCGGGCCCAACACCAGGCTGTGGGACTACCCGGTGGACGACTGGCGCCAGGTGATGGACGTGAACATCAACGGCGTGTTCCTGTGCTGCCGCGAGGTGGTGGCGCAGATGCGCAAGCAGGGCGGCCATGGCCGCATCGTGAACATCGCCTCGGTGGCGGGCAAGGACGGCAACCCCAACGCCAGCGCCTACAGCGCGAGCAAGGCGGCCGTCATCGGCCTGACCAAGTCGCTGGGCAAGGAGCTGGCGGACACCGGCATCCGCGTGAACTGCGTGACGCCCGCGGCGGTGAAGACGGCCATCTTTGACCAGATGACGCCCGAGCACATTGCCTTCATGCTCTCGAAGATTCCCATGGGCCGCTTCGGCACGGTGGAAGAGGTGGCCGCGATGGTCGGCTGGCTCTGCACCGAAGACTGTTCGTTCTCCACCGGCGCGGTCTTCGACCTGTCGGGTGGACGCTCCACGTACTAATTCAATTCAATGCACTGAAAGGAAAGCATGAAACTCGTCCGCTACGGCAACCCCGGCAAGGAAAAGCCCGGCCTCATCGACGACGACGGCCAGCTGCGCGACCTGAGCGCCGTCGTCAAGGACATCGGGCCCGAGCAGCTCGGCGATGCCGCCATTGCCAAGCTGCGCAAGCAGAAGCTCGACAAGCTCCCGCTGGTGCGCGGCAAGCCGCGCTTCGGCAGCCCGGTGGCCAACGTCGGCAAGTTCATCGCCATCGGCCTGAACTACGCGGACCACGCGGCCGAGTCGGGCCTGCCGGTGCCCAAGGAACCCGTGGTCTTCATGAAGGCCAACAGCTGCATCCAGGGCCCGAACGACCCGGTGATGCTGCCCAAGGGCTCGGTCAAGTCCGACTGGGAGGTCGAGCTGGGCGTGGTCATCGGCACGCGCGCACGCTACGTGTCGCAAAAGAGCGCGCTCGACTACGTGGCCGGCTACTGCACCATCAACGACATCAGCGAGCGCGAGTACCAGATCGAGCGCGGCGGCACCTGGGACAAGGGCAAGGGCTGCGACACCTTCGGCCCCATCGGCCCCTGGCTGGTGACGCGCGACGAGATCGAGAACCCGCAGAAGCTCGCCATGTGGCTCGACCTGAATGGCCAGCGCGTGCAAACGGGCAGCACCAAGACCATGATCTTCAGCGTGGCCAAGATCGTGAGCTACGTGAGCCAGTTCATGACGCTGATGCCCGGCGACGTCATCACCACCGGCACGCCCCCGGGCGTGGGCATGGGCATGAAGCCGCCGCTGTTCCTGAAGAAGGGCGACGTGATGACGCTGGGCATCGAAGGCCTGGGCGAGCAGCGCCAGGAAGTGGTGCCCTTCAAGCTCTGACCCTGCGAAGGCTTCACGGGCTTCACGGCCTGCATAGCATCTACGGGTTTTCCAGGGGCGCCTTCGGGCGCCCCTTGTCCTGGTGCTTCAAATGTCCCATTGACAGAACATTGAAACTGCAAAAACATCAAAGGCATGTCGCAAATGCCTTTGCCGAAATACCACCAGATCTACCTGGTCCTGCGTGAGCAGTTGCACGAAGGCCGTTTCGCGGAAGGGTTGCCCGGCGAGCTCGCGCTGATGGCGCAGTTCAAGGTGGCGCGCGTCACCGTGCGCCGCGCGCTGGAGCAGCTGGCCACCGAAGGCCTCATCGAGCGCAACCCCGGGCGCCGCACGCGCGCATTGCCGCCGCCCACCGCGGGCGAAGGCCCCAGCGGCAGGAGCATGGAGCGTGCCAATCTGCGCGGCCTGCTCGAGAACCTGGTCACCATGGGCCTGCACACCTCGGTGAAGGTGATCGACGTGGCGACCATCACCGCCTCCACGCAGGTGGCCGAGGCGCTGGAGCTGAAGCTGGGCGACGCGGTGCAGAAGGCCGTGCGCGTGCGCTCCACCAAGGAGGGCCCGCTCTCGCACATCACCACCTACGTGCCCGACACCATCGCGCGGCGCTTCGGGCGGCGCGAGCTGTCGAAGAAGCCCATCCTGGTGCTGCTCGAGGAGTCGGGCGTGAAGGTGGGCCGCGCCCACCAGACCATTTCCGCGCGGCTGGCCGACAACGTGCTCGCGCAGCACCTCGATGTGTCCGTCGGCTCGGCCCTGCTCGCGGTGCGCCGCCTGATCTACGACGAAGACGAGCGGCCCGTGCAGTGGCTGCACGGCTTCTACCGCCCCGACCGCTACACCTACGAAATGCAGCTCTCCCGCGTGGGCAGCATCGACGCCAAGGTGTGGGTCAGCAAAGACGTGTCAGCCCAGTTCAACTGAAGAGAAGAAAAGGAAAAGCCTCACCATGCAGAACCGTCGCCGTTTCGTGTCGCAGTCCGCCGCGCTGGCCACCGCCGTCGCCTTCCCGCTCGTGGCCGGCGCCCAGCCCAAGGCCGTGAAGGTCGGCGTGCTGCACCCCGTGACCGGTGCGCTGGCCTATTCGGGCCAGCAGTGCCGCCTGGGTGCGCTCATGGCCATCGAGGACATCAACGCCGCCGGCGGCATCAAGTCGCTGGGCGGCGCCAAGCTCGAGGCCCTGCTGGGCGACGCGCAATCGCAGCCGCAGGCCGGCGCGGCCGAGGTCGAGAAGATGAACGAGGCCGGCGTGTCGGCCATCGTGGGCGCCTTCGCGTCGGCCATCTGCCTGGCCACCACGCAGGCCGCGGCCAAGTACAACCTGCCGCACGTGGTCGACGTGGGCGTGGCCGACCAGATCGTCGAGCGCGGCCTGAAGAACACCTTTCGCTTCGGCCCCGGCTACAAGAAGTCGACCGAGGTGGCCATGGCCAACCTGCTGGTGCTGAACAAGGCCGCCGGCAGCCCCGCGAAGACGGTGATGATCATTCACGAGGAGTCGCTCTTCGGTGCCGGCACCGCGCAGCTGCTGTCGCGCGAATTGCCCGGCTACGGCTTCGACGTGAAGGAGGTGGTGAAGCACGCCAACCCCACGCGCGACTTCAACAACATCGTGCTGCGCATGAAGTCGGTCAACCCCGACATCGTGATTCCGGCCAACTACTACAACGAGTACGCGCTGCTGGTGCGCACCATGCAGCAGCAGAAGGTGGTGCCCAAGGCCATCTTCTCGGTGCTGGGCGGCGCCGCGTCGAGCTACAAGTTCGTGAAGGAGTTTCCGGAGGCGGCCAACGGCATCATCGACTGCAACCACTGGTTCAACCCGAAGGACAAGCGCTCGCAGGAGCTGCGCAAGCGCGTGGAGGCCAAGGGCCAGTTCTTCAGCTACGAGGTGTTCATGACCTATACCTCGATGTGGCTGCTGGCCGATGCCATCGAGCGCGCCAAGTCGACCGAGCGCGCCGCCATCATCGACGCGCTGGAGAAGAGCACCTTCTCGAATCACATCATGCCGTACGGCCCCACCAGGTTCGTCAACGGGCAGAACGAAGGCGCGCAGCCTTTGATGACGCAGGTGGTGAAGAACGACATCAAGGTCATCATCCCGCGCGACTACCGCGAGGTGGACCCGGTCTTCCCGCTCAAGGCCTGAGCAGCGGCCAGGCGACATCCATGAAGCGCTTCCACGGATTCCGGGCACGCACGGGGTCCGGTGGAGCGGCACGCCTCTAGAACACGCACCACGAGACAAGCAGCCAAGCACGCGCCAGCCACATGCCAGACATCAACATCCTCTTCCCCTCGGTCCTCAACGGACTGACGACAGGTGCCGTGTACGCCCTGATCGCGGTGGGGCTCACGCTCATCTACGGCGTGCTGCACATCATCAACTTCGCCCACGGCGCCTGCCTGATGCTGGCCCTGTACGCCGTGTACTTCCTGAAGGAGCGCTGGGGCATCGACCCCTACATGGCCCTGCCCATCGCCATCGCGGGCATGTTCGCGCTCGGCTACGCGCTGCAGCGCATCGTCATCAACCGCGCGGGCCACGGCAAGGACGAGAACATCCTGCTCGCCACGCTCGGCATCGCCATCGTCATGGAGAACCTCGCGCTGCTGTTCTTCAAGTCGGACACGCGCAGCATCGACACCGCCTACTCGCTGAGCACCGTGGCCATCGGCCCCGCCATGATCGCCGTGCCCAAGCTCGTCGCCTTCGCCGGCGCGCTGGTGGTGTCGGGCATTCTTTTCTGGATCATGGGCCGCACCGACCTGGGCCGCGCCATTCGCGCCGTCGCCAAGGAGAAGGAGGGCGCCAAGCTCATGGGCATCGACGTCGACCACGTCTACGCCATGAGCTTCGGCATCGGCCTGGCGTGCCTGGGTGCCGCGGCCTGCTTCCTGCTGCCCGCGTACTACGTCAACCCGCAGGTGGGCGGCGGCTTCGTGCTGGTGGCCTTCACCATCGTCGTGCTCGGCGGCATGGGCAGCTTCGTGGGCGCGCTCATCGGCGGCTTCCTGGTGGGCGTGGTCGAGTCGCTCGGTGGGCTGTACCTGGGCGAGTCGCTCGGGCAGATCGGCATCTTCGCAATCTTCATCGGCGTGGTGCTGTTCCGCCCGCAGGGCATGTTCGGAGCCAAGGCATGAAGGCGGGAACGAACTCGGGATACGGGCAACTCGCCGCCATCGCGCTCTTCGCCGTGGTCATCGGCTGCGTGCCGCTGGTCACGAAGTCGGGCGTCATGCTGAACTTCGTGATGATGGCGCTCTACGCCACGCTCATCGCGCAGGCCTGGAACATCCTCGGCGGCTTCGGCGGGCAGTTCTCCTTCGGGCATGCGCTGTTCTTCGGCACCGGTGCGTACATCCAGGCCATCGCGCAGCTGCAGGGCGGCATCAACGCCTGGGTCGCGCTGCCGCTGGCGGTGGCGGGCGCCGCGGCGGTCGGCCTTTTCGTGGGCGCGCTCACCTTCCGCTACGGCCTGAAGGGCTCGTACTTCGCGCTCGTCACGCTGGCTTTTGCGGAGGTGTTCCGCATCGTCGCGACCTCGGTGCCGTTCACCGGCGGCGGCGTCGGGCTGATGGTGCCGCTGCGCGAGTCGGTGGGCAACATGCAGTTCGCGTCGCGCGCGGGCTACTTGTGGGTGGTGCTGGCGATGGTGGTCGTGGCGCTGCTGGTGACCTGGTGGCTGCGCAACGGCCGCTTCGGCGCCTACATGCAGGCGGTGCGCGACAACGAGGACGCCGCGCGCGCCGTGGGCGTGAACCCGTTCCGGGTCAAGCACGCGGCCATCGGCCTGTCGGCGGCCTTCATGGGCGCGGCCGGTGCCTTCTACGTGCAGGTGTTCCAGTACATCGACGCGGGCATCGCCTACGGCTCGGTCACCTCGGTGGAGGCGCTGGTCGCGGCCATCGTGGGCGGCATGGGCACGCTGTGGGGGCCGGTGCTGGGCGCGGCCGTGCTGCACCTGCTGTCGGACTTCACGCGCAACCTGTTCGGCGAGCTGCCGGGCATCAACATGGTCATCTACGGCACGGTGCTCGTGCTCATCGTGATCTTCCTGCCGCGCGGCGTGGCGGGCCTGGGCCTGTCGGTGCGGCAGCTGTGGAAGGCGAAGGGAGGCCGCAATGACTGAGCCCTTGTTGAAACTCGACGGCGTCTCGCGCTCCTTCGGCGGCCTGAAGGCCGTGCAGAACGTGAGCCTGGCCGTGAAGCAGGGCAGCCTCACGGCGCTCATCGGCCCCAACGGCGCGGGCAAGACCACGCTGTTCGCGCTGATGTCGGGCTTTCTGAAGCCCGACGCCGGCAGCGTGCGCTTCGCGGGGCAGGACATCACCGGCCACGAGCCGCACCGCAACGCCGCGCTCGGCATGACGCGCACCTTCCAGATCGTGAAGCCCTTCGCTGCCCAGACCGTGCGCGAGAACATCGCCGTGGGCGCGCACCTGCACGTGCGCAACCGCGCCGAGGCCTTGCGCAACGCCGAGGCCGTCGCACAGCGCGTCGGCCTGGCGCCGCAGCTGGACAAGCCCGCCTCCGACCTCACCGTGGCCGGGCGCAAGCGCCTCGAACTCGCCCGCGCGCTCGCCACGCGGCCCCGCCTGCTGCTGCTCGACGAAGTGCTCGCAGGCCTCAACCCGCAGGAGATCGCCGAGATGATGCCGGTGGTGCGCGGCATTGCCGACAGCGGCGTGACCGTGCTGATGATCGAACACGTGATGCAGGCCGTGATGAACCTCGCCGAGCATGTGTGGGTGCTGGCGCAGGGCCAGCTCATCGCCGAGGGCAACCCGGCGCAGGTCACCTCCGACGACCGGGTGGTCGAGGCCTACCTGGGCCACGGCACGGCGGCACGGCTGCGCAAGGCCGCCGCGGCAGGAACGGGAGCTGCGGCATGACTGCATTGCTGGACATTCAAGGCCTGCGCGGCGGCTACGGCCGCGTGGAAGTGCTGCGCGGCGTCGACCTGCAGGTCGACGCGGGCGAAATGGTCGCGCTGCTCGGCAGCAACGGCGCGGGCAAGTCGACGCTCAACAAGGTGGTGTGCGGCCTGGTGCCCGCGTGGAGCGGCACGGTGCGCTTCGACGGCAAGGACCTCAGCGGCGCGCACTACCGCGACGTGGTCAAGGCCGGCCTCATTCAGGTGCCCGAAGGGCGCAAGGTGTTCCCCAACCTCAGCGTGCTGGAGAACCTGGAGCTGGGCTCCTTCACCCGCGCCCGCGAACGGCGCGCGACCAACGTCGAGAAGATGTTCCACATCTTCCCGCGGCTGCGCGAGCGCATGGCGCAGCACGCCGGCACCATGAGCGGCGGCGAGCAGCAGATGCTGGCCATCGCGCGCGGGCTCATGGCGGAGCCGGTGCTGCTGATCCTCGACGAGCCGTCGCTCGGCCTCTCGCCGCTGCTGGTCGAAGAGATGTTCACGCTCATTCGCGAGCTGCGCGACGGCGGCCTCGCGGTGCTGCTGGTCGAGCAGAACGTGGGCCAGTCGCTGGAGATTGCCGACCGCGCCTACGTGCTGGAGAACGGCAGCGTGCGCTTCTCGGGCAAGCCCGACGCGCTGCTGGGCAGCGACGAGCTGCGGCGCGCGTACCTCGGGCTCTGAGCGCCCGCGAAGCACCGGACCACGAAGCATGCGTCACAAGACACGAGACACACAAAGGACTTCCCCATGATCAATCGCCGCGACATCCTCATCGCGCCTCCCGCGCTGGCTGCATTGGCCTTTGCCGCCGGTGCCCGCGCGCAGATCGGCAACGCGCCCGTGCGCATCCTGGTCGGCGCGCCGGCCGGCGGCTCGACCGACACGCTGGCCCGTTCGCTGGCCGTCAGCATGGGCCCCGCGCTGGGCCGCACCGTCATCGTCGAGAACAAGCCCGGCGCCGGCGGCAACATTGCCGCCGACGCGGTCGCCAAGGCCGCGCCCGACGGCAACACGCTGCTGCTGAGCTTTACCAGCCACGCCATCAACGCCACGCTGTACCCGACGCTGCCCTTCGACCCGGTGAAGGACTTCACCGCGCTCACCTGCGTGGCCACCTCGCCGTCGATCCTGGTGGCCAGCCCGAGCCTGCCGGTGAAGGATGTGCGTGAGCTCATCGCGCTGGCCAAGGCCAAGCCGGGGCAGCTCAACTTCGCCATCGGCGCGGTGGGCTCGTCGCTGCACATGGCGGGCGAGGCCTTCAAGATGCAGTCGGGCGTGGACATCGTGAACATTCCCTACAAGGGCACCGCGCCCGCCGTGCAGGACCTGCTCGCGGGCCAGGTGCAGCTGATGTTCGCGGCCGTGGGCAACGTCAAGGCGCACATCCAGGCCGGCAAGCTCAAGGCGCTGGGCGTCACCACCGCCAGGCGCCTGCCCGCGTTTCCCGACGTGCCCGCCATCGCGGAGGCGCTGCCGGGCTACGAGTCGAGCGCGTGGTTCGGCCTGTTCGGCCCCGCGCGACTGCCCGCCGACGTGGCGCGCAAGCTGAGCGACGCGGCACGCCACGCGCTGCAGCAGCCCGACATGCTCAAGCGGCTGGAAACCGAGGGCGCGATTCCGGTGGGCAACTCGCCGGAGCAGTTCAGCGCGTTCGTGCAGAGCGAGATCCCGCGCTGGGCCAAGGTCGTCAAGTTTTCAGGAGCCAAGCCGGAATGAGCCTTTCCGCAGCAACCCCAGCGCCGGCACGGACGCACGCACAGACGCTGGCGCAGAAGCTCATCGCGCGCGCCAGCGGCCGCGAGCAGGTGGCGGTGGGCGAGATCGTGACCTGCGGCGTCGACCTCGCCATGTTCCACGACTCCTCGGGCCCGCGCCGCCTGAAGCCCATGCTCGAGGAGCTGGGCGCGCAGATCTGGGACCGCTCGCGCATCGTGCTCGTGATGGACCACTACGTGCCCGAGCGCGACGACGACTCGCGGCGCATCGTGCGCATCGCGCGCGACTGGGCGCGGGACCAACAGCTGCCGCACGTGTACGACAGCCAGGGCATCTGCCACGTGGTGGTGCCGCAGCACGGCCACATCCGCCCCGGCATGCTGTGCGTGGGCGGCGACTCGCACTCGCCCACGGGCGGTGCCTTCGGCGCCTACATGTTCGGCGTGGGCAGCACCGAGATGCTGGGCGTGGTCGTCACCGGCGAAATCTGGCTGCGCGTGCCCGAGACCATCCGCATGTGGTGGGACGGCGCGCTGCCCGCGGGCGTGACCGCCAAGGACATGATGCTGCACATGATCGGGCGCTTCGGCATGAATGGCGGGCGCTACCAGGCGGTGGAGTTCGCGGGGCCGGCGGTGGCCGCACTGTCGATGCAGGAGCGCATGACGCTGTCGAACATGAGCGCCGAGCTGGGCGCGCAGGCCGGGCTCATCGCGCCCGACGAGACCACGGCCGCCTTTCTCGAAAGCGCGGGCGCGCCGCGCCCGGACCTGGCGCGCTGGTTCACCGACGAAGCGGCCGACTTCACCCGCCACCGCTTCGACGCCACCACGCTCGAACCCCACATCGCCGCGCCGCACAGCCCGGCCAACTCGCACGGCGTGAGCCGCTATGCGGGCACGCGCGTGGACGTGGCCTACATCGGCGCGTGCACCGGCGCCAAGCTCGACGACCTGCGCGCCGCGGCGCAGGTGCTGCGCGGGCACAAGGTGGCGGCGGGCATTCGGCTCATCGTCGCGCCCGCCAGCATCCAGGACCAGGAGCAGGCGCGCGCCGAGGGCGTGCTGCAGGTGCTGATGGACGCGGGCGCCGAGCTGTTCCCGACCGCGTGCGGCGCCTGCTCGGGCTACGGCGACCCGATGGGGGACGACATCACCGTCATCTCGACCACGGCGCGCAACTTCAAGGGCCGCATGGGCTCGCCCACCGCGCAGGTGTACCTGGGCTCGCCCTACACCGTGGCCGCTGCCGCATTGCGCGGGCAGGTCACCGATCCGCGCGAGGTGCTGGCATGAGCGCGCCCACCACCCTCGACACGCATCGCGTGTGGCGCCTGGGCGCCGACATCGACACCGACGCGCTCGCGCCGGGCCATGCGATGAAGCACGGCATCGACATCATCGCGAAGCACTGCCTCGAAGCCATCCGCCCCGAGTTCGCGCGCGAGGTGCGCCCGGGCGACGTGCTGGTGGCCGGGCCCAACTTCGGCATCGGCTCCTCGCGCGAGCAGGCCGCCGCCGTGCTGGTGCAGCTCGGCGTGGCCGCGGTCATCGCGCCCTCGTACAGCGGCCTGTACTTTCGCAATGCCTTCAACGTGGGCCTGCTGCTGCTGACCTGCGCGGAGGCCGAGACGTTGCAGGACGGCGACCGCATCGCGCTCGACACCCGCACGCCCGCGCTGCGCACCGCCGATGCGCGCACGCTCGCCTGCGAGCCGGTGCCGGCTTTCCTGACGGACATGGTCGAGGCCGGCGGCCTGCTGCCACTGCTGCGCCGGCGCATGGCCGCGAAGAAAGAAGCCGATGCGCGCTGAACACGAACACGACCAGCAACAACCGCATGCACCCGACGCGCAGCGCGCCGTGCTGCAGGCCGTGGTGGCGCTGCATGCGGCGCAGCCGGCCGGTGCCGAAGCCGCGGCGCAGGCGCGGCGGCTGCTGGTCGACACCGTCGGCTGCGCGCTGGCGGGCCGGCATGCGCAAGAAGTGCAGCGGCTCGAAGCGGCGCTTGCCGCCTGCGAGCCCGGCGAGTTCTCGCTGCCCGCGGGCCCGTCGATGAGCGTGCAGTCGGCCGCGCAGGTGCTCGCCATGGCCGCGACCTGGGACGAGGCCTGCGAAGGCCATGCGCTCGCGCACGGGCGGCCCGGCGTGCCGCTGGTGGCGGCGCTGCTGCCGCTCGCGCTGAAGCGCGGCGCGCGCCTCGGCGAGTTCGTCGACGCCTTCGTGCTCGGCTACGAGGTGGGCGCGCGCTGCGGCGCGTGGCTGCGCATTCGCCCGGGCATGCACGTCGATGCCAACTGGCCCGCGCTCGGCGTGGCGGCGGGCGTGGCGCGGCTGCTCGGCCTTGCGCCGGAAGGCATCGTGCAGGCGATCGACATCGCGGCCTGCCAGCTCGCGACCAGCCTCTACCTGCCGGTGGCGCAGGGGCGCACCGCGCGCAACACCTACCTGGGCCACAGCGCGTCGCTGGGGCTGCAGGCGGCCTTCGCGAGCGCGGCCGGCATCGACGCGCCCGAAGGCGCGCTGGCGCACTATGCCGCGAACCACGCGGGGAACGCAGTGCAGTCACAACCACTGCCCGGCGCATCGGTCCTGCTGCTGCGCGACGCCTACCTGAAGCCCTTCGCGGCCGTGCGCCACGTGCACTACGGCGCGACCGCCGCGCGCAACCTTCGCGCGCAGCTGGCCGGCGGCACGCAAGGCGTCAGCCGCATCGTGCTCGAGGTGTACGAGGAAGCCATCGTCTACTGCGGCAACCGCGCGCCGCACACGCCGATCCAGGCGCAGTTCAGCCTGTCGTTCGGCGTCGCGGCGATGCTGCGCTTCGGCGATGTCGATCCGTCGGTGTACGCCGCGCCGCGCTTCGACGACGCGGAGCTGCGCCGGCTCGAGGCGCTGGTCGAGCTCCAGACCGATGCCGGCCTCACTACTCGCGGTCAGCGCGGCGCCACGCTCACGGTGACGCACGGCGCAGGCACTTGCGAAGACACCGTCGGCACCATCGCCGGCGACGCCGCCCACCCGCTGGACCGCGCGGCGCTCGCCGCCAAGTTCACGCACTACGCGGCTCACGGCGTCGATGGCGCTGATGACGTCGGTGGCGTCAATCGCATCGGTGGCGTCAATCGCATCAACGCCATGCACTTCTGCGACGGCGTGCTCGACGCACCCGCCGCCACCGCCCTCGGCGCGCTGTGGCAACAGCTCGTCGCCTGACCCAGTCACTTCACTCTCACGGCCCACCCCCATGAAACTCCTGCGCTACCTCGCGAGCACGCTCCTTGTGTGCCTGCCGCTTGCCGCCGCCGCCCAGGCGAGCGACTTTCCGACCAAGGCGATCCGCATCGTCGTGCCGTTCCCGCCGGGCGGCGCCACCGACGCGGCCGCGCGCCTCGTCGCGGTGAAGATGGCCGAGCACTGGGGCCAGCCCGTGTTGGTCGACAACCGCGCGGGCGCGGGCGGCAACGTGGGTTCCGACCTGGTGGCCAAGTCGCCGGCCGACGGCTACACGCTGGTGATGGGCGTGACCGGCTCGCACGCCATCAACACCTCGCTGTACACCAAGATGCCCTACGACCCGGTGGCCGACTTCGTCGCCATCAGCCAGGTGGCCGTGGTGCCCAACGTGCTGGTGGTGCACCCCTCGGTGCCCGCGAAGAACCTGGCCGAGCTGATGGCGCTCGCGAAGAAGGAGCCCGGCAAGCTCAACTACGCATCGCTGGGCAACGGCACGGCCGCGCACCTGGGCATGGAAATGCTCAAGTCGGAGGCCGGCGTGGACATCACGCACGTGCCCTACAAGGGCAGCGCGCCCGCCGTGTCCGACCTGCTGGCCGGTCAGGTGCAGATGATGGTCGACGGGCTGCCTTCGGCGCTGCCGCACGTCAAGGCCGGCAAGCTGCGCGCCATTGCGCTCACCAGCCTGCACCGCGCGCCTTCGCTGCCCGACCTGCCGACCATCGCTGAGACCTACCCCGGCTTCTATGCCGATGCGTGGTCGGGCCTGTTCGCGCCCAAGGGCACGCCGCAGCCGGTGGTGGACAAGCTCTCGGCCGAGGTGCAGCGCATCCTGAAGCTGCCCGAGGTGCGCGACAAGCTCGCCGCGCTGGGCGCCGAACCGGTGGGCTCCACGCAGAAGGAGTTCACCGCGCACGTGAAGAAAGAAATCGACAAATGGGCCAAGGTCGTGAAGACCAGCGGCGCAAAGGTGGACTGAAAAAAATGAACCCGACACTCGACCCCGTCACGCTCGCCGTGCTGCGCGGCCGCCTCGAACAGGTGGCCGACGAAATGGACGCCACGCTCTACCGCAGCGCGTTCAACCCCATCATTGCCGAGGCGCACGACGCCTGCCACGGCCTGTACGACGCCGCCACCGGCGACACGCTGGTGCAGGGCAAGTCGGGCCTGCCGGTGTTCGTGGGCGCCATGGCGTTCGCCGTGCGCGCCACCGCCAAGGCGGCCGAGCCGCGCGGCGGCATGAAGGACGGCGACATCTGGATCAGCAACGACGCGTACGACGGCGGCACGCACGCCAACGACTTCAAGCTGGTGAAGCCCTTCTTTCGCAACGGCAAGCTCTATTGCCACATGGCCTCGGCCGCGCACTGGCACGACGTGGGCGGCGCGGTGCCCGGCAACTACAACCCCGCGGCCACCGAGTGCTGGCAGGAGGCGGTGCAGATCCCGCCGGTGCGCATCGTGCGCAACGGCGTGCTCGACGCCGACGTGCTGGCCATCCTGCAGGCCAACACGCGCCTGCCCGACAGCCTGTGGGGCGACCTGAACGGCCAGCTCGCCGCGCTGGAACTGGGCGAGAAGCGGCTGAACGGCCTGCTCGACGAATACGGCGACAACCTTGTGCTCAGCGCGCTGGGCGAGCTGCGCGCCCGCGCGCTGCGCCTGATGCGCTCGCACATCGCCTCGCTGCCCGACGGCCGCTACAGCTTCGAGGACGTGCTGGACAACGACGGCATCGTGAACACGCCGCTGACCATCGCGCTGGACATGACGGTGGCCGGCGAGCGGCTCACGCTCGACTTCTCGCGCACCTCGGCGCAGTGCGCGGGGCCGGTGAACATCAGCCGCGCCACCGCGGTGGCCGCGTGCTACGTGGCGCTCAAGCACCTGTTCCCCGACGTGCCGGCCAATGCCGGCGTGCTCGACGCGGTCGATTTCGTGATTCCCGACAGGCTGGTCATCAGCTGCGAGCGTCCGCGCCCGGTGGGCGGCTACACCGAGACCATCCTGCGCATGATCGACGTGATCTTCAGCGCCGCCGCGCAGGCCGACCCCACGCGCGCCGTGGCGCAGGCCTACGGCACCATCAACGCGCTGTCGATCGCGGGCCACCGCAGCGACAAGGGCCGCGAAGGCCAGCGCTGGGTGATGTTCAGCTTCTTCGGTGGCGGCCATGGCGGCCACTCGGGCGGCGACGGGCTGTCGCACGGCAACGCCCCGATTTCGACCGCGACCATTCCCCCACTGGAAATCCTGGAGGCCGCCTACCCGGTGCGCTTCACCGAATGGTCGCTGCGCGCCGACTCGGGCGGCGACGGCCAGCACCGCGGCGGGCTGGGCGCGGTGTATGAAATCGAGCTGCTCGAGAAGGACGCCGAGGTGTTCGTCTTCGGCGAGCGCGGCACCTCGCCGCCCAAGGGCATCGCCGGCGGCGGCGAAGGCGCGGTGAACGTGTTCAGCTACGAGAACGCGGGCGAGTGGCACACGCCGCCCATGGTCTCCAAGATGCGCGGCATCGCGCTGGCGCGCGGCGAGCGCGTGCGCCTGGAAACACCCGGCGGCGGCGGCTGGGGCCATGGCGCCGAACGCAACCCCGCGCAGCGCGAGGCCGACGCGGCCATGGGCTACGTGAGCACCGACAGCAAGAAGAAAGCATCCGAATGACTTCCCCTGGTAAATCACTTGTCGTCGGCGTCGATGTCGGCGGCACCTTCACCGACCTCTTCGTGCTCGACGAGGCCAACGGCACCGCGCGCATCGTCAAGGTGCCTTCCACGCGCGGCGAAGAAGCGCGCGGCTTCATGAACGGCGTGGCGCGCGTGGCCGATTCGGCCGCGGCCATCGCCACCATCGTGCACGGCACCACCGTGGGCACCAACGCGCTGCTGGAGCGCAAGGTGGCGCGCACCGGCATCATCACCACGCGCGGCTTTCGCGACGTGCTCGAGATGCGCCGGCGCGACCGGCCCGAGACCTGGGGCCTGCGCGGCAGCTTCAAGCCCGTGGTGCCGCGCGACCTGCGCCGCGAGGTGGACGAGCGCGTGCTGGCCGACGGCACGCTGCACACCGCGGTCGACCTCGAACAGGTGCGCGCCGAAGCGCGCTCGCTGCTCGAAGCGGGCTGCGAGGCGGTGTGCGTGTTCTTCATCAACACCTACGCCAACCCCGAGAACGAACGCCTGGCCGTGGCTGCGGTGCGCGAGCTGTGGCCCAACCCGCACGTGACCTCGGCCAGCGAGGTGCTGCCCGAGATCCGCGAGTTCGAACGCTGCTCGACCGCCACGCTCAACGCCGCGCTGCAGCCGGTGGTGGGCAGCTACCTGGGCCGGCTCGAAAGCGACCTGCGCGCGCAGGGCTTCGCCGGCGAACTGCTGGTGGTGCAGAGCAATGGCGGCGTGATGTCGCGCCAGACCGCCAGCGACCTGCCGGTGCGCACCGCGCTGTCGGGCCCGGCGGCGGGCGTGATCGCCTGCGCGGCCATCGCGCGGGCGGCGGGCTTTCCGAACGCGATCACGGGCGACATGGGCGGCACGTCGTTCGACGTGTCGCTGGTGGCCAACGGCGAGGCCGCCTTGGCCGCGCAGACCGCCATCGAGTTCGGCATGGTGATCCGCTCGCCCATGATCCAGATCGAGACCATCGGCGCGGGCGGCGGCTCCATCGCGTCGGTGGACGCGAGCGGCATGTTGCAGGTGGGCCCCGAGTCGGCCGGCAGCGTGCCCGGCCCGGCCTGCTACGGGCGCGGCAACATGCGCCCGACGGTGACCGACGCCAACGTGCTGCTGGGGCGCATCGCGGCCGACCGTCCGCTGGGCGGCGGGCTGCTCGCCGCGCTGGACGCCGACAAGTCGCGCCAGGCCATCGAGGAGCACGTCGCGCGCCCGCTGGGGCTCGACGTGCACGCGGCGGCCGAGGCCATCCTCACCGTGGCGAACGCGCGCATGGCCGGCGCCATCCGCCTCGTGTCCATCGAGCGGGGACACGACCCGCGCCGCTTCGCCTACATGCCCTTCGGCGGTGGCGGCGCGCTGCATGTGTGCGCCATGATGCGCGAGGTGGGCGTGACCACCGGCATCGTGCCGCGCTACCCGGGCGTGACCTCCGCGCTGGGCTGCGTGATTGCCGACATGCGCCACGACGCGGTGCAGACCCTGAACAAGCCGCTGGCCGAGCTCGACGTGGCCGACGTGCAGCGCCGCATCGACGCGCTGGCGGCCAGTTGCCAGCAGCGGCTCGATTCCTCGGGCGTGCGCTTCGACGCGGTGAAGGAAGTGGTCGCGCTCGACATGCTCTACGCCGGCCAGACGCACACGCTGCCGGTGGTGCTGGCGAATGAGGGCCAAGCGGGCCAGGCAAGCCAGGCGCCGCTCACGGCCGCATCGATTCGCTCGGCCTTCGAGGCGGCCTACACCGCCGCCTTCGGCCGCGTGCTCGACGGCATCGCCATTCGCGTGATGAACCTGCGCTACGCGCGCATCGGCGTGCGGCCCAAGTTCGACCTGAAGGTGCTGGCGCCGGAAGGCGAGGGCAGCACCGCGCCGCTGGGCACGCAGCGCGTGTTCCACCAGGGCCGGTGGCACGACGCGGTGCGCTACGCCCGGCTCGACCTGCCGGTGGCCGCGCGCATCGACGGCCCCGCGATCCTGGAGCAGGCCGACACCACCGTGTGGCTGGAGCCCGGCTTCCATGCCGAGGTCGACGCACACGGCAACCTGCTGGTGAGGCCGTCATGAGCGAAGGCGCAAAGGTCATTGGGGCGAAGACGGCGCTGGTCGTCATCGACCTGCAGAACGATTTCCTCGACGCGAAGGGCGCCTATGCGCGAGGCGGCGACACCAACCCGCCCGCGCTGCTGCTGCCCGGGCGCGTGGCCGCCGTGGCGCGCGCGCTGAAGGCGGCGGGCGGCATGGTGGTCGCGAGCCAGTTCACGCTGTGGCCCGACGCCCGGGGCGAGCCGATGGTGTCGCCCCACCTGAAGGCGCTGCGCCCGTACCTGGCCAAGGGCGACTTCGCGCCCGGCAGCTGGGGCCAGGCGAATGTGGATGCGCTCGCGGGGCTGGTCGATGTCACGGTGAGCAAGGTCGCGTATTCGGCCTTCTTCAACACGCAGCTCGACTGGGTGCTGCGGCGCGCGGGCATCGACACCGTGGCGGTGTGCGGCATCGTCACCAACGGCGGCGTGGCCAGCACGGTGCGCGACGCGCACATGCGCGACTACCGCACGCTGGTGCTGGGCGACGGCTGCGCGGCCTTCGGCGAGGAGCGCCACAGCACCTCGCTGGCCGACATGCGCAACGTGGCGGAGGTGACGGCGTGCCAGGCCTTCATCGATTCGATCGCATGACGCAGCCTGTGCGCACCCTTCGCCGTGCCGCGTCGGTCGAGGTCAAGGCCGAGGCCGAGGTGCACGTGGCGGTGGCCATCGTCGGTGGCGGTGCCTGCGGGCTCACGGCCGCGCTGATGCTGGCCGACGCGGGCATCGACTGCGTGGTGCTGGAACGCGACGCGCTGCCCAGCGGATCGACCGCGCTCTCGTCGGGTTTCATTCCCGCGCCCGGCACGCGCACGCAGCGCGAACACGGCGTGGCCGACGACAGCGCCGCGCGCTTCGCGGCGGACATCCAGGCCAAGGCGCACGGCCGGGCTGCACCCGCGCTGGTCGATGCGTATGCGAACGCCATCGGCCCCGCGCTCGATGCGCTGCAGGAGCGCCACGGCCTGGCGTGGACGCTGCTCGACGGCTTTCTCTATCCCGGCCACAGCGTGCACCGCATGCACGCGCTGCCGCAGAAGACGGGCGCCGCGTTGATGGCGGCGCTGCAGGCGGCGGTGGAGGCCGCGGGCGTCCCGGTGCTGACGCAAGCGGTGGTCGACACGCTGGTGCTCGACGCGCAAGACCAGGTGATCGGCATCGACTACCTGCGCCCCGACGGCCGGCACGAGACGCTGGGCTGCGGCGCGCTGCTGCTGGCCTGCAACGGCTTCGGCGGCAACACGCGCATGGTGCGCACGCTGCTGCCCGAGATGGCCGAGGCCACCTTCGGCGGGCACGTGGGCAACGACGGCAGCGCCATCCTCTGGGGCGAGGCGCTGGGCGCGCGGCTGCGCGACCTGGGCGGCTACCAGGGCCACGGCTCGTGGGTGACGCCGCAGGGCGCGCTGATGTCGTGGGCCGTGATGATGGAAGGCGGCGTGCAGCTCAACTGCGAAGGCCGTCGCTTCCACGACGAGACGCAGGGCTACTCGGAGGCCGCGGTGCATGTGCTCGCGCAGCCGGGCGGCATCGCGTGGAACGTGTTCGACACGCCGCTGCTGGCCCTGGCGCGCGGCTTTCCCGATTTCTGCGACGCGGAGGCGGCGGGCGCGCTGCGCCGCTGCGACTCGGTGGCGGCGCTGGCCGACTGCATCGGCTGCGAGGCGGCTGCATTGCAGGCCACGCTCGACGCGATGCGCGCCGCCACGCCCGCACCCGACGGCCGCGTGTTCGCGCGCGGGCTCGATGCGCCGTACTTCGCCGTCAAGGTGACCGGCGCGCTCTTCCACACCCAGGGCGGGCTCGACACCGCGCCCGACATGCGCGTGCTGCGGCAAGACGGCACGCCGCTGCCCAACCTGCTCGCAGCGGGCGGCGCGGCGGGCGGCGTCTCGGGCGACGCGGTGTGGGGTTACCTCTCCGGCAACGGGCTGCTGAGCGCCGTGGCCGGGGGCTACATCGCGGCGCACACGGCGGCCGCGCTCATTCGATCCAAGGAGGCGTCCGCATGACGACCGAGAACTTCAAGACCCGGCTGGCGCGCAACGACATCGTGCTGGCCCCTGGGGTGTACGACGCGCTGAGCGCACTGGTGGCCGAGCAGGCCGGCTTCGAGGCGCTGTACCTGTCGGGCGCGTCCATCGCCTACACGCGGCTGGGCCGCTCCGACGTGGGCCTGACCACCTTCACCGAGGTGGCCGACACGCTGGCGCGCATCACCGAGCGCGTGAGCCTGCCGGTGATCGTCGATGCCGACACCGGCTTCGGCAACGCGCTGAACACGCAGCGCACGGTGCGCGGCTTCGAGCGCGCGGGCGCGGCCATGGTGCAGATCGAGGACCAGACCTTTCCCAAGCGCTGCGGCCACCTCGACGGCAAGGCGGTGGTGCCGCAGCGCGAGATGGTCGGCAAGCTGAAGGCCGCGCTGGACGCGCGCGCCTCGGCCGACACGCTCATCCTCGCGCGCACCGACGCCGTGGCCGTCGAAGGGCTCGACGCCGCGCTGGACCGCGCCGAGGCCTACCTCGAGTGCGGGGTGGACGCGCTCTTCATCGAGGCACTGCGCTCGCCCGAGCAGATGGACGCGGCCTGCAGCCGCTTCGCGCACCGCGTGCCGCTGCTGGCCAACATGGTCGAAGGCGGCAAGACGCCGATCCAGGACGCGGACGCGCTGCAGAAGCACGGCTTTCGCATCGCCATCTTCCCGGGCGGCACGGCGCGCGCGGTGGTGCACACGCTGCGCGGCTACTACGCCAGCCTGCACCAGCACCGCACCACGCAGCCGTGGCGCGCGCAGATGCTGGACTTCGACGCGCTCAACGAGGTGATCGGCACGCCGGAGCTGATGCGCACGGGCCAAAAGTACGACTGAAATTACGACTGAAACTGCGACTGAAGCTGCGGCTGGGCCGGCACTTCAGCGCAGCGCCCGCACCAGCTCGTCGTACACCAGCCGCACGCGCGCCGGCACCGGCGCGCGCTGCGAGCGGTAGACATGAATGGGCCAGGGCTCGGGCGCCTCGGCCTCCAGCACCGGCACCAGCGCGCCCGATTGCAGCAGCGGCTCCGCCAGCGGCCCCACGAGCTGGCCGAAGCCGATGCCCGCCAGCACCGCCGCGCATTCCGCATCGACGTCGTTGGTCACGAAGGCCGGCGACACCACCGGCATCTGCCGCCCCTTGCTGAAGAACCACGACCACGGTCGGCCCGAGCTCTGGTCGATGAGCGCCGTCAGCGGCAGCGATGCGAGCGCGTCGAGGGTTTTCGGCATGCCGGTGCGCGCGACGAGCGACGGCGCGGCCACCACGTACAGCCGCATCTTCGCGACCGTGCGCGCCACGAAGCGCGCGTCGCGGATCGGCCCGGCGCGCACGCCGATGTCGATCTGCTGGTCGACCACGTCGGCATGCTGCTCCGACAGGCGCAGGTCGAGCACCAGGCCCGGGTGCGCGGCCAGCACGGGCGCCAGCGCCTGCGGAATCAGCCGACGCCCGAACACGTTGGGCGCCGTGACCCGCACCGTGCCCGCGTGCTGCGAGAGCGCGCGCCGGTCGGTGCGGTGAAAGAGCGCATCGACCCCGACCACCGCCGTGCGCGCGCGCTCGGCCAGCTGCCTGCCGAAGTCGGTGAGCTGCACGCCGCGCGTGCTGCGGTGGAACAGCGGCTCGCCCAGTTCTTCTTCGAGCTCGCGCACGGCGCGCGTCACCACCTGCGGTGACACCGACAGGCGCACGGCCGCCTCGCGGAAGTTGGCGGCATCGGCGGCGGTGCAGAACACGCGCAGGGCTTCGAGGCGGTTGGACATGGAGTGTTCCTTTCAAAGGAATTCTGAAGTCGCCAGAGTTTCATTTACTGGAACGGCTGGATTTTCCACACTGCATGCACTTCTTCAAACCTTTTCAACCCCCGAAAGGAATTTCCCATGACATCCGTTCAAGACAACATCAAGGGCAAGGTCGCCATCGTCACCGGCGCGAGCAGCGGCATCGGCGAATCGATGGCGCGCCACCTGGCCGCCCGCGGCGCCAAGGTGGTGCTGGCCGCGCGCCGCACCGAGCGCCTCGACAAGGTGGTCGCCGAGATCCGCGAGGCCGGCGGCGAAGCCATCGCCGTGGCCACCGACGTGGCGAAGCGCGCCGACCTCGACGCGCTGGCCGCGGCCACCGTGGAGGCTTTCGGCCGCATCGACGTGCTGGTCAACAACGCGGGCGTGATGCCGCTGTCGCCCATCGAGAAGCTGAAGGTCGACGAGTGGGACCGCACCATCGACGTGAACATCAAGGGCGTGCTGTACGGCATTGCCGCCGTGCTGCCGCGCATGCAGGCGCAGGGCAGCGGCCACATCCTGAACGTGGCGTCCATTGCCGGGTTCAAGGTGTTCACGCCCGTCGGTACCGTGTACAGCGCCACCAAGTTCGCGGTGCGCGCCATTTCCGAAGGGCTGCGCGTGGAAATGGGCAACAGCGGCGTGCGCGTGACCATCGTGTCGCCGGGCGCGGTGGAGTCGGAGCTGAAGTTCGGCACCACCGACGCCGATGCCGCCGCCGGGGTGAAGGCGTTCTACGAGGCCAACCAGATCCCGGCCGACGCGGTGGCGCGTGCCGTGGTCTACGCGGTGGAACAGCCGGCCGACGTGGACATCAACGAAGTGGTGGTGCGGCCGGTGTCGCAGGACTTCTGATCCCAGGCTTTTCAGCCTGATCGACGACAGGAAGGGAAGGGGCCGATTGCGGCCCCTTCCCATCTCTTCCCATCCCTTCCCATTTCAATTAACCTTTGATAACAGAAGGTTTTTGAAAGCCGAAAGTTCGAAGTCCCTGCAAAATAGAACGACCGTTCGTTTTATTTGGGATTTCCACGATGACCGCCACCGCCGTTCCCGCCAAGCCCGCACGGGCTGCCCAGAAGGGCCAGCAGACCAAGGCCGTGATCGTCGACGCCGCGCTGGCGTTGGCCGCCCAGATCGGGCTCGAAGGCCTGTCGATCGGCGCCGTGGCCGAGATCACCAAGATGAGCAAGTCGGGCGTGTTCGCCCACTTCGGCTCGCGTGAAGAACTGCAGATCTCGGTGGTGCGCGAGTATCACTCGCGCTTCGAGCAGGAAGTGTTCTTCCCCGCGCTGAAGGCCCCGCGCGGCCTGCCCCGGTTGCGCGCCATGTTCGCCAACTGGATGAAGCGCACCTCCACCGAAATCGACTCGGGCTGCATCTACATCAGCGGCGCCTCCGAATTCGACGACCGTCCGGGCCCGGTGCGCGATGCGCTGGTCGAGTCGGTCAGCATCTGGCAGGCCGCCGTGCTGCGCGCCATCGTGCAGTCGCAAAGCGAAGGCCATTTGCGCGCCGACGCCGACGAGCGCCAGGTGGCGTTCGAGATCCACGGGCTGATCCTCGCGCTGCACTACGAGGCGCGCTTTCTGCAGGTGCCCGGCTCCATCGGCCGCGCCAACGTCGGTTTCGACAACATCCTCGCGCGCAGCGCCACGCCCGACGCACCGAAGCCCGAGGGCGCGCCCGCGGCCGCACCGGCCGGGCGCCGCCTGAAGACCGTGCGCTGACGCGCGCGCGGCCCGACCCCGCTTTCCCTGCTTTCCCCGCTTTTTCGCTTTCTCGTTTTTTCCCCTTTTCTTTTTCTATCTAGCTTCGACCAGGAGAGTTCCGGATGCCTACCTACAACCCCCCCGTGCGCGACATGCAATTCGTGCTGCACGAAGTGCTCAACGTCGCCGAGGAACTCAAGGCGCTGCCGGCCCATGCCGAGACCGATGCCGACACCATCAACGCGGTGATCGAAGAGGCCGGCAAGTTCGCCGCCGAGGTGACCTTTCCGCTGAACATCAGTGGCGACGAAGAAGGCTGCACGCTCGACAAGGCCACGCATGAAGTGACCACGCCCAAGGGCTTCAAGGAGGCCTACGGCAAGTACGTGGAGGGTGGCTGGCCCGCGCTGTCGTGCGACCCGGCCTTCGGCGGCCAGGGCCTGCCCTTCGTGGTGAACCAGTGCCTGTTCGAGATGCTCAACAGCGCCAACCAGGCCTGGACCATGTACCCCGGCCTGTCGCACGGCGCGTACGAGGCGCTGGTGGCCCACGGCACCGAAGCGCAGAAGAAGACCTACCTGCCCAAGCTCACCAGCGGCGAATGGACCGGCACCATGTGCCTGACCGAACCCCACTGCGGCACCGACCTCGGCCTGCTGCGCACCAAGGCCGAGCCGCAGGCCGACGGCACCTACCGCATCACCGGCAGCAAGATCTTCATCTCGGCCGGCGAGCACGACATGACGGACAACATCATTCACCTGGTGCTGGCCCGCCTGCCGGACGCGCCCAAGGGCAGCAAGGGCATCAGCCTGTTCGTGGTGCCCAAGTTCCATGTGAAGGCCGACGGCTCGCTGGGCGGACGCAACCCGATCTTCTGCGCCGGCCTGGAGCACAAGATGGGCATCCACGGCAACGCCACCGCGCAGATCGTGATCGAAGGCGCCACCGGCACGCTGGTGGGCGAGCCCAACAAGGGCCTGGCCGCGATGTTCGTCATGATGAACGCCGCGCGCCTGGGCGTGGGCAACCAGTCGCTGGGCCTGACCGAAGTGGCTTACCAGAATGCACTGGCCTACGCCAAGGACCGCATCCAGATGCGTTCGCTCTCGGGCGTGAAGGCCAAGGACAAGGAAGCCGACCCCATCATCGTGCACCCCGACGTGCGCAAGATGCTGCTCACGGCCAAGGCCTACGCCGAAGGCGGCCGCGCGCTGCAGATCTTCTGCACGCTGCTGCTCGACAAGGAGCACAACCACCCCGACGAGAAGGTGCGCAAGGACTCGGGCGAACTGGTGGCGCTGCTCACGCCCATCGTGAAGGCCTTCATTACCGACAACGGCCACATTGCCACCAACGCCTGCATGCAGGTGTTCGGCGGCCACGGCTTCATCAAGGAATGGGGCATGGAGCAGTTCGTGCGGGACAACCGCATCAACATGATCTACGAAGGCACCAACACCATCCAGTCGCTGGACCTGCTGGGCCGCAAGGTGCTGGGCAACAACGGCGCGTCGCTGAAGAAGTTCGGCAAGCTGGTGGCCAAGCTCGTGGAAGAAGAGGGCGTGAACGAGAAGATGGCCGAGTTCATCAACCCGATCGCCGTGCTGGGCGACCAGCTCACCAAGTTCACCACCGAGATCGGTTTCAAGGGCTTCCAGAACCCCGACGAAGTGGGCGCCGCCGCGGTGGACTACCTGCGCGTGGCCGGCCATTTCGTGTTCGGCTACCTGTTCGCACGCATGGCGCAGGTGGCGCTGCGCGAGATCGCCGCGGGCAACACAGACCCGTTCTACGTGGCCAAGCTGCAGACCGCGCGCTTCTACTTCGCCAAGCTGTACCCCGAGACCGCGACGCTGATGCGCACCGCGCGCGCCGGCAGCAAGGTGCTGATGGACACCGACGCGGCGCTGGCCTGACACGCGGGCGCCTTGCCCTTTCTTCTTTACCTTCCCGGGAGACACGCATGAGAAAAACATTCGCAGCCGTTCTGTTCGCCGTTGCCGCGGTCGGTGCCATCGGTGCCACCTCGGCCGTGGCCCAGGTCACGCCGGTGGGCGTGTGGCGCAACGTGGACGACAAGACCGGCGAGGTCAAGGCCGAGATCAGCATCGCCGAGAACAACGGCGCGCTGATCGGGCGCATCGAGAAGGCGCTGGGCAAGGACGCCAAGCCCGGCGCCACCTGCGACGAATGCAGCGACGACCGCAAGGGCAAGCCCATGGTCGGGCTGGACATCATCCGCGGCGGCAAGAAGGCCGAGAGCAAGGACGTCTGGGAGGGCGGCAAGATCCTCGACCCCGAGAACGGCAAGGAATACCGCGCGAGCTTTACGCCCATCGACGGTGGCAAGAAGCTCGAAGTGCGCGGCTACCTGGGCCCCTTCTGGCGCACCCAAACCTGGAACCGCGTGCAGTAAGCGGCGCACGGTTTCTCACAACACATACCAATCAACATGTCCCGATTTCAAGTGAAGAAGGTCGCCGTGCTCGGCGCCGGCGTGATGGGCGCGCAGATTGCGGCCCACCTCGTCAACGTGCGCGTGCCTGTGGTGCTGTTCGACCTGGCCGCGAAGGACGCGACCGGCGCCGTTGCTCAAGGCGCAGCGAAGAACGGCATCGTCACGCGCGCCATCGACAACCTCAAGAAGCTCAAGCCCGCGCCGCTCGGCGACGTGGCCGACGCGGTGCTGATCGAGCAGGCCAACTACGAAGACGACCTGGCCAAACTCGGCGAGTGCGACCTCATCATCGAGGCCATTGCCGAGCGCATGGACTGGAAGCTCGATCTGTACAAGAAGATCGCGCCGCACGTGGCCAAGCATTCGATCCTGGCCTCGAACACCTCGGGCCTGTCGATCACCAAGCTGAGCGAGGCGTTGCCCGAGGCGCTGAAGCCGCGCTTCTGCGGCATTCACTTCTTCAACCCGCCGCGCTACATGTTCCTGGTGGAGCTGATCAACACGCCCACCACGCAGCCGCAGGTGCTCGACGACCTCGAGACCTTCGTGACCAGCACGCTCGGCAAGGGCGTGGTGCGCGCGCACGACACGCCCAACTTCATCGCCAACCGCGTCGGCATCGCCGGCATGCTGGCCACGCTGAAGGAAGTCGAGAAGTTCGGCCTCACGCCCGACGTGGTGGACGACCTCACGGGCAAGAAGCTGGGCCGTGCGAGCTCGGGCACCTTCCGCACCGCCGACGTGGTGGGCCTGGACACCATGGCCCACGTCGTGAAGACGCTGCAGGACAACCTGAGCGCCGATGCCAGCGAAGGGGCTCCCAAGTTCGATCCGTTCTACGCCAACTTCGCGACGCCGCCGGTGCTTGCCAAGCTGCTGGAGCTGGGCAACCTGGGTCAGAAGGCCAAGGCCGGCTTCTTCAAGAAGGTGGGCCGCGACATCCTCCGCTTCGACCTGAAGAGCGGCGAGTACGTGCCCGCCGGCGCGAAGGCCGACGAGGTGTACGGCCGCATGCTGAAGAAGCCCGCCGGCGAGCGCCTGAAGCTGCTGCGCGAGAGCGAAGGGCCGCAGGGGCAATTCCTGTGGGCGATCCTGCGCGACGGTTTCCACTACGCCGCGGTGCACCTTGCCGACATTGCCGAGAGCGCGCGCGACATCGACTTCGCGATGCGCTGGGGCTTCGGCATGAAGCAGGGCCCGTTCGAGCTGTGGCAGGAAGCCGGCTGGGCGCAGGTCGCCAAGTGGGTGCAGGAAGACATCGACGCGGGCAAGGCGCTGAGCACGGCGCCGCTGCCCAGGTGGGTGTTCGAAGGCCCGGTGGCCGAGGCCGGCGGCGTGCACACGCCCGAAGGCTCGTGGAGCGCATCGCAGAACAAGTTCGTGCCGCAGCGCAAGCTGCCGGTGCACGACCGCCAGCTGTTCCCCGAGAGCGTGCTGGGCGCGAACGCGGCCGACGCCAACAAGGCCGGCACGACGATCAGCGACGAAGGCGACGTGCGCGTGTGGACGCTGGACGGTGAAGTGCTCATTGCCAGCATCCATTCGAAGATGCACGCCATCAGCCCCGACGTGGCCGAGGCGCTGGGCGCCGCGGTCGAGCTGGCCGAGGCCGAGTACAAGGGCCTGGTGATCTGGTCGCCCGACGAGATGTTCTCGGTGGGCGCCGACCTGCAGGCGATGCTGCCGGCCTTCGTGGTCGCGGGCATCGGCGCGGTCGAAGGCGCGGAAGAAGAGCTGCAGAACGTGATGCTCAAGATCCGCTATGCCAACGTGCCCGTGGTGTCGGCCGTGCGCGGCCTGGCGCTGGGCGGTGGTTGCGAGCTGGCCGTGTATTCGTCGAAGCGCGTGGCGGCGATGGAAAGCTACATCGGCCTGGTCGAAGTGGGCGTGGGCCTGATTCCCGGCGCGGGCGGCCTGACCTACATCGCACGCCGCGCGGCCGAGAACGCCGCGGCCTCGACGGGCACCGACCTGCTGCCGTTCCTGACCGAAGGCTTCACCGCCGCCGCGATGGCGAAGGTGGGCACGGGCGCGCTCGACTCGAAGAAGCTGGGCTACCTGCTCGACAGCGACGTGATCGTGGCGAACAAGGACGAGCTGCTGTACGTGGCGCTGCAGCAGGCCAAGGCGATGGCCGACGCCGGCTACCGCCCGCCGCTGCGCCGCACCTTCCGCGTGGCGGGCCGCAGCGGCGCCGCGACCATCAAGGGGCAGCTGGTGAACATGCGCGACGGCGGCTTCATCAGCGCACACGACTTCCACATTGCGAGCCTGATCGCGAACGTGGTCACCGGCGGTGACGTGGACGCGGGTTCGCTCGTGAACGAGGAGTACCTGATGGCGCTGGAGCGCAAGGCGTTCTGCTCGCTGATCGTGCATCCGAAGACGCAGGAGCGGATCATGGGGATGTTGAGCACGGGTAAGCCGGTGCGGAACTGACGCAGGCATTCACGCAAGGACCATGAGCGACAACCTCGACACGTCCGGTCCCCTCTCCCGCATGCGGGAGAGGGCTAGGGTGAGGGCTCGCAGCCTTCGAGAAACCCCGACGGACGCCGAAGCCCTGCTCTGGTTCCATCTGCGCGATCGCCGCATGGCCGACTTCAAGTTTCGCCGCCAACGTGCGATCGGCCCGTACTTCGCTGATTTCGCGTGCCTCGAGGCGAAGCTGATCGTGGAGCTCGATGGCGGGCAACACGCGGAAGCTGTCGCCTACGACGAGAGCCGCACGCGTTTCATGCAGGCCGAGGGCTATCGCGTGCTGCGGTTCTGGAACAACGAAGTGCTGACGCAGACCGGCGCGGTGCGCGAGCGAATCCTGCAGGCGCTGCACGAAGGCAGCCCTCACCCCAGCCCTCTCCCGCAAGCGGGAGAGGGAGCAAGACAAAGACAAGACACCAGGAATTGAAAGCCATGAAACAAGTCCAAGACGCCTACATCGTCTCCGCCACCCGCACCCCCATCGGCAAGTCCCACCGCGGCTACTTCCGCAACTACCGCCCCGACGACCTGCTGGCCACGACCTTGCGCGCCGCGCTCGCCGCCGTGCCCAGCCTCGACCCCAAGGCCATCGAGGACATCATCTGCGGCTGCGCCATTCCGGAGTCGCAACAGGGCCTGAACGTCGCGCGCATCGGCGCGGTGCTGGCCGGCCTGCCGACCAGCGTGGGCGGCATCACCGTCAACCGCTTCTGCGCCTCGGGCCTCTCGGCCGTGCAGATGGCCGCCGACCGCATCCGCGTGGGCGAGGCCGACGTGATGATCGCGGCCGGTGTCGAGAGCATGAGCATGGTGCCCATGATGGGCAACTCGCCCTCGCTGTCGCCCTCCATCTTCGAGCGCGAAGGCGACGTGGGCATCGCCTACGGCATGGGCCTCACGGCCGAGAAGGTCGCGCAGCAGTGGAGGGTGAGCCGCGAGGCGCAGGACGCATTCGCGCTCGCTTCGCACCAGAAGGCGCTGGCCGCGCAGAAGGCCGGCAAGTTCGCCGACGAGATCACGCCCATCGAGGTGACCGACCGCGTGCCCGACCTGGAAACCGGCGAGACGATTGCAAAGACCCGCACCGTGAGCCTGGACGAAGGCGCGCGCCCCGACACCAGCATCGAAGGCCTCGCCAAGCTGCGCACCGTGTTCGCTGCGCGCGGCACCGTCACGGCCGGCAACAGCTCGCAGACCTCCGACGGCGCGGGCGCGCTCATCCTGGCGAGCGAGAAGGCGGTAAAGCAGTACGGCCTCACGCCGCTCGCGCGCTTCGTGAGCTTCGCCAGCAAGGGCGTGCCGCCGCACATCATGGGCATCGGGCCCATCGAGGCCATTCCGGCCGCGCTGCGCTACGCCGGGCTGAAGCACGAGGACATCGACTGGTTCGAGCTCAACGAGGCCTTCGCCGCGCAATCGCTGGCCGTCATCAACACGCTGGGGCTCGACCCGTCGAAGGTCAACCCGATGGGCGGCGCCATTGCGCTGGGCCACCCGCTGGGTGCCACCGGCGCCATCCGCTCGGCGACCGTGGTGCACGCGCTGCGCCGCGAGAACCTGAAGTACGGCATGGTCACGATGTGCGTGGGCATGGGGCAGGGCGCGGCGGGCATCTTCGAAAGGGTCTGACCCACCCTCCGCGCGAGGGGACGCACCGGCGGCGGTGCGCCCCCTCGATGCCTGCCGGGAGTGCTGTGCCCCGGCGGGGCCACGCGTTCCGCAGTGCAGCAAGCCAACGTCCCGCACACGACTGCGTGGCGACATCCACCGAGGGCACACTGCCGATCACCATGAGCACGCAACACCATCCCTTCGACAAGGCCCTGGACATCCACCACAGCGACATCCGCGTGGGGCACTTCACGGGCATGACCAGCCCCGACTACTGGAACATGGTCGGGCCCTTCGGCGGCACCACGGCGGCGCTGGCGCTGCAGGCGGTGCTGAAGCACCCGGACCTGCTGGGCGCGCCCATCGCGCTCACGGTGAACTACGCCGCGGCGCTGGAGGCCGGCGCCTTCGACATCCAGGCCACGGCAGTGCGCACCAACCGCTCGACGCAGCACTGGACGGTGCAGATCACGCAGGCCGGCGCCAGCGGCGCGCCGAACATGACCACCACCGCCACCGTGGTGACGGCGGTGCGCCGCGAGACCTGGGGCGAGAACGACCTGCCCATGCCCGAGGTGCCCCGGCCCGAGGCGGTCGAGCGCATCAGCATCGGGCCGTCGGGCGTGGCGTGGATCGGCCAGTACGACATGCGCCCCGTCAGCGGCGGCATCCCCGCAAAGTGGGACGGCAGCGGCCACCACAGCGAAACCCGCATCTGGGTGCGCGACGCGCAATCGCGCGCGCTCGACTTTCCCTCGCTCGCGGCCATGAGCGACGTGTTCTTCCCGCGCGTGTGGCTGCGCCGCGCCAAGCCGGTGCCGGCGGGCACGGTGTCGATCACCACCTACTTCCACGCCACCGCGGCGCAACTGGCCGAGGTGGGCACGGGCTACCTTTTGGGCAGCGCGACCGGGCAGCAGTTCAGCAACGGCTTCTTCGACCAGGCGGCGCAGCTGTGGAGCGAGAGCGGCGTGCTGCTGGCCACGTCGAACCAGATCGTGTACTACAAGGAATGAACGCCATGGCACTCACCAAGACCGCGCTCATCGTCGGCGCCGGCGACGCCACCGGCGGCGCCATTGCCCGGCGCTTCGCCCGCGAGGGCTATGCCACCTGCGTCACGCGCCGCAGCCTCGACAAGCTGCAACCGCTGGTGGCGCAGATCGAGGCCGACGGCGGCCAGGCGCACGCCTTTGCCTGCGACGCCCGCAAGGAAGAGGAGGTGGTCGCGCTCGTCGAGCAGATCGAGTCGACCATCGGGCCCATCGAGGTGCTGGTGTTCAACATCGGCGCGAACGTGCCCGAGAGCATCCTCACGGAAACGGCGCGCAAGTACTTCAAGGTGTGGGAAATGGCCTGCTTCTCGGGCTTTCTCAACGGGCGAGAGGTGGCCAGGCGCATGGTGGCGCGCGCGCTGCCGCAGGGCGCGCACCGCGGCACCATCATCTTCACTGGCGCCACCGCCTCGCTGCGCGGCGCGGCGAACTTCGGCGCCTTCTCGGGCGCCAAGATGGCCCTGCGCGCGCTGGCGCAGTCGATGGCGCGAGAGCTGGGGTCGCAAGGCATCCACGTGGCGCACGTGGTGGTCGACGGCGCCATCGACACCGAGTTCATCCGCAGCAACTTCCCCGAGCGCTACGCGCTGAAGGAGAGCGACGGCATCCTCAACCCCGAGCACATCGCCGACACCTACTGGATGCTGCACTCGCAACCGCGCGATGCGTGGACGCACGAGATCGACGTGCGCCCCTGGTCCGAGAAGTTCTGACAAGAATCCAGCGAAGGAGACACCCCATGACGAAATCCGTCGACTTCTATTTCGACTTCGGCAGCCCCGCCGCCTACCTGGCCGCCACGCAGCTACCGCACGTGTGCGCGGACACCGGCGCCGAGCTGGTGTGGAAGCCCATTCTGCTGGGCGGCGTGTTCCAGGCCACGGGCAACCATTCGCCCGCCGAGATCAAGCCCAAGGGCCCGTACATGACCGCCGACCTGCAGCGCTTCGCCAGGCGCTACGGGGTGCCGTTCGAGCACAACCCGCATTTCCCGATCAACACGCTGCTGCTCATGCGCGGCGCCACCGGCATCCAGATGAAGGAGCCGGCGCGCTTCGGCGCCTACGTCGACGCGGTCTACCACGCGATGTGGGTCGAGCCCAAGAACCTCAACGACCCGGCCACGGTGGGCGCCGTCTTGCAGAATGCGGGCTTCGACGCCCAGGGCCTGCTCGCGCTGGCCGGGGCGCAGGAAACCAAGGACCGGCTGAAGGCCGTGACCCAGGAAGCGGTGGAGCGCGGCGTGTTCGGCGCGCCCACCATGTTCGTCGGCGCCCAGATGTTCTGGGGCCAGGACCGACTCGATTTCGTGCGCGAAGCACTGGCGGCCTGAGCGCGCCGCCCTCACGTTTTCATTCAAGGACCATTCCCATGAGCGACATCCTCGTCCACACCGAAGCCGGTGTGATGACCCTCACTTTCAACCGCGTCGACAAGAAGAACTCGATCACCAGCGGCATGTACGCCGAACTGGCCGATGCGCTGGCCACGGCCGAGGCCGACGCGGCCGTGCGCTGCGTGCTGATCCAGGGCGACCCGACCATCTTCAGCGCCGGCAACGACATCGGCGACTTCCTGAACGCCCCGCCGTCGACGCAGGATTCGCCGGTGTTCCGCTTCCTGCGCGGCATTGCCACCTTTCCCAAGCCCATCGTCGCCTCGGTGTGCGGCCCGGCCGTGGGCATCGGCACCACCTTGCTGTTCCATTGCGACCTGGTCTACGCTGGCGACAACGCCGCGTTCTCCATGCCTTTCGTGAACCTGGGGCTGTGCCCCGAAGCGGCCTCCAGCCTGCTGGTGCCGCAGATGCTGGGCTACCACCGCGCGGCCGAGGCGCTGCTGCTGGGCGAGCCCTTCATGGCCGAGGCCGCGCTCGAAGTGGGCCTGGTCAACCGCGTGGTGCCCCCCACCGAAGCCAACGCCATCGCCCAGACGCAGGCACGCAAGCTCGCGGCCAAGCCGCTGAGCGCGCTGGTCGAGACCAAGCGCCTGCTGAAGAAGGCGCAGATGCCCGCCGTGCTGGAACGCATGGGCGAAGAGGGCGCCAGCTTCGGCCGCATGCTGCGCGAACCCGCGGCGCGCGAGGCCTTCGGCGCCTTCATGGAAAAGCGCAAGCCCAACTTTTCGAAGCTCTGAGCTCGCGCCGGCCTACAGGCGGGCGATGCCCGGGCGCTTAAACTCCCCGGCGTGCCAGCCTCAGAGATACAAACGCCCGAAACGACCGGCCTGCGGGCAGATGGTGCTACTGAAAAAGTAGCAGGCCAGCCGATGCGCCGGCGCACTCTGGGGCTGCTGGCGGCGGTTGCGGGCACCGCGGCGGCTGCCACCGTTCCCACCTTCGCCCTGGCGCGCGTGCGGCCGTTGCGCATCGGCGTCATCGGCTCGTGGACCGGCCCCTATGCCGGCGGCGGCCGGCAGTTCGATGCCGGCATGGCCGTCTGGCTGGCGGCGCACAACCAGCACATTGCCGGGCGGCCGGTCGAGCTGCTGCGGCGCGACGTGCCCGGCAGCGCCCCCGAACAGGCGCGCCGCCATGCCCAGGAATTGGTCGATACCGAACGCGTCGACCTGCTCGCGGGCCTCGACTTCAGCTCCAACGCCTACGCCGTGGGCACCGTCGCCACGCAGGCGCGCATTCCGCTGGTGGTGATGAACGCGGCGTCGTCGGGCATCACGGCGCGTTGCCCGTTCGCGGTGCGGCTGTCGTTCACCATCGGGCAGGTCACGCTGCCACTGGCGCGCTGGGCGCTGCAGCAGGGGCTGCGCGACGTGTGCACGGTGGTGGCCGACTACGCCTCGGGCGTGGACGCCGAAAGCGCCTTCGTCTCGGGCATCACCGCGGGTGGCGGGCGGGTCGGCGCGATGCTGCGCGTGCCGCTGGCCACGCTCGACTACTCGGCCTACATGCTGCGGTTGCGCGAGCTGAAGCCGCAGGCGGTGTTCTTCTTCCTGCCCTCGGGGCAGATGCCGGCGAGCTTCCTGAAGTTCTGGCGCGACCGCGGCATGGCCGACACTGGCATCCGCCTGCTGGCGACCGGCGACGCCACCGACGACAACTACCTGGAAAACATGGGCGAGCTGGCCGAGGGGCTGGTGACGAGCCATCACTATTCGTTCGCGCACGAATCGCCGGCCAACCGGCGCTTCACGGCCGCGTTCGAGGCGGAGTACGGCAGCCACCTGCGCCCGGCGTACTTCGCGGTGGCGGCGCACGACGCGATGGCGGCCATCGATGCGGCGATGAGCTCGCCGGCCATGCGCGGAAATGCGGGTGTGAATGCAGGTGTGAATGCGGGCGGCAATGCAGGCCTGGGCGTCAGCGGCGTGACGGGCGGCGAGCGCCTGGTCGACGCCTTCCGCGGCCTGCGGCTGGACAGCCCGCGCGGTCCGCTCGAGGTCGACGCCCACACCCGCGACATCGTGCAGAACGTGTACATCCGCCGCGTGGAGCGGCGCGACGGGCGCTGGGTCAACCGGGAGTTCGAGCGCTTCGAGCGGGTGCGCGACCCCGGCGTTTGAGCGACCGGGGAGCGCTTATTCGGCCGGCTTGTCGATGGGGCGCGGGCGGCCGTTGTCGTCGATGGCCACGTAGGTGAAGGTGGCTTGCGTCACCTTGATGTATTCGCCCTGCGCCCGGAAGCGCTCGGCAAACACCTCGACCGTGACCGTGACCGACGTGCGCCCGATGCGCACCAGCTTCGAATAGAAGGAAAGAATGTCGCCCAGGCGCACCGGCTGCTTGAAGATGAACTCGTTCACCGCCACCGTGGCCATGCGGCCCTTGGCGTAGCGCGCCGGGATCACCGAGCCGGCCAGGTCGCACTGCGCCATGACCCAGCCGCCGAAGATGTCGCCGTTGGCGTTGCAGTCGGCCGGCATCGGGATGACCTTGAGCACCAGCTCCATGTCGGCGGGCAGGCTCTTGAGGGTGGCGGCAGCGGCAGCGCTGGAAGTATCTGACATGGGCACAATCTGGAACAAACAAGCAACCACGATTGTCCTCCATGCGCCGCAGCGGCGAAGCCCTCCCCCCCGCGTCTTCTTCCTCCACGTCCCCCTCCCACCCTGTCTCCGGCCATCCGCCCGAGCGCAGCGACCGGTCCGACTGGGCCACGCTGCGCCGGCTGTTTCCCTACCTCTGGCAATACAAGTGGCGGGTGGCGGCCGCGCTGGCGTTCATGGTGGGCGCCAAGGTGGCCAACGTGGGCGTGCCGGTGCTGCTGAAGAACCTGGTCGACACGATGACGCCCAAGGCCGGTGCCCCCGACCTGGCCCAGGCGCTGCTCATCGTGCCCATCGGGCTGCTGCTGGCCTACGGGCTGCTGCGCTTCTCGACCTCGCTGTTCGGCGAGCTGCGCGAGCTGATCTTCGCCAAGGCCACCGAGGGCACGGCGCGCCAGATTGCGCTGGAGGTGTTCCAGCACCTGCACTCGCTGAGCCTGCGCTTCCACCTGGAGCGCCAGACCGGCGGCATGACGCGCGACATCGAGCGCGGCACGCGCGGCGTGCACTCGCTGATCTCGATGTCGCTCTACAGCATCGTGCCCACCATCATCGAGCTGGTGCTGGTGCTGACCATCCTGGGCGTGAAGTTCGACTCGCTGTTCGTCTGGATCACCGGGGCGGCGCTGGTGCTGTACATCGGCTTCACGGTCACCGTGACCGAGTGGCGCACGCAATTCCGCAAGACCATGAACGAGCTCGACTCGGTGGCGCAGAGCCGCGCGGTCGATTCGCTCATCAACTACGAGACGGTCAAGTACTTCAACAACGAGGAGTTCGAGGCCAGGCGCTACGACGCCAGCCTGGACCGCTACCGCAAGGCCGCCATCAAGAGCCAGCGCACGCTGAGCATGCTCAACACCGGCCAGCAGGCGCTGATTGCCGTGAGCCTTGTGCTGATGCTGTGGCGCGCCACCTCGGGCGTGGTCGAAGGGCGCATGACGCTGGGCGACCTGGTGATGGTCAACGCCTTCATGATCCAGCTCTACATTCCGCTGAACTTCCTGGGCGTGATCTACCGCGAGATCAAGCAGAGCCTGACCGACCTGGACAAGATGTTCGTGCTGATGGAAAAAGACCGCGAGGTGCGCGACGCGCCCGGCGCGCAGCCGCTGGCCGGGGTGGACTCCACCATCCGCTTCGAGGACGTGAGCTTCGCCTACGAGCCCGCCCGCCCCATCCTCAAGCACCTGAGCTTCGAGATCCCGGCCGGCAAGACCGTGGCCGTGGTCGGCCCGTCGGGCTCGGGCAAGTCGACGCTCGCGCGGCTGCTGTACCGCTTCTACGACGTGCAGCAGGGCCGCATCACCATCGGCGGCGAAGACATCCGCGAGGTCACGCAGGCCAGCGTGCGCCGCGCCATCGGCATCGTGCCGCAGGACACGGTGCTGTTCAACGACACGGTCGAATACAACATTGCCTACGGCCGCCCCGGCGCCACGCGCGAGCAGGTGGAAAACGCCGCGCGCGCCGCGCGCATCCACGACTTCATCGCGGCCACGCCGGGCGGCTACGAGACCACGGTGGGCGAGCGCGGGCTGAAGCTCTCGGGCGGCGAGAAGCAGCGCGTGGCCATCGCGCGCACGCTGCTGAAGAACCCGCCCATCGTGATCTTCGACGAGGCCACCTCGGCGCTCGACTCGGCCAACGAGCGCGCCATCCAGTCGGAGCTGAAGAGCGCCGCGCAGGACAAGACCACACTGGTCATCGCGCACCGGCTGTCGACGGTGGTCGACGCGCACGAAATCCTGGTGCTCGAGGCCGGCGTGATCGTCGAGCGCGGTACGCATGCCGAGCTGCTGGCCAGGCGAGGCCGCTACGCGCAGATGTGGGCTTTGCAGAAGAGCGAAGCGGCGCCCTTGCTCTAGCGCGATCATTCATTTCCATTTCTTTTTTCCATCGATTCCAGGAGTTCCCACGTGTCGACCAAGATTCCCCTGCTGGTGCTCAACGGCCTTTCGAGCGCCCATCAGGCCCAGATTGCCGAGGTCTATGACGCGACCTTCGCCTTCGGCGCGGCCGAGCGCGCCGCCGCCGTGGCCGAGCACGGCAAGAAGTTTCGCGCGGTGCTGACCATCGGCGTGATCGGCATCACGCCCGAAGAAATCGCGGCCATGCCGGCGCTGGAGCTCATCTGCTGCCTGGGCGCGGGCTATGAAGGCGTGCCGCTCGAGGTCGCGCGCGCGCGCGGCATCGCGACGGCCAACGGCGCGGGCACCAACGACGACTGCGTGGCCGACCATGCCTTCGGCCTGCTGATTGGCATCGTGCGCGACTTTCGCAAGCTCGACCGGCTGTGCCGCGAAGGCGTGTGGCGCGACGCCATCGAGCAGCCGGCGAACGTGTCGGGCAAGAAGCTGGGCATCCTGGGGCTGGGCACCATCGGCCAGAAGATCGCCAAGCGGGCGGCGGCCTTCGACATGGAGGTCGGCTATCACAACCGCAAGCCGCGCGAGGGCGCCACGCAGCGCTACTTCGGCGACCTGAAGTCGCTGGCCGCGTGGGCCGACTTCCTGGTGCTGGTGGCGCCGGGTGGGCCGGCCACCAAGCACATGGTGAACGCCGAGGTGCTCGACGCGCTGGGCCCGCGCGGCTACCTGGTGAGCATCGGCCGCGGCAGCGTGGTCGACACCGAGGCGCTGGGCGCGGCGCTGCGCGAAAACCGCATCGCGGGCGCGGGCGTCGACGTGTACGAGAGCGAGCCGAAGCGGCCGGAACCGCTGGTCGGGCTGGACAACGTGCTGCTGACGCCGCACGTGGCCGGCTGGTCGCCCGAGGCGACGCAGCGCTCGGTGGACCATTTCATGGCGAACGCCGAAGGGCACTTCGCAGGGCGCGGCGTCGTCACGCCGGTCTGACGTCTTGCTCCTTCCCCCTCTGGGGGAAGGCTGGGATGCGGGCGGGCAGAGCGCCCGATGGGTACGCCGCTTGCCCCCACCCCGGCCCTCCCCTAAAGGGGGAGGGAGAAATGCATGGCTCCTCCCCCAGCGGGGGAGGGAGTCAACCCAATACCGAAGGGCGGTGCGCCGCCCACCCGCAGGCCTGGTCATACGCATGCCCCAGCCGCAGCACATCCAGGTCCGCATGAATCGGCCCCGCCAGCTGCAACCCCATCGGCAGCCCGCCTTCGCCGAACCCGGCGCGCACATTCAGCGTCGGCAAGCCGGCCAGCGTGAACGGCGTCACGATCTCCATCCAGCGGTGGTAGGTGTCGCTCTTCACGCCGTTCACCTCGGCCGGCCAGTGCAGCTCGGCATCGAAGGGGAACACCTGCGCCGTCGGCGCCACCACGAAGTCGAAGCGCTCGAACAGCTTGACGAACGCGCGGTACACGTTCGAGCGGTACAGCGAGGCCTGGTACAGCGACGCCGCGTCCAGGTGCCGGCTCTGCTCGATTTCCCATTGCGCCTCGGGCTTGAGCTGCGCGAACAGCTTGGCATCGCTCAGGTACGCGCCCAGCTTGCCGCCCACCAGCAGTTGCCGCAGCCGCAGCCACGCGCTCCAGTTGTGCTCGCGCGGCACGTCGAGCGTGCAGGGCTCGACCTCGCAGCCGATGGCGCGGAAGGTGTCGAGCGCCTTCTCGCCCAGCTCGCGGATGCCGGGCGCCAGCGGCAGGTCGGGCCAGATGCTGCCGAGCCAGCCGATGCGCAGGCCCTTGCCGTCGCCGTCCAGCTGCAGCGTGTCGGGCGACGAGGACGGGTGGATGGCGTGCGGCGACGACAGCGGCACGCGCGCGTCGAAGCCCGACTGCACCGCCAGCAGCCGCGCCGTGTCTTCCACCGTGCGCGCCATCGGGCCTTCGCTGCCCAGTTGCTGGAAGAACAGCTCCTGCTCCGGGTCGCCGGGCACGCGCCCGCGTGAGGGCCGCATGCCGATCACGTTGTTGAAGGCCGCCGGGTTGCGCAGCGAGCCCATCATGTCGCTGCCGTCCGCCACCGGCAGCATGCCCAGGGCCAGCGCCACCGCCGCGCCGCCGCTGCTGCCGCCCGCGCTGCGCTCGGGCGCATAGGCGTTGCGCGTGATGCCGAACACCGGGTTGTAGGTGTGCGAGCCCAGTCCGAACTCGGGCGTGTTGGTCTTGCCGATGACCACCGCGCCGGCCGCGCGGGCGCGCGCCACGTGCAGGCTGTCGGTGCGCGCGGGCGAGCGCGGCGACAGCGGGGAGCCCATCGAGGTCGGCAGGCCGGCGGCGTGGCTCAGGTCTTTCACGGCCAGCGGAAAACCGTGCATCCAGCCGCGCCGCTCGCCGCGCGCCAGCTCGGCGTCGCGCGCGTCGGCCTCGGCCAGCGATTGCGCCGGCTCGCGCAGCGAGACGATGGCGTTGAAGCGCGGGTTCAGCGCCTCGATGCGCGCGAGCGACGCCTGCATCACCTCGCGGCAGGACACGTCGCGCGAGGCGATGCGGCGGGAAAGTTCGGTGGCGCTGAGGGCGAGCAGGTCGTCGGCTGAAGGCATGGCGCAGGCGTAAAAAAGAGGGGAGGAAGGTGGGGGCGCCCAGTATGGCGCGCCGCTCGCATAATCGTCGCCCATGGAAACAAAGTGGCTAGAAGACTTCATCAGCCTTGCGGAGACCCGCAGCTTCAGCCGCTCGGCCCAGCTCAGGCACGTGACCCAGCCGGCGTTCTCCCGCCGCATCCAGGCGCTCGAAGGCTGGGCCGGCACCGACCTGGTGGACCGCAGCTCGTACCCCACGCGGCTCACCCCCGCGGGCCAGACGCTCTACAGCCAGGCCATCGAGATGCTGCAGTCGCTGCAGAGCACGCGCGCCATGCTGCGCGGCCATTCGGCGGCCGGGCAGGACGTGATCGAGATCGCGGTGCCGCACACGCTGGCCTTCACCTTCTTCCCCTCGTGGGTGACCAGCCTGCGCGAGCATTTCGGGCCGATCAAGAGCCGGCTCATCGCGCTGAACGTGCACGACGCGGTGCTGCGGCTGGTCGAGGGCAGCTGCGACCTGCTCATTGCGTACCACCACCCGTCGCAGCCGCTGCAGCTCGACGCCAACAAGTACGAGATGGTCAGCCTGGGCGAGGAAACCGTGGCCCCCTGGGTCAAGGCCGACGCCGAGGGCGCACCGCGCTACCGGCTGCCGGGCCGCCCGGGCCAGCCGCTGCCCTACCTGGGCTATGCGCCGGGCGCCTACCTGGGCAGGGTGGTCGACCAGCTGCTGAAAGAGTCGGGCACCGCCATTCACCTGGACCGCGTCTACGAGACCGACATGGCCGAGGGCCTGAAGGTGATGGCGCTCGAAGGCCATGGCATCGCCTTCCTGCCGCAGAGCGCGGTGCGCAACGAAATCAAGGCGCGCAAGCTGGTGAGCGCGCTGCCCCCGGAAATCGACAGCCTGGAGGCGACGATGGAAATCCGCGCCTACCGCGAGCGCCCGACCGCGCCGGCCCCGGCCAAGACCGGCACCGGCACCGGCCGCGCCGCCAAGACCGCCGCGCCCGACACCGCGCTGCAGCCCAAGCGCACGGCCGACGCGCTGTGGTCGTACCTGGTGGGCACGCAGCCGGCGGACTGACGACGCGCTTGAATTTGTGCACTGCACAATCTATAAATGCCGCGCATGAGCCTCCCCGCATACGGCATTGGCGCCCCGGGCCGGGCGCTACTACAGTCGCGGCTGCTTTTTAGCCGCTGTCACAAGCACACTCCCGGCACGCGTCCCACGCGTGCTTTTTTTTAAGCCGAGGAACCTGTATGAGCACCAATTTCAGGACCGAACACGACTTCCTCGGCGAGAAGCAGATTCCCGCCGTCGCCTATTGGGGCGTGCACACGGCGCGGGCGGTCGAGAACTTCGCCATCTCCGGCACCCGCATCTCGGCCATGCCCGACCTGGTGCGCGCGCTGGCCTTCGTGAAAAAGGCCGCCACCCGCGCCAATGCCGACCTGGGCGCCATCGACCGCGACCGCGCCGCGGCCATCATCCTGGCCTGCGAGGACCTCATCGAAGGCAAGCTGCTCGACGAGTTCGTGGTCGACGTGATCCAGGGCGGCGCCGGCACCTCGACCAACATGAACGCCAACGAGGTCATCTGCAACCTCGCGCTGGAAAAGCTGGGCCACGAAAAGGGCCGCTACGACGTGCTGCACCCCAACGACCACGTCAATGCCTCGCAGAGCACCAACGACGTGTACCCGACGGCGGTGCGCCTGGCGCTGTGGTTCGCCATCGGCCGGCTGCTGGAGGCCATGGCCTCGCTGCGCCGCGCCTTCGAGGCCAAGGCGCTGGAGTTCAAGGACGTGCTGAAGATCGGCCGCACCCAGCTGCAGGACGCCGTGCCCATGACGCTGGGCCAGGAGTTCCTGACCTACGCGATCATGATCGGCGAGGACGAGGCCCGCCTGGGCGAGGCCCGCGCGCTCATCGAGGAAATCAACCTGGGCGCCACCGCCATCGGCACCGGCATCAATGCGCCGCACGGCTACGCCAACCTGGCCTGCCAGTACCTGGCCGAGCAGACCGGCGTGCCGCTGAAGCAGGCCGCCAACCTCATCGAGGCCACGCAGGACACGGGGGCTTTCGTGCAGCTGTCGGGCGTGCTGAAGCGCGTGGCCACCAAGCTCAGCAAGACCTGCAACGACCTGCGGCTGCTGTCCAGCGGCCCGCAGGCGGGGTTCGGGGAAATCAGGCTGCCGGCGCGCCAGGCGGGCTCGTCGATCATGCCGGGCAAGGTCAACCCGGTGATCCCGGAGGTGATGAACCAGGTGGCCTTCGAGGTCATCGGCAACGACATCACCGTGACCATGGCGTCGGAGGCCGGCCAGCTGCAGCTGAACGCCTTCGAGCCGATCATGGGCTGGAGCCTGTTCAAGAGCATCAAGCACCTGGCCAACGCCTGCGCCACGCTGCAGACCAACTGCGTCGAAGGCATCGAGGCCAACCGCGAGTTCCTCGCCAAAAGGGTGCGCGAGTCGGTCACGCTGGTCACGGCGCTCAACCCGCTCATCGGCTACGAAAAGGCCGCGCTCATTGCCAAGACCGCGCTGGCCACGGGCGGGCCCATCGACCTGGTGGCCGAGTCGCTGGGCATCATGACGCGCGCCGAGATGGAGGCGCTGCTGGTGCCCGAAAACCTCACGCAGCCCGTGCGCCTGTCGGCCGCGCCGGTTCCCCCGGCGGCCGAGCCCTCGGGCACCACGCCGGTGGGCGGGTCGGGCACAAAGGCTGCTTAGTGAAAGTCAGACAATGCCAGGAGGCAGGATCGCACCATGCCAGCGCCCATGTGCGCCGGCGCGGTGCGCAGAGTGCGCGAGTGCACCGGGTTGGTCCGGGTATCACGCAAAATGTGAGTGTCTAGAATTTCGTTGTATTTGTTTACGTCACCCTCAGGAGTTTTACCGTATGAAAAAACAAGTTTTGGCATTGGCAATCGCGGCACTGGCCGCCGGCGGTGCAATGGCACAAGCCAGCGACACCCTGGCCAAGATCAAGGCATCGGGCGTCATCACTGAAGGTGTGCGCGAATCCTCGGGCCTGTCGTACACGCTGGGCAACGGCCAGTACACCGGCTTCCACTACGACGTCTGCGCCAACATCATCAAGGACCTCGAGAAGGCCGCCGGCAAGAAGCTCGAAGTCAAGTACCAGCCCGTCACCTCGCAAAACCGCATTCCGCTCGTGCAGAACGGCACCGTGGACATCGAGTGCGGCTCGACCACCAACAACGCCACCCGCCAGAAGGACGTGGCTTTCGGCGTGACCACCTACGTCGAGGAAACCAAGATCGTCGTCAAGGCCAACTCGGGCATCAACTCGCTGGCCGACCTGAAGGACAAGACGGTTGCCACCACCACCGGCACCACGCCGCTGCAAACCGTGCGCAAGCAAAAGCGCGCCGAGAACCTGACCTTCAAGGAGGTCTACGGCAAGGACCACTCCGACAGCTTCCTGCTGCTGGAAACCGGCCGTGCCGACGCCTTCGTGATGGACGGCTCGATCCTGGCCGCCCTGGCCGCCAAGTCGAAGTCGCCCAAGGACTACAAGATCCTGCCGGACGTGCTGGCCGTGGAGCCCATCGCCATCATGATCCGCAAGGACGACCCGGCCTTCAAGAAGGCCGTGGACGACAGCATCAAGGCGCAGGCCAAGTCGGGCGAGCTGACCAAGCTGTACGACAAGTGGTTCCTCAAGCCGATCCCGCCCGCAGGCGTGACCATCAACCTGCCGCTCGGCGAAGCCACCAAGAACGCTTGGGCCAACCCGAACGACAAGCCGGCTGAAGAGTACGTCACCAAGGAATAAGCGTCGCGTCGCTGCGTGAATGACGCCCACCTTTCACGGTGGGCGTTTCTTTTCAAGGGACAGGTTTTCTAAGTGCTGAAGGAGTGAATGAACATGGGCAACTGGGATTGGCAGGTCTTCCTGCAAGACCCCGGGGGGGATTACCCGACTTACCTGCAATGGATGCTGTCGGCCTGGGGCTGGACGGTGTCGGTTGCGTTGCTGGCGCTGATCGTCGCGCTGGTGCTGGGCTCGCTGGTCGGGATCATCCGCACGCTGCCTGACAGCCCGTGGCTGGTGCGCCTGGGCAATGCCTGGGTGGAGCTGTTCCGCAACATTCCGTTGCTGGTGCAGATCTTTCTCTGGTACCACGTGATTCCGGCGCTCATTCCCGTCATGAAGGGCGTTCCGAGCTTCATCCTCGTGGTGCTGGCGCTGGGCTTCTTCACTTCGGCACGTATCGCCGAGCAGGTTCGCTCGGGCATCCAGGCGCTGCCCAAGGGGCAACGCTACGCGGGCATGGCGGTGGGCTTCACCACCACGCAGTACTACCGCTACGTGATCCTGCCAATGGCGTACCGCATCATCATCCCGCCGCTCACGAGCGAGACGATGAACATCTTCAAGAACTCGTCCGTCGCGTTCGCCGTGTCGGTCACCGAGCTCACCATGTTCGCCATGCAGGCGCAGGAAGAAACCTCGCGCGGCATCGAGGTGTACCTCGCGGTGACGGCCTGCTACGTGGTGTCGGCGCTCATCATCAACCGGCTGATGGCCTACATCGAGAAGAAGACCCGCGTGCCGGGCTTCATCGTGTCCGCCAGCGCGGGCGGCGGAGGACACTGACATGAATCTCGACCTGTCCTTCTACAACTGGGACGTCATCAGCAACTTCGTCGTCAAGGGCTTCTACTTCAGCATCATGCTGACCGTGGTGGCCACCATTGGCGGCGTGGTCTTCGGCACCCTGCTGGCGCTGATGCGCCTGTCGGGCAAGAAGTGGCTCGACGCGCCCGCGGCCCTGTACGTCAACGGCATGCGCAGCATTCCGCTGGTGATGGTGATCCTGTGGTTCTTCCTGCTGGTGCCGGCGTCGTTCTACTCGCTGTTCGGCTCGGTGGGCTCCAACTACCGCTCCGAAATCTCGGCCGTGATCACCTTCGTGGCGTTCGAGGCCGCGTACTTCTCCGAGATCATGCGCGCGGGCATCCAGTCGATTCCGCGCGGCCAGGTGAACGCCGGGCAGGCCGTGGGCATGACCTACGGCCAGAACATGCGCCTGGTGGTGCTGCCGCAGGCGTTTCGCAACATGCTGCCGGTGCTGCTTACGCAGACCATCATCCTGTTCCAGGACACCTCGCTGGTCTACGCCATCGGTGCCTACGACATGCTCAAGGGCTTCGAGACGGCGGGCAAGAACTTCGGCCGTCCCATTGAGGCCTACCTGCTGGCCGCTGTCGTTTACTTTGTCATGTGCTACGCCCTTTCCTGGCTGGTGAAGCGCCTGCACAAGAAAATCGCCATCATTCGCTGACCTGAGTGCTGAACCGGAGAGAAAGAAATGTCCGAAAAAATGATTGAAATCAAGAACGTATCGAAGTGGTACGGCCCGGTGCAAGTGCTCAACGACTGTTCGGTGAGCATCTCCAAGGGCGACGTGGTGGTGGTGTGCGGGCCTTCGGGCTCGGGCAAGTCCACCCTCATCAAGACCGTGAACGCGCTCGAGCCCTTCCAGAAGGGCGAGATCACCGTCAACGGCATTCCGCTGCACGACCCCAAGACCAACCTGCCCAAGCTGCGCTCCAAGGTCGGCATGGTGTTCCAGCACTTCGAGCTGTTCCCGCACCTGTCGGTGACCGAGAACCTCACGATCGCTCAGATCAAGGTGCTGGGCCGTACGCCCGACGAGGCCAAGACCCGCGGCCTGAAGATGCTCGACCGCGTGGGCCTGATGGCGCACAAGGACAAGTTCCCGGGCCAGCTGTCGGGCGGCCAGCAGCAGCGCGTGGCCATTGCGCGCGCGCTGTCGATGGACCCGATCGTGATGCTGTTCGACGAACCCACCTCGGCGCTGGACCCCGAAATGGTCGGCGAAGTGCTCGACGTGATGGTGAGCCTGGCCAAGGAAGGCATGACCATGATGGTGGTCACGCACGAAATGGCCTTCGCCCGCAAGGTGGCCAGCCGCGTGATCTTCATCGACGTGGGCGGCAAGATCCTGGAAGACTGCCCGAAGGACGAGTTCTTCAGCCACCCGGAAAACCGCCAGCCGCGCACCAAGGACTTCCTGAACAAGATCCTGCAGCACTGATTTCGCTGCAGGGTTCTTCGAAGACCCAAAGGGGCTGCGCTTCAAAGGCGCAGCCCCTTTTTTCATGGCGGCGGGCGCCGGCCCCTCAGCCTATTTCGTGGACGGGCTCGCCGAAAACGCCCGGTCGAAGAACGCCGGAATCTCGTCGCCCAGCCGCGCCAGCAGCGCCTTGCGGTCGAAGCCCGGCGGGTCGGCCCGAACGTCGCCGTCGTCGGTCGGGATCGCGCTTGCCGGGGTGTCCATGAAGGCGAAATGCCAGGCGTCGGGAATTCGCCGCAACTCGGCGGCCGGCATGTTCTGCGCGACCCATTCGGCATGGAAGCGCGGAACCAGGAAGCGGTCTTGCTCGGCCTCGTAGATGCGCGTGGGCACGCTGATCTGCGCGAGCGAGCCGGCCGTGAAGGGCGCGCCGGCCGGCGCCATCGCCACGACCGCGCGCACGCGCGGGTCGCGAAGCGAGGGCAGCAGCGTGGGCGAATCAGAGTGCATTGCCGTGGCAGCAGGTGCTCCCGCGTTGCGCCCGACACCGCAGAAGATCGGGTCCGCGGCGCGCTCGCTCGCGCAATGGCTGGCGATGCGCGACAGGTCTACCTGCCCGCCCGCCAGCGCCAGCACCGTGTAGCCGCCGGCCGAATGACCCAGCGCGCCGATGCGCGGGCCTTGCGCGTCGCTGGCGATGCGGTCTTTCCACATCGGGTCTTTCAGCAGCGCGTCGATCACATGCGAGACCTGCTGCGGGCGTTGCGTGAAGTACGCGGCCGCGCCCTTCTGCAGCAGCGTGCCGTCCTGCCAGTTGTCGCCCGGATGGCGCAGCGCCGCGACCAGGTAGCCGTTGCGCGCGAGTGCTTCGGCCAGGCTGGTGTGGCCCAGTTCGGTGCCGCCCACGCCGTGGCTCAACACGATCAGGCCCTTGACGCGCTCTTCGGGCGGCGCCTGGATGGCCACGCGCACCGTGAACGGCCCCATCGGAATGGCGCGGGCGGCCGCCTGCGTCGGGTAGTACAGCGCGACCACGGTGGGCGCGGCCTCGGGTGTCGCACCCGGAATGCTCCATGGGCGCCAGCCGGCCTCGGCGGCCAGGAGCTGGAAGGACAGCAGCAAGCCTGAGGCAAGCAGCAGGCTGTGGCGGAAAACGGTGCGCATCGCGGATCTCCTGGACGGTGTCGGGAGCCGGATGGTGGCCGCGCCGCTGCGCAGCGGCCATCGCATTGCGATGAAGTGCGCGAAAAGCGGCGCCAGACGGCTCAGGGCAGCCGCGCGATGTGTTCCGTCAGCAGGTCGAAGAAGCCCTGCGCATCGCCGTCGACGATCCAGGTCGCGTTGGGCGTGCGATGCAGGCTGCCGTACCAGTCGGCCACCGTCTGCCCGAAACCCATGCCCTCGCGGCTGTCGACCTCCACGTGGATGCGCTTGCCCGTGAACAGCGAAGGCCGAAGCAGGTAGGCCGTGACCGTGGCGTCGTGCACCGGGCCGCCGGGCATGTCGTAGTGCTTCATTTCCTGCGGCGCATAGGCGTCGAGGATGTCCGCGACCGTCGCCCCGGCCTTGTTGCCCAGGCCGCGCAGGCGCGCGATGCGTGCCTCGCTCGTGAGGATCTTGTGCGTCACGTCCAGCGGCAGCAGGGTGATGGGCACGCCGCTCTTCAGCACCGCCTCGGCCGCGTGCGGGTCGGCGAACACGTTGAACTCGGCCACGGGCGTGATGTTGCCGCCGTTGAAATGCGCGCCGGCCATCAGCACCAGCTCGCGCAGGCCGCGCACGATGTCGGGCGCCTGTTCGAGCGCGAGCGCCAGGTTGGTCTGCGGGCCGAGCATGGCGAGCGTCACGCTCTTCTCGGGCGCGGCGCGCAGCGTGCGAACCAGGTAGTCGACCGCATGGCCCTCGGCCAGTGGCGTGGCGGGCTCGTACACGTCGACGCCCGTGAGGCCTTCCTTGCCGTGGATGTTGGCCGCGTAGATCGGTGTGCGCTGCAGGGGGCGCTCGGCGCCCGCGTACACCGCGATCTCCGGCCGCCCAGCCCACTCGCAGGCCAGGCGTGCATTGCGCGAGGTCTTGGCCAGCGGCACGTTGCCGGCCACCGTCGTCAGCGCCTGGATGTGCAGCGCCTCGGGCGCGGCCATGGCGAACAGCAGCGCGATCACGTCGTCGGCGCCGGGGTCGGTGTCGATGATGAGCGTGTGCAACGGGGTGTCGGGAGAGTGGGGAGAGTGGGTGGAGGGGTTGGTCGGCATGGCAAGGCTCCTTGGCGGGCCAGTCTGCCAGAGCTTGCAAGTTCGCCTGCGGGCGCGACTGCAAGTCCCCTCGTGATGTCGCCCGCACGCCCGTCAGCGCCCGCCCCGCAGCCTCCGCGCGAAGAACGCCAGGATCTCGTCGCGCGCCGCCAGCGTCGGCTGGCCGGCCTCGTCGATCAGGTGCGCCGTGACCACGCTGTGCGGGCTGGCCACCACCTGCGCGAAGAAGGGCGGCGTGTCGGGGTTGGCCGCGCTGTCGGGCAGCACGCGCGTGACGAAGCGCGGGCCCAGCGCGTGGGAGAACGCCGCGAAGCGCTCGGCCTTGCAGAACTTGTCGCCGTCGAAGCGGTAGGCCATCACCGTGAGGTCTTCGCGCTCCAGGCGCTGGCGCACGGCGGCCAGTTCGTCGGCCGCCACGTTCGTGCCGGCCGGGTCGTCCAGCGGCAGCGAGGGCTGGCACACCACCGGCGCGAGCATGGCCGGCTCCAGCATCATCGACAGCGCGAAATTGCCGGTGAAGCACATGCCGATCGCGCCGACGCCCGGACCGCCGCATTCTTCGTGCGCCAGCCGCGCGAGCGCCCGCAGCCATTGCGTGACGGGGCTCGACGCGTTCGACGCGAAGGCGCGAAATTCCGCGCTCACGCAGGCGCGCCTGAACACGGCCGCGCCCTCCTCGGCCTGCGGCACCGCGCCGTCGCGGCCGAACAGCGAAGGCATGTAGACCGTGAAGCCTGCGTCGCACACCCATCGCGCGAAGCGCGCCACGTGCGGGCTGATGCCGGGCATCTCGGTCATCACGATCACGGCGGGGCCCTGGCCAGTGAGGTAGACCTTCTTCTCGATGCCGTCGAGAGTGATGGCGCGCGCGCTGAAGTCGTCGAGCGGGTCGTCTTCGTTCAGGGGGCGTGTCGGTGTCATGGGCGGTCTCCTTGTCGTTCAGGTGGTTTGCGTCAGCGGAACCAGGTGCTGCAGGTGCGCGTACCCCGCGGCGCGCGCGAAGTCGGGCAGCCGCCAGATGTCGCCGCCCACGCCCCAGGCGCCGTCGGCCACCTCGTGAACGAGCACCGAGGTCGCGAGGCGGCGCCTGTCGTCCGAAGGCATCGCCAGCTTGAACGCGGCGTGCACGCGCGCGACGAACATGGCGCGCGATGCGGCGTCGAGCACGCCCGCCGGCACGCAGGCCAGCGCGGTGCAGGGCAGCAGTTCCGTGCTCAGGTCGGCGCCGCCGCAGGTCAGGGCGCCGGCCGCGAGCTCGTCGACCAGCACCCAGCACATGGCGCGTGCGCGGGGCTCGTCGGGCATCTGTTCGGCTGCTGCAGCGGCTTCGTTGATGTTGCGAACGAGCGAGGCGCGGTGCTCGCCGGGGAATGAACCGTGGGGAATCTTCACGAAGATGGTGGGCATGCGGCGCGATGAGGGAAGCGGGCGAGGCTTGTATTGGGCCGCCGCGGGCCAGAGAATGGCAGTGTCCAATTCGACTGCTTCAGGGCCTTATCGGCCAACCTCCGCAATGCATGACTTCACCGTGCTGGTGCTGCCCGGCGCCTTCAATTCGAGCGTGGCGGTCACGCTCGACATCCTGGCTGCCGCGCAGGCCGTGGCGCCCCGTGCCGGCGTGGCGCCGCCGCGCTGGCGCCTGTGCTCGGTACAGGGCGGCACCGTGGGGCTGCAGGCCGGCATGAGCCTGGAAACCGCGCGCCTGCCCGCGAGGCCGCGCGACGACCGGTCGACCTGGGTGGTGCCGGGGCTGGGCCTGAACACGCCCGGCGAGATTCGCCAGTGCCTGGAAAGCGACGACGCCGCCCACGCCGTGAAAGCCCTCGTGCGCCATGTGAAGTCCGGCGGACAGGTCGCGGCGTCTTGCTCGGCGGTGTTCCTGCTGAACGCCGCGGGCCTGCTCGAAGGGCGGCGCGCGACCACGTCGTGGTGGTACGCGCCCTTGCTCGCGCGCATGTCACCCGGCTGCACGGTCGATGCCGACCGCATGGTGTGCGCCGACGGCCCGGTGGTGACCGCGGGCGCCGCGTTCGCGCAGACCGACCTCATGCTGCACCTGCTGCGCGAGCGCTGCGGCAGCGCGCTCACGGACCTGGTCTCGCGCATGCTGCTGATCGACGGGCGGCAGGCGCAGTCGCCGTTCATTGCCGCGGAGTTGCTGGCCAACGGCAACGGCCTGGTGGCGCGGCTTGCGGCCAGGGTCGAGTCGGCCTTGCCGAGCGCGCCCGCCGTGAGCGCGCTGGCCAGCGAGTTCTGCATGTCGCAGCGCACGCTGGCGCGCCACATCCAGAAGGCCACTGGCAAGAGCACGCAGGCGCTGGTGCAGAGCGTGCGCCTGCGGCGTGCGCGCGCGCTGCTCGAGGGCAGCCGCATGACGGTCGAGCAGGTGGCGGCCGCCGTGGGCTACCAGGACGCCACCGCGCTGCGCCGCCTGATGAGAAAGGTGGCGGGCGCGAACCCGAGCCGTTACCGCGAAGGCGGCTACGGCGCGTGAGCCGCCCGCTGGCTCGAAGCCCCGTGACTCGAAGCCCCGTTGCTCGAAGCCCCGTTGCTCGGCCTGGTTACTTCTTGCGCGCCGCGATCGCCTGCTCGGCCTTCGCCACCAGGTCGGCGCCCACCGTCGACTTCCACTTGTCGTACACCGGGCGCGTGGCCTTCACGAACTCGTCGCGCTCGGCCGGGGTGAGGCTGGTCACGGTCACGCCCATGCCGGCGATGTCTTTCAGCACGGGCTTGTCGGCTTCGACCAGGCCCTTGCGCGCGATGACGATTTCTTCCTTGCCCGCGTCCAGCGCGGCCTGGCGCACGATGGCCTGGTCGGCCGGCGTCCACGAGGCCCAGATTTCCTTGTTGACCACGAACACCAGCGGGTCGGCCACGTAGCCCCAGGTGGTGACAAACTTCTGGCCCACGGTCTGCATCTTCAGCACGGTGAACAGGAACAGCGGGTTCTCCTGCCCGTCGACCGCGCCGCTGGCGAGCGCGGGCTGTGCGTCGGCCCAGCTCATCTGCGTGGGGTTGGCGCCCAGGGCGGTGAACATGTCCGAGTAGATGGGCGAGCCGACCACGCGGATCTTCATGCCCTTGATGTCGGCCGGCGACTTGATGGGCTTCTTGGAGTTGGTGATTTCGCGAAAGCCGTTCTCGCCCCACGCGAGCGGCACCACGCCGGCCTTGTCGAGGGTCTTGAACATCTCCTTGCCCACATCGCCCTGCGTGAGCGCATCGATGGCCGCGTAGTCGGGCATCAGGAACGGCATGGAGAAAAGATTGAGCTGCTTCACCTGCGGCGACCAGTTGATGGTCGAGCCCACGGCCATGTCGATGACGCCCTGGCGAAGGGCGCTGAACTCGCGCGTCTGGTCACCCTGGATGAGCGACACGCCGGGGTACAGCTTGATGTTGATGCGCCCCTGGGTGCGTTCCTTCACCAGGTCGGCCCAGATCTTTCCGGCCTGGCCCCAGGGGGTGGGCGGGCCGAGCACGAGGGACATCTTGTATTCGGGCTTGTAGGCGGCCTGCGCCATGGCGCCGGTCGAGAACATGCCAAGGGCTGTCGCAGCGGCGGCGAGGCCGAGCAGGGTGCGGCGGAATTTCATGAGAGGTCTCCTTGTTTTGTTGAAACGAACTGAACTGGACGCTGAAATCTTTGGCTGTCGCTGTTTGCTTTACCGAGGATGGCTGTTCAGGGCGTGTGAACAGGCCGTCGGGTACTTCCCTCCGCGAATGTCCCCCGGCCTGCGGCCTCCTCCTTTTACCGGGACTTCTCCAATCCGCAAGCGGCGGTGCGAGT
>NZ_JBFUPJ010000010.1:0-298499 GCF_041355175.1 Variovorax sp. RCC_210 | reverse complement strand
TGCAGATTGACTTCGCACATCAATCTTGGTACTCGATACCGTGACCAGGAAGCGAGAAGTCCCTTTGCATTCATTTCGCTGCGGGAAGCACCCGACGCCCTGTTCACTTGGGCACGCTGTCGGTGTACTCACGCCGACTTACTTGTCTTCGGTCTTGAACAAACCGCGAATGTTGAGCGCCGCAAGACAGACCTGCAGCGCGATCAGGGCCCACGCGCGGGTATGCAGGCCCCAGGCGACCCATAGCACATTGCTCAGCAGGAAGATCCAGAACCCGAGGTTGCGCCTGGACTTTTCTCGCGACGCCACGAGCCATGCTGCAGCGACAGAAGCGGCGAAGGCCGGCCATTGAATGAGCGAGAGAAGGTCTTGCATGAGGTGACGCTAAGCCACGCGACAGCAGGTTGCAGGTGCTTCATTGCCGACGCGCAGCGTGGGCCGTCTCTCACACGACCCTGCACGGCGGGGGCGCAGATTGAATGACAACTTTGAATCAAGGAACCGCGCCATGGAAACCCAGACACCCGCCATCGAAGAACGCCTCACCACCTTCACCTACCGGGGGCGGTTCTTTCTGTGCCGTGCCGAACGGCTCGACGACCAGACCTACAGGCCTGTGGTGGTGTGCCGCTCGCCCACGCCGGACGGCGAAGACACGCAACTGCCCGACGACACCGAGAACGCTTCCTACGGCACCGAGGCCGAGGCGCTGCGCCACGCGGAGCAGCAGGCCGTGCGGTGGGTGCACGACCGCACGGGCGACGGGCAAGGTGAGGCCTAGGCCTGGTCAACCCCCGGCGGGTGCGCCTGCATTCGCCGTCTTGCCCTGCGCGGCTCGCTCCACGTTCCATGCGAGCACCAACGCCGCCGCCAGCAGCGCGCCGGTGAACCCGGCGACGGCGGGCCATCCGCCGTGCGCCCAGGCCCAGCCGCCCATCGACCCCATCACGCTCGAGCCCGCGTAGTACGCCAGCAGGTACAGCGAGGCCGCGTGGCCCTTGGCCTGCGAGGCCATGCGGCCGACCCAGCCGCTGGCCACCGAGTGCGCGATGAAGAAACCCACCGTCAGCAACACCACGCCCAGCGCCATGCCCGCAAGCGCGTGCAGCAAGGTCGCGAGCACGCCGAGGCCGGCCACCACGATGCCCGTGACCAGCACCGGCCTGCGGCCGAGGCGGTCGGCCATGGCGCCGGCCATCGACGAGGCGACGATGCCGAAGATGTAGACCGTGAACAGCACGCTCACCTGCGTCTGGCTCAGGTCGTACGGCGGCGCCATCAGGCGGAAGCCGGCGTAGTTGTAGACGGTGACGAAGGCGCCCATCACCAGGAAGCCGATCATGAAGAGCGAGGCCATGCCGCGGTTGCGCAGGTGCGAGAGCCAGTGGCCGATGTGGCGCCGGGGCGCGAAGCCGGTGCGGCGCACGAAGTGGCGCGAGGCCGGCAGCAGCAGCACGAAGCCGATGGCGGCCAGCAGGCCGATGGCGCCGATGGTGGCCATCGCGATGCGCCACGAGGTCATCTCGGCGAGCACGCCGATGCCCACGCGGCCGGCCATGCCGCCGAAGGCCGTGCCGCCCACGTAGAGGCCCATGGCGAAGCCCAGGCCGTCGGGGTGGATCTCTTCGGCCAGGTAGGCCATGGCCACCGCCGGCACGCCGCCGAGCACCAGCCCCTCGACTGCGCGGGCCACCAGCAGGCTGTGCCAGCTGGGCGCAAAGGCCACGACCACCGTGAGCACTGATGCGCCGCACATCGACGCGAACATCAGGCCGCGCCGGCCCAGCGCCTCGGAGAGCGCGCTGGCGCACAGGATGGCCAGCGCCAGGAAGCCGGTGGAGAGCGAGAGCGACAGCGAGCTTTGCGCGGGGCTCACGCCGAACTCCTGCGTGAACACCGGCAGCAGGGGCTGCACGCAGTACAGCAGCGAGAAGGTGGCGAAGCCGGCGAGGAACAGCGCGAAGGCGATGCGGCGGTAGGCGTCGGAGCCGCGGGTGACCAACGTGGAAGGCGCCGAGGATGGTGCAGAGAAGGGCGCCGGGGAAGCAGGAGAAGACATGGCCCAATTTGACGCCTTGCTGGCACTCCAGTCCAATATATGGCACAGCTGAACACCATACCTTTCACAGATACCCATGGAACTGCGCCACATCCGCTACTTTCTGGCCGTTGCAGAAGAACGCAACTTCACGCGCGCCGCGGCCCGCGTGGGCATCGGCCAGCCGCCGCTGAGCCAGCAGATCAAGGACCTGGAGGCCGAGGTGGGCGCGCAGCTGTTCCGGCGCGTGCCGCACGGCGCGGAGCTGACCACGGCGGGGCAGGCCTTCCTGGAGAACGTGCAGGCCATTCCCCTGCAGGCCGAGAAGGCGCTGCAGGCGGCGCAGCGCGGCGCGCGCGGCGAGCTGGGCGCGCTGCGCATCGGCATGACCGGCTCGGCCATCTTCAACCCGGCCGTGCCCGCGGCCATTCGGTCGTTTCGCCGCGCCTACCCGGTGGTCGACCTGACGCTGGAAGAGTCGAACACCACGCGGCTGGGCACCGGCGTGCGCGAGGGCGACTTCGACGCGGCCTTCTTGCGGCCGGGCTCGGTGGGCAGCGACGGCCTGCAGTTCAGGCTGGTGTCCGAGGAGCAGATGGTCGCGGTGCTGCCGCTGCGGCACCCGGCCGCCAGCGCGCAGGCGGTGGACCTGCGCCGGCTGCGCGGCGATGCCTTCGTCATGACGCCGCGCGCCGTCGGGCCCACGCTGTTCGACACCGTGGTGTCGGCCTGCCGCAAGGCGGGCTTCGAGCCGGTGCTGGGGCAGTCTGCACCGCAGATCGGCTCGGTGGTGACGCTGGTGGCGGCGGAGCTGGGCGTGTCGGTGGTGCCTGCGTCGATGGCGCAGCTGCAGGTGAACGGGGTGGTGTACCGGCCGATCGAGGGCAAGCCGCCGGTGACGCGGCTGACGCTGGCCTATCGGCGGGGGGAAACGTCGGCGCTGGTGCGCAATTTCATTGCGCACGCGGTGGGCGCGAAGGTGGCGCCTGCCGATGGCGCCGGCTAGGCCGCGCCATGCACCAGCCGCTCGAACACATCCACCGCCCCCATCTGCCCGCCCTTCAGCATGACCTCCATGCCGTCGAGCCTCGCATCGTCGCTGTGCACGCGGCACAGCGAGGCGCCGGCGCCCATGTCGGCGACATAGGACAGCGCCCAGGCGTCCAGCGCCTGCACGCCGTGGCTGGAGGTGTCGCCGCCGGCCACGCCGATGCGCTTCAGCGGCGTGGTGGCCAGCACCTTCGCCAGCAGATCGCCGCCGGCACGCGCGAGCGCCTGCGCGTCGAGTGCGTTGCCTTGCGGCGACGCGTTGGGCGAACGGGTGCAAGCGAGCACGTTGTGGCCGAGCGCGAGGCTTCGCGTGATCGCATCCGCGTGATCGTTTAACGCCGCGGCGTCGCGCTGCGCCAGCTTCTGCGCATCGAGCCACACGATGTCGAAGGACTGCGCCGCCGCGACCTGCCGCGCGGTCACGGGCGAGAGGCTGCCCGCCAGCACGAGCACGGGGCCTTGCGCGGGTGCCACGCCGGCATGCGCATGCGCGTGCGCGTGCGCAGTCGATGCGGCGTTGTTCTCTTCGCGCGACGCAGGCATCGCCATCGCCATCGCCAGCGCATCCACCACGCTGCTCGGCCCCACGGCCAGCAGCGTCGAAGCCTGCGCGCGCGCCCACAGCACTTCGCCGATGGCCGCGAGCTGCGATGCGTCCGCCACGTCGAACAGCACCGCATCCGCCGGCGGCGAATGCAGCGCCTGCCTCAGCGCGGTCGCCAACGCCTCGCCGCCGCGCGACGCGGCGGTGTACGGCACCGAGCACACATCCGCCAGCCCCTGTTTCGCCAGGTGCAGCCGCAGGTCGGCTTCGTCCATCGGCGTGACGGGATGGCGGCTCATGGTGGGGTGGCGGTCGATGCGGAACACCTCGCCGCCGCTGCCCGCCGTGGCGAACAGGTTGCCGAAGAGGCAGTAGCGGCCCAGGTTGGGCTGGCCGCCGACGATGGCGGTCCAGGGCTGCTCGACGGCCGCGCGCAGCACGCGCACGGCGGCGCCGATGGAGCCGATGTGCGGCGCGCTGTCGAAGGTCGAGCAGGTCTTGTAGTGCAGCACGCGCGCGCCCAGCGAGCGGAACAGGGTGGCCACGGGGCGCAGCTCGGCCTGCATGGCGTCGGGCGTCATCGCGCGCGCGGCGCCCGCGATGCCCAGCACGTCGAGCGGGCCTACGTGGTCCAGGCGCGCGGCGTCGGGCGTCTTCAGGAACAGCAGCGCCCGCAGCCCCGCGCGCGCGGCGCTGCCCAGGGTGTCGGTCGCGCCGGTGAAGTCGTCGCCGTAGTAGACGACGGCGGGGCCCGGTTTGGCGGTGCTCTGTTTCTCAGGGCTCATGGCTTGCCGAAGAAGGCGAGGGCGCGCGCCAGTTCGGGCTGTTCCCTGGCTGCCTCGGCCAGCGGCACGCCCGCGCGCGCGGCCGACCATGCCTGCCGGATGCTGGTGACGCCCGCGGCCGCGCCGTCGGGGTGCGCGAGGATGCCGCCGCCGGCCATGAAGAGCAGGTCGTCGCTGCCGATGGCCTGCCACGTGGCGGGCACGGTGCCGGCCCATTGGCCCGAAGAAAAGGCCGGCATCACGCGGTCGTCCACTGCGTCGGTGAGTGGCGTGTAGCAATCGCGCGCCGATTCGGTCACCTCGCTGTCGGGCTGCGAGAACTTGCCCTGCAGCCCGTGCACATGCATGTGGTCCACACCCGCGAGCCGCCACAGCACCTGGTACGCCTGAAAGGAAATGCCCAGCAGCGGGTGCCGCGACAGCGCACCGTAGCCGTTGCGGTGCCCGTGCAGCGCCAGGCCGGTGTGGCGCCGCAGCGTCTGCATGCCCGAGTGGCCGCACCAGTTCAGGCTGGCCATCACGCAGGAGCCGCCTTCGCGCTCGACCAGGTCGGCGTGGCGCTTCATGGCGTCGGTTTCGTCGGTGATGTTGAAGGCCACCATCACGTGCTTGCCGGTGCGCTGCTGGTGGTCGCGCACCACCGCCATCACCGCCGGCACCCGCTCGGCCAGGGGTGCGTGCGCGGGGTCGGCGCAGACCTCGTCGTCCTTGATGAAGTCCACGCCCGCGGCGCAGAGCCGGCCGACCAGCTCGGCCGTCTCCGACGCTGAAAGCCCGACGTTCGGCTTGAGGATGGTGCCCACCAGCGCGCCGCTCGCCACGCCGGTCGCGCTGCGCGTGCCGGCGATGCCCGCGCGCGGCATGTCGAACCGCGCGCGGTACGCGGCCGGCACCTGCAGCGACTCGAGCCGCAGGCCCGTCACCTCGCCCAGGTCGTACAGGTTGCCCGACACGGTGGCCGCCAGCGTCGGCAGGTTGGCGCCGATGTTCGCCACCGGAAACGCGATGTCCACATGCGCGCGCCGCCACGGCCCCTTCGTTCCCTTGCGCTCCAGCAGGGCGTTGGGCAGCGACGGGCTGGATGCCGGCGCGAGCTCCGTGATGGCCTCGACCGTGGCGCGTGCCCGCGCGCGCAGCGCATCGGTCTCTCCCTCCACGCGGGTGAAGGTGCCGCACGACTGTTCGCCCGCCATCACCTCGGCCACGGCGGCCGGGTCGTGCGGGGTCTCGATCAGGTAACGCGCGTGGATGTGCTGGATGCGTTCGGTCACCACGGTGCTCACAGCCTGCTCAGGTCCGGAAAGGGCCGCACGGGCTCGCTGCCGTCCCAGCCTTCGGAGGCGCTGCGAATCAGGTCGAACATCTTGCCCTTGGGGCCCGCGACCTCCGACAGCTCGATGACGGTGCCCGGGTGGTACTCGGTGTCGAAGTAGATGAAGCGGCCGCGCTCGCCCACCTCGCCGCTCATCACGGGCTTGAAGCCCTGCGCGGTGAGGCGCGCCAGGTCGGCGTCGTAGTCGGCGGTCCAGTAGGCCACGTGCTGCAGCCCGGTGCGCCCGGCCTGCAGGAAGTCGCGGTACATCGAGGGCACGTCGTTGCGCGTCTGTATGAGCTCGACCTGCACATAGCCCGAGTTGGCCAGCGCCACCGAGTTGTGCGGCTCGTGGGCCTCGCCCTTGTAGCGGTAGTTCTTGATGGGCACCTTGGGGTTGTAGAACCAGGGGCCCACGCCGAGCGTGGTGCTCCAGTAGTCCATGGCGGCTTCGATGTCGTGCACGACATAGCCCAGCTGGCGGATCTCGCCGAGGAATCGACTCATTGCGGTTGGCTCCGGTGATGTGAGTGTGTTGTTGTGTTCAGAACTTGAGGAAGCCGGTCGAGAACCACGGAAACGCGGCCACGATCACCAGGCCCACCAGCATCGCGCCGATGTAGCCCCAGATGTGGCGGATGCCCTCGTCGGGGTTGACCTTGCTCACGGCGCAGGCGCCGTAGTAGCCCACCCCGAAAGGCGGCGCGAACAGGCCGATGCCCATCGAGAAGATGACCACCATGGCGTAGTGCACCTCGTGCACGCCCGCGGCCTTGGCAATGGGGAACAGCAGCGGCCCGAACAGCACGATGGCCGGAATGCCCTCGAGCACGCTGCCCAGCACGATGAACGCGACGACCGACACCGCCAGGAAGCCGTAGGCCCCGCCGGGCAGCGCGCCCATCACGCGCGCCAGGTCCTGCGAGAAGCCCGACTGCGTGAGGCCCCACGCCATGGCCGTGGCGCAACCGACGATGAAGATGATGGCGCCCGACAGCGAGGCGGTGTCGATCAGCATCGGCTTGAGCCGCTTCCAGTCGAACTGCCGGTACACCACCAGCCCGACCACGGCCGAGTACACGATGCCGATGGTCGACACCTCGGTGGCCGTGGCCACGCCCTCGACCACGGCCGCGCGAATGACGAAGGGCAGCAGCACCGCCGGCAGCGCGACCAGCAGCAGCTTGCCGATCTCGCGCTTGCTGTAGCGCTGCACGCCGCTCAGGTCTTCGCGGCGGTAGCGCCACCACACGACCACGCACAGCGCGGCGCCCAGCACCACGGCGGGCAACAGGCCGCCGGTGAACAGCGCGGCAATCGAAATGCCGGTGACCGAGCCGATGGTGATGAGCACGATCGACGGCGGAATGGTCTCGGTCTGCGCGCCCGTGGCCGACAGCAGCGCCACCAGGTCGCCGGGCTTGGCGCCGCGCTTGACCATCTCGGGGAACAGCACGGGCGCAATGGCCGCCATGTCGGCGATCTTGGAGCCCGAGATGCCCGACACCAGGTACATGGCGCCGATGAGCACATAAGAGAGCCCGCCGCGCACATGCCCCAGCAGGCTGGCCAGGAACTGGATCATGGCGCGCGCCATGCCCGTCATCTCGATCAGCGCGCCCAGGAAGATGAACAGCGGCACCGCCAGCAGGATGAGGTGCGACATGCCTTCGTCGAGCCGCCCCACCATCACCAGCAGCGGCGTGCGCGTGGTGAGCGCCAGGTAGCCGAAGGTGGCCAGCGCGAACGAGAACGCGATGGGCACGCCCGACAGCACCGTGGCCGCCACCACGACCACGAAGAACACCACCAGGTTGAACTTGCCCAGCGTGGCGAACAGCGGCGCCGCCAGCCAGAAGGCGCCCACCAGCGCGGCCATGCCGAGCACCGCCACCGCGATCTGCCGGCCGGTGCACACGCGCAGCAGGCGCAGCAGCGCCATCGCCAGCATGATGCCGATGCCCGCTGGAATTGCGGCAGCGCGCCAGGCGTTGCTGACCTCCAGCGCGGGCGTGACGATGAACGACTCTTCGTGCGCGTAGTCGATCGAGGGCCAGATGATCAGCACCAGGAACGCGACCGACGCCGCGATGGCGAAGGCGTCGAGCATGGCGCGCGTGGAAGGCTTCACCTTCTGCAGCAGCGCGGTCATGCGCATGTGCTCGCCGCGGCGCAGCGCCACCACGGCGCCCAGCATCGACAGCCAGAGAAAGAGGATGGACGCGAGCTCGTCCGACCACACCAGCGGCGCATGGAACACATAGCGCGACACCACGCCCGCGAACAGCACGCAGATCTCGGCCAGCACCAGCAGCGCGGCCACCGCCTCCACGGCGCCGCCGAGCACGCGGTCGGCGCGCGAGGCGATGCCGCTCAGCGGGTTGGCCGACGCGCCGCCGCTCGCGAAGGCGGCCGCCTCGAAAGTCGATTCATGCACCATGGCCGCTCAGGCCAGCTTGCCGACGGTGCCTTCGAGCAACGCCCAGGCCTCGGGGCCGAAGCGCCCCTTCCACTCGCCGTAGAAGCCCGACTCGCGCAGCTTGGCGCGAAAGCTGTCGGCGGTGGGGCGGTTGATGGTGAGGCCCTTGGCCTGCAGGTCGCCCACGACCGATTCGTTGAGCCTCTTGATGTCTTCGCGCTGCTGCATGCCGGCGTCGTTGATGGCGCGCGCCACGATGGTCTTCAGGTCGTCGGGCAGCGCGTCCCAGGCGCGGCCGTTGGCGATGAACCAGTAGCCGTCCCAGATGTGGTTGGTGAGCGAGCAGAACTTCTGCACCTCGAACAGCTTGGCCACCTGGATGATGGGCAGCGGGTTTTCCTGCGCGTCGACGATCTTCGTCTGCAGCGCGGAGTACACCTCGCTGAACTGCAGGCTGGCGGGCGCGGCGCCCAGGCCCTTGAACATGGAGATCGACAGCGGGCTCACGGGCACGCGGATCTTCAGGCCGTCCATGTCCTTCGAGCTGGCCACGGCGGCCTTGCTGCTGGTGGTCTGGCGAAAGCCGTTGTCCCACATCTTCTCGAAGGCGTACAGGCGCGACTTGGCGATGGCGCCGCGCACGTGCGCGCCCAGCTTGCCGTCCATGGCGCCCCACACCTGGGCGTAGTCGTTGAAGGCAAAGCCCACCGCGTTGATGGCCGCCACCGGCACCAGCGTGGCAATGACCAGCGCCGAGGGCGTGAAGAACTCGATGCCGCCCGAGCGCACCTGCGCCAGCATGTCGGTGTCGCCGCCGAGCTGGTTGTTGGGAAAGATCTTGATCTCGACGCGGCCCTTGGTTTCCTTGGCGATGCGGTCGGCCGCCTCTTGCGCGCGGATGTTCAGCGGGTGCGTCAGCGGCAGGTTGTTGCCGTACTTGTACGAGAACTCGGCGGCGCGCGCGATGCGCGGCACGGCCGTGACGATGCCGGCGGCGGGGAGGGCGGAAAGGGCGCGCAGGGCGCCGCGGCGGTTCATGCGGTTCGGCGGTGTCATGTCTGTCTCCGTTATGCAATTGATGCAATCTGATGCACCATGGGCTTCAAGGCCCAGCGAAGATAAAAGCATGCATGATCCGGGTCAAACTTCTGGCTGATGGTTTTTGATGTATGCGGGAAAACCCTTCACTCGTTCCTGAGCCTTCCGGGGCGCCTGCGGATTCCGCCCGCGACGCACGCCGTGCGCGCGTGGTCGACATCGCCCGCGCCGCGCAGGTCTCCACCGCCACCGTCGACCGCGTGCTCAACCGCCGCCCCGGCGTGCGCGACGCCACGGTGCAGCGCGTGCTCAAGGCCGCCGGCGAGCTCGACTACCTGCCGGGCCCCGCGCTGTACGCCGCGCTCACGCCGCCGCCGCTGCGCCTGGTGTTCCTTCTGCCGGCGGGCACCAACCGCTTCATTCGCATGCTGGGGGACATGGTGGGCTACTCGCAGGAGCACTGGGCGCCGTTCAACGTGCAGTGCCGCACGGTGTTCATCGAGAGCTTCAACCCGCACGAACTGGCCGACGCGCTGCGCCGCCACGGCCAGCGCTGCGACGGCATCGCGATGATGGCGCTGGAGCACCCGGCGGTGCGCGAGGCCGTGGCCGCGCTGGCGGCGCGCGGGCTGCCGGTGGTCACGCTCATTTCAGACCTGTCGAACTCCGGGCGCGCGGCCTTCGTGGGGCTGGACAACCGCGCGGCAGGCCGCACCGCGGGCTACCTCATCGGCCGCTTCATCGGCGCGCGCACGGCCAAGGTGGCGCTCATCGCGGGCAGCCTGAGCTACAAGGCGCACGAGGAGCGCGAGGCCGGCTTCCTGCACGTCATCGACGAGATGTTCCCGCGGCTGGAGGTGGTGGGCCTGCGCGAAGGGCAGGACGACGCCGACAAGAACCATCGCCAGACGCGCGCGCTGCTCGAGCAGCACCCGGACATGGGCGGCATCTACAACATCGGCGGCGCGTCGGACGGCGTGGCGCGCGCGCTGAAGGAGGCGGGGCGCGAGCAGAAGGTGGTCTTCATCGGCCACGGGCTCACGCCCGACACGCGCGCGCTGCTGATCGACGGCAGCATGGACGCGGTGATCACCCAGAGCCCGCACACCACGCTGATGAACTGCGTGCGCATCTTCACCAACCTGCGGGACAAGCGCGAGGCGCTGAGCGGGGTGGAGACCACGCGCAGCCAGGTGATCTTTCGCGAGAACCTTCCTTAGCGCGCCACCTGCCGGTCAGGTGTGCCCACCAGCGCGCGCCGCCATGCGCTGCAGCAGCGGCTGGCGCGCCAGCACCGCGTCGCGCGGGCCGTGGTCGAGCACGCGGCCGGCCTCCATCAGCACCACGGTGTCGAAGCGCTCCAGCAGGCTCAGCCGGTGGATCGACGCGATCACGCAGGCATCGGGAAACGCCTCGGCGATGCGCGCGAGCACGCGGGCCTCGGTGTTGGCGTCGAGCGCGCTGGTGGGCTCGTCGAGCAGCAGCAGCGAGCTGCCCTGCGCCGCGAGCACGCCGCGCGCCAGGCACAGCCGCTGGCGCTGCCCGCCCGACAGGTTGAAGCCGCGCTCGGACACGGCCGTGTCCAGGTTGCCGTGGTTGGCCTTGAGCACCTCGTCGAAGGTGCTGGTGTGCAGCGCCGACAGCAGCAGCGCGTCGTCGCGCGGCTGGCCGAACGCGAGGTTCTCGCGGATGCTGGCCTCGAACAGCTCGGTTTCCTGCGGAATGAGCGTGGCCAGGCGGCGCAGCTGGGCCCAGTCCATCGGCTGGCCGTCGAACAGCAGCGTGCCGCTGCCCGGCGGGTACAGCCCCGCCAGCACGCGCAGCAGCGTGCTCTTGCCGCCGCCGCTGGGGCCCACCAGCGCCACGCGCTGGCCGCGGCGCAGCGTGAGCATCACCTCATGCAGGCCGCTGCGCGCGGGCTCGGCGCCGTTGCCACCGCCGTTGCCGTTTGCGATGTCAAGCGTGGGCAGGGGCATGGGCACCGGCACCTCGCCGCGCGCGGCATAGCGCCACTGCAGGTTCTGGATGTCGAGCTGGTGCCACTGCGCATCGGCCACGATGCGCTCGCGCTCGGGCACCTGCTCGGGCGGCGTCGCCAGCACGTCGCCCGAGGGCGCGCGCCAGATCGGTTCGGCGCTGCTGTAGTCGGTGTGCATGCGCGCGAAGAAGCTGAAGTTGGCCGCCACCGAGGTGACCACGCCCGCGGCCTGCTGCGCGTACTGGTAGATCATGAACACGGCCCCCAGCATCACCGCCTGGCCCGGCGCGCGCGCCTGCCACACATAGACCACCACCAGCCCCCAGGTCAGCGCCAGCCCCATCAGGTCGACCGCGAACCACTTGCCCTCGTTGAGCACCACCGTGCGCTTCAGCGGCAGCGAAATGGCCGCCATGCGACGGCGCAGCAACAGGCGCGACGCGCCCTGCAGGCGCAGCCCGATCACGGTCGATGCATTGCCCAGGAAGTCGAGCAGCGCGGCCACGTAGCGGCGGTCGGCGTCGTTCTCGGCGCGCGCGAGCTTCATGAGCGCGCGGTCGATGCGCACGATCACCAGGCCGATCAGCACGTAGCCCGCCAGCGCCGTCAGGCCGCTGGTGCGGCTCAGCAGCGCCAGCGCCACGAGCGGGCCGACGAAGTTGACGGCGTTGGTGAGCCAGATGAACTGGTTCTGCGCAAAGTCCGACAGCGCGCGGCTGGCCTGGTGCACGCGGTGCTGCAGCTCGCCCGAATGATGGCCGTCGTGCCAGGCCAGCGGCGCCGCGGCGATGCGCGCGTACAGCTCGTCGGCCAGCCGCTCTCGCACCTTCATGCCCACGTTGCGCTCCAGGATGCGGCCCGGCCCGTGCAGCACCCAGGCGCCCACGTACACGCCGGCCAGCGTGGCGATCCAGCGGCCGGCACCGCCCAGGTCGGCGCGCTGCAGCGAGTTGATGGCCTGCCCGGCCAGGTAGGGCAGCGCCAGGCGGATGAGCTGCGAACACGCCAGCAACGCGGTGGCGCCCAGCAGCTGGCCGCGCGCACCTTCGGCGAAGTGCCAGAGCGCGGCATACAGCGCGCGGATGGCGCCGCCGGGGGAGGGTTGTTTGTCTGGGAGCGTGCCGGGGGTATCGGAGGTGGCCGTGGTGGAGCTTGTCTGCATGCGTGTCAGCCCGCTTTGCGGAAAGTGAGGTTGATGCGAAGCGCACCCAGCAGCGGGTGCGGTTGGTCTTTCAGCGGCAGCACGCCGTGGTAGCGCAGGCGGTCTTCGCCGCCCCAGACCACCACGTCGCCATGCACCAGCGGCACGCGCACGGCCTTGTCCGCGCGCGCCAGGCCGCCGAACAGGAACACGGCCGGCATGCCCAGCGACACCGACACGATGGGGGCGCCGTAGTCGTGCTCGTCCTTGTCCTGGTGCAGCGACAGCCGCGCGCCGGGCGCGTAGCGGTTGACCAGGCAGGCATCGGGCGCGAAGCCGTCGAAGCCGGCGGCCGACGCGGCCTCGCGCGCCAGTCGCGCGAACGCGTCGGGCAGCGGCGGCCAGGGCTGGCCGCTGTCGGGGTCGGTGGCGCTGTAGCGGTAGCCGCGGCGGTCGCTGGTCCAGCCCAGCGCGCCGCAGTTGGTGAGCGCCACCGACATCGTGAAGCCGCCCGGCGTGACCAGGTGGCGGAACGGGGCGCGCTGCGCGAGCGCGTCGATGGCCGGCAGCAGCGCGCCGACGAAGGGCAGGGCGAAGCCGGGGAGCACGAAGGCGCCGGGGCCCAGGGGTTCGCGTGCCTCGCGCGGCGGGTCGTCGAACAGTGCGAGCGTCATCCGGCCCATTGTCGCCAGCCTTGCCGGACCGGGGCGGCACGCGGTTTTTCATGAAATTTTTGTGACAAAGCGCAGTCCGGCGTGCCGGTTTCCGTCTTGTCGGGAGACGCCCCGCGACCGTTCGCACCCCATGCCTCCATGTTCCCTATGCCGCCCGCCCACTTGCCTTCCTGCCTGCGGTTGCCCCGTGCTTTTACCCACAGTTTCGCCAGAGCTTTTGCCGTTCTTGCGCTGCTCGTCGCCGCATTCGCGCCCGCGCATGCCGGCGAGGCACCGCCGCCCGACACCAACGCCAGCGGCGTTTTCCTGAACGCGGCAGGCGACGTGCTGACCGCGCGGCACGCGGTGACCGACTGCCGCTCGCTCTACGCCGTCAAGGGCGCGCACGTGGCGCAGGCCACGGTGATCGCCCAGAGCCCTGAGCTGGACCTGGCCGTGCTGCGCACCGCGCTCGTGCCCTACCTGAGCGCCACGCTCGCGCTCGGCGACGCCGCGCCCACCCACAGCGTGGGCGTGTTCGCCGAGGCCTACGCCGTGCTGCAGCGCCTGCCCGAACGCGCGAACCTGCTCAGCAACGCCATGACCGTGCCCGGCGCCGAAGGGCTGCAGCTGCTCTCGGGCGTGAAGCCCGGCGCCAGCGGCAGCGCGGTGCTGGGCGCCGACGGCCTGTTGCTCGGCGTGGTGGTGGAGCGCGTGGCCGCGGCGCCGCACGCCGGGGGCATGGTGCTGAGCCGCGCGGCTTCGTCTTCGCCGGTCACGGGCGCCACGCAGGTGCGCGCGGTGCCCGCGTCGCAGGTGCGGCGCTTTCTTCGGGCGCACGACATCGCGTTTTCTGAAAGCGGCAGCCCGCAACTGGGCCCCCAGCAATCGCCGGCCGCGCGCGCCTCGACCCTGTCGGTCGGCGTGCTTTGCGGCTGAGCTCTTTACCGATTCCTGAAAGACCCATGAACCCTTCCTCCAAACCCACGCCCACCCTTCGCTGGGGCCGCCTGCGGCTGGCGCTCGGCTGGCTCGGCCTCGGCCTGGCCAGCGCGGCCGCGCCCGTGGTGGCCACCGCGCAGACGCAGCAGCAGGTGCCGCAGCACTGGATCAGCTATGCCAACCTGGCGGGCAACCAGTTGCAGTCGTCGCTCAGCGATCCGGCCAGCGACACCGTGGTGCGCCTGCACGCGTGGATGCAGGCCCGCATGCTGAAGGAAGGCCAGCCCGTTCCGCCGCCGCCCGTGGTGGTGCGCGTGTGGGTGGCGCCCAGCGGCAAGGTCGAGCGCGTGGCCTTCGACTCGCTGGGCGACGCGCAGGCCGACACCGATTTGCGCGCGCTGCTCACCGCGCAGCCGCTGGCCGAGCCGCCGCCGCGCGACATGCGCCAGCCGATGGTGCTGCAGCTGACGCTGAGCTTCGTCACGGCCAGTTGAGGCGATGAAGCACTCGCGCGCCTGGGGCGCGGTTGGCGTGACGCGCGCCTGGGGCGCGGTTGGCATCGCGCTTGCCTGCCTCGCCACCACGCTTCCGCTTCACGCGGCCCTGCCATGGCCAGCCTCGGGCGTCTCGCAGCTCGTCAAGGCTTACGGCCCGGCCGTGGTGCACATCGGCGTGGAGCGGCCATCCGCCGCGGCGCGCCGCTTCAGCGATCGCTGGCTGTTTCCCGTGCCCGGTGCGCCGCGCCCGCCGGCCGAGGCCGACGAAAGCAGCCTGGGCACCGGCTTCATCGTGAGCGCCGACGGGCTCATCCTCACCAACGCGCACGTGGTGGCGCGCGGCACGCAGATCACCGTGAAGCTGCCCGACCGGCGCGAGTTCAACGCGCGCCTGGTCGGGCTGGACGCGGTGGCCGACGTGGCGCTGCTGAAGATCGACGCCGGCGCGCTGCCCACGGTGCGCATCGGCGACGCGGCCGGCGTGGAGCCCGGCGACGGCGTGGTCGCCATCGGCTCGCCCTACGGTTTCGGCAACTCGGTCACGGCCGGCATCGTGAGCGCCAAGGGGCGGCTGCTGCCGGGCGCGGAGTACATGCAGTTCCTGCAGACCGACGTGCCCATCAACCCCGGCAACTCGGGCGGGCCGCTGTTCAACCTGCGCGGCGAGGTGATCGGCATCAACTCGCGCATCTACAGCCGCAGCGGCGGCTACCAGGGCCTGTCGTTCGCCATTCCCATCGACACGGCCATGCGCATCAAGGACCAGCTGCTCGCCACCGGCACCGTCACGCGCGGGCGCATCGGCGTGTCGGTGCAGGAGGTGGGGCAGGCGCTGGCCGACACCTTTCGCCTGCCGCGCCCGGCGGGCGCGCTGGTCAACTACGTGGAGCCGCGCGGCGCGGCCGAGCGCGGCGGGCTGAAGCCGGGCGACGTGATTCTTTCGGTGCAGGGGCGCGAGGTGGTGCAGGCGGCCGATGCGCTGGGCTTCATCGCCGAGCAGGTGCCGGGCGAGGCGATTCGCCTGCGCGTGTGGCGCGAGCGCGCCGAGCAGGTGCTCGAGGTGCGGGTGGAGGGCTTCGACACGCCGCGGCTGCCGGCGAGCGCAGCGGGTACAGCGGGTGCCCCGGGTGGGCAATCTGCTTCGGCACCGTCGCGCCTGGGCTTCGCGGTGCGCCCGCTGGCGCCGGCCGAGCGGCAGTATCTGCGCGTGGAAGGCGGGCTGCTGGTGCAGCGCGTGAACGCGGCGGCCTCGCGCGCGGGCGTGCAGGCGGGCGACCTGATTTTGGCGTTCAACGGCCAGCCCATCGACAGCGCCGAGGCGCTGGTGCAGGGGCTGGACGCCGCCGACGGCGCGGCGGCATTGCTGGTGCAGCGCGGCGGCGCGCGCATCTTCGTGCCCATCTGCGCGCGGGCGGGCATGTCGCGGTGCTGAGCGGGGACGGAGCCGATCGTGGCCGTCGGATCGGCCATAAGTAGTGCTTAGGGTTTAGATTCTTGAAGCTACGAAACAAAAGGCGTATGGTGAATCCATCATGGACAGCACCCGCCTCGCTCTCAGCGTTCCAGAAGGCTGGACGGGCTGGATCGAGCTCATGCGAACCCCGAGCGGCACCTACGCCGGCATCTGCGAGCTGAGCCTGCGCGGCATTCCGCGCTGCGCGCTGGTGATCACGCAGCAGCTGTCCTGGGACTCGGCGGTGGAGCGCGCCACGCTGCGGGCCGATCATTTCGTGCGGCAGTGGGGGCCGGGGCGCGGGCACTGAAGTTCTCGCGCGGCGGGGCAGCGCGCTGGCGGGGCTCGTGGTAGAAACCGCGAGCTTTCCGGGCCGCGCGCTTCAAGCCTTCTTTCCACACCCCCGCTCCCATGCCGAACCCCACCCGCCGGGCTGCCTACATTTCGCCTGCCCAGTGGGCGGAGAGGGCGCAGTGGCTCCAGTGGCTGTTGCCGTCATCGCTGCAGTTGCGCCGCCTCGCGGGTCTGCTTCTGCTGGGCATCGCCGCGTTTTGCATGGCGGGCTGCGCGGGCCTGCCCACCGATGTGCAGCGCACGCCGTCCACCGCCATCGCCAACGGCGCGGACACCACCCTCGGGCGCCTCGTGCAGGCGGCCATGCCGCCGGGCGAGCCGCTCAGCGGCTTCCGGCTGCTGCCGATGCCGCAGTTCTCGCTGCACGCGCGCATCGAGCTCGCGCGCCGCGCGCAGCGCTCCATCGATGTGCAGTACTACCTGGTGCAGAACGACGAGACCGGCCGCTACCTGCTGCGTGCCCTGCGCGACGCGGCCGACCGCGGCGTGCGCGTGCGGCTGCTGGTGGACGACCTGTACACGGCCGGCGCCGACCCGCTGTTCGCCAGCTTCGCCTCGCACCCGAACGTGGAGGTGCGCCTGTTCAACCCGTTTCCGGCGGGGCGCGACCGCTTCGGCACGCGCTGGGCCTGGTCGATCCTGGATTTCGACCGGGTGCACCGCCGCATGCACAACAAGCTCTACGTGGTGGACAACACCATCGGCGTGATGGGCGGGCGCAACATGGCCAACGAGTACTTCCTGCGCGACGGGGGCTCGAACTTCATCGACATCGACACGCTGGTCGCCGGCGCGGTGGTGCCGCGGCTGTCGTCGCTGTTCGACATGTACTGGAACAGCCCGTACGTGTACCCCATCGGCGCGCTGGTGCCGCCCACCGGCGAAAGCCCGCTGCAGCTGCGCGAGCGCTTCGACCGGCTCACGTCGGGCCCCGGCCAGCTGCACCCCGAGGAGCCCGCGTCCACCGACCTGCTGGGCAACAACCCGCTGGCGCAAGACCTGGACGCCGGCGCGCTGAAGCTGGTGTGGGCTCGCGCCGAGGCCTATGCCGATGCTCCCGTCAAGGCGCTGGCGCCCGAGGCGGCGCGCGGCCTGCCGGCCGACGAGGCCAGGGACAGCGTGCTCTACAACGTGCGCCGCTACCTGCGCGGCGCGCAGAACGAAATCGTGCAGACCACGCCGTACCTGATTCCGGGGCGCGGCGGCATGGAAACGATTCGCCTGGTGCGCGGCAACGGCGTGAGCTACACCATCGTCACCAATTCGCTGGCGGCCACCGACGAGTCGCTGGTGCACATCGGCTACCGCCGCTACCGCGCCGACATGCTGCGCCTGGGCGTGGAGCTGTACGAGCTGAGCCCCAAGCGGGTGGAGCAGACCAGGCGCTTCGGCATGTACGGCTCGGCCAGCGGGCGGCTGCACGGCAAGTCGGCGGTGATCGACCGCAGCACGGTGTTCATCGGCTCGATGAACTTCGACCCGCGCTCCATGCTGCACAACACCGAGGTCGGCATCTTCATCTTCAGCCCGCAGCTCGCGCAGCAGCTCACCAGCCTGGTCGGTTTCATGCGGCTGGACGGGGCGTACCAGCTGCAGCTGGGGCCCTCGGGCGCCATCGAGTGGGTGAGCCCGGCCTCGGGCGACGCGGCCGACACCATCCTGCACCAGGAGCCGGAGACCGATTTCTGGGCGCGCTGGCGGCTGAACCTGCTGGCGCCGCTGGTGCCGGAGAGCCTGCTCTAGGGTGAGGCAGGGAGGGCGCCGTCAGGTCCTTGTGAGGACCAAAGACATAACGGCGAGCGGCTCGCATCCTCTAAACACAGGATGGCGGGGGAACGAGGGGCACAGAAGAATTGCAACACTCGTGTTACGAGTTGATTCTTTTGTTAACTCCCCAAGTCCCTAGGCCCCTTCTTCCCCCGAACATCCATGACAACAAACTCTGCAACCCCGGCTGTCCCCCATTCGTTCTTCAAGACGACGCGCTCCGCCTGCGCGGTGGCGCTTTTGGTCTCGCTGGCCGCTTGCGGCGGCGGGGGAGGCGGCGGTGGCGGGTTTGCCGGTTTCCCCGTGGCCGGGGGTAACCCGCCCGCGACCAATCCGCCGGCGTCCGACCCGCCTGTCGTCGTCACCGAAGCGAAGTTCTCGGGCACGGCCGCGGCCGGCCTGCCGCTGTCGGGCAACGTCACCGTCAAGGACGCCAAGGGCGCCACCAAGACCGTGCCGCTGGTGGACGGCCACTACGACATCGACGTGACCGGCATGACCGGCCCCTTCGTCTTCCGCGCCGAAGGCACGGTGGGCGGCCAGCGCACGGTCATCCATTCGGCCGCGACCGCCGCCGACGCCAACGGCACCATCAACATCACGCCGCTGACCGACCTGGTGGTGGCGAACATCGCCGGCCGCCTGGCCGACCAGTATTTCGACAGCGGCGATTTCGCCGGCGTGTCGCCCGAGCAGCTCAAGGCCGAGTCGGACGCGCTGAAGGCCAAGCTGCTGCCCGTGCTGCAGGCGATGGGCGTGGACGCGAGCATCGACCTGCTGCGCACCGCCTTCACGCCGCTGTCGAGCGCGCTGGACAAGGCGCTCGACGTGCTGCGCGTGAGCGTGGACCCGGTGACCAACGTGGCCACCATCACCAACATCGTCACGCAGCAGCAGATCACCGACGACCTGGCCGTGAAGGCCGCGCAGGACGCCGGCACCACGCCGCTGAGCGGTAACGGGCTGAGCACCGCGGCCGACGACATCGTGGCCATCCGCAAGGTGCTGTCGGACTTCGTGGGCAAGTTCGCCAACGGCCTGCCGGCGCAGGGCGAACTGACACCGCTGCTCACGGACAGCGCCAAGCCCGTCACCGGCACCTACGGCTTCCGTTCCTCGGACCTCACGGCGCAGCAGTTCGTCGAAGAGGCGGTGACGGACAGCAGCCTGGTGGGCGCGAGCTTCACCGACGTGGTGATCAACCGCATCAACTACACCATCGACAGCAACAACACGAGCCCGCGCGCGTTCGTGGAGTTCACGCACCGCGACAAGAACGGCGTGGCCTTCAGCAACAACCAGGGCATGCAGATCGTGAAGGGCACCGACGGCGCGTGGCGCCTGCGCGGCGACGGCCGCGTGCTCGACCTGAACCCGCGCATCCAGGTGAGCAAGGACCTGGGCACGGGCTGCGTGAGCACGCTGCTGAACTTCAACATCGAAGACCGGAACACCGCCAACAGCAACAACGTGGCGTCGGTGGTGATCACGGGCCCGGGCCTGCCGGCCGAAGGCATCCGCTACCTGCGCCCTTCGAGCGGCGGCTTCTGGTCGCTGCAGGGCACGCCGGGCAACAGCAACTACCACCTGGCCTCGAACTGCGGCGGGCTGCCCAATGCGGGCCTGAGCGACGCAACCATTGCCGCGCTGCCCGCCACGCCCGAGTACACCTTCACGGGCTACGAGAGCAACAACACCACGGTGGCCAAGTTCAGCGGCTTCGACATCGTCTACAAGCACGCCTTCCATGCCCGCCCGCTGACGCTGGGCGAAGCGGTGGCCGCCAGCTACCCGAGCTTCACCACCACGCCCGCGCTGGCCGACTACGCCGGCGATGCCGACCTGGCCATCAGCGCCACGGGCCTGAACCCCGGCTTTGCCGCGGAGTTCTACCTGCAGCTGGCGGCCAACCCCACGGCCATCGTGAACGACCAGGCCGACGTGGCGCCGTCGAGCGCGGGCACGGCATCGAAGACCTTCAACCTGCCGTCGCAAGGCCCGACGACCGTGAAGTACACCTTCGTGAGCACCAAGGACGCCAACTGGCGCGAGCTGGTGCTGCACGACCAGCACTGAGCGGCTGCCCGGCGCACAAATAGAAAAGCCCCAGCGATGGGGCTTTTTTCATGGGTGCGAGCAGGGAGGGCGGTTACTGCTGCAGCAAGCCGTTGAGGTACGGCTCGGGGTTCACTGCGGTGCCGTTCTTGCGGATCTCGAAGCGCAGCTTCACGCGGTCGGTGTTGCTCTTGCCCATTTCGCCGATCTTCTCGCCCTGGCGCACCACCTGGTTCTCCTTCACGAGGATGGTCTGCAGGTGCGCGTAGGCGGTCAGGTAGGTCTCGTTGTGCTTCACGATGATCATGTTGCCGTAGGCCGGCAGTTCGCCGCCCACGTACACGATGCGGCCGTCGGCCGAGGACAGCACGGGGTCGCCCAGGTTGCCGGCGATGTCGATGCCCTTGATGCGCACGCCGTCGAAGCGCGCGATGGTGGCGCCGGCGGCGGGGCGCACGAACAGCGCGGCCGGGCGCTGCACCGGCGGCGTGACCGCCGGGGCCGTGCGGGGCGTGTTGAGGTCGGTCGTCGTGCAGGCCGCGAGGCCCAGGGCAACCAGCGCCAGGGCGGCGGTACGGGAAACAAAAGTCTGAAGGTGCATGGCGCTGTGGGGGAACGGATTCGTTGCGGAGGGTTCCTGCGGCCGGGCTTGCCGGGGCGGGCCAGGGTGGCGAATGCTAGCAAACCAACGCGACGGCTTACAAAGCGAGAGAAACCGGCGGCGAAGGGGTGATTGAAGCGGCGGGCCGTGGCGCGCCGCCGTCGCTGCCGGTTTGGGGCTCGGGTTCGGGCTCGGACGCCGCCGGCTCTGGCGCTACTTGAGCGGAATCGGCGTGCCGCGGTCGATGGGCACCGCGGTGATGCTGTTCTTGGGCGAGCCGTCGATCAGCAGGTCGGAGTAGGTCAGGTAGACCAGCGTGTTGCGCTTGGCATCGACCATGCGCACCACGCGCAGGCGCTTGAACAGGATCGACAGCCGCTCGCTGTACACCTCCTCGCGCTTGGGCAGCGGCTGCGTGACGGTCACCGGGCCGACCTGGCGGCAGGCGATGGAGGCCTCGGCCTTGTCCTCGGCCAGCCCGACCGCGCCCTTGATGCCGCCGGTCTTGGCGCGCGACACATAGCAGGTCACGCCCGTGACCTTGGGGTCGTCGTAGGCCTCGACCACGATCTTGTGGTCGGGGCCGATGAGCTTGAACGCGGTGTCGACGTCGCCCACCGTTTCCGCCTGCGCCGTGGCGGCCAGGGCAAAGCCGAAGCCGAGGAGGGCGCGAAGCAGTGGGGAGCGGTGTGTCATGTGGAAGGAGGAGGGTGGAAGAAGGCGATCAAGAAGCGATCAGATGATGTCGAAGGCGTGCACGCGGTCGAAGCTGCCGCGGCGGCGGTCCTCGAAATAGCGCTCGAGGGTTTCGCGCACCGTGCGAAAGGCGATCTCGTCCCAGGGAATTTCTTCTTCCGTAAACAGCTTCGCCTCGATGGTCTCGTGGCCGGGGTCGAACTTGTCGTCGAGCAGCCGCGCCCGGTAGAACAGGTGCACCTGGCCCACGCGCACCACGCTGATGACGGAGAAGAGCCCCTCCATTTCGTAGTGGGCGCCGGCCTCTTCGTCGGTCTCGCGGGCCGCGCCCTGGGCGGTGCTTTCCTCGAGCTCCATGAAGCCGGCCGGCAGAGTCCACTTGCCCCAGCGCGGCTCGATGTTGCGCTTGCACAGCAACACCTTCTCGCCCAGCACGGGAATGGTGCCGACCACGTTCAGCGGGTTCTCGTAGTGGATGGTGTGGCAGGCCGGGCAGACGGCGCGCTGCTTGGTGTCGCCGTCGTCCGGCACGCGGTAGACCACCGCGGTGCCGCAGTTCTTGCAATGCTTGATGGGTACGCGCAGGAGCATGGAACCGGCCGCCGTCTTCAGACGATCTTGACGGTCAGCGTGGGCAGGCCCGCGACCTCGCCCACCAGCGTGTCGCCCGCCACCACCGCGGCCACGCCTTCGGGCGTGCCGGTGAAGATCAGGTCGCCGGGCTGCAGCTCCCAGGCGGCCGACAGGTGCTCGATGGTTTCGGCCACGTTCCAGATCAGCTTGCTCACGTTGCTGCGCTGGCGGTCGGTGCCGTTCACCTGCACCGAGATTTCGGCCTTTTCGGCCTCGCCGGCTTGCGCCACGGGAACGATGGGGCCGATGGGCGCGCTCTGCTCGAAGCTCTTGCCGATGTCCCAGGGGCGGCCCTGCTTCTTCATGTCGTTCTGCAGGTCGCGGCGCGTCATGTCCAGGCCGACCGCGTAGCCGTACACGTGCTTGTGCGCGTCTGCCGCTTTGATGTTCTTGCCGCCGGTGCCGATGGCCACGACGAGCTCGATCTCGTGGTGCAGGTTCTTGGTGAGCGTGGGGTAGGCCATGGTGCCGGTCTGGCCGGCATCGACCACCACCAGCGCGTCGGCCGGCTTCATGAAGAAGAAGGGCGGCTCGCGGCCGGTGAAGCCCATTTCCTTGGCGTGATCTTCGTAGTTGCGGCCCACGCAGTAGATGCGGTGCACCGGAAAGCGGGCGGGCTGGCCGGCCACGGGAACCGAAACGGTGGCGGGCGGGGCGAAGACAAACTCGGAAGCCATGGCGACGTGTCCTTTTTCAGCTAAACCTAAGGGGAAGCCGGCAGTGTGCCAGAGGCCCGCGCCGGTTGCCCGCGGGGGTGAGAGCAACTGCCGGCATGGCCGGGGCGCTCACAATATCGGGCCTTCGTGTTTTCCGCTGTCCTTCGTAATTCCCCGTTTCACCATGCCCCTTCGAATCGGCAAAGCCGGCAAAGCCAACGCCCTCAACGAACTCGGTCGCCAGCGCGACGATGAAGGCGACCAGGACGGCGCCCTCCAGGCCTACGCCCAGGCCAGCGCCGTGCACCCGCACTGGGCCGCGCCCTGGTACAACGCCGGCCTCATCCACAAGTACCGCGGCGACTGGGCCGCCTCGCTGCAGGCCAACGCCCGCGCCGTGCAGTGCGAGCCGGGCAACGAAGGCGCGCTGTGGAACCTGGGCATCGCGGCCACCGCGCTGGGCGACTGGGCCACGGCGCGGCGCGCCTGGCGGCAATACGGCATCGGCATTCCCGACGGGGAGGGGCCCGTCGACTACTTCGTCGGCCTCACGCCCATTCGCGTGCATGGCGATGAGGGCACCGAGGTGGTCTGGGCCGACCGCATCGACCCGGCGCGCGCCATCTTGCGCAACGTGCCCACGCCGGCCTGCGGCCACCGCTACGGCGACCTGGTGCTGCACGACGGCGCGGCCAACGGCTACCGCCTGCGCGGCGAGCGCGAGGTGCCGGTGTTCGACGCGCTGGAGCTGATCGCGCCCTCGGCCTACGCGACCTACGAGGTGTCGGTGGAAGGCGCAAGCGCGCAGGACATCGAGGCGCTGGTCGAGCGCTTCAAGGCGGTGGACGCCTTCGCCGAGAACTGGACCGACAGCATGGAAGTGCTGTGCCGCGCCTGCTCCGAAGGGCGCCCCTTCGGCGAGGGCAAGCACAACCACGGGGCCGGCGAGGCGCCCGGTGCGCTCGGGCCGTGGCGCCTGGGCATCGCCGCGCGCGAGGAGGCGGCCGCGCGCCGCGTGCTCGACGAATGGCGGGCGGCCGCGGCGCCGGAGGCCGAGCTGGACGGCTTCCGCCGCGTGCTGGAGGCCGCGCCGCGGTCCTGAAAAACCAGTAGCAACACCTGCTGAAACCCCTTGCCGAAGCCGGCGCGCGACGGCGCTATCCTTGGAAAAATCATGAAGCTGCATAACTATTTCCGCTCCTCCTCCTCGTTCCGCGTGCGCATCGCGCTCAACCTGAAGGGGCTCGACTACGAGTACGTTCCCGTGCACATCGCGCGCGGCGAGCACCGCACCGGCCCTTACTCGGCGCTCTCGGCCGACATGCTGGTGCCGCTGCTGGAAGACGAGGGCGAGCGCTTCTCGCAGTCGCTGGCCATCATGGAATACCTCGACGAGACGCACCCCGAGCCGCCGCTGCTGCCGAGCGACCCGGTGGGCCGCGCCCATGTGCGCGCGCTGGCGCAGTCCATTGCCTGCGAGATCCATCCGCTGAACAACCTGCGCGTGCTCAAGTACCTGGTGAAGGACCTGAAGCTCGACGACGAGGCCAAGAACGCCTGGTACCGCCACTGGGTGCGCGACGGCATGCTGGCCTTCGAGCGCCAGCTGGCGCAGCACCCCGGCGGCACCTTCTGCTACGGCAACACGCCCACGCTGGCCGACTGCTGCCTGGTGCCCCAGGTGTTCAACGGCCGCCGCTTCGACTGCGACTTCAGCGGCCTGCCGCGCAGCATGGCCGCCTTCGAGGCCTGCATGGAACTCGACGCCTTCCAGCGCGCGCAGCCTTCGCAGTCGCCCGACGCGGAAGCCTGAGCAGGGTGAAGGCGATGGACGCGCATTGGCTGGTGCCCGACTGGCCCGCGCCGGCGAACGTGCGCGCCGTGTGCACCACGCGCCACGGGGGGGTGTCGCTGGGCCGCTATGACAGCCTGAACCTCGGCGACCACGTGGGCGACGAGCCCGCGCACGTGGCGCGCAACCGGGCGCTGTTGTGCGAAGCCGTCGGCGCCCAGCCGGTGTTCCTGCAGCAGGTGCACGGCACCGGCGTGGTGGCGCTCGATGCGGCGCAGGACGTGATCAGCGACGGCACCGCCGCCGATGCCTGCACGGCCACCACCGCAGGCCTGGCCTGCACGATCATGGTGGCCGACTGCCTGCCCGTGCTGTTCACCGACGCGGCCGGCCGCCGCGTGGCCGCCGCGCACGCCGGCTGGCGTGGGCTGGCAGGCGGGGTGCTGGAGCAGACGCTGAAGTCCTTCGGGGACGCGGGCGCCGCCGGGGTCATCGCATGGGTGGGGCCCTGCATCGGCCCTAAGGCCTTCGAGGTGGGCGCCGAGGTCAAGGCGGCCTTCGAGGCGCATGCGCCCGAAGCCGCATCGTGCTTTCGCGCTGCCCCGGGCAGCCCCCCCACCGCGGGCAAGTGGCTGGCCGACCTGCCCGCACTGGCGCGCCAGCGGCTGCGCACGGCGGGCGTCTCGTCGATTCATGGCAACGACGGCAGCGACACGTGGTGCACCGTCGGCAACCCGTCACGGTTCTTTTCGCACCGGCGCGACGGCGTCAGCGGGCGCTTCGCCGCGCTGGTCTGGAAGGCCTGAGTCCGCGGGTTTCAGTGCGGCCGGTGCATTGGCCGCTTCTGCTGCCTCTGCCGCCTTGCGCCGGGCGGCTTCCTGCGCCTCGGCCTCGCGCTGCTTGATGGCGCGCCGGCGTCCCGGGCTGCCCATCAGGTAAACCACCAGTGCCACCGGGCCCAATCCGTACAAAAGAAATGTGAAGATGGCGCCCAGCACCGTGCCATTGGTGTTGGTGGCTTCGGCCACGGCCATCATGACGACGACGTACAACCAGCCGATGACGATGAGGTGGATGAACACTCGGAGTTTCAGTTGGTAAATGAACGGCAGGAAAGGGCCGGGGAATGCGTTGTAGGTGCCTTGTGAATGCAGGATACTCAAAACACGCAAGCCATCCGTACCGATTCAGGCGAGGACCAGGAGACATGATGAAGCAACCCACGGGGGCCGATGCGTTCGCGCCCTTTCAGCAGGCACTTTCCGAGGGATGGAGCAAGGCGCTGGCGTCGTTCCAGCAGTCCGCCGCGCAAGGGGCTTCGGCCTTCGAGCCGGGTGGCACGCCGCTGTGGCAACTGCCCCAGATGCCGTCAATGCATGGGCTGCCCGGCGGCATGAAGCTGCCCGAGCTGCCCAAGTTCTCCATCGCGCCCGAAAAGCTCCAGTCCATCCAGCAGCAGTATCTGGCCGAGGCCACCGCGCTGTGGGGCCAGGGCTTCAACGCCAGGCCCGAGGGCGACAAGCGCTTCGCGGCAGATGCGTGGGGCAGCAACCCGCTGTCGGCTTTCTCGGCCGCGGTCTACCTGCTCAACGGGCGCACGCTGCTCAGCATGGCCGAGGCCATCGACGCCGACGAGAAGACCCGGGCGCGCCTGCGCTTCGCGGTCGAGCAATGGATGGCCGCTTCGTCGCCCAGCAACTCGCTCGCCTTCAACGTGGAAGCCCAGAAGAAGGCCATCGACACGCAGGGCGAGAGCATTGCCAAGGGCATCCAGAACCTGCTGCACGACATGAAGCAGGGCCACGTCAGCATGACCGATGAAAGCGCCTTCGAGGTGGGCCGCAATGTGGCCACCACCGAGGGCGCGGTGGTGTTCGAGAACGACTACTTCCAGCTGCTCGAATACAAGCCGCTCACCGCCAAGGTGTACGAGCGGCCGTTCCTGCTGGTGCCGCCTTGCATCAACAAGTTCTACATCCTCGACCTGCAGCCCGAGAACTCGCTCATTCGCTATGCGAACGAGCAGGGCCACCGCGTGTTCGTGGTGAGCTGGCGCAACCCCGATGCGTCGATGGAAAAAGCCACCTGGGACGACTACATCGAGAACGCCGCCATCCAGGCGATCCACACGGTGCAGGACATCACGGCGCCGACCAACAAGTCCGGGCAGATCAACACGCTGGGCTTCTGCGTGGGCGGCACCATCCTGAGCACCGCGCTGGCCGTGCTCGCGGCGCGCGGCGAGCAGCCGGCCGCGTCGGTCACGCTGCTGACCACCTTTCTCGACTTCAGCGACACCGGCATCCTCGACATCTTCGTGGACGAGCCCATGGTGGCCTACCGCGAGATGCAGCTCGGCAAGGGCGGCCTGCTGCCCGGCGGCGACCTGGCCTCGACCTTCAGCTTCCTGCGGCCCAACGACCTGGTGTGGAACTACGTGGTCGGCAACTACCTGAAGGGCGAGACCCCGCCGCCATTCGACCTGCTGTACTGGAACAGCGACGCTACCAACCTGCCGGGCCCGTTCTACGCCTGGTACCTGCGCAACACCTATCACGAGAACAAGCTGGCCAAGCCCAACGCGCTCACCGTGTGCGGCGAGAAGCTCGACCTGGGCAGCATCGACATTCCGGCCTACATCTACGGCTCGCGCGAAGACCACATCGTGCCCATCGGCGGCGCCTACGCGTCCACGCAGCTGCTGCCGGGCAAGAAGCGCTTCGTCATGGGCGCGTCGGGCCACATCGCCGGGGTGATCAACCCGCCGGCCAAGAACAAGCGCAGCCACTGGACGCGCGACGACGGCAAGTTCCCCAAGACCCAGGTCGAATGGCTCGCCGGCGCGAAGGAGCACCCCGGCAGCTGGTGGACCGACTGGGCACAATGGCTCAAGGGCCACGCGGGCAAGCAGGTCGCGGCGCCCAAGGACTATGGCAACGGCAAGGCCTACAAGGCCATCGAGCCGGCCCCCGGCCGCTACGTCAAGGCCAGGGCCTGACGGCGGCGCGCCAGGGCGCAACGGATTTCAAATCACTTCAACGGAGAACCTCATGGAAGACATCGTCATCGTTTCGGCAGCACGCACGGCGGTCGGCAAGTTCGGCGGCTCGCTCGCCGGCATCGCGGCCACCGAGCTGGGCGCCATCGTCATCAAGGAAGTGATTGCGCGTGCCAACCTCACGGCCGACCAGGTCGGCGAGGCCATCATGGGCCAGGTGCTGGCGGCCGGTGCCGGCCAGAACCCCGCGCGCCAGGCGTGGCTGAAGGGCGGCGGCACCAAGGAAACGCCGGCGCTCACCATCAACGCCGTGTGCGGCTCGGGCCTGAAGGCCGTGATGCTGGCGGCCCAGGCCGTGGCCACGGGCGACAGCGAGATCGTCATTGCCGGCGGCCAGGAAAACATGAGCATGGCGCCCCACGTGCTGCCCAACTCGCGCAACGGCCAGCGCATGGGCGACTGGAAGCTGGTCGACACCATGATCGTGGACGGCCTGTGGGACGTCTACAACCAGTACCACATGGGCATCACCGCCGAGAACGTGGCCAAGAAGTTCGGCATCGACCGCGCCGCGCAAGACGAGCTGGCCCTGGGCTCGCAGACCAAGGCCGCCGCCGCGCAGGACGCCGGCAAGTTCAAGGACGAGATCGTCGCCGTGAACATTCCGCAGAAGAAGGGCGACCCGGTCGTCTTCGACAAGGACGAGTTCATCAACCGCAAGACCAGCGCCGAAGGCCTGGCCGGCCTGCGCCCCGCCTTCGACAAGGCCGGCGGCGTGACCGCGGGCAATGCCTCGGGCCTGAACGACGGCGCCGCCGCCGTGATGGTCATGACGGCCAAGAAGGCCGCCGCGCTCGGGCTGAAGCCGCTGGGCCGCATCGCCAGCTACGCCACCGCCGGCCTCGACCCGGCCATCATGGGCATGGGCCCGGTGCCCGCGTCGACCAAGGCGCTGCAGCGCGCCGGCTGGAAGGCCGCCGACCTCGACCTGCTGGAAATCAACGAAGCCTTCGCCGCGCAGGCCTGCGCCGTGAACCGCGAGATGGGCTGGGACGTGAACAAGGTGAACGTGAACGGCGGCGCCATCGCCATCGGCCACCCCATCGGCGCGTCGGGCTGCCGCATCCTGGTGACGCTGCTGCACGAAATGCAGCGCCAGAACGCCAAGAAGGGCATCGCCTCGCTGTGCATCGGCGGCGGCATGGGCGTGGCGCTGACGATCGAACGCTGATCGCCTTGGCGTTGCGGTCGCTGCGGTCGCTGCGGTCGCTGCCGTTGTTGTCGCTCAGCGCGACATCGACGGCCGCAGCGCCATCGCCGCGCGCCAGCGCACGAGCTCGGGGTGCTGCTCCCCGGGCTTGACCCGCACCACGCGCGCGAAATCCACCGCCACCACGGCGGTTATGTCGGCCAGGCTGAAGCGGTCGGCGGCGAGAAACTCCCGCCCGGCCAGTCTCTCGTTCAGCGTCTCGAAGAACTTCTGCACCCGCACCAGCCCGCGCTGCGCGAGCTCGGGAATCTGCGCGTAGTTCACCGGCCCCGGCAGCGCCCGGTCGGCCATGGCGGGCGAGCTGTTGCGCAGCGTTTCGGCGATGGCCATCAGCCCCTCGAATTCCACGCGCCAGTTCCAGCTGGCGACCTCGGCCTTTTCCTGCGGCGTGACGCCCATCAACGCGGGCTCTGGGTAGCGCGCTTCCAGGTAGGCCGCAATGGCCGCGTTGTCGGCCAGCAGCGCGCCTTCTTCGGTGCGCAGCGCGGGCACGGTGCACTGCGGATTGATCTCGCGGTAGGCCGCGCCCAGTTGCTCACCACGGGCGAGGTCGACCTGCACCGTGTCGTGCGCAATGCCCTTCTCGGCAAGCAGGATGCGCGCGCGGCGCGGACTCGGCGCTGTGGCGCAGTCGTAGAGAATGATCATCGTCTGTCGAACTCCTCTGTCCCCTGGGAACTCATCGCATGAATGGCACGACCCCCGATAGCGTCTACACGCCGCCCACCGTCTGGTCCTGGAACAAGGACAACGGCGGGCGTTTCGCGAACATCAATCGCCCGATCGCGGGTGCCACCCAGGACAAGGACCTGCCGGTGGGAAAGCATCCGCTGCAACTCTATTCGCTGGCGACGCCCAACGGCGTGAAAGTGACGGTGATGCTCGAAGAACTGCTGGCGCTGGGCCACGCCGGCGCCGAGTACGACGCCTGGCTGATCCGCATCAACGAGGGCGACCAGTTCACCAGCGGCTTCGTGGCGGTGAACCCGAACTCCAAGATTCCCGCGCTGCTCGACCGCGGCGAGCCCGCGCCGGTGCGCGTGTTCGAGTCGGGCGCCATCCTTCAGTACCTGGCCGAGAAGTTCGGTGCCTTCCTGCCGAGCGAACGCGCGGCCCGCGCCGAATGCCTGTCGTGGCTGTTCTGGCAGATGGGCAGCGCCCCGTACCTGGGCGGCGGCTTCGGCCACTTCTATGCCTACGCGCCCACGAAGATCGAATATGCCATCGACCGTTTCGCCATGGAAGTGAAGCGCCAGCTCGACGTGCTCGACCGCCGCCTGGCCGAGAGCCGCTACCTGGCGGGCAACGAATACACCATCGCCGACATGGCCGTGTGGCCCTGGTACGGCACGCTGGCCAAGGGGCAGCTCTACGAGGCGGGCGTGTTCCTGTCGGTGGGCGAATACAAGAACGTGCTGCGCTGGACCGACGAGATCGCGCAGCGCCCGGCTGTGCAGCGCGGGCGCATGGTCAACCGCACCTGGGGCCAGCCGGACAGCCAGCTGCACGAGCGCCACGACGCGAGCGACTTCGACACCCGCACGCAAGACAAGCTGGCCACGCCTTCCTGAGCAGCGAGCGCGTCGGGCGGCCCGAGCGCCCCGAGCGGCGCGACACGTTCCACCCCCGCCGGTCCCCAGCCCCACGGAGCAACGATGAGCGACAAGATCCTGGTGTTCTACGGTTCGTACCGCTCCGACCGCATGGGCGTGCGGCTGGCCGACTACATCGTCGAGGGGCTGCGCGCGCGTGGCGACGACGCCGAGTTCATCGACGCCAAGGCGGTCGGCCTGCCCATGCTCGACCGCATGTACAAGGAATATCCCAAGGGCACCGCGCCCGCGGCCATGGAAGCGCTGGCCGAGAAGATCCGCACGGCCGACGCCTTCGTGTTCGTCACCGGCGAATACAACTGGGGCCCGCAGCCGGGGCTGAAGAACCTCACCGACCACTTTCTGGAAGAGTGGTTCTGGCGGCCCGCGGCGGTGGCGAGCTACTCGGCGGGGCGCTTCTCGGGCGTGCGCTCGGGCACGGTGTGGCATTCGATCCTGTCCGAGATGGGCATGGTCGTGGTGTCGAGCACGCTGGCCGTCGGGCCCATCTCGCAGACGCTGGACGCCGCCGGCAAGCCGACCGGGCCGGCGGGCGAGTCGCTAAACCGCTCCTTCGGCCGGTTCGCGGACGACCTGGCCTGGTGGACCGAGGCGGCGCGCGCGCAGCGGGCGCGCAAGGCGCCGCCGTACTAGCTGGTGCTGTAAGTCGTTCGACTACAAAAGATGCGCAGCCTCGTGAGGCCTGTTGCATCTTGTTCACCGCTCAAAAATTGAGCAAAGTGTGGAATAGCCATATAAAACAACGACTTATATTCGTTTTACAAGGCTCCACCTCAGTTGTCCCCAAAGTTGTGCACAGAAAGTGGGGACTACACGGGTCAACCCGTGTTTTCGGGCCGAGACCGAGGCTCGGACATCGAAAAATCGGCCAAAACCTAGGGTTTCACCTGATTCGACGGTGTTCAGGCCCTTGAAACTTGTTCACCGCTTAAATTTTGGGCAAAGTGTGGAATCCCTTTATAAAACAACCACTTGCGTTCGTTTTACAAAGCTCCGCCTGAGTTGCCCCCAAAGTTGTACACAGAAAATGGGGATTAACCCGGCTTGTACACACTTGCATAACAACTGCTGAAAAACGGCCTACCCAGGCGCTTTTCATGCTGGCGTGTCAGGCCCGGCTTCCGGCACGGCGTAGTGCCTGCACAGCGTGTCGACCAGCGCCTGCGCGTACACCGGCAAGGCCGCGCGGCTGCGCACCAGCAGGTACCGTTCGCGCACGCACCACGCGTCGGCCAGCTCGATGAGCGCGAGCTGCATGCTCTCCTGGTTGCGCCGCGCGGCCGACTCCGGTACCACCCCGATGCCCACGCCGCTGCCGATCATCCGGCACATGGCGTCGAAGCTGCCGAGCTGGATGCGCAGCTTCTGCCGCCTGCCCAGGTTGTCGGTGATCTGCGCCAGGAAGGCCTGCAGCGTGCTGCCTTGCTGCATGCCGACGGCGTCTTCGTCGAGCGTCTCGGCGAACGCGATGCGCCTGCGCTTGGCGAAGCGGTGCTTGCGCGCGGTGACCAGCACCAGCCGGTCGGTGCTGAAGTGGATCGACTCCAGCCCCAGCGTGTCGACCGCGCCCGCGACGATGCCGATGTCGGCGCGCCCTTCGCGCACACCGCGCGGAATCTGAGCATTCGGTTTTTCCTGAAGGTCGACGTTGATGCGCGGGTTGCGCGCCAGGAAGCCCGGCAGGATCTCGGGCAGGAAGTCGGTCACGGCCGTGGTGTTCGCGAACACGCGCAGGTGACCGCGCAGGCCGCCGCCGTATTCGAGCAGGTCGTCGCGCAGCTGCTCGGTCTGGTGCAGCACCAGCCGCGCATGGTGCAGAAAGGCCTCGCCCGGCGGCAGCAGCCGCACGCCGCGTGCTTCGCGCTGCAGCAGCTGCAGGCCGGCCTGCGCCTCCAGCGCCTTGATGCGCGCGCTGGCCGCGGCCAGCGACAGGTGCTGGCGCTCGGCGGCGCGCGTGAGGTTGCCGAGCTCGGCGGTGGCCACGTACAGGCGCAGGTCGGTCAGGTCGAAAAGCATGGCCGATGGTAGGCGCCGGGAAGGCCCCAGCCTTCGGAATTGCAGAAGGCTGGGTTCCGAATTCGCAGATTGCGCGGGCAGGAAGGGCAAACGACCATGCGGCCATGGAGACACCACACATGAGATTTCGCGCACGCGCACTGCTTGCGTTCGCCGCGGCAGCCACCCTGGCCTGCACCGGCCCGGCACACGCCGACACCTATCCCTCGCGCCCCGTGACCCTCGTGGTCCCGCAGGCCGCCGGCGGCACCAACGACATCGTCGGCCGCCTGGTCGGCCAGAAGCTCGGCGAGGTGATGCACAACGCCAGCGTGGTGGTCGACAACCGCCCCGGTGCGGGCGGCAACATCGGCACGCAGCTGGTGGCCAAGGGCCCGAAGGACGGCTACACGCTGCTCATGACCATCAGCAGCAGCCAGGCCATCAACCCGGCGCTGTACAAGAACCCGGGCTTCGACCCGGTGAAGGACTTCAAACCGGTCGGCCTTGTCGGCGCGGTGCCCAACGTGCTGCTGGTGAACCCCTCGTTCCCGGCGAAGAACTTCGCCGAGTTCCTGAAGCTGGCACGGCAGAAGGGCGCCAACTACCAATACGCCTCCGCTGGCAACGGCACGCTGAACCACCTGCTGGGCGAAATGCTCAACAGCATGGCGGGCATTTCGCTGCAGCACGTGCCGTACAAGGGCGTGGCGCCGGCGCTGAACGACGTGCTGGGCGGCCAGCTGCCGATCGTGTTCGCGAGCCTGCCCTCGGCGCTGGCGCACATCAAGGCCGGCAAGCTGCGCGCGCTGGCCGTGAGCGGCGACAAGCGCTCCGCCGTGCTGCCCGACGTGCCCACCATCGCCGAGGCCGTGCCCGGCTACAACGGCACGCTGTGGATCGGCCTGTTCGCCCCCGCCGGCGTGCCGCCCGAGGTGCTGGCCACCCTGCAGGAGGCCACGCGCAAGGCGCTGGCCTCGAAAGACCTGCGCGACAAGCTCGACCAGCAGGGCGTGGAGATTGCCGCGCCCACCACCCCCGAACAGTTCTCCGCGCTGCTGCATGACGACCTCGCCAAGTGGGCGCGCATCGTCAAGGCCTCTGGCGCCGCGGTCGACTGAATGCACCCCTCTATGCCTCCAATGACACCGATGAACGACACCACCCGACCCCTGGTCGACAGCGACGCGCTCGCCAGGCTGCAAGCCTGGCAGGGCCGCAGCGAAACGCTGGCCGACGACATCACCGCCGCGCCCGTGCGCGCGCTTTCCGCCACGCTGGACCGCGACGACGCGCCGCCTGTACCCGGCACGCCGCTGCCCGCGCTGTGGCACTGGCTCTACTTCCTGCCGCACGCGCGGCAATCGGAAATCGGCGAGGACGGCCACGCCAGGCGCGGCGGCTTCCTGCCGCCCGTGCCGCTGCCGCGCCGCATGTGGGCCGGCGGGCGGCTCGCGTGGGAGCCGGGCAACCCGCTGCGGGTGGGCGACAGGGTGGAGCGCACCTCGACCATCGCCTCGGTCACGCACAAGGCCGGGCGCACCGGCGAGCTGGTGTTCGTGCTGGTGCGCCACGAGGTGCGCAACGAACGCGGGCTGGCGCTGACGGAAGAGCACGACATCGTCTACCGCGCCGCCGCCCCACGGAGCGGGGCGGCCGAAGCCGGACCGCCGCCCACGCCCGCGCCCATCCCTTTGCCCGGGGACGGCGCCTTCAGCCGCGACATCGTGCCCGACGACGTGCTGCTGTTCCGCTACTCGGCGCTCACCTTCAACGGCCACCGCATCCACTACGACCGCCGCTACGTGACGCAGGTCGAGGGCTATCCGGGGCTGATCGTGCACGGCCCGCTCATCGCGACGCTGCTGCTCGACCTGCTGCGGCGCAACGTGCCGGGCGCGCAGCTTGCGCGCTTCGAGTTCCGCGCGGTGCGCCCGACCTTCGACACCGCGCCGTTCCGCGTGCACGGCAAGCCGGCCGAGGCAGGCGCCGATGGCAAGACCTTCAGCCTGTGGGGCGAAGACGCCGACGGCTGGCTCACCATGCAGGCCACCGCGGTGCTGGCCTGAGCGACGAAAGAACACCCATGACGCGACCCCTGGACGGCATCACCGTCGTCTCGCTCGAACACGCCATTGCCGCGCCGTTCTGTACCCGCCAGCTCGCCGACCTGGGCGCGCGCGTGATCAAGGTGGAGCGCCCCGGCGCAGGCGACTTCGCCCGTGCCTACGACGCGCGCGTGAACGGCGAGGCCTCGCACTTCGTGTGGGTGAACCGCTCGAAGGAAAGCCTCACGCTCGACCTGAAGCAGCCCGCCGCGCTCGAGGTGCTGCAGGCGCTGCTGGCCGACGCCGACGTGCTGGTGCAGAACCTCGCGCCCGGCGCCGCGGCGCGCATGGGGCTGGGCGCCGAGGCGCTGCAGGCGAAGCACCCGCGGCTCATCGTGTGCGACATCTCGGGCTACGGCGACGACGGCCCGTACCGCGACAAGAAGGCCTACGACCTGCTCATACAGAGCGAAGCGGGCTTCCTGTCGGTCACGGGCACGCCTGAGGACCCGTGCAAGTCGGGCAACTCCATCGCCGACATCGCCGCGGGCATGTACGCGTACACCGGCATCCTGGCCGCGCTGCTGCAGCGCGGCAAGACGGGCAAGGGCTCGCACATCGACGTGTCGATGCTCGAGTCGCTGGCCGAGTGGATGGGCTACCCGATGTACTACGCCTACGAAGGCGCCACGCCGCCGCCGCGCAGCGCCGCCTCGCACGCCACCATCTACCCCTACGGCCCGTTCCCCGCGGGCGACGGCGGCACGGTGATGCTGGGCCTGCAGAACGAGCGCGAGTGGCGCCTGTTCTGCGAGAAGGTGCTGCTGCAGCCGGGGCTCGCGAGCGACGCGCGCTTCGACAGCAACGCACGGCGCAACGACCACCGCGAGGCGCTGCGCGAACTCATCGTGGCGACCTTCGGGGCGCTCGACACGGCGCAGGTGCTGCAGCGGCTCGACACCGCGCAGATCGCCAATGCGCGCATGAACGACATGGCCGGCCTGTGGGCGCACCCGCAGCTGCGGGCGCGCGACCGCTGGCGGCAGGTGGGGTCGCCCGCGGGCGACATTCCGGCGCTGCTGCCGGCCGGGCGCCAGAGCGCCTTCGACTACCGCATGGACCCGGTGCCGGCCGTGGGCGAGCACACCGACGCCATCCTGCGCGGCCTGGGCCGCAGCGACGCCGACATCGCGGCGCTGCGCGAGGCGAAGGCGGTATGAGCGGGGCGCCTGCACCCGCATCTGCACTCGCGCACGAACTCGCGCCTGCACTCGCACCTGAACTCGCGCTCGCTCGCACCTTTCTCTTCGTGCCCGCCGACCGGCCCGAGCGCCACGCCCGCGCGCTGGCCACGGGGGCGGGCGGCGTCATCGTCGACCTGGAAGACGCGGTGGCGCCCGAGCGCAAGGCGTCGGCGCGCGCGGGGCTCGCGGCGTCGTTCGCCGCGCTGGCTTCGCAGCAGCGTGCGCGCCTGCTGGTGCGCATCAACGCCGCCGGCACGCCGTGGCACGACGACGACTGCGCGCAGGTCGACGAGCTGGCCGCGCAGGGGCTGGTTGCCGGTGTCGTGCTGCCCAAGGCCGAGCGCGCGAGCGACCTGTCGCGGCTTGCCGAGGCCGTCGGCGCCAAGGGCGTGCTGGTGCCGCTGGTCGAATCCGTGGCGGGGCTGGACGCGGCCGATGAGCTCGCCGCCGCGCCGCAGGTGCTGCGCCTTGCTTTCGGCAACCTCGATTTCCAGGCCGACCTGGGCCTGGCCTGCGACGCCGACGAGGCCGAGCTGGTGCCCGTGCGCCTCGCGCTGCTTATCGCCTCGCGCCGCGCCGGGTTGGCCGCGCCCATCGACGGCGTGACCGCCGACTGGCGCGACGCCGCGCGGCTGGCCGCCGACACCGCGCGCGCCCGGCGCGGCGGCTTCGGCGCCAAGTTGTGCATTCACCCGGACCAGGTTGCGCCGGTGCATGCCGCGCTGGGCCCGGACGCCGACGAACTGGCCTGGGCGCGCCGCGTGGTCGAGGCCGTTCGCGCATCGGGCGGCGGCGTGGTCAGCCTCGACGGAAAGATGGTCGACGCGCCGGTCGTGCGGCTGGCCGAACGGCTGCTGGCGCTGGGCGCGCGAGCTGCGCCTTGCGCGCCCTGACCGAGCCCCGAATACCCGAAAGCAGAGACAGCCGAAGACACATAACCCAAGGAGACAAAGAAATGAGCGCAACGAAGAAGACCTGGAAGTCCAACGCCCTGATCGCCGCCGCGGTGGGCGCCTGCCTGCTGGCCGCGCAGGCACCGGCCGGCGCGCAGCCGGCCTGGCCCGACAAGCCCGTCACCATGGTGGTGCCGTACTCGGCCGGCGGCCCCACCGACGTGGTGGCCCGCATGCTGGCCATTCCCATGGGCAAGTCGCTGGGGCAGACGGTGATCGTGGAAAACACCGTGGGCGCGGGCGGCACCATCGCGCCCACGCGGGTGGCCCGCGCGGCGCCCAACGGCTACACCATCCTCATCCACCACATGGGCATGGCCACCGCGCCCGCGCTGTACAAGAAGCTCAACTACGACCCGCTGAAAGACTTCGAGTACGTCGGCCAGGTGCTCGACGTGCCGATGACGCTGCTGTCGCGCAAGGACTTTCCGGCCAGCACCTACCCCGAGCTGCTGGCCTACGTGAAGGCCAACAAGGACAAGGTCACGCTGGCCAACGCGGGCGTGGGCGCGGTGTCGCAGCTGTGCGGGCTGCTGTTCATGAACCAGATCGGCGTGCAGCTCACCACCGTGCCCTACAAGGGCGCCGGCCCGGCGCTGAACGACCTGATGGGCGGGCAGGTCGACCTGCTGTGCGACCAGACCACGCAGACCGCGCCGGTCATCAAGGACGGCAACCGCGTGAAGGTGTTCGGCGTGACCACGCCCAGGCGGCTGTCGAGCATGCCCACCATTCCCACGTTGGACGAGCAGGGCCTGAAGGGCTTCGACGTGCGCGTGTGGCACGGCGTGTACGCGCCCAAGGGTACGCCGCCGGCGGTGATCGACAAGCTCAACGTGGCCTTGCGCGCCGCGCTGCAGGACGACATGGTCAAGCACCGGCTGGCCGAGCTCAGCTCGGAAATCGTGCCGCTGGACAAGCAGACGCCCGAGAGCCTGCGCACGCACCTGGCGGCGGAGGTGGACAAGTGGGGCAAGGTGATTCGCGCGGCGGGCGTGCAGGCGGACTGAGCTGGCGCGCCGGTCAGGCACCGTAGAGCCGAAAAAGGCGCCACTAAACTGGCGCCTTTTTCGGGAGGGAGACATGGTGCAGAACAGCCCGGCGCAATTCCAGTACGCCATCTTCGTCGAGGACAAACGGGGCCGCGAAGTGATGCACACCGCGCCGGTGCCCGAGGACGATGCGCGCTTTCTTCGCGAGCGCGTGCTGCCCACCCTGCAGCCGCTGGACGACGCGACCTACCTCGACGGCCCGGCCATGATCCTGCACACCGGCGCGCGGTTCAGCTATGTGCTGGACGGCGACGACCTGCTGTGGTGCGTGGAGTGGGAGCCCGGCCTGCTGGTCGTGCGCTTCTCGCCAGATGGCCGCATGGCCTGGACCGCGCTGCGTTCGCCGGTGCCGGGCTTCGGCGGGCGCAAGCCGCTCAAGCAGGACCTCGAGGGCTACGACGAGGACGCCGAAGACCCGCAGTACAACGTCGTGTTCCATGCGTGGGACGCGCAATTCGACGAGTTCTCGCGCACGCACTACGCCTTCGCGCCGGCCAGCGACGACGCGAAAAAGCGCTATGCGGCGGGGTTGCGCCACCCCGATGGCCTGGTGGCGACGGTGCCCGAGCGCAAGGGCAAGGCGCGCAGCGCATGGATCGCCGCCTGCCAGCGCCGGGTGCAGGAGTGGGCCGGCGAGGGGCTGCGGCTGAACTAGGGGGAGGGCGACGGCACCGACGGCGGTGCCTCGGCCGCCAGCGTTTCCTCGAACAGCGCGAGCAGTTGCCGCGCGAACACGTCCATGTTGCGCGGCCGGTCGGTGTCGCCGTTCTCGATGGTGCGGCTCACAGTGACCGCGCCCACGATGGCCAGGCACACATGCCCTGGCGCGTCACCGTACGGGCTGCCCACCGGGCCGGCCGCGCCGCTCTCGGCGATGCCCCAGCTCGTGTGGTGCGTGTCGCGCACGCGGCCGGCGACCAGGCGGGCGTAGGGCTCGGTCTCGCCGCGCAGGCCGGTCATGTCCTCGGCGGTCAGGCCCAGCAGGGCCCGGCCGGCGCGGCGCGAATACACGACCGCGCCGCCGCGGAAGTAGGCCGAGGCGCCCGGCACCGCGAGCAGGGCGGCCGACACCAGGCCGCCCGCCGAAGACTCGACCACCGCCACGGTCTGTCCGCGCGCGCGCAGCGTCTCGCCGACGCGCGCGGCCAGCACGGCCAGGGGTTCCAGCACCGCGGGGGCGCTCATGGCGTGCGCGCCGGGTTGCCCGGGCGCTTCACGTAGGCGGGCGCGCGCTCGTGGCTGGCCGTGCTGCCGTACACCGTGTCCGCCGGGTAGTACTCGGCCTGCAGCTGCACCTTGGCCGCGGCTTCCTCGCCCGCGGTGTGCGCGATGAAGGCCAGCATCAGGTCGGTACCGGCCGATACCCCGGCCGAGGTCCAGACGTTGCCGTCCCGCACGAAGCGCTGCTCGACCACCTTCACGTCGCCCATCGCGCGCAGCCGGTCGAGGGAGCCCCAGTGCGTGGTCGCGGTCTTGCCCGACAGCAGGCCCGCCGCGTGCAGCACGAAGGCGCCGGTGCACACCGACAGCAGCGCCTTGCAGCCGGGCGCCTGGTCGGCCAGGAAGCAGGTCATGGCGGGGTTGTCGACCTCGCGCCGGGTGCCCATGCCGCCGGGCACCAGCAGCCAGTCCAGCGGCGGGCATTCGGCAAAGGACACATGCGGGTTGATCGACAGGCCCTTGGCGCAGGCCACCGGCTCGCGCTTCTCGGCCACGATCAGGCAGGGGCTGGGGCCGCCGGCCAATTTGCTCCACATGGTCAGCATTTCCCAGGGGCCGACGAAGTCGAGTTCCTCGACGTCGGGAAACACGATGATGCCGAAACTCATACTTTCGAACTCCTATGCGAGGAAGCCCCGCGCGGGGCACGGTGACACGGACTGCTGCGAGGATAGAGCCTGCTCGCAAAGGCCGCTTCGTGACAGCTGGTTGCAAGCCTGGCTCAGTGTTTTCCTCAGAGAGCCGTGGCCTGAAACTCGCTAGAGTGAAGGCGGCCGTTCAGGCTTTTGCTACGTACATAAAGGAAATCTCATGAGCAAGAAAGTTGCATATGTCACCGGGGGCATGGGTGGCATCGGAACAGCCATCTGCCAACGTCTGCACAAGGACGGGTTCACCGTCGTCGCCGGTTGCGGCCCCACCCGCGACCACGGCAAGTGGCTGGCCGAACAGAAAGCCCAGGGCTTCGAATTCCACGCGTCGGTCGGCAACGTCGGCGACTGGCAATCCACCGTCGAAGCCTTCTCCGCCGCCAAGGCCGCGCATGGCGCCATCGACGTGCTGGTCAACAACGCCGGGATCACGCGCGACCGCATGTTCCTGAAGATGACGCCCGAAGACTGGAGCGCGGTCATCGAGACCAACCTGAACAGCATGTTCAACGTCACCAAGCAGGTGGTGGGCGACATGGTCGAAAAGGGCTGGGGCCGCATCATCAACATCAGCTCGGTCAACGGCGCCAAGGGCCAGGCCGGCCAGACCAACTACTCGGCGGCCAAGGCCGGCATGCACGGCTTCACCATGGCGCTGGCGCAGGAGCTGGCGGCCAAGGGCGTCACCGTGAACACGGTGAGCCCGGGCTACATCGGCACCGACATGGTCAAGGCCATCCGCCAGGAAGTGCTCGACAAGATCGTGGCCACCATCCCGGTCAAGCGCCTGGGCGAGCCGAGCGAAATCGCCTCGATCATCTCGTGGCTCGCGACCGACGAAGGCGGCTACAGCACGGGGGCCGACTTCTCGGTCAACGGCGGCCTGCACATGCACTAAGCATGCTGACCTTCACCTGAACAAGAAACCCGCCTCGGCGGGTTTTTTTGTTCACGGAATGTGGCTTCTACGAATGGAAAGTGGCCCGCACGCTCCTACAGTTTCAAACCCCTCCGGAGGCACCATGGAACACACAACAAGTACACCCGCCAATCCTGCCAAGAAACTCCCGATCTATCGCTCCCTCTACGTGCAGGTGATCACCGCGGTGATCATCGGCGTGCTGCTGGGCCACTTCTACCCGACGGTCGGCGAGGCCATGAAGCCCTTGGGCGACGGCTTCATCAAGCTGATCAAGATGATCATCGCGCCCATCATCTTCTGCACGGTGGTGGTGGGCATCGCCGGCATGGAAGACATGAAGAAGGTCGGCAAGACCGGCGGCCTGGCGCTGCTGTACTTCGAGGTGGTCAGCAGCATCGCGCTGGTGGTCGGCCTGGTGCTGGTGAACCTGCTGCAGCCCGGCGCGGGCATGAACGTCGACCCGGCCACGCTGGACACCAAGTCGATCGCGTCGTACACCGGCCCCGGCAAGATGACCGGCACGGTCGACTTCATCCTGAACATCATTCCCAACACGCTGGTCGACGCCTTCGCCAAGGGCGAGATCCTGCAGGTGCTGCTCATCGCGGTGCTGTTCGGCTTTGCGCTGCACCGTTTCGGTGGCCGCGGCACGCTGGTGTTCGACGTGATCGAGAAGGGCTCGCACGTGCTCTTCGGCATCGTCAACTACATCATGAAGCTGGCGCCCATCGGTGCCTTCGGCGCCATGGCGTTCACCATCGGCAAGTACGGCCTGGGCAGCCTGTTTTCCCTGGGCAAGCTGATGGGCACCTTCTACCTGACCTGCCTGCTGTTCATCTTCGTGGTGCTGGGGCTGATCGCCAGGTTCCACGGCTTCAGCATCTGGAAGTTCATCAAGTACATCAAGGAAGAGCTGCTCATCGTGCTGGGCACCTCGTCCAGCGAGTCGGTGCTGCCGCGCATGATGGAGAAGATGGAGAACGCCGGCGCGAACAAGACGACGGTCGGCCTGGTGATTCCCACGGGCTATTCGTTCAACCTCGACGGCACCTCCATCTACCTGACGATGGCCGCGGTGTTCATCGCCCAGGCCACCAACACGCACATGACGCTGGTGCAGGAGATCACGCTGCTGGCCGTGCTGCTGCTCACCTCGAAGGGCGCGGCCGGCGTGACGGGCAGCGGCTTCATCGTGCTGGCGGCCACGCTGTCGGCGGTGGGGCATGTGCCGGTGGCGGGGCTGGCGCTCATTTTGGGCATCGACCGCTTCATGTCGGAGGCGCGCGCGCTCACCAACCTGATCGGCAACGGCGTGGCGACCATCGTGGTGGCCAAGTGGACCAACGAACTCGACGAGGCCCGGCTGCAGGCCGCCTTGAACAACGAGACCTGGGTGGAAGCGCAGGAGCCCGAGCTGATCGAGGGGGCTCGTACCAGCAAGATGTCGGGCTGACGCTCGCGGGGGCCTGCACGGCGGCCTGTTCACACGCCCTGAACGGCCGCCCCGAAACACAAGCGCCAGGAACGCGCAAGAGATGGCCGGCTGACACGAAGGGGTAGGCATCGTTCCTGCAAAATGCGGCGATGCCCCACAGCGTTTCCCTCATCAACACGATCGCCGCCGGCCTCGGGCTGGCACTCGTGTTCGGGTTCCTGGCGGCCAAGCTGCGGCTGCCGGCGCTGGTCGGCTACCTGCTGGCCGGCGTGATCATCGGACCGTTCACCCCCGGCTTCGTGGCCGACGCCGGCATTGCCGCGCAGCTCGCCGAAATCGGCGTCATGCTGCTCATGTTCGGCGTGGGCCTGCATTTTTCACTCGACGACCTCCTGGCGGTGCGCAAGATCGCGCTGCCGGGCGCGCTCGCGCAGATCGCCGTGGCCACGCTGCTCGGCGGCGGCCTCGCCATGTGGTGGGGCTGGAGCCCCGGGGCCGCGCTGGTGTTCGGGCTCGCGCTGTCGGTCGCCAGCACCGTCGTGCTGCTGCGCGCGCTCGAAAGCCTGGGCATTCTCGATTCCTTCACCGGGCGCATCGCCATCGGCTGGCTCGTCGTCGAAGACCTGGCCATGGTGCTGGTGCTCGTGCTCATGCCGCCGCTGGCCGGCACGCTCGGCGGCCACAACGCCCAGGCCGCTCCGGCCGATCCGCTGTGGCAAACGCTGGGCCTCACGCTGCTGCAGGTCGGCGGCTTCGTGGCGCTGATGCTCGTGGTCGGGCGCCGCGTGTTCCCGTGGATTCTCTGGCAGGTCACGCGCACCGGCTCGCGCGAGCTGTTCACGCTGTGCGTGGTGGCCGCGGCCGTGAGCATCGCCTTTGCCTCAGCGGCGCTGTTCGGCGTGTCGTTCGCGCTGGGCGCTTTCTTCGCCGGCATGGTGATGCGCGAGTCGGAGTTCAGCCACCGCGCCGCGCAAGAATCATTGCCGCTGCGCGACGCCTTCGCCGTGCTGTTCTTCGTGTCGGTGGGCATGCTGTTCGACCCCTCGGTGCTCATCGAGCGGCCGCTGCAGGTGTTGGCGGTGGTGCTGGTCATCGTGCTGGGCAAGTCGATTGCGGCCTGCGCGCTGGTGCTGGTGTTTCGCTACCCGCTGGGCACGGCGCTCACGGTCAGCGCCAGCCTGGCGCAGATCGGGGAGTTCTCGTTCATCCTCGCCGGGCTTGGCGTGTCGCTCGGCCTGCTGCCGGTGGAAGGGCAGAGCCTGGTGCTGGCGGGCGCGCTCATCTCCATTGCCACCAACCCGCTGTGGTTCAGCCTGATCACGCCGATGCAGAAATGGCTGCACGCCCATTCGTCGTTCGCGCGCGGGCTGGAGTCGCGCGACGACCCGCTGGCCGAACTGCCGATGACCACCGAGGCCAAGTACCTGTCCCGCCAGGTGGTGCTGGTGGGCTACGGCCGGGTCGGGCGCCGCATTGCGCAGGAGCTGGACGCGCATGACATTCCCTACGTGGTCGCCGAGCAGAACCGCGAGCTGGTCGAGAAGCTGCGCGAGGCGGGCACGCCCGCGGTGTGGGGCGACGCGGCCGACCCGGCGGTGCTCATCCAGGCCCACATTGCGCGCGCCCGCGTGCTGGTGGTGGCCACGCCCGACGCCATGAACGTGCGCCAGATGATGGAAACCGCGCGCACGCTGAACCCCACCATCCAGACCGTCATTCGCAGCCACAACGAGCACGAGGCCCGGCTGCTGACGCAGGAAACTTCGGCCACCGTGTTCCTCGGCGAACACGAACTCGCGCAGGCCATGGCCCGCGACGTGGTGCAGCGTGCCGTCGCCATGGCCGTGCCGGCCTGAGCCTCGCGTTGACCCAGGCGCCGCGCCGCTCTTCGATCTCCAGGGCCTCAGAGGTCTTCGATGACCAGCGCCCGGTAGCGCTGCGCAATGGCGTACGGCACGGTGCGCACCGCCACCATCAGCCGCTCGGCGGCGTCGCTGTCGTCGGTCTTCACCAGAAGCGCGGCATGGCCTTCGCGCGCCAGCTTGGTGTAGGCGCGCACGGTGGCGCCTTCGGTGCCGGCGGAGGGCAGCGGGTCGTCGGCCTGTTCGACCGTCGGCGAAATCTGCGAGAGCACGGCCTGCGGCGGCAGCAGGAAGATGTCGTCGCGGCTCACGCCGCCATCGATCAGCTGCTGGCCGACGCGGGTGGCGTCTTCGGGCTTGGGGAACATCACCATCGAATAGCCGGTCGGGTAGAACGCGCCGCCGATGGTCGCCCGCATGCTCGGGTCAAGGCTGAAGGGTTTCATGCTGCCTCCTGGGTTGGTTTTTGCGAGAGAGGAGCCGCCGCAGTCACCGCACAGTCACCGCAGGCACCCCCTGTGTAAAACCTTAGGCCGCGCCACGGGCCCGCTCTGTAGGAGAAGCCCGGAAGCTGTCAACCGCACCTGTCCTCCAGCCATTCAACGTACAGCAGCCCACCTTCACGCCCATGCCCAACCCCAGAAACATCGCGCTCACCGTCCATGAGCTGGAGGCGGGGGAGTTCTATTGGGTGCTGATGGAGGCGGTGGACGATGGCTCCGCGCCAGGTGCCCCGTCCATTCCTGGCACGCCGGGTACACCGGGCACAGCGGGCACAGCCGGCGCCCCCGCCCACGTCTACCTTCCGCTCGAAGCCGCGCTCGAGCCCTACACCAGCTACTCCAACGCGCTGGTGGCCGGCGTGGCGGTCATGCGGCGCCTGTTCGGGCCCGAAGGAAAGCCCGGCTCCCTATAATTCCGCCGGTTTTGGTGTGTTAATTTTTCTTAACCGCACCAGACCACGGTTCGAAGGTGCCCCTCCCGCCATGTCGCATGGCTCCAGGGGTTAAACGGGAAGCAGGTGCGCCGCGTCGTCGATGACGCGGCAATGCCTGCGCTGCCCCCGCAACGGTCAGCGGATCTGGAAACCCTCACGCACGCGCCCCTTCATCGAGGGCTCGGCAGTCACTGCGCTTCGGCGTGGGAAGGCGAGGGTTTCGGTCGCGGTGTGCTTCCACTCGGCACGCCACGACGCTCCGCAAGCCCGGATACCGGCCTTCGCAACCGCCTTCGGACGCAGCGGGAGTGCGTGTCCGGGCCCGCCGCTTGGCGCTCGCGCGCACCGTGGCAGCCCTTTCGCCTTTCCCCTGCTGCGTCCTTCATCGGTCGGGAGCCTGCGGGGACGCAGGCCGGAGGAGAGCTCACATGGGTCGGACGACACAGGCGCGGCATCGCGCGGGAAGGGGTGCGCAGCTTCATCGGGCGCGCCTTTCGCGCCCTTCCCGCCTTTTGCACATTTCAGGCATTTCATTGGGGCTGGGCCTGGGTCTGGCTTTCGCTCCCGGCGCGTCTTTTGCGCAAACGGAAGCAACCGGCGCCCAAAGCCTGAACCCGGTGCGCGTCGAGGCCGACCGCCACGCGCCGCTGGCCATCGACGAGCCCACGGCCACCGGCAGCCGGCTCGGCCTCACGCCGCTGGAAACGCCGGCCAGCATCGAGGTGCTGACGGGCGACACCATCCGCGCGCGCGGCGACGTGTCGGTGGTCGACGCGGCCACCCGCGCCACCGGCATCACCGGTTCGCCCGCGCCGGGCAACGGCGGCACCGCCATGGCCGCGCGCGGCTTCACGGGCCACGGCTCGGTCATGCAGCTGTTCGACGGCACGCGCCTGTACGCGGGCGCGGGCACCGTCACCTTTCCCTTCGACACCTGGTCGGTCGACCGCATCGAGGTGCTGCGCGGCGCGGCCTCGGTGATGTACGGCGAAGGCGCCATCGGTGGCGCCATCAACGTGGTGCCAAAGAAGCCCACGCGCGGCCCCATCCAGAACGAGGCGCTCGTCACGCTGGGCTCCGACGCCACGCGCCAGGTTGCCTTCGGCAGCGGCGGGGCCATCAACGACAAGCTCTCGTACCGCTTCGACATCAGCCACCGCGCCACCGACGGCTTCATGCAGCGCGGCGAGGCCGAGAGCCTGGCCGTGGGCGCGGCCGTGCGGCTCGACGTGTCGCCGCAGCTGCAGTTCACGCTGTCGCACGACGAAGGCCGGCAGACGCCGCAGCGCTACTACGGCGTGCCGCTGATCGACGGGCGCCTGAGCAGCCAGACGCTGCGCCAGAACTACAACCTCGACGACGCCGAGATCAAGTACCGCGACAAGTGGACCCGGCTCGACGCGCAATGGACGCCCAACGACGCCGTGACGGTGCGCAACCACCTCTACCGCCTGGAGAGCAAGCGCCACTGGCGCAACAGCGAGACCTACACCTTCAACGCCACCACGCGCCGCGTGACGCGCGGCGACTACCTCGAAATCGGCCACGACCAGGAGCAGGTCGGCAACCGCACCGACGTGACCGTGAAGCACCGGCTGTTCGGCCTGGCCAACCAGGTGCTGGCGGGCTTCGACGTGAACCGCATCGACTTCCTGAACACCAGCGACACGCCCTTCGGCGGCCGCTCGGTGGTGGACCCGTTCACCTTCAACCCCGGCTATTACGCGTCGCCCGTGGCCTACCTGCCGCGCTACAAGACCAAGACCGACACCTACGCCTTCTTCACCGAAGACAAGCTGGCCTTCAACGAGCAGTGGTCGGTGGTGGGCAGCCTGCGCTGGGACCACGCCAAGGTCGCGCGCGCCGACCTGCAGAACGCCGCCAACAGCCTGGGCAAGACCTTCGAGTACGCCACCGGCCGCCTCGGCGTGGTGTACGCGCCCGATGCCACGCAGTCGTTCTACGCCCAGGTGGCGCGCGCGGCCGATCCGCTGACCTCGCTCATCAGCACTTCGGCCACGCAGGTGCCCTTCGAGCTCAGCACGGGCAGGCAGGTGGAGGTCGGCTACAAGCGCCAGCTGGCCGACAGCCGCGGCGCCTGGACGGTGGCGGCCTACCGCATCGAGAAGAACAAGCTGCTGTCGCGCGACGCGAACGACCCGAGCAAGACGCAGCAGGTCGGCCAGCAGTCGTCCGAAGGCATCGAGGCCACGCTCGACCTGGCGCTCACGCCCACGCTGAAACTGGAAGCCAACGTGGCCAAGCTGCGCGCGCGCTACGACGACTTCAACGAGGTGGTGAACGGCAGGCTGGTCTCGCGCGCGGGCAACACGCCCATGGGCGTGCCCGAAGAGGCGGCCAACCTGTGGCTCGGCTGGCGCTTTCGCCCGCAGTGGGAGGCCGCTTTCGGCGTGCGCTACGTGGGCCCGCGCCAGGTCGATACGGCCAACACGCGCAAGATCGGCTCGTACACCGTGGCCGACGCCTCGGTGAGCTGGCAGGCCAACCCGTCGCTCAAGCTGGCGCTGCGCGCCTACAACCTGGCCGACCGCAAGTACCCGGTGTCGTTCTCCAACAGCGGCAACCAGTGGCTGCTGGGCCGGCCGCGTTCGTTCGAGCTGTCGGCGCTGGTCAACTTCTGAGCGACGACCGAATGACTTCCGCATGACATCCATCTGGCGCCGCGCCTGGCCGCGCATCCGGCACTGGCTCTACTGGACGCACCGGTGGCTGGGCATCGGCGGCTGCCTGCTGTTCGTCATGTGGTTCGTCTCGGGCGTGGTGATGATGTACGTGGGCTACCCGAACCTCACCGACGAAGAGCGACTGGCCGGGCTCGCGCCCTTGCGCTTCGAGCAGGCGCAGGTGTCGCCCATGGCCGCGCTGCAGGTGCTGCCGGAGGACGTGCGCGCCCTGCAGCCGCGTCGCATCGGGCTGGAGATGCAGGCCGGCAGCGACGCGGGGCCGGTGTGGCGCATCGTCGATGCGCGCGGCGGGCGGCACACGGTGTCGGCGCGCGACGGCCAGGTGCCCGGCCCGGTCGATGCCGCGCAGGCCGAGGCCATCGCGCGCGCCTTCTCCGGCCACCCGGACGACGCGAACGTGCACTGGGCCGAGACGCTGGAGCGCGACCAGTGGACCGTGCCGCAGGGCCTGAACCCGCTGCGCCCGCTGCACCGCATCGCGCTGAACGACGCGGCCGGCACCGAGCTGTACGTGTCGCAGCGCAATGGCGAGGTGGTGCGCGACACCACGCGCTCGGAGCGCTTCTGGAACTGGCTGGGCTCGGTGCCGCACTGGATCTACTTCACGCCGCTGCGCGCCGACCCGCCGCTGTGGCACGAGGTGGTGGTGTGGCTGTCGGCGGCGTGCATCGTGTCGGCGGTCACGGGCATCGTCATCGGCATCCTGCGGGTGCGCCTGCGGCGGCGGTTTCGCAATGGCGCGGTCACGCCTTATTCGGGCTGGATGGCCTGGCACCACATCGCCGGTCTGGTCGGCGGCTTCTTCGTGCTCACCTGGATCATCAGCGGCTGGCTGTCGATGAACCCCAATGGCTGGTTCCAGCGCGGGCCGCTCGACGCGGCGGCCATGGCGCGCTACACCGGGGCCGGCACGCCGGCGTTGGCGTGGCCGCCGGCCGTGTTGCCGACGGAAGAGGGCGACGCCGCCGCGCGCGAGGCCGTGCTGCTGTGGTTCGACGGCAGGCCGCTGCTGCAGCTGCGCGACGCCAGGGCGCGCGTGCGCGTCGTTGATGCCGCCACAGGTGCGCCCGCGTCGTTCGGCAAGGAAGAAATACGGCGTGCCGCCGCGCGCCTGCGGCCCGGCGCCCCCGTGACGCTGGCCGTGCTGCAGACCCGGGAAGACTTCCACTGGTACGGCCACCACCGCGAGCGCGTGCTGCCCGTGTGGCGCGTGGAGTCGACGACCCGGCGCGCAGCTGGGTCTACATAGACCCCGCCAGCGGTCAGGTCGCGGGCAGCAACGACGCCAATTCGCGCCTGCGCCGCTGGCTCTTCAACGCGGCGCACAGCCTGGACTTTCCCTGGCTCATCCAGCACCGGCCGGCCTGGGACCTGGTGGTGTGGCTGCTGTCCATCGTCGGCACGGTGGCCTCGGCCAGCGGCGTGGTGATCGGCTGGCGCCGGCTGCGGCGCAAGCCCGGGCCGGCCGCCGCCTCGAAGGGGCTTGCGCAAGCCAGCCCATGAACGAACAATCAACTTTCGCACTGCGGTGCATTACAGGAGGTGCGTGATGCACATCGAACCCGGTCTCGTCGACGGAACCAAGATTTTTCTCAGCTACGCCACGGCGGCCGCAGCACTTGCCTACACGGGCAAGGTGGCCTTCGACACCGCCGTGAAAGAGGGCCTTGCCGGCCTGGCGCTGCGCTCGGCCATTGCCGTGGCGCTGGTGTTCTGCTTCTTCGAGGTGCTGCCGCACCACCCGGTGGGCGTGTCGGAGGTGCACCTGATCCTGGGCACCACGCTGCTGCTGGTGTTCGGGCTGGCGCCCGCGGCCATCGGGCTGGCGGGCGGCCTGCTCATCCAGGGCCTGTTCTTCGAGCCGCAGGACATTCCCCAGTTCGGCATGAACGTCACCACTTTGCTGGTGCCGCTGTTCGCCACCGCCGCGCTGGCGCGCCGCATCATTCCGAAGAACGTGGCCTATGTGGACCTGAGCTACCAGCAGGCCTTCAAGCTGTCGGTGGCCTACCAGGGCGGCATCGTGGTGTGGGTCGGCTTCTGGGCGCTGTACGGTCGCGGCATGGGGCTCGAAAACCTGGGCCAGATCGCCAGCTTCGGCGCCGCCTACATGACGGTCGTGCTGGTCGAGCCGCTGGTCGACCTGGGCGTGCTGGCCGCGGCCAAGGGCTGGCGCCGCCTGCAGGGCTCGGTCTTTGTCGAGCGCCGGCTGTACAGCGCGGTCTGACCCGTCGAAGCTGACCCTTCGAAGCTGACATTTCGAAGCTGACATTTCGAAGCTGACCGTTCCTCTTCTCGAGGGCGCCCCCGGCGACTGCCGCGGGCGCTCTTGCCATTCATCGCCGTGCCGCGGAAACCCTCCGCGACCCGAGCCACCTGAAAGACCTTCTCCCATGACACAAGCAAGCAACGCCAAGATCCCCGTCACCATCGTCACGGGCTTCCTCGGCAGCGGCAAGACCACGCTGCTGCGCCACATCCTCGGCAACGCCGAGGGCCGCCGCATCGCGGTGATCGTCAACGAGTTCGGCGAGCTCGGCATCGACGGCGAAATTCTCCGCGGCTGCGGCATCGGCTGCGACGACGAAGGCAACGAGCGCGAAGGCGCGCTGTACGAGCTGGCCAACGGCTGCGTCTGCTGCACCGTGCAGGAAGAGTTCCTGCCCGTGATGCTGCAACTGGCCGAGCGCCGCGGCGACATCGACGCGGTGATCATCGAAACCTCGGGCCTGGCCCTGCCCAAGCCGCTGGTGCAGGCCTTCCAGTGGCCGGACATCGCCAACATCTTCACCGTCGATTCGGTGGTCACCATGGTCGACGGCCCCGCCGCGGCCTCGGGCCAGTTCGCCGAGAACCCCGCCGCCGTCGACGAGGCCCGCCGCGCCGACCCCAACCTCGACCACGAGTCGCCGCTGCACGAGCTGTTCGAAGACCAGCTCTCGGCCGCCGACCTGGTGGTGCTCAACAAGACCGACCTGATGGACGACGCCACGCGCGCGCAGGTCGAGGCGCTCGTGCGCGAAGAGCTGCCGCCCGAGGTCAAGATCGTCGCCGCCACCGAAGGCCGGCTGCCGCTCGCGCTGCTGCTGGGCCAGGGCCGCGCGGCCGAAGCCACCATCCACCTGCGCGAAAGCCACCACGACCACGAGGAAGAGCACGACCACGACGAGTTCGACTCGCTCGTCATCGAGCTGCCGCCGGTGGACCGCGACAGCCTGCTGGCCGTGCTGAACACGCTGGTCGAGCAGCACACCATCTACCGCGTGAAGGGCTTCGTCGCCATTCCGGGCAAGCCGATGCGCCTGCTGGTGCAGGGCGTGGGCCGCCGCTTCGACCACCACTTCGACCGCCGCTGGCGCGACGGCGAGGCGCAGCGCACGCGGCTGGTGTTCATCGGCGAAGACCTGGACGAGGCGGTGCTGCGCAAGGCGCTGGACGAGGTGAGCGCGGTGGCTGCCTGAGAGCCTGAAAACGCGACCACCTGACCGCCTGACCCCTCTGACCCCATGACCGCATGCACCTGCTGAGCACCCAGCCCGGCCGCTTCGTCGAAGACGACAGCGTCGTCACCCGGCTCGACCAGACGCCGGGCGACATAGTGGTGCTCAGCTCGGCCGACACCACGCTGGCGCTGCTCGCCGCGGCGCGCACGGCGCTGGCGGCCACCGACCCCGGCTACCCGTCGCTGCGGCTGGCCAACCTCATGTACCTGAAGCAGCCGGCCTCGCTCGACCTGTACATCGACGAGGTGCTGCAGCACGCGCGCGTGGTGGTGGTCGACCACCTGGGGGCGGAGTCGGCATGGGCCTATGGGCTGCAGCAGCTCGAGAAGCTCGCCAGGCGCAAGGGCCAGCAGCTCGCCATGTTCTCCGGCGATCTGCAGGAAGACGAAGACCTGCTCGCGCGCGGCACCGTGCCGCGCGACGTGAGCCGACAGCTGTGGCAGTACACCCGCAGCGGCGGCGCGGGCAACGCGATGCAGTTTCTGCGCGCGGTGGCGTTCCACGGGCTGGGCCATGGCGAGGCGCCGTTGCCGCCGCGCAGCCTGCCGCAGGTGGCGCTGCACGTGCCGCACGCCATGGGTGGCATGGGCGCGGCGCACACCGTGGCCGGCATCGACGACCTGCGCGCCGGCTGGCACGCGGATGCGCCGGTGGTGGCGCTGGTGTTCTACCGCTCGCACCTGCTGTCGGGCAACACCGTGGCTTTCGATGCGATGGCCGCCGCGCTGAGCGCCGAGGGGCTCAACCCGCTGCCCGTCGCGCTCGATTCGCTGAAGGACCCGCTGTGCCTGTCGACCTTTCGCGGGCTGTGCGCCGCGCACGACGTGCAGCTGGTGCTGAACACCACCGCGTTCGCCGCGCTGGGGCAGGGCATGCAAGGCATGCAAGATGACGATGGAGACGAAGCCGAGGCCGTCGCGCTGGCGGGCGACGCACCCGTGCTGCAGGTGATCGTGAGCGGCGGCAACCGCGAAGACTGGCTGGCCGACAGCCAGGGCCTGCGCCCGCGCGACATCGCGATGCAGATCGCGCTGCCCGAGATGGACGGGCGCATCATCACGCGCGCCATCAGCTTCAAGGGGCTGTCGCACCGCTGCGAGCTCACGCAGACCGAGGTGGTCAACTACCAGCCCGAGCCCGACCGCGTCGCCTTCGTGGCCGAGCTGGCGCGGCGCTGGTGCAGGCTGCGCAGCCTGCGCGCCGAAGACAAGCGCGTGGCGCTCATCCTGGCGAACTACCCGGGCAGTGAAGGCCGTATCGGCAGCGGCGTGGGGCTGGACACGCCCGCGTCGGTCGTCGACCTGTTGCGCGCGATGCAGGCCGAAGGCTACGTGCTGGGCGCCGCAAATGCGGTGCCCGAAGACGGCGACGCGCTCATGCGCAAGCTGCAGCAAGGCATTGCCAACGACCCCGACCAATGGGCCGCGCGCCCCGCGTGGCAGAGCTACGCGCTGGCCGACTACAGCGCGCGACTCGCGGCGCTGCCAGAAGGCATGGCCGCCGCCATCGACGCGCGCTGGGGCACGCCCGCGCAAGACCCGATGGTGCGCCAGGGCCGCTTCATGATCGCCGGGCTGCGGCTGGGCCGCGTGTTCGTCGGCATCCAGCCCGCGCGCGCTCTTGGTGGGCTTGGCGGGCTTGACGGGCTTGGTGCGGCCAATGGATCGGGTGCCGCCGACTACGCGAGCTACCACGACGCCGAGTTGGTGCCGCCGCACAGCTACCTGGCTTTCTATTTCTGGCTGCGCGACGTGTTCGCCGTCGACGCGGTGGTGCACGTGGGCAAGCACGGCAACCTCGAATGGCTGCCGGGCAAGAGCCTGGCGCTGTCGCAGGCCTGCTGGCCCGACGCCATCCTGGGGCCGCTGCCCAACGTGTACCCCTTCATCGTCAACGACCCGGGCGAGGGCGCGCAGGCCAAGCGGCGCACGCAGGCCGTCATCGTCGACCACCTGATGCCGCCGCTGACGCGCGCCGAGAACCACGGGCCGCTGCAAGACCTGGAGCGCCAGGTCGACGAGTACTACGACGCGCTGCTGGTCGACGCGCGCCGCGCCAAGGTGCTGCGCGCGCAGATCCTGTCGGCCGTGCGCGCGCAGCACCTGGTCGAAGAGCTGGGCATGCCGGGCGCGGAAGACGACGCCGTGCTCGCGCGCGTCGATGCCTACCTGTGCGAGCTGAAGGAAACGCAGATCCGCGACGGGCTGCACGTGTTCGGCGCGTCGCCGCAAGGCCGCCTGCGGCGCGACACCTTGCTCGCGCTGGCACGCTACCCGGCGCTGGACGGCGCGGGCGACAACGCGGGGCTGCTCGGCGCATTGGCCAGAGACCTGCTGCCCGGCGACGCCTTCGACCCGCTCGACATCGATGCCGCCGAGCCCTGGCAGGGCGCGCGCCCCGCGCTGCTGCAATCGGTGAGCGCCGACGCGTGGCGGCACCAGGGCGACACGCGCGAGCGGCTGGAGCTGCTTGCGCAACGTTTGCTGGAAGAGGGCGCCTGCCCGCACGAACTGACACGGACCGCGGCCGTCATGCGCCGCGTCGAACGCAGCCTCGCGCCCGCGCTCGATGCCTGCGGCCCGCAGGAACTGCTGCAGTTCTCGCGCGCCCTGCAAGGCCGCTTCGTGCCGCCGGGCCCCAGCGGCTCGCCGTCGCGCGGCCGGCCCGACGTGCTGCCCACCGGGCGCAACTTCTACGCGGTCGACACCCGCGCCATTCCCACGCCCACCGCGTGGATGCTGGGCCTGAAGTCGGCCGCGCAGCTGGTGGAGCGCCATCTGCAGGAGCATGGCGACTACCCGGTGGCCATGGGGCTGTCGGTGTGGGGCACGGCCACCATGCGCACCGGTGGCGACGACCTGGCGCAGGCCTTCGCGCTCATCGGCGTGCGGCCCAAGTGGGCGCCGGGCAGCCAGCGCGTGGTCGATTTCGAGGTGCTGCCCACGGTGGGCATCGGCCGCCCGCGCATCGACGTCACGCTGCGCATCTCGGGCTTCTTCCGCGACGCCTTTCCCAATGCGGTGCAGATGTTCGATGCCGCCGTGCAGGCCGTGGCAGCGCAGGAAGACGAGGATGCCGAGCGCAACCCGATCCGCGCGCGCATCCTGCGCGAGGCCGCGGCGCTGCAGGCGCAGGGCGCTTCGCCCGAAGACGCGCGCCTGCAGGCCGGCTGGCGCGTGTTCGGCTCGGCACCCGGCAGCTACGGCTCGGGCCTGCAGCCGCTGTTCGACCACGGCGACTGGCAGACCGACGACGACCTGTCGAAGGCCTACGTGGGCGGCAGCGCCCATGCCTACGGGCAGGGCAGCGACGGCGTGCCGGCGGCCGCCGCGCTCACGCGCCGGCTTCGTGCCATGAACGTCGTCATGCAGAACCAGGACAGCCGCGAGCACGACCTGCTCGACTCCAACGACTACTACCAGTTCCAGGGCGGCATGGCCGCCGCCGTGCGCCACCTGAGCGGCCGGCAGCCGGCCATGTACCACGGCGACCACGGCAACCCGCAGGCACCGCGCGTGCGCACGCTGAAAGAAGAAATCAGCCGCGTCATTCGCTCCCGCGTGGTCAACCCGAAGTGGATCGCCGGCGTGAAGCGCCACGGCTACAAGGGCGCCTTCGAGATGGCCGCCACGGTGGACTACCTGTTCGGCTTCGACGCCACCGCGCGCGTGGTCGGCGACCACCAGTACGCGATGGTGGCCGACGCCTACGTGCTCGACGCCGCCACGCGCGACTTCGTGAACCAGCACAACCCGCGCGCGCTGCACGACATGCTCAGCCGCCTGCTCGAGGCCATGCAGCGCGGCCTGTGGCAGCAGCCCGGCGGCTACAAAGACCAATTGGAAAACCTGCTGCTCGACCACGAGCAGCAGATGGAAGGACTCCCCCGATGACCACAGCCGCCCCGATGCCGGTGCCGTTCCCCTTCGCCGCCATCGCAGGCCAACCCTTGCTGCGGCAGGCGCTGCTGCTGGCCGCGGTCGACCCTGGGCTGGGCGGCGTGCTCATCGAAGGCCCGCGCGGCACCGCCAAGACCACCGCCGCGCGCGCGCTGGCCGAGCTGCTGCCGGGCGCGCCCTTCGTCACGCTGCCGCTGGGCGCGAGCCTGGAAAGCCTGGTCGGCACGCTCGACCTGGGCCAGGCGCTGGCCGGGCACGAGCTCAGGTTCGCGCCCGGCCTGCTGGCGCGCGCGCACGGCGGCGTGCTGTACGTGGACGAGATCAACCTGTTGCCCGACGCGCTGATCGACTCGCTGCTCGACGCCGCCGCCAGCGGCGTGAACGTGGTGGAGCGCGACGGCATCTCGCACCGGCATGCCGCGCGCTTCGTGCTCGTGGGCACCATGAACCCGGAAGAGGGCACGCTGCGACCGCAGCTGCTCGACCGCTTCGGGCTGTGCGTGCACCTGCGCAACATCGAGGACGCGGCCGAGCGGCAGGCGATCGTGCGCGCGCGGCTGGCCTTCGATGCCGACCCGCAAGGCTTTCGCGCGAAGCACGCTCAGGAAGAGGCCGAGCTGGCCGCGGCGCTGGTGCGCGCACGCGCGCTCGTGGCCGATGCCGGCGCGCTGCCGTATGGCGACGCGGTGCATGAAGCGGTGAGCGCGCTGTGCATCGCGGCCGGCGCGGACGGCTTGCGGGCCGACCTCGTCATGCTGCGTTCGGCCCGTGCGCTCGCGGCGTGGGAGGGGGCGGCGGCGATCACCGAAGCGCATGTGCAGCGCGTGGCCGAGGCGGTGCTGCTGCACCGGCGCAAGCCCGGCACCGAAAGCGCGCCGCCCGCCGCGGCACCTGCGCCCGCGAACCCATCCGGCAATTCGTCCACCGGCGCCCCCGCATCTGCGAACAACGCCGGCGACAGCAACAACGACAGCAACGACGCGGACGACTGGGGCGCCATGCCCCCCGAGCCCGTCGGCATCGAGCGCGTGAAGCCGCTGCGCCCGCTCATCGCTTCGCAGCAGGCCGCCGCAAAAAAAGCCTGAGCCTCCGGAACACCGCACCCGCTGGCGCACGCCAGGGTGACCGGAGGCAGGGCACGCAAAGGGACGCGTGGCATGGCCCCGTCACGCAGGGCACGGCCTTCGACTGGCCGCGCACCTTCGCGGCCCGCGGCGCCGACGCCTTGCGCGCCGCGCACCTGCGCCGTCGCCCGCAGCAGTCGCGCAGCGGCGCGCTGCATTGCTTCCTGCTCGACTGCTCGGCCTCGATGCGCAACGACGGCAACCTCGCGCGCGCCAAGGGCCTGCTGCTCGCGCTGATGCAGGAGGCCTACCAGCGCCGTGACCACGTCGCGCTGCTGTGCTTCGCCGGCGAGGTGGTCGAGCTGCGCCTGCCCCCGCGCCGCGCCAGCGCCTGGAACGACGACTGGGTCGCGCCCATTGCCGCGGGCGGTGGCACGCCGCTGGTGCTGGGCGTGCAGCGCGCCGAGCAGCTGCTGGCCAGGAACGAATCGCGCCAGCGCTGGCTGTGGCTGCTCACCGACGGCCGCAGCAGCGAAAGCCCCGCGCGCCCGCAGGCGGCGGACGTGGCGTGCGTGGTCGACTTCGAGGCCGCGCGCCTGCCGCTGCACCGGGCGCAGCGGCTTGCCACGCAATGGGATGCGCGCTACCTCGCGGTGTAGGGCTGAGCGGCTTTTTGCATCGCCGTTGCGTTACCGTGCAGCATGCGCTTCAACACCTGCTTTCCGACCCTGGCTGCAACGCTTTCCCTCGCCTTTGCCCTGCTGATGGTTCTGACCCCGACGACGACCGCTTTCGCCCAGCCCGCCGCAGTGCCTGACGCCGCGGCCTGCCAGGCGGAAGAAGCATCGCTGGAGCGAGACATCGACCTTGCCCGTTCGCGCGGACAGATGCTGCGCCGCCAGCAACTGGCCGAAGCCTTGAACGCGGTGCAGGCCCGGTGCAAGGCGCCGGCGCCGGCCGGCAGCCGGGCGGCGCGCATCGACAAGCTGGAGCAGGACATTCGCTCGCTGCGCACGCAGCTCGAGCGCGCCGAAGACCAGTTGCGTCAACTGAAGAACGAGTCGCCCTGACGGGCGACCGGCCGCCTCACAGCGCGGTGGACGCGACCGCTTCGCTCGGGTTCGTCGCCTGGACGACTTCGGCTTCGGCTTCGGCTTCGGCTTTGGCTTCGGCTTCGTCAGGCGCCGCCAGCATCGTTCCCCGGCAGGCCTGCGCGCCGCAATGGCAGGGGTACTTCGACGGCGGCGAGCCGTCGTCCGCGGTGAGCGAATAGTCGATGAACAGCTCGTCGCCCGCGTCCACCGCCACCAGCGTCTGGAACTTCAGCACCAGCTCGCCGCCTTCGTCGTATTCCTCCACCGCCTCGCAGTTGGGTTCGCACGAATGGTTCAGGTGGCGCGTGGCGTTGCCGCCCTTGGCGCCGTCGATGGTTTCCTGGTTGGTCAGCGTGAACAGGTAGGTCAGCTGGTCGTCCCAGGCCTTGGTGGCGATCTCGGCCTTGGTGTAGCGGCGGCCTTCGTACAGGCCCAGGAAAGCCTCGGCGGGCAGGTCGAGCGTGGCGAAGGCGCCCAGGCCGTGCACGCCGCTGGGGCCCACCCGGATGAATGGGGTGGACGAGGTCTGCTTGCGGTGCTTCATGGGGTCAGGAAAAAAACGGAAAAACGAAACGGTAGCGGGAGCCGGGGCGGGAATCAAAGCGCCCCGAAATGTCCGTCACGCGACAGGCAGCGTCGCCATGAAGCAGGTGCCCTCGCTCGCGCAGGAGCTCACCTGCAGCGTGCCGCCGTGGCCGGCGACGATTTCGGAGGCGATGTACAGGCCCAGCCCGAGCCCGCCGCCGGGCTTGCTGTGCGCCGGGCGCCAGTAGGGCTGGAAGATCTTCGCGAGGTCGTCCTCGGGAATGGGCGCGCCGCCGTTGGTCACCGACAGCACCAGCTGGTCGCCCTCGATGGCCGCGCGCACGGTGATGGGGCTGTCCGGCGCGCCGTGCGTCACTGCGTTGCCCAGCAGGTTGGACAGCACCTGCTGGATGCGCCCCTGGTCGCAGCGCACCGCGCCGTTGATGGCGATGTCGTCGCGAATGTCCAGCCGCGGGTTGGCCGCGCGCACTTCGTCGATCACGTCCGTCAGTGCCGAGGCCAGAAAGTCGGCCTCGCGAATGCTCAGGTGCATGCCCGAGCCCAGGCGCACGCGCGCCAGGTCGAGCACGTCGTCGATCAGGCCCGACATGCGCCGCGTGCTGGCCTTCAGCCGGTTGCCCAGCTTGACCAGCTCGGGCTCGGTCTGCCGGCGCACCAGCAGCTCGGCCGCCGCGCCCACCGACGACAGCGGGTTGCGCAGGTCGTGCCCCAGCACCGCGATGAACTGTTCGCGCAGCTCGGCCGTGGCGCGCTCGGACTGCAGGGCGGTTTCGGTGCGCTCCTGGCGGTCTTCGGTTTCCAGCTGGCGCGCGATGAGGTCGGCAAAGGCGGTGAACATGGCCACCACCCGCGCGTCGGACACCACGGCCGGGCGCGGGTCGATGGCGCACAGGTTGCCGAAGTACTCGCCGTTGCTGTGGATGATGGGCACCGAGATGTAGCTCTCGATGTTGTACATGCGCGGCGTGTGGTGGTTGAAGTACACCGGGTCGGTGCTGGCCCGGTCGATCACCACGGGCTGGCGGGCCATGCGCGATTCGCTGCACAGCGTGGTTTCCACCTTGAGCTGGCCGCCGGGCTTCAGGCCGAACTGGATGGTGTCTTCGACCGCGCAGGCGGTCCAGGTGCCGTCGGTGACGCGGGCCACGGCGGCGAAGCCCATGCCGGTGTTCTGGCAGATGACCTTGAGCAGGGAGGGCACCGCGCTGATGCGCCCGATGGCGGCCACGTCGCGTGCGATGGCGATTTCGGAATCGACGTCGGCCGGATCGACGGTGAGCACAGTGGAGGCCGAAGAAGTCACCAAGGCCGTGCCAGGCACAGCGGGCACGGCAGGCGAAGAGGGGGCGGGGGCGGGGGTCAAGGTGCGGAAATGGTACTGCAGCGGACCATGTCTTGGTACATGGCCGTGGCGGCGCAGGGTAACGGGGTCACGGGGGTCACGGGGGTCACGGGGGTCACGGGGGTCACGAGGTCAAGGGATCACGCGGTCACGGGGTGACACGGAGTCAGGGCTTCGGGTCCAGCGAGGCCAGGCAGGCCACGATGGCGTCGGCCGCCTCGTCCAGCCGGGGGCCGGGGCGCATCATGAGGTCGAAGCGCGCCGAGGCGAAGCTGCACACCCGTCCGCGCTGGATGGCCGACATGGCCGACCAGCCCGGCCGCCCGGCCATGGCCGAGATTTCGCCCAGCGCCGACACCATCAGCACGTCGGGGTTGGCGCGCACCACGAATTCGGGGCTCATCTTGGGAAAGGGCCCCAGCGTGCCCGGCACCGCGTTGCCCAGGCCCAGCCGGGCCAGGGTTTCGCCGATGAACGAGCTTTCGCTGGCCGCCGCCATGCCACCGTGCACCTCGAAATACACCCGCCGGCCCTGCCAGCCGGCCGGCACGCGGGCCCGCGCGGCGTCCAGCCCCGCGTCGAGCTTGCGCCAGAAGGCCTCGCCCGCGCCGGGGCGGCCGGTGGCGCGGGCCACGGTTTCCATCACGCGGCGCATGTCGGCATGGGTCTTGGCGTCGAGCGCCAGCACCTTGATGCCCAGGCGCTCCAGCGGCTCGGCGGCGCGGCTGCGCGGGCGCAGCAGCACCAGGTCGGGCTTGAGCGACACGATGCGTTCGATGTTCGCGTCGTCGATGCCGCCCACCTGCGGCAGGCCCTTGACCGAGGCCGGCCAGTTGGCGTGGCGGTCGATGCCCACCAGCCGGTCGCAGGCGTCGAGCGCGCACACCGTTTCGGTGAGCGACGGCATCAGCGACACGATGCGTCGCGCCGGCGCCTGCAGCTCGACCGTGGTGCCGCGGTCGTCCTCGAGCCGGATGCTCCCGGCCGCATGCGCTGCGTGCGCCGCCGCCCCGAAGCCCAGCGCCACGAAGGCGGCCGCCTTGGCAATCTGCCGCACCTGGCGCGCGGTGCTGGAAAGCGGCTGTGGCCAGTGTGGCGCAGGGTTCGGCAGGGCGGGGGAGTTCATCGAGGCAGGACGACGCGGTACGGGACGAAAGGGGAAGGCGGGAGCCCGCCAACAACGAAAAGGCGCGAGCCCGCCTATTGTCGCGGCGTCTGCATGCGCAGCAGCCGCGCCGCCTCTTCCATGCGCGCGTCTTCCACCTCGCGCAGCACGTTGCCCAGGTCGACCGGGCCGCTCTCGCGCACGAAGGTGCCCGTCAGCTCGGTCTCGGGGCGCAGCAGGCCGCGTTCGTAAAGCTGCCAGATCTCGTCGCCGTAGTGCGTGCGCAGCAGCCCGGGCTCGTACTGGCCGAAGAAGTTGCGCAGGTTTTCCACGTCGCGCAGCAGCATGCGCTTGGCGTGGTTGTTGCCCGCGGCGTCCACCGCCTGCGGCAGGTCGATGATGACGGGGCCGTCTTCGGCCAGCAGCACGTTGAACTCCGACAGGTCGCCGTGCACCACGCCCGCGCACAGCATGCGCATCACCTCGCGCAGCAGGCTGGCGTGGTGGCGCAGCGCGTCTTCGCTCGAGAAGGCCACGTCGTTCAGGCGCGGGGCGGCGTCGCCGTTGGCGTCGGTCACCAGGTCCATCAGCAGCACGCCTTCCAGGAAGTTGTGCGGCGTGGGCACGCGCACGCCGGCGGCGGCCAGGCGGTAGAGCGCGTCGACCTCGGCGCTCTGCCAGATGGCCTCGGTCACCTGGCGGCCGAACTTGGTGCCCTTGGCCATGGCGCGCGCCTCGCGGGTGTTCTTCACGCGGCGGTTCTCGGTGTAGTCCACCGCTTGGCGAAAGCTGCGCTTGTCGGCCTCCTTGTAGACCTTGGCGCAGCGCGTTTCGTCGCCGCAGCGCACCACGTACACCATGGCCTCCTTGCCGCTCATGAGCTGGCGCACCACGGTGTCGATCAGGCCCTCGTCGATCAATGCCTGCAGTCTGGGGGGTGCTTTCATGGCCGTGCCTCCTGGGAATCCTGTTGTAGAGCCAGGGGCCGGGCCGCGAGGAAGTTCCTCAGGCCTTCGGTGCCGATCTGGTAGAGCCCATCATGCCTGTGCGGCGCAAAGCCCAATTGCCGGTTGATGGCGAGCATGGGCGCGTTGACCTCGGCGTTGCTGGTCACGGCCAGCGCCACCTCGGGGTGGCGCTCGCGCACCAGCTGCAGCATGGCCGCCTTCACGCCCTTGGCCAGGCCCTTGCCGCGCCAGGGCCGCGCCACCGCCGTCAGGTTCTGGAACATGCGGTCGGGAAAGCGCGGGCTCCAGGCGGCGTCGCACACCGCCGCCACGTCATTGCCGTCGAGCAGCAGCACCATCAGGTGGTCGCCGCCGCGGCGGTCCATGTCGGCGTACCAGGTGCGGTAGCCCTCCAGGTCGTAGCGCATCGGTGGCCGCGCCAGCCCGGTGGTGGGCGCGTCGCCGAGCAATGCCGACAGCGGCGCCATCAGGCCCGCCAGCCGCTCGAAGGGCACGCGGCCCGCATGCACCTCGGCGCGCAGGCCGTGCGCGGGCGCGAAGCCTTCGCCACGCCAGCGTGCCAGGGCCTGCCAGTCGAGCCCGGCGAAGGGCATGCGGTTCTCCACGGCGCGGTGCTTCTCGGCGGCGCCGATGGCTGTCAGGAAGGCGTGGCCTTCGGGCAGGTGCGCCTTGACGGTGGCGACCGACTTGCCCTGCGCGTCCATCAACGCCAGCAGCGAGCGCAGCAACGCGCTGGCCACGCCGCGCCGCCGGTGCGGCCGCAGCACGCCGCCCCAGGCATCGACGAAGGGCGCGAAGGCCTCGTGCTCGGGCGTGCCTTCGCGGCGAAAGCTCGCGGTCAGGCTGCCGATGAACTCGCCGTGCACGCCGAGGGCCAGCACGCGATGGAACGCGTACAGCGCGTTGGGCTGCAGCACGTCGTGGCGTCGGTCGGCGTCGGCCAGCGCGGGCTCGTCGGGCGTGTCCTCCGCATGGCGCAGGCGCCAGTAGGTGAGAAAGCGGCCCCAGTCGTCTTCCGACGCGCGATGGGGATCGAAAACAGTGGTCACGGTGCGCCGCGACACAGCGGTCGCGGCTCGGGTTTCAAGCATGGTTGGCCTTGGCTCGATGAATGAACGGAGGCACCGCCGGCACGTGCGTGCGGGCGGTGGCGTCGTGGATCGGAGCGGCTTGCGTCTCCGGCCTTGAAACCGGGACGGGAAGGGCAGACTGAGAAATCAGGCCGACGGCATTGAAGGCGTCGACGCGAGAAGCTTCAGTTCAGATGAGGCCCGACAAGCCGCACGTGGGTAGCGTTGGTAGGGGCTTGAATTGCAATGTCGTCCATCGTGCACCTCCGCTTTCAGTGGGTTGTCGAAGCGGTGAATGTAGCGGCGTTGCGCCGCCCTGTGAAGCGGCGTGTGCAGCAGCGTGTGACTGGCGTGCACGCCCGCATGCGTGTGTAGCATCGCGGCCTCGAAGCCACGCACGCATGCACTCCCATGGCGAACACCGAACCGCTTTCCCACTCGAGCTTTCTCTACTTCACGGGCCAGGGCTCCGACAAGGTCTACCAGGTGCACCTGCGCCCTAAGGACGACGGCTGGGTGGTCGACTACGGCAACGGCCGGCGCGGCGGCACGCTGGCCACCGGCACCAAGACCAGCAGCCCCGTCGCGTACGAAGCCGCGTTGAAGATCTACGACAAGGTCGTCAAGGAAAAGACGACCAAGGGCTACACGCCCGATCAATCCGGCGCGCTCTACACCGCCACCGACCTCGCAGGTCGCGTCAGCGGCGAGCTGCCGCAGCTGCCCACGCTCATCGCCGAAGACCAGGCGGCCCGCTACTTCGACGACCCCGCCTGGGGCCTGCAGGAAAAGGCCGATGGCGAGAACCGCATCCTGCTCATCGAAGGCGGCACCGTGCGCGGCACCAACCGCCGCGGCCTGTTCGTCGACATACCGCAGGCCTGGGTCGGCGTTGCCGCTGCGGGCGCGGGCGCGGGCCGCACCGTGATCGCGGGCGAGCACGTGGGCGATGTGTTCATGGCTTTCGACCTGCTGGAGCTCGGCGGGCAAGACCTGCGCGGCGCGCCCTTCATCGAACGCTTCGGCCATCTGCAAACCGTGTCCGGCGCCGTGCCGTGGATGAGCGTGCTCGCGCTGGCGCTCACCGCCGAAGGCAAGCGCGAGCGCGCCGGGCAACTGCTGGCCGCGCATGGCGAAGGCTATGTGCTGAAGGCGCTGGCCGCGCCGTTCACGGCCGGCCGCAGCACCACCAGCCTGAAGTTCAAGTTCAACCAGAGCGCGACCTGCGAGGTGATGCGCGTCAACGCGCAGCGCTCGGTGGCCGTGGGGCTGCGCGACGAGTCGGGCACGCTGGTCGACCTGGGCAACGTCACCGTGCCGCCGAACGAGGCGCTGCCCGCGGTGGGCACGCTGGTCGAGGTGCGCTACCTGTACCGCTATGCGGGCGGCAAGTTCGAGCAGCCCGTGTACAAGGGCCAGCGGCCGGACATGACGGCGGCGGACGCGGTGTTGTCGCAGGTCACGCGCATCAAGGACCGCAGCGCGGTGCTGGAAGACGACGCAGGCTGAGCGCCGCGCGAGGAGGCCGCGCAGCCCATGGTCCATTCGCGCGAAAGATTCTTGGTGCTTTGCGCGCGCACTTCGCAAACCTAAGCTTCGAGGCATTGAACAGCCTCGAAGGAAAGCGATGAGCGAGAAAGTATTTGTGGCCGGCGCCACGGGCGCGGTCGGAACCGCGCTGGTTGCGTTGTTGATCGACGCGGGCTACACCGTGTACGGCAGCACCCGTCGCGCCGACCGCGCCGCCGCGTTGCAGGCGCAGGGCGTGCACCCGGTGGTGGTCGATGTGTTCGATGCCGACGCGCTGAAGGCCGCGCTGCTGCGCATCGCGCCTTGGGCCGTGGTCCACCAACTGACCGACCTGCCGAAGGACCTGAACCCGGCCCGCATGGCCGAGGCCGCCGCGCTGAACGCGCGCGTGCGCACTGAAGGCACGCGCAATCTCGTGGCCGCCGCGCAGGCCGCGGGCGCGCAGCGGCTGGTGGCGCAGAGCATTGCCTGGGCTTACGCGAGCGGCCCGAAGCCCTTCACCGAAGACCAGCCGCTGGATGTGTACGCCCAAGGCACGCGCCGCGTGAGCGTCGATGGCGTGATGGCGCTGGAGCAGGCGGTGCTGGGAACACAGGGCGCGCATGGCATCACGGCCACCGTGCTGCGCTACGGCCAGCTCTACGGCCCGGGCACCTCGACGGCCGAGCCCAAGGGCGCGATGCCGCTGCACGTGGCCGCGGCCGCGCGGGCCGCATTGCTGGCGCTGCAGCGTTCGACGGGCGGTGTGTTCAACATCGCCGAAGACAGCGCGGAAGTCAGCAGCGAGAAGGCGAAGCGCGCGTGGGGCTGGACAGCGGACGCACCGCGCGCCTGACCCACCGACAGCTCAAGGCGTGGAGCCTCACCGGCCCGCTGCCAGCGCTCAGCTCACTTCCAGAACTGCCACTTCGATTTCTTCGGCTCCACCGGTGCGGCCGGCTCGGCCGCTGCCTGCGCGGCCGCTCCCAGTGTTCCCTTGATGTTCGAGATGCGGCCGAGTTCGTCGAAGCTGATCTCCATGCTCCCTTCACCGGCCCGCTCCGCGCGAATGCCCGTCGCGCCGCTCGATGCCACGTGCAGCCCCTGCTGCCGCAGGAAGCCCGTGACCATGCGGCGGTGGTCCACGTCGAACTGCGAGATCACTTCCATCAGCACCGTGTTCACGCGCGCCAGCGGCACCGGCGCCAGCACCTCGGGCGGCACGCCGTCGAGCAGCGCGAAGAGCGCGCCGCCGTCGTAGGGCGCGCGGTAGTAGCAGCGCCCGCCTTCCAGCCCGCTGCAGGTCATGGCGAGCATGTGGTCGGTGATGTCGCCCAGCTGCAGCGAAGGCGCGGTGAACGCCTCGATGTCCTGCGCCTCGCCCAGGTGCCGGATGCGCAGCGCCGCCTCGGTCAGCTGCGGCGGCAGGTTGCTCTGCGTGTTGGCCCAGGTCCACAGCCAGGTGTCGGGCTCGAAGGCGTGCGTGCCCAGCAGCTGCACGGGGTATTCCAGGTCGTCACCGAAGCGCAGCGTGCCGCGCTGGATGTCCAGGCCCCAGGGCCGGTCGCCGATGACGTCGCCCAACGCCATTTGCCTGGCGAGGGAGGAGGCTGCGTGGTCTGCGAAGTGATCCTCGAAAGTGCTCATGTCTTTTTCTTCTGGATGGTTGTTGATGGTTGCTTGTTGCCTGCTCTTGTCTGCGTTTTCACGGCTGCGGCAGGCCGCGGCCTACCGCGCCTTCTCTCCGTCGCGCACCGATTCCACCGCGCCGTTGAAGAAGCGCACGACGGCCAGGAAGTTGCCTTCGCCGCGGTAGAAGGTCCAGTCTTCCATCGGCACGCACTGCTGCGTGACCACCTGCTGTGGCGGCGCGCCAGGCACCTGTGGCGGAATCCAGATGACCTGCGGGCGCGGCACGCAGACGAACTCTTTTGCCACCGGCTCGCCGCATTTCTGCACCACTGAAAACCTGGAATCCCCCACGCCTGAAAGCCTGCCTCCGCAGCTCAACGACTGCGCCGATGCTTTGGCGATGCAAACGGAAGCAGCAAAAAATAGGAGGGCGGTTGCGGGCAGGATGTGCATTCGGCTTATGAATTTCGAAAACGCCACTCTATCTAGTTGGAGGCGGTGTACGCATGAACGCTGACTCGGTGCGTACTGATTGCTCACATCTACATTCATTCTTGCAGTGCCGAGCGTACAGGGCATTCTGGACGCGGCCTGTAGTCGTTAGGCGTTGTGCTTGGAACAACAGCCGGGTTGACACGATGTCCGACAGGCAAATTTAGCGCTAATCTTCAACGTCGTGACGGAGTTTTTACAAATGCGTAGCAAACCAAAATTAGGCGGCCATCAATGATAGAAAAATTGGCGATAGAGCTATTTAAAAAATTTTCAACAGATCAAAGTTTTCATCTTCAACAGCAGAATGATGGCGCTTATTGGAAAAAGCCTGGCGCCGTCTCTGCGAAATTAATTGAAAGAACGCTTTATAACAAAGGATCGATCGCGATTTTTCAAAAAAACCAAGACTCTACAGTAAATTGGGTCTGCTTTGATTTTGACATTTTAACTGCCGCATTGAATAGAGGCGATTTGGAGTCAGCTCAAAGGGAACTGAAAAATTGTGTACAGGAATTTTGTGTGTGGCTAGATGACGCAGGACTCAGGTACATACTGGAATTCTCCGGAAACAGAGGATTTCATGTGTGGTTAATAATGGGATCTCCGATTAGTCAAAGAGCTGCTTTCGGATTGCAAAGAGAAATACTAATTCGCTCGGATCTCGAGTACGACAATAGATTGATCGGAATTGACCTTTTTCCCAAAGCGCCGAATCCGACGACAGGATTGGGTAATGGCGTAAAAATGCCATTCTCGCTACATGCAAAGTCACGTTGCTATGCCGTCTTGCTCGGCTCGTCCGAGGAAATAATTTCTAGTTCTCTTAAATACGAAAATCTCCAAGATATTGACTTGAAAAAATCCGTGGACATTCTTCAGTCATATTTGCCACTAAGTAAGCTAGAACTAGAAGAAAAGCTCGGACTTAATAGCCATGCTCTAGATAGTGAGGTTGCAGCTGGTGCGCGCGTGCGAGCCATTCACGTTCGTAGCCCAGGATTCACGGTGAAGGCGCTTTTGGATCATTGGAGGTCTTCCCCGTTGCTAGGGAAAATAGCGCAAAAGGTTTGTGACGGAGCGCTTAGCAACGATGAGCGAAAATTAATAGTAGGCATTCTGTGCAATGTCCGATTAGGAGGTAGTGACGCCAATTACTCGTTGGAAACAATGATTCAAATATTTGCGTTGACGAAAAATTTCGATAAAGCAAGAACCGAACAGGCTATAAAAAAGCTATCGTCGTTTACATTTCCATCGCAAAATCAGATCGAATTTTGTTTAGACGGCAAATTTGAACGTACGTTGTCTACTGAAGATTTGATTAAGCGGTGCATTCCGGGCTATGTCTCTTACGATCAAGGTAATTTTGATCTTTGCGCGAGCGATATCGAGGTTACGAGAATTGCGGAGTTAAATTATTTGTTTGCAAATGATGAGGCGCAGTCAAGACTGACTATCAACCAACTCGTTGCCGAAGATGTCGAGGAACTGCAAGACGAAGTTGAACGCCTAATTGCAGATGTAAATTCCACAAAATTCTACAAACACATTCGCGTAGAAGAGGGCAAAACTCGCGTACTTTATTCTCTGGGTGCGCCAGGCCGAGTCGCGACTTCGGCATTAGTAAAGCAGCTAGTTCATTTTCTTGACCTTAAGCCCAGCCAAAATTCGTTCGGATATCGAATAAATAAGGGTTTTGCTAAAAGTCAAATTTTTCAACCTTGGCTGTATAAATGGGTGGAGTTTACCGGAAACATAGAAGCCGCGATATCCGATCCCGACTATAAAAATTATTACATTGTAAAAACGGACATTAGTAAATACTACGATGAAATTCCTCACGACAGCATAAAACGTTTGATTTTGGATAGCGATGATGTAAATATCAAAGCCAAAGTTGAATTGCTATCTAATTCGGAGCGTGAAAAATATTCAAAGATCGTAGATTGCTTATTTTCAGTTTCGAAACTGCTTGTTGGTGGAATTAAAGGGTTGCCTCAAGGGCCAGCTTATGCGCGCTGGCTAGCTGAAATCTACCTTCGAAGCTTGGATGCGTTGTTCGATGAGCATTTGGCGTCTGAGAGGGTTTATTTGTATCAAAGATATGTCGATGACATTTTCTTTATTGCAAAGGATGAAGTTGCCGCTAAAAACTTTTTGGATCAAATAAAAAAGCATCTTGCAAACCTGGGGCTTTTGCTCAATTTGGAAAAAACCTCTGTGGTGAAGATATCAAACTTTAGTGCGGAATTTGATAAATACAGGTCGCAATCCAAATACTCCGTCGACACAGTGGCTAAGAATTTTAACGAAGCAACAGAGGCGGAGAAAAATAATGCAATTTCAGAGTTTTTGAAAATTGTTCAATCTGATACTTGTGCTGACGATTTGGCGTTCATTTACTCGCATTTGCAGGGAGTCGATTATTTCGACAAATGGAAACGGGAAAAGGCGGCCTCAATCCTATCCAAAAAGATTGGAAGAGGCTCAATGTTTCGGCACCTTTTTTCATTTATCGTCGAGGATCCCAAAAATTGGGAGCGATTGGGCGAGGTTGAGAAATTTACTTGTTTACAGTCAGAGGTATTGACTTCTGTGCTTTTTGAATATTTTTCAACTGGTAAAAACATTGAATTGCCATTGGCGGATTTGATGGCTTTGGTGCTCCCAAAGCTTGAAACATCAGAAATCGTCGAAGAGCATATCGCGCTGATCTATATATCTTTCGGTGAAATATTCGAGATTAGCCGAGCAAAACCAGAAAAAATCGTCGAATGTTTGGGTTCTTGCGTTGACTTCGATAAGCCGATTATAAGCAACAAGCTATTGATGTATATAAACACCGAGCTTAATCAGACGAATTCGCTGCGCCGATTTGTTCGAGTTTTATATTCGCTTTGTGCAAGCGATACGATTCAAGGCCAAGGGCTAAACGACCTTGCATCCGTTTTTTTTGCGAAGATTTCAAGCGACTATCGCAGCAAAAAAATCGAAGCCAATTCTGCGCCAGAGCTCTCCAATCGTCATCTTGCGGCTAAATTTCATTTTCTTATTTGTCTGTATTCCGTTTCAAAATTGCACGCTGCTGATGAGTTGCTTCGCGCTGTATGGAGTTATTGCATTCATCTTCACAATCTGTTTGAATCCGATGAAACTCCGCCGTTATCTAAAGGGAGTTGGCTAAAAAAGATTGACCTGATAGAAATCGACCCGAAAAAGGTGATGCTTTTTGTTTCCGCAATAATAGATGGAAATTTTGTTCGCGGCATTGAAGACCGGCATAGGGTATTTGAACAGTATCACAGCACACTGTTGGTATATTTTGTTTTAAGCTCCAAGCGTATCGATGCAAAAGAACTAAGTTTGGAATTGTCAAAACTTAGCGAAACAGCGGAGTTTTACAAATGGCTGCTTCATAGCGATGGAGTGCATTTTTTCCCATCTAACAGGGACTGGTTCGAAAAAAATCTTTTAAAAAACGACGTAATTATGCTGCGCCGTGGATCACAAATTTTGATCAGGCGAGCGGAGAGCGAGTTTGCTGTTGGCTCAAACCCAATTAACGCTCACCAAGGATATGCAGAAATAATTATTGACTATGATCAGAAGACTTCAATTTCGATTTCAGAGTATTTGGATGGACGGTCAGTAAAAGAGAAGGTTATGACTTTAGAGAGCTACCTTCTACGTGGCAAAAGCTTTCAGTCATTTCCAAATTTATTTACCTACGATCAGGTTTTGAAGAAAGATACCCTTGATCCTGTAAGTAAGGAGTTTGAGGTTGGTCAATATCTTGTTTTTGAAGGCGTAGGCGAAATTGTCGATGCGTTTGAAAACAACGAGAAGAATTTCGTGTCGTGCTATTTGAGTCTGGATCGCACTGAGCCCGGTGTTCCAAGCTTTAAATACATTTGCGAGCGGTACGTTAATAATCTTGACCATGATATAGAAGTGTCACGATTTATAAATGCTGCCGCTAAATTTCTGCCAGACGACGAAAAAAGCCTCGACGAATTTTCCATTGACATTGCATTGAGTACCGCCTTGTATTCTTGTATTGGCTCGGAGAACTCGTCTTTAGCTAGGATTGATAAATTTTCTCGACAATACAGTCGCTTTCGGGGAAGCGACCATGGCCGCCATATTTTTGCGGTTGACGATAAGACTGTTTTAGTGGAGGGGAGTCCGTCAGGCCTTCTCTGTTCGCTTCAGTTCTCATTAAGCAAAATCAGAGACGTTGTTTATCCGACATTTCCTTTTTTCCTAGATAAGGATATTCTGGAATTTGAAAAATTGATAGCGCGTTTGGTTAGTTTAATAAGCCCAGAGGTGCCGGTGAGTTTAAAGCGTGTTACCGCAATAGCTCTTCCTGCTTCAGAAAAAATATCAGTCTCTGGGGAGTATTACCCATTTGAGAATGTGAGGCTGATCAATGTTTACCTAGGAATTTTTGAGGTCGCACTTCACCAGCATGTGCCACTAATTAATTCGGCAGAACATATTTATTCATGCAAAATTGGCGGTGATGTGTTTTTGTTGCCAATGCCGACAAGTATTAGCAGAATGTTTGCCGGGTTAAAGTTTCGTTTTGAGAGCATTTTCAGCCACGGGGCTGTTACTAGCTATCCCGTAAGAAAAATTATAACTGCAGATATTTTCTCTCAGTTGCGAGGGTTTTCAAAGGCTGCAGCAGTAATTTCCGTGCACCGACAAATTCCTACTAGTGAAGCTGTATCAAGGCTTGAGCGCTGGCTTGAATATGTACCCGCCTTTATGCAACAAACTTTAGTTACTTTGATCGCCGCTCATGTGCAAATGGATAGTCAAGAAATACGTGAATTTCTTGACAAGGTTAGAGCGCTTTTGGAAAGCGATACCCAGTCGGCTATTTGTATAAAGCGTGTCGAAGATATGGGTGGGGCTCACCGGCTAATGATCTCCGACTCCAGAATTAACAGAAAGCTGGATTTGCTTCATCCAAGGCACGTCAAAGAAGGGGTGCAGGAAATGACTGTGATTGTCGATAACATTATTTCAGGAAAGCAGTTGGTCGATGCTTTTAAGCATTACCTTATGGTTGATGTCTCTTCGAGAGTGAATATGTATTTCTCGCTAGAAGGCAAAGCTGCTGCTGATTTTCGAGATAGGTTGCTCGGCCTGAAGCGTATTAATATTTGCACGGTGCTGTACGTTGAGAAAAATTTCGCAGGCATCCAAGAACAACTGCGGAATTTAATATCTAGCGATTTGAAAGTCGAGATTGTCAACGGTCGAGATATGCAGGGTGATGCGACTTTCTCCACAACCCAAAAAATCGGAGAAAATGATAAGGCTGAAATAAGGGACGTGCTGTTGAGCGCGAAAGGTGCCGATTTCTTGAATAATTTTTTTGAAAAGCTTCCAAATGGAAAGTCTGGAAAGGCTTTAAAGTTGGAGGATATAAATAGTGCAAACTTAGTTGCTCGGTATCAGTCGTTGCCCAAAAAATCATTTTGGTTTTTAAGCGCTTCGCTTCGTGCCGATCCAACCTCTCATCCATTGGTAAGAATTTTGGAGAATAATGAAATAAAGAAAGGGAGTCGATAGGTAGGTTTTAGGCTAGGACTATATGTTGTTGCGCCCTAATCGATTTTATGTGGTGACTTATTAGTGTTTTTAAATTGATCTCCTAGAGGCGGGCCGATGGCAAGCAGCCCGCCAGACCAGCCTTACCCGCCAGTCCCCGACGCACCCTTGCGCGCCGTCTCGTTCACCTGAAACAACTCCCCGGCCTTGCGCGCCAGATCAGCCGCGAGCCAGAGCAGGTTGTCCAGTTGTCGAGGCCCTGTCCCGTTGCACCAGTCGATGTCTTGCCCATAGCAGACCCACAGGAGTGCTTCGAGCTGGGAGAGGGTGTTTTCAAGAAGATCCGCCGCGTCAGGGGTAGCTGGGGCGCTGTCTTCGGAAGCTCCGGGCGTGGGTGGCCGGGCTATAGTCTTGGTAGCCATTTTTGTGCGGTCCTTTAGAGGTAAGTGCACGTCTTTGGTTAGACGGTCGGGGTGGTCGTACACCCCGGCCGTCGCCTTTGATACCTCGCATCTGCATCGCTGCTTTCGCACCGACAACCTGCCGCGAGGCAAGCAGTTCTTCATTCAGTGATTTGTCTGTGTCGTGAGTGGCACCTTCCTTGTTTCCCTTGACGGGGTTTTGAGTGGCAGGGGCATTCACTGTAGGCAAGAGCGGGCGTTGTGTGGCCGTCGCACGCATCACGAAGTCGCGATTCACGCCAACAAATGCAGCTTCGGCGCTGCGGCGTGAAGCTCGTTTTGGCCGCGGAAAGGCAAGCGCTTGCCAGGTAGCAATCGGCCATCTTCCAAACCCGAAATTCACCATCCACAAACACCGTCACCGGGCGGCGCGCCGGGCTCTGAAATCGGTCTGCCACGCGCCTGCGATTTGCCACCCAAGATCTGACAAGGGCCAAAAGAAGCCCAGCAGGAGCCTATCGAACGCCCGAACAAAGCCCACCACAGGCGGCGTTGTCCTGCACGCCGCGCCGCGGCTTCGCCCTAGAAGGGAAGCACTGCAGGGCCAGTGCTTCGTGGCGCCACAGGGGCAAGTCAAGGAGTCAGCCGTGAACCCATTTCTTTTCCGCTGGCGGCCGGCATGACCGAGTTGCGGCTTTGCGTCGACTACGTGCTCGCGCATGGCGGAAAACACCTAGTTCGTTCGGCATGGTTGCCCGACTCCCCGCGCACGCGAAGCCTGCTCGACGAGATGGCCGCGAACGCGCAGGCGATGGATGCGCTGGTGCGCTGGTGGATCGAGCGGCGCGAGCCCGAGATGGAGAAGGGCCAGCACGGTGGCAAGGGCGGCAAGCGCCTTGTCGAGGCGCCGCGCGGTGGGCCGAGCCCGTTCGCAAAGCCGTCCAACAAGCCGTCCAGGAAACCATCCAGCAGGCCATCAGCGCCCCTGTGGAATCCCACAAAAGATGTATTGCGCTGAACGGGGCGGCGCGATTTACTTGCGCATCCAAACCCCAGGGGGAAGGCGATGGACAGGTCTACATGGCACAACGCGACCATTACCCTGAAGCTCCCGCGCGACACGGCGCCCGACGAGGCCATCGTCGCGCTGCGGGCCGCCGGCATCCCGGTCGATGAACAGGGTTGCGCGCAAGCCGGCTTCCTCCACATGCGAACCACGCAAGACTACCGCTCGCACGTGTTCCGATGGTTCGCGCACGAAGAATCGGGAATGCTCGCGAGCTTCTCGGCGCGTTAGCTGGCGGGGTGTGTCTGCTGACCCGCCGGTCAGCGCCGCCTCGGGTCCGCGAAGCGCTCCCTCAGCGCTGGCGTGGGCCACGCCTCGCCGGGCGAAGAGCCCAGGCCGGCCAGTGTCCATATCGCATCGGTGTCGTGGCGCTGCAGGTCGCGCATCAGATCGGCGAGCGCCGGGCTGTCTTTCAGGCGGTCGGTTTCGGCCAGTTCGCTGCGCAGGCCGGGCTCGGCATCGGCCACATCGGGCAGGCCCTGGGTGCGCAGCAAGATGTGCTGCGGGTAGCGCTGCGCGACGAACAGCTCGAAGGCTTCATACATCGGCCGGTAGCACTCGCCGATGGCGCTGACCACGCCCTCGCGGCGCGCAGCCAGCCGCTGCATGGCGGTGGCGTTGTCGGTGACCAGGTAGGGGTAGGTGGCGTCGGGGCCGAAGTCGTCCAGGCACTCCTCGCGCTCGATGGCGGCGTCTTCGTCGTCGATGTCGTAGGCGTCGACAAAGCGCGCGTGCCGAATGTCTTCTTCAGTGAACATGGCCCGCCAGAACAGCGGCAAGAAGGCGTTGGCTTCCAGCTCGGCACCGTCGCCGAAAAAGCCCTGCCATTCGTTGTGGCTGCCCTCGGGCATGCGCGGCAGGGCCGAGCTCGACAGGTAGACGGGGTGTGACATGCGCTGCGCTCCGGGGTGGGTGGTCGGTGCGGCCGGTTTGGCCAGCGGGCATCTTAGGAGCGGCGCACGTCAGGCCGGTGTAGGAGGGCGGTGCTTCAGCAACGCCCCGGCCGGCTCAGCCGACCGCCTAGCCATTCAGCCGCCGATGGGCGAGCACAGTTCCACCAGCAAGCCATCGGGGCAACGCACATACGACACGACCTGGCCCCACGGCTTGGTCACGGGCGCTGACAGTTCCACCGCGCCAGCCGCCACGGCACGCGCATGCGCCGCGGCCACGTCGGGCGTGACGAAGCCAAGCTCCATGCCCAGCGGCTGGGCCGAATCGGACGCGGCCACATGGCCCTGCGCAAAGTTCGATTCGGCGAGTTCGTGCGACGCAAAGGCGAGCGCGGTCTCGCCCGTTTCCAGCTCGCCGTAGGTGCCCGACTCGTGAACAAAGCGCGTTGCAAAGCCGAAGGCCCGCTCGAAGAATTGCAGGGACTGGGCGACGTCGGGAACGTAGGCGATGGTGTAGCCGAACTTCATGGGTGTATTGGGGGGCTTTGAAGAGACAGTGGATAGATTGCAGGGGCCGGCGTCACTCTATCCAGCCCCATGCCTCAACAACCCGATGCACCCGTGAACCACAAGCCCTTGCTGCCTTCGTTGCCCCTGGGCGTCACGTGGGTCGCAACGCAGCAGGGCGAGTCTGGCGACTTCATCTACAAGCGCAGCGACGGCCTTGCCTTCGCCAAGGTGGCCGCGGCGCATGGTGCCGAATCGCTGAACGAAGAGCGCCGCCGCACCGAGTGGCTCGCGCCTTTCGGGCTGGGCTGCGCGCAGGTGCTCGACTGGCGCACCGCGCCCGAGGGTGCCTGCCTGGTCACCAGCGCGGTGCCGGGCGTGCCCGCGAGCGCGTTGCCGGGCGCCGACCTGCTGGCGGCATGGCCGTCGATGGCGCAAAGGCTGCAGGCGCTGCATGCGGTGCCGGTCGCGGGTTGCCCTTTTGTGCGCAGCCTTTCCGGCATGTTCGCGCGCGCCGCGGACGTGGTCGCGCGTGGCGCGGTGAACCCCGACTTTCTCGCGCCCGAAGACCGGCACACGCCGCCGCAACAGTTGCTCGACGCGCTGCGCGCACAGCTGCCCGAGCGGCTCGCGCAGGAGGCGCGCGAGCGCGTCGTGTGCCATGGCGACGCGTGCATGCCCAACTTCATGGTCGACCCCGGCACGCTGCGCTGCACGGGCCTCATCGACCTGGGCCGGCTCGGCGTGGCCGACCCATATGTCGACCTGGCCCTGTTCGTGGCGAACGCGCGCGAGAGCTGGGCCGATGCGGCGCAGGCGCAGGCGGCGCGTGCCCGACTGTTCGAGGTGCTGGGCATCGGCGAGCCTGATGACGAGCGGCTCGCGTTCTACCTGGGGCTGGACCCGCTGACCTGGGGCTAGCGGGTGCTAGGTGAGGCTGGATGGGCATGAAAGCCGGTCTGACCTGCGCCTGACCCTCCCTATAATTCCGCCGCTTTGTGCGGTATTTCTTCTTATTGAAGTTTTACTGCGCAAACCAACGGTTCGAAGGTGCCCCCGCCAGCCACATGGCCCCGGGGGTTAAACGGGAAGCAGGTGCCCCGTGTCCGCACGACACGGCCATGCCTGCGCTGCCCCCGCAACGGTAAGCGAATTCTGGAAACCCCTGGGCCCATGCCTTCTCGGCATGGGCAGCCACTGCGCCTTTCGAGGCGTGGGAAGGCAGGGCGTTTTCGCCTCGGTGAGTGCACGGCTGTACGGCTCTAGGCTTTACAGCGTGCATCACCGAGGCAGTTCGCAAGCCCGGATACCGGCCTTCGCAATCGCCTTCGGACGCTGCGGGAGTGCGTTTGTCCGGGTCGGCCCCGTGCCGCGTGCCTTCGTGCGCGCAGGCCCGGGCCGATGTCGTGCCGACGTTTTTCTTCTTGCGGCGTTCCCCTGTGTGATCTGGCTCGCGGGCGTGCGGGCCACAAGGAACAACGCGTGCGCGACAAACTGAGCCCTCCCACTTCCCTCATCGGTGCCAGCCTGCTGCTGGCGCTTTCCGGCGCCAGCGCGCAGGAAGCGAAAACCGCCGATGCATTGCCGACCCTGACCGTCAACGAGAAGAAGACGATCACCACCGCCACCCGGCTCGAAGCCGATCCGCTGCGCATTCCGTTCACCACCTACTCGGTGGACCGCGCGCAGATCGACGCGGTGGGCGCGGTGACGCTGGAAGACACGCTGCGCACCGTGCCGGGCCTGCAGTTCGGCACGCAGGGCAACTACTACACGCGCTTCGAAACGCGCGGCCTGCGCGACACGCAAGACGTGCTGGTGCTGATCGACGGCGTGCCGCTGCGCCAGCTGCAGGGCAATGCCGACATCACGCTCATCGCGCCCGACCTGGTCGACCGCGTGGAGTTCATCAAGGGCCCGGCCTCGGCGCTGTACGGCAAGAACGCGATCGGCGGGGTGGCGCAGTTCTTCATGAAGCCCGAACGCGCGGGCGGCACCGTGACCACCACGCTGGGCAGCTTCGGGCGCACCGACGCCAGCGTGCGCTACCGCTGGGACTTCGAGCGCGGCAACCTGTACATCGGCGCGGCTAACAACGACTACAAGGGCTTCCAGCGCGACGCGGGCCGCGCGCAGGCCGCGGCCGTGCTGGGTGGCGACTTCGCGGTCACCAACAACTGGAGCACGGGCTTCCAGATCTACGACTCGCACGTGCGCGGCGACCGCGGCTCCATCGTGCCGCTGCAGAACGGCAAGCCGATGTTCGGCATCAGCTCGCGCGACAACTACGGCATTCCTGATTCGTACGTGGTGGGCGACTACCAGTCGTTCGCGTGGAAGAACAAGATCGACTTCGGCGGCGGCTGGTCGCTGAACCACCTGAGCAGCTTCTCGCGCTACGACCGCTTCTTTGCCGGCGGCATCACCATCGTGCCGCCGCCCGCTGCGGTGAACAAGGGCTACTCGGAAAGCGACACCTCGGACCGCGGCGTGTTCCACGACGTGGCGCTGACATGGCTCACCGGTGGCAAGCGTTGGAGCAACGAGCTGCAGTTCGGCGTGAACATCGAGCGCGGCTGGCAGAACCTCGACTCGCCCACCTTCACCAACGCACCCACCTACCGCGGCCCGTTCTACAACGTGCCGGTGAGCAACGTGCGCAACGACCCGCGCGGCATTCGCGGCGCCACCACGTACTCGCGCTTCGACCAGGAGGTGCGCAGCTTCTACGTGCAAGACCGTTTCGAGTGGGGCGCCTTCGGCGTCACCGCGGGCCTGCGGCACGACAAGTTCGAGCAGACGCTGGGCCGCTCGGGCACCAGCGTGGTCTCCGCGCAGGAGGGCAGCCGCACCAGCCCGCGCCTGGGCGCCGACTGGGCCTTCGCGCGCAGCGCCGCGGCCACGCACGCGGTGTTCGCGAACTGGAGCGAGGGCTTCCGCCCGCAGGCCGTGGCGCTGAACACGCGCAACAACGTGGTGGTGCCCGACATTCTTCGCCCCGAGCTCACCCGCAGCAAGGAGGTGGGCGTGAAGGGCCGCGCGGGCAGCGATGCCTGGGCCTACCAGGTGAGCCTGTTCGAGGCGGAGAAGGTCGACGGCCAGCGCGCCTACCGCAGCGGGCCCGACTCGTTCGTGTTCAGCAACGCGACCTCGCGCACCAAGGGCATCGAGTCGTCGATGCAGTTCCAGCTTTCGCAGCACTGGAACGGCTACGTGCACTACACGTGGCAGGACGCGCGCCTGAAAGACTTTCAGACCTACACCGACAGCGGCGCGCGCAGCACCAACTTCGGCGGCTACCGCGTGCGCATGTCGGCGCACAACATCGCCGGGGCGGGCGTCACCTGGGCGCAGGGGCCGTGGTCCGTCACGGGCACGGCCAACTACGTGGGCAGCCGCTACCTGCGCGACAACACCGTCAACCCGCAGAAGCTGCCGGGCTACCTGCTGGCCAACGTGGCGGTGAGCTACAAGGCCACGCCGCAGCTCACGCTGCAGGCCGGGGTGAACAACCTGACGAACAAGTACTACATCGGCGACGACCTGTCGGCGCAGGACGCGGGCAACGCCGGCGCGCCGCGCACCTTCTTCGCGCGCGCCCGATACACGTTCTGAGCGGCATGAAGCGGCGAACGGTGCTGGCAGGAATGGCGCTCTTGAACCTTGCTCTGCCTGCGGTCGGCGAGGACCGCTTTTCGGGCGACGGCTTTCCGCGCGAGCTCACCGATGCCGTCGGCCGGCGCGTGCGCATACCGGCGCCGCCGCAGCGCATCGTGGTCGTGTTCCCGAGCAACGTGGAGCTGGCCTGGGCGCTGGGGCTGGAAGACCGCGTGGCCGCCATCGGCGGGCGCGTGCGCTGGCCCGAGTCGGCCAAGGCCAAGCCGAGCATCGGTGGCTCGCTGGGCTATTCGGCCGAGGCGGTGGCCGCCTACCGACCCGACCTGGTGGTGGTGACGCCGTCGCACTACTCGGCGCTGAGCCTGGTGGAGGCGTTCGAGCGGGTGCAGGTGCCGGCCATCGTGCTGGCGCACCCTGATTTGCCCTCGGTGTTCCGCAACATCGATCTGCTGGGCCGGGCGACCGGCGTCGATGAGGCCGCGCGTGCCTTGCGCGCCGGCATGGAAGCGCGCCTGCAGGCCGTGGCGCAGAAGGTGGCGGTGGCGCCACGCCGCAGCGTGTACCTGGAAACAGCCGCCGCCGCGCGCGGCGCCTACCAGACCATGGGCACCGGCCACTACGCCAACGATGCGCTGCAGTGGGCCGGCGGACGCAACGTGTTCGCCGACCTGCAAGGTTCGCAACAGGTGAGCGCCGAGGCCATCTTCGTGCGCGACCCCGACGTGATCATCTCGCTGCAGCAGGTGCCCAAGAGCGCATCGCTGATTGCCGAGCGCCCCGGCTGGCACAGCCTGCGCGCGGTGAAAGAGGGCCGCGTGGTCGTGCTGGAGCGCAGCCACAAGCTGATACCCGGGCCGCGGCAGATCGAGGCGGTCGAAGACTATGCGCGGGCCTTGCATCCGGAGTTGTTCGCATGAACGAAGACAAGCGCGTGTCGAACGTCACGCTGTGGCTGGTGCTGGGCGTGGCGGCGGTCGCGGCCGTTGCGCTGGCCTTGAGCATCGGCGCGGGCACGGTGTGGCCCACGCGCTGGTTCGCCAGCGGCTCGCTCGACGCGGAGCTGGTGCGCGTGTGGCGTGCGCCGCGCGTGGCCGCGGCCTTCTTCGTGGGGGCTTGCCTGTCGCTGGCGGGGCTGGTGTTCCAGGGGGTGTTTCGCAACCCGCTGGCCGAGCCCTATCTGCTGGGCAGCGCAAGCGGCGCGGCGGTGGGCGCGGCCATCGCGTTGCTGCTGCCGGCCATCGTGCCGCCGGCGCTGAGCCTGCCGCTGCTGGCCTTCGCGGGCGCATGGGGCGCGAGCTGGCTGGTGCTGCTGGTCGGGCGGCTCGGCGGTGAATGGCAGGCCGGCCGGCTGCTGCTGGCGGGCGTGGCGCTGGCCGCGATTCTTGCGGCGCTGCGCAGCCTGATCCTCATGGTGTACGGGGACGAGTCGACCAACCTGCGCGCCGTCATCTCGTGGCAACTGGGCGGCGTGCAGACGCCGACGCCGGGCGAGGTGGCGGTGCTGTTCGCGGTGCTCGCCGTGCTGGTGCTGCTGGTGCGCTCGCTGGCCCACGGGCTCGACGCGCTCGGCATGGGCGAAGACACGGCGCACAGCATGGGCGTGCGCGTGCCGCGCTTCTCCGCCTGGGCGGTGCTGGTGGCCTCGCTGGCGACCGCGCTGGCGGTGAGCTGGGGCGGGCTCATCGGTTTTGTCGGGCTCATCGTGCCGCACGTGCTGCGCTGGTGGATCGGGCCGCTGCACGCGCGGCTGGTGCCGGCCTGCGCGGTGGCGGGCGGCATCTTGATGGTGCTGGTCGACGGCGTGGCACGCGCGGCGCTGGCGCCGAGCGAGATTCCGGCGGGGCTGTTGACCGCGCTGATCGGCGGACCGTTCTTCATCGCGCTGCTGCTGTGGAGGCGGGCATGAACGACGCGCTGGCTTTCGAGGGTGTGTCGGTCGGCGTTTCCGCCGCTGGGGTCCGGCGCCTGTTGCTCGACGGCGTGAGCCTGGCCATTCCCGAGCGCGGGCTGCTCGGCATCGTCGGGCCGAACGGCTCGGGCAAGACCACGCTGCTGCGCACGGCGCTCGGGCTCACGCCCTTGGCCTCGGGCCGCGTGCTGCTGCGCGGGCGTGCGTTGAAAGACTGGCCGGCGCGCGAGTTCGCGCGGCACATCGGCTATGTGGCGCAGCAGGGCGCGAGCCACTGGGACCTGAGCGTGAACGAGATGCTGCGGCTCAACGCGCCCACGCTCTCGGCGGAACTGGTCGAGCGGTGCGAGCTGGCGCCGCTGCTGTCGCGCCGCTTCGCCACGCTCTCTGGGGGCGAGAAGGCGCGCGTGAGCGTGGCGCGCGCACTGGCCCACGACCCCGCGCTGCTGCTGGCCGACGAGCCCGCCGCGCACCTCGACATTCCGCACCATCACCGCCTGATGGCCATGCTGCGCGAGACGGCGGCGCAGCGCGCGGTCGTCGTGGTGCTGCACGACCTGCATGTGGCCAGTGCGTGGTGCGAGCGGCTCGCGCTGTTCTCGGGTGGGCGCTTGCTGGCGCACGGCGCGCCTGCGGAGGTGCTGACGCCGGGGTTGCTTTCCGCGGCCTACGGCGCGCCCATCGCGTCGCACGAGGTCGGCGCGCTGCGCTTCTTCACCGGCGTGCCGGGGCAATGAACGCCAGCGTGAACGCGCCGTTGCGCATCGACCTGGCCGGCTACTCGCGCGAAGCCACGCTGGGCGACCATCGCGCGTTCCTGGCCTTCTTCGAAGAGGCCGAGCGGCTGGGCTTCGACGGCGCGTGGTTCCATGAATTCAGGCTGCTGCCCGCCGGCGGGCCGTACCCGTCGCCGATGCTGCTGGCCGCGGCCTTGCTGGCGCGCACCGAGCGGTTGCGCGTGGGCATCTCCGCGCTGGTGCTGCCGCTGCACCACCCGCTGCTGCTGGCCGAGCAGATCGCGCAGCTCGACGTGCAGAGCGACGGCCGCTTCGACGTCGGCATCGGGCGGGGCACCGATCCGTCGACGCTGCGCGCGCTGCAGATCGACCCTTCGACCACGCGCGAGCGCTTCGAGCGCGCCTGCCTGCTGCTGCGCGATGCGCTCTGCGGCAAGGCGGTGTCTTCGTCGGAAGGCCCATGGCGTTTCGACGCGCAGACCGTCGGCCCCGCGTGCGTGCAGCGCCCGCATCCGCCGCTGTACATCGCGGGCTCCACGGCCGAGACCATGGGCTTCGCGGTGGCGCATGGCTTTCCGCTGCTGCTGAGCCTGGAGCCGCCGGAGACCGCGCAGCTCGCGCATGTGGATGCGGCTTTCGCTGCCTTTACGCCCAGCGGAAGCGAAGGGCGCGCCGTGATGCTGGCGGGCTCGTCGCTGTCGCGCTACGTGTGCATCGGTGCGACCGAGGCGCAGGCCAGGGCGCAGGCCGACCGGCTGCTGCCGCTGCTGTACGCACGCCGGCTGCATTTCGCGCGGCTGCGCGGCGTCATGCCCGAGCAGGTGCCGCCGCTGGACGTGGAACGCGTGCTGCGCGAGCAGGTGCTGCTGGGCGATCCGCAGGCGTGCGCGATGCAGATCGGGCAGCTGGTCGCGCGCACAGGTGTGCGGCAGCTGCGGTGCGTGTTCAACGGCAACGGGGTGCTCGAGCGCGACGAGGCGCTGGCGGGCATGCGGCTGTTCGCGCAAGAGGTGATGCCGGGGCTGCGCCAAGGGGTTTGAGGCGTCGGCGAATGTCTCCTGATTGTTTCCGGCACATGAACACCGCGGTTCCTTTTGCATAGGGTTTCTACCGAGGGTATCGGCGCACAATTCTTCCCATGGACCAGCCCTTCAGCTGATCCAGGTAAAGCAAACCGAAACCAATTGAAGGAAATCCAAATGACCGCCTCGAAGCTCCTCTCCGCCATCTCCCTTGCACTGCTGGCTGCTGCCGGCGCCGCCCATGCCGAAAGCTATGACGGCGTGCATCAACTGACCTCGGCCACCAGCCGCGCCGCAGTGTCCAGCCAGGCCGTGGTTGCAGCGCACAGCGCCGACCCCTATGCCGAAGGTGCCAACCAGGGCCCGGTGCAACTGGTCTCCAGCACCAGCCGCGCAGCTGTCCGCGCCGAAGCCGTGGCCGCCGCCCACAGCGACAACCCCTACGCAGAAGGCGTGACCTCCCGCGTGGCCCCGGTGCTGGCCAGCGGTATCGACCGCTCGACGGTGCGCGCCGCAGCCCGTGCTGCTGCTCGCGGCGACGCACTGCCGCTGTAAATCGCCTGGACCAGCCCTTGTCTAGGGCAAAGGCAAAGGTACGAAAGCCGGGCCCTGCGAAAGCGGGGCCCGGCTTTTTCGTTGCCAGGAATGAAAAGGGGTGGGCCGCTTAGACGACCCGCTCCTCGATGGGCCCCACCCGGTCCGGATAGAAAGCCACATGGTCCTTGATCTGCGCGACCGAGTCGTAGGGCGTCTCGTAGGTCCACACCGCGTTCTCGGAGCGCTCGCCGCCCGCGGGAATGCTGTAGTAGTTGGCCTCGCCCTTGTACGGGCAGTAGGTGGCGTGCGAGGTGCGCTGCAGCAGCGTCATCTTCACGTCCTTGCGCGGTATGTAGTGCACGGTGCCGAAGTGCGCTTCGCGCAGGGTGAGCGCGTCGCGCGTGTCGGCGATGACATGGCCGTCGACCGACACCACCACGCGAAGCGGGTTCTTCGCGATGGTGATGGGATGTTCGGGGCCGGGAATCTTGATGGTGCGTTCTGGCGTGGCGAACATGGGGCAGCTCCTTCGGGTCGGGGTGACGCAAGAATCGGCGGATGCGCATCTTGCCGCGATGCGCGGCCGGTTTGAAGCCCCCGCGGAATCGGCCTGTTCCCAGCGTGGTTAAAGGCCCGCGGAAGGGCTGCAGACTGAGTTCTTTCGCATTCAGCCGTTGACGAGCAGTCACGAAAACGTGGCCGTGAAGGCACGTGCGATCGCACGTTCGCGCTTGTTCGAACGTTCAGGCCGTGGCCGCGCGCGGTCCACGCAAAGCACGCGGCTTGACGAATTTCAGCGTCATGCGGTCCGACTCGCCGATGGCCACGTACTTCGCCCGGTCGAGCTCGCCGCCGCGCAGCGTGGGCGGCAGCGACCACACGCCGTTCGCGTGGTCGCGGGTGTCGCGCGGGTTGGCGTTGACCTCGCTGCTGCCCGCGAACTCGAAGCCCGCCGCCTTCGCGCGCTCGACCACCAGCGCCTGCGGCACGTAGCCCTGCGAAATCACGCGTGCCAGCGGCGTGCCCGGTGCCGCGCGGTGCTCCTCCACGCCCAGCACGCCGCCGGGCTTGAGCACGTCGAAGAAGGCGCGCAGGCTCTCGTCGAAGTGCCCGTCCTCGATCCAGTTGTGGATGTTGCGAAAGGTCAGCACCGCATCGGCGCCGCCGGGCGGGCGGATGTCGGTGAAGGCGGCGGTGGGCATGGTGCCGAGCACGACGCGGCCGTACACCTTGGGGTCGCGCGCGAGCTTCTCGGCAAAGGCGGCGCGTGCGCGCTGCTGGCCGGCCGAGCCGTGGGCCGGCTCGTGCGCTGCGTACAGACGGCCGTGGTCGTGCAGGTAGGGCGCGAGGATCTCGGTGTACCAGCCGCCGCCGGGCGCGATCTCGATGACCGACGCATCGGGGCGAATGCCGAAGAAGGCCAGCGTTTCCAGCGGGTGCCGCGCACCGTCGCGCGCCCGGTTGGCGGCGCTGCGTTGCGGGCCGTCGACCGCTGCCTGCAAGGCTTTGATGGCGTCAGGCGGCAGGTCGCCGGCGTCGGCCGCCAGGGCATGCGCGCGACCGGTGACGCCCGCGAACGGCAGCAGCGCGGCCATGGCCACCAGGCCGCGGCGACGGGCGGAAAAGGGTGCGGAAAAGGGTGCGAAAAAGGTCATCGCCGGATCATGCGGGAATCGGCATTCGGCTGCTGGCACGGGCGATGCGAGCGCTTTCGGGGATTTTTTGGGGATGTTTCGGTGATAAAACTTCGCGCCGTTCCACCAGAGTTTCCACCGCGCCCCAAGACCACCGAAGTGAAGATGAACAAGCTCGCCACCTTCCTCCTCGCCAGCCTGCTGGCCGTCGGCGCCTGCGCACAGGAGTGGCCGTCGAAACCCGTGCGCATCGTCGTCCCCGCGCCCGCGGGCAGCTCGCTCGACCTGATCGCGCGCACGCTGGCCGACCGCCTGCGCGTGATGTGGAAGCAGCCCGTGGTCGTGGAGACCAAGGCGGGCGCGGGCGGCCTCATCGGCATGGACACCGTGGCCAAGGCGCCGCACGACGGCTACACGCTGGGCATCGGCTTCAACGGGCCCATCGCCTTCGGGCCCTACATGTACGCGCGCATGCCGTACGCGCCAGCGCGCGACCTGATGCCCATCGTGCTCACCACCTCGCAGCCCAACGTGCTGGCGGTGCAGGCGAGCAACCCGGCGAACACGCTGGCCGAGTTCGTCGAATGGGCGAAGCGGCGCGGCGACCGGTTCAGCTATGCGTCGGTGGGCGCGGGCAGTTCGTCGCACCTCACGATGGAGCTGTTTCGCAGCGTGGCGCACATCGAGGCGGTGCACGTGCCCTACACCGGCTCGCCGCCCGCGGGCCTGTCGCTGGCCGCGGGCGACACGCAGGCGCTGTTCGCGGTGCAGCCCGCGCTGCTGCCGCTCATCCAGGGGCAGCGCGTGAAGCTCATTGCCGTGACCAGCGCGCACCGCTCCGAGCTCATGAAAGACCTGCCCACGGTGGCCGAGTCGGGCTACCCGGGCTTCGAGTCGCTCGCATGGAACGGCCTGTTCACCGCCACCGGCACGCCGGGCGAGGTGGTGCGCCGCATCAACACCGACGTGAACACCGTGCTGCACGAGCCCGCCGTGCGCGAGCTGCTGGCCAACCAGGGGCTGGTGGCGGGCGGCGGGTCGAGCGAGGCCTTCGCGGCCTTCATCGACAGCGAAGGGCGCAAGTGGGGCGCGATCATTGCAAGGGTGGGCATACGGCTCGACCAGTGAGGCGCGCGGCGCGCGCGGGTTTATTAACCCGCGAACCTGCAAAGACATTCGAATCAAGAAAACCACGAGAAAGAATCCCATGGCCAGCTACCCCGACGACATCTACACCGAACCCGAGCCCGACCCGCACACGCTCGCCAACCTGGGCCCGCTCGCGGCGCTGGCCGGCCTGTGGGTGGGCGGGCACGGCCACGACGTCAGCCCCAAGGCCGACGGGCCCGAGGCCGAGGCGTACATCGAGCATGCGGACTTTCAGCCCATCGACGCGCAGACCAACGGGCCGCAGATTTTCTACGGGCTGCGCTACCACCTGCGCATCGTGAAGCCGAACGAGGTCGAGAGCTTTCACGACCAGGTCGGCTACTGGCTGTGGGAGCCGGCCACGGGCGCGCTCATTCAGACGCTGTCAATTCCGCGCGGCCTTACCTGCATGGCCACCGGCCACGCGCAGGCCGACGCGCGCAGCTTCCGGCTGGAGGCGGTGCGCGGCGGCGAGACCAACGGCATCCTGGCCAACCCCTTTCTCGAGCATGCGTTCAAGACGCTGAGCTACAGCATCGAGGTGACGGTGCACGACGACGGCGGATGGTCTTACGTGCTCGAAACGGTGCTGAGCGTGCGCGGCCAGGCCGAGCCCTTCAAGCACACCGACCGCAACACGCTGCGCAAGATCGGCGAGCCCACGCCGAACCCGACCGCCCGCGCGGCGCTGGCCGAAGAAGCCGCGAAGGCGGCGGCAGCCGAGGCGGCGCAGGCGGTGTCGGCCATTGCCGCGGAGGCGGCGAACTCGGAGGGCGCTGCGGGGGCTGCCGGTGTTGCGGGTACTGCGGGCACGGCCGGCGTGCCCGACGCGGTGGCCTGAACCGCCGCCGCCCGCCTCAGTCCAGCTTCAACGACCCGAGTCGCTGCACGATGAGGTCGTGCAGCGTTTGCGCCGCCACTGAAAGGCTGCCCTCGCGCCGCTGCACCAGGTACAGCGTGCGCGTCAGCGCCGCCACCGGCAGCGGCCTTGTCACCAGCGTTTCGCGCTGGAAGTGGAACAGCGTCAGCGCCGGCACCACGCTGATGCCCAACCCCGCCTCGACCAGCCCCATGACGGTGGCCAGGTGTTCCACCTCGAACACCGCGTTCATGCGCTGCGGGTGCAGCGCCACGTCGAGGGCCTGCCGCACGCTGCTGTTGCGCGCCATCTGCACGAAGGGGTAGGGCGCGATCTTCTTCACCGTCAGGCGCGGCTCGCGCGCCAGCAGGTGGTCGGCGCGGCACACCAGGTGAAAGCGGTCGCTGCACAGCTTGCGCGCGCGCAGGTCGCTGTCGGCCGTGCCACCCGCGCCCGAGGCCGCCAGCGCGAAGTCGGCCTGCCCGTTGCGCACCAGCGCGATGCAGGCGTCGGACAGCGCGTCGTCCAGGTCGACGCGAATGCCGGGCCAGGCCTGCATGAACTCCGCGAACACCGCCGGCAGCCAGCCCGCCGCGAGCGACGGCAGCGCGGCCACGCGCACGCGGCCCTTGCGCCGCTCGACGTGGTCGGCCAGGTCGTCCATGGCGCTGCCCATGTCGTCGAGCAGGCGGCGCGCCGAGCCCTCGAACAGCAGGCCCTCGGGCGTGAGCTGCACGCTGCGCGTGTCGCGGTCGAACAGGCGCGTGCCCACCGCGTCTTCCAGCGTGCGAATCAGCGCGCTGAACGCCGGCTGCGACAGGTGGCAGGCATGCGCCGCGCGCGTGAAGTTGCGGTGCTCGGCCAGCGCCTGGAAGGCGCGCAGCTGCCGGGTGGAGAGGTCGGGCGTCTTTCGCATGTCTGGAGGATGGAAGGAGGGCGAAGGTGGCCGTCCTTGTTATTTGAAAAGCAGATCAATTGATCCGAACTTTCGATTTTACGGATGACCAGGCGCTGCCTACAGTGCACGCCAATGAACCCTACAGAACCGCCCAGGCTGTTGATCGGTTGCGCCGCCGGCTTCTCCGGCGACCGCACCGACGCCGCGGGGCCCGTGGTCGACACGCTGATCGCGCGGCTGGCCGCCGGGCCCGAGGGCCAGCGCGCCTTCCTGATCTTCGAGACGCTGGCCGAGCGCACGCTGGCGCTGGCCCAGCTGCGCCGCCGCGCCGACCCCGACGCGGGCTACGAGCCGCTGCTCGACGACATGCTGCGGCCCGTGCTGGCGCGCTGCCTGGCGCACGGCATTTGCATCGTGAGCAACTTCGGCGCGGCCAACCCGCGCGCCGCGGCGCGCCACATCGCCCGCATGGCGCGCGAGCTGGGCGCCGACGCGCCGCGCATCGCCGTGGTGGAGGGCGACGACCTGTCGGGCCCCGCGCACCGCGCGCTGCTGACCGAAGCGCTGGGCGAGCAGATGAACGGGCTGCGCGTGGTCAGCGCCAACGCCTACATCGGCGCGGAGCCCATCGCCGCCGCGCTGGACGCGGGCGCGCAGATCGTGGTGTGCGGCCGCGTGGCCGACCCCTCGCTCACCGTGGGCCCGGCCATGTCGCACTTCGGCTGGCGCGCCGACGACTGGAACCGGCTGGGCCGCGCCACCATGGCGGGCCACCTGCTGGAGTGCGGCGCGCAGGTGTGCGGCGGCTACTTCGCGGACCCGGGCTACAAGAACGTGCCGGGGCTGGCGGCGGTGGGCTTCCCTATCGCGGAGATCGACGCCGACGGTCGCTGCACCATCGGCAAGGCCGACGCCACCGGCGGCCTCGTGAGCGAGGCGACGGTGAAGGAGCAGCTGCTGTACGAGGTGCACGACCCGGCCGCCTACCTGACGCCCGATGTGGTGGCCGACATCTCCGAAGCGGAGGTGCGCGCGCTGCCGGGTGAAGACCGCGTCGAGCTGTCGGGCGTGCGCGGGCACGCGCGGCCGGGCCGCTACAAGGTCAACGTGTGCCATGAGGGCGGCTGGCTGGCCGAGGGCGAGATCTCTTACGCAGGGCCACGTGCGGAAGCACGCGCGCGCCTGGCTGCCGATGTGCTCAGGCAGCGTTTGACGGGCCTCACGTTGCGCGTGGACCTGATCGGCGCGCTGAGCATCTTCGGCGACGACGCCGGCCGCGCGCTGGCCGACACGCCCGACACGGGCCTGCGCGACGTGCGCCTGCGCGTCGCGGCCACGCACACCGAGCGCGCGCAGGCCGAGCGGCTGGCGCGCGAGGTGATGGCGCTCTACACCTGCGGCCCCGCGGGCGGCGGCGGCGTGCGCACCGCGCTCACGCCACGGCTGAACACGCTGTCGTGCCTGTTGCCGCGCGATGCCATTCCGGTTCGCTTCGAACTGCTGACCGCGGAGGCCTTGGCATGAACACGACCGACACCGCCACCACGCCGACTGTCGAGGTGCCCCTGTACCGCGCCGCCCATGGCCGCACGGGCGACAAGGGCGATCGCTCGAACATCAGCGTCATCGCCTGGCACGCCGAGCTGTTCGACGTACTGGTCGAGCAGCTCACGCCCGAGCGCGTGGCCGCGCAGTTTCGCCACCGCGCGCCGTCGCAGGTGCAGCGCTTCGTGCTGCCGAAGCTGCACGCGATGAACTTCGTGCTCGACGCCGTGCTCGACGGCGGCGTGAACGACGCGCTGAACCTGGACGCGCATGGCAAGGCGCTGTCCTTCCTGCTGCTCGACATGCCCGTTCGCGTGCCGCGCGCGCTGGTGCCCTTGCTGGCGGGGCCGTAGCGGCACGCCTTTCCTTTCTTCCTTTTCACCCATGCCATCCGGAGACAAAACAATGAAACGATTTCCCCTCACCGTGCTGACAGTCGCGCTGGCCCTGGCGCCCTTGCTCGGCCACGCGCAGGCCTTTCCCGAGAAGGCCATCACCTTCGTCGTGCCCTTCGCGGCCGGCACCGCCACCGACCAGATCGCGCGTGCGCTGGGCAACCAGATTGCCACCGAGACCAAGCAGGCCGTCATCATCGACAACAAGGCCGGCGCCAGCGGCTTCATTGCATCGCAGGCCGTGGCCAAGGCACCGGCAGACGGCTACACGGTGCTCATCACCACCAACACCACGCACGCGGCCAACGAGCATCTGTTCAAGAAGCTGCCCTACGACCCGGTGAAAGACTTCGCACCCGTCGCCGCGCTGGGCAAGGGCGGCCAGATCATGGTGGTGAACCCGTCGTTCCCCGCGAAGAGCGTGGGCGAGTTCATCGCGCTCGCGAAGAAAGACCCGGGCAAGTACAGCTTCGGCAGCGGCAGCTCGTCGAGCCGCATGGCGGGCGAGCTGCTGCAGCAGATGGCCGACATCAAGCTGCTGCACGTGCCCTACAAGAGCAACACGCTGGCCGTGACCGACCTGCTGGGCAGCCAGATCAACATGATGATCACCGACACCGCCACCGGCCTGCCGCAGGTGAAGGCGGGCAAGCTGCGCGCACTGGGCATCTCCAGCGCCGCGCGCTCGCCGCTGGCGCCCGACGTGCCCACCATTGCCGAGGCCGGCGTGAAGGGCTACGAAATGGGCTACTGGTTTGCCGCCTACGCGCCGGCCAAGACACCGCCCGCCGTGGTCAAGCGCCTGAACGAACTGCTGGTGAAGGCCGCGAAGAGCGAGGCCGCCAGGACCGCCTTCTACGAGCCCACCGGCACCGAGGTGTTCACCACGTCGCCCGAAGAGCTGGGCAAGTTCCAGACGGTCGAGTCGCAGAAGTGGGGTCGCATCGTGAAGGCCGCCGGCATCGAGGCCGAATAGCCGCCGAAGCCGAGTACGCCGTAGCGGAGACCGGCGCCGCGCCCTGACAAGACACAAGACACACAACAGGAGACAAACCATGAAACGCTGGAGCCTCGCGGCTGCCACGGTGGCTTCGGCCGCCCTTTTTCTAAGCGCCTGCGGCGGCAGCGGCGGTGGAGGAGGGGGCGGCTTGCTGCTGCCACCGCCCACCACCACCACGCCCCCACCCGTGACCACGCCACCCGTGACCGCCACCGCGCCCCGATACAAGCTCGCCATCACCGCCACCGAAGACGTGCCCGGCACCTTCGGCAGCGCCGGTGCCTACGAGAAGCTCAGCGGCACCTTCACCGGCGAGGTCGACCCCAAGGACCCGCGCAACGCCATCATTCAAGACCTGCAGCTCGCGCCGCTCAATGCCAACGGCAAGGTCGAGTACACGTCCGACTTCGTGCTGTTCAAGCCGAAGGACATGGCCAAGGCCAGCGGCGTGCTGCGCTACGACGCGCCCAACCGCGGCAACATCGTTTCCCTCGACCCGTACTTCGCCTCGCGCGGCTACGTGTTTCTCACTGCTGCATGGCAGGGCGACGTGCCGGCCGGCCCCGGAAAGCTCACGCTCAAGGTGCCGGTCGCGAAGAACCCCGACGGCAGCAGCATCACCGGCACCTACCGCGCCGAGCTGCTGCCCACCGCCGCCACCAACGATTCGCTGCCGCTGCCCGGCGGCCCCTTCAACGCGGCCATGCAGGCCTACGCCACGGCCAGCCTGGACAACACGCAGCCCGGCTACGTGCTCACGCGCCGCGTGAACGAGGGCGACGCGCGCCAGCTCATTCCCGCGAGCGAATGGAAGTTTGCGAAGTGCAATACGGCCACGCCGTTCCCCGGCACGCCCGACGAAACCAGCGTGTGCCTGAAAGACAAGTGGGACCCGGCGTACCTGTACGAGCTGGTCTATATCGCCAAGGACCCGAAGGTCATGGGCCTGGGGCTGGCCGCGTTGCGCGACATGATCGGCTTCTTCCACCGCAGCGCCAGCGATGCGGCCGGCACCGCCAACCCGGTGGCCGCGGCCATCCGCAATACCATCGCCTCGGGCGTGTCGCAGTGCGGCAACTTCATGAAGACCTTCGTGCACCTCGGCTTCAACGAGGACACCGGGGGCGCCAAGGTGTTCGACGGCGTGTTCGCGCAGATTGCGGCGCGCCAGACCAACATCAACATGCGCTTCTCGGTGCCCGGCGGCGGTGGTGGCGTGCGCGCCGACCACACGGCCTTCGGCCAGGCCGGTGCGCGCGGCCTGTCGAAGGACTACGTGGACGACGTGGCCCAGCGCCGCGGCGGCATCCTGTCGCGTTGCGAAGCCAGCGGCACCTGCCCCAAGCTTTTCATCGGCTTCAGCGGCACCGAGTTCTGGACCCTGCAGGGCTCGCCGCTGCTCACCGATGCGTGGGGCGGCGTCGACCTGGTGCAGCCCGGCAACGCGCGCATCTACTACTACGCCAGCTCGCACCACCTGCTGGGCCTGGCGTCGGTGCCGGGCGCGGGCGCCGGCGCGCTGTATGCCACCAACGCCAACACCAGCGTCATTCCGGTGGTGCGCGCGCTGTACCAGAACCTCGAAGACTGGGTCGTGCGCGGCACCACGCCGCCCGACAACCAGGTCCCTCGGCTGGCCGATGGCACGCTGGTGCGCCCGCAGCAGGTGAGGTTTCCGGCGATTCCGGGCGCGAGCTACACCGGGCTGGTCAACACCTACTCGCTGCTCGACTGGGGCCCCGGCTACCGCCCGCAGGACGAGAGCGGCATCGCCACGCAGGTGCCGCCGGCCAGGCTGGGCCGCGACTACGCGATATTGGTGCCGCAGGTGGACGCCGACGGCAACGACGTCGCCGGCATCCGCAGCCTGGACGTGGCCGTGCCGCTGGGCACCAACACCGGCTGGAACACCACCAACGTGCCCGGCCGCATCGACCAGGCGGGGCTGTTCGGCGCGTACTTTCCGTTCGCCAAGACGCTGGCGCTGCGCGCGGGCGATCCGCGCCCGTCGGTGCAGGAGCGCTACGTGGACCAGGCCGGCTACGTCGCCGCGCTCACCTCGGCGGCCAACGACCTGGTGGCCAGGCGCTTCATGCTGCGCGTGGATGCCGACGCGGCGATTGCGAACGCGGTCGCCAACCCGGTGCTGCCTTAGCCGCTGCTAGCCCGCACGCGGGGCCATGTCCGATGTGTGTGACGTGTGCACCGCGAACCCCGTCTGCCCCGGCGCAATGTCGGGCCGCAGCGTGAGCGCGGGAATGTCGTAGTCGCCCGCGTTCTGCGGGCGAAACGCAATCGGCTCGGTGGTGAACAGCGCGTCGAGCCGCGCGCCCAGTTCTTCGGTGATGCGCGCATAGGCCGCCTCGTCCACCTTGTGCGTTCGATGCACCACGAAGGGCGGCAGCACGTCGAAGCCGGGGTAGTAGAGGACGCCGTGCTGAATGGGAAACAGCAGGTCGTCCATCGGCCCGTTGATGCCGCGCGGCGCGTAGTGCGAGACCCAGCCGCCGGTCGTCACCACCAGCATCGCGCGCTTGCCGGCCAGCGTGCCTTCGCCGAAGCGGTCGCCCCAGTGCGTGTCCGAATGCTCGCCCACGCCGTACGCGAAACCATAGGCGTAGATGCGCTCCACCCAGCCCTTCAATATGGCGGGCATCGAGTACCACCACAGCGGAAACTGCAGCACCACCGCGTCGGCCCACAGCAATTTCTGCTGCTCCGCGGCCACGTCGGGCGTTTGCGTGCCGGCCTCGAACGCGCGCAGCGAATCGAGGGACGGGTCGAAGCGCGCGGCGTTGTCGCGCGCGGGAAAGTCGTCGGCGTCCAGCGCGGGCTTCCAGCGCATGGCGTACAGGTCTGACACCTGCACCGAATGGCCCGCGGCCTGCAGGCGCTCGCGCATGAAGCGGTGCAGCGAGCCGTTGAGCGAGGCGGTTTCGGGGTGGGCAAGAACCAGCAGGATGTTCATGGTTTCACGAGAGAACGAATGAGGAAGCCCGCAGGTTAGGGAATCAGGCGATATATTGGAAATGAATAGTCTGAATTCCAGCCATTGCCATGAACAATTTCAGCCGCCTCGACCTCAACCTGCTCGTCACGCTCGACACCCTGCTGGCTGAGCGCAACGTGACCCGCGCCGCCGAGCGCCTGAACCTGTCGCAGCCTTCGGTGAGCGTGCAGCTCGCCAAGCTGCGCGAGGCCTTCGGCGACCCGCTGCTGGTGCCCGCGCAACGCGGCATGCGCCCCACCGCGCGCGCCGACGAGCTGCGCGAGCCGCTGAGGGAAGCGCTCGAGTCGCTGGGCCGCGCGGTGGCGCCCACCAAGCCGTTCGACCCGGCCGAGGCCACCACCGCCTGGCGTGTGGCCGCGGCCGACTATGCGGAGTCGGCCATCCTGCTGCCCGCGCTCGCCGGCCTGCGCGCCGCCGCGCCGCACACGCGCCTGGCCGTGGTCGACGCCGTGCCGACGCGCATGGCGCGGCAGCTGGAGCAGGGCGAGATCGACCTGTTCTTCCACACCAGCGTGGGCGCGCCGCCTGGCCTGCACCGGCGCGTGCTGTTCCATGAGCGCTACGTGCTGGCCGGGCGGGCAGGGCACCCGCGCCTGAAGCGGCGCCCCACGCTCGCGCAGTTCTGCGCGCTGGAGCATGTGGTGGTGTCGCTGGGCGGCGGCGGCTTCGCCGGGCCGACCGACGACGCGCTGGCCGAGAAGGGGTTGGCGCGCCGCGTGGCGCTGTCGGTGCCGCATTTTCTTTTCATGATGACCGTGCTGGCGCAGACCGACATGGTCGCGATGCTGCCCGAGCGGCTGGCGCGCGGCGCGCCGGGGCTGAAGGTGGTGGAGGCGCCGCTGGAAGTGCCGGGGTACGAGATGGCGATGCTGTGGCACGAGCGCAGGCATCGGGATGCGGGGCATCGGTGGTTGCGGGAGTGGATTGCGGGGAGCTTGTGAGGGCGATGTCGGAAGACACGGCCTCGTCCGCGCAGAAGAGCCTGCGGGAGATGGTGTGGCAGGATCGCGGCATTCGTTTCGTAAGGCGTTTTCATGGCATCAGCGGAATCCCTTCATAGCTTGCTTGTTGTCGCTTCCAGGCTGCTCGACAGCGCCGCGTCCCAGATGCATGAGCTTGGGCTCGGCGAGGAGATTGGTCATGTCGGAAGCGCTCTCGGCGAAGTGTTCGAGATCAAGCGAGCGCTGTACGTGCTTCGGCCTGAACTGATGCCTGAGCAATTGGCAGAGACGGTTTCTCCCGATGTATCCGCAGCGAATCGCCGGCTGACCCACTGTTTGGCTGACGCACTTGAACTCGACGAAGCAGGTGACACCGATGCGGCGGTTGCCAAGCTTCAGAACTACTTGGAGGCGGAGACGTCCCTCGAGCATCGCGAAATCGCGCAGTCCGAAATCTTGCGGATGCAGAGTGCCGGTAACGAGAACTGAGGGCAGCGCCCGGCCCTCAACCGACCTTCAGCCAACATCTGAAAACATGCTGCGAAGTGGAGCTCTCGAGCGCTGGTGGCCGACCACTCAATCACTGGATTTGGTTCTGGGAACCGTGTCCCAAGTCGCGGCAGCGGTAGAGGCAGAAGTAAGCCGTTTCGTTCACGGTGAGGCGCTGAGCAAAGCCTGGTCTCACTATGCAGATCTGGATGCGGCGTTTGGAGCGGCCACAGAATTTGCAAACGTGCCCACCCATTTTCTGGCGCTGCCCACGCATTCCGACTGGACCGTGCTCTGGAATAACAGCTTCCTCTGCAGCGGCTACGACTCGCTTTGCGCTTGCATCACCGCGAATCACGGACTGACCACCGTCCACTGGTCCGCGCATGATTCAACGACCACGACTCAGCCCGGCGCTACGTTCACTCATCGGAGCTTGCTCGATGCGACGTTGATGGAGCGCTCGGTGTATGCATCTCAGCAAGACGGCAAGTGGCTCTTCGCTGAAGCGGGCCCTTCTTTGCCTCAGGAGGATGTCGGGTCATACCGCTCCCGGACCAAGCGCGACCGCCTCGACGAATCGCGAATGGCGAGCTTTCTCGGAAGGCTCGGAGCCGCGCCTTGGGACGAAGCGTTCTACGCACTGTCGGCGCAGCCGTGCTTCGTTCTGCAGCGACAGGCTGCGCCGATGACGATCACCCGGCGGCCGCGGTCTGCAGTCATCCGCACACATACGTCTGAATCGCCCTGAGGCGGGCGATGCCCGCGCCACCGGTTGGCAAAGCGACGCTATCGACCGATACGGCATCGATGAGCTTCAAGCGCTGGGCCTTGTGTGGGGCACGCAGCCCACTGCTCTGCGCAATCTTGGATACCTATTTCCAGGTATTGGCAAAAAACATTTGTTTGCAAAAAATGTAATTTGGAAACTTCTTGCTACGTTGGCTCGAAGCATTTCCTTTTGCGTGTCAATAAATCCAAAGAGGGCAGAGGATGCAATTCAGTCAATCGAGTTTCTATGGGCGCTTAGGTGCCGTGGCGGGCGCTATCGCGCTGTTGGCGTCTTGCGGTGGAGGCGGCGGCGGCAGTGGCGGCGCCTTTTTCCCGCTGACGACGCCAACGCAGGTGCAGCCCGAGGTTCCGGCGCAGGAGCAACCCGTGGCAGAAGTGCCGGTGGTTGAAAAGCGCGCGGTCGGCGGCACGGTGAGCGGCCTGGTCGGCACGCTGGTGCTGCAGAACAACGCGGGCGACGACCTTCAACTGACGGCCGACGGCAAGTTCAGTTTTGCCTCGGGCGTCGCCATCGGCTCGGGCTACGCGGTCAGCGTGCGCACCCAGCCGTATTGGCAGGTTTGTTCCATCACCCAGGGCAGCGGCACCATCAAGGCCGATGTCGGCGATGTTGCCGTGGTCTGCGCGAAGGGCGTGCCGGGTGTTTCGACGCTTGCCGGAAGAGGCACCCGTGGCCTGGTCAATGCCAATGGCATCGCGGCGGCGTTCTCCGATCCTTTCGGCATCGTCGTCAACAAGAGCGGCGAGCTGTTCGTGGCGGACGAAGGCAACAACCGCGTGCGCAAGATCATGCCCAACGGCGACGTCTCCACCTTCGCCGGCAGCGGCGCTGCTGCCTCGGTCAACGGCAACGGCATCTCGGCCTCGTTCAACAACGTGACCGCCCTTGGGCTTGCACCTTCGGGCGATCTCTACGCCGCCGAATTCATGGGCAACAAGATCCGCAGGATCACACCCGCGGCCGACGTGAGCGACTTTGCGGGCAGCGGCGCCCCTGGCAACGACAGCGGCAATGGCATGGCCGCCACGTTCACGGGCCTCATCGCGATGACGGTCGACGGTAGCGGGAACATCTACGTGGCGGAACTCAACACGTCCCGCATCCGCAAGATCACGCCTGCGGGAGACGTATCCCCGGTGGCCGGCTCCGGTTCGTTCGGCTTCGCCGAAGGCACGGGAGCTGCGGCATCGTTCTACCGACCCTATGGCGTGGCAGCCGACGCCGCGGGCAATCTTTTTGTCGCCGACAGCACCAACAACAGGATTCGCAAAGTAACGCCAGCCGGTGTGGTGGAGACCTTCGCGGGGACGGGTGTTGCCGGTTCTGCGAACGGCCAAGCCGACGTCGCTACCTTCGATCGGCCGGGCGGTGTGGCCTTCGATGCCTTCGGCAACCTCTACGTGGCCGACACCGGCAACAGCGTTCTGCGCAAGATCACGCCGGAAGGTGTGGTGTCCACGTTTGCAGGAAAAGCCGGCGTGATGGGCACCCAGAACGGCATCGGCACGGATGCGAGGTTCAGCGAACCGTCTGCACTGACGGTCGGCGCCGACGGCACGATCTATGTGGCGGATACCCTGAACCACCTTATTCGCAAGATTTCACCTGTCGCGGCGCCTTGAGTTGCGACATCTGACCGAAGCGCGTCGCAAGGCGCGGCCGACCAGTTCGAGCAGATCGCGGCCGGTCTGAAAAGAGCAGACCGGCCGTCGTCTGGAACGAATGCAAGCCGCGCCTTGGCACGCTCGGTTGCGGCCGGCGTGGGCGGTGAGCGCAGGCAGTCCGCAAATGCCTGCCCCGCAATGGATCTCGCAGTTGCGTACGCCTTGTCGACGTTGTCGCTCAGTGCGCTCGCGGAGCAGAACAAGGCCCCGATCTACGCCTTGCCCCCATCCCTTTTTCGTGCTTTGGGTGCAACGACCTCCACGGCATCCGGCGCACTCAACGCATAGAACTCGTGCAGCTTCGCTGCCAGCAACTGCTTGTCCGGCAGCTGCGTCTGATACTGCGCGACCAGCGCGGGCGAGAGTGTGCGGCTCAGCGCGTACTCCACCACTTCGCTGTCCTTGCTGGCACAAAGCAGCAGGCCGATGGCCGGGTTTTCGTGCGGCTTCTTCACATCGCGGTCCAGCGCTTCGAGGTAGAAGTTCAACTTTCCCAGGTGCTCGGGTGCGAACGCCGTGACTTTCAATTCGATGGCCACAAGGCAGTTCAGGCCACGGTGAAAGAACAGCAGGTCCAGCGCAAAGTCCTGCCCGCCCACCTGCACCGGGTACTCACTGCCGATGTAGCAGAAGTCCCGGCCCAACTCGGTGAGAAAGCGGCCCAGGTTCATCAGCAGGCTGCGGTGCAGTTCGGCTTCGGAGTGCCGCTCGGGCAGCGCCAAAAAGTCCAGAAGGTAGGCATCCTTGAAGTGCTGCGCCGCCTGAGGCTGCATTTCTCTCAACGCTGTTGAGACTTTCGCGGGTTGAAGCACGGCGCGCTCGAACAGGCCACTGTCAATCTGCCTGGCCACTTCGCGCACTTGCCAGGCTTGCTGTGCCGCCATGCGCAGGTAGAACTCGCGTTCTTCTTCGCGCTTGGTGCGGCTCAGGATGTGCAGGTGCGACGACCAGGAAATTTCTCTCAACAGTGTTGAGAGTTTTGAACCCGGCGGGTAGGCCTGAAAAAACTGGCGCATGCGCCACAGATTCTGGGCCGAGAAGCCGCGTCGGCCGGGCTCGCGCTGGGCAATGTACGCAGCCAGTTGCGCCACGGTGCTCTTTGCCCACCCATCTGCCTCGATGCGGTGGTGCAGGTATTGGCCGATACGCCAATACAGCTCGATCACTTCGGTGTTGGCCGCCCGTGTCACGCGCTGTGGTGGCTTGGTCCATGCCTCGATTGTCCCGTACGGGCTTCCGCGCGCGATGAGCGTGCACCCCCTTTGAAAGCCCAAAAAATCTATCCCAAGATAGGAATTAAATCGTGTTACATCGAGGCTACAACCGCCTCGAACCACCGCATCGGCTCGCACAATCGTGGCTAACCCTTAAGCCAACCCCATCGTGATGCTGCCCGGTACAAGGTCGTCGACACGAATGCTCGACACCCCTGGCAGCGGCTGCGCACACCACGGACGAATGACGATGGCTACCTATGAGTTCACCCGCCGCGAGACGGCCCGATTTGCGGTTGTCGATGCCCACGGCGTGGAGTCCGCCGTCATCCAGTTCACCACCTTCGAACGCCGCCTGAGCATCAGCAAGGACTACGACCAGGAAACCCCGCGCGGCGTGGAATACGAACTGGCCGACGGCTCACGCGTGCGCCTGAACGGCAACGGCAACGGCGACTTCGATGCAGAACTGGGCATACGCCGCTACTTCGTGGTTCGCGAAGCCGAGCCGCTGGCTCCGCTTCAATAAGTCGCCAGCCCCATGCCCCTTCATGAATACGCACGCCGCGAGGCGCTCACGTTCCGTGTGTCGGAGGGCGACGGCAATCTGCATGCGGTGGTCCAGCTCACGATCTTCGAGCGCCTGCGGCTCCGGACCGGCGAGCTCGTGTATGACCTGCCGGTGAAGGTCGAGCATCAACTGGCGAACGGCGAATCCATCCTCGGCATCGACGCGCAGACCTTCGCTTCTGTCGACGGCATGCGCCGTTACCGTATCGCTGCGGCGTAGCTGCTTTCAATTTCGGCCTGCAGCGCTTGCAGGCAGCGGCAGTGCACAGCCGAAGCAAATGCGGCGATGCAAGACAGTGCCTGCATCGCCGCTCGCAGCGTGCGCTTCAGACCTTCGCGTTGGCCTTGGCCTTGGCCGTCCAATCGCCAGCGCAACGCTCGAAGAGTTCCGACGCCTCCCTCACGAGGTCGGACGCGATCCAGAGCATGTTCTCCAGATGCGTGGGCCCGTCGGCACCTGTCCATTCGATGCCTTCGCCGCGGCAGCACCACAGCAGCGATCTCAACTGCTCCAGCTTGTTCTCGAGGAGATCGGCCGCGTCGGGGCCGGCGTGGCCTGCATCGGTGGCCGCGGACGGGGCCGCAGCGGGCGGTGCAGAAGCAGCTGCTGTGTGAGCCGCTGCGGGAGATTCCGGCGTGGAGGGCCGGGCCATAATTCGTTTAGCCATTTGTCGTGCTTGCTTTCCAAAGTTGGTGCACTTCAGGTGGTCAGACGGTCGGGGTGCTGATACGCCCCGGCCGTCGCCTTCTTTGCCTCGCGTTCGCATCCGATGCATGCCGCACCGAAGGCCCGCCGCGAAGCCAGCGGCTCTCTCATTCATTCATTCATTGGTTCGACGTTCTGTGTGTGCAATGCCTTTCCTTGCCCACCGGGCGAAGTTTTGAGTGGTTGGGGCGTCCACTTTAGAGAGGCAATGCGCGGTCGGGGAAACTGAAAGCGCTAGTAAGTCTCAGACGGCGCGAATCAATGGTTGCCCAACGTTGCACGCGCTCGGTGAACACGTCGATCGGGCAAGCGACCCGGCGTGCGCGACGGCATAGGCCATCCGTCGAATGCCCAACAGCCGATGCCCGACCTAGCATCCGACACGTTGCCGCTCCGTTCGACGCCTCCGATGAAAAAGCTCGCCTCCCACATGGCAACGTTTGCCGTCGCCGCCTTGCTGTGCGTGGCCGCGCCCGCCGCCGAACCCGGCAAGGACCACCCGCTGGTCGGTCGCTACGAAGGCGCGGTGCTCGACGGCTACAAGGCCGCGGCATATGACGAGGTCGGCCTCATCAAGGAGCCGTTCCAGAACTGGGGCGGCGGCAAGCCGGAGCTGCTGCAGGTCGAAGGCAAGGTCACGCTCTACCTCTACAAGCTGCCCAAGGAGCGCTCGCTGCTCGAGGTGCAGCGCAACTACGAGTCGAGCCTGAAGGCCAAGGGCTTCGACGTGCTCTTCACCTGCGGCACGGCCAACGCCTCTTGCTACAAGCCGCGCCCCAACAGCGTGGACACCAACACGCCCTACGACTTTGCGCTGGCCTTCGACAACCCCGAGTGGCCGCGCCTGGGCAGCCGTGGCGACTACGCGCGCAACTACTTCGCGGTGAGCGGGCGCTACCTGCTCGCGAAAAAGACCGGGCCCACGGGCACGGTGTACGCCAGCATTGCGCTGGCCGAGCACAACGCCGACGTGGGCAACCACGCCTTCGTGCGCGTGGTGGAAACCAAGGCGATGGAAGACAACAAGATCGTCTTCGTCGACGCCTCGGCCATGCAGAAGAGCCTGGCCGACACGGGGCGCATCAACCTCTACGGCATCCTGTTCGACCTGGACAAGGACGTGATCAAGCCCGAGTCGCAGCCCACGCTCGACGAGATGACCAAGCTCATGCGCGGCAACCCGCCGTTGAAGCTGTCGGTGGTGGGCCACACCGACGCGCAGGGCGATGCGAAGCACAACGACGACCTGTCGAAGCGCCGCGCGCTGGCGGTGATTGCGGTGCTGGTGAAGGCGGGGGTGGACCCGCGCCGCTTCACCACGCGCGGGGCGGGTGCGTCGGAGCCGGTGGCGCCGAACGACAACGAGGCAGGGCGCGCGAAGAACCGGCGCGTGGAGCTGGTGCGGCTCTGAACTGCTGGAGCAGCTGAACGGCTGAACGGCTGAACAGGGCGGCGTGCAGGTCAGCGCTGTAGCGCGGCGAAGCGATAGCGCCAGTTGCCCGGCGCTGCGTCGACCAGCGCGTTCAGGTGCTTCTGCAGCCGCGAGGCGATGTGCTGCAGCGAGGCGCCGTCGTCCAGTGGCTTGTCGCCCGCAATCTGCGCGATCCACAGGTCGGGGTCGTCGGTGCCGGCTTCTTCGGGCACCTCCCATCCACCGGCCGCGCCCAGCAGGTAGCGCAGGTGGTATTCGACGGCAAAGCCCGGGTCCAGCGCGCCTTCGCGGCGCACGCGGTCCAGCCGCGCGATGGTGGCGGCGAGCATCTGGCTGTCGAAGCTGCGGCCGCCCTCGTCGCTGCACAGCTGCGAATCTTCGACCGCATGGCCGACCAGCTCGCGCCAGTAGGCCTCGTCGTGTTTGCCGTCGCGCTGCGCCATGTGGCGGCTGGCAAAGCGCGCCATCAGCGCGGCATCGGCGATGAGCGGCGACAGCACCAGGTCGCTGCGAAAGTCGAAGCCGAAGAAGTACATCGTGTCGTCGAGCGTGATGGCCTCGATGGCGCCCACGTGGCCGTCGCGCCCGGCGAGGGGAGGGGGCACGGCGTGGCCGGCGGGCTCGTGCAGTGGACTGGGCGCGGTGTCGGTTTCGGCAGCCCGTGATGCAGTGGGTGCCGAGGTGGGAGCCGGGGATTTTTTCCTGAAGAAGTCGAACATCCGAAGATCCTTTGGGAGTTCCAGTGCGCCGCCATGTTCGCACCTCCGCACACGAGTGCGGAGTTTTTCACCTCCGCACACGAGTGAGGAGTTTTCTAGATCACCGGCACGCTCGCCTCTTTCAGCACCCGCAGCACGAAGTGCGACTTGCTGTGCCGGATGCCCGGGATCTTGTAGAGCTTTTCTCGCAGCAGCCGCTCGTAGTCGCGCGTGTCGCGCACCGCGATGCGAATGTAGTAGTCGTAGTCGCCCGACACCAGGTAGGCCTCCTGGATCTCGGGGATGGTCGCCAGCGTGCGGCCGAAGTCGTACAGGGTCTCGTCGGTGTGGCTCTCCAGCGTGACCTGCACGATCACCGAGTCGTGGTAGCCCAGCTTGGCCGGATCGACATCGACCGTGTAGCGCTTGATGACGCCCGTGGCCTCCAGCTTCTTGATGCGCGTCCAGCAGCTGGTGGGCGACAGGCCCACCTCGTTGCCGATGTCTTGCAGCGTCTTGCGCGAGTCGAGCAGCAGCACGCGCAGGATCGCCAGATCGGTCTTGTCAAAAGATCCTTCGCCGTCACCAGGGATTTGCCGATTGATTTTCATGAATCGCGCTCAATGAGCCAAAAGAAAGAAGCATATTTTGCGCGCAAACCGGAAGAATTGACGGCATGCGACTGCTCGACCTACCCCTCACGAACACCCTGTCCCTCCACCCCGAGGCGCCAGCCCGCATCCGCAACGGTGCCGAAGCCCTGCTCGACACGCTGGTCGAGTGCGGTGTGGACACCATCTTCGGCTACCCCGGCGGCGCGGCGCTGCCGCTGTACGACGCGCTGCACGGCGAGCCGCGGCTGCGCCACGTGCTGGTGCGCCACGAGCAGGCCGCCGTGCACGCGGCCGAGGGCTATGCGCGCAGCACCGGCCGGGTGGGCGTGGTGCTGGTCACCTCGGGCCCCGGGGTGGGCAACACCATCACCGGGCTGCTCGATGCCATGAGCGACTCGGTGCCGGTGCTGTGCATCAGCGGGCAGGTGGCCACGGCGGTCATCGGCACGCAGGCTTTTCAGGAAAGCGATGCGCTGGGCATGTCGCGCTCGGTCACCAAGTGGAACAAGCAGGTGCGCTCGGCCGACGACGTGCCTTCGCTGGTGCGACGCGCGCTCGAAATCGCCAGCACCGGCCGCCCCGGCCCGGTGCTGCTCGACGTGCCGAAGGACATCCAGCTCAACCGCCTGGGCCACGCGGCCGAGCCGGCGGCGCTGCAGCGGCCGCTTCGCCCCCTGCGCACCAGCCGCGCGCCGCTGCCCCCCCGGGCCATGATGCAGCGCGCCGCCGACCTGCTCTCGACCGCGCGCCGCCCCGTCATCTACGGCGGGGGCGGGCTGGTCAACTCGGGCCCGCAGGCGTGCGAGGCTTTCGTGAAGCTGGTCGAGCTGCTGCACGCCCCGTGCACGCTCACGCTGATGGGGCTGGGCGCGTTCCCCGCGTCGGACCCGAAGTTCATCGGCATGCTGGGCATGCACGGCATGCTGGAGGCCAACCTGGCCATGCACGAGGCCGACCTGGTGGTGTGCGTGGGCGCGCGCTTCGACGACCGCGTGACCGGCAAGCTCGACGAGTTCTGCCCGCACGCACGCAAGATCCACATCGACATAGACCCCGGCAGCATCAACAAGGTGGTGCAGGTCGACGTGCCGATGGTGGGCGACTGCGGCGCCATATTGAACGGCCTGCTCGACCTGCTGCCCGCCGAGGGCTTCGCGCCCGAGCGGCTGGCGCCGTGGTGGGCGCGCATCGAACGCTGGCGCGCTGAAGACTGCCTGGCCTTCGCGCCGCGCGAAGACGCGATCCTGCCGCAGCAACTGATGTCGACGCTGAAGCGCGCCATCGACGCGGGCGGGCGCGACACCATCGTCTCGACCGACGTGGGCCAGCACCAGATGTGGGCCGCGCAGTATTTGCGCTTCAACAGCCCGCGCCACTGGCTGACCTCGGGCGGGGCGGGAACCATGGGCTACGGCTTGCCGGCGGCCATCGGCGCGCAGATCGGCCACCCCGAGTCGCTGGCCGTGTGCGTGAGCGGCGATGCCTCGGTGCTGATGAACATCCAGGAGCTTTCCACCGCCGTGCAGCACCGCGCGGGCGTGAAGCTGGTGCTGTGCAACAACGGCTACATGGGCATGGTGCGCCAGTGGCAGGAGCTGAACCATGGCAACCGGCTGAGCCATAGCTGGAACGAGGCGCTGCCTGATTTCGTGGCGCTGGCGAAGGCCTTCGGCTGGGGCGCAAGGCGGGTGTCGGACCCGGCGGAGCTGGAAGAGGCGCTGGCGGAATGCCTGGCGAGCGAAGGGCCGTTCTTTCTGGACGTGCAGGTGGCGGCGCAGGAGAACTGCTTCCCGATGATGCCGTCGGGGCATGGGCACCATCGGGTGATGCTGGCGAAGGACAGGTGGTACGAAGGGGCGTGAAGTGTTGTTCCCTCTCCCGCTTGCGAGAGAGGGGGGAATGCATCAGGGCGCAATCAGCGGCATTTGCGCATTGTTCCCTCTCCCGCTCGCGGGAGAGGGCTAGGGTGAGGGCAGGGGGCCTGGCAACATCGCGCGGCCTTCATCGCCGCTCACCCTCACCCCAACCCTCTCCCGCAAGCGGGAGAGGGAGTAATGCCTCAGGGCGCAGTCAGCGGCATTTGCGCGTTGTTCCCTCTCCCGCTTGCGGGAGAGGGCTAGGGTGAGGGCAGGGGGCCTGGCAACATCGCACGGCCTTCATCGCCGCTCACCCTCACCCCAACCCTCTCCCGCAAGCGGGAGAGGGAGTAATTCATCAGTCCGGCGACCTGCGATACGCCCCCGGCGGCATGCCGAACTCGCTCCTGAAGCACCGGCTGAAATGGCTCGCGTCGCCAAAGCCGTTGCGATACGCGATCTCCGAAACGCTCAGGCGGTCGAGCCTGCGGTTCTGCAGCTCGCTCTTCGCGCGCTCCAGCCGCCGCGCCTTCAGGTACGCGCCGTACTGCGTGCGCTGCGCCTCGAACAGGCGGTGCGCGAGCCGTCGCGAAATGCCCAGTTCCTTGCACACCGCGTCCACCGACAACTCCGGGTCGCCCAGGTGGGCCTCGATGAAGGCCACCAGCCGCTGCCAGCGGTCGCGCTCGCGGCGCTTGCCGTCGGCGGCTTCGTCGTTCACTGTTTCGCAGTAGGTCGCCGCCAGCAGCGACACGAACGACTGCTCTGAAAAATACGCCAGTGCCGGCGCAGCCTGCGGCGTGCCCGCAAACACGTGGCCCATGTGCGCGAGGGCGGCCTGCGCAAAGTGCGAATCGGCACGCGCGATCGACGGCACGAAGCGGTCGTGCAGGTCCGCGTAGATGCCGAAGAACCGGCCGGCGGGCACGCGCAGCATCACCATCTTGCCGGGCGCGTTCAGCGTGCAGGTGGACGGCAGCCGCGTGGTGCGAAAGGTGATGTCGCCCGGGCGAAAGGGCATGCTTATTCCGCCCTGGTCGATGGTGCCTTCGCCCTCCACCGCGATCATCGCCAGCACGTCGCCCATGCCGCCGGCGCTGACCAGCGCGGTGTCGTGGCGCACCGCGAGCGGGGTCGAGGTGAAGCTGATGGCCAGGCCGCCGCCCACCAGGCGGCAGGCCTCCAGGCTCATGCGCGGGTTGCTGTCCCGCACGCTCATCTCGCCGGGGTAGACCAGCGTGTCGAGCGCGGTCGAGTAGCCCTGCACGTCGCCCGGATAGAAGGGACGGAAGCAGGGCGCGAAGCTCAGTTCGGGTGCGGTGTCGTGGTGCATGGTGGGGCTCCTGCCGTGGGTGCGCACGCTTCGTGCCAGGCGGGCTCGGCGGCTGCAGTCTAGGCGCGCGGCCATCGCGGCGGCGTCGAGACTTTCCACTAGTTGGCACGCCCGATCAATGCGCGTGCGCCCACGCGCAAGAGCAAACCGCGCATCGCTTCCTACATTGGCCCACCCCGCCAATGAAAGAGGAGCCATCGCTTGACCGATACCGCAACGACCCCACCAGGCAGCCTGCAAGACAGCCCGCACGGCAATCCATCCTTGTCCCCGTCTTCTTCCCTCGACGGCCTCAGCTACGGCCACTGGAGCGAGGCCGAGAAGCTCGCCCTCAGCTGCCGCATCCTCGCCAAGGAGGGCCACTCCGAAACCCTGGCCGGCCAGGTGACGGTGCGCCAGCCCGACGGCACCTTCCTGACGACGCCGCTGGCGCATGCCTTCGGCGAGATCCGCGCGCACTCGGTCATGCGCATCGACGACTCGCTGCGCGTGCTGGAAGGCCGCGGCGTGCCCAACCCCGCGGTGCGCTTTCACCTGTGGGTGTACCGGCGCCGGCCCGACGTCAACTGCGTGATCCACACGCACCCGCCCTACGTGTCGGCGCTGTCGATGACGGGCGAGCCGCTGCAGGTCGCGCACATGGACGCCACGCCCTTCTTCGACGACTGCGCCTTTCTCGCCGAGTGGCCCGGCCTGCCGATCGCCGACGTGGAGGGCGAGATCATCTCGGCCGCGCTTGGCCAGAAGCGCTGCGTGCTGCTGGCCAACCACGGCTTCCTGGCGGCCACGCCGAGCATCGAGGAGTCGCTGTACCTGTCGGTGCTCATCGAGCGCGCGGCGCGCAACCAGCTCATCGCGCAGTCGGCCTACGGGCGGCTCAAGCTGGTGGACCCGGTGCTGGCGAAGGAGTCGCACGACTTCCTCCTGCAGCGCAGCATCGTCAACGCCAGCTTCGCGATGTTCGCGCGGCAGATCACGCAGGAGCAGCCATGAACACCATCGCCCCGCCGCTGCAGCCGGCCGCCGCGCAGCACCCGCGCCAGAGCATGTGGAAGATCGGTGCCGCCACCATGGTGGGCACGGCCATCGAGGCCTTCGACTTCCTGGCCTACGGCACCGCCGCCGCGCTGGTGTTCAACAAGCTCTTCTTTCCGCACTTCGACCCGACCGTGGGCACGCTGGCGGCCTTCGGCACCTTCGCCAGCGGCATGCTCGCGCGCCCGCTGGGCGGCATCGTCTTCGGCCACTACGGCGACCGGCTGGGCCGCAAGTCGATGCTCACGCTGAGCCTGCTGCTGATGGGCATCTGCACGGTGCTGATCGGCCTGTTGCCCACCTACGAGTCGATCGGCATGTGGGCCGCGCTGCTGCTGGTGCTGCTGCGCATCGGCCAGGGCCTGTCGTTCGGCGGCGAACTCGGCGGCGCGATGCTGATGGCGGTGGAGCACGCGCCGCCCAAGTGGAAGTCGCTGGTCGGCAGCATGCCGCAGATGGGCGCGCCCATCGGCGTGCTGCTGTCGTCGGGGGCCTTCGCGCTGGTGACGCGGTTGCCCGAGGCGAGCTTCCTGAGCTGGGGCTGGCGGCTGCCGTTTCTGGCGAGCGCGGTGCTCATCGTGCTGGGCGTGTTCATTCGCATGAAGGTGCAGGAGTCGCCCGAGTTCATGCAGGTGAAGGTGCACCACAAGACGGCGGCGCTGCCGGCGCGCGAGGTGGTGGTCGCGCACCTGAAGCCCTTGCTGCTGAGCATCGGGGGCAAGCTGGCCGAGGTGACGCTGATCTACACGATCCTGGTGTTCTCCATCTCGTACGCCACCAGCCGCCTGGGTTTCTCGCGCGCCGATGCGCTGCAGGCGCTGATCGCGGGCTCCGCGGCCATGGTGTTCACCATACCGGCCAGCGGCTGGCTCGCCGACAAGGTGGGCGCGCGGCGGCTCTATGTGTTCGGCGGGCTGCTGCTGGCGCTCATGGCGGTGCCGCTGTTCCAGGCCATCGGCAGTGGGTCGCTCACGGCGTACACGGTGGCGATGGTGGTGGCGCTGTCGGTCAACTACCCGCTGATGTTCGCGCCGCAGTCGCACCTGTACGCGGCGCAGTTTCCGCCGGAGCTGCGCTACTCGGGCATTTCCATCGGCATCCAGTTCGCGGCGGCGCTGGGCGGCGGGCTGGCGCCGATCATCGCGGCCACGCTGGTGGCGACGTATTCGAGCATCGTGCCGGTGGGCGTGTATGTCGCGGTGCTGGGGCTGCTGGCGGCGGGCTGCGCGTGGGGGATGCGGCCTACCTCCAATGAGTGAGCGTCATTGCCGGTCACGAATGCCCGTCACGAGTGCCCGTCCACCCGCATCTGGAACAGGAAGTACGGCGGTATGCACGCGCCGTGCCCCTCGGGCTGCCCATCGGCCTGCGCGCAGATGTAGTCGTCGCGGCAGGCCTGTTCGGCAGAGCCCCGGCGCAGCGGCCGGGGCGCGTGCGTCGAGCTCAGGGCGCCGGAACCGGCGTGACCTTGCGGATCAGATTGCCGTAGGTGTCGGCGACATACAGCGTGCCCGCTGCGTTGACCGTGAGCCCTTGAGGCTGATTGAACGTGGCAGCCGCGCCGATGCCGTCTTGCCCACCCCGAACACCCTTTTGGCCGGCGATCGTGGAGACCACCCCTGCCGGTGTGATCTTGCGCAGCAGGCTGGTCCCGAAATCGGCCACGTAGACATTGCCGTCCGCATCGACAGCGACGCCGCGGGGATCGGAGAAAGTCGCGGAGTTACCGGGTCCATCGGTGGCGCCGGGCGTGCCGGTCCCTGCAAGGGTTGTGACCACCCCGGTGGGGGTGATCTTGCGAATTCGATGGTTGCTGCTGTCGGCGACGTAGAGGTTGCCTGACGCATCGATGGCGATGTTGTAGCCGCTCCCGAATTTCGCGGCAGCTCCGGTGCCGTCGGCAAAGCCCGGCGGGCTGCTGCCGGCCAGCGTGGTGACATCGCCAGCCGGGTTGATCTTGCGAACGACGCCGCCGCCGTACTCCAGAACGTACAGATTGCCGGCGGCATCCACGGCCACCGACACGGGCTTGTTGAAGGTGGCGCCGATGCCGTTGCCATCGGTCGAGGCTTTCGTGCCATTGCCCGCCACCGTGCCCACATCGGCCGCCGGCGTGATCTTGCGGATTCGCTGGCCGCCGGCGTCCGCGACGAAGGCGGTGTCGTTCGCGTCCACGGTGAGGCTGGCGAGGTCTTCGAACGACGCGTGGATGCCGTTGCCGTTCACCGTCGAACTGCCTCCATCGCCGGCAAACGTGATGACGTCGCCCTCGGGCGAAATCTTGCGCACGATGATGTTGCCCCAGTCACTGACGAGCAGACCACCATCCTTGGTGACGGCGATGCCCCAAGGCCAAAAAAACGATGCAGTCGTACCCTTGCCGTCCGCGGCGCCCGGGGTGCCGTCGCCGGCGAACCTTTCGACCTTGGCCGCCGCGGCCGAGCAGGCCACGGCGACGTCGCTCACGTCGGCCGAGGCCTTGCCGGTGTCCTTGGTGACGGTGCAGAACTGCCAGAGGGGCTGGGTACGGATGCTGACCTTGTAGTCCGAGCCTTCGACCAGGGTCGTTGCAAAGGTGAACTTGCCATCGGCCGACAGCGTGAGGTCGTCGCCCGCATTGTTCTGCAGCACCAGGCGACCGGTAAGGCCGGTGACCGTGCCGCCGATGGAATGGTTCACGACGGGCGGCACGGTGGCCGGGGGTGGCGGTGCGACCACCGGCAGAAAGCCTCCGCCACCGCTACCTCCACCCCCGCCGCATGACGCCACCAACATGACCGCACCGGCCACGGCACCGATGCGCGCGACCGAACTTGCTTGACTGAAAAGCATCTTGACCCCTCTTTATGGTTGTAAGACTCGGCAAAAAGAAGCCCCCTGCCGACGAGCGTGCAGGGGGTTTCTAATTGTCAATTATTGTTAGCAAGCGTGTCAGCGGGTATCCCCAGAATTTGGTATTTCTCGTGGTCGGCCCTGATGTCGGGCGCCAGCAAGGGCGGGGGGCTCGGCAGCATCGCGCAGCCTTCATCGCCGCTCGCCCTCACCCCAACCCTCTCCCGCAAGCGGGAGAGGGAGTAACGCATCGGGGCGGGATCGACCGTTTTGTGTTGTCCCCTCTCCCGCTTGCGGGAGAGGGCTAGGGTGAGGGAGAGGGCGCAATTCTCACGAGTGCCCGTCTACCCGCATCTGGAACAGGAAGTACGGCGGAATGCACGCGCCACGCCCCTCGGGCTGCCCATCGGCCTGCGCGCAGATGTAGTCGTCGCGGCAGGCCTGCTCGGCGGAGCAGTTGCGCAGGTTGCCGGGGCGCGTGTGTCGGGCCAGGCATTCGCCGAAGGGCTTCTTCGCGGCCAGGCAGCTGTTGAAGTCGCTGAGCACGGCAATGCCGCCGCAGGTGCCGTTCTTGTCGTTCGGGTTGCAGGGCCCCGAGCACATGCCGCCGGGGAAGCCGACCGATGTGGTCTCGCACACCGAGGCCGCGCCTTCGCAAGCGATGCGCGGCAGCTTCTGCGCGCGGTCCAGCCACGGGTTGGCCGATGGCGTGATGCGCGTGGGCTCGCAGCGTGCGCCGACCGTGGCCCGCTCAGGCGCGGTGTTCGGCGCATCGGGCTCGGCCAGCGGACGGAACGGATCGGGCCTGGCGCTCAGCAGCGACCCCCGCACGTAGGTGCCGCGCCGCGCCAGTTCGTCCTGCACATGCGGCGAGTGCGGCACGGCCAGCGCGTTGCCCGTGGTGAAGGTGCGCGACGCACCGCGCCGGTCCACGCCCAGCAGGTGAAAGCCCGCGACGGCGCGGCTCTGGTGGCAGCCCGCGCAGCTCAAATCGTCCAGCCGGCGCAGCACGGCCTGGGGCGACGCCAGCGTGCGGCTGCCTTCGACCGCCTGCCATTCGTTCGCCGCGAAAACCTGCGCGAAGGGCTGGTTGGCCAGCCGCTCCAGGCCACGCGGCGCCACCGAGGTGGCCTCGGTCGCCAGGAACTTCTCGGGGATCTGCAGCGTGGCTTCGTCGAGCGCGCGAAGCTGGGCCGGCTGGCGCAGCCATTGCTGCAGTTCCTTGCGCAGCGGCGCGTCGGCTTTCAGCCTGGCGACGTCGGGCGTGTTCTCCAGTGGCGCCACGTCGAAGCGCCTTGCATCGGCGTTCCAGCGGAAGGCGCGCAGCATGTACTCGGCGTGCCCACCCAGGTCGGGTCGCACCGCCGAAGGCCAGCGCACGCTTTGCAGGTTGGTGGTGATCTGCGAAATGCGCGCGGCTGCGAGCCGCTGCGGCGCGAGCGGTCCCTCGGCCGACACCAGCCAGCGGCCCAGCGCTTCGTCGGGCATCGAAGTGCCCGGCGGCTGCCAGCGTTTCGCGGCACTGGCGCAACTGCCGTTCGCATCGGGCGCATCGCCGCGCAGCTCGACGTTGACGGTCATCGGCAGGCGCGACTGCATCGCGGCCGTGCGGTACGCCAGCCGGTACACCAGCCGCGTCTCGCCGCAGGCGCCTTGCTGGAAGGGGCGTCGGTCCATGCGGTTGGCCACGCCCACCAGCTCGAAATACGCATCGGGGCTCGCGAGCCAGCGCGCGTCGAACAGGCGGTGCGGGTACTTCGAGATGCCGACGCCGGCCTGCCTGTCGCGACGCTGGATGCCGGCCAGGCTCGCGGCGATCGGCTCGGTGATGGAGCGCCACGCGGGCGAGCGCGTCAGCGCCTGGTTGGTCGCGATGCCTTCTGAAGATGCGGCCACATCGCCGACCCAGCGCGCGAAGCCGGCGCCGGATTTTTCGGCGGCTTGCAGCGCGGCGGGCGAAGTGACGAGCAGCACCGGCTCCGCGGCATGAATCGCGGGCGCGGCGAGCAAGAGAGCCAGTGCGAGACCGGCGGGCAGCTGTTTGAAAAATGGCACGCGGACGATTGTGCCGCGCTGCTTCAGGCGGCCTGCGCCTGCGCCTGTGCTTGGGCTTGGGCTTGGGCTTGTGCCTGTTCCATCTGCCGCCGCATGAGCCCGGCGACCGCCACGCTCTGCGCATCGCCCAGCCGCTCCAGCGCGGCGATGACGCCGCGGCGGTCTTCTTCGGAGCGGTCCTGGTTGAGCTTGAACTTGCCCTCGAGCACGCGCACCGGAATCTCTACCGCCGCGATCATGTCGAGCCGTGGCGCGACGAAGTCGAAGGGCATCGTGTCGTAGTCCCAGTTGCCGCCGAAGCGCTCGCGCAGCGGCGTGTCGTACACGGCCACGGTGCGCTGCAGCACGGCGTGCACGGCCATGCGGTCTTCCACCACGCGCGGCGTGCCGCGCGCGTGGATGGCGGTGTAGTTCCACGTGGGAAAGGTGCTTTGCTTCACGTACCAGCTGGGCGTGACGAAGGCGTGCGGCCCCTGGAAGATGGCCAGCGCCTCGCCGCCCGCGCACAGGTCGGCGTACTGCGGGTTCTTCTTCGACAGGTGGGTGGTCAGCAGGCCGGGGCCGTCTCGTGAGTCGTCTTGCGCACCGCCTCCTGTATCGAGCAGGAAGGGCAGGTGCGTGGCGTTGACCCCCGAGGGGCCGACGGTCACCAGCGTGGCGAAGCTCCATGCGCGCATGCCGGCATGCAGCGTCGCCAGGTCGGCCTCGATGTAGGGCTTGGGCGTGTACATGCGCGTTCGGCCTCGGCTCAGCGGTTGCACAACGCGCGCAGCCAGCGCACCGAATCGTCGAAGGCGCGGCCGGCCACGTCGGCGACCGACACGGCTTCCAGGAAGCCGTGGATGGTGCCGGGGTACAGCGTGTCGGTCACGGCCACGCCGGCGTCGCGCAGCGCTTGCGCCATCAGCACATTGTCGTCGTACAGCGGGTCGCACTCGGTCACGACCATGCACGCGGGCGGCAGGCCGTCGAGCCGCGCCTTCAGGCTGTGCACGCGCGGGTCTGCGGCGTCGCCGGGCCTGCGCAGGTACAGGCCGTAGAACCACACCATCATGTGCAGCGACAGGCCGTACTCGCCCGCGCCATAGCGCACCACCGATTCGCGGTACAGCTCGGTGCTGTACGCGCCGTAGTTCAGCAGCATGCCGCGCGGCAACGCATCGCCTGCGTCGCGCAGCACCAGGCAGGCGCCGACCGACAGGTTGGCGCCGGCCGAGTCACCGCCGATGAAGAGCTGCGCGGGGTCGATGTCGAGCGTGCCCGCGTGGCTGTGCAGCCAGCGCATCACGTCCACGCATTCGTCGTGCGGCCGCGGAAACTGCGCCTCCGGTGCGCGCGTGTAGTCGATGCCGACGACCGCCATGCCGGCGCGGCCCGCGTACTCGCGCATCACGCGGTCGTGCGTGTCGAGGCTGAACAGCACGAAGCCGCCGCCGTGGATGTACACCAGCGCGCCCGGCAGCACCCGGTCTTGCGGGTAGTGCACGCGGATGCGCACCTTGCCGTGGCGCGTGGGCACCTGGTGCTCCACGGTGCGCGCCATCTGCGGACCGCCTTGCGTCCACGGCGCGCGCACCTTCTCCGCGTTGGCGCGGCCCTCGGCGATGGGGATGGTGTGGCGCTTCGGGTAGCGCGCGCCCTCGGCGCCCATGAGCCGCATGAACTCGACGATCTGCGGGTCGAGCGGCGGCGGTGCCGAAGGGTTCTGCCAGCTGTAGGTGGAAGAGGATGGCGTCGGGGTCACGCGAAGGCTTTCTCGGGAACGGAGGGGGGAACAGACGGGGGAACAGGCAGGGGCGCGATGCCCGCGGCGGCCAGCGTTGCCAGGGGCCGCGGCGTGGCCGCCAGCAGCGCCTGCGTGTACGCATGCCGCGGGTCGTCGAACACGGCGTCTCGCGCGCCTTGCTCCACGATGCGGCCGCGCTCCATCACGATGACGCGGTCGGCAATCTGCTCGACGGCCGCGAGGTCGTGGCTGATGAACAGGCACGCGAAGCCGTGGTGCGCCTGCAGGCTCTGGAACAGGCGCAGCACCTGCGCCTGGATGGTCATGTCCAGCGCGGACACGGGCTCGTCGGCCACCACGAAGGCGGGCCGTCGCACCAGCGCGCGCGCAATGGCCACGCGCTGGCGCTGACCGCCCGACAGCTCGTGCGGGTAGCGCGCGCCCAGGCCGTCCAGGCCCACTTCGTCCAGCGTCTCGTGCACGCGCTTCAGGCGCGCGGCGGCGTCCAGCGCGGGCAGGTGGCGCAGCGGCTCGGCCACGATGTCGTGCACGCGCATGCGCGGGTCCAGCGAGGAGAACGGGTCCTGGAACACCAGCTGGCAGGCCAGCCTGAAGCGGTGCAGCGCGGCGCGGCCGGCGGTGCGCACGTCTTCGCCGCGAAACAGGATCTGCCCGCTCTGCGACGGCGCCAGCCGCAGGATGGCACGGCCCAGCGTGGTCTTGCCTGAGCCGCTGCCGCCCACCAGCGCGACCATTTCTCCGGGGTGGATGTCGAGGTCCAGTGTGTCGATGACGCGCTGCGGCGGCTGGCGCTTGAACAGGCCTGTGCGCGCGCCGGGGTAGCTCACGCACAAGCCGCGCACCTGCACCAGCGGTTGCTGCTGCTGCGCCGTGGCTTCGGGCCGGGCGGCCTGGCGGCGCGGCAGTGCATCGACCAGCTTGCGGGTGTAGGCCTGCTTCGGCTCGACCAGGATGGCGGGCACATCGCCGGTCTCCACCAGGTGGCCCTTTTCCAGCACGATGGCGCGCTGCGCGTAGCGGCCCACCAGCCCGAGGTTGTGGGTGATGAGCAGCACGGCGGTGCCGTTGTCGCGCGCCAGCTCGACCATCAGGTCGAGCACTTCGCGCTGGCTCAGCGTGTCGAGCGCGGTGGTGGGCTCGTCGGCAATCAGCAGGCGCGGCTTCAGCAGCATCACGCTGGCCAGCATGATGCGCTGGCGCATGCCTCCAGAGAACTCGTGCGGGTAGGCGTGCATGCAGCGCTCGGGGTCGGCAATCTGCACGCGGCGCAGCATGTCGAGGACTCGCGCGCGAATCTCCGGCGCGCCGAGGCTGGTGTGCATGCGCAGCCCCTCGGCCATCTGTTCGCCGATGCGGTGCACCGGGTTGAGCGACACCATCGGCTCCTGGAACACCATGCCGATGCCCGGCCCGCGAAGGGGGCGCATGGCTTTCACGTCCCTGGTGCTCAGGTCTTCGCCGTCGAACACGATGCGCCCGCCGGTCTGTGAGATGCCCGGCGGCAGCAGCTGCAGGATGGCGCGCGCGGCCATGGTCTTGCCGCTGCCCGATTCGCCCACCACGGCAAGGAACTCGCCGGGCTTCACGTCGAAGCTCAGGTCGTGCACCAGCGGCTGGGTGCCGTGGCGCAGCTCGATCTTCAGGTGCTCGACCGACAGCACCGCGGGGTTGGATGGATGGTTCATGCCTTCTCCGTGCGCGGGTCGAGCCGGTCGCGCAGCGATTCGCCCAACAGGTTGATGCCCAGCAGCGTGAGCGCGATGCACAGGCCCGGCACCACGCACAGCCACACGGCCGAGGCCATGTAGGGCCGCGCGCTGGCGAGCATGTTGCCCCAGGTGGGCGCGGGCGGCGGCACGCCCAGGCCGAGAAAGCTCAGCGCGCTTTCCGACAGCAGCACCCAGCCGAACATGCTGGTGGCCAGCACGGCCACCGGCGCCACGCAGTTGGGCAGGATGTGGCGCCACATGGTGTAGAGCTCGCCGTTGCCGATCATGCGGGAGGCCTCCACGTACTCGCGCTCGCGCAGCGACAGCACGGTGCCGCGCACCACGCGCACCACCGAGGGCGCATACGCCAGGCTCAGCGCCAGCACGATGCCCCACTTGTTGGCGCCCACGATCACCATCACGCCCAGCGCCAGCAGCAGGCCCGGAAAGGCCAGCAGCGTGTCGTTGAAGGCCATGAGCACGCGGTCGGTCCAGCCGCGCACGAAGCCCGCGACCACGCCCACCACCAGGCCGATGCCCGTGGCCAGCGTGACCGTGAGCAGCGCGACCAGGCAGCTGGTGGCCGCGCCCTGCATGGCGCGGCTGGCCACGTCGCGGCCGAACTCGTCGGTGCCCAGCCAATGGGCCATGGAAGGGGGCTGCAGCTTGGCGCGCAGGTCGATGCCCAACGGGTTGTAGGGCGTCCACACGGCCGCCACCACGGCCAGGACCAGCAGCACCGCGATGAGCACGCCGCCGACGAGGGTATGGGTCTTGATCTTCTTCACTGCACCGAGACCCGCGGGTCGAAGAGGGGGTAGCACATGTCCACGAGCAGGTTGATGACCACGTAGATGCATGCGGTGAACAGCAGGCAGCCCTGCAGCACGGGGTAGTCGCGCGCGAAGATCGAATCGATCATCAGGCGGCCCAGGCCGGGCAGGGTGAACACGGTCTCCAGCACCGCGATGCCGCTGAGCAGGTGGCCCAGGATGAGGCCGATCATGGTGAGCGTGGGGTTGAAGGCGTTGGGCAGCACATGGCGGCGCAGCACCTGCGACTCGGGCACGCCCTTGGCGCGCGCATGCGTCACGTATTCGAGCCGCAATATCTCGATGGTGCTGGCGCGCGACATGCGCGTGAGCACGCCGGTTTCCACCAGCAGCAGCGTGACGATCGGCAAGATCACGTACAGCACGCCCTGCGAGAAGCTCTCCGACAGCGGCACGTAGCCCACCACCGGCAGCCAGCCCAGGTACTGGCCGAAGAACATCAGCAGCAGCAGGCCCAGCCAGAAGCTGGGCACCGACAGCATGAGCGTGGCCGCGCCGATGATGGCCAGGTCGGTCGGCTTGTCCTTGCGCCAGGCGGCGACCAGCCCGGCCGGCACCGCGATGAGCGAGGCCAGCGCCACCGCGACCAGCACGATGACGGCGCTGACGTGGAAGCGGTCCCAGATCAGCGGCAGCACCGGCAGGCCGTTGGTGGTCGACACGCCCAGGTCGCCCGCGAGCGCATGGCGCAGCCACACGAGGTACTGCACGGGCAGGGGCTGGTCCAGCCCCATCTGGTGGCGCATGGCCGCGAGCTGCGCGGGGTCGGCGCCTTCGCCGAGCATCAGCAGCACCGGGTCGCCCGGAATGAGCCGCATCAGGGCGAACACCGCGATGGAGACCAGCAGCAGCGTCGGGATCGTCATCGCGATCCGGCGCAGGAGGTAGGCGAGCATGAAGCCGTGGCCCTTCGACTAGCCGGCGGCGGCGAGCCGCACGTTCCAGAAGCGCGGCTTGGCCGGCGCCCAGCCCTTGAAGCCGACCACGCTCTTGCGCATGGCGGTGGCGTCGCTGGCGTTGAACAGCACGACCATCGGCACGTCCTGCAGCATCTGCTTGTGCATTTCGTCGAACAGCACCTGGCGGCGCGCCTTGTCGCGCGACACCATCGATTCGGTGAGGCGCGCTTGCGCATAGGGGCTGTCCCACACCTTGCGCGGCTGGGCGGCCTTGTCGCCGGAAACCATTTCGTAGTTCAGCGAGGGGTCGATGCGCGCGGAGTACACGAAGGCCATGCTCTGGTACTGGCCCTTGGTGTAGCGGTCGAGCTGGGTGGCCCAGTCGAGCACCTCCAGCTCCACGTTGATGCCGGCCTCCGACGCCATCGCCTGCACCAGCACGGCGGCGGAGTACAGCGCCTCGTAGCGCTTGTTGGCGATCACGCGAATGGGCTGGCCGCGGTAGCCCGCTTCGGCCAGCAGCTTCTTCGCGGCCGTGAGGTCGCGCTTGAAGCCGGCGGCCTGCGTGGCGTCGTAGTAGGGGCTCGACGAAGGCACCACCGAGTTGTTGACGGCGGAGAGCCCTTCGGTCACGGTGCGGGCGATTTCAGGGGTGTCGAGCGCCAGCGCCAGCGCGCGGCGAATGCGCACGTCTTTCAGCACGGGGTCGTTGGTCTGCAGCAGCAGCGCGACCATGGTCATCACGGGCGTGGTGTCGACCAGCACATCGCTGCGCTTGCGCATCTCGATCACGTCGGAGGGGCTGGGGCTGATGAAGGCGTCGATGCCGCCGCTGTACAGCGCGGCCTTGGCCGCGGCCGAGTCGGGAATGACGACGAAGCGCAGGTTTTCGACCTCGGCCTTCTTGCCGCCGGTGAGGCCGTCGCGCGGCTCGGCGCGCGAGGTGTAGCCGTCGAAGCGGGTCAGCTCGATGTACTGGCCGCGCTTCCATTCCTTGAGCTTGTAGGGGCCGGTGCCCACGGGCTCCTTCCAGCTGCCGTCGGCGTTGAGCGAGCTGCGGTGCAGGATGGCGGCGCTGCCGCAGTCGGGCCGGGCCATCATCGTGAGAAAGAGGGCGCTGGGGCGCTCCAGCTTGAAGACCACGGTCTTGGGGTTGGGCGCCTCGACCGACAGCACCTTGGTCATGCCCTTGCCGTCGAACTCCGGCAGGCAGCGCCAGTTGGTGGCGGGCTTGAGGTAGCGCTGCCAGTTCCACACCACGTCGTCGGCCACCAGCGTGGCGCCGTTCTGGAACTTCACGCCGTCGCGCAGCGTGAAGGTGTAGGTGAGGCCGTCGGCGGAGGTGTCGACCTTGCTCGCCAGCATCGGGCCCACCGAGGTGTCTTCGCGCAGCGCCACCAGCCCTTCGCCCACGTGCAGCAGCACGTTGTCGGTGTTGTCGTCGCGGTTGCCGCCGGGGTCGGTGCTGCGGATGTCGGAGTTGATCTGCACGCGCAGCGTCTGCCCGGCACCGCCACCGGCGGCCGGCTGGGCCATGGCCGGAACGGCTGTTGCAAGGCCCAGCGCCAGCGTCAGCGTGGCGGTGCGCAATGCACGGGGCGGGCGGGAGGCAAGGGGCAAGGGAGGCACTGGAACTTTCATGACAACACTCCTGGCGTGGGCTGGGCCGATCAGATCAAGGGAAGCGCGAACAACTCAGAGGGAATACTCGGTGAAGCGGTGCGTGGGCTTGAAGGGCGCGGGGGCGATGCGCATCTTTCGTGCCGCCGGGTCCATCACGATGGTCGCGACCGTGGCCGACGACGCGCCGCCGGGCCCCGCGCTCGGGCTGCGGCACACGGCGCGCGGCGCGCCGAAGCGGTCTTGCAGCGCGACGAGCACGTCTTCTTCGGTGAGGCCGCCGGCCCGTTCGCGCTGCAGGTGCAGCGCCTCGGTCACGCGGCGGTCGCGGTACAGCGAGTCGGGCGTGGTCTCCAGGCTGCGGTCGACCACGCGGGCCAGCGCGGCCGGCGTCTTGAAGTGGTTGGCGTGCACCAGGATGCCGCCCTCGGGCTGCTGCCAGAACACCTGGTCGGGACAGGTCTCCAGGCTCACGGCCTCGCCTTCGGCGTGCGTGAGGATCATGTTGTTGGAAATGGAGCGCGCCGTGCGGCACACCACGCCCAGCGCGTTCGCGTACAGGTCCGACTGCAGGATGCCGCGGCGAATGAGCGCCAGCGGCACGCCCTGCTGCTTGCCGTCGCTGTCGGCCTTGATGAAGTTGCCCGTGACGGCGATGCCCGCGCTGTTGAGGCCGGCGCGTGCGAGCGTGCCCGCCTCCGCGAAGGTCAGGATGGCGGGGCCCTTGGCCGGCTTGATGCGCAGCACCACGCCGAGCTCGAGGCTCTCGACGCGCCAGTCCCAGTTCTGCGCGTGAATGAGCTTGCCGCTGGCCGAGGCCGACGGCATCACCACCACGCCGGTGCAGCCGTCGGGCGGCTCGGTGGCTTCGAGCTGCTTGAAGGCGTAGAGCATTTCGCTGCGCGCGTTCAGCGCCACGATGTCTTCGGGCGGCACGCCCGCGCCTTCGGCCACGCCTTCGATCTCGCGCAGCATGCCGGCGTCGAAGGCCTCGATCATCGGCATGAAGCGGCGCGCCAGCGCGCGGGTGCGGTCCCAGCCCAGGCCCACGCGCTCGAAGGCGGCGCGGTAGGTGCGCAGGCTCAGGTCGATGCGGTCGCCGGCGGCGCGGCCGTACTGCCGGCCGCATTGCGCGGCGTCGCCTTCGATGTCGTAGAGGGGGAACGAGTCGATGTCCATCTTGTGCTTTCTTGCGGAATTCAGGCGGCCACGTCGGTGGCCTGCGCGGTCTGCGCGATGGCGGCGCGCAGGCTGTCGACGATCTGGTCGATGTGCTTGCGCTCCAGCGTGAAGGGCGGCGACAGCGCGATGGTGTCGCCCACCGAGCGCACGAGCACGCCGGCGTCCAGGCAGTGCTGCGCCACGGCCTGCGCATGCGTGCCGGGGCCGGCGGCCCACGGTTGCAGCTCGATGCCGGCGAGCAGGCCCACGTTGCGCACGTCGGCCACGCCCGGCAGGCCGCGCAGCGCGTGCAGGCATTCCTCGAAGTAGGGAGACAGCGCGCCGGCCTGGGCGATGAGCCCGTCTTGCATGTACGCGTCGAGCGTGGCCATGGCGGCGGCGCAGGCCAGCGGGTGGCCCGAGTAGGTGTAGCCGTGCGACAGCTCCACCGCGCTCACGCTGCCCTGCATGAAGGCGTCGTGCACCGCGCCGCGCATCAGCACCGCACCCATGGGCACGGCGCCGTTGGTCAGGCCCTTGGCGGTGGTGATGATGTCGGGCACCACGCCGAACAGGTCGGCCGCAAAGTTCGCGCCCAGGCGGCCGAAGCCGGTGATGACCTCGTCGAAGATCAGCAGCACGCCGTGCCTGTCGCAAATTTCGCGCAGGCGCTTCAGGTAGCCGCGCGGCGGCGGCAGCACGCCGGTGGAGCCGGCCACGGGCTCGACGATGACGGCGGCGACGGTCGATGCGTCGTGCAGCGTGAGCAGCGCTTCGAGCGCGTCGGCCTTCTCGATGCCGTGCGCGGGCTCGCCGCGCGAGAAGGCGTTGCGCGCCAGGTCGAGCGTGTGGGGCAGGTGGTCCACGCCGTTGAGCAGCGGCCCGAAGGTGCTGCGCTGGCGGCCGATGCCGCCCACCGAGATGCCGCCGAAGCCCACGCCGTGGTACGCCCGCTCGCGCCCGATGAGGCGGTAGCGGCCCGCGTCGCCGCGTGCGCGGTGGTAGGCCACGGCGATTTTCAGCGCGGTGTCCACTGACTCGGAGCCCGAGTTGGTGAAGAACACGTGGTCCATGCCCGCGGGCGCCATCTGCGCCAGGCGCTCGGCAAGCTCGAAGGCGCCGGGGTGGCCGATCTGGAAGTTGGAGGCGTAGTCGAGCACGTCGATCTGCGCCTTCATGGCCGCGCTGATGCGCGGGTTGCGGTGCCCGGCGTTGACGCACCACAGGCCGGCGATGGCATCGAGCACGCGGCGGCCGTCGGCCAGGTCGTAGTACAGGCCTTCGCTGCCGACGATCAGGCGTGGCGCTTGCTTGAACTTGCGGTTGGGGGTGAATGGCATCCAGAAGGCCTCGAGCGAGGCGGGTGCTTGGGAACGCGAAGACAGGGTGTCGGCTGGGGCCACGAGGTTTTCTCCGTTGGGAATCGACCCGGTGCCCGGGCCGTCGTGGCGCTGATCTTGAAATTTAAATTGTATTTTTGGTGCGAGTTGTACATGGTTTTTTAGCACCAAAAATACAAAACCCCGGCGATGATCGGCCCCGGACCGCGACGTACGGAGAACCCCTGAATGGCCGAACAGTTGGAACAATTCGAGAAGGCGATTCCGCCGCTCACCCAGCGCGTGAGCCGCTACATCCTCGACCAGGCGCTGGCCGGCGGCTACGAAAACGGCCGCCACATGACCGAGTCCGACCTGGCCGGGCGGCTCGGCATTTCGCGCACGCCGGTGCGCGCGGCGCTGCGCTTTCTGCATGAGCGCGCGCTGCTGGCCCACGTGCCCAACCGCGGCTACACGCTGGTGGCCGACCGCGAGGCGCTGGGCCGGGCCCGGCGCGAGATGCCCGAGGACGAGGAAAAAACCCTGTACTACCGCCTGCTGCGCGACCGCCTCGCCGGCAAGCTGCCCACGCGCGTGAACGAGCTGGAGCTGGCGCAGACCTACGCCGTGCCGCGCCCGCTGCTGCGCACCGTGCTCACCACGCTGCTGCAGGACGGCGTGCTGCGCGGGCGCCACTACCAGCGCTGGGAGTTCACCGAAACGCTGGACTCGGTCGAAAGCGAACGCGAGAGCTACCGCTTTCGGCTCACGGTCGAATGCGCGGGCCTGCGCGAGCCCGGCTTCCAGGTCGACCTGCAGCGGCTGCTGGCCTGCAGGGAGCGGCAGCAGGGCCTGCTGGTGCATGCCTCGCGCTATTCGTGGATGGACTTCTTCGAGGCCAACGCGCAGTTCCACGAGCTGCTGGCCAGCGCCTCGGGCAACCGCTTCTTCCTGGACGCGGTGCAGCAGCAGAACCGGTTGCGTCGCATGTCGGACTTGTCGGACTACCCGCTGGTGAACATCGACCTGCTGCACAAGTCGTGTCACGAGCACCTGGAAATACTGGACGCGGTGGAGCGCAACGACCTGGCCACCGCGGCCGAACACATGCGGCTGCACCTGAGCCGCGCCAGCGACCTGCTCGAACGCCGCGTGCAAGGCGTGCTGGGCGACTGAACACCCTTTCTTCCCTTTCATGACACACGACGACAACACCGCGCTGGCCGATGGCTGGCGCCATGGATTTCCCACGGCCGGCGCACCGGTCGAACGCCCGCGCGCGCGGCCGATCTTCCAGGCGCCGCAGAACCGCTGGGCGTTCTCGCACCTGCGCGAGTTGCAGCCGACGCGCAACGTCGCACGAGCGCCGGGGCAGGGGCAGGAACAGGTTCAGCGGCCGGTGTCGGTGCTGCCGCGCGCGATGCGACCGGAGCTCGACGCCTTGCGCTTCGCGCGCTTCGGCGATGGCGCGCCGACCGACTGGCTCGGCGCGCTGGAGGCCATCTGCGCCGACGGCGCCGTGGTGCTGCACCGCGGGCGCATCGTGTACGAGCGCTATTTCGGCGCGCTCGACGAGCATGGGCAGCACATGGCGATGTCGGTCACCAAGTCGGTGGTCGGCACGCTGGGCGCCATGCTCGCGGCCGACGGCACGCTGGACGAACACGCGCGGGTCGCGCACTACATCCCCGAGCTGGCCGCCAGCGCCTTCGGCAGCGCGACCGTGCGCCAGGTGATGGACATGACGACCGGCATCGACTACTCGGAAGACTATGCCGACGCCGAGGCCGGCGTGTGGAAGCACGCGCGCGCCGGCGAGCTGCTGCCGCGCCCGCCGGGCTACGCGGGTGCCGAGGGCTATCGGCAGTTCCTGCAGACGGTGCAGGGGCAGGGCGTGCACGGCGAGGCCTTTGCCTACCGCACCGTCAACACCGACGTGCTGGGCTGGCTCATCGGCCGCGTCACCGGCGAGCCGTTGGCGAAGGTGCTGAGCGAGCTGATCTGGTCGCGCCTGGGCGCCGAGCAGGACGCGGCCTTTGCGGTCGACGGGCAAGGCGCCGACTTTGCCGGCGGCGGCCTGTGCACCGGCCTGCGCGACCTGGCGCGGCTGGGCGAAATGATGCGGCTCGGCGGCTTCTTCAACGGCACGCAGATAGTGCCGGAGGCGGTGGTGGCGGACATCCGGCGCGGCGCAGACCCGGCGCGATTCGCGCTCGCGGGCTACACGCGGCTGGCCGGCTGGAGCTATCGCAACATGTGGTGGGTGGCGCACGACGCGCACGGCAGCTTCACCGCGCAGGGCATCCACGGGCAGGCGCTGCACATCGACCCGGTGGCCGAGATGGTGGTGGCGCGCTTCGCCTCGCACCCGCTGGCCGCCAACGCGCATTTGCCGACCTCGATGCCGGCGTTTCGCGCGATGGCCGCGCACCTGATGGGCGAGGCAGGTTGATCAGCCGGTGATGAGCGCCGGGTCGACCACGCGCACGCGGTGGTCGACGTAGTAGCCGCCGAACTCGGTGTAGCGCAACACCAGCCGCGTGCACGACGCGCAGCGGTACACGTCGCAGCGGTTGTACGGAAAGTGCGCCACCGAGATGGGTGCGTCGGGCGAGTCGTAGCGCGTGCCGGCAGGGTGCCATTCTTCGAAGGTCGGCTCATGCAGCTCGGGGTCGCGCAGCGTGCCGACGCGCTGCATCAAGGCTTCGGGCCAGCGTTCTTCGGTGATGCTTTCCCAGGCGGTGGCGGCTTGTAGGCGACACGGGCAGGGCGTTACTGCGGACGCTTCGTCGCGCGTGGTGGCCAGTTGCTTCAGCCCGGCAGCGTCCAGCAGGGGTGGGGACGTGGTGTTCATGCCCCCGAGTTTGCTTGAGCGCGCCTTCGTCTACCGGCGAGGGGAAATGTTCAGCTGCTTGCAGAACTCGTAGAAGGCCTCGAGCTGCAGCGACTTGTCGAACACCGCATCCACGCCCGCGGACAAAGCGCCTTCGCGCACTTCGGAACTCGCATAGTTCATGAGCACCACCGTGCGCTGCGACGGCGACTTGTGCTCCTTCAGGTACTGCGCCACCGTCAGGCCGTTGCCCTCGGCCAGGAAGATGTCGATCACCGCCGCGTCCCAGCCCTCGGGGTTTTCCTTCAACCAGTGGATGGCGTCGTCGGAGGTGGTGGCGTTGCCGATGACATCGCATTCGCAAAAATGTTGCAGCCCGTCGGTCAGTGTGTCGGCGATCAGCGGGTTGTCTTCTATCAGGTAGATGCGGGTCATCTTTGTGGCGCTCTGAAGCTCTCTTGTGCTCTCGTGTCTCGTTGTCGTGGCCCGGCTTGTCTCGCGCCGAGGCCGCAATTGTCTCCCGCGAGGCGGGCCAGCGAGTCGGACAACACCGCCATCTGTCGTAGATCCCTGCGCGCGGACCACCCTGCGCAGCGCATGGCGGCGGTTTGTCTGGAAAAATGCAAATCAATGACAACCGAACCGTTTCCATCGTCGGCAGAACAGAAAAAACTCCGCGTGCTCCTCGTCGAGGACGACGCCGACACCCTTGCCACCACCTTGAAACTGCTCGAAGCCATGGGCCACTGGGCCACCGGCGTGCGCAGCGCGGAGGCGGCCATCGCGCGCTTCTTCGACGGTGCGTTCGACGTGGTGCTGGTCGACATCGGCCTGCCCGCGTTGTCGGGGCATGACTTTGCGGAGCGCCTGCTGAGCGACCACCGCGTGCCGGTGGTGTTCGTTACCGGGCAATCGGAACCGGCCACGGCCATGAAGGGCACGGTGTGGCTGCGCAAGCCGTACACGGTCGAGCAACTGACGGCAGTGCTGGAGCAGTCGCAGGCCGCGGTCGAGCCCTGAGTTCCTTGAGTTGTAGAGCCGGCGCCTGAGGTACGGCCAGGCCGCCGCATCACTGGCGCATCACTGGCGTACAAGACCGCGCGGCGGGCGTGACCTATCGTGCGGCGGTCTTGAACTTGCAATGCTTTCCCAGATGCCGCAGTCTTTCACCGCTCCGTTCACCGCTCCCTTCACTTCTTCCGGCCGCAGCGCGCTCGTGCAGGCGCCGCCCTGGCACTACGCCGGCTGGCTCGTCAACGTGGCCTTCGAGTTCGACGCCGCGCGCGGCGCCGCGCTGGTGCCCGCGGAACTCGGCGCGCCCACCGGCAACGGCTGCGTGCACTTCGCCGACTGGCAGGCCTGCGGCGACGACGGGCAGGAGCTGCTGGACCCGGTGTACGCGCAGTACCGCGAAACCATCGTCGTGCTCGAGCTCGCGGGCCGGCCCGGCGAGGCCGCGCGCTTCTATTGCCCGCTGATCTATGTGGACCAGGACATCTCGCTGCTGCGCGGTTGGCTGCAGGGCTGGCCCAAGAAGATCGGCCACACCTGGCTCACGCGCAGCCTGCCGCTGATTCACCCCGCGGCCTCGCCGCTTTCCAGAGGAAGCCGGCTGGGCGCGAGCCTGAGCGTGAAGGAGCGGCGGCTGGTCGATGCCTCGGTCACGCTCACGGGCGAGAAGGCCGAGCGGCTGGGTTTCCTGGGCGCGCCCACCATCGGCGCCGTGGGCTGGCCCGACCTGACGCAGCCCGGCAGCGTGGCGACGCCGCGCTACCTGCGCGCGGACATCATCGACCGCGTCGAGTCGGGCTGGACCGGCGGCACGGCGACCCTGAAGTTCCACGAACACCCGGTCGAGGAACTGGCCCTGCTCGGCGAGGTGCGGGCGAGCACGGCGAGCGCGGGCTGGATGGGCATCACCGTGCGCGGTGCGCTCGCAGCCTGATGCTCGCGCCGAGTTCACCGGAATGACCCACGGCGCCGCCTCCCGCGTCATCAGCCTGCCGATGGAAGACGGCGCGCAGGTCGAGGCCATGTTCGCCGCCGACCCCAAGGCCCACTTCGACCTGCACTGGCATGCCGAGTGGAGCGTGGGCGCCATCCTGGAAGGGCGTTGCGAATTCACCTGCGCGGGCGAGCGGCAGGGGGCCGAAGCCGGCGACATGGTGGTGATGGCCCCCGGCATGCTGCACACCGCCGGCGTCAGCGCCCAGGGCTTTCGCATGGTCATGCTGTATGTGCAGCAGGCCTGGGTGGCCGAGCAACTCGGTTGGCCTGAGGCGCGCAGGGGCGTGCTGCACCGCACGGTGCGACGGGACGAGGCCGCGGCCCATGCGCTGGCCGCCGCCGCGCGCGCGGAAGATGGGGCCGCGCTGGGCCGGCTGCTGGCGCGGGTTCTTCGCGCGCAGACGGGCAACGAGCTTGTCGCGGTCGAGCGGCAGATGAGCGATGCACGCGTCGAGGCGGTGTGCCGGGCCCTGGCCACCGAGGACGCCTGCCACATCGACCCCGGCGTGCTCGCGCTGCGGCTGGGCGTGTCGCGCGAGCACTTTCACCGGCTGTTCCGCGTGGCCGTAGGCATGACGCCCGCGCACTACGCGCGGCTGGCGCGCATCGGCCGGGCCAAGGTGCTGCTGCGCGAAGGGCAGGCGGCGGCGGAGGTGGCGGCGCAATGCGGCTTCACCGACCAGGCGCATTTCTCGCGCTGGTTTCGCCGGTGCTTCGGGGTGACGCCGGGGAACTACATGGCCGTGCGGGGGCGGGTGGAAAACGCTGCGTGAGAAACTCGGGGGCTCGCCCGCCCGATGTCCGGGCCCATGCAGACAACCACAGGATCGCGCGTTTTGGAAGAGAAGGTCATCTCCGTTGCACCCATGATGGACTGGTCCGACCGCCATTGCCGGTACCTCCATCGCCTGCTGTCGCGCCACGCGCTGCTCTACACCGAGATGGTGACCACCGGCGCGCTGATTCACGGCGACGTGCCCCGTCACCTTCGCTTCAACGCCGAGGAACATCCCGTGGCGCTGCAGCTAGGCGGCAGCGAGCCGGCCGACCTGGCGCACTGCGCCAGGCTCGGCGAAGAGTGGGGCTACGACGAGGTCAACCTGAACTGCGGCTGCCCCAGCGAGCGCGTGCAGCGCGGCGCGTTCGGCGCCTGCCTCATGAACGAGCCGACGTTGGTGGCCGATTGCGTGAAGGCGATGGTCGACGTGGTCGGCATTCCGGTCACGGTCAAGCACCGCATCGGCATCGACAAGATCGAGAGCTACGAGTTCGTGCGCGACTTTGTAGGCACGGTGAGCGAGGCGGGCTGCCAGACCTTCATCGTGCATGCGCGCAACGCCTGGCTGCAGGGCCTGAGCCCGAAGCAGAACCGCGAGATTCCGCCGCTGCGCTACGAGCTGGTGCACCGGCTCAAGCACGAGTTTCCGGCCCTTAAGTTCGCCATCAACGGCGGCATTTCGGTGAACGCGCAGGTGCACGAGCACCTGCGGCTGCTCGACGGCGTGATGGTGGGGCGCGAGGCGTACCACAACCCCTGGTGGCTGGCCGAATGGGACGCGGAGTTCTACGGCGCCGCGCCGCAGGCGCTCACGCGCGAAGAGGTCGAGTCGCTGATGTGCGACTACATGGCCCGCGAAGCCGCCGAGCACGGCACCCACTGGTGGTCGATTGCGCGCCACATGCTGGGCCTGCGCAACGGCCTGCCGGGCGCGCGCCGCTGGCGCCAGGTGTGGAGCGACCACAAGCTGAAAACCCTGCCGCCGCATGAGGTGATGGCACTCGCGCACGAGCCTGCCACGCAGGCGGCCTGAGCCGGGTTCTCTTGCCGATTTGGCGCGGGTGGGTTCGTCGCTCGCTCGTCGCACCCAGCGGATTTCCCCGCTTTTTCTCTCCGCAAACGTATGCGGACGCGCCGCCATGCGCCCCATGCACCATTTCAGTGAAACGCTGTTCCGAAATTCCTACTTCTTGATAAGTGGCGCGTCAATGGGTTTTTGCTGAAAAATGGGGGGGTCAGGGAAATAAAAAGGCATGGATACATGAATGACGCGATCGGCGGCAAAGAAGAAGTAAGCGCGCTCGCACGCGGTCTGGCGCTCCTCAAGGTGATAGGGATGGCGCCAGCGGCCATCGGCAACAGGGAACTGGCGGATGCCACGGGCATCCCCAAGGCGACGGTGTCGCGCCTCACCGCCACGCTGGTGGGCGCGGGCTACCTGCGCCAGTCGGAAGACAGCGAGCGCTTCAGCCTCGGCCCCGCGCTGCTCGACATGAGCAGCCGCTACCTGCGCAATTTCGACCTGCGGACCATGGCGCGGCCCTATCTGGGGGAGCTGTCGGAGTCGGCCGGCGTGAGCGTGCATCTGACGGTGCGCGACGAGCTCGACATGCTGGTCATCGACTCGCTGCGGCCGCGCTCGGTGGTGATCAGCTCGCGCATCGACGTGGGCACGCGCATGACCATCGCCACCTCCGCGGCCGGCCGGGCGTTCCTGGCCGCGCTGCCCGAGCCCGAGCAGGCGGTGCTGCTGGAGCAGATCCGCCTGGAAAGCGGGGAGAACTGGGGCGCCATCGAGCCGCGCCTGATGGCCGGGCTCGACGAGTACGCGCAACACGGCTACTGCGGCTCCTTCGGCGACTGGAATCCGCACATCCATGCCCTCGGCTTCGCGCTGGAAGGGCCCCGGGGCGAGCGCTACGCCGTGAGTTGCGGCGGGCCGGCCTACTTGCTGCCCAAGGACGCGATGGTCTCGCGCATCGTGCCGATCCTGCTGGAGACGGCGCAGCGCATCGCCGGCGAGGCCGGCACGCTGAACCTGGACTGAAAAAAGAGCGGTGCAGTACGCGGGGCACCGCGGAACCGGCTTTGCCGGGCTGCAGGTGCCGCCCCCGGTAGGGGGTTGGAGGAGCGACACGAAGTGCGCGCAGCCTGGGGGCGAGCTTTATACAGCGGCTTCCAGGCCGTTGCGGAAATGCTCCTGCATGCGCGCCATCGCCGCCTCGGCGTCGCGCGCCTCGATGGCCGCCATCACCGCGCGGTGCTCGGCCAGCGACTCGCCGATGCGCCCGGCCTTCAGCAGCGAGTTGTGCCGGTTGAGCTTCATCACCTTGCGCAGGTCGGCCACCATCTGGTCGCGCCACTTGTTGTTGGCAATGGCCAGCAGGCACATGTGAAAGCGCTCGTTCACCGCGAAGAAGTGCTCGCGGTCTTCGGGCGTGGCCGCGGCCTCCAGCTCGGCGTGCAGCGCCTTCAGCTCGGCGCGCTGCGCTTCGGTGGCGCGCTCGGCCACCACGCTGGCGGCGTCGCTCTCCAGCAGCGAGAGCAGGTGGTACACGTCGGCCAGGTCCTGCTCCGACACCTCGGTCACGTAGGCGCCGCGGCGCACCTTCATCGTCACCAGGCCTTCGGCCGCCAGCACCTTCAGGGCTTCGCGCAGGGGGGTGCGGCTGATGCCGTATTCCTCGGCCAGCTTGAGTTCGTCGATCCAGCTGCCGGGCTCCAGCTCGCGGCGGAAGATCCGCTGGCGCAGCAGCTCGGCCACCTCTTCATAGAGGGCGCGGGGAGTGAGGGTGACGGCGGACATGGGCCGGACTGTACTGCAAAAAAGCTGTTTGAATTAATAATTACGGATGGAGTAGACTCGCGCCCGGCTTGCAAATCCGTGCGAGCGAATTTGCGAAATACCTTGCAGACCCTGCGAACGGCCCCCTTCATGAGCAGCACACCAGCACCCACCTTCAAGCCCGCCGACCTCGAGGCCTGGGCCAAGTCCGCGGCCAAGTCCGCGCCCGGTGGCGACGTGAACGCGCTGAACTGGATCACGCCCGACGGCATCAGCGTGAAGCCGCTGTACACCGCGGCCGACCTGCAGGGCCTGAAGTACACCGACACGCTGCCCGGATTCGAGCCCTACCTGCGCGGCCCGCAGGCCACCATGTACGCGGTGCGCCCCTGGACCATCCGCCAGTACGCGGGCTTTTCCACGGCGGAAGAGTCCAACGCCTTCTACCGCAAGGCGCTGGCCGCCGGCGGGCAGGGCGTGAGCGTGGCCTTCGACCTGGCCACCCACCGCGGCTACGACAGCGACCACCCGCGCGTGACCGGCGACGTCGGCAAGGCCGGCGTGGCCATCGACTCGGTGGAAGACATGAAGATCCTGTTCGACCAGATCCCGCTGGACAAGGTCTCCGTGTCGATGACGATGAACGGCGCCGTGCTGCCGGTGCTCGCGGGCTACGTGGTCGCGGCGGAAGAGCAGGGCGTGTCGCAGGAGCTGCTGAGCGGAACCATCCAGAACGACATCCTCAAGGAGTTCATGGTCCGCAACACGTACATCTTTCCGCCAGCGCCGAGCATGCGGATCATCGGCGACATCATCGAGTACACGGCGCAGAAGATGCCCAAGTTCAACTCGATCTCCATCAGCGGCTATCACATGCAGGAGGCCGGCGCCAACCAGGCGCTGGAGCTGGCCTTCACGCTGGCCGACGGCAAGGAATACGTGAAGACCGCGCTGGCCAAGGGGCTCGACGTCGACGGCTTCGCCGGGCGGCTGAGCTTCTTCTGGGCCATCGGCATGAACTTCTACCTCGAGGTGGCCAAGATGCGCGCGGCGCGCCTGCTGTGGTGCCGCATCATGAAGGAGTTCGAGCCCAAGAACCCCAAGAGCCTGATGCTGCGCACGCACTGCCAGACCTCGGGCTGGAGCCTCACCGAGCAGGACCCGTACAACAACGTGGTGCGCACCACCATCGAGGCCATGGCCGCGGTGTTCGGCGGCACGCAGAGCCTGCACACCAACGCGCTCGACGAAGCCATCGCGCTGCCCACCGAGTTCAGCTCGCGCATCGCGCGAAACACGCAGCTCATCATCCAGGAAGAGACGCACATCACCAACGTGATCGATCCCTGGGCCGGCAGCTACATGATGGAGAAGCTCACGCAGGACATGGCCGACGCGGCCTGGACCATCATCGAAGAGGTCGAGGCCATGGGCGGCATGACCAAGGCGGTGGACAGCGGCTGGGCCAAGCTGAAGATCGAGGCCGCCGCCGCGGAGAAGCAGGCGCGCATCGACTCCGGCAAGGACGTGATCGTGGGTGTCAACAAGTACAAGCTGAAGACCGAGGACGCGATCGACAGCCTGTCCATCGACAACGTGAAGGTGCGCGACCAGCAGGTGGCGCGGCTGCAGGCCATTCGCGCCTCGCGCGACAGCACCAAGGTGCAGGCCGCACTCGACGCGCTGACCGACGCCGCCGAGAACAACACCGGCAACCTGCTGGCGCTGAGCATCGACGCGGTGCGCCTGCGCGCCACGGTCGGGGAAATTTCTGACGCGCTCGAAAAGTCTTTCGGCCGCCACCGCGCCGACACGCAGAAGGTGACCGGCGTGTACGCCGCGGCCTATGACTCGGCCGAAGGCTGGGAAGCGCTGAAGACCGAAATCAACGCCTTCGCCGAAGCGCAGGGCCGCCGCCCGCGCGTGATGATTTCCAAGCTCGGGCAGGACGGCCACGACCGCGGCGCCAAGGTGGTGGCCACGGCCTTCGCCGACCTGGGCTTCGACGTGGACATGGGCCCGTTGTTTCAAACGCCCGAGGAATGCGCGCGCCAGGCCATCGAGAACGACGTGCATGCCGTGGGCGTGAGCACGCTCGCCGCCGGCCACAAGACGCTGGTGCCGGCCATCATCGAGGAGCTGAAGAAGCAGGGCGCGGACGACATCATCGTGTTCGTCGGCGGCGTGATTCCGCGGCAGGACTACGACTTCCTGTACGAGGCCGGCGTCAAGGGCATCTACGGGCCGGGCACGCCCATTCCGGCCAGCGCCAAGGACGTGCTGGAGCAGATTCGCGCGGCCGTCGCGGCCTGAACCGAAGCACCGACGTGAGCGATCTCTTGTCGCGGCTGTCGCTGCAGCCGGTGGACTCCAGCGATTTCGAGGCCATGCTGGCCCTGCGCGTCGACGCGATGCGCCCGAGCCTGGAGCGCGTGGGCCGCTTCGACCCCGAGCGTTCGCGCGAGCGGCTGAGCGCGGGCTTCGTGGTGCCGTTCATGCACCACATCGTGCTCGACGGCGACCAGCGCGTGGGCTTCGTCACGCTCAAGCCCGAGGGCGCCGATGCGCTGCGGCTGGACCACCTCTACCTGCGCACCGGCTTCCAGGGCCTGGGCATCGGCGAATGGGTGCTGCGCTGGGCCAAGGCGCAGGCGCGCGAGCAGCAGCGCGACATCGCGCTCACCGCGCTCGTGAAAAGCGACGCCAACCGCTTTTACCTGCGGCACGGCTTCGTGCTGGAGGGCGAGGAGGGCGTCGACCTGCATTACCGCTGGCGCGTGGCGTCGGAGGCGGCGTGCTGAACACGGTGCAGGGGCTCGAACAGGCGCTCGCAGGCACCGAGGGAATGCCGCAGCGCCGTGCCATCGCCAAGGCGATCACGCTGCTCGAATCCACACGCGCCGACCACCGTGCGCAGGCCGACGAACTGCTCACGGCGCTGCTGCCGCGCACCGGCAGTTCGTTTCGCCTGGGCATCTCGGGTGTGCCGGGCGTGGGCAAGTCGACCTTCATCGAAACGCTGGGGCTGCTGCTGATCGACAAGGGGCACCGCGTGGCGGTGCTGACCATCGACCCTTCTTCCACCGTGTCGGGCGGCTCCATCCTCGGGGACAAGACGCGCATGGAGCGGCTGTCGGTGCACGAGCGCGCCTACATCCGGCCCAGCCCTTCGAGCGGCACGCTGGGCGGCGTGGCCGAGAAGACGCGCGAGGCCATGCTGGTGTGCGAGGCCGCGGGCTACGACGTGGTCATCGTCGAGACCGTGGGCGTGGGCCAGAGCGAGACGGCCGTGTCGGGCATGACGGACATGTTCGTGCTGATGCAGCTGCCCAACGCCGGCGACGACCTGCAGGCCATCAAGAAGGGCGTGATGGAAATCGCCGACCTCGTGGTCATCAACAAGGCCGACATCGACAAGGACGCGGCCACGCGCGCGCAGGCGCAGATCACCTCCGCCCTGCGCCTGTTCGGCCACCAGGGCAACCCCGAGCACGCGCACGCGGTGCACGACGCGCACAGCGGCGCGCAGGTGCGCTTTTGGCTGCCCAGGGTGCTGCAGTTGAGCGCGCTCGCGGGCACCGGTGTCGACGCCTTCTGGGACGCCGTGAGCCAGTTCAGGCAACTGCAGACCGCCAACGGCAAGCTCGCCACGCGCCGCGAAAGGCAGGCCACCGCGTGGATGTGGGAGCGCATCGACGCCGGGCTCAAGCAGGCCTTCAAACATCACCCACAGGTGCGCGAGCTGCTGCCGCAGCTCACGCAGCAGGTGGCGCAGGGCAGCCTGCCGGCCTCCACGGCGGCACGCAGCCTGCTGGCGGCGGCGGCCATCACCGCGCGCCCGTGAACGACCCCAGGCGGCACGGCTCGGCAAAGCACAACACAGCACATCGCACAGCAATTCAGGACCACAGCTTCGGAACACACCATGCAAGAACTGATTGAACAACTCGAACAGCGCCGCGCCAAGGCGCGCCTCGGCGGCGGGCAGAAGCGCATCGACGCGCAGCATGCCAAGGGCAAGCTCACCGCGCGCGAGCGCATCGAGCTGCTGCTGGACGACAACACCTTCGAAGAGTGGGACATGTTCGTGGAGCACCGCTCGGTCGACTTCGGCATGGCCGAGCAGAAGATTCCGGGCGACGGCGTGGTCACGGGCTACGGCATGATCAACGGCCGCCTGGTGTTCGTGTTCAGCCAGGACTTCACCGTCTTCGGCGGCGCGCTCAGCGAGGCGCATGCCGAGAAGATCTGCAAGGTGATGGACCAGGCCATGAAGGTCGGCGCGCCCGTCATCGGGCTGAACGATTCGGGCGGCGCCCGCATCCAGGAAGGCGTGGCCTCGCTGGGCGGCTATGCCGACGTGTTCCAGCGCAACGTGATGGCCTCGGGCGTGGTGCCGCAGATCAGCATGGTGATGGGCCCGTGCGCGGGCGGCGCGGTGTACTCGCCGGCCATGACCGACTTCATCTTCATGGTGAAGGACAGCAGCTACATGTTCGTCACCGGCCCCGACGTGGTGAAGACCGTGACGCACGAGAGCGTGACGGCCGAGGAGCTGGGCGGCGCCATCACCCACACCACGCGCAGCGGCGTGGCCGACATGGCGTTCGAGAACGACGTCGAGGCGCTCATGATGCTGCGCCGCCTGTACAACTACCTGCCGCTGAACAACCGCGAGAAGCCGCCCGTGCGCCTGGGCAACAACGGCCAGGGCGACCCGGCCGACCGGCCCGACTACTCGCTGGACACGCTGGTGCCCGACAACCCGAACAAGCCCTACGACATCAAGGAACTCATCCTGAAGGTGGTGGACGACGGCGACTTCTTCGAGCTGCAGCCGGATTACGCGAAGAACATCGTGATCGGCTTCGCGCGCATGGAAGGCCAGACCATCGGCATCGTGGCCAACCAGCCGCTGGTGCTGGCCGGTTGCCTGGACATCAAGAGCAGCATCAAGGCGGCGCGCTTCGTGCGCTTTTGCGATGCCTTCAACATTCCGGTGGTCACCTTTGTCGACGTGCCCGGCTTCATGCCCGGCACCGGGCAGGAGTACGGCGGCATCATCAAGCACGGCGCCAAGCTGCTGTACGCCTACGCGGAGTGCACGGTGCCGAAGATCACCGTCATCACGCGCAAGGCCTACGGCGGCGCGTACGACGTGATGGCCTCCAAGCACCTGCGCGGCGACGTCAACCTGGCCTGGCCGCGCGCCGAGATCGCGGTGATGGGCGCCAAGGGCGCGGTGGAAATCATCTTCCGCGAAGACAAGAACGACCCCGAGAAGCTGGCCGCCCGCGAAGCCGAATACAAGGCGCGCTTCGCCAACCCGTACGTGGCCAGCGCCCGCGGCTACATCGACGACGTGATCCTGCCGCACGAGACACGCAAGCGCATCTGCCGCTCGCTGGTGATGCTGCGCGAGAAGAAGCTCGAGAACCCGTGGCGCAAGCACGGCAACATCCCGCTCTGAGCGGCACGGAGAAGAAGAACATGTTCAAGAAGATCCTGATTGCCAACCGCGGCGAGATCGCCTGCCGCGTGATCCAGACCGCGAAGAAGATGGGCATCCTGACCGTCGCCGTCTACTCCGACGCCGACAAGGAAGCCCGCCACGTCGAGCTGGCCGACGAGGCCGTGCACATCGGCGCGGCGCCCAGCCGCGACAGCTACCTGCAGGCCGACCGCATCATCGCGGCCTGCAAGAAGACCGGCGCCGAGGCCGTGCACCCCGGCTACGGCTTCCTGTCGGAGAACGAAGCCTTCGCGCGCAAGGTCGAGGAAGAGGGCATCGCCTTCATCGGCCCGAAGCACTATTCGATCGCGGCGATGGGCGACAAGATTGCCTCGAAGAAGCTCGCGAACGAGGCCAAGGTCAACACCATTCCGGGCTGGAACGACGCCATCGAGACGGCCGAGCGCGCCGTGGAGATTGCCAACGACATCGGCTACCCCGTGATGATCAAGGCCTCGGCCGGCGGCGGCGGCAAGGGCCTGCGCGTGGCCTTCAACGACAAGGAAGCCTTCGAGGGCTTCACCTCGTGCCGCAACGAGGCGCGCAACAGCTTCGGCGACGACCGCGTGTTCATCGAGAAATTCGTCGAGGAGCCGCGCCACATCGAGATCCAGGTGCTGGGCGACTCGCACGGCAACGTCATCTACCTGAACGAGCGCGAGTGCTCCATCCAGCGGCGCCACCAGAAGGTGATCGAGGAGGCGCCTTCGCCCTTCATCACCGACGCCACGCGCAAGGCGATGGGCGCGCAGGCCGTGCAGCTGGCCAAGGCCGTGAACTACCAGAGCGCAGGCACGGTGGAGTTCGTGGTCGGCAAGGACCAGAGCTTCTACTTCCTGGAGATGAACACGCGCCTGCAGGTGGAGCACCCGGTGACGGAATGCATCACCGGGCTGGACCTGGTGGAGCTGATGATCCGCGTGGCCGCCGGCGAGCCGCTGCCCCTCACGCAGGAGCAGGTGAAGCGCGACGGCTGGGCCATCGAGTGCCGCATCAACGCCGAAGACCCGTTCCGCAACTTCCTGCCTTCGACCGGCCGGCTGGTGAAGTTCCAGCCGCCCGCGCAGACCATGTTCGCCAGCGACACCGAGCACCTGAACGGCGTGCGCGTGGACACGGGCGTGTACGACGGCGGCGAGATCCCGATGTACTACGACTCGATGATCGCCAAGCTCATCGTGCACGGCAAGGACCGCAACCACGCCATCGCCCGCATGCGCGAGGCGCTGAACGGCTTCGTGATTCGTGGCATCAGCAGCAACATTCCGTTCCAGGCGGCGCTGCTGGCGCACCCGAAGTTCGTGGCGGGCGACTTCAACACCGGCTTCATCGCCGAGCACTACGGCAAGGGCTTCCACGCGGAAGACGTGCCGCATGCCGACCCGTCGTTCCTCGTCGCGCTGGCCGCGTACGTGCACCGGCGCTATCGCGCGCGCGCCTCGGGCATCAGCGGGCAGCTGGAAGGCCACGGCGTGAAGGTGGGCGAGCAGTTCGTGGTGGTCGAGCTGGGGCCTGAGGGCAAGCATGTGCACCACCCGGTGTCGGTCACCGACTTTCACGGCAAGACAGGCGCGAGCGCGGTGGCCGTGGGCGGCAAGAGCTACAAGATCGACAGCGGCTTTGCGCTGGGCGCCATTCGCGTGACGGGCATGGTCAACGACAAGCCCTTCACCGCGCAGGTGGAGCGCGGCGCGGGCAAGAACCCGCTGGCGCTGCGCGTGTCGCACGACGGCACGCAGATCGAGGCGACGGTGCTGTCGCCGCTGGGCGCGCGGCTGCTGGAGCTGATGCCCTACAAGGCGCCGCCCGACCTGAGCAAGTTCCTGATGTCGCCGATGCCGGGCCTGCTGGTCGAGGTGTCGGTGCAACCGGGGCAGCAGGTGCAAGCCGGCGAGAAGCTCGCGGTGATCGAGGCGATGAAGATGGAGAACGTGCTGTTCGCCACGCAGGACGGCGTGGTGGGCAAGATTTCGGCCAACAAGGGCGAATCGCTCGCGGTGGACCAGATCATCATGGAGTTCAACTGATGGGGGCCAACGACCTGCAACAGGCGATCACGCTGCACCGGCCCGCAAAGCCGTTAGAGCCCGTGGCTCCCCAGGCCGACGTGCGCTGGTCCGTCGAGGCCATCCAGGCGCTGCTCGACAAGCCCTTCATGGAACTGCTGTTCGAGGCACAGACCGTGCACCGCGAGCACTTTCCAGCGGGCGATATCGAGCTGGCCACGCTGCTGTCGGTGAAGACCGGCGGCTGCCCCGAGAACTGCGGCTACTGCCCGCAGTCGGCCGAGTTCGACACCGGCGTGAAGGCGCAGAAGCTCATGGAGGTCGACGAGGTGGTGCGCGCCGCGCAGGCCGCGAAAGACGCGGGCGCCACGCGCTTCTGCATGGGCGCCGCCTGGCGCGCGCCGAAGGACCGCGACGTGGAAAAGGTGGCCGTGCTGGTCGAGGCCGTGAAGGGCCTCGGCATGCAGACCTGCGCCACGCTGGGCATGCTGCAGCCGCACCATGCGCAGCAGCTGAAGGCCGCGGGCCTGGACTACTACAACCACAACCTCGACACCGCGCCCGAGTACTACACCGACGTGGTCGACACGCGCACCTACCAGGACCGGCTCGACACGCTGGCCCACGTGCGCAGCGCCGGCATCAGCGTGTGCTGCGGCGGCATCGTGGGCATGGGCGAGGCGCCGGTGCACCGCGCGGGGCTGATCGCGCAGCTGGCCAACCTGAACCCGTACCCGGAGTCGGTGCCCATCAACAGCCTGGTGCGCGTGCCCGGCACGCCGCTGGCCGACTCGGAGCCGGTCGACCCCTTCGACTTCGTGCGCATGATCGCGGTCGCGCGCATCACCATGCCGACCGCGCGCGTGCGGCTGTCGGCCGGGCGCCAGCAGCTGGGCGACGCGGTGCAGGCGCTGTGCTTCATGGCCGGCGCGAATTCGATCTTCTACGGCGACAAGCTGCTGGTGACGGGCAACCCCGATGTCGAGGCCGACACGGTGCTGCTGCGCAAGCTCGGCCTCGGCGCGCGCCAGGTGCAGGAAACAAGCGAGGAAGGTTGCGCCGCATGACCACCACGACGACCACGACCGCCATCCACACAACCCGCCCCTTCAAGGTGCTGGGCATCCAGCAGATCGCCATCGGCGGCCCCGACAAGCTGCGCCTGCAGACGCTGTGGGTCGACATGCTGGGGCTCGAGGTCACCGGCACCTTCAAGAGCGAGCGCGAGAACGTCGACGAGGACATCTGCGCGATGGGCGTGGGCCCGTTCAAGGTCGAGGTCGACCTGATGCAGCCGCTGGACCCCGAGAAGAAGCCGGCCGTGCACACCACGCCGCTGAACCACGTGGGCCTGTGGATCGACGACCTGCCCAAGGCCGTGGAATGGCTCACGGCGCAGGGCGTGCGCTTTGCGCCGGGCGGCATCCGCAAGGGCGCGGCGGGCTTCGACATCTGCTTCCTGCACCCGAAGGCGAACGACGAGTTCCCGATTGCGGGCGAGGGCGTGCTGATCGAGATGGTGCAGGCGCCGCCGGAAGTCGTTGCGGCATTCAGCGCGTTCGGCGCGTCCGCCGCGTCCGCCGCGTCCGCCGCGTCCGCCACTACGCGTTGAGCACCTTGCGGATCGGCGGCCTCACGTCGGAGCGCTGCGGCGGCAGCATGGCCTGGTGCTCGCGCGCGGGGTTCAGGATGATCGAGGTGGCCGTCTCGGTCAGGATGCAGAACTTGGTGACCACCGCGTCGAGGTGGCTCACGTCGATGACCGCGATTTCCAGCACCCAGCTGTCCTCGCCGGTCACGTTGTAGGCATTGACGCACTCGGGCGTGTCCTGCACCAGCTTCACGACCAGGTCGTAGTCGGCGCGGCCGACGCGGATGATGGCGCGGATGCCGTAGCCCAGCTTGCCCAGGTTGACGGTGGCGCGGTAGCCGCTGATGACGCCGGCCGCCTCCAGCTTTTTCACGCGCTCGGTCACGGCCGGCTGGCTCAGGTGCACGCGTCGGCCAAGCTCGGCCATCGAGAGGCGCGCGTCGGCCTGCAGCTCGGCAAGGATGCGGGTGTCGTGCGCGTCCAGCGCGGGGTTCAAGGCGAAGTCCATGCAAGTCCTTCAAATCGACGGTGGGGCGGTGGAAGAACCATGAAACCTGCATGGCTCGCGGGGGATGGCTTTCATACCATGCTTGGCATTCAACACCAAGAACCCAGAGACACCTCGCCATGTCGACACTCGTTTCTTCCACCAATGAAATTTCCACAGCACGTTCAGGCTTGCCGCCGCTGCTGTGGCTCTGCCTTGCCGCCACGTGGGTGGTCTGGGGCTCGACCTACCTCGCGATCAAGTACGCGCTGATCAGCTTTCCGCCGTTCCTGCAGATGGGCTCGCGCTTTCTGGTCGCCGGCGTGCTGCTGGCGGTGTGGATGCGCTGGCGCGGCGCACCGTGGCCCACGCGCGTGCAGTGGCGCAACGCCTTCGTCGTCGGCGCGCTGATGCTGGGCGGCGGCATGGGCGGAACGGCGAACGCCGAGGTGTCGATCGGCTCGGGGCTGGTGGTGGCGTTCATCGCGGTGATTCCGCTGTTGATCGCCTTGCTGAACCTGATCTGGGGCGTGAAGCCGTCGAAGCTGGAAGCCGCCGGCATCGCGCTTGGGCTGGTCGGCGTGCTGATGCTCACGCAGGGCAGCGGCTTCAAGTCGTCGCCCGCGGGGCTGGTGGCCATCTGCATCGCGTGCGTGTGCTGGTCGCTCGGCAGCGTGCTGAGCCAGCGCAGCCTGCCGCTGGCGCCGGGCGCGATGGGTTTCGCGAGCGAGATGCTGTGCGGCGGCGTGGTGCTGATGGCGTTGGCCGCGGTGTCCGGCGAAACCATGGGCTGGCCGTTGCAGGCCGAGGCCGTGGCCGCATGGGTCTACCTGGTGGTGTTCGGCTCGCTCATTGCCTTCAACGCCTACATGGTGTTGCTGGCGAAGGCGCCGGCCGCGCTGGCGGCAAGCTACACCTTCGTGAACCCGGTGATCGCGATGCTGCTGGGCGTGTGGATCGCCCACGAGACGGTGACGCGCTTCGAGTGGTACGCCGTGGGCGTGGTGCTGTCGGGGGTGCTGCTGCTGCTCTTCAAGCGCAGGGGCTGAAGGCGCGCTGCGTGCGTCAGGCGCCGGGGCGGCGCCACACGGCCAGCGTTGCCGCGAGCAGCCACATGCCCACCGCGCAGCCGCGGTTCATCGCCTTCAGCCCGCGTTGCGAAAGAAAGCGCACAGCCTGCGTGCCGGCGCCCGCGTAGGCCAGCATCACGCAGGTGTCGAGCGCCACGAACATCGCGCCGAGCAGCAGGTACTGCGGACCCTGCGGCTTCGCGATGTCGACGAACTGCGGCAGGAAGGCCGCGAAGAACAGCACCGTCTTCGGGTTCGACAGCGCCACGGCCAGGCTGCGCATGAGCGCGATGCGGCCCTGCGGGCGCTCCTGAGACGACGACCTGGCCATCGCGGTGCGCAGGTCGGCCGCTTCGCTTCGCCACAGCTTCACGCCCAACCACACCAGGTAGGCCACACCGGCGACGCGGATCGCGTTGAACAGCCATTCGGACGCCGCGAGCAGCGAGCCCAGGCCGAGCGCGACCACGGCGATCAGCGTGATGCTGCCGAGCGAGGCGCCCGCGATGCCCCAGCTCGCGCGGCGCATGCCGCCCTCGATGCCGTTGGACAGCGCCAGCAGCATCGTCGGCCCCGGGATCAGCGCAAGCGCGAGCGAGGCGACGACGTAGATCAGCAGGGTGTCGAGCGTCATGGCGTGCGTTATGGCTTGGGCGTCGGCGGGCGCTGCGATGCGGCGCGGGCCCGCGCCAGGGCTGCTTCGACGATGGAGCGCTTGCGCTCGCTGGCGTCTTGCGGGGCTTGCGCCGCGGCGGGCTGTTCTGCCAGCCGGGTGTCGGTGTTGCGGTGCTTGCCGTGCACCTCGTAGCGGTGCCGCGCATGGTCGGCCTGCTCGGCGGACCACGCCTGCCAGCCGCTGAGGCCGGGTGTCTCGACCTCGAGCGAGATGCAGTCGACGGGGCACACCGGAATGCACAGCTCGCAGCCGGTGCAGTGCGCCTCGATCACCGTGTGCATGCGCTTGTTGATGCCGACGATGGCGTCGGTCGGGCAGGCGTCCAGGCACAGGGTGCAGCCGATGCACCAGGCCTCGTCGATGACGGCCATGGCGCGCGGGCCTTCGGTACCAAACTCGGGGTTCAGCGGGAGCGCAGGACGCCCGGTGATGAGCGCCAGCCGTTCGATGCCTTGCGCGCCGCCTGGCGGGCACTGGTTGATGCCCGCTTCTTCATCGGCCACGGCCTGCGCGTAGCCTGCGCAGTCCGGGTAGCCGCACCGGGTGCACTGCGTTTGGGGCAGTGCGTTGTTGATGCGTGCGGCGAGTCCGTTCACTGGAGGAGGCGGGCGCGCTTCAGCGCGCGGCGCGGGTGCCGGGCTTCTTGCGGGCGGCGGCTTTCTTGGCGGCCGGTGCAGTCGCTGGGATGGGAGCGGCAGGCGCTGCCACGGTGGCGGCCTTTCTGGCCGGCGCCTTCTTGGCGGCGACAGCGGCGGTTCGGCGGGTCGGTTTCACCGTGTCTTCGGCGGCAAGCTCGCCCCGGTCGCCAGCGCGGCTCTGCGGCTCGTCGTTGGCGGCGATGAACTTCACCACCTTCGGGTACACCAGCTCGCGCCAGCGGCGGCCGCTGAAGATGCCGTAGTGGCCCGCGCCCTTGACTTCGTAGTGTTCGCGCTTGCTGTCGGAAATGCCGGTGCACAGGCTGTGCGCGGCCTCGGTCTGGCCCGAGCCGGAGATGTCGTCGAGCTCGCCTTCGACGGTGAGCAGGGCGGCGCCGCGAATGTCCTGCGGGCGCACGCGCTCCACCTGGCCGTCGGGGTTCTTCACGTCCCACGTGCCGTTGACCAGGTCGAACTCCTGGAACACGGTGCGGATGGTTTCCAGGTAGTAGTCGGCGTCCATGTCGAGCACGGCGTTGTACTCGTCGTAGAACTTGCGGTGGGCCTCGGCGCTGGCGTCGTCGCCCTTGATGAGGTCCTTGAAGTAGTCGTAGTGGCTGGTGGCGTGGCGGTCGGGGTTCATGGCCACGAAGCCGGTGTGCTGCAAGAAGCCGGGGTACACGCGGCGGCCTTCACCCGGGAAGCCTTGCGGCACGCGGTAGATCACGTTGTTCTCGAACCACTCGAAGCTCTTGTTCATCGCGAGGTTGTTCACCGCGGTGGGCGACTTGCGCGCGTCGATGGGGCCGCCCATCATGGTCATGGTCAGCGGCAGCGCTTCGCCGCGGCTGGCCATGAGCGACACGGCCGCCAGCACCGGCACGGTCGGCTGGCACACGCTCACCACGTGGCAGTTGCCGTACTCGGCCTGCAGCAGGCGGATGAACTCCTGCACGTAGTTGATGTAGTCGTCGAGGTGGAACTCGCCTTCGGCCAGCGGCACGAGGCGCGCGTTCTTCCAGTCGGTGATGTAGACCTTGTGGTCCTGCAGCATGGTGCGCACGGTGTCGCGCAGCAGCGTGGCGTAGTGGCCCGACAGGGGCGCCACGATCAGCACCACGGGCTGGCTCTTCAGCGTCTTGAGGATGTGCGGCTCGTCGGTGAAGCGCTTGAAGCGGCGCAGCTCGCAGAAGGGCTTGTCGAGCTCGATGGCTTCCTGGATGACGACGTCTTCGCCGTCGACCTTCACCGACTTGATGTTGAATTCGGGCTTTTCGTAGTCCTTGCCCAGGCGATACAGCAGGTCGTAGCCGGCCGCCATGCGTTGCGCCATGGGCAACTGGCCCCAGACGGCGCCCTGACCATAGAGTTTGGAGGCTGCCTGGGCGAAGTCCGAGAAGGGCTCCATCAAGGAACGCTGGGCTTCGTAGAGTTGATAGAGCATCGCTGGTCTTGGAGTGGAATGTTGCAGTGCAATATATCAGCGCATTCGCAGCGGTGCAGGGGGCCTAACCCCTATGCCGACGCTGTTGCGCGGCTACTTCTTCCACGGAGCGTGAAGGAATTGCCACGCAGGCGATTCCCTCACACTTTGCTGTCACCTAGATGACTTTGGCAATCGAGGCACACACGTGCTCGATGTTCTTGCTGTTCAGCGCGGCCACGCACATGCGGCCGGTGTCGGTGCCGTACACGCCGAACTCATTGCGCAGGCGCACCATCTGGTCCTTGGTGAGGCCCGAGTAGCTGAACATGCCGATCTGCGTGGTGATGAAGCTCATGTCTTCCTTCACGCCGGCGGCCTTCAGGCCGTCGACCAGCTTCTGGCGCATGGCCTTGATGCGCACGCGCATCTCGCCGAGTTCCTTTTCCCACAGAGCGCGCAGCTCGGGGTTGCCGAGCACCGCGGCCACCACGGCGCCGCCGTGCGTGGGCGGGTTGCTGTAGTTGGTGCGAATGGCGATCTTCAGCTGCGACAGCACGCGGCCGGCCTCTTCCTTGCTCTCGCACAGCACCGACAGGGCGCCCACGCGCTCGCCGTACAGGCTGAAGCTCTTGGAGAACGAGGTCGACACGAAGAAGGTCAGGCCCGCTTCGACGAACTTGGCGACCGCGGCGCCGTCTTCCTTCAGGCCGTAGCCGAAGCCCTGGTAGGCCATGTCGAGGAAGGGCACGAGGTTCTTCGCCTTGACGGCGGCAACCACCTGGTCCCATTGCTCGGACGTGATGTCGTAGCCGGTCGGGTTGTGGCAGCAGGCGTGCAGCACGACCACGGTGCCCGCGGGCGCCGCGTTCAGGGCGGCGAGCATGCCGTCGAAGTTGATGCCGCGCCTGGCGGCGTCGTAGTAGGGGTAGCTTTCGACTTCGAAGCCGGCGTTGGTGAACAGCGCGCGGTGGTTTTCCCAGCTCGGGTCGCTGATCAGCACCTTGGCGCTGGGGTTGAGCTTCTTCAGGAAGTCGGCGCCGACCTTCAGGCCGCCGGTGCCGCCGATGGCCTGGATGGTGGCCACGCGGCCGGAGGTGACGGGTTCGCTGTCGGCGCCGAAGACCAGCGCCTTCACGGCGTTGTCGTACGCGGCGATGCCGTCGATGGGCAGATAACCACGCGCCGTGGGCGCTTTCATCATGTTCTGCTCGGCCGCCTGCACGCATTCGAGCAGGGGCAGCTTGCCGTTGTCGTCGTAATAGACGCCGACGCCGAGGTTGACCTTCTGGGGGTTGGTGTCGGCGGCAAATTGCTCGTTGAGGCCGAGGATCGGGTCGCGCGGTGCCATTTCGACCGCGGTGAACATAGACATGGAAAGGTCCTTTGGGATGAAAGCTTCGCTGGCAACCGGACTTGCGCTACGCTTTCCGGTTGCCTTGAATTTTACCGGCGTGATCGCCACCTGTCGGGAACAGCCATGCCAGAGAACAACGAAGCCATAGCAGACCTGAAGAAACTGGACCCGATCGGTCCGGCGAAACAGGGCGAATTCATCACCTACCCGGGCTCGCCGTTCGAGCTTTTCCAGCCGTATCCGCCGGCCGGCGACCAGCCCAAGGCCATCGAAGGGCTGGTGGAAGGGGTGATCGACGGCGAGGTGTTCCAGACGCTGCTGGGCGTCACGGGTTCGGGCAAGACCTTCACCATGGCCAACGTGATCGCCCGGCTGGGCCGCCCGGCCATCGTGTTCGCGCCCAACAAGACGCTGGCGGCGCAGCTTTACAGCGAGTTCCGCGAGTTCTTTCCGAAGAACGCCGTCGAGTACTTCGTCAGCTACTACGACTACTACCAGCCCGAGGCCTACGTGCCCCAGCGCGACCTGTTCATCGAGAAGGACTCGTCGATCAACGAGCACATCGAGCAGATGCGCCTGTCGGCCACCAAGAGCGTGCTGGAGCGGCGCGACACGGTCATCGTCGCCACGGTGAGCGCCATCTACGGCATCGGCACGCCCGAGGACTACATGGAGATGCGGCTGATTGCCCGCGTGGGCGACAAGGTGGGCCAGCGCGACCTGATCTCCCGGCTCATCCGCATGCAGTACACGCGCAACGAGCAGGACTTTGCGCGCGGCACCTTCCGCGTGCGGGGCGACACCATCGACGTGTTTCCGGCCGAGCACAGCGAGCTGGCGATCCGCTTCGAGCTGTTCGACGACGAGATCGAGTCGCTGCAGCTGTTCGATCCGCTGACCGGGCGCATCCGCCAGAAGGTGCCGCGCTTCACCGTGTACCCGTCGAGCCACTACGTGACGCCGCGCGACAAGGTGCTGGCGGCGGTGGAAACCATCAAGCTGGAGCTGAGCGACCGGCTCAAGGAGCTGGTGGGGGCGGGCAAGCTGGTCGAGGCGCAGCGGCTGGAGCAGCGCACCCGTTTCGACCTTGAAATGCTCGCCGAAATCGGCCATTGCAAGGGCATCGAGAACTACACGCGCCACCTGTCGGGCGCCGCGCCCGGCCAGCCGCCGGCCACGCTGACCGACTACATGCCGAAGGACGCGCTGATGTTCCTCGACGAGAGCCACCAGATGATCGGCCAGCTCGGCGGCATGTACAACGGCGACCGGGCGCGCAAGACCACGCTGGTGGAGTACGGCTTTCGCCTGCCGAGCGCGCTGGACAACCGGCCGCTGAAGCTGGAAGAGTTCGAGACGCGCATGCGCCAGTGCATCTTCGTGTCGGCCACGCCGGCGCAGTACGAGAAGGACCACTCCGGCAACGTGGTCGAGCAGCTGGTGCGGCCCACGGGGTTGATCGACCCCGAGGTCGAGGTGCGCCCGGCCACGCACCAGGTGGACGACGTGCTGGGCGAAATCCGGATTCGCGTCGACAAGAACGAGCGCGTGCTCATCACCACGCTGACCAAGCGCATGGCCGAGCAGCTGACCGACTACCTGGGCGACAACGGCGTGAAGGTGCGCTACCTGCACAGCGACGTCGACACGGTGGAGCGGGTGGAAATCTTGCGCGACCTGCGACTGGGCACCTTCGACGTGCTGGTGGGCATCAATCTGCTGCGCGAGGGGCTGGACATTCCCGAGGTGTCGCTGGTGGCCATCCTCGATGCGGACAAGGAAGGCTTCCTGCGCGCCGAGCGCTCGCTGATCCAGACCATCGGCCGGGCGGCGCGCAACCTGAACGGCAAGGCCATTCTTTATGCCGACCGGATGACCGAGTCGATGAAGAAGGCCATCGGCGAAACCGAGCGCCGCCGCACCCGGCAGATTGCCCACAACGAGGCCAACGGCATCACGCCGCGCAGCATCGTGAAGCAGGTGCGCGACCTGATCGACGGCGTGTACAGCGAGAAGACCGGCAAGGAAATGGCCAAGCTCGACCTGGAGCGCGCCAAGGTCGAGGACATGAGCGAGAAGGACATCGCCCGCGAAATCAAGCGGCTCGAGAAGCAGATGCTCGAGCACGCGCGCAACCTCGAATTCGAGAAGGCAGCCCGTGTGCGGGACCAGCTGGCGCTGCTGCGGGAGCAGGCTTTCGGGGCGTCCGGCGGGGACAACATCGTTGTTTCGCCTTAGCAGGTCCGGCGTTAGGTCAAACGTTCGCTTTCTTCAAGTGACCTGCGCTGGGGTTTACCCCAGCAGACCTCGGGGGCTTCTGTTATACTTGAGCGAAACAGTCAACAACAAAAAAAGAACTTCGCGATGAAGGACCGACTCCTACCAGCTGGTTCACCAGCGTTCGGGGTCGGGCAGGGCGGAGACGAAGTCACCGCGGTCCAGGACCAAGGTGTCATTTCAACGGTAAGCACTTGAAGGAGCTTGCGATGCGTCTCACTACCAAAGGCCGTTTTGCGGTCACAGCAATGATCGACCTGGCGCTGCGTCAGAACACCGGTCCGGTCACGCTGGCGGCAATCAGCCAACGGCAGCAGATTTCTCTGTCGTACCTCGAACAGCTGTTCGGCAAGTTGCGCCGTCACGAGCTGGTCGAGTCGACCCGCGGCCCCGGCGGCGGCTACAGCCTCGGCCGCAAGGCTGCGGACATCACCGTGGCCGACATCATTGTGTCCGTCGATGAACCCATCGACGCCACCCAGTGCGGCGGCAAGGAAAACTGCCTCGGCGAAGCCGGTCGCTGCATGACGCACGAGCTGTGGGCTTCGCTGAATCAGCGCATGGTCGAGTTCCTCGACTCCGTCACGCTGCAGAAGCTGGTCGACGACCAGATCGCCAAGGGCGTGCAGATCGAGAACAAGCCGGTCGTCAAGCGTGCGATCTCGGCCCAGCCGGTCGTCAAGCCGATTCGCGTGAATGCCCCGAATTCGGTGTTTGCGCTAGGCAACGCCTTCGCCAAGTCCTGAGCCCTGTGATTTCCCGGCAGCGCCTTCGGGCGCGGCCACGAGCAGCCCAGATCAAGAACAACCCCCACGCCAGCACGAGCCAGCCATGGACGTAACTCCTCATTTCCCGATCTATCTCGACTACGGCGCGACCACGCCGGTGGACCCCCGTGTGGTCGACGCCATGATTCCCTGGTTGCGCGAGCACTTCGGCAACCCGGCATCGCGCAGCCACGCCTGGGGCTGGGAGGCTGAAGAGGCGGTCGAGAAGGCGCGCGGCCAGGTTGCCGACCTGATCAACGCCGACCCGCGCGAAATCGTCTGGACGTCGGGCGCTACCGAGTCGATCAACCTCGCCTTGAAGGGCGCGGCCCAGTTCTACAAGGGCAAGGGCAAGCACCTGATCACGTTGAAGACCGAGCACAAGGCCGTGCTCGACACCATGCGCGAGCTCGAGCGTCAGGGCTTCGAAGTGACCTACCTCGATGTCGAGGAAAACGGTCTCGTCGACCTGGACAAGTTCAAGGCGGCCATCCGCCCCGACACCATCCTGGCCAGCGTGCTGTTCGTGAACAACGAAATTGGCGTGATCCAGGACGTGGTCGCGCTGGGCAACGCCTGCCGCGAAAAGGGTGTGATCTTCCACGTCGATTCGGCGCAGGCCACCGGCAAGGTCGACATCGACATCACGAAGCTGCCCATCGACCTGATGAGCCTCGCCTCGCACAAGACCTACGGCCCCAAGGGCATCGGCGCGCTGTACGTGCGCCGCAAGCCGCGCATTCGCCTCGAAGCGCAGATGCACGGCGGTGGCCACGAACGCGGCATGCGTTCGGGCACCTTGCCCACGCACCAGATCGTCGGCATGGGCGAGGCCTATCGCATCGCCAAGCTCGAGATGAAGGACGACATCGCCCACGCGCGTCGCCTGCAGCAACGCCTGCTGAACGGCCTGAAAGATGTCGAGCAAGTGTTCATCAACGGCGACCTCGAGCACCGCGTGCCGCACAACCTGAACATGAGCTTCAACTACGTCGAAGGCGAGTCGCTGATCATGGGCATCAAGGGCCTGGCGGTGTCGTCGGGTTCCGCTTGCACCTCGGCCAGCCTGGAACCCAGTTATGTGCTGCGCGCCCTCGGTCGCAGCGACGAGCTGGCGCACAGCAGCCTTCGCATGACCATCGGCCGTTTCACGACCGAAGAAGAAATCGACTACGCCATTTCGACCATCAAGCACAACGTTGCCAAGCTGCGCGAGCTGAGCCCCTTGTGGGAGATGTTCCAGGACGGCGTCGACATCAGCACGATCCAGTGGTCGGCCCACTGACCCCGGCCAGCCCACGGCTCCACGATTGAACAAAGTTTGAGAGGTACACCATGGCATATTCTTCCAAGGTCATCGACCACTACGAAAATCCCCGCAACGTCGGTTCCTTCGAAAAGGGCGACGACTCGGTAGGCACCGGCATGGTCGGCGCGCCGGCCTGCGGCGACGTGATGAAGCTGCAGATCAAGGTCAATCCGGAAACCGGCGTGATCGAAGACGCGCGCTTCAAGACCTACGGTTGCGGCTCGGCCATCGCCTCGTCGTCGCTCGTGACCGAATGGGTCAAGGGCAAGACGCTCGACGAAGCGGCTGCGCTGAAGAACGCGCAAATCGCCGAAGAACTGGCGCTGCCCCCCGTGAAGATCCACTGCTCCATCCTGGCCGAAGACGCGATCAAGGCCGCCGTGAGCGACTACAAGGCCAAGCACGGCGTCAAGACCGAAGCTGCTGCCGAAGCCGTCCACTGACATGGCCGTCACGCTGACCGAAGCCGCTGCGAGACACGTGACCCGCTACCTCGGCAAACGAGGCAAGGGCGTGGGCGTGCGGCTGGGCGTGAAGACCACCGGTTGCTCGGGCCTGGCCTACAAGCTCGAGTACGTGGACGAGTTCACGCCGGAAGACGTGGTGTTCGAAGACCACGGCGTGAAGGTGCTGGTCGACCCGAAGAGCCTGGCCTACATCGACGGCACGCAGCTCGACTTCGTGCGCGAAGGCCTGAACGAAGGCTTCAAGTTCATCAACCCGAACGAACGCGACCGTTGCGGATGCGGCGAGAGTTTTCGCATCTGATGCACCGTCGCTGACCGCGACAACAGCCGCCACCATGTCATGTGCTGGCGGTTTTTTCTTGCCATGAACCTGAACGACACCGACTTTCAACTGTTCGCCGTCCCGGCGACTTTTGCGCAGGACCGCGCCGCGCTCGACGCACGCTGGAAAGAGCTGCAACGCGAAGCCCACCCCGACCGCTTCGCCGCGCAAGGCGCCGCGGCGCAGCGCGTGGCCATGCAGTGGTCGGTGCGCATCAACGAGGCCTACCAGCGGCTGAAGGACCCGGTTCGCCGCGCCAGCTACATCTGCGAACTGCACGACGCGCCGGTCAACGCCGAGAACAACACGGCGATGCCGCCGGAGTTCCTCATGCAGCAGATGGAATGGCGCGAGTCGCTCGACGAGGTCGGTGACCTGCCCGCGCTCGAAAAGCTCCAGCAGGAAGTCGAGGCCGGCCGGGCACGCGCGCTGTCGTCGCTCGACTGGCTGATCGACGAGAAGGGTGACTACCCGGCCGCCGCGCAGCAGGTGAGAGCCCTCATGTTCATTGAGCGCTTCGGACAGGACGTCGAAGCCAAATTCGATCAGTTGGGACAATAGCGGCATGGCTCTTCTTCAGATTTCCGAACCCGGCCAGGCGCCCGACCCGCATCAGCGCCGCATTGCCGTGGGCATCGACCTTGGCACCACGCATTCGCTGGTGGCCTCGGTGCGCAATGGCGTGGCCGAGTGCCTGCCCGACGACCAGGGCCGCGTGCTGCTGCCTTCGGCCGTGCGCTACCTCGAGGGTGACCGCCGCCAGATCGGCTTCGACGCCCTGGCCGCGCGCGCGCAGGACCCGGCGAACACCATCACTTCGGTGAAGCGGCTCATGGGCCGCGGCCTGGCCGACATTGCGAACCGCGACGCCATGTCGTACCGCATCGGCAGCAGCGACGGTGGCATGGTGCAGGTGCACACGCTGGCAGGCGAGAAGTCGCCGGTCGAGATCAGCGCCGAGATCCTGGCCACGCTGCGCTACCGCGCGCAAGACACCTTCGACGACGACGAGCTCTATGGTGCCGTCATCACCGTGCCCGCGTACTTCGACGAGGGCCAGCGCCAGGCGACCAAGGACGCCGCGCAGCTTGCCGGCCTCAACGTGCTGCGCCTGATCAGCGAACCCACGGCCGCGGCCATCGCCTACGGCCTGGACAATGCCAGCGAAGGCGTCTACGCGGTCTACGACCTCGGCGGCGGCACCTTCGACATCTCGATCCTGCGGCTCACGCAGGGCGTGTTCGAGGTGATTGCGACCGGCGGCGACTCGGCGCTGGGCGGTGACGACTACGACCACGCGCTGGCCGACTTCGTGCGCGAGCAAAAGGGCCTGCAGGCCGGCAGCGACGCCGACAAGGCCGCGTTGCTGGTCGCCGCGCGTGCGGCCAAGGAAGCGCTGACCGAAGCAGCATCGACCGTGTTCAGCGCAAACGTCGCGGGTGAACCCGTCAGCTGCGATCTGGCCCGCGAGCAGTTCTATGCCGCCACCAAGCCGCTCACCGACCGCACCATCGCGGCCGTGCGCAAGGCACTGCGCGATGCCAAGCTGAAGCCTGAAGACCTGCAGGGCATCGTGCTCGTCGGCGGCTCGACACGCATGCCGCAGGTGCGCAGTGCGGTGGCCGAGTTCTTCGGTCGCGAACCGCTCGTCAACCTGAATCCCGACGAAGTCGTGGCGCTCGGCGCGGCCATCCAGGCGAACCAGCTGGCCGGCAACAACGGTGCGGGCGAACTGCTGCTGCTCGACGTGATTCCGTTGTCGCTCGGCATCGAGACCATGGGCGGGCTGGTCGAACGCATCGTGCCGCGCAACCAGACCATCCCCACCGCGATGGCGCAGGACTTCACGACCTACAAGGACGGCCAGACCGCGCTGGCGCTGCATGTGGTGCAAGGTGAGCGCGACCTCGTGTCCGACTGCCGCAGCCTCGCGCGCTTCACGCTGCGCGGCATTCCGCCGATGGCGGCCGGTGCCGCGCGCATTCGCGTCACCTTCACCGTCGACGCCGACGGCCTGCTGAGCGTGAGCGCGAAGGAGCAGGGCAGCGGCGTCGAGGCAAGCGTGGCGGTCAAGCCGTCGTACGGCCTGTCGGACGACCAGATCGCGACCATGCTGCAGGAGAGCTTCTCCACCGCGCAGCAAGACATGAAGGCCCGCGCGTTGGTCGAGGCGCGCGTGGACGCCGACCGCATGCTGCTCGCCACGCAGAGCGCGCTCGACGCCGATGGTGACCTGCTGAACGACGAGGAGCGCAGCGTCATCGATGCATCGATGGCGCAACTGCGCGAAGCCGCCAAGGCCAGCAACGAAGCCGCCGCCATCGAGGCCGCCACCAAGAAGCTTGCCGACGACACCGAGGCCTTTGCCGCCCAGCGCATGAACGCGGGCATTGCGCGCGCGCTCGCCGGTCGCAAGGTCGAATCTCTCTAGAACAACAACATGCCCACGATCAAGATCTACCCGCATCCCGAGTACTGCCCGCAGGGCGCCGAAATTACCGCGCCCGCCGGCACCTCGATCTGCGAGGCGCTGCTCGACAACCACATCAACATCGAGCATGCGTGCGAGATGAGCTGCGCCTGCACCACGTGCCACGTCATCGTGCGCGAGGGCTTCAATTCGCTCAACGAAGCGGAAGAGGGCGAGGAAGACCTGCTCGACCGCGCCTGGGGCCTGGAGCCGCAGTCGCGCCTGAGTTGCCAATCGATCCTGGCGCAGGAGAATGTGACCATCGAGATTCCGAAGTACTCGATCAACCACGCCAAGGAAAACCACTGATGTCCAGACTCATCGTTCTCGATACCGAAACCACCGGCCTCTCCGCGGAGAACGGCGATCGCGTCATCGAGCTCGGCTGCGTGGAGCTGTTCAACCGCAAGCTCACCGGCAACGACCTGCACATCTATTTCAACCCCGAGCGCGAGAGCCATGAAGACGCGCTGAAGGTCCACGGGCTGACCACCGACTTTCTGCGCGACAAGCCGAAGTTCGCGACGCTGGGCAACGACATCATCGAGTACCTGCGCGGCGCCGAGTTGATCATTCACAACGCGGCCTTCGACGTCGGCTTTCTCAACAAGGAGTTCGAACGGGCAGGCCTGCCGCCGCTGCGCACCTTCGTCAGCGAAGTGACCGACACGCTGGCCATGGCCAAGCTGGTGTACCCGGGCAAGCGCAATTCGCTGGACGCGCTGTGCGATCGCTTCGGTGTCGACCGTTCGAACCGCACCTTCCACGGCGCCAAGCTCGATGCGCAGTTGCTGGCCGACGTGTACATCAACCTCACGCGCGGACAGGATGCGCTGCTGATCGACGTGGCTTCGAACGAGCCGGCGCAGGGGACGACCATCGTGGCCGTCGACCTGAGCCAGTTCGAGCTGCCGGTGATCGTTGCGGGTGAGCAGGAGCTGGCCGCGCACGAAGCTGTTTTGACGCAACTTGATAAATCTAGTGGTGGTCGCACGCTGTTTCGTCAAAACAGCGAAAAAGCTGTGGCATAATCTGAGGCTTCGCACAACGCGATACGTGTTCAAGACACTGAACTCAAAAGCAGTGTCTCAGGGCGGTTAGCTCAGGGGTAGAGCACAGCATTCACACTGCTGGGGTCGGAGGTTCGAAACCTCCACCGCCCACCAAACAGAAAAAGCGACTTGGACTTCCAAGTCGCTTTTTTCTTGCCCGTCTGGTTTTGAGTTTGCTCATTTCGTCGTGACGGATCTGTCGGCTCTCGCCGACGGCAAATGGCGCCAAGAGATGGCGCACCGGTCGCCGCTGGGGTCTAGAACCGAAGCTGCAAAAGGAGCAAGACCATGGCCACCCATCCCGATCTTCCGACCCCCGTCACACCAGACTTGCCCGTCGAGCCCGACGAGGGCCCGAACACCGCACCCGACGAACCCACCGACCCCGAGCCGCCACCCAGCGTGTCCTGAGTGACTGAGCGCAGCGAGCCGCGCTAAGCTCGCGCGATGGATGAAATCGATTGCGCCGTCATCGGCGCCGGAGTGGTGGGCTTGGCTGTCGCGCGTGCTTTGGCGCTCGCGGGCCGGGAGGTGCTGGTGCTCGAATCGGAAGGTGCCATCGGCACTGGGACAAGTTCGCGCAACAGCGAAGTGATTCACGCGGGCATCTACTACCCGCAAGGTTCGCTCAAGGCGAAGCTCTGCGTCGAGGGCAAGCAACTGCTCTACGCCTACGCGGCGGAGCGCGGCTTGCCGCATCGGCGGTGCGGCAAGCTCATCGTCGCCACGTCGCCGGAACAGGCGGCCCAACTCGAAGTCATTCGAACAAAGGCTGCAGCCAATGGTGTCGATGACCTGGAGTTGTTGACTGCGGAGCAGGCGGTCGCCATGGAGCCGCAATTGCGGTGCGTGGCGGCGCTTCATTCGCCCAGCACGGGCATCGTCGACAGCCACGTGCTCATGCTGAGCCTGCTCGGCGATCTCGAGAATGCGGGCGGCATGCTCGCGTTGAAATCGCCCATCACGCGCGCTGAATGCGGAGGCAACGGGATCGTCTTGATCGCCGAAGACGGCACGGCGCTGCGCTGCCGCAGCGTGGTGAACGCGGCGGGCTTGGGAGCGCCCGCGCTGGCGCGTCGCTTCGAGGGCTTGCCTTCCGCAGCGGTGCCCAAAGAGTACTTCGCCAAGGGCAACTACTTCACCCTGTCGGGACGGGCGCCGTTCAGCCGCCTCGTCTACCCGGTGCCCGAGCCCGGCGGCCTGGGCGTGCACTTGACGATCGACCTAGGCGACCAGGCCAAGTTCGGCCCTGACGTGCAATGGGTCGAATCCGCCAACGACCTCGTCGTGGACCCGGCGCGTGGCGACGGCTTCTACGCCGAGGTGCGCAAGTACTGGCCCGCGCTGCCGGACGGCGCGCTGATTCCAGGCTACGCAGGCATGCGCCCCAAGATTTCCGGCCCGGGCGAGCCGGCGGCTGACTTCATGATCGACGGACCCGCCTCACATGGCGTGCCGGGCCTGGTCAATCTGTTCGGCATCGAGTCGCCAGGGCTCACGAGCAGCCTGGCCATTGCGCGCCACGTCTCGGACCTGCTGGCGCGCGCGTGACGCGTGGCCTCTCAAACTCTGCACTTCGTCGTGCATGAGGGTCTTTTGAGCCTGTAACATGACAGCACGCCATATGCTGGCGTGAAGCCGCCGGCGCGGTGCCGGTGTCATCACGGAGGAAAGATTCCAATGAGTGCATCCCAAAATCTTGAAGCAGCAGCCGAAGACATCGCAAGCGACGTGCGCGGCGTGCTGGCCAGCAAGGACCTGGATTCGGTTCCCCACATCAAGGCGCTGCGCCAGCGCATCGACACCAAGCTGGCCATCGCACGCGAACTCGCGGCCGAGAAAAGCAAGCTGGCCGCCAAGAAGGCCCGCGAAGCGGCCAATTCCGCCAACGCCTACGCCCACGACGAACCGTGGCAGATCGCCGGTGCCGCCCTGGCCGTCGGCGTGCTGGTGGGTCTGCTGCTTGGCCGCCGCTGACCTGAACACACACTGCAGCATCGTTCACCCGAACACCGCGGGAGCCGGCCGATGAGGCTGCTGTCCCTGTTCGGGCTGGATGCCCGCATCCGCCGGTTGCGCATCGCCGCGGCCGAAGGCGCCCTGGCGGCCGAAGACCGGGTGCAGTTGCTGCGCATGGCCTGGGAGGACGAGAAGCAGCGCCTGAAGCTGATGCCCCTGCTCGTGGTGGCCGTGCTGGGGCTGACCACGGTCACGGTGGCCTTGCTGTCCGTGGCGGTGGTGGTTCATTTCTGGGAAACGCCTTACCGCATCACGGCCGCATGGTCCGTGGCGGGCGTGTGGGTGGTGCTGTGGCTGGCGGCTGCCGTCGGCTTGCTGCTCACGCTGCGCAACGCTTCCAACAGCTTCGTGCCGGCACGCGACGAGTTCGGTCGTGACTGGACCTGGGTGCAGGACCAGTTCGGCCTTGGCAAGGATCCGGACCAGGACGACGAGGCGCCGCGTCCGCCGCGCCCCGCCACGCGCGAGGAACTGCTCGCGCGCATGGAGCGACAGCGCCAGCGCATTGCGACCCTGCAAGGCGGCCGCGAGACTCAGCCGGCCAGTGCTGACGGCATGGGTGGTTCGGGCGAGGCCGAAGCGCCTCCGCCCAACGAATCGGCTGGCGCTGCTGCGCTGCGCATGGCCCGCGCCCACCCGGTGGCTGCAGGCGTCGTGGCGGCAGCCGCCGTCGTGGTGATCCGGCCGAAGCGCCTGCTGCGCCTGGCCGCGTTCATTGCGCCCATTCTCTGGCGCATGCGCTGAAGAAAAAGCCGGAAAAGGCTCAGGCCTTGCTGCGATCGCGCAGCAGCGCCTGGGCGGCTTCGCGGACCAACCCCGGTCCGCGGTAGATCAGCCCGGTGTAGACCTGCACCACGTCCGCGCCCGCGGCGATCTTGGCCTTGGCATCGGCCGCGCTCAGGATGCCGCCCACTCCGATGATCGGAAACCCTGCACCCAGCGCCGCGCGCAGCTGAGAAATTACGCGGTTGCTCGACTCGCGCACCGGCGCGCCCGATAGGCCGCCGGCTTCCTCCGCATGGGGCAGGCCCTTCACCGCATCGCGCGCCAGCGTGGTGTTGGTGGCGACCACGCCGTCCATGCCGTGGCGTTTCAGCGTAGCCGCGATGACCGCGACCTGCGCTTCGTCCAGGTCGGGTGCGATTTTCACGAACAGCGGCGAGCGCTTGTTGTGGCGCGCGGCCAGCGCTTCGCGCCGTTCGGCCACCGCGCCGAGCAGCGCGTCGAGCGCTTCGTCGCTCTGCAGCGAGCGCAGGTTGGCGGTGTTGGGGCTGGAGATGTTGATCGTCACGTAGTCGGCATGCGGGTACACGCCGTCGAGGCAGGCGAGGTAGTCGTCCGTCGCGCGTTCGATCGGCGTGGCGGCGTTCTTGCCGATGTTCAGGCCCAGCAGCATCGGCGGCTTCGCGGTGCCGCCGGCCTTGCGAAAACGTGCCTTCTGCACATTGGCCAGGAAGGCGTCGAGCCCGTCGTTGTTGAAGCCGAGGCGGTTGATGAGCGCGTCGCGCTGCGGCAGCCGGAACATGCGCGGCTTCGCGTTGCCGGGCTGGGCCTTCGGCGTGACCGTGCCGACCTCGACGAAGCCGAAGCCCATCGCGGCAAAGGCGTCGATGCAGCGGGCGTTCTTGTCGAGCCCGGCGGCCAGGCCCACGCGGTTGGGAAAGGTCAGACCGGCGAGCTGGACCGGGTCGCTCACGCGCGGTGACGAGTAGGCGCAGGCCAGCGGCGTGTTTTGTGTGCGCGCCAGCCCGTCCAGCGTGATTTCATGGGCGTGCTCGGGGTCGAAACCGAACAGGAACGGGCGGGCGAGGCCGTAGAGCGAGGAGGGCATCAGCAGGGGCATCGGATAATTCTGGACTTCTATGAGCCAAGGATTCTCCGCGATGACCGCATCCGCCTCCCCAACCCCCTCCAACCCACTGTCTCCGCTGTCCCAGGACGAACTCAAGGCCCAGGTCGGCCATGCCGCGCTGGCCTATGTGGTCAAGGGCGAGATCGTCGGCGTGGGCACCGGCTCGACCGTGAACAAGTTCATCGACGCGCTGGCCACCATCAAGGACGAGATCAGGGGCGCCGTCTCCAGCTCGGTGGCCTCCACCGAGCGCCTGCGCGCGCTGGGCATTCCGGTGTTCGACAGCAACGAGGTCGAAGAGCTGGCCGTGTACATCGACGGTGCCGACGAGATCGATCACCGCGGCTTCATGGTGAAAGGCGGCGGCGCCGCGCTCACGCGCGAGAAGATCGTGGCGGCCCAGTCGCGCAAGTTCATCTGCATCGCCGATGCGTCCAAGCTGGTCGAAACGCTGGGCGCCTTTCCGCTGCCGGTCGAGGTGATTCCGATGGCCGCGCGCCGCGTGATGCGGCAGTTTGCCGCGCTGGGCGGCATTGCCCAGGTGCGCGAGAAAGACGGTCTGCCACTGGTGACCGACAACGGCCAGCACATCGTCGACGTGACGGGCCTGCGCATTGCCGAGCCGCTGGCTTTCGAATCCGAGGTGAGCCAGTGGCCTGGCGTGGTGACGGTCGGCGTCTTCGCGCACCAGAAGGCCGACGTGTGCCTGCTGGGTACCTCGGCTGGCGTGAAGACGCTGAAGTTCGACTGAGTGGTCGCCTGAGTGGTTGCCTGAGTTCATGCGGTCGCGGGCGCGGCCGTTTTCAGAACTTGATGCCCGCCGGGTTGCTCGGGCTGGGCTCGCTCGATGGGGCGGGTGGCACGGACTGCGTGGCCGGCGTTGCGGGGGCGCGTGGCGCGGGCGCCGCCTGCTGTGCGACCAGCGGACGCGCAAGCCCGTTGCGGTAGCCAGCGGGCAGGCTGTTGCTCTTCGGATAACCGGCCGCGTCCAAGTACTGCGACCACTCGGCGTCCGAGAAGCCCTTGAGCTGCTGCGAACCGATGGTCAGCAGCGGCACTGAACCCTGGCCGCTCAGACGCTGCAGCGCCTCGATGTCTTCGTTGCTCTTGACGGTGCGTTCGTCGAAGGGAACGCCGCGCGTCACGAGCAGCGTACGGGCGGTGCCGCAGGGCGAGCAGTCTTCACCGGTATAGAGCAGCACGGGGTAGCGCTGGACCACCTGCCGGATCTCGTACGGGAGACCGGCGTTGGCTGGCGAGCTCGGGCCGCCTTGCGCGCCCGAGCCGGGCTCGGTGCTGGCGGTGGGGGCGCGGTCGGAGAAGGTGACCTTGCCGTTCTTGTCCACCTGGCGATAGACCGGCTGCGCCATGGCGCCCGCGGCCGCCAGTGCCATGACCAGGACAGGGGCGAAGCCGCTCAGGCGATGCAGTGAGAATTTGTAAATCGAATGCATCGCCCGAGTATCGCAAGCTTCAGCGCCGCATCAAGCGGGCTGGGCCTGCGCCATGCCCTGGTGTCGCAGCAGCGCATCAAGCTGCGGCTCGCGGCCGCGGAAGGCCTTGAACGAGTCCATCGCGCTGCGGCTGCCGCCGGCTTCCAGGATGGCCTGGCGGTACTTGCGGCCGGTCTCGATGTTCGGCTCGCCGTCGGCGCCCACGGTTTCCTCGAAGGCCGCGTAGGCGTCGGCGCTCAGCACCTCGGCCCACTTGTAGCTGTAGTAGCCGGCCGCGTAGCCGCCCGAGAAGATGTGGCTGAAGGTGTTCGGCGTGCGGCTGAACGGGGGCGACGGCATCACCGCCACTTCGGCGCGCACCTTGCCCAGCAGCGCCATCACGTCGCCCGGCTTCGCGTCGGCCGCGTGGTACTCGGTGTGCAGCAGCATGTCGAACAGCGAGAACTCGATCTGGCGCAGCGTTTGCAGCCCGCTCTGGAAGTTCTTGGCGGCCGTCATCTTGTCGAACAGCGCGCGCGGCAGCGGCTCGCCGGTGTCGACATGGGCGGTCATGTGCTTGAGTACGTCCCACTCCCAGCAGAAGTTTTCCATGAACTGGCTCGGCAGCTCGACCGCGTCCCACTCGACGCCGCTAATGCCGGAGACATCGCGCTCGTTCACCTGCGTGAGCATGTGGTGCAGGCCGTGGCCGAACTCGTGGAAGAGGGTGGTCACGTCGTCGTGCGTGAGCAGCGGCGGCTTGCCGTCGACGCCGCTGGCAAAGTTGCACACCAGTTGCGCGATGGGCGTCTGCAGCACGCCGTTGTCGGGGCGCAGCCAGCGGGCACGCACGTCGTCCATCCAGGCGCCGCCGCGCTTGGCGGCGCGGGCGGAGGGGTCGAGGTAGAACTGGCCGACCTTCTGGACACCCTGAGGTGTCTGGCGCTCGATGCGATAGAACTCGACGCTCGGGTGCCAGGTGGGCGCGCTGTCGCGGCGGATCGCCACTTCGAACAGCGTCTCGACGATCTTGAACAGGCCGGCCATGACCTTGGGCGCGGGGAAGTACTGCTTTACCTCCTGCTCGCTGAAGGCGTAGCGCGCTTCCTTGAGCTTTTCGCCGATGTAGCTCCAGTCCCAGGGCTGCGGGTCGGTGATGCTCAGCTGCTCGGAAGCGAAGACGCGCAGGTCGGCCAGGTCGCGCTCGCCGTAGGGCTTGGCCTTGATGGCCAGGTCGCCCAGGAACTTGACGACCTGCTCGGGCGATTCGGCCATTTTCGGCACGACCGACAGCTCGCCGAAATTGTTGTAGCCCAGCAGCCTGGCTTCTTCTTCGCGCAGCGCGAGGATCTCGGTGATCAGCGCGGTGTTGTCGAAGGCCGTGTCGCCGAATTCGCTGGCGCGCGTGACGTAGGCGCGGTACAGCTTTTCGCGCAGCGCGCTGCTCTTGGCGAACTGCATCACGGGCAGGTAGCAGGGCATCTTCAACGTGAGCTTGTAGCCGTCCTTGCCCTCGGTTTCCGCGGCCGAGCGCGCCGCGCTCACCACGTCCTCGGGCACGCCGTCGAGTTCGCCGAAGGCGGCGTAGTAGGCGAAAGCGTCGGTCGCGTCGAGTGCGTTCTCGCTGAACTTCTGGCTCAGCTCGGCCTGGCGCTCCTGGATGTCGGCGAAGCGCTTCTTGGCGTCGCCTTGCAGTTCGGCGCCGCCCAGCACGAAGTTGCGCACCGCATTGCGATGCGCCTGGCGCTGCTCGGCGTTGAGCGTGGCCACGTCGATGGCCTTGTACTTGGCGTAGAGGCGCTCGTCGGAGCCCAGGCGGGTCCAGAAGGCGGTGACGCGCGGCATCGCTTCGTTGTAGGCGGCGCGCAGCTCGGGCGTGTCCGCCACGGCGTTCAGGTGGCCGACGGCGCCCCAGGCACGGCTGAAGCGTTCGGAGGCCACGTCGAGCACCTTCGAAATGGCATTCCAGTCCGCCGGGAATTCGGGGGCGGTCACGGTCTGCAGCGCGGTTTCCGCATCGGCCAGCAGCGCGTCGACGGCGGGCGCGACGTGCTCGGGCTTGATGCGATCGAACAGCGGGAGGTCGGTGAAGTCGAGGAGGGGGTTGTTCGTCATGGCCATGAAAGTTACTTGGCGGCGCGTTCGGCCGCTTCAAGGGTGTTGGCGAGCAGCATGGCGCGCGTCATGGGGCCGACGCCGCCGGGCACCGGCGTGATCCAGCCGGCCACTTCCTTCACGCCGTCGAAATCGACGTCGCCGGCCAGCTTGCCGTCGTCCTTGCGGTTCATGCCCACGTCGATCACGACCGCGCCGGGCTTCACCATGTCGGCGGTGAGCAGGTTGCGCTTGCCGACGGCGGCGACGATGACGTCGGCCTGGCGCGTGATGGCGCCCAGGTCTTGCGTGGCGCTGTGGCAGATGGTGACGGTGGCGCTCTTGGCCAGCAGCATCATCGCCATCGGCTTGCCGACGATGTTGCTGCGGCCGATGACCACCGCGTGCTTGCCGCGCAGGTCGTAGCCGATCGATTCGAGCATCTTCATGCAGCCGTGCGGGGTGCAGGGCCAGAAGCCGGGGGCGCCGGTCATCAGCGCGCCGGCGCTGGCCACGTGGAAGCCGTCGACGTCTTTCGCGGGCGAGATGGTCTCGATGACCTTCTGGCTGTCCATGTGCTTGGGCAGCGGGAGCTGCACCAGGATGCCGTGCACCTTCGGGTCGTCGTTGAGCGCGCGAATGCGGGCCAGCAGGTCGGCTTCGCTCATGTCCGCGGGGTAGGTCTCAAGCGTGGCCTCCAGGCCGGTCTGGGCGCTGTCGTTGACCTTGTGCTTCGTGTAGACCTGGCTGGCCGGGTCTTCGCCCACGAGGATGATGGAAAGGGCCGGGTTCACGCCCTTGGCCTTGAGCGCGGCGGTGCGGCCGGCGACTTCGGCGCGAATGGTTTTGGCGAGGGCGTTGCCGTCGATCAGTTGGGCGGTCATCGGTTTCGATTTTCCAAGTAAAAACGCCCGCTTGCGCAGGCGTGGTGGACATCCATTGCTATCGCGTGGATAGCTTCTAGGCCTTGGCTGCGGGTGCCGCCTGCCCCAGTGCGATCTTCAGCAGATCGGCCACGGTGTTGGCGTTGAGCTTTTCCATGATGTTGGCGCGGTGCGCCTCGACCGTCTTGATGCTGATGCCGAGGTCGTCGGCAATCTGCTTGTTCAGCCGGCCGGCGACGATGCGTTCGAGCACCTGCGCCTCGCGGCCCGTGAGCTTGGACAGCAGCGCGTCGCGGCTGGCCGACTGCTGGTGCTGCGTGAAGGCGCCGCGCGCGTGTTCGAGCATGCGCTCGACCAGCGTGACGAGTTCTTCGTCGTTGAAAGGCTTCTGGATGAAATCCATCGCGCCCTTCTTCATGCTGTCGACCGCCATGGGCACATCGCCGTGGCCGGTGATGACCACGATGGGCAGCGGGGAGCGCCGCTCGATCAGACGATCCTGCAATTCGAGGCCGGTCATGCCGGCCATGCGGATGTCGACGATGAGACACGCGACTTCGCGCGGGTCGTATCGGGAGAGAAAGGATTCGGCGGAATCGAAACAGCGGACTCTGTAGTCCTTGCCTTCGAGCAGCCATTGCAGCGAATCGCGTACGGCTTCGTCGTCATCGACGACATAGACCGTGCCCTTCTTCGGAATCAAACTCATGCAGGTACCTTTGTCTCGTCGCTAGCTACGGAACTGATAGCGTCCAACACCGGAATCCAGAAGGAAAAACGGCATCCGATCACATCCGGACCATTGTAGATGTTCTCCGCCTGCATCCGGCCGCGGTGCGACTCTACGATGGTGCGGCACAGGTTCAGCCCGATGCCCATGCCCTCGGGCTTGGTGGAGAAGAATGCTTCGTAGAGCCGGTCCATCACTTCGGGGGCCAGGCCCTTGCCGGTGTCCTGCACCGAAAACTCGATGGCGTTGTGCCCCTCGATGACCTTGGGCAGCACCCGCAGCTCGACGCTGCGGCGCGCCAGCGGCCGGTCGGCAATGTCGATGGACTCGGCCGCGTTCTTCAGCAAATTGACCATCACCTGCTCGATCAGGATCGGGTCGACGCGCACCACCGGCAGCCGCGCGGCCACGTAGTGGTTCAGCCGCACGTTGCGCCGGCGCAGCTCGATGCCGGCCAGCTCGACCGCCTCGCTCACCATGGTGGCCACGTCGGCCGGGGTGCGATTGGGCTCGCTGCGCTTCACGAAGGAGCGGATGCGCTGAATGATCTGCCCCGCGCGCTGCGCCTGCTTCGAGGTTTTCTCCAGCGCGGCCAGCAACGCCTCGGTGTCGATCGTCTGGCCCTTGATGCGCGACATCATCCCGTTGCAGTAGTTGGTGATGGCGGTCAGCGGCTGGTTGAGCTCGTGCGCCACGCTGGAGGCCATTTCGCCCATGGTGATGAGGCGGCTGGCCGACTGCGCCTTGTCGGCCTGGGCGGCGGCCTGTTCCTCGGCGTCGCGGCGCGGCGTGATGTCGGTGGCGATCACCAGCTGCGCCAGCCGGCCGTCGACCCACGTCAGGTAGCGGGAGCGCACTTCGAGCCACTTGCCCAGGTGCGGCACGAAGATCTCGTTGTTGGCCGCCTGCGCGGCGGTGAGCGTGTCGATGGGCAGGCCCGCGTACGGGTCGACGTCGTCCAGCCCTTCGTCGTGCGCGTTCGATGCCGGCACGCCGGCCTGCGCCACCATGCCCAGGTGGCCCACCGTGTCCGAGCCGAACCACAGGCGGTACAGCTTGTTGGCGAACAGCAGCTCCTCGCTGCCGATGGGCGCCACCGACACGGCGGCGTCCAGCGCCTCCAGCACGGTGGTGAAGCGCTCGTACGAAGCGGAGAGCTGCTCGCGAATGCGCGTGGGCTCGGTGATGTCGGTCATCGACGTCATCCAGCCGGTCTGGTGGCCGCGCGCGTCGATCAGCGGCGACACGTACAGCCGCGCGTTGAACACGCTGCCGTTCTTGCGCTTCACGCGCACCTGGAAGCCGCCGGGCAGGGCGCGGCCGTGCAGCTCTTCTTCGAGCCGCTCGTTCATCACTTCGCGGTCGGACTCGAGCCAGTAGGGGAAAGGCGGCGACTGGCCGACCAGTTCTTCCTCGCTCCAGCCCGTCATGGCGCAGAACGCGGCGTTCACATAGGTGATGCGGCCTTGCAGGTCGAGCACGCGCATGCCGGTGAGCATGGAGTTTTCCATCGCGCGGCGGAAGTTGGTCTCGGCCACCAGCCGCTGCTGGGCCTGCAGGCGGCGGCGCGTATGGCGCCAGGTGCCGATCAGCATCCAGCTGGTGAGCACGCTCAGTGCGCACACCAGCCAGAACAGGCCGTTGCCGACCACGCCCTGCGAGGTGCGGTAGGCCTGGGCGCGCAGCACCAGCGCATTGCCGACGGGAGACACCGGCACCTCGTATTCGTTGGTGCGCTCGGTCCAGGGCAGCAGGCGGGTGCCGCTGTCCTTCAGGTTGGTGGTGTTGCCGGCGATGACGTGGCCCTTGGCGTCGAGCAGCGATACCGCGTAGCGCGCCTGCACCTCCGAGGGCATGCCGTAGCGCAGCAGTCCATCGACCGAGAACTCGCCCAGCACCACGCCCGCGAACAGGCCCTGGTCGAAGAGCGGAATGTGCAGCTGCAGCATGGCCGCCGGGTCGCCGCCGGCCACGGGCTGCGAATACACCGGCTGGCGCAGTTCACGCGCCAGCGCGTAGTTGCTTTCGATGTCTCCTGGGCGCAGCACGTCGCCGATGAGATGCTGCTGCGCCGGGTGCACGCTGGGCGCCGCGTAGCCGGCCTTGAAGCGCCGGCGGTCGTCGATCCAGGTGATGGTCTGGAGCTCAGGGAACTGGCTGACCAGCGACTCGGCGCGGCTGGTGAACTCGACCGGGTCGATCTCGCGGTTGGAGGCGTCGCGCGCAATGCGCATCAGCTGCTCCTGGCGTTCCAGCAGCCGCAGGCGCATGCGCTGCTGCGCGTACTCGACGTCGCGGCGCACCGACTCCTGCTCGCGCTCGACCTCCTCGGTGCGCAGGTACCAGAAGGCGGAGACGATGGCGGCGAGAAAAAGAAGCACGGCCGCCATCGGCGCGAGCATGGCGACGGCGTCCTGCAGCACCGGCGTTTGCCGGCGCCACCATTTGCGCCACCAGGACAGGGGTGACGCGTTCACGGCACTGCGGGCAACCGCCAGCGGGGAGGAGAAAGGCATGGCCCGAGTTTAGGTGAACGTCCCCTGCAAACGACGGGAAAGCAGCAGCGGCAGCGCCCTTGGCAGGGTTGCCCCTGAGACGCGAAAAGTCATCAAAATATCACATTAAGAAACGAGTGCGCACTATTTGAAATCTCGATGTTTCTATGAGAAACTCCGCCGCGCTGAGCGCTTAGCGCACTAAATTACCGCCACAGCCCTAAAAGGAGAGACAAGCATGTCGGCAAATCCCGAGAACCTGTTCGGCTCGGCCGCGAATGACGCGGACGCCCAGGAGACCCGTGAATGGATGGATGCACTGTCCTCCGTCATCCAGAGCGAGGGCCCCGAGCGGGCTCACTTCCTTCTCGAGCAGCTGCTCGAGCATGCCCGCCAGAACAGCGTCGACATGCCGTTCTCGGCCAACACGGGCTATGTCAACACCATCGAACCCGGTGTTGAAGCCCGCAGCCCCGGCAACCTCGAGATCGAACAGCGCCTGCGCGCCTACATGCGCTGGAACGCCATGGCCATGGTGGTCAAGGCCAACCGCCACCACCCCGCCGAAGGCGGCGACCTGGGCGGCCACATCGGCTCCTTCGCCTCGCTGGCCAGCATGTTCGGCGCCGGCTTCAACCACTTCTGGCGCGCCGAGAGCGAGAACCACGGCGGCGACCTGCTGTACATCCAGGGCCACGTGTCGCCCGGCATCTATGCCCGCGCCTACCTGGAAGGCCGCCTTTCCGAAGAGCAACTGCTGAACTTCCGCCAGGAAGTCGACGGCAAGGGCCTGTCGAGCTACCCGCATCCCAAGCTGATGCCCGAGTTCTGGCAGTTCCCCACGGTCTCGATGGGCCTGGGCCCGCTGATGGCCATCTACCAGGCCCGCTTTCTCAAGTACCTGCATGCCCGCGGCATCGCCAACACCGAGAACCGCAAGGTCTGGGTTTTCTGCGGCGACGGCGAGATGGACGAGGTCGAATCGCTGGGCGCCATCGGCCTGGCGGCGCGCGAGAACCTCGACAACCTGATCTTCGTCATCAACTGCAACCTGCAGCGCCTGGACGGCCCGGTGCGCGGCAACGGCAAGATCATCCAGGAGCTCGAAGGCGAGTTCCGCGGCGCCAACTGGAACGTCATCAAGCTCATCTGGGGCAAGGGCTGGGACGCCCTGCTCGAGAAGGACCATGACGGCGCGCTGCGCAAGATCATGATGGAGTGCAACGACGGCGACTACCAGTCGTTCAAGGCCAACGACGGCGCCTACGTGCGCAAGAACTTCTTCGGCCGCGACCCGCGCACGCTGAAGATGGTCGAGCACCTGAGCGACGACGAGGTCTGGGCGCTGCAGCGCGGCGGCCACGATTCGCAGAAGGTGTACGCCGCCTTCCACGCCGCGCAGAACCACCAGGGCCAGCCCACGGTGCTGCTCGTGAAGACCGTCAAGGGCTTCGGCATGGGCAAGATCGGCGAGGGCAAGAACAACGTCCACCAGACGAAGAAGCTCAGCGACGACGACATCATGACCTTCCGCGACCGCTTCAACATCCCGATTCCGGACAGCCAGATCGCCGAGCTGCCGTTCTACAAGCCGGCCGACGACACCCCGGAAATGAAGTACCTGCACGAGCGCCGCAAGGCCCTCGGCGGCTACCTGCCGCACCGCCGCACCAAGGCCGAGGAGAGCTTCACGGTTCCTTCGCTGGAAACCTTCAAGTCGGTGATGGAGCCCACGGCCGAAGGCCGCGAAATCTCGACCACGCAAGCCTACGTGCGCTTCCTCACGCAGCTGCTGCGCGACAAGGCCCTGGGCCCGCGCGTGGTGCCCATCCTGGTGGACGAGGCCCGCACCTTCGGCATGGAAGGCCTGTTCCGCCAGATCGGCATCTACAACCCGCACGGTCAGCAGTACACCCCGGTCGACAAGGACCAGGTCATGTACTACAAGGAAGACAAGGCCGGCCAGATCCTGCAAGAGGGCATCAACGAGGCCGGCGGCATGTCCAGCTGGATCGCGGCGGCCACCTCGTACAGCACGAACAACCGCATCATGGTGCCGTTCTACGTGTACTACTCGATGTTCGGCTTCCAGCGCATCGGCGACCTGGCCTGGGCCGCCGGCGACATGCAGGCCCGCGGCTTCCTGCTGGGCGGCACCTCGGGGCGCACCACGCTCAACGGCGAAGGCCTGCAGCACGAAGACGGCCACAGCCACATCCTGGCCAACACCATCCCGAACTGCGTGAGCTACGACCCCACCTTCGCGCACGAAGTGGGCGTCATCCTGCACCACGGCCTGAAGCGCATGGTCGAGAAGCAGGACAACGTGTACTACTACCTCACGCTGCTCAACGAGAACTACGCGATGCCCGGCCTTCAGCCCGGCACCGAAGAGCAGATCATCAAGGGCATGTACCTGACCAAGCAGGGCCCGGTGGTGAAGGCGGCCAAGGGCGCCAAGGACGCACCGACCGTGCAGCTGCTGGGCAGCGGCACCATCCTTCGCGAGAGCTTCGCCGCGCAGGAGCTGCTGGAAAAGGACTGGGGCGTGTCGGCTTCCGTGTGGAGCTGCCCGAGCTTCAACGAGCTCACCCGCGACGGCCAGGACGCCGACCGCTGGAACCTGCTGCACCCCGACCAGACCCCGCGCGTGCCCTTCGTGGCCGAGCAGCTCGCACCCTCGAGCGGCCCGGTGGTGGCATCGACCGACTACATGAAGGCCTACGCCGAGCAGATCCGCCCCTTCATCCCCAAGGGCCGCACCTACAAGGTGCTGGGCACCGACGGCTTCGGGCGCAGCGATTTCCGCAACAAGCTGCGCGAGCACTTCGAAATCAACCGCCACTACATCGTGGTGGCCGCGCTGAAGGCGCTGAGCGAAGACGGCACCGTGCCGGTGGCCAAGGTGGTGGAAGCGATCAAGAAGTACGGCATCAATGTCGACAAGGTCAACCCGCTCTACGCTTGAACATCAACAACCAACGAACGAACGGCGCCTTACGGCGGGAGACAACGATATGGCAGCAGTGGAAGTAAAGGTGCCGGACATCGGCGATTTCGATGAAGTCGCGGTGATCGAGGTGCTCGTGAAGGTGGGCGACACGGTCAAGGCCGAACAGTCGCTCATCACGGTCGAATCGGACAAGGCGTCGATGGAGATCCCGTCGTCGACCGCCGGTGTCGTGAAGGAAATCAAAGTCGAGGTCGGCGGCAAGGTGAAGGAGGGCTCGGTGGTCCTCCTGCTCGAGGCCGAGGAGGCCGCCGCGGCTGCAGCTCCCGCAGCCGCGGCACCCGCCCCGGCGGCAAGTGCGCCAGCGCCCGCGGCGGCGCCTGCCCCTGCGGCTGCGGCACCCGCGGCGTCGGGCCCGGTCGAGGTCAAGGTGCCTGACATCGGCGACTTCAAGGACGTCGCGGTCGTCGAGCTGCTGGTGAAGGTGGGCGACACGGTCAAGGCCGAGCAGTCGCTCATCACGGTGGAGTCGGACAAGGCGTCGATGGAAATCCCGTCGTCGGCCGCCGGCGTGCTCAAGGAGCTCAAGGTCAAGGTCGGCGACACCGTCAACATCGGCGACCTGATCGCGGTGCTCGAAGGCTCGGCCGCCAGCGCGGCACCTGCGCCTGCTCCGGCGGCGCAGGCCGCTGCTGCACCGGCCACGGCAACCGCCAGCGCCCCGGCGCCGGCAGCAGCTGCCGCTTCGACGGCACCGGCACCGGCCGCCGCCGCCCCGCACAACCCCACGAGCGCCCCCAGCGGCAGCCTGCCGCACGCCTCGCCCTCGGTGCGCAAGTTCGCCCGCGAACTCGGCGTGCCGCTCGACGAGGTCAAGGGCTCGGGTCCCAAGGGCCGCATCACGCAGGACGACATCCAGAACTTCACCAAGGCCGTGATGAGCGGCCAGGCGAGCACCAAGGCCTCCGCGGCCAAGGCGCCGGCCGGCGGTGGCGACGGCGCGGCGCTGGGCCTCATTCCGTGGCCCAAGGTCGACTTCGCCAAGTTCGGCACGGTCGAGCGCAAGGACCTGTCGCGCATCAAGAAGCTCAGCGGCGCCAACCTGCACCGCAACTGGGTGATGATTCCGCACGTCACCAACAACGACGAAGCCGACATCACCGAGCTCGAGGCCTTCCGTGTCTCCACCAACAAGGAGAACGAGAAGTCGGGCGTGAAGGTCACCATGCTGGCCTTCGTGATCAAGGCGGTGGTCTCGGCGCTGAAGAAATTCCCCGAGTTCAACACCAGCCTGGACGGCGACCAGCTCGTCTACAAGCAGTACTACAACATCGGCTTCGCGGCGGACACGCCCAATGGCCTGGTGGTGCCGGTGCTGAAGGATGCCGACAAGAAGGGCATCCTGCAGATCAGCCAGGAGATGGGCGAGCTCGCCAAGAAGGCGCGCGACGGCAAGCTCGGCTCGGGCGACATGCAGGGCGGCTGCTTCTCGATCAGCTCGCTCGGCGGCATCGGCGGCACGCACTTCACGCCCATCATCAACGCCCCCGAAGTGGCCATCCTCGGCCTCTCCAAGGGCCAGATGAAGCCGGTGTGGGACGGCAAGCAGTTCGTGCCGCGCCTGACGCTGCCGATGTCGCTGTCGTACGACCACCGCGTGATCGACGGCGCCCTGGCTGCGCGCTTCAACGCCTACCTGGGGCAAGTGCTCGCGGACTACCGTCGAATCCTGCTATGACCACGGTAGTGGCCGTCCGCAAGGGCGGCCAGGTCACGATGGCGGCGGATTCTCTGGTGACCTTCGGCGACACGCGGCTTTCGCACCGCGCCGAGGCGAACCAGAAGATCTTCAGCGTCGAGGACGCGGCGGGCCAGAGCCTGTTCGCCGTGGCCGGCGCCGCCGCGCACTTCCTGGTGCTGCAGCATGCGCTGGCCGCGCAACCGCGCGAGCAGCTGCTGTTCGGCAGCAAGCACGAGATCTTTCGCACCTTCACGCTGCTGCACCCGGTGCTGAAAGAGTCGTTCTTCATGCAGACCAAGGAAGACGAGCACGAGCCCTACGAGTCCAGCCAGTTCACGATGCTGATGGCCAACCGCAGCGGCATCTACGGCATCTACAGCTACCGCGAGGTGTTCGAGTTCAAGGAGTTCTGGGCCATCGGCTCGGGACGCAGCTTTGCGCTCGGCGCCATGCACGCGGCCTATGACATCAAGTCGCGCACCGCGCGCGACGTGGCGGAAGCCGGCATTGCCGCCGCCTGCGAATTCGATCGCAATTCGGCCCCCCCGGTCGACGTTCTCACACTCAAACTGAAAGTGTCCAAATGAGCGAACAACAAATCAAGGTGCCCGACATCGGCGACTTCGACGAAGTCGCGGTGATCGAGGTGCTGGTCAATGTCGGAGACACGGTCAAGGCCGAGCAGTCGCTGATCACGGTCGAATCGGACAAGGCCTCGATGGAAATCCCGTCGTCCGCCGGCGGCGTGGTGAAAGCCATTGCCGTGAAGGTGGGCGACAAGGTCAAGCAAGGCTCGGTCGTGCTGACGCTGGACGCCGACGGCGCCGCCGCGGCCGCACCTGCGCCTGCGCCCGCCGCATCGGCGCCTGCCCCAGCCGCGGCCTCGCCCGCACCGAAAGCCGCCGCTCCTGCGCCGGCACCGGTCGCCGCACCCGCGGCCTCCAGCTACGGCGGCAAGGTCGACGTCGAATGCGACGTGGTCGTGCTCGGCGCCGGCCCCGGCGGCTACTCGGCCGCCTTCCGCGCGGCCGACCTGGGCCTGAAGGTCGTGCTGATCGAGCGCTACGCCACCCTGGGCGGCGTGTGCCTGAACGTCGGCTGCATCCCCTCGAAGGCGCTGCTGCACGTGGCGTCCGTCATGGACGAGGTGAAGCACTTCGCCGACCTGGGCGTGAGCTTTGCCGCTCCCACGGTCGACCGCGCCAAGCTGCTCGGCCACAAGAACAAGGTGGTGGGCAAGCTCACCGGCGGCCTCACCGCCATGGCCAAGATGCGCAAGGTGACGGTACTGCGCGGCGTGGGCAACTTCATCGATCCGTACCACCTGGAAGTGGAAGAAACCTCCGGCACCAGCTGGGACACCACCGGCAGCAAGCAGACGGTGAAGTTCCGCAACGCGATCATCGCGGCGGGTTCGCAGTCGGTGAGCCTGCCGTTCATGCCGAAGGACCCGCGCGTGGTCGATTCCACCGGCGCGCTCGAGATGGGCACCGACCCCAAGCGCATGCTCGTCCTGGGCGGCGGCATCATCGGGCTGGAAATGGGCACCGTGTATTCCACGCTGGGCGCACGCCTCGATGTGGTCGAGATGCTCGACGGCCTGATGCAGGGCGCCGACCGCGACCTGGTGAAGGTCTGGCAGAAGATGAATGCGCCGCGCTTCGACAACATCATGTTGAAGACCAAGACGGTGGGCGCCGAAGCCACGAAGGAGGGCATCAAGGTGACCTTCGAGGGCGAGAACGCGCCCAAGGAGCCGCAGGTGTACGACCTGGTGCTGCAGGCCGTGGGCCGCAGCCCCAACGGCAAGAAGATCGGCGCCGAGAAGGCCGGCGTTGCCGTGAGCGACCGCGGCTTCATTCCGGTCGACATCCAGATGCGCACCAACGTGCCGCACATCTTCGCCATCGGCGACATCGTGGGCCAGCCCATGCTGGCGCACAAGGCGGTGCACGAGGCGCACGTGGCCGCCGAAGTGATCGCCGGCGAGCAGAAGGGCGACAAGGAGCTTTCCAGCGCCGCCTTCAACGCCCGCGTGATCCCCAGCGTGGCCTACACCGACCCCGAGGTGGCGTGGGTCGGCCTGACGGAAGACCAGGCGAAGGCCGAAGGCATCAAGGTCAAGAAGGGGCACTTCCCCTGGACGGCCTCGGGCCGCGCCATTGCCAACGGCCGGGACGAAGGTTTCACCAAGCTGCTGTTCGACGCGGAAACGCACCGTATCCTGGGCGGCGGCATCGTGGGCACGCACGCGGGCGACATGATCGGCGAGATTGCCCTGGCCATCGAGATGGGCGCGGACGAGATCGACATCGGCAAGACGATCCACCCACACCCGACGCTGGGCGAAAGCATCGGCATGGCGGCGGAAGTGGCGCACGGCACCTGCACGGACCTGCCGCCGCAGAAGAAGGGCTGAAGGGCCTGGGCGGGCTGGGTGCCCGCTCGAAGGAAAAAGGGCGCCCACCAAGCCCACTGGGCGCCCATAAAAAAATCCCGCCGCGGCGGGATTTTTTTCGTCTGGAGCGCTGGAAGCTCAGTCGCCGGTGCGGGCCATGGCCGCCGCGGCCTTCACTTCGTCGGTCGGGCCGCCGAGCACGCGGCGGGCGCCGTCGAAGCGGCGTTGCCAGTAGCTGCCGTTCATGTCTTCCACACGAACCTGTGCGCCGGAGCGGGGGGAATGGATGAACTTGCCTTCGCCAACATAGATGCCGACATGGCTGAAGGCGCGGCGCATGGTGTTGAAGAACACGAGGTCGCCGGGCTTGAGCTGGCTGGCGTCGATCTTCTCGGTGGCGGCTGCCTGCTCTTCGGCGCGGCGGGGGAGCATGTGGCCGACCGTCTGGTTGTACATGGCGCGGACGAAGCCGCTGCAGTCGAAGCCCGATTCGGCGGTGTTGCCCCCGCGGCGGTACGGGACGCCGAGAAAACCGATGGCGGTCACGACCAGGTCGGACGTGCGCTCGGTGACGGTCTGGCGGACCTGCTTGAGCTGCCCGATCAGGCCCTTGTCGGCCAGCATTCGTGCCAACTCGTCATCGGTTTTATCCTGTTGAGGGGCTGCATGGACAGCGACGGCAAATAGGAGGGACGCGGGTAGGACGAAAAAACGCATGGCGCGTAGGATATTGATGACGCGCGGTTATGTCAATTTAAAAAGAATTAGCGAAAACTAATGTAAGTCATTGATTTACATTGAGTTTTTCGAATCGGCCGAAGAAAAAATGTAACGGCGAACGTTTATTGACCATAAGTGGTTGACCTGCAGTGGGCCTTCGGAGCGCGGGTGGATTGATGGCCTGGATGGATCTGGCGGCTATCTTTCGTCAAGATCGCCTCAACTCTCGACAAAAGCCATGAACTTTCAATACAAGCCGTTTCTCAGCCTCTTAGGCGCCGTTATGGCGCTCGCGGGAACCGGTTTCGCGGGCTCCGCCATGGCGCAAGCAACGCCCGAAGTCGTCGCGTCGGGCCTCGAAAACCCCTGGGGCGTCACCTTCTTGCCGGGCGGCCGCTTCGTGGTCACGGAAAAGCCGGGGCGCCTTAGGCTCGTCGAGGCGAATGGCAAGGTCGGAGCGCCGATCACCGGGCTGCCGCGCATCGCGGCCAGCGGCCAGGGCGGCCTGCTCGACGTGCTGGCCGACTCGGGCTTCGATAAGAACCGCACGCTGTACTTCTGCTTCTCCGAACCGGCCGCCAGCGGCGGGGCCAACAGCACCGCGCTGGCGCGCGCCAACCTGTCGGCCGACGGCAGCAGGCTCGAGGCGCTGAAAGTCATCTTCAGCCAGCAGCCGAAGGTTGCGAGCAGCGCGCATTTCGGCTGCCGCATCGTCGAGGCGCGCGACGGCACGCTGTTTCTCACGCTGGGCGATCGCTTCAGCCGCAAGGAAGACGCGCAGAAGCTCGACAACCACCTGGGCAAGGTCGTGCGCATCGCCAAGGACGGCTCGGTGCCCAAGGACAACCCCTTCGTCGGCAAGGCGGGCGCGCTGCCCGAAATCTGGAGCTACGGCCACCGCAACGGGCAGGGCGCCACGCTTGCGCCCGACGGCCGCTTCTGGATGACCGAGCACGGTCCGCAGGGCGGCGACGAAATCAACATTCCGCAGGCCGGCCGCAATTACGGCTGGCCCGTGATCACCTACGGCGAGAACTACGGCGGCGGCAAGATCGGCGACGGCATCACCGCCAAGGACGGCATGGAGCAGCCGCTGCACTACTGGGTGCCGTCGATCGCGCCGTCGGGCATGGCGTTCCTGACCAGCGACCGCTACGGCGCGGGCTGGAAGGGGAACCTGTTCGTGGGCTCTCTCAAGTTCGGCTACCTCGACCGCATCGAGCTGAACAACGGCAAGGTGGTCGCCGAGCACAAGCTGCTGGAAGAAGGGCGCGCGCGCATCCGCGATGTGAAGCAGGGGCCGGACGGCCTGCTGTACGTGCTGACCGATGAAGGCGACGGCAAGCTGTTGCGCCTGAAGCCGAACTGAGCCGCCCCGCGCTGTCCCGCGACGCTAGCCGGGGCAGCCCGGCAACGGCAGCGTGGGCAGCATGCGCTGCCACAGGCGCCGCCATTCGGGCCAGTCGTGACCGCCTTCGGTCGTGAAGACGCGCGCCGGCGGCAAGGCCCCGGCCAGCAGCCGGTGGCTGAAGACGAAGCGGTCGTCCAGGCCGTAGCCGAGGTAGAGCGGTGGCCGCGCGCCGCCGGTCTGCGTGAAGCCCACGTAGCCGCGCAGCCATTGCCACAGCTGCGTTTCGTTCGGTGTGCGCGGCGTGCCGGCGGACGCATCGCCCAGCGGCCCGTTCCACTTCGCCAGCCCGCCCGCGTTGGCGATGTCGGTGCCCAGCGTGCGCTCGCCCAGGTACGGCGCGATCGTCACGAGCCCGGCCAGTTCGCCGGGGTGCGTCTGCGCATAGAGCAGGCTGCCGAAGCCGCCGAGCGAAATGCCGACCAGCCAGATGTGCGCGTAGCCCTGGCGGCGCGCGGGCGCGATCACGTCCGCGGCCAGGCGCTCGAGGATCTTCTTGTCTTTGTAGTAGCCGATGTGCGCGTCGACCAGCATCACGTCGGCGGCCAGCCGGTTGTCGCGCACCGCGCGCACGAAGCCTTCGCGCTCGAATTCGTCCGGGGTCGAGTACAGGCCCGGGAGCATCACGAGCAGGGTGTCGGCGTTGCGCACGCAGGTGGTCTTGTCGAGCGAAGTCGCCAGCGGCACCGTCGTCTTGCGCATGCCGCCGCACGCCGAGAAGAACAGCGCGGCGCCCAGGCCCAGCGCCACCAGGCCCCATCGCTTCGGGAAGAACTTCATGCGCGCCAGTCTAGGGGCGCAAGGAGGCAGGCAGGTCGACCATCACCGGCTGGCCGGGCGTGGTGCAGCCGGTGTCGCAGCATTTGCCGGGCTGGCGGTTCTTCGTGATGGCGCGGGCCGGGTCGTGCGGCGCGGCGGCGGGCGAGCCATCGGCCGCAATGCCGCGCTCGAGGATGCGTTCGACCAGCTCCACCTTCGAGCCGACCGGGTAGTTGCGCCAGATTTCCTGCTTCATGGCGGCTGGCGAGCCGCCGCCGTGCAGGCTGATCACGCTGTACCAGCCGCCCTGGTAGCCGGCCGCGAGGTCTTCGATGAAGCGCGCCGTCTCGATGCGCTGCTCGTACGGAATGGCCGGGTTGGCGCGCAGCACCTCCGACAGGCGCGCGGCGGTCTCGGGGTTGTGGTCTTCGTCGGGGCCGGGCAGGGTGACGATGAGGCCGCCGCTCACGTAGTGCGCGATGCGGTGCATGTCGTAGATCTTCGTGGCCAGCAGCAGCTTGCCGATGTTGCTGAACACCGGGTCGGGCATGAACACCTCGCAGTGCGCGTCGGCCTTGCCGTACACGCTGGCCGCCACGCCGCAGGCGAAGAAGCTCTCGGTGATGGTGATGAGCTCGACCATCTGCTCGCGCAGGTGGCTTTCCTTGCCGGGGTCGAAGCCGTTGGCCTCGCACATGAGCGCGCCCGCGCCGATCAGCAGGTCGCCGAAGCCGGCGCGCGCGCCGATGCAGCTGTGGCGGTGGTGCGTGGCGTAGCTGTAGGTGAGGTGGCCCGAGTGCTCCCAGGTGCCGTTGTCGCCCGCGTAGAACACGCGCTCCCAGGGCACGAACACCTTGTCGAACATGCACACGCCGGTGCTCTGGCCGTACTTGCGGCTGAACAGGGCGTCGCCGTGCTCCAGCTTCTCGCCGGGCCGGCCCGCGGGGCGCGCGACGATGGTGAGGCCGGGCGCGTCCAGCGGCACGGCGCAGCAGACGGCGAAGTCGGCGTCTTCGCGGCCCATGTTGCGGCAGGGCATGACCAGCAGTTCGTGCACGTAGGGTGCGCCGGTCACGATGGCCTTGGTGCCCGAGATGACGATGCCGCGCGCGTTGCGCTCGACCACGTGCAGGTAGCTGTCGACGTTGGCCTGCTCGTGCGGGCGGCGGCTGCGGTCGCCCTTGGCGTCGGTCATGGCCACGCCCAGCGTCAGGTCCTGGTCCTGCACGCGGTGCAGGTAGTCGTGGAAGCGCGCGGTGTGCTCGGTGCTGCCGCGCGCGTCGTCGATGCGCGCCGACACCTGCGCGATGGCGTTGAGCGCGTCGTGCGTCAGGTAGCGCTGCGCGCAGCCGGTTTCCTGGCACACCAGCCGCACGGCCTCGAGCTTGTTGAGCAGGTCGCCCGAGCTGGTGTTGATGTGCGAGAGCCGGTTCACCCGCTTGCCGCTGGTGTGCTGCACGGCGGTCATGAGCGGCTCGTATTCCTGCTTGCGCGCGTAGTCGTAGGTCAGCGCGATGGCGTTGATGCCGGGCTGGAACGCCGGCTCGTCGGCCACGCTGTCGACACGGCGGCCGTCGACGAACACGGTGGGCTTGTAGCGGCGCAGCGATTCGCGGTAATCGAGCGCGGACATCAGCGAAGGGCCGGGGAGCGGGGCGTTCATCGTGCTTGTCTCCAATGTCTGCGATGGCTCCGATGGCGCCAGAGAGGCGGAAGCGGCCGTGGCCGACCATCGGTTCGATAATTGGAGCACCGATCGATTTGTTCGGTGGTACGGTTTAACCCGCCAACCCCTGTCTCTCACCCGCCCCCTCTCTGTTTCCCGGAAAGAAGAATTCATGCTGCTCGACGCCTCGCTCTCCCAACTCGTGCTGGTCGACTACCAGGCGCGGCTGATGCCTGCCGTCTTCGAGAGCGAGGCCGTGGCGCAGAACGCGGTGCGGCTCGCAAAGATGGCGCAGATGGTCGAGGTGCCCGTGTGGGGCACCGAGCAGAACCCGTCCAAGCTGGGCGAGAACCTGCCGGACATTCGCGCGCTGTGCCGCAAGACGCTGGCCAAGATGCATTTCAGCGGCGTGGAAGAGGGGCTCGGCGAATGGCTGCGCGCACCGGCCAAGGCCGCGCCGCAGGGCAATGCCCGCAGCCTGCCCAAGCACCTGCAGAAGCCGCAGGCCGCGGCCGAAGAGCGCAACACCATCGTCATTGCCGGCTGCGAAGCGCATGTCTGCCTGCTGCAGACGGCGCTCGACCTGCTCGAAGACGAGTTCGAGGTCTGGGTGGTCACCGACGCCTGCAGCTCGCGCACCGAGCGCAACCGCGATGCCGCCTTCGACCGGCTGGCGGGCGCGGGCGCCGAACTGGTGACGACCGAGATGGTCGGCTTCGAGTGGCTGCGCACCGCCGAACACCCCGCGTTCCGTGAGCTGCAGGCGCTGATTCGCTGAACTGAGGCGCGGCCCCGAGCAGGTCGCTGGAGGGCTGTGAAAGGGTTGTTGAGGGGCTGCTGATGGGGCTTGACCGGGTTGTCCCGGTCGTCAGCTTGCTGCAAGATCGGTCTCCATAATTATGAATTCAGTTTCTGGCCTTGCCCGCCCGAACCGGATGCACATAACAAGGAGACACCGCCAGATGAGCCGCTACGAAGAGTTCTATCGCCAGTCCATCGACGCGCCCGAGGCCTTCTGGGCCGAACAGGCCAGGCTGATCGACTGGCAAACGCCCGCCCGGCAGATCCTCGACGCCAGCAACCCGCCGTTCGCGCGCTGGTTCGTCGGCGGTACCACCAACCTGTGCCACAACGCGGTCGACCGGCACCTGGCCGCGCGGGGTGAGCAGCCGGCGCTGGTCTTCGTGTCGACCGAAACCGGCGTCGAGAAGAGCTACAGCTTCACCGAGCTGCACGCCGAGGTGCAGCGCACCGCGGCCAGCCTGCTGGAACTGGGCGTGGGCAAGGGCGACCGCGTGCTCATCTACATGCCGATGATTCCCGAGGCAGCCTTTGCGATGCTGGCCTGCGCCCGCATCGGGGCGGTGCACTGCGTGGTGTTCGGCGGCTTTGCCAGCGGCTCGCTGGCCACGCGCATCGAAGACGCCGAGCCCAAGGTGATCGTGAGCGCCGACGCGGGTTCGCGCGGCGGCAAGGTCATTGCGTACAAGCCGCTGCTCGACGAGGCGATCCGCCTGTCGACGCACAAGCCCGCGGCCGTGCTGCTGACCGACCGCGGCCTCGCGCCCATGGACCTGACGGCCGGGCGCGACCACCTGGCGAGCGAGTTGCGGCACAAGCACATGGACGCGGTGGTGCCCTGCACCTGGCTGGCCTCGACCGACATCAGCTACACCATCTACACCAGCGGCACCACCGGCAAGCCCAAAGGCGTGCAGCGCGACGTGGGCGGCTACGCCGTGGCGCTGGCCGCGAGCATGAAGCACATCTTCGACGGCCGGCCCGGCGAAACCTATTTCTCGACCAGCGACATCGGCTGGGTGGTGGGCCACAGCTACATCGTGTACGGCCCGCTCATCGCCGGCATGGCCACGCTGATGTACGAAGGCCTGCCCACGCAGGGCATCGACCGGCAGCCCGACGGCGGCATCTGGTGGCGCCTGGTCGAGAAGTACAAGGTGACGGTGATGTTCAGCGCGCCCACCGCGGTGCGCGTGCTGAAGAAGCAGGACCCGGCCTTGCTGAAGAAGTACGACCTGTCGAGCCTGCGCGCGCTGTTCCTGGCCGGCGAGCCGCTGGACGAGCCCACGGCGCGCTGGATCAGCGAGGGGCTGGGCGTGCCCATCATCGACAACTACTGGCAGACCGAATCGGGCTGGCCGATGATCACCATCGCCAACGGCGTGGAGGCCAAGGCCAGCAAGTTCGGCAGCCCGGGCGTGCCCATGTACGGCTACCGCATCAAGATCCTTCACGAATCGACCGGCGAGGAGCTGACCGGCGCGAACGAAAAGGGCGTGGTCGTGGTCGAGGGGCCGACGCCGCCCGGCTTCATGCAGACCGTGTGGAAGGACGACGCGCGCTTCGTCAAGACCTACTGGCAGAGCGTGCCCGGCAAGATGGTCTATTCGACCTTCGACTGGGGCATTCGGGACGCGGACGGCTACTTCTACATCCTCGGACGCACCGACGACGTGATCAACGTGGCGGGCCACCGGCTGGGCACGCGCGAGATCGAGGAGAGCATCTCCGGCCACGCCAACGTGGCCGAGGTGGCGGTGGTGGGCGTGGCCGACGCGCTGAAAGGGCAGGTCGCCATGGCCTTCGTCGTGCCCAAGGACGGCAAGGCCGTGGCCGACGCAGACGCGGCGCTCAGGCTGGAAGGCGAGATCATGAAAGTGGTGGCCGACCAGCTCGGCGCGCTCGCGCGGCCGGCGCGCGTGCGCTTCGTGAGCGGGCTGCCCAAGACCCGCAGCGGCAAATTGCTGCGCCGCGCCATCCAGGCCGTGTGCGAGCAGCGCGACCCCGGCGACCTGACCACCATCGACGACCCGGCGACGCTGCAGCAGATCAAACAGTTACTCTCTTCGCCCTGAGTTAGCCCTGGAGGGGGTTGCAGTCCCCCTTGGAACCGTCATATGGTTGACGTGGCACAATGCCAAGGTACTCAGGCCCTTCCCCAGCCACAGTCGCATCCGCCAATCGGTTCAGCCGTGTCGCGGAAGGTTTCTTAACCAGCTAGTGCTTCCCTCAGGGAAGCGAAGGTCAGCGGATCATGAGCGATTCATCGACGCCATCGGCGTACACCGCCTATCAAGGCAACACCTACCTCTTCGGCGGCAACGCGCCCTATGTCGAAGAGATGTACGAAAACTACCTCGCCAACCCCGGCAGCGTTCCAGACAACTGGCGCTCGTACTTCGACGCCCTGCAGAACGTTCCCGCCGGCGACGGCACGAACACCCGCGACGTTCCCCACCTGCCCGTCATCAACGCCTTCGCCGAACGCGCGAAGCAGGGCACGACCAAGGTCGTGGTGGCCAGCGGCGCCGACTCCGAGCTCGGCCGCAAGCGCACCGCCGTCCAGCAGCTGATCGCCGCCTACCGCAACGTCGGCGCCCGCTGGGCCGACCTCGACCCGCTCAAGCGCGCCGAGCGTCCCGTCATCCCGGAACTCGAGCCCTCGTTCTACGGCTTCACCGACGCCGACCTCGAGACGGTGTTCAACACCAGCAACACCTTCTTCGGCAAGGACACCATGTCCCTGCGCGACCTGCTGAACGCGCTGCGTGAAACGTACTGCGGCACCATCGGCGCCGAGTACATGTACACCACCGACCACACGCACAAGCGCTGGTGGCAGCAGCGGCTCGAAAGCGCCCGCACCAACCCCAAGCTGAGCGGCGAGCAGAAGAAGCACGTGCTGAACCGCCTCACGGCCGCTGAAGGCCTCGAGCGCTTCCTGCACACCAAGTACGTCGGCCAGAAGCGCTTCTCGCTCGAAGGCGGCGAAAGCTTCATCGTCTCGATGGACGAGCTGATCAACCAGGCCGGCGTCAAGGGCGTGCAGGAAATCGTGATCGGCATGGCCCACCGCGGCCGCCTGAACGTGCTGGTCAACTCGCTCGGCAAGATGCCGGCCGACCTGTTCGCCGAGTTCGACCACACCGCACCCGAAGAGCTGCCCAGCGGCGACGTCAAGTACCACCAGGGCTTCAGCTCCGACGTGACGACCCCCGGCGGCCCGGTGCACCTGAGCCTCGCGTTCAACCCCTCGCACCTCGAAATCGTGAACCCCGTGGTCGAAGGCTCGGTGCGTGCCCGCATGGACCGCCGCGGCGACCCGCTGGGCAAGCAGGTGCTGCCCGTGATCGTGCACGGCGACGCCGCCTTCGCAGGCCAGGGCGTCGTGATGGAAACGCTGGCGCTGGCCGAGACGCGTGGCTATTCCACCGGCGGCACGGTGCACATCGTCATCAACAACCAGATCGGTTTCACCACCAGCGACCCGCGCGACAGCCGCTCGACGCTGTATTGCACGGACATCGTGAAGATGGTCGATGCGCCGGTGCTCCACGTGAACGGCGACGACCCGGAGGCCGTGGTGCTCGCCACCCAACTCGCGCTGGACTTCCGCATGGAGTTCCAGAAGGACGTGGTCGTGGACATCATCTGCTTCCGCAAGCTGGGGCACAACGAGCAGGACACCCCCTCGCTCACCCAGCCGCTGATGTACAAGAAGATCGCCCAGCACCCCGGCACGCGCAAGCTGTACGCCGACAAGCTGGCTACGCAAGGCCTGGGCGACACGCTCGGCGACGACATGGTCAAGGCGCAGCGCGCGGCCTTCGACGAAGGCAAGAACACCGTCGACCCGGTGCTCACCAACTTCAAGAGCAAGTACGCCGTCGACTGGAGCCCGTACCTCAACAAGAAGTGGACCGACGCCGGCGACACCGCCATTCCGTCCACCGAATGGAAGCGCCTGGCCGAGAAGATCACCACCGTGCCGCAAGGCTTCACCGTGCACCCGCTGGTGAAGAAGGTGCTGGACGACCGCGCCGCCATGGGCCGCGGCGACGTGAACGTCGACTGGGGCATGGGCGAGCACATGGCCTTCGCCTCGCTGGTGGCCAGCGGCTACCCGGTTCGCCTGTCGGGCGAAGACTCGGGCCGCGGCACGTTCACGCACCGCCACGCCGTGCTGCACGACCAGAACCGCGAGAAGTTCGACACCGGCACCTACACGCCGCTGCAGAACGTGGCCGACAACCAGGCCCCGTTCGTCGTCATCGACTCCATCCTGTCGGAAGAGGCCGTGCTCGCGTTCGAATACGGCTATGCGTCGAACGACCCGAACACGCTCGTGATCTGGGAAGCCCAGTTCGGCGACTTCGTGAACGGCGCGCAGGTGGTGATCGACCAGTTCATCGCCTCCGGCGAAGTGAAGTGGGGCCGCGTCAACGGCCTGACCATGATGCTGCCGCACGGCTACGAAGGCCAGGGCCCCGAGCACAGCTCGGCACGCCTGGAGCGCTTCATGCAGCTGAGCGCGGACACCAACATGCAGGTGGTGCAACCCACCACGGCCAGCCAGATCTTCCACGTGCTGCGCCGCCAGATGGTGCGCAACCTGCGCAAGCCGCTGGTCATCCTCACGCCGAAGTCGCTGCTGCGCAACAAGGACGCGACCTCGCCGCTGGGCGAGTTCACCAAGGGCAGCTTCCAGACCGTCATTCCCGACAGCAAGGGCCTGAAGGCCGAGAAGGTCAAGCGCCTGATCGCCTGCTCGGGCAAGGTCTACTACGACCTGGCGAAGAAGCGCGAGGAGCAGGGCAACGACGACGTGGCGATCATCCGCGTCGAGCAGCTCTACCCGTTCCCGCACAAGGCCTTTGCCGCGGAAATCAAGAAGTACCCCAACCTCGTGGACGTGGTGTGGTGCCAGGACGAGCCGCAGAACCAGGGCGCCTGGTTCTTCGTGCAGCACTACATCCACGAAAACATGCAGGACGGCCAGAAGCTCGGCTACTCCGGCCGTGCCGCTTCGGCATCGCCGGCGGTGGGCTACTCGCACCTGCACCAGGAACAGCAGAAGGCGCTCGTGGATGGCGCATTTGGCAAGCTCAAGGGCTTCGTGCTGACCAAGTAAAACCCGTTCCCTTTCACACGAACACCCTCAAGAACAAAACGGAGCTCTCTCCAAATGTCTATCGTAGAAGTCAAAGTTCCCCAGCTCTCCGAATCCGTGGCCGAGGCCACCATGCTCACCTGGAAGAAGAAGGCCGGCGATGCCGTCGCCGTCGATGAAATCCTGATCGAGATCGAGACCGACAAGGTCGTGCTGGAAGTGCCCGCGCCTTCGGCCGGCGTGCTGGCCGAGATCGTGCAGCCCGACGGCGCCACCGTGGTGGCCGAGCAGCTGATCGCCCGCATCGACACCGAAGGCAAGGCTTCGGCCCCCGCACCGGCGGCAGCAGCCCCCGCGGCCGCGCCGGCCGCAGCGGCACCTGCCCCGGCAGCCGCTGCCGCCGCCACCGGTGGCTCGAAGTCGGACGTGGCCATGCCCGCCGCCGCCAAGCTGCTGGCCGACAACAACCTGAAGACCGGCGACGTGGCCGGTACCGGCAAGGACGGCCGCGTCACCAAGGGTGACGTGCTCGGCGCGGTCGCCTCGGGCGCCAAGCCTGCCGCCGCCATTCCCGCGCCGGCTGCCAAGCCCGCGCTGCAACAGGTGAGCGCACCCACCGGCGCGCCCGACCTGGGCGAGCGTCCGGAACAGCGCGTGCCGATGAGCCGCCTGCGCGCCCGCATCGCCGAGCGCCTGCTGCAATCGCAGTCGACCAACGCCATCCTGACCACGTTCAACGAAGTGAACATGGCGCCCGTCATGGAGCTGCGCAAGCGCTTCCAGGACAGCTTCACCAAGGAACACGGCGTGAAGCTGGGCTTCATGTCCTTCTTCGTGAAGGCCGCGGTGCACGCGCTGAAGAAGTACCCGGTGATCAACGCATCGGTCGACGGCAACGACATCCTGTACCACGGCTACTTCGACATCGGCATCGCTGTCGGTTCGCCGCGCGGCCTGGTCGTTCCGATCCTGCGCAACGCCGACCAGATGAGCTTCGCCGACATCGAGAAGAAGATCGCCGAGTTCGGCAAGAAGGCGCAAGACGGCAAGCTGGGCATCGAAGACATGACCGGCGGCACGTTCTCCATCTCCAACGGCGGCACCTTCGGTTCGATGCTCTCGACCCCGATCATCAACCCGCCCCAGTCGGCCATCCTGGGCGTGCACGCCACCAAGGACCGCGCCGTGGTGGAAAACGGCCAGATCGTGATCCGTCCGATGAACTACCTGGCCATGAGCTACGACCACCGCATCATCGACGGCCGCGAAGCCGTCCTGGGCCTGGTCGCCATGAAGGAAGCGCTGGAAGACCCGTCGCGCCTGCTGTTCGACATCTGATCGGTATCTGATCCCTCCCAGGCTGCGCGCACCCGTGTCGCTTCGCCCGGCCCCCTGAAAGGGGGGCGACACCCGCGGTCCGGCGATGCCGGTTCCGCGGTGTCCCGCGAAGGTCACCCCTCCAGTGACGCGCGCCAACTGAAACGGAAACCCAATGAGCAAACAATTCGACGTCATCGTCATCGGCGGCGGCCCCGGCGGCTACATTGCCGCCATCCGCGCCGCTCAACTCGGCTTCAACGTGGCCTGCATCGACGAGTGGAAGAACGCCAAGGGCGGCCCCGCCCTCGGCGGCACCTGCACCAACGTCGGCTGCATCCCCTCGAAGGCGCTGCTGCAATCGTCGGAGCACTTCGAGCACGCCGGTCACGGCTTTGCCGACCACGGCATCAACGTGTCGGGCCTGTCGCTGGACATCGGCAAGATGCTGGCCCGCAAGGACCAGGTCGTGAAGCAGAACAACGACGGCATCACCTACCTGTTCAAGAAGAACAAGATCGCGTCGTTCCACGGCCGCGGCTCGTTCGTGAAGGCCGCCGAAGGTGGCTATGAAATCAAGGTGGCCGGTGCCGCCGAAGAAACCATCGTCGGCAAGCACATCATCCTGGCCACGGGCTCCAACGCCCGCGCGCTGCCGGGTGCGCCGTTCGACGAAGAAAACATCCTGTCGAACGACGGCGCGCTGCGCGTCGGCGCCGTGCCCAAGAAGCTGGCCCTGATCGGCTCCGGCGTCATCGGCCTGGAAATGGGTTCGGTGTGGCGTCGCCTCGGCGCGGAAGTCACGGTGCTCGAAGCACTGCCGACCTTCCTGGGCGCGGTGGACGAGCAGATCGCCAAGGAAGCCAAGAAGGCCTTCGACAAGCAGGGCCTGAAGATCGAGCTCGGCGTGAAGGTCGGCGAGATCAAGTCCGGCAAGAAGGGCGTGTCCATCGCCTGGACCAATGCCAAGGGCGAAGCCCAGGTGCTGGACGTCGACAAGCTCATCGTGTCGATCGGCCGCGTGCCCAACACCATCGGCCTGAACCCCGAAGCCGTGGGCCTCGCGCTCGACGAGCGCGGTGCGATCAACGTCGACGGCGAGTGCAAGACCAACCTGCCCAACGTGTGGGCCATCGGCGACGTGGTGCGCGGCCCGATGCTGGCGCACAAGGCCGAGGAAGAGGGCGTTGCCGTGGCCGAGCGCATTGCCGGCCAGCACGGCCATGTCAACTTCAACACGATTCCGTGGGTGATCTACACGCACCCCGAAATCGCGTGGGTCGGCCAGACCGAGCAGCAGCTCAAGGCCGAAGGCCGCGCCTACAAGGCCGGCACCTTCCCGTTCCTGGCGAACGGCCGCGCACGCGCGCTGGGCGACACGACCGGCATGGTCAAGTTCCTGGCCGACGCCACGACCGACGAGATCCTGGGCGTGCACATGGTGGGCCCGCAGGTGAGCGAGCTGATCTCCGAAGCCGTGGTGGCCATGGAGTTCAAGGCCAGCGCCGAGGACATCGCCCGCATCTGCCACGCGCACCCGTCGCTGTCGGAAGCCACGAAGGAAGCGGCACTGGCCGTGGACAAGCGCACGCTGAACTTCTGATCGCCAGATCTCTTGACCAGCGTCAAACAGGCCTATGAGGCGGAGCTCGCCACGCGCGGGTTCCACAGCGATCCCGCGCAGCTGCGTGCCGTGGAGGCGCTGGACCGTTGCGCCAACGAATGGGCCGAGTACAAGGCCCAGCGTTCGAACGCGCTGAAGAAGTTCATCAACCGGCCGGAGCTTCCGCGCGGCGTCTACATGTACGGTGGCGTCGGGCGGGGCAAGAGCTTCCTGATGGACCTGTTCTTCAACGCCGTGCCGCTGCGGCGCAAGACGCGGCTGCACTTTCACGAGTTCATGCGAGAAGTGCACCGCGAACTGCGCGAGCTGCAGGGCACGGTCAATCCGCTGGACGAACTGGGCCTGCGCATTTCCAAGCGCTACAAGCTCATCTGCTTCGACGAGTTTCATGTGGCGGACATCACCGACGCGATGATTCTTCATCGGCTGCTGGTGTCGCTGTTCGAGAACGGCGTGGGCTTCGTGACCACCTCGAACTTCAAGCCCGACGACCTGTATCCCGGTGGCTTGCACCGCGACCGCATCCTGCCGGCCATCGCGCTGCTGAACCAGAAGCTCGAGGTGCTGAGCGTGGACAACGGCACCGACTACCGGCGCCGCACGCTCGAGCAACTGCGCATGTACCTCACGCCGAACGACGCGGCCGCCGAGAAGGAAATGCGCAAGGCCTTCGACAAGCTGGCCGAGACGGCCGACGAAAGCCCCATCCTGCACATCGAGCAGCGCGAGATCCGCGCGCTGCGCAAGGCCGGCGGCGTGGTCTGGTTCGATTTCAAGACGCTGTGCGGCGGCCCCCGCTCGCAGAACGACTACCTCGAGATCGCCAGCCAGTACCACACGGTGCTGCTGTCCGACGTGCCGCACATGCCGGTGCGCATGGCCTCGGAAGCACGCCGTTTCACCTGGCTGGTGGACGTCTTGTACGACCGGCGCTGCAAGCTCATCATGTCGGCAGAGGTTCCGCCCGAGGCGTTGTACACCGAGGGGCCGCTGTCGCACGAGTTTCCGCGCACGGTCTCCCGGCTCACTGAAATGCAGTCGAGCGAGTTTCTTGCCCTGGAACGCCGCATCGTCGACACCCGACTCACATGAAAAAAATCGTCCTTGCCCTGCTCATGACCTTGGCCAGCCTGCCGATGTGGGCGCAGTCCAATGCCGCGGCGGGCAATGCCGACCTGGAAGCCGAGAAGCGCCGGCTGTCGACCGAGCGCGAGGCCATCGAGAAGCGCTTTCTCGAAGAGCGGGCCGTCTGCTACAAGAAATTCGCCGTGGAAGACTGCCTGCGCGAGAGCCGCGAGCGGCGCCGCAAGGAAGCCGACAACATCAAGCGCCAGGAAACCGCGATCAACGACATCCAGCGCCAGCGCAGCGGCGCGGCCGAGCTGCAGAAGCTCGACCAGAAGGCCGGCCAGCAGCGCGCGCAGGACACGCCCCAGAAGCAGCAGGAATCGGTGCAGAACCAGAAGGACCGCGAGCAGCGCGCCGCCGACCATGCCACCAGCCGCGCCGCGACGGCCGCCGATGCGGCCCAGCGCGAGCGCGAGTTCCAGTCCAAGCAAAAGGCACATGCCGACGAGCAGGCCAAGGCCGCCCAGCGCAAGGCCGACGCGCCAGTGGCAGTCCAGCGGTACGAAGACAAGCTCAAGCGCGCCGAGGCGCACAGGGCCGACCGGGAACGGCGCAACGCCAACCCGGGTAAGCCGCGTGGTGCGCCATTGCCGGCGCCGGCCCCGGAGGCTGCGGCCTCGTCGCCGGCGCGCCGAGCGCGCCGGGACAACCTTCGGTTGAAAACGCTCAGGCGCTCGGCGGCAGCGCGTCGAGCTTCAGCACGGCGATCGAGATGTTGTCGCCCGTGCCGCGAGCGCGGCGTCGCGCTTCACCCACCAAAATCTCGGCCGCGTCGCGCGGCGGATGCGAATAAAGCACGCTCGCCATTTCCTCGACGCTGAAGTAGTGCCACAGACCGTCGCTGCATGCCATCAGCAGGTCGCCGGGCTCCAGCTTCTCGATATAGTGTGGGTCGACCGGCGGCGGCGTGGTCGCCATGCCCAGGCAGCCGAGCAGGATGTTGCCCTGCGGATGGATATTGGCCTCGGCCTCGGTGATCTGGCCGCGGTCGATGAGCACCTGCACGTACGAATGGTCGCGCGTGCGCTTCACCAGCAGCCCGTCGCGGAAGTGGTAGATGCGCGAGTCGCCGGCGTGGATCCAGGCGCAGTCGCCCTTCGGGTTCATGAGGAAGGCGGCCAGCGTGCTGTGCGGTTCCTGCTCGCTGGACACGGCGGTCAGCTTGATGACCATGTGCGAGTCTTCCAGTATCTGCCGCAGCACTGCTTGCGGGTCGTCTCGGCCAGGCTGGTAGCGCGCGAAGAGCTGGCGCGCGGTCATCAGCACCTGGTCGGAGGCCTTGCGGCCGCCGCTGCGCCCGCCCATGCCGTCGGCCACCACGCCGAGCACGCAGCCCGCCACGCGGGGGTGACTCATGACCATCACCTGGTCTTGTTGGTACGGGCGGTCTCCCTTGTGGAGTCCGGTGGCCGCGGCAAGTCGAAAGCCTTGAGTCATGAGGCATATGCGCCTGAAGCGCGTGAGTCTGTCGTCGCTGGGGGTCGTGTCAGGACGTATTATCGAATGAACAAGCGCCGCGAAAACCCAGGCGAGCGCGCCCCACCGTTGGACTCCAATCTTCACTCCCTTTCCCGCCAGCTGATCGAACTGCGCATCGAGCATGCCGATCTCGACGCCACCATCGACCGGTTGTCCGAAGGCTCGCCGCAAGACGAGCTGCTGCTGCGCCGGCTGAAAAAACGCCGGCTCGCGCTGCGCGACCAGGTCACGCGCCTCGAGAACGTGCTCGACCCGAAAGAGCCGGCGTGAGCGGTACGCTCGAAGACCAGGTGCGCGACGCCTTCGCGCAGGACGGCGCGCTGTCGCGTGCCGCCGAGCAATTCCGCGAACGCTCGGGCCAGACCGAAATGGCCATGGCCGTGGCACGCACCATCGACCAGGGCGGCGTGCTGGTGGTCGAGGCGGGCACGGGGGTCGGCAAGACCTTCTCCTACCTCGTGCCGGCCCTGCTGAGCGGCGAGCGCGTGCTGCTCTCGACCGCCACCAAGACCCTGCAGGACCAGCTGTTCGGCCGCGACCTGCCGCGACTGGTCGAAGCCTTCGGGCTGCCGGTGCGCACCGCGCTGCTCAAGGGGCGCGGCAGCTACCTGTGCCTGCACCGGCTCGACATGGCGCGCCACGACGCCTCGCTGCCCGAGCGGGGCAGCCTGCGCACGCTGGCCAAGATCGAGCAATGGTCGAAGGCCACGCGCACCGGCGACCTGGCCGAGCTGCCCGGGCTCGACGAGCGCTCGCCGCTCATTCCCTTGATCACCTCCACGCGCGAGAACTGCCTGGGCGCGCAGTGTCCGCAGTTCAAGCCGTGCCACGTCAACCTGGCGCGGCGCGAGGCGCTGGCGGCCGACATCGTGGTCATCAACCACCACCTGTTCTTCGCCGACCTCGCGGTGCGCGAGACGGGCATGGCCGAACTGCTGCCGACCGTGAGCGTGGTGGTGTTCGACGAGGCGCACCAGCTCAACGAAACGGGCGTGCAGTTCCTGGGCGCGCAGCTCGGCAGCGGGCAGGCGCTGGACTTCGCGCGCGACATGCTTGGCGCGGGCCTGCAGCACGCACGCGGTTTGGTCGACTGGCAGCAACTGGTGGCCGGCGTCGAGCGTGCGGCGCGCGAGCTGCGGCTGGTGGTCGGCAAGCAATGGCCTGGCGCCAAGCTGCGCTGGCTGGGCGCGTCGCCCGAAGGCGTGGACCCCGAGGCATGGCAGCGCGCGCTCGACGACCTGCAGCATTCGTTCGAGCTGGCGGCCGAAGGCCTGGCGACCGTGAGCGAGATTTCGCCCGACTTCGTGCGGCTGCACGAGCGCGCGAGGCAGATCGCGAAGCGCACGGCGCGCTTCGCCTTGCCGTGCGCGGTCGATTCGGTGCGCTGGGTCGACGTGGGCTCGCAGCTGCGGCTGGTCGAGTCGCCGCTGGACATCGCCGATGCGATGCGCAAGCGCGTGTTGAAGATCGTGGACGAGCAGTCTGAAGACGACGACGCCGAAGACGGTTTCGAAGGCCGCGCCGGCGAGGTCGAAGACGACGGCCTGGACGCGTACGGCGAGCGCTCTGCGGCGGAGCGGCCGGCAAAGGAAATCAGGGAAAACGGCGGCCGCGCCTGGGTCTTCACCTCGGCCACGCTGGGCGACGAGCCCACGCTGCGCTGGTTCACCGAACCCTGTGGCCTGCACGACGCGGAAGTGCTGCGCGTGAAGAGCCCGTTCGACTATGCGTCGCAGGCGGCGCTGTACGTGCCGCGCGCCTTTCCCAAGCCCAACGATCCGTCGCACAGCCAGCGGGTGGCGCAACTGGCCGCGCGCGGCGCGACCGAGCTCGGCGGGCGCACGCTGGTGCTGACCACCACACTGCGCGCCTTGCGCACCATCGGCGACACCATGAAGCAGCAGTTCGAGCTGCTCGACGCCGCGCTGCGCCCCGAGGTGCTGGTGCAGGGCGAGCTGCCCAAGCGGGTGCTGATGGAGCGCTTTCGTGAAGGCGCGAGCGACGGGCGCACCGGTTGCGTGCTGGTGGCGTCGGCGTCGTTCTGGGAGGGCTTCGATGCCCCGGGCGATGCGCTGCAGCTGGTGGTGATCGACAAGCTGCCGTTCCCCCCGCCGAACGATCCGCTGGTCGAGGCGCGCTCGCAGCGGCTGGAGGCGCAGGGCCGCAGCTCGTTCGCGGACTATTCATTGCCAGAGGCCGCGGTGGCGCTCAAGCAGGGGGCGGGGCGTTTGATTCGGCGGGAAACCGACAGCGGCGTGCTCGCGATCTGCGACACGCGCCTGGTCGCCATGGGCTACGGCCGCCGGTTGCTGGCGGCGTTGCCGCCGATGCGGCGGCTGGAAAGCGAAGCGGACTTCGACGCCGCGGTGGACGCGCTCAAGAACTGAGCGTGGCGCGCCACCGCGCGCGGGCCGGCTTTACCAGAGCTTCCACCAAGGGTCGTCCTTGCCCTTGAAGCCGTTCGCCAGGTAGGCGCTCTTCGGATAGTTGGTGGTCAGCACGCGTTGCGCGTCGTCGCGCAGGTCCTTCATGCCGAGCGCGTCGTACGACTTGACCATGATGAACAGGGCCTCTTCGAGGGCCGGCACTTCGCGGTAGTCGGACAGCGCGATCTGCGCGCGGTTGATGGCGGCCAGGTAGGCGCCGCGCGAGTAGTAGTAGCGGGCCACGTGAACTTCATACTGTGCGAGCGAGTTCACGATGTAGTTCATGCGCTGGCGCGAATCGGGCGCGTAGCGCGAATCAGGGAAGCGCGTGACGAGGTCCTTGAACGACTCGAACGACTCCTTGGCCGCCTTCTGGTCGCGCTCGGACAGGTCCTGGCGCGTCATGAAGGCGAACATGCCGAGGTCGTCGTTGAAATTGATCACGCCCTTCAGGTAGAGCGCATAGTCCATCGCGGGGCTGGCCGGATGCAACTTCATGAAGCGGTCGATGGTGGCGATGGCCGCCGCCTTTTCGCCCGACTTGTACTGGGCGTAGGCTTTTTCGAGCTGGGCCTGCTGCGCGAGCGGGGTGCCGGCGGCGCGCCCTTCGAGCTTCTCGTACAGGGGAACGGCCTTGTCGTAGGCGCCCGAGCCGGCTTCGTCCTTGGCTTCCGCGTAGATCTTGTTGGGACTCCAGTTCGCGGTCTTGTCGACGGAGGTCGACGAGCAGCCAGCTGCTAGCAGAGCCGCCGCGCTGAGCGCGATCCAGGTGGGGACCGATAATTTGGCGCGAAACATCACATACGGCTTTCGTGAAACAGTTACCCTCAATTATATCGACCGACCCCCTGGGCTCCATCCTTGAAGTCCCCGAGTCCGCGGAGGCGGCCGAACTCGAGGAGGGCGCCGACCCCATCGAGCCCAGCGAGTTGCGGCCCTTCGTCATCGACGCGGCGCAGCACGGCCAGCGGCTGGACCGTGCGCTGGCCGCGCTCGTGCCCGAGTTTTCCCGGAGCTACCTGCAGCAGCTGATCGAGGCCGGCGCGGTCGAGCTGCAGGGGCGGACGCTCAAGAAAGTCTCCGCCGCCGTCAAGGCCGGGCAGGCCGGGCAGATCGAACTGCGGCCGACGCCCCAGAGCCAGGCCTTCCGGCCCGAGGCGATGGACATCGTCACCGTGTACGAGGACGAGCACCTGCGCATCGTCGACAAGCCCGCCGGGCTGGTCGTGCACCCCGCGCCGGGCCACTGGAGCGGCACGCTGCTCAACGGCCTGCTCGCGCTGGACCCCAAGGCCGTGCTGCTGCCGCGCGCCGGCATCGTGCACCGGCTGGACCGCGACACCAGCGGGCTGATGGTGGTGGCGCGCACCCGGGCCACCATGGACGCGATGGTGGCGCTGATTGCGGCGCGCGATGTCAAGCGGCAGTACCTGGCCGTCGGCCACAAGCCGTGGGAGGGCGCGGCCGCCCGGCAGGTGGACGCCCCCATCGGCCGCGACCCGCGCAACCGGCTGCGCATGGCGGTGGTCGACCTCGAGCGCAACGCGGGCAAGACGGCGCGCACGCTGATCGAGCGGCTCGACAGCAACACGCTGGGCTGCGCCGTGCGGTGCACGCTCGAAACTGGCCGCACGCACCAGATCCGCGTGCACATGGCGTCGATCGGCCATCCGCTGGTCGGCGATGCGCTGTATGGCGGTGCGCCGGCTGCGGGGCTGTCACGCCAGGCGCTGCATGCGTTCAGGCTGGCGTTCGTGCACCCGGTCACGCAGGCGCCGCTGGAGTTTCGTTCGCTGCCGCCGGCGGACCTGGTGCTGGCTTTGCAGTCGTGGGGGCTGGATTACAATCGCGCCTGACGGCCCGAGGGCCGCGCCGGCCACCCGAGGCCGGCCTTGCGTTGCAACTGCCGCGTGCCTGCAGCGCCTACTCCTTTCATCCTTCTGAACAAGCGTCCCCGAGGCGCCTTTTCCCGGATAACGCGAACCATGAATACGGCGGATGCCAAGCGCATTCTCGAAACCGCCTTGATCTGTTCGAGCCAACCGTTGCCGGTGCGCGATATGCGCGTGCTGTTCGACGACGAGTTGGGTGTGGACACCATCAAGGTGCTGTTGCTTGAATTGCAGGAAGACTGGGCGCAACGCGGCCTGGAGCTTGTGAGCGTGGGCAGCGGCTGGCGCTTTCAGAGCCGGCCGGAGATGCGCGACCACCTCGACCGCCTGCACCCCGAGAAACCGCCGCGCTACACGCGCGCCGCGCTCGAGACGCTGGCCATCATCGCGTACCGCCAGCCGGCCACGCGCGGCGACATGGAAGACATTCGCGGCGTGACGATCAACTCGCTGATCCTGAAGCAGCTCGAGGACCGTGGCTGGGTCGAGGTCATCGGCCACCGCGAGACCGTGGGCCGCCCGGGGCTGTACGCGACCACGCGCCAGTTCCTGGACGACCTGGGCCTGGCCTCGCTCGACCAGCTGCCGCTGATCGAGACGCCCGCACAGCAGGCCGCACTGGTCGATGCGCTGGAGCGTGCCTCGGGCGAGCAGCAGGGCTTGCCGATGGACGCTGCGCCTGAAGTGGTCGATGCCGCTGCGGTGGCAGAAGCTGCGGTGGCGATCGAAGCGGCCCAGGCGCAAGTTGTCGAGGCTGCCGAAGAAGTTGCGTCCGTCGAGCGTACGGAGGCTCTGCCCGTCGAGCCCGAAGCGCCGGCAACAGCCGAGCCCGAACCCGAAACCCTCCAACCCGAAGCGCCGGAGCCTGCGTCCGCTCAAGCCTCGCTACCGGCCCCCGAACCCGATGCCCCGTCCGCGGACGAGGCCGACCCCCACGCTCCTTCCTCCGGAAAAACCTCATGAGCACAAACGACACCGAAGACGCGGCCATGCTGCCTGCCGAACCCGAAGTCAAAAAGAAGAAACGTGCGACCACGCCCAAGAAGGCTGCAGGTGATGCTATCGAATCGGTAGCGCCGGAAGCTGTTGCGTCGGAGTCCGCCGCACCCGTGGAAGCCGAGCCGCCCAAGAAGCCGCGCGCGCCTCGCAAGAAGAAGCCGGTGGCTGAAGAAGCTGCGGTCGTTTCCGAGGCGCCGGCGGTGGTCGATGCGCCCGAAGCCGTCCAGCCCGTGGTGGCCGCGGCTGCGCCTGTCGAAGTGGCGGCGCCGGTCGCTGTCGCTCCCGTGGCCGAACAAGCAGCCCAGCCGGCGCCTGCGCCTGAAGCCCGGCAGCAACCGCAGCCCGAGCAGTCGGACCGCGATGGCGGGGACGACGGGGACAACGGGGACGACGAGGACTACGACGACGAGGAAGAGCCCGACGAGGAAGAAGACGACCTCGATCGCGCCCGCCGCGTCGCCGAGCGCGAGCAACGCAACGCCCTGCCGCCCGAGCCGATCCGCTTCGCCGACGTCATCTCCGGCCAGTTCGATGCCGACGAGGAAAGCCCGGAAGTGCCGCCTCTCAAGCGCGTGCTGCTGCCCGAGGCCGATTCGCCCAAGCTGCACAAGGTGCTGGCGCAGGCGGGCCTGGGTTCACGGCTCGAAATGGAAGCATTGATTCTCCAGGGCCGCATTTCCGTCAACAACGAGCCGGCCCACATCGGCCAGCGCATCCAGTTCGGCGACCAGGTCAAGATCAACGGCAAGCCGATTCGCTTCCGTATCGCGCCGCCGCCGCCGCGCGTCATCGCGTACCACAAGCCCGTGGGCGAAGTGGTGACGCACGACGACCCGCAGAACCGCCCGACCGTGTTCCGCAAGCTGCCGCGCCTGCAACAGGGCAAGTGGCAGTCGGTCGGCCGCCTCGACCTGAACACCGAAGGCCTGCTGCTCTTCAGCAGTTCCGGCGACCTGGCCAACCAGCTCATGCACCCGCGCTTCGGCCTGGAGCGCGAGTACGCGGTGCGCGTGCTGGGCGCGCTCACCACCGAAGAGAAGCACAAGCTGCTCGACGGCGTGCGCCTGGACGACGGCATGGCGCAGTTCGGCACCATCGAAGAGGGCGGCGGCGAAGGCTCCAATTGCTGGTACCGCGTGACCATTTCCGAAGGTCGCAACCGCGAAGTGCGCCGGCTGTTCGAGTCGGTGGGCCATGCGGTCAGCCGGCTCATTCGCATCCGCTACGGCGCGATGGTGCTGCCGCGCGGGCTGAAGCGCGGTGCGTGGATGGAGCTCGACGAGCGCGACATCCGTGCGTTGTTCCAGGCGTCCGGCGGCGCGGCTGCGCGCCCGGCGCCGCAACAGGCGCGAGGCCCCGGCCAGGACGGCGGCGGAAACGGTCGCAATGGCCGCAACAAGAAGCGCCGCGGCAATCGCAACGCGGGTGGTACGGGTGGCGGCCAGCCGCGCGACATGCGTGACGATGGCGGTCGCGAGGCCCCGATTCCGAGCCCGCTGAGCGATGGCCGCCCTCCGCGTGGTGACCGAGGTGACCGTGGTCCCCGGAACAACCGCGGTCCCGGCAATGGCGGGCCTCCGCAAGGCGGCCAGGCCCGTCGTGGGAACGGTGGGAATGGTGGAAATGGCGGCGGTGGTGGAGGCGGCAACGCCGGCAACCGCCAGGGCGGCAATCGCCAGGGCGACGACCGCCAACCGAGCGGCGCCAACCAGCCCGATCCGATGAAGACCTCGCTGGGCTACATCGGCGCCGACAGCTTCTCGCGCCAGCGCAAGGAGCAGCGCGGAGGCCAGGGCCGCCGCAGCGGCGGCGGTGGTTTCGGCGGGCCGGCCGGGCAGGGCGGCGGACGGCGTCGCGGGCGCTGAAAGCCTGCCGCCGCAGCGCGGCCTTTCGCGGGGTTTTCACCATTCCGCAAGGCTGCGCCGGTTAAAATCAGAGGCTTTGTCGACAGGTGACGCAAGCAATGCGTTGCAGTTGTGACAAAACACTTCAAAATCAAAGCTCCAGGAAGCATTTCAATGGCTATCGAACGTACCCTCTCCATCATCAAGCCCGACGCAGTCGCAAAGAACGTCATCGGCAAGATCGTTTCCCGTTTTGAAGCTGCCGGCCTCAAGGTCATCGCCGCCAAGCTGGTGCACCTGTCGCGCAACGAAGCCGAACAGTTCTACGGCGTGCACAAGGAACGTCCCTTCTTCAAGGACCTGGTCGAGTTCATGATCTCGGGCCCCGTGTTCGTGCAAGTGCTCGAAGGCGACAACGCCATCGCCAAGAACCGCGACCTGATGGGCGCCACCGACCCGAAGAAGGCAGCCGCCGGCACCATCCGCGCCGACTTCGCCGACAGCATCGACGCCAACGCCGTGCACGGTTCGGACGCTCCGGAAACCGCAGCGAACGAAATCGCCTTCTTCTTCGCCGGCCTCAACGTCTACGCACGCTGAAGCCCGTATCTCGACCGATTCCATGACCACAGTCAATCTGCTCGACTTCGATCTCGAGGGGGTGGCTGCGTTCTGCGAAAAACTCGGCGAGAAAAAATTCCGCGCCACGCAGTTGTATCGCTGGATCCACCAGCGTGGCGCGAGCGATTTCACCCAGATGACCGATCTGGCGAAGTCGCTGCGAGAAAAGCTCGCGACCACCGCGCGCGTGGAGGCCCTGCCGGTCGTCACGCAGCACGAATCCAAGGACGGCACGATCAAGTGGCTGTTCGACGTCGGCGACGGCAATGCCGTCGAAGCCGTATTCATTCCCGAGGACGACCGCGGCACCCTGTGCGTGTCGTCCCAAGCCGGCTGTGCGGTCGGTTGCCGCTTTTGCTCGACCGGGCATCAGGGCTTCAGCCGCAACCTCGGCACGGGCGAAATCATCGCCCAGCTGTGGTTTGCCGAGCACTTCCTTCGCAAGCACCTCAAGCGCAGCGAGCGCGTCATCTCCAACGTGGTGATGATGGGCATGGGTGAGCCGCTGCAGAACTACTCGGCGCTGGTGCCCGCACTGCGCACCATGCTCGACGACAACGCCTACGGGCTGTCGCGCCGCCGCGTAACGGTGTCGACCTCCGGCGTGGTGCCGATGATCGACCGCCTGGGCACCGATTGCGCCGTGGCCATGGCCGTGTCGCTGCACGCGCCCAACGACGCGCTGCGCGACGACCTGGTGCCGCTCAACCGCAAGTACCCCATCGCCGAGCTGCTCGAAGCCTGCAAGCGCTACCTGGTGCATGCGCCGCGCGACTTCATCACCTTCGAGTACTGCATGCTCGACGGTGTGAACGACCAGCCTGAGCACGCGCGCCAGCTGATCGAGCTCGTGCGCAAGCACGACGTGTCGTGCAAGTTCAACCTGATTCCGTTCAACCCGTTCCCGGCCTCCGGCCTGCTGCGCTCGCCGCAGCCGCGCGTGCTGGCGTTCGCGAAGATGCTGAGCGAAGCAGGGCTGGTGACCACGGTGCGCAAGACGCGCGGCGACGACATCGACGCCGCCTGCGGCCAGCTGGCCGGCGACGTCAAGGACCGCACCCGCGCCGCCGAGCGCATGGCCCAGCGCCGTGCGGCCGAGCGCCCCATCGTTCTGCATCCGACTCGCAAGACCGTTCCCCAGGAGCACTGACCCCATGAGCATGGCCTTTTCGATGACGACCGTGAGCGCGCCGCGGCTGCTTGCCGCGAGCTTTGCCGGCGTCGCCGTGGCGTTTCTGCTCTCGGGCTGCGTGAACACGCGCACCACCACGACCAGCCTGGCCGACAGCAGCTCCGGCAAGGGCGTGGAGATCGTGACCGAGTCCGACGAAAGCTCGCGCCAGCGCCGTGCGCGGCTGCGGATGGAGTTGGCCTCGGGCTATTTCGAGCAGGGCCAGACCACCGTGGCGCTTGACGAGATCAAGCAGGCGCTTGCCGCCGACCCCAACAACGCCGACGCCTACAACCTGCGCGGCCTGGTCTACATGCGACTGGACGACGCCGGGCTGGCGGAAGACAGCTTCCGTCGCGCCATCGCCATCAACCCGCGCGACGCCAATGCGCGCCACAACTACGGCTGGCTCCTGTGCCAGCAGAACCGCTACGGCGACGCCGCGGCGCAGTTCAACGAGGCACTGGCCGTGCCCAGCTACCCCGACCGCGCCAAGACGCTGATGACGCAGGGCGTGTGCGAGCTCAAGGCCGGCCAGCGCGTGCAGGCCGAGCGCAGCCTGATGCAGGCCTACGAAATCGATGCCAGCAACCCGGTGGTCGGCTTCAATCTGGCCTCAGTGCTGGCGCAGCGCGAGGAATGGTCGCGCGCGCAGTTCTACATTCGCCGCGTGAACAACAGCGCGTCGGCCAGCGCCGAGACGCTCGCGCTCGGCATCAAGATCGAACGAAAGCTCAACAACCGCGAAGCCGCCGCGCAGTTGGGTGGTCAATTGCAACGACGCTTCCCCCAGTCGCGGGAGGCAACGGCGTACGAGCGCGGGAATCTCAATGACTGATCGGGTTTCGGAGTTCGGCACTTCTGTGGCACAGGCACTCGAAGAAGGCGACATCACGCACAAGACGGCTGGCGACCTGCTTCGCGAGGCGCGCGAGGCCCACGGCCTGCACATCGAAATGGTGGCCGCCGCGCTCAAGGTGCCGCCGCAGAAACTGCTGGCGCTCGAGGCGGACGACATCGCGTCGCTGCCCGATCCGGTGTTTGCACGTGCCCTGGCCAGCAGCGTCTGCCGCGCATTGCGCATCGACCCGGCGCCGGTGCTGGCCAAGCTGCCCACCACGCAGAAGGTGTCGCTGGCCGAGTCCGACCGCACGCTCAACTCGCGCATCTCGTCGGGCACGCCGCGCTGGAGCGGCAGCAGCAACCGTTCGAGCGGACTGCCGTCGCGTGCATTGCTCACGGTGGTGGTGTTGCTGCTCATCGGCGCGGGCGCGCTGTTCTGGCTGCCCCAGTCGGTGTTCGACCAGATCGGCGCTTCCGTCTCCAGGCTCACCGCGCACAGCGGTTCCGACGCGGGCTCTGGCACCGACGCATCTGCTACCGGCACGGCGCCTGCTGGCGGCGTGACCGCCGAAACCGCTCCCGTGCAGGCCGTGGCGCCCAGTGGACCGGCGGTGCAGTCGCCATCGGCCGCGGCCCCCGTTGCCATGACGCCGGCCGCCGCAGCGTCCGCGCCCACGGCGGCTGCCGAAAGCAGCAGCCAGCAACTCGTTTTCGTGGCGCGTGAAGAATGCTGGGTCACGGTGACCGAGGCCGGCGGCAAGCAGCTGCTGCGCCGCAGCTTGAAGGCCGGCGAAACGCTGGGCCTGTCGGGCACGCTGCCGTTGTCGGTGGTGGTCGGTCGCGCATCGAGCGTCGATGTTCAGGTGCGCGGCCAGCCTTACGATTTGAAGCCCGTCACCAAGAACGGTGGCGTGGCGCGTTTCGAGGTGAAGTCATGACCGACGAGTGCCTGCCCGTTCCCATTGAAGCGGCTGCCCCCAAGGCGCGCCGCTCGCGCCAGGCCAGCGTGACCTGGGGCCCGCGCGTGGTCACGGTGGGCGGCGACGCTCCTGTGCGCGTGCAGTCCATGACCAACACCGACACCGTCGATGCCATCGGCACGGCGATCCAGGTGAAGGAGCTGGCCATCGCCGGCTCCGAGATGGTCCGCATCACCGTCAACACGCCCGAAGCCGCGGCGCAGGTGCCGTACATCCGCGAGCAGCTCGACCGCATGGGCATCGACGTGCCGCTGATCGGCGACTTTCACTACAACGGCCACCGCCTGCTCACCGACTATCCGGCCTGCGCCGAGGCGCTGAGCAAGTACCGCATCAACCCCGGCAACGTGGGCAAGGGCGACAAGAAGGACAAGCAGTTCGGCCAGATGATCGACGCCGCCATGCGCTGGAACAAGCCGGTGCGCATCGGCGTGAACTGGGGCAGCCTCGACCAGGAACTGCTCGCCAGCCTGATGGATACCAACAGCCAGCGCGCCCAGCCGTGGGACGCCAAGCAAGTGATGTACGAGGCGCTGATCACCTCGGCCATCGAGTCCGCCAAGCTGGCCGAGTCGATGGGCATGGCCGGCAACCAGGTCATCCTGTCGTGCAAGGTCAGCGGCGTGCAGGACCTGATCTCGGTCTACCGCGAACTGGCCCGCCGCTGTGACAACCCGCTGCACCTGGGCCTGACCGAGGCCGGCATGGGCACCAAGGGCACGGTGGCTTCGGCCACGGCGCTGTCGATCCTGCTGCAGGAAGGCATCGGCGACACCATTCGCGTGTCGCTCACGCCGCAGCCGGGCGAGTCGCGCACGCAGGAAGTGCTCATTGCCAACGAAATCCTGCAGGCCCTCGGCCTGCGCGTGTTCGTGCCCAGCGTCACGGCCTGCCCGGGCTGCGGCCGCACCACCAGCACCACGTTCCAGGAGCTGGCCAAGCAGATCGACGACTACCTGCGCCTGCAGATGCCGGTCTGGCGCAAGAAGTACCCGGGCGTGGAGACGCTGAAGGTGGCCGTCATGGGCTGCATCGTCAACGGCCCCGGCGAGAGCAAGCACGCGGACATCGGCATCAGCCTGCCCGGCACCGGCGAGGCGCCGGCCGCGCCGGTCTTCATCGACGGCGAAAAGGCCCTTACGCTGCGCGGCGACAATATCGCCAACGAGTTCCATCAACTCGTCGAAACCTACATCGAAAAGCGCTTCGGCGGCGAACACGCTGTCGCGGCCTGACACCTCCGCAGGATCCATGGCTGACAAATTGAATGCCGTCAAGGGCATGAATGACATATTGCCGCCTGAATCGGCGCGCTGGGAGTGGCTCGAGGCCACCGTGCGCGACCTGATGGGGCGCTTTGCATACCGCAACGTGCGCACGCCCATCCTGGAGCACACCGCGCTGTTCGTGCGCGGCATCGGCGAGGTGACGGACATCGTCGAGAAGGAGATGTACGCCTTCGAAGACCGCTCCGACAAGCACGGCCAGTCCGAGCACCTGGCGATGCGGCCCGAGAACACCGCCGGCCTGGTGCGCGCGGTGATCGAGCACAACATGCTCTACGACGGCCCCAAGCGCCTCTGGTACACGGGCCCGATGTTCCGCCGCGAGAAGCCGCAGCGTGGGCGCTATCGGCAGTTCCACCAGATCGGCGCCGAGGCCCTGGGCTTCGCTGGCCCGGATGTGGATGCCGAGCTGATCCTGCTGGCCAGCGCGCTCTGGAAGGTCATCGGCCTGACCGATGTGCGCCTCGAGCTCAACAGCCTGGGCCAGCCCGCCGAGCGTGCGCAGCATCGCGCGCAGCTGATCGCCCACTTCGAGCAGCACGCCGACAAGCTCGACGAGGACGGCAAGCGCCGCCTGCACAGCAACCCGCTGCGCATCCTCGACACGAAGAACCCGGCCATGAAGGACGTGGTCGAGTCGGCGCCGAAGCTGATCGATTTTCTCGGTGCCGAGTCGCTCGCGCACTTCGAGGGGCTGCAAGCCATCCTCAAAGCGAACGACATTGCGTTCACCATCAACCCGCGCCTGGTGCGCGGGCTCGACTACTACAACCTCTCGGTGTTCGAGTTCGTCACCGACCGCCTCGGCGCGCAGGGCACCGTGTGCGCCGGCGGCCGCTACGACGACCTGATCGTGCAGATCGGCGGCAAGCCCGCACCGGCCGTGGGCTGGGCGATGGGCGTGGAGCGCGTGCTCGACCTGCTCAAGGAGCAAGGCGCCAACGTGCCGACGCCGGTGCCTGATGCCTACGCCATCGTGCCCGACGCCGCCTCGATGCCCGTCGTGCTGCGCACGCTGCAGCAGTTGCGCGAAGCCGGTGTGCGCGTGCAGATGCACGGCGCCACCGCCGAAGGCCTCGCCAGCTTCAAGTCACAGATGAAGAAGGCCGACGCCAGCGGTGCCACCCACGCGCTGATCTTCGGCGCCGATGAACTTGCGCGCGGCGAAGTGACTCTGAAAGCGTTGCGCGACGCGAGCGTCCCGCAGACCGCACGGCCTCTCGCAGAAGTGGCCGCCTGGGCCGTCACCCTACAATCGCCGGCTCCCAACACCTGACAGCGCATGGCAACCCATCTCGACCTCGAAGAACAGGAACAGCTCGACCAGCTCAAGCATTTCTGGAACACCTACGGCACCCTGATCACCTGGGCCGTGCTGCTCGTCGCCGGCGCCTTCGTGGCCTGGAACGGCTGGCAGTACTACCAGCGCAGCAAGGCAACGCAGGCCGCAGCCCTTTACGACGAGGTCGAGCGCAGCACGCAGTCCGGCGACGTCGAGCGCATCCAGCGCGTGCTGGGCGACATGAAGGAACGCTTCGCCTCCACCGCCTACGCGCAACAGGCCGGCCTGCTGGTCGCCAAGACGCTGTACGAGAAGGGCAACACCGAAGGCTCGCGCGCCGCGCTCACGTGGGTGGCGCAAAGCGCCGTCGACCCGGGCTACCAGGCCATCGCCAAGCTGCGCCTTGCAGCCGAACTGCTCGACAGCAAGTCGTACGACGATGCGCTCAAGCAGCTCGACGGCAGCGTGCCCAAGGAATTCGAGCCGCTGGTGGCCGACCGCAAGGGCGACATCTACCTGGCGCAGGGCAAGCGCGCCGAGGCGCAAACCGAATACCGCAAGGCCTGGACCGGTCTGGGCGCCACCTCCGACTATCGCCGCCTGGTCGAGATCAAGCTCAACGCGGTCGGCGTCGACCCGAAGAGCCTGGCGCCCGTCGTCACCGTTACCCCCGCAGCCCCCAAAACTCCCTGACCGCATCATGAATTTCAAGCGTTTCATGCCTGAATCGACCGCCCTGCGTGCGGGATCAGCCCTTGTTTTGGTTGCCTTCCTCGCCGCCTGCTCGGGCAGCGCCAAGCCCAAGCCCGAAGAACTCCCGGCGAACCCGGCCCTGGTGGGCGTTCGCCAGGCCTGGACCGTGCGCATTCCGGAGGTGAAGTTTCCGCTGACCACCGACGTCAGCGGCGACATCGTCACCGTGGCCGGCAGCGACGGTACGGTGGTCGCCATCGACGCCCGTGCGGGCCGCGAGACCTGGCGTGCCAGCGTCGGCGCGCCGCTGGCCGCTGGTGTCGGCAGCGACGGCACGCTGGCCGCGGTCGTCACCGCCAACAACGAACTGGTCGCGCTCGAGAACGGCAAGGTGCTGTGGAAGCAGAAGCTCACGGCCCAGGCCTTCACGGCACCGCTGGTGGCAGGCCGCCGCGTGTTCGTGCAAACCGCCGACCGCAGCCTGAGCGCCTGGGACGGCCAGAGCGGCCGCCGCCTCTGGATCCAGCAACGCACCGGTGAAAACCTTGTGCTGCGCAAGTCGGGCGTGCTGATCGCCGTGGGCGACACGCTGGTCGCCGGCATCGGCGGGCGCCTGGTCGGCATCAATCCGGCCAACGGCACTTCGCGCTGGGAGTCGCCCATCGCGGCGCCCCGCGGCACCAACGACGTCGAGCGCCTGGTCGACCTGACCGGCAGCGTGAGCCGCTATGGCGACACGGTCTGCGCACGGGCGTACTACGCCAGCGTGGGCTGCGTCGAGACCGTGCGCGGTTCGCTGGTGTGGAGCAAGCCGGCTTCTGGCGCCGACGGCGTGAGCGGCGACGAGCGCTTCGTGTACGGCACCGAATCCGACGGCAGCGTCGTGGCATGGCGCCGTGCGGACGGCGAACGCGCGTGGCAGATGTCGCGCTTGAAGAACCGCGTGCTGACCGCACCGCTGGCCGTGGGGCGCTCGCTGATCATCGGCGAAGGCACCGGCACGCTGCATTTCGTGTCGCGCGAAGACGGTGCGCTGCTCAACCGCGTCACGCCCGATGGCTCCGCCATCACCGTCACGCCGGTGCTGACCGGCAACACGGTCGTGGTCGTGACTGCCAAGGGTGGCGTGTTTGGCTATCGCCCTGAATAACTTTTACTTTTTGCAAGGCCCGATCATGAAAACCGCGCCATCGAAAGGCCGGCCATGAAGCCGGTCGTGGCCCTGGTCGGGCGGCCCAATGTTGGCAAGTCGACCCTCTTCAACCGCCTGACGCAGACGCGCGACGCCATCGTCGCCGACTTCGCCGGCCTTACGCGCGACCGCCACTACGGCAATGGTCGCCTTGGCAAGCACGAGTTCATCGTCATCGACACCGGTGGCTTCGAGCCCGACGCCGGCAGCGGCATCTACAAGGAAATGGCCAAGCAGACGCGGCAGGCCGTGGCCGAGGCCGATGTGGTGATCTTCGTGGTCGATGCCCGCGAAGGCCTCTCCGCGCAGGACCACGACATCGCCAACGAGCTGCGCCGCCTGGGCAAGCCCTGCGTGCTGGCGGCCAACAAGGCCGAGGGCATGCACGACGGCACCAAGCTCGTGGACTTCTACGAACTCGGTTTCGGCGACGTCTACGGCGTGTCGGCGGCGCACGGGCAGGGCATGCGTGACCTGGTCGAACTGGCGCTCGCGCCGCTGAACCTGGCCGACCCGGAAGACGATGCCGACGAAGACGACGTCAACAAGCCCATCAAGCTGGCCGTCGCCGGCCGGCCCAACGTGGGCAAGTCGACGCTGATCAACACCTGGCTGGGCGAAGAGCGCCTGGTGGCCTTCGACATGCCTGGCACCACGCGCGACGCCATTTCGGTGCCGTTCGAGCGCAACGGTCAACGCTTCGAACTGATCGACACGGCCGGCCTGCGTCGCAAGGGCAAGGTGTTCGAAGCCATCGAGAAGTTCTCGGTGGTCAAAACGCTGCAGGCCATCGAGTCGGCCAACGTCGTGCTGCTGCTGCTGGATGCCACGCAAGGCGTGACCGACCAGGACGCGCACATCGCGGGCTACATCCTCGAGAGCGGACGCGCCGTGGTGATCGCCATCAACAAGTGGGACGCGGTCGACAGCTACCAGCGCGAGCAGATCCAGCGGCAGATCGAGACACGGTTGCCGTTCTTGAAGTTCGCGGCGCTGCATTTCATCTCGGCCATCAAGCGCCAGGGCCTGGGTCCGGTGTGGCAGGCGATTGCGCAGGCCCACAAGTCGGCCACCCGCAAGATGTCGACACCGGTGCTGACCCGGCTGCTGCTGGAGGCGGTGCAGTTCCAGGCGCCCAAGCGCGGCGGCATGTACCGTCCCAAGCTGCGCTATGCGCACCAGGGGGGCATGAACCCGCCGGTGATCGTGATCCACGGCAATTCGCTCGAACATGTGACCGAGGCGTACAAGCGCTTCCTTGAAGGGCGCTTCCGCAAGGAGTTCGACCTGGTGGGCACGCCGCTGCGCATCCAGTTCAAGAGCTCCGCGAATCCGTTCGCCGACAAGGACGATTGACTGCGCTGCGGGTCTTGGCTGCTGATGGCGGCCAATGACTTGCTGCTGTCATGGAAGTTCCGCCTTTTGAGAGACGTTATTTTCTCAAGGCTTTACGCCCTGGTTGCTGCAGCGCGGAAACCCTGTGTTAAGGTCATCTCTCCAACAACTACTCTTGAACACGGAGAATATCGTGAGCAATAAAGGGCAACTTCTGCAAGACCCGTTTCTGAACACTTTGCGTCGCGAGCATGTGCCGGTTTCCATTTATTTGGTGAACGGTATCAAGCTGCAAGGCCAGATCGAGTCTTTTGACCAGTACGTCGTGTTGCTTCGCAACACGGTGACACAAATGGTCTACAAGCACGCCATTTCCACCATCGTGCCGGGTCGTGCCGTCAACTTCTCGGCCAACGAGAACGACGACGCTGCTGCCTGATCGCGCGGAGCGCGGCGGCCCCGGCTGCCGCGCTTTTTCCCAATTCTGATCCCGCTTGTCTGAACTGATCCCCCGCCAGGAAGGCGCCGCCGTTCTCGTCGGCGTCGATTTCGGGCTGCCCCATTTCGACAGCGAACTCGAGGAACTCGGCCTGCTCGCGCAGACCGCGGGCCTCACGCCTGTCGCCCGTCTCGCGTGCAAGCGCAAGGCCCCCGACGCCGCATTGTTCGTTGGCAGCGGCAAGGCCGAAGAAATCAAAGAGCTGGCTGCCCTGCACAGGGCCAGCGAAGTCATCTTCGACCAGTCCCTGAGCCCCGCGCAGCAGCGCAACCTCGAGCGACAGCTCGATGTTGCCGTCTACGACCGCACTTTCCTCATCCTCGAAATCTTCGCCCAACGCGCGCGTTCGCACGAAGGCAAGCTGCAGGTAGAGCTCGCCCGGCTGCAGTACCTCAGCACGCGCCTTGTTCGCCGTTGGTCCCACCTGGAGCGCCAGACCGGCGGTGCGGGTGTGCGCGGCGGCCCGGGCGAAAAGCAGATCGAGCTTGACCGCCGCATGATCAACGAGTCGATCAAGCGCACGCGCGAGCGCCTCGCCAAGGTGCAGAAGCAGCGGGGCACGCAGCGCCGCCAGCGCGAGCGCCGCGAGACCTTCAACATCTCGCTGGTGGGCTACACCAACGCGGGCAAGTCGTCGTTGTTCAATGCGTTGGTGAAGGCCCGCGCCTATGCGGCCGACCAGCTGTTCGCCACGCTCGACACCACCACGCGCAACCTCTACCTGGGCGACGCGCGGCGCCAGGTGTCCATTTCCGACACGGTGGGCTTCATCCGCGACCTGCCTCACGGGCTGGTCGACGCCTTCAAGGCGACGCTGCAGGAGGCGGTCGATGCCGACCTGCTGCTGCATGTGATCGATGCCGCCAACCCCCACTACCCCGAGCAGATGGCCGAGGTGCAGTCGGTGCTGCGGGACATCGGGGCGGACGCGGTTCCGCAGCTTCTTGTATTCAACAAGCTCGACGCCCTTGAAAGCGCGCAGCATCCGCTGCATCTGCAGGACGAGATGGAAATCGACGGCGTGCAGGTTCCTCGCATCTTCCTCAGCGCCAGGAGCGGGGAGGGCGTGCCGCTGCTGCGCGCCGAACTCGCCCGGCAGTCGGGCTCCGTAGCCGATACGATGACCCCTGAGGCGGACGCTGAATTGCACGATTCCGCCGATTGATTGGGCACAATCCCGCCACTGACAAGAGAACGAAGCGAATGAATTCAAAGCCAGCGTGGAGAGGGTTTCTGGGCATGTTCAATCTGAACGATGGCCGATGGGGTCGCGGCGACGAGCCGTCCTCCAACGGTGATCGCCCGGCCGGCAATCGGCCCCCCGATGCCAATCCTCCAGGCGCCCCGACCCCGCCGCCTTCGGGCAACAACAACGACAACCGCCCCCGCGGACAAGGCCCCAACCAAGGCCCCCCCGACCTCGACGAACTCTGGCGCGACCTCAATCGCAAGCTCGGTGGATTCTTCGGTGGCAAGGGCGGCGGCAACCGCCCCAACGGCGGCAGCAGCGGCGGTGGCGGCAATGGCTACAAACCCGACATGAAAAACGCAGGATTCGGCCTCGGCCTCGTGGCTGCCGTGGCGATCCTGATCTGGCTCGGCACCGGCTTCTTCATCGTGAACGAAGGCCAGCAGGCCGTGGTTACGCAGTTCGGCCGCTACAAGTCGACCGTGAACGCGGGCTTCAACTGGCGCCTGCCTTATCCGATCCAGCGCCACGAAGTGGTGGTGACCACGCAGATCCGCTCCACCGACGTCGGCCGCGATGCCATCGTGCGCTCCACCGGCCTGCGTGAATCGGCGATGCTGACCGAAGACGAGAACATCGTTGAGATCAAGTTCGCCGTGCAGTACCGCCTGAGCGATGCGCGCGCCTGGCTCTACGAGAGCAAGGCACCCGCCGAAACCGTCGTTCAGGTGGCTGAAACCGCCGTGCGCGAAGTGGTCGGCAAGATGAAAATGGACGCCGCGCTCGCCGAAGAACGCGACCAGATCGCACCGCGCGTGCGCACGCTGATGCAGACCATCCTGGACCGCTACAAGGTCGGTGTCGAGGTGGTCGGCATCAACCTGCAACAAGGCGGTGTGCGTCCGCCCGAGCAGGTGCAGGCCGCGTTCGACGACGTGCTCAAGGCCGGCCAGGAACGCGAGCGCGCCAAGAATGAAGCCCAGGCTTACGCCAACAACGTGGTGCCCCTGGCCACCGGTACCTCTTCGCGCCTGAAGGAAGAGTCCGAGGCGTACAAGGCGCGGATCGTGGCGCAGGCGCAAGGTGATGCAGGCCGCTTCAGCGCCGTGCTCGCCGAGTACCAGAAGGCCCCGCAGGTGACGCGCGACCGCATGTACACCGACGCCATGCAGCAGATCTACGCCAGCACCACGAAGGTGCTGGTCGACAGCAAGCAGGGTTCCAACCTGCTCTACCTGCCGCTCGACAAGCTCATGCAGATGGGCGGCAACAGCGCAGCGGCCACGCCGGTCGATGCGGCCAGCCCGAACGTCGCCGGCACCGCGCCGGCCCAGTCCTCGGTGATTCCCGTGGCCCCCGTGACCGGTGACGTGCGTGCCCGCGACGGCCGCTCGCGCGACCGCGACGTGCGCTGAAGAACAAGGACTAGAAGAACATGAACAGAATCGGACTCATCGCCTCGTCGATCCTCGTCTTGCTCGTGCTGCTGAGCTCGACCCTCTTCGTGGTCGACCAGCGCCAGTTCGGCGTGGTGTACGCCCTCGGCCAGATCAAGCAGGTCATCACCGAGCCGGGCCTTAACTTCAAGCTGCCGCCGCCGTTCCAGAACGTGTCGTACATTGACAAGCGCCTGCTGACGCTGTCCAGCCTCGACACCGAACCCATGCTGACCGCCGAAAAGCAGCGCGTGGTGATCGACTGGTACGTGCGCTGGCGCATCAGCGATCCGCAGGCCTACATCCGCAACGTCGGCCTCGACGAGAACGCGGGCGCCATGCAGTTGAACCGCGTGGTGCGCAATGCGTTCCAGGAAAACATCAACAAGCGCACCGTGCGCGACCTGATCTCGGTGCGCCGCGAGGCCCTGATGGCCGACGTGCAGCGTGAAGTGCTCGCCGTGGTAAAGGGCGCCAAGCCCTGGGGCGTGGACGTGGTCGACGTGCGCATCACGCGTGTGGACTATGTGGAAGCGATTACCGAATCGGTCTATCGCCGCATGGAAGCCGAGCGCAAGCGCGTGGCCAACGAGCTGCGCTCCACCGGTACGGCCGAAGGCGAAAAGATCCGAGCCGACGCTGATCGCCAGCGCGAAGTGATCGTGGCGAATGCCTACCGCGATGCGCAGAAGATCAAGGGCGAGGGCGATGCGCAGGCCGCAGCGGCCTATGCCGACGCGTTCGGCCGCGACCCGCAGTTCGCGCAGTTCTACCGCAGCCTCGACGCCTACAAGCAGAGCTTCAACAAGAAGAGCGACGTGATGGTGCTCGACCCGTCGTCGGACTTCTTCCGCGCCATGCAAGGCTCGGGATCGGGCGCCAGCGCACCTCGCCGCTGATTCGCCAGGAGCCGTGAGCGCCGACACTTTCTGGAGCGCGCTGGCGCTCGTCCTGGTGATCGAAGGCATCCTGCCTTTCGTCTCGCCAGGAGGGTGGCGGCGCGGCTTCGGGCAGCTCATGCAGCTGCGCGACGGCCAGCTTCGTTTCTTTGGACTTTGCAGCGTCCTGCTGGGTTTGGCACTGCTCTGGGTCTTGGGGTAGCGCGGTCCCGGTAGAATCCCGGTTTAACCACGCCCCCGATCCCCATGTCCGCCTGGGTCCTCCCGGATCACATTGCCGATGTGCTGCCTTCCGAGGCGCGCCACATCGAAGAACTTCGACGCCAGCTGCTCGATACCGCCCGTGGCTATGGCTACGAGCTGGTGATGCCGCCGCTGCTCGAGCATCTCGAGTCGCTGCTTTCGGGCACCGGCGAGGCGCTCGACCTTCAAACCTTCAAGCTTGTCGACCAGCTCTCCGGCCGCAGCATGGGCCTTCGCGCCGACACCACCCCCCAGGTGGCGCGCATCGATGCCCATCTGCTGAACCGCGACGGCGTGGCCCGCCTGTGCTACTGCGGCCCGGTGCTCCACACCCGGCCCGACCGGCCGCATGCGACCCGCGAGCCGCTGCAGTTCGGCGCCGAAATCTATGGCCATGCCGGCCTCGAGGCCGACACCGAGACCCTGCTGCTGGCGCTCGACTGCCTGCAGGCCGCAGGCCTGGACGAGGGTGTGATCGTCGACCTGGCCGATGCCCGCATCGTGCGTGCGCTGTTCGAAGGCGTACCCATCGACGCCGCCGGCTTGGCCCGCGTGCACGCCGCACTGGCCGCCAAGGACGCGAGCGAACTCGATTCGCTCACCAAGAATTTCCCCGCCGCGGCCCGTGACGGCCTGCGCGCGCTGGTCCAGTTGTACGGCGATGCGTCGGTGCTCGACGAGGCCGCCAAGGCCTTGAAGGGCACGCCGGCCGTGGCCGCCGCACTGGCCGACCTGAAGCAACTCGCCGCCGGCCTGCAAGGCGTCGACGGTGTGAAGGGCCGCGAGATCAGTTTCGACCTGGCCGACTTGCGCGGCTACGCGTACTACAGCGGCATGCGCTTCGGCATCTATGTGCCCGGCGCGGCCGACTCGCTGGTGCGCGGCGGCCGCTACGACGAGGTGGGCGCCGTGTTCGGTCGCAACCGCCCGGCCGTCGGCTTCAGCCTCGACGTGCGCGAGCTGGTCGGCGTGCTGCCGGCGCGGCCGCTGCGCGCGGCCATTCGCGCGCCATGGAGCGACGCGGCAGGCCTGCGTCAGGCGATTGCCCAATTGCGCAAGGCCGGCGAAACGGTAGTCTGCGTGCTGCCGGGCCACGGCAGCGAAATCGATGAATTCCACTGCGACCGCGAGCTCGTCGAGCAAGCGGGCCAGTGGAATGTCCGAGCGATCTGAATTTTTGAAGTAATGGAACGAGCATGAGCGTAACCACCGGAAGAAACGTGGTCGTCGTCGGTACCCAATGGGGCGACGAAGGCAAAGGCAAGCTGGTCGACTGGCTGACGGAGAGCGCCCAGGGCGTGGTCCGTTTCCAGGGCGGCCACAACGCGGGCCACACGCTGGTCATCAACGGTGTGAAAACCGCGTTGCACCTGATCCCGAGCGGCATCATGCGCCCCGGCGTCAAGTGCTACATCGGCAACGGCGTGGTGCTGTCCGCCGCCAAGCTCTTCGAGGAAATCGAAGGGCTGGAAAAGGCCGGCGTCGAGGTGCGTTCGCGCCTGCGCATCAGCGAGGCCTGCCCGCTGATCCTGCCGTTCCACGCCGCGCTGGACATCGCCCGCGAGGCCTACCGCGAAAAGGGTGGCATCGAGAAGATCGGCACGACCGGCCGCGGCATCGGCCCGGCCTACGAAGACAAGATCGCGCGCCGCGCACTGCGCGTGCAGGACCTGAAGCACCCCGAGCGTTTCGCGGCCAAGCTGCGCGTGCTGCTCGACCTGCACAACCACGTGCTGACGCAGGTGCTGAGCGCTCCGGCCATCGACTTCGACGAAGTGTTCGACGAAGCCATGAAGCATGCCGAACTGCTCAAGCCCATGATGGCCGACGTGTCGCGCGAGCTGAACGACGCCCACAAGAACGGCGCCAACCTGCTGTTCGAAGGCGCACAGGGCACGCTGCTCGATGTGGACCATGGCACCTACCCGTACGTGACCTCCAGCAACTGCGTGGCCGGCAATGCCGCCGCCGGTTCGGGCGTGGGCCCGGGCATGCTGCACTACATCCTGGGCATCACGAAGGCCTACTGCACCCGCGTGGGCGGCGGTCCGTTCCCCACCGAGCTCGACTGGGCCACGCCCGGCACCGCGGGCTATCACATGAGCACCGTGGGCGCCGAAAAGGGCGTGACCACCGGCCGCAGCCGCCGTTGCGGCTGGTTCGACGCCGCGCTGCTCAAGCGCTCGGCGCAGGTCAACGGCCTGTCGGGCCTGTGCATCACCAAGCTCGACGTGCTCGACGGACTCGAGAAGCTCGAGCTGTGCACCGGCTACGAGCTGGATGGCGAAATCACCGACATCCTGCCGATGGGCGCGGACGAGATCGAGCGTTGCACGCCGATCTACGAAACCCTCGAAGGCTGGACCGAAAGCACCGTCGGCGTCACGCAATACGACAAGCTGCCCGTCAACGCGCGCCTGTACCTGCAGCGCATCGAGCAAGTCACCGGCGTGCCGATCCACATGGTGTCGACCAGCCCCGACCGCGATCACACGATCATGATGCGCCACCCCTACCTGGCCGACTGAAGAGGAACCCCACACCCATGTTGACCGAAGACGGCAAACATCTCTACGTCAGCTACGACGAGTACCACAACCTGATCGAGAAGCTCGCGATCAAGGTGCACCAGTCGGGCTGGCAGTTCGACACCATCCTGTGCCTGGCACGTGGCGGCATGCGCCCCGGCGACGTGCTTTCGCGCATCTTCGACAAGCCGCTGGCCATCATGTCGACCAGCTCGTACCGCGCCGACGCAGGCACGGTGCAGGGCCACCTCGACATCGCGCGCTTCATAACCACGCCCAAGGGCGAGATCGCCGGACGCGTACTGCTGGTGGACGACCTGGCCGATTCGGGCCACACGCTGCACGCCGTGATGGACATGCTGCGCAACAACTACCCGCCCATCACCGAGCTGCGCAGCGCCGTGATCTGGACCAAGGCGCTGTCGACCTTCACGCCCGACTACCAGGTCGAATTTCTGGCCACCAACCCGTGGATCCACCAGCCTTTCGAAGGCTATGACTCGATGGGCGCCGAGAAGCTCATCGAGAAGTGGTCGGTCTGACGACGCACTCCCGCCGGGTCATCCGGCGGGGTTGAGCAGCATGGCGGTATAGCGCCGCTGCATTTCCTCCGGCGTCAGCGTCTCGATGCTGTGCCCCACGTTCCAGCGATGGCCGAAGGGGTCGCGAAAGACGCCGGATCGCTCCCCATAGAACTGGTCTTGCGGCGCCATGTCCAGCGTGGCGCCGGCGGCCACTGCGCGCGCCACCACCGCATCGGCATCGTCCACATGCAGGTGCAGCGTGACGGCCGTGCCGCCCAGCGTCTTCGCGCTGCGGATGTCGTATTCGGCAAACTCGTCCGACAGCATCAGGATCGCGCCGTTGTGAAAGTCCAGCTCCGCGTGGCCGATGCGCCCGCTGGGCTCGGTCAGGCGAAAGATCTCCTTCACCTCGAACACCTTGCAATAGAAATCGATGGCTGCGCCCGCGTCGTGGACGCAGAGGTACGGAAACAACTCGTGGATTGCCATGAGGGTTGCCTTTCGCTGTCGAAGAGGAACGAGGCCCGAGGATGACGCAAACAATGCGGGGCGGCAACCAGGAGCGACCTGATTGCCGCCCCGCATCGGGCGCGAGGCCTGCGCCAGTTACTTGCCCGAGTCGATGCGTTTCTGCATCCGGGCCGCGCGGTCCGCGGAAGCGGGGTGCGAGCTGAGCATCGAACTGCTGCTGCTGCCGCCGCTGAGCTTGCCCAGTTTCTGGAACGCGGTGACCAGGCCTTCGCGCTTGAGCTTCTGCTGCGTCAGCAGGTCGAAGGCATAGTTGTCGGCATCGCTTTCCTGCGACTGCGAGAACTGGGCGTTGACGAGCTTCTCGGCAAAGTCGCCGAGCTGCGACGATGAAAGCGTCGTTGCCGCCGCATTGCCGCTGGCGCCGGCCAGTCCACGCACCGCCGATGCGGCGTACGCGGTCTGCATGGCCTTCTTGCTGTGGCCGAGCGCCACATGGCCGATTTCGTGGCCGATAACGCCACGCCACGCAACTCGTCATCGTTCATCAGGTCTATCAGGCCGCTGTACACGCGGATGCAGCCGTTGCCCATGGCCCATGCATTCACGTCTTTGGTGAGGTAGACCTTGTAGCTCGCCGGTTGGCCGTTGATGGTGTTGGGCAGCCCCTGGCGCACGCGTTCGAGGCGCTTGCCGTAGGCATCGGTGGGTGCTGCGATCTTCGACTTGGCGTCGATGGCCGCGCACGACTGGTTCGCCAAGGCCTGCACATCGCTGTCGGTGAGCGACATGGCCTTGAAGGCGTTGCCGCCCGCGCCGGCCAGGCCGGCGGAGTCGATGTTCTTCACGCCGCCGCACGCACACAAGGCCGCGGCGGCTGTCATGGAAATCAAGAAATGACGCATTGGAAATCCTCCCTTTTTGTTGGAAGGGCGACTCTAGCGGCCATGAAAAGCACCGCGCTTCCATCACTTCGCAGCGGCGCAAAGAAAGTCACGTTCGGGCTCGGTTCCTTGTGCCGCGCTAGCATCGGCACATGAGCAAGCCTTCGACGCAACTGATCCACCACCCCTACACCCCGCCCGCCACCTTTTCCGCGCCGCAGCCCGGCGTGTTCAAGGCGTCGACCGTGTTCTTCGCCGACGTGGCCGCCATGCGCGCGCGCGACTGGAAGACCAAGGCCGGCTACACCTACGGCCTGCACGGCACGCCCACCACCTTCACGCTCGAGGAGCGCCTGGCCACGCTCGAAGGCGGCACCGAATGCCTGCTGGTGCCCAGCGGCCTCGCGGCCATCGCGCTGGTGGCCTTCGCCTTCCTGAAGACCGGCGACGAGGTGCTCATTCCCGACAACGCCTACGGCCCCAACAAGGCATTGGCCACGGGCGAGCTGGCCAACTTCGGCATCACGCACCGCATGTACGACGCCATGAACCCGGCCGACCTCGCGGCCAAGCTGTCGGAGCGCACGCGGCTGGTGTGGGTCGAGGCGGCGGGCTCGGTGACGATGGAGTTTCCCGACCTGCCGGCGCTGGTGGGCCTGTGCCGCGCGCGCGGCGTGATGACGGCACTGGACAACACCTGGGGCGCAGGCCTGGCCTTCGCGCCCTTCGACTTCAACGGCACGGGGCAGGGCGTGGACATCTCGGTGCACGCGCTCACCAAGTACCCCAGCGGTGGCGGCGATGTGCTGATGGGCAGCGTGGTCACGCGCGACGAGCGGCTGCACCGCGCGCTCAAGCTCACGCACATGCGCATGGGCTACGGCATCGGCGTGGGCGACGTCGAGACGCTGCTGCGCTCGCTGCCGAGCATCTCGCTGCGCTACGCCGCGCACGACCGCGCGGCGCGCGAACTGGCCGGCTGGCTCAACGGCTGCGAGGAAATTGCGCAGGTGCTGCACCCCGCGCTCGAAGACTCGCCGGGCCATGTGCACTGGCGCGCACTGTGCGGCGAGACCGACCTGGCCGCGGGCCTGTTCTCGGTGGTGTTCGACGCGCGCTACAGCACCGAGCAGGTCGACCGTTTCTGCGACAGCCTGAAGCTGTTCCGCCTGGGCTACTCGTGGGGTGGCCCCATCAGCCTCGTGGTGCCCTACGACATCGGGCTGATGCGCGATGCCACCGTGGCGCGCTGGCCCTACAAGGGCACGCTCGTTCGTTTTTCGATCGGCCTGGAGGACGTGGGCGACCTGCGCGCCGATCTGCAGCAGGCGCTGGCGCGTATGTAAAAAATCGCTTCCGGCTCCTGGGGCGGTGCTTTGGGTACCGTCTTGAGACTGCACCGTTATCGCTTACAGTAGGCCACGCGCAGTCACCCTGACTGCCTCGCCCAAGGAGAAGCAGTGGCAACACCCAATTACGGCTACGAGAAGCGCCAGAAAGAGCTGGCAAAGAAGAAGAAAAAGGAAGAGAAGCTCCGCGAGAAGGCGCATCGCAAACTCTCCCCGAGCAGCGACGGGCTGGCTCCCGGAGACCCGGAGACCGACGTGGCCTCGCTCGAACACGATGCCCCCACCGTGCCCGAGTTGCCCACCAAGAACGGTTGATCCGTTCCTGGCCTACCGACCAAGAAGCCGCCGCAGGTTCGCGCCTGCGGCGGTTTTTTATTTGGGCAGCAGCTTGCGCAGTTCGGGCCAGACGTTGTCCAGCAGCTGAGGCTGCGCCGCGGCCGTGGGATGGATGCGGTCGGCCTGGAACAGCGACGTCGCATCGGGCGCGTCGGCCATGCCCTTGAGCAGGAAGGGCACCAGCGCGGACTTCGTCGCGCTCGCCACCTTCGAGAACACCGCCTCGAAGCGCCGCGTGTAGTCGCCGCCGTAGTTGGGCGGCACCTGGATGCCGACGATCAGCACCTGCGCGCCCGCGGCCTGCGCGGCCTTGGTGATCTGCAGCAGGTTGGCCTCGGTGTCCGACAGCGGGAGCCCGCGCAGTGCGTCGTTGGCGCCCAGCTCGACCACCACGTAGCCGGGCTTGTGCTGCGCAAGCAGCGACGGAAAACGCGAGCGTCCGCCGGAGCTGGTGTCGCCGCTGATGCTGGCGTTGACCACGGTGGCCGCGACCTTCTGCTGCGCAAGCCTTTTTTCGAGCAAGGGTACCCAGCCTTCGCCGCGCTTCAGGCCGTACTCTGCGCTCAGCGAATCGCCGAGCACCAGGATCACCGGCTTGCCTGCCGGGCCTGCCGAAGTTGAAGTCGGAGTCGAAGCCTGGGCCTGCGCCGCGGTCGTCCATAGCCCCGCGCTGCCAAGCGCGGCGGTGGTCAAGATAAAGTCACGTCGATTCAAAACCAAAGCCTTTCCATGTCCCAACCCCCGTCTGTTGCCATTGTTGCCGTCGAGCATGTCTTCAAGTCCGTCACCGACTCGACCGGTACGTTGGACATTCTGCAGGACATCGATTTCACCCTCGGGGCGAGGGAAACCGCCGCCATCGTCGGCGCCTCGGGCTCCGGCAAGAGCACCTTGCTGTCGATCATCGCCGGCCTGGACACGCCCACGCGTGGGACGGTGCGCATCGCCGGCGAGGACATCTTCGCCATCGACGAGGACGAGCGCGCCGCGGTGCGTGCCCAGCGCGTGGGCTTCGTGTTCCAGAGCTTCCAGTTGCTGGGCAACCTGAGCGCGCTGGAAAACGTGATGCTCCCGCTCGAGCTCGCCAACCGGAAGGACGCGCGCAAGGCCGCCACCGAGATGCTGGGCCGCGTCGGCCTGGGCCAGCGCCTGGGCCACTACCCGAAGGTGCTGTCGGGCGGCGAGCAGCAGCGCGTGGCGCTGGCCCGCGCCTTCGTCGTGCAGCCGGCGCTGCTGCTGGCCGACGAGCCCACTGGCAGCCTCGACTTCGCCACCGGCGAGCAGGTCATGCGGCTGATGTTCGACCTGAACCGCGAACTCGGCACCACGCTCGTGCTGGTCACGCACGACCGCGGCATCGCGGACCAGTGCGAAAGGCGCATCACCATCGAGGCCGGGCGCGTCGCCATTAATGAAAAAGCTGCCGTAGCGCCCGCCTGACAAGCGCGATAAGCTATTAAATAAATAGCAGAGCAGACAAAAAAGCATTTCCGAGGAGACCGCATGGAAGAACTTCCCCCCGACGCCGTTCGCGCGCTGCAGAGCGGAAGGCTGATCGAGGCCATCAAGATCGTGCGCGACCGCACCGGGCTGGACCTCAAGTCCGCCAAGGAAGCCGTCGATCGTTATGCCGATCGCATTGAGGCGGGGGACGAAGAAGGCGCCACAGAGGGGCGCAGCGCGCCCAGCGCCGCCATGCAAGACCGTGGCTTTGCCGCGATGCCGTCGACCGCGCTCGCGGCGCTGGCGCAGGGCAACAAGCTCGAGGCCGTGCGCCTCACGCGCGAAGCCACCGGGCTGGGCCTGGCCGCCGCCAAGCGGCTGGTCGAGCAGCACGACGACCCCTCGGTCGGCGGCTTCGGGCCGCTCCCCTCGGCCATGCCGCGGCGGCATGTCGAGGAGCCGGGCCGGGTGCAGGGCAGCGGCTACAAGTGGCTGCCCGTGGTGATCGTGGTGCTGGCCGCATTGATGGTGTGGCTGTATTTCGGCGGAGAGATCTGACGCGATGATCGTTCCGCAGTTCTGGGCCGAAGGCCGCATCCAGGAGCGCACGGCCGGCAAGCAGCTCACCGTTCGCCGCTACGGCTGGTCCGACGAGAGCCCGCTGGCCGCGCAGGCCCATGCCGACCAGCGCACGCGCGAGGCCTTCGAGCGCATCGCACAGGGCGAGAAGCTGGAACGCCGCGAGCCCAAGCGGGCCTACAACGGCGCCGACGGCGTGCCGATCCGCGAGGAAATCGTCGAGCGCCAGGGCGACACCGTCGTCACGCGCAACACCTACGGCGCGCGCTGCCTGAACACGCCCGACGTGCTGTTCGTCGACATCGACTTCGAGGAGCCGCTGCGCACCAGCGTGTTTCTCTTCGCGTTCATGCCCGCGCTGATCGCCGGCGTGGTCGGGGGCTGGGCCGCCAAGACCTGGCTGGGCGGGCTGATCGCCTTCTTCGTGGTGTTCGCGGTGGCCTGGGTCATCGGCCAGCGCAAGAAGCGCGGCGAGCCCAGCGGCAACCCGATTCTCGAGAAGCAGGCGGCCGAGCGCATCGGGCGTTTCATGCACCAGCACCCCGAGTGGCACCTGCGCGTGTACCGCACGCCCGCGGGCTTTCGCCTGCTGGCCATGCACGACGTGTTCAACCCCGCGGACATCGGCGTGGCCGATTGCTTCCATGCGCTGGGCGTGGACAAGGTCTACGCGCGCATGTGCCGCAACCAGAACTGCTTTCGCGCCCGCCTGAGCGCCAAGCCCTGGCGCATCGGCATCGACGAACACGTGCGGCCGCGCCGAGGCGTGTGGCCGGTGGCCCCCGACCGGCTGGCCGAGCGCGATGCCTGGATCGCGCGCTACGAACAGGTGGCGGACGGCCACGCCGCCTGCCAGTACCTGGAAAGCGTGGGCAAGCTCGAGAACGTGCACCCTAGCGCGAAGGCGGTGCAGGAACTGCACGACGAGCGCACCCGCGCGCTGAGCGGTCTGCCCATCGCCTGAAGGCGCCAGCGGGTTCCGGCGGGCGTCAAGGGCCGGTTTATGGGCCGTTTCAAGGGCGGTTTCAAGGGCGGTTTCAAGGGCCAGCCGCCGCCGCACTCGATAATCGGGGGACTATGTCTTCTCCCAAAGTGATCTTCGGCTTCCATGCCGTGGGCGTGCGCATCAAGACCGCGCCCAAATCGGTGCTCGAAGTGATGTTCGACACCAGCCGGCGCGATGCGCGCATGAAACAGTTCATCGCGCGTGCGCAGGAGGCCGGTGTGCGGCTGGTCGAAGCCGACGGCCTGCGGCTGTCCAAGCTCAGCGGCAGCCACGGCCACCAGGGCGTGGTGGCGCGCGTGGAACCCGTCGCGCAGATCCATTCGCTCGACGAACTGCTCGAAGGCCTCGAGGCGGCCGGCACCGTGCCGCTGCTGCTGGTGCTCGACGGCGTGACCGACCCGCACAACCTCGGCGCCTGCCTGCGCGTGGCCGACGGCGCGGGCGCGCACGCGGTCATCGCACCCAAGGACCATGCGGCCGGCATCAACGCCACCGTGGCCAAGGTGGCGAGCGGCGCGGCCGAGACGGTGCCGTACTTCATGGTGACCAACCTCTCGCGCACGCTGAACGAGCTCAAGGAGCGCAACATCTGGTGCGTGGGCACCAGCGACGACGCGCCGGGCACCATCTACCAGAGCGACTTCAAGCGCCCCCTGGCGCTGGTGCTGGGCGCCGAGGGCGAGGGCATGCGGCAGCTCACGCGCAAGACCTGCGACGAGCTGGTGAGCATTCCCATGGCCGGCGCGGTCGAGAGCCTGAACGTCTCGGTGGCCAGCGGCGTGTGCCTCTACGAGGCGATGCGCCAGCGCGGCGCCTGACCCACCCGGCGCTCATCCCTCGGGCAACGCCGTGCCCTTGCGGTGGAAGTAGATGAGCTCCGCCACGCGCCGCATCTGCGGCGTGCCCAGCAGGTGGTTGAACATCCAGTCGCTCTGGAAGTGGTCGAAGGCCCAGCGCAACGTGCGCTTGAGCCGAAAGCCCGGGTAGCCGCGCACGAACCACGTGGCCGGGTCCCCGACCTCGCCGCGCACGAAGCGCGCGACAGCCTTGCCGGCGCCCTCGCCATGCAGCAGCGCGGTGTGGATGCCGCCGGCCGTCACCGGCGACACCATGCCCGCCGCGTCGCCCACCAGCAGGGCTCGCTCCCTTGCCACCACCGGCAGCACGCCGCCGCAGGGAATCATGCCGGCGCGGACCGCAACGGGCGGTGCGTCGCCCGGCGTGACCACCGAGGCGATCTTGCGCAGCAGCGGGTCCAGCTTCAATGCGGCAACATCGCTGGGCCCCTTGCGGCCCAGGCGCCGCGCCAGGCCGATCTGGCTCACCCCCACGCCGTCGAGCGCCCAGCCGATGTAGCCCGGCGCGAGCTTGCGGTCGATGAAGCAGTGCAGCAGATCGGGTGCCATGCGCGCGCCCTGGTATTCATGCTCGATGCCGTACAGGAAGTGGGTGTTGCGCGACAGCCCCAGCGCCTTGGCCACCCGCGAATGAGGCCCGTCGGCACCCACGAGGTACCTGGCCGTGATGCAGGGGCCCTGGGTCACCGGCACCTCCCAGCGCCCATTGATCCACAGCGCCTGCTCGAACAGCGTGCCCAGCCGCACGTCGACGCCGCAATCGCGCACCGAGTCGACCATCCAGTCGAGCAGCGCGGGCGCATCGGTGGCCCAGAACCAGTAGCCGGGCGCGTGCAGGTCCACATGGCGCATGTTGGGGGCGTAGAGGCGAACGCCGTCGATGCGGCGCACCAGCGCGGGCGGCACCTCGGAAAGCCAAGGGACGCTGTCGACCGCGTCCTTCACGATGATGCCGGTGGTGTGCAGCTTTGCGCCGGCGCTGGTCTTCTTCTCGAGCACCATCACGCTCAGACCCGCGAGGGCGGCGGCGCGGGCGCAGGCCAAGCCCGCGAAGCTGGCGCCGACCACGAGCAGGTCGACCTTGATGCTGCCCAGGCCATGGGCAGCGGCTGGCAATGCCGCAGGCTGCGGCGCGATCAGTGAAGAGGCGAGGGGAGCGAAGAGAGTAGAGGAGGTGTGCATGAGGCAGCTGACTTGGGTTCGATGCGCACGGCCTGTTGGCGGTGCGGCGATGCGAAGCCGAAGTTAGCTGCCGCCTGTGCGAGCGGCGTGAAGCCTGTGTGAACTCAGGAAGGGTCCTTGCCGCGCGTGCGACCGACCGCGCTGAAGATGCCGATGCCCAGCAAAATCATCGCGCCGATGCCGATGTACAGCGTGGGCACGCCCGCTACCGAGGCACCCCAGATGACGCCACCCAGGAAAATCACAAAGCCGATCATGTAGAGCGCGAAAGACATCGTCGTTCCTCCAAAGCTGAGATGCCTTGCAGTATCCCGAGCCAGGCCGGGCGCCGCACCGGTGGGTGCCGCCAGTGTGCGTGGGAGCCTGCCTACGCTGCGAGGCTGCCTTGTCAGGGCTCGCCCGTTGCTCGCCTATTCCGGGCTGGCCACCAGCAGGTAGCGGCAGCCGCTGCGCCCGAGCGCCTTGAAGACCAGCGGGCGGTCCACGCCGAAGTCCAGGCAATCGCCCGGCGCGAGCTCGAAGCGCTCGTCGCCGTAGTCCACCCGCAGCGCGCCCTCCAGCATCCACAGGCACTGCCGGTAGGGCTTGCCGCTCCATCGCGGATAGCCGACCTGCGCCGAGCGCGGCAGTTCGACCTCGACCAGCTCGACGCCGCTGCCCGCCTGCCGCTCGGCCACCTGCCGGCGCAGGTAGCCGGCCTCGGGGTCGCGCCACACCTCCTGCGCGGCCCGCTGGCGCAGGCGCTGGGGCTGCCCCTTGTCTTGCGTCAGCAACTGCGCCAGCGGCACGCCGAGCCCGGCGGCCAGCCGGCCGAGCAGCACGGCGGTGGGGCTGCTCTGCGCGCGCTCGACCTTCGAGATCATCGCCTTGCTGACGCCCGAGCGCTCCGCCAGTTCGGCAAGGCTCAGGTCCTGCGCCTGCCGCAGCGCGAGCAGCCTCGAGGCGATGAGCGCATCGATGTTGTCGCCGGACGTGTCCGGTGTCCCAGGTGTCCCAGGTGTCCGGGGTGGAGCGGAGGGGGATGAATCGTTTCTCATATGAGATTATTATTCTCTTATATTGAACGACTGACTCACCGAGGACCCCATGCGTCTCATCCCCTGCACCGAAGAAGCGCACGCCGCGGCGATTCTTGCCATCCTGAACGACGCCATCGTCACCTCCACCGCGCTGTACGACTACAAGCCGCGCACGCCCGAGAACATGGTCACCTGGTTTGCCACCAAGCGCGCCGGCGGCTTCCCGGTGATCGGCGCCGTGGACGACGACGGCAAGCTGCTGGGCTTCGCGAGCTACGGCGCGTTCCGCGCCTTTCCCGCCTACAAGTACACGGTGGAGCACTCGGTGTACGTCGACAGCGCCCACCGTGGCGAGGGCCTGGGCCGCACGCTGATGGAGGCCATCGTGGCGGAGGCCATGGCCCGCGATGTGCATGTGATGGTCGGCGCCATCGATGCCGCCAATGCCGGCAGCATCGCGCTGCACGAGCGCCTGGGCTTCGAGCATTCGGGCACGGTGCGCCAGGCCGGCTTCAAGTTCGGGCGCTGGCTCGACGTCGCGTTCTACCAGCGCATCCTGGCGACGCCGCTGAACCCGGTCGACGGTTGAGCGGTGCTGACGCGCTTGCTCAGGCCAGCGCGTAGAAGCGCATCACCACCTCGGCCGGGTGGCGCGCACCCGCCCCCACGAACATGCGCTCGTTGATCCACTTCAGCGAGGGCGACTCGGTTTCGAAGCGCGGGCTGCAGCGAAAGTAGACCTGAGCGGCATCCACCGGCTCGCCGCGCAGCAGCTTGCCCATGACCTCGGGCGAGGCCGAGCGCACCGCGTGGTTCTGCACGTAGACGAGGTCGCCCGCATCCGTTTCCAGCCCGTAGCGCGCATCGAGCTCGGAGAGCGTGTCGCTCACGATCAGCTGAAAGTCGCTGCCGCCGGGCAGCACGCGCGCCCGCCAGCCGTGCCCGATGGCTTCGCCGCCGGTGATCGGCACGACGCGGCGCAGGCCGCGCGCGCTGTTGCCCAGCACCTGCGGCACGCCCACCTCGACGCGCAGGTCGGCGAAGTGCTCGAGCGCCGGCGCGGCGATGGAATCGAAGACGCTCATCGCCTGCACCCTTGTCAGGCGGCGGCGGTTTCGTCGCTGGCGCGGTCGAGCATCTCGATGGTGCCGGCGTCCAGCTTCAGCTGCGTGGCGACCACCAGCTCTTCGAGCTGGGCGATCGAGGTGGCGCTAGCAATGGGGGCCGTCACGCCGGGCCGCGCGATCTGCCATGCAATGGCCACCTGACCGGGCTTGGCGTTGTACTGCTGGGCCACCTTGTCGAGCGCGTCGAGGATGCGCAGGCCGCGCTCGTTGAGGTACTTCTTGGTGGTGTTGGCGCCGCGCGCGCTCTTGCCCGCGTCGGCCTCGGTGCGGTACTTGCCGGTGAGGAAGCCGGCGGCCAGCGCGTAGAAATTGATCACGCCCACCTCGCGCTTCACGCACAGCGGCTCCAGCGCGTCTTCGAACACCGCGCGGTCGTACAGGTTGTACAGCGGCTGCAGGCTTTCGTAGCGGGCGATGCCCAGGCGCTCGGACACGTCCAGTGCTTCTTCGAGCCGCGGCGCGGTGTAGTTCGACGCGCCAATGGCGCGCACCTTGCCCTCCTTGATCAGCTCGTCGAAGGTGCCCAGCGAATCTTCGAGCGGGGTGTTGGCGTCGTCGTCGTGCGACTGGTACAGGTCGATGTGGTCGGTCTGCAGGCGGCGCAGCGACGCCTCGACGGCCTCGCGGATGTAGGCGGGCGACAGGCCCACCTTGCCTTCGCCCATCGGCTTGCCGACCTTGGTGGCCAGCACCACGCGGTTGCGCTTGCCGCTTTGCTTGAGCCACTTGCCGATGATGGTTTCAGACTCGCCGCCCGTGTGGCCCGGCACCCAGGCCGAGTACACGTCGGCGGTGTCCACGAAGTTGAAGCCCGCGTCCAGCCAGGCATCGAGCAGCTTGAACGAGGCCGCCTCGTCCACGGTCCAGCCGAACACGTTGCCGCCGAAGGCGAGCGGGGAAACCAGGAGGCCGGAGCGGCCGAGCGGGCGAAGTTGCGACATGTGGAAGTGGTCCTGATGAAGAAGAAGGAAGAAGGAAAAGTGAAAAAAGTTGGACGGTCAGACGAAGCCCACGGCGCCCAGCACCGCCCCGGCACCCAGCAGCCAGAGCAGATGCACGCGCGTGCGCCAGACGATAAGCGCGGCCACGCCGCTGAGCAGCCACAGGTGCCACGCGGGCGCATTGCCAGCATGGTTACCGCCGGCCAGCACCCAGCCGGTGGCGATCAGCAGGCCCACCACCACGGGCGCCATGCCCTGCTTGAAGGCGCGCACCTCGCGCCGGGTGCGGTTGCGGTGGCCCCAGCGCGTGGCGAAGTAGGTGAGGGTGGTGCTCGGCAGCATGATGCCGACCATGGTCACCATGAGCCCGAAGAAGCCGAGCAGCCAGGCGCCCGGCCCGGCGCCGATGCCGCCGCCCGCGTTGAGTCCGACGTTCCAGCCCATCAGCGCCACGAACAGCACGTTGGGCCCGGGCGCCGCCTGGGCGATGGCCACCGAGGAGCTGAACTGCGCATCGCTGAGCCAGCCGTGCTGCGCCACGAGGTAGCGGTGCATGTCGGGCACCGTGGTGATGGCGCCGCTGATCGACAGCAGCGACAGCAGCATGTACTGGCCGAAGAGAGCCAGCCAATCGTGCCAGTGCATGGCGATGGTCATCGCGCAGCCTCCGCCTTCGGCCGCGGCGCGAGCTGGTTGGGGGTGGACCGGCGCGCGCTCATGGAGCGATCCGCTTCCAGGTCCATACGCACGCCACCCCGCCCACCACCAGCAGCACCCAGCCCAGCGGCACCTTGAACACCGCGATGGCCAGGAACACCAGCGTCATGATGGCCAGGCAGGTGGCGAAGCCCAGCGGGTGCTTGCGCAGCTGCGGCACCAGCTTGATGCCGGTGGCCGCAATGAGCCCGCCCGACACCGCGCCCATGCCGCGCAACGCGGCCGCCACCTGCGGGTTGCCCGCGTAGTGCGCATAGAGCACCGCCAGCGCGAGGATGACGAACAGCGGCACCGTCAGCATGCCCGCCACCGCGGCCAGCGCGCCGCGCAGGCCGAAGTAGCGGTCGCCGATCATCAGGGCCAGGTTGATCACGTTGGGGCCCGGCATGACCTGGGCAACGGCCCAGTCCTCGAGGAACTGCTCGGGCGTGAGCCACCTTTTCTTCTCGACCATCTCGCGCTGCACGATGGCCAGCACCCCGCCGAAGCCCTGCAGCGCCAGCCAGGTGAACGACACGAACAGGTCGCGCGGCGACTGCGGATGCGCGACAGCTGGCGTGGAAAGCGGCGCGGCGGCTGGGGGAGACGGGTGCATGTGGAGCGATTATCGTAGGCATGCTTTCAACATGCCGGGCACCGCGCTGACAACGCGCGGCAGGCCACCACGGGGACACTTACGCATGATCACGCAACTGCGCGCACTCTTCGACCTCTGCAAGCGAGCCTTCAATTCCTGGTCGAACGACTACGCCCCGAGCATGGGGGCGGCGCTGGCCTACTACACGGTGTTTTCCATCGCGCCGCTGCTGCTGATCGTGATAGCCGTGGCCGGCCTGGTGTTCGGCCAGGAGGCCGCGCGCGGCGAGATCTTCGCGCAGCTCTCGGGGCTCATGGGCGCGCAGGGCGCGGCGGCGGTGCAGGGGATGCTGCAAGCCGTGAACAAGCCGGCCGAGGGCATCGTGGCCACGGTCATCGGCATCGGGCTGCTGGTGGTGGGCGCGACCACGGTGTTCGGCGAACTGCAGGACGCGCTCGACCGCATCTGGCGCGCGCCGGCCCGCGCGAAGAACAAGGGCCTGTTCAACATGCTGCGCGTGCGGCTGCTGTCGTTCAGCATGATCATGGGCATCGGCTTCTTGCTGATGGTGTCGCTGGTGGCCAGCGCCGCGCTGGCCGCGCTGGGCAAGTGGTGGTCGCCGATGTTCGGCGCCTGGGAGACCACGGCGCAGGTGGTCAACTTCGTCTTCAGCTTCGCGATGGTCACGGTGATCTTCGCGATGATCTACAAGATCATGCCGCGCGCCCGGGTGCAGTGGCGCGACGTGTGGGTGGGCGCGGCGGTGACGGCGCTGCTGTTCACCGTGGGCAAGCACCTGATCGGCCTGTACATCGGCAAGAGCAGCGTGGCCTCGGGCTACGGGGCCGCCGGCTCGCTGGTGGTGGTGCTGGTGTGGGTGTACTACTCGGCGCAGATCTTCCTGCTGGGGGCCGAGTTCACCTGGGTCTATGCGCGCACCTACGGGTCGATGAAGGACATGAAGGGCATCGGCGACCTCAACCCGTCGCCCACGCGCGAGGTGCCGCTGGCGGCGCATACGGACGCTTGATGGATGCTTGATGGACGCCTGACCTCGTCGACCCGTTGACCCCCGAACCGTTCAGCCCGAGAACCCGCCCTCGTCCAGGTACTTCTGCTCCTCCGCGGTGCTCTCCCGGCCCAGCAGCTTGTTGCGATGGGGAAAGCGCCCGAAGCGCGCCACGATGTCGCGGTGCAGCACCGCGAAGCGCCGGGTGTTGGCGTCGAGCGTGGCATTGAGTTCGACCGAGCGTTCCTGCTCGGCCAGCACTTCGGAGTGCATGAACGGCAGGTAGAAGAACGGTCGCAGCGGTGCTTCCACCTGCTGGTCGAAACCGGCCTGCACCGCCTTCTTCGCGATGGCCAGCGCCTGGCCGTCGGTGGCCAGCATGTGCGGGTTGTTGCGCCACGCGTTGCGCGGGAACTGGTCGAGCAGCACCAGCAAGGCCAGCGCGCCTTCGGCATCGGCGAGCCAATGGTTGAGTTCGCCGCGGGCCGCTGCCTGGTGGGTTTCGGAGAAGCGCGCGATGAAGGCGGCGTCGAAGGCTTCGCTCTTGGCGAACCAATGTCCGGGGCCGGCCCTGCGCCAGAAATCGACCACGTCGCGGGCGGTCGGAAGGGGAGAAGACTTCATGGGCCGGATTGTCTTTCAGCCCATGCCCGCGGCTGCAGGAGCCCTGCACGCCGCACGCCCAAGTCGGGACGATGGCCGACAAGACAAGCCCGCCCGTGCTGCCTATGCTGTGGACGCTTTCACAACCCAGGAGATCAAGCTCATGACCAAATATGGCACCCTTTTGCGCGCAGCCCTCATCACCGGGGTGGCCAGTGCCGCGCTGGTCGGCTGCGGAATGATGTCGAAGTCGAACGTGGCCAGCTTCAGCGGCGCCATGAACGCCGCCAGCGAAGTGCCGCCCAACATGACCCGTGGCAGCGGCACCGCCGAAGCCTGGCTCGACCGCGACACCAACGTGCTCAAGTACAAGATCACCTACACCGGCCTGAGCGGCCCCGCCACCATGGCGCACTTCCACGGTCCCGCGGCCGCCGGTGCCAACGCCGGCGTGGTGCTGCCCTTTGCCAACCCGGCCAGCCCCATCGAAGGCCAGGCCACGCTCACGCCGGCGCAGGCGGCCGACCTGGTCTCGGGCAAGTGGTACGCCAACGTGCACACGGCGGCCAACCCGGGCGGCGAGATTCGCGGCCAGCTGCTGCCGAAGATGTGACCCTTGCGCCAGCGGCCCAGCCGCTGGCGGCACGAGGCCGAGGCGCTTCCAAGGCCTAAGTCCCTCGTCAGGTTGGTGTCGCACTGCTGGTGTCAAATGAACGCATGACGACACCCCCGAAGAAGAAAACCCGTGCCGCCGCCCAACCCCTCAACCCTTTTGCTTCGCGCCGCGAAGACATGCGCAGCGCCCGCAAGGCGCTGGTGCTGCAGGGTGGAGGCGCGCTGGGTGCCTACCAGGCCGGCGTGTACGCCGCGCTCAGCGAGACCGAGCTGGAGCCGCACTGGATCGCGGGTGTATCCATCGGGGCCATCAACGCGGCGCTGATCGCCGGCAACGCACCCGAGCAGCGCGTGGAGCGCCTGCGCGAGTTCTGGCATCTGGTGTCCTCGGGCCCGTCGCAGCGCCTTCCTTCGTGGATGGGCGACCGCGCCACGCAGAACCAGTACAGCGCCACGATGGCCTCGCTGGTGGGCATTCCGGGCTTCTTCGAGCCGCGCTACTCGCCGGCCTTTCTCATGGGCGGCGCCGCGCCCTTGCTCAGCTACTACGACACCTCGCCGCTGAAGGCCACGCTGGAACGGCTGGTCGACTTCGACCGCATCAACGCCTGCGAGGCCCGCTTCAGCGTGGGCGCGGTCAACGTGCGCACCGGCAACTCGGTGTACTTCGACAACACGCGACAGCGCATCGGCCCCGAGCACATCATGGCCAGCGGCGCGCTGCCACCGGGCTTCGCGCCCATCAGCATCGACGGCGACGACTACTGGGACGGCGGCATCGTGTCGAACACGCCGCTGCAGTACGTGCTGGACACGCACCCGCGCAACGAGCCGCTGGTGGTGCTGCAGGTCGACCTGTTCAACGCGCGCGGCGAAATGCCGCGCACCATGGCGGGCGTGCTGGAGCGGCAGAAGGACATCACCTACTCCAGCCGCACCCGCATGAACACCGACGCGCTGGCCGCCAACATGAACCTGCAGCAGGCCATTGCCGACCTCATCACCAAGCTGCCGGCCAGCCTGCGCAACGACCCGAGCGTGCTTGCGGTGCAGTCGCAGCTCACGCACGAGCCCATCGACATCTTTCACCTGATCTACCGCGACAAGCCCTACGAACTCGAATCGAAGGACTACGAGTTCTCGCGCGCCGCCGTGGAAGAGCATTGGGATTCGGGCGCGCGCGACATGCGCGTGACGCTCGCGCACCCCGAGACGCTGCGCGCCGACGCCACCGTCAACGGCGTGACCACCTTCGACCTGGGCGAGCATGGGTCGGGGCGCGTCAAGCGGCCGGGCCTCTCGCGCTAACAGCGACAGCGGCAGAGGCAGCACGCGATTCAGCTTCGACTAAGAAACCAGCGCCAGACTGGGCTCGTCACTTCAACAGGAGGAAATGTTCATGAACATTGAAGATGTGCGACGAACGGCATTCGCGATGCCGCTGACCAGCCCCGCGTTCCCGCCCGGCCCCTACCGCTTCGTGCGGCGCGAATTTCTCATCGTCACCTACCGCACCGACATGGACGCGCTGCGCGCCGTGGTGCCCGAGCCGCTCGAGGTGGTCGAGCCGCTCGTGAAGTACGAATTCATCCGCATGCCCGACTCCACCGGGTTCGGCGACTACACCGAGTCGGGCCAGGTCATTCCGGTGCAACTGCGCACCGCCAAGGGCGTGGAGAAGGGCGCGTATGTGCACGCCATGTACCTGAACGACCATCCGCCCATCGCTGGTGGCCGCGAGCTCTGGGGCTTTCCGAAGAAGCTCGCGTCGCCGGTGCTCGACTACGAGACCGACGTGGTGGTCGGCACGCTCGACTACGGCAAGGTGCGCGTCGCGAAGGCCACCATGGGCTTCAAGCACCGCGCGCTCGACCCCGAGCCCATCCTCGCGGGCATCGCGCAGCCCAACTTCCTGCTGAAGATCATTCCGCACGTCGACGGCACCGCGCGCATCTGCGAGCTGGTGCGCTATCACATGGTCGACGTGAACCTGCACGGCGCATGGGGCGGACCGGCCTCGCTCGAGCTGCACCCGCATGCGCTGGCCCCGGTGGCCGACCTGCCGGTGCTGAAGGTCGAGTCGGCCGTGCACTACATCGCGGACATGACGCTCGCGCTCGGCACGGTCGAGCACGACTACCTCGCGTGATTTCTCTCGCCTGATTCATCTCGCCTGATTTCCAACCCCTCAACCCTTTCACCCTTCAAGGACACGCACCATGCAACTCAAGGACAAGGTCGCCTACATCACCGGCTCGGCCAGCGGCATCGGCAAGGAAATCGCCATTCTTTTCGCGCAGGAAGGCGCGAAGATCATCATTGCCGACCTGAACAAGGAAGCGGCCGACGCCACCGCCGCCGAGCTCAAGGCCACGGGCGCGCAGGCCATCGGCGTGGCGGTCGACGTGACCAACGAAGACCAGGTCAACGCCTCGGTGGAAGAGGGCGCGAAGGCCTTCGGCGGCATCGACATCCTCATCAGCAACGCCGGCATCCAGATCGTGCATCCGGTGGAAGAGTTCAGCTTTGCCGACTGGAAGAAGATGCTCGCCATTCACCTCGACGGCGCCTTCCTCACCACCAAGGCCTGCCTGAAGCACATGTATGCGCAAGGCCGTGGCGGCAGCGTGATCTACATGGGTTCGGTGCATTCGAAGGAAGCCTCGCTGCTGAAGGCGCCCTATGTGACGGCCAAGCACGGCCTCATCGGGCTGGCCAAGACGGTGGCCAAGGAAGGCGCCAAGCACGGCGTGCGCGCCAACGTGATCTGCCCCGGCTTCGTGCGCACGCCGCTGGTGGAAAAGCAGATTCCCGAGCAGGCGAAGACGCTGGGCATCAGCGAGGAAGAAGTCGTCAAGAACGTGATGCTGAAGGAAACGGTCGACGGCGAATTCACGACCACGGAAGACGTGGCGCGCGTGGCGCTGCTGTTCGCGGGCTTCCCGACGAATGCGCTGACGGGGCAATCGCTGGTGGTGAGCCACGGGTGGTTCATGCAGTGAGTTTCTCCCTCCCCTTCCGGGGGAGGGCAGGGGTGGGGGCACGACGGCCTGCGCTCTACAACAGCGCTCGTTGGGCGCTTGCCCCCATCCCAGCCTTCCCCCGGAAGGGGAAGGGGCAACACAGAAGCCTCGCGTCGCGCTACAGCTTCAACTCCCAAGTCTCCCCCACAAGCTCCTTGCCGTACCCCTTGTGCGGCTCCGACTGCGTCAGCGTGAACCCGCGCTTCGCATAGATGCCACGTGCAGCCAGCAGGCAGCTGTTGGTCCACAGCGTCATCTTCTTGTAGCCCTTCAGGCGCGCGAAGGCGATGCACGCGTCCACCAGCGTGCCGCCCAGCCCCAGCCCGCGTGCGCCCGGCGCCAGGATCAGCATGCGCAGCTGCGCCACGGTGGGTGACTTGCGCACCACGAAGATCGCGCCCACCCGCTCGCCGTTGAGTTCCGCGATCCAGCCGCGCTCCCATTCGGGCTGGAACTTGAGCAAGAACTCGCTCGCGATGCCTGCCACCAGCGCCTCGAACTCGCTGTTCCAGCCGTACTCGCGCGCGTAGATCTCGCCGTGCTGCTGCACCACCCAGCCCATGTCGCCGGGCGCGAGGTCGCGCAGCACGGCCGCCTGGGGCTTGGCCGGCGAAGCCTGCGGCGCCAGCAGTGCCTGCACCGTGGCCATTGCCTGCACCAGCTGCTGGCGCTGCGCCGGCGCCAGCGGCGCGAGCAGGGCGGCCGCCTCGTCGCGCGATTTCTGTTGCAGCGGCGCAAATGCGGCGTGGCCGGGCTCGGTCAGCCGCAGCACGCTTTGCCGGGCATCGCGCGGGTCCGGCGCGCGCGTGAGCCAGCCTTCGGTTTCGAAGCGGCGCAGGATGCGGCTCATGTAGCCCGCGTCGAGCCCGAGGTCGCGCGCAATTTCGCCGGCCACCGCGGTTTCGCGGTGCGCCAGCTCGTACAGCACGCGCACATCGGTGAGCGACATGGGGCTGCCGAGGTAGGGATCGAGGGCGCCGATGCGGCGCGTGTAGAAGCGGTTGAACTGCCGCATCGCCTTCACGGCGGCGGCTTCGACGGTAGTTTGCGAGGTGGACATGCTTGCCATTGTCATTCGGTTGATTGACTTTGGCAATCAAATGAAGGCCTCCTGCGGGCGCGGTCACAGGATGTTTGTGGCGACACGGATGGTGGAAAACCCTAAAATCGAGGGTTGCCCACAACGGCGCTCCCACAGCGCTGCCGTCCCCCACCGATGAACGCCCCCGTCGACGTCTCCTTTTTCGCGCGCGCCGCCAAGCCGCTGACCAGCTACCGCAAGTACTGGGCGGCCCGCTTCGGCACGGCCAAGTTCCTGCCGACCACGCGCAAGGAAATGGACGCGCTCGGCTGGGACAGCTGCGACGTCATCGTGGTCACGGGCGACGCCTACGTCGACCACCCCAGCTTCGGCATGTCGGTGATCGGGCGCATGCTCGAGGCGCAGGGCTTTCGCGTGGGCATCATCGCGCAGCCCGACTGGCAAAGCGCCGAGTCCTTCAAGGCGCTGGGCAAGCCGAACCTGTTCTTCGGCGTCACCGCCGGCAACATGGATTCGATGATCAACCGCTACACCGCGGACCGCAAGATCCGCAGCGACGACGCCTACACCCCCGGCGACGTCGGCGGCTCGCGTCCCGACCGCGCGGCCATCGTGTATTCGCAGCGCTGCAAGGAAGCCTGGAACGACGTGCCCATCATCCTGGGCGGCATCGAGGGCTCGCTGCGCCGCATCGCGCATTACGACTACTGGTCGGACAAGGTGCGCCGCTCGGTGGTCGTCGACGCCAAGTGCGACCTGCTGCTGTACGGCAACGCCGAGCGCGCCATCGTCGAGATTGCCCACCGCCTGGCCGCCAAGGAGCCGGTGCAGCAGATCACCGACGTGCGCGGCACCGCCTTCGTGCGCCGCAGCGGCGACGAATCGGCCGAAGGCTGGTTCGAGATCAATTCCACCAGCGTGGACGAGCCCGGCCGCGTCGAGGCGCACGTCAACCCGTACCTGATGGTGTCCGACCAGGCCAAGGCCAACGGGGCCACCTGCGCGAAGGAAGACGAGGCCGAAGCCGTCGCCAAGGCCGCGGAAGCCGCGGCTTCGGGCGCGCCGATCGCGTTGCCTGCGTCGGTGTCCGCATCGGTCGCTGCATCTGTGGTCAACCCTGCCATCAAGCCGCTGACCTTCGTGCCCAACCCGGCGCTGGCCTCGCGCGCCAAGATCAAGGTGCCGCCGCGCGACCGCTCGGTGATCCGCCTGCCGTCCTACGAGCAGGTGCGCAGCGACCCGGTGCTCTACGCCCACGCCAACCGCGTGCTGCACCTGGAAACCAACCCCGGCAACGCTCGCGCCTTGGTGCAGGCGCACGGCGAGGGCGCCACGGCGCGCGACGTGTGGATCAACCCGCCGCCCATTCCGCTGACCACGGCCGAGATGGACCACGTGTTCGACCTGCCTTACGCGCGCAGCCCGCACCCGTGCTACGCCGACGAGAACGGCAGCCACGACGGCGCCACCAAGATCCCCGCGTGGGAAATGATCCGCTTCAGCGTGAACATCATGCGCGGCTGCTTCGGCGGCTGCACCTTCTGCTCGATCACCGAGCACGAGGGCCGCATCATCCAGAGCCGCTCCGAAGACTCGATCATCAAGGAGGTCGAGGCCATCCGCGATTCGGTCAAGGGCTTCACCGGCACCATCTCCGACCTGGGCGGCCCCACGGCCAACATGTACCGCGTGGGCTGCAAGTCGCCGGCCATCGAGGCGGCCTGCCGCAAGCCCAGCTGCGTGTACCCGGGCATCTGCCCGAACCTGAACACCAGCCACGACCCGCTCATCAAGATCTACCGCCGCGCGCGGGCGCTCAAGGGCATCAAGAAGATCCTCATCAGCTCCGGCCTGCGCTACGACCTGGCCGTGCAGTCGCCCGAGTACGTGAAGGAGCTGGTGCAGCACCACGTGGGCGGCTACCTGAAGATCGCGCCCGAGCACACCGAGCAGGGCCCGCTCACCAAGATGATGAAGCCCGGCATCGGCAGCTACGACAAGTTCAAGCAGATGTTCGAGAAGTTCTCGGCCGAGGCGGGCAAGAAGCAGTACCTCATTCCGTACTTCATCGCCGCGCACCCGGGCACCAGCGACGAGGACATGATGAACCTCGCGATCTGGCTCAAGAAGAACGGCTTTCGCGCGGACCAGGTGCAGACCTTCTACCCGTCGCCCATGGCCACCGCGACGACGATGTACCACACCAACAAGAACCCGCTGCGCAAGATCACGCGCGAGAGCGAGACGGTGGACATCGTGCGCGGCGACAAGCGCCGCCGCCTGCACAAGGCCTTCCTGCGCTACCACGACGCCAACAACTGGCCGCTGCTGCGCGAGGCGCTGAAGAGCATGGGCCGCGCTGACCTCATCGGCAACGGCAAGCAGCACCTGATCCCGACGTGGCAGCCGCTGACCGATGGCGGCTACACCAGCGCGCGGCGCAAGAATTCGACCGCCGCGCCCGCCGCCAAGTCCGCCGCGCCGGTGAAGCTGGCGCCGGTGAAGCCCTCGAAGGGCCGCATCCTCACGCAGCACACCGGCCTGCCGCCGCGCGACAACGGCTCGGCGCCCGCCTCGCGCAAGGCCGCCGGCCCGGTGCGCGGCAGCATCCGCAAGCCGCGCTGAGGTTCAGAGCGCCAGCAGCCCCGCTGGCAGCCACCTGGCCACCCAGGCGCCCACGGCCGCCATGTGCAGGAGCACAGTGGCCCAGTAGCCGGCCATGAAGCTGGTCTTGCGCACCTTGTGGTGGAACAGCCGCTGCGCCACCCACGCGCCCGGCCAGCCACCGGCCAGCGACAGCAGGTGCAGCGTGTTCTCGGCCGTGCGCCAGCGGCCCGCCTGCGCGGCGTTCTTGTCGAAGCCGTAGACGGCGAAGGTCAGCAGGCTCAGCAGCAGCAACACGCCCAGCGCGATCGGCGGGACGCGCGCGGCGAGCACGCCGTAGGCCAGCAGCGCCGCGTAGCCCGCGAACAGCAATGCCATCGGCAGCGACGAGGAAGAGGAGGGCGCGGCTCCTCGGCGGCGGCTGGTGGCCCGGGAGTTCGGTGGACGAGCCCCGCTTGCCGACCGCTGCGGCTGCCGTTGCCGCCGGTCCTGGCCTTCACGGCGATCAGGGCGCTCCGAGCGCTCTGAGCGTCCCTGCACCCGCTGCTGCGCCGCCCCTTCGGCCTGCACCGCCACCGCCCGCGGCCCCTTGCCGCCCACATGGATCTCTTCGAAGCTGAGCTTCATGCCGACCTGCGGCGCCGTGCCGCGGTCCGTGAAGTCGCGCAGGTGCACGAACACATCGGCGGAAATGTCGGGGCTGCGAATGAAGCCGAAGCCCCGGTCCTTTTCCCATCGAACGAGCGTGCCTTGGCGTTTCATGGGCGGCATTGTCACCGCGGGTTGGGGCCAAGCTCATGGTGCGGCGCACCACGACCGCATCGTCCGACCGGCGGCACGGCGGGCCGCGCCGATGTATGGTGTGGCCCCATGAGCAGTTCGCCCCACCCGCCGGCTTCATGGACGCACATTCTTGCTAGCGCGCTCGAAAAGGCGCTCGTGAACACGCTAGCGGGGGCGCTGCTCGTTTCGGCCTCGCTGCAGGCGGCCGCCGCCCCCGAGCCCTCGAACGCCCAGGCGCTGCGCGCCACGCACCAGCGGCTGAGCGACAAGCTCGACCACAGCAGCTTCGGCCGTCCCGTGCAGCTCGACTCGGTGGAGACGGCCGACGGCCTGCAGGGCGACGTCTACGCGGTGGTGGAGCATCCGCTGGCCGAGATCAGCGCCGCGCTCAAGGGCTCGGCCCACTGGTGCGACGTGCTCACCCTGCACATCAACAATCGCCGCTGCCTGGTGGCCGGCGCCCCGGGGCGCGAGACGCTCACGCTGTACGTGGTGCGGCGCTACGACAAGCCGCTGGACGACGCCTTCGAGCTGCCCTTCGCCTACCGGGTGGCCAGCGCCACGCCGGAGCACCTGTCGGTCGAGCTGAAGGCCGAGAGCGGGCCGCTGGGCACCAGCAACTACAACGTCACGCTGGAAGCCATTGCGCTCGACGAGCGAAAGAGCTTCCTGCACTTCAGCTACAGCTACGACCACAACGCCATGGTGCGGCTGGGCACCATGGCCTACCTGGCGACCTTCGGCAGCGACAAGGTCGGCTTCACCGTGGTGGGCAAGACGCCCGAGGGCCAGCCCGACTACATCCGCGGCCTGCGCGGGCTGGTGGAGCGCAACGCCATGCGCTACTTCCTGACGCTGGACGCCTACCTCGTGGCGCCGGGCGCGGACCAGGCCGAGCGCCGGCAGCGCCGGTGGTATGCCGGGGCCGAGCAGTACCCGCGGCAGTTGCACGAGGTCGACCTCGACACCTACCTGGCGCTCAAGCGCGAAGACCGGCAGCGCGAAGGCGCGGGCAAATAGCCAACCAAACAACCAGGCCGCTCAGCCGGCCAGCGTGAGCAGCGGCACGTCGCGCTCGCGGCCCATGGCCTCGAGTTCGGCCCGCGTGCGGCCGGCCAGCCAGGCGGCCAGTGCTTCGTGCGTGCCCGGCGCCATCATGTTGCGCGAGGCGATCTGCGCCGCCTCGCACAGCCGCGCCGCGAAGTGCGGCTCCAGCGCCGCCACCGCGACACGGCCATCGGCGCAGGGGTACACGCGGTAGCCCGCATGCGCGCCGCCGACCGCGCCCGAGGGCTGCGTCAGGCCCCAGGTGCGGGGCAGGGCGAGCCAGTCGGCCGAGGCGTTCAGCGCCACCTCCAGGTACACACCGTCGGCGCCGCCAGCCTTGCGCGCGCGCAGCAGCATGGCCTTCAGCACCGCCTCGCTCGCGAGCAGCGCGCCGCCCATGTCGGCGTAGAGCGTGGGCGGCAGTTCGGTGCCGGTGACCAGGCCGCTTTCCGCGAGGTAGGTCAGGTCGTGCCCCGGCTCCTCGGCCCGCTCGCCCGGCGCGCCGACGATGGCCACCTGCGACAGCGACGGGTGCCGCGCGTGCAAGGTGGCCCAGTCGAGCCTGAGCTTGTCGAGTGCCGACGGGCGGAACGAGGTCAGCAGCACGTCGGTGGTCGCGAGCTCGGCGTGCAGCTGCTGCTGGCCGGTTTCGCTCTTCAGGTCGACGGTGCGCACCTCGACGCCCTCGTGCAGCGCGGCATAGGCCGGCGGGTTGTACAGCCGCATCGGGTCGCCGCCCGGCGGCTCCAGCTTGAGGCAGGTGGCGCCCATCTGGCGGCAGCGCAGCAGTGCTGCGGGGCCGGGCAGATTGAGTGCAAGGCTGAGGACGCGAACGCCCGACAGCGGGTCTGCATGGTCACGGGGGGAATTGGCTGAACCGGCGGAACTCGCGGAATGCGGCATTGGTGTCGTCTCCAGAAAAATCGTTTCGCCCATTCTCACCCGAGCCCCTGCCAGAGCCACTTCCCGCAAGCGCCACGGCCGCAGCGCGCGTAGCATGCGCGCCGTGGCAGCCACCCCTTGCCGCTGCCCGAACGAACAGGAGACAACGCATGTTTGAAACTTCCCTCATGAGCGGCCAGCGCATCCTCGTGACCGGCGGGGGCACCGGCCTCGGCCGCGCGATGGCCGAGCGCTTCCTGGCCCTGGGTGCCGACGTGGCCATCTGCGGGCGCCGCCAGGCGGTCTGCGAAGAAACCGCGGCCGAATGGCGCCAGCAGTTTCCAGGCCGGCGCATCGACACCTTCGGCGTGGACATCCGCATCGCGCAGCAGGTCGACGACATGGTGCAGGGCCTGTTCGACAGCGGCGGCCTCAGCGGCCTGGTCAACAACGCGGCGGGCAACTTCGTCTCGCCCACCGAGAACCTCTCGCCGCGTGCCTTCGACGCGGTCGCCAACATCGTGTTCCACGGCAGCTTCTACGTGACGCAGGCCGTGGGCAAGCGCTGGGTGGCGCAGGCCAAGGCGGGCGAGTGGAAGGCGGGCGACGCCTACCGCAGCGTCATGAGCATCATCACCACCTGGGTCGACAACGGCAGCCCCTACGTGGTGCCCTCGGCCATGAGCAAGGCCGGCATCGACGTGATGACCAAGTCGCTGGCGGTCGAATGGGCGCGCCACGGCATCCGCCTGAACGCCGTGGGCCCCGGCGAGATTCCCACCGAAGGCATGAGCAAGCGCCTGAACCCCGGCGAGGAGCCCGGCGCGCGCAGCAAGCTGCACAACCCGATGGCGCGCACCGGCCGCATGAGCGAGCTGCAGAACCTCGCCGCCTTCCTGATGGCGCCGGGCCAGTGCGACTGGCTCACGGGCCAGAGCATCATGATGGACGGCGGCAACGCGCTGGCCACGGGCGGCAACTTCTACGAGCTGCGCCAGTGGAGCGATGCCGACTGGCTGGCCGCGCGCGAACGCATCGAGGCGCAGAACCAGAAGGACAAGGCGCAGCGCTGAACTGCGGGGCGGGGCGGCAGAGTTAGGCGGCAGGGCGGGGCGGCTATTTTTTCGGCTGTTTCACCGCGTGCACCGTCACGTGCTTGTTCACCGGGCTCGACAGCACCAGCGACGTGGTCACCGCGCCGTCGACCGCCAGCGCGTCCACCACGCGCTCCAGGTCGGCCGGCTCGGCGATGGCGCAACGCACGATGAAGCAGTCTTCGCCCGTCACGCGGTCTGCCGACAGCACCTCGGGCATGGCCTCGAACAGCTTCAGGTACTTGGCGATGCCCGCGTGCGTGGTCTCGATGCGGATGATGGCCTGCAGCCCCACGCCCAGCGCGCGCAGGTTCACGCGCGCGCCGTAGCCCAGGATCACGCCCGCCTCTTCCAGCTTGCGCACGCGCTCGCTCATGGCCGGCTGCGAGAGGCCGATGCGCTTGCCGATGGCGGCCAGGCTCTGGCGCGCGTCGGCCTGCAGCGCCTCGAGGATGAGCCGGTCTTTCTTGTCGATGTTCATGCGGAGGCGGGCAAATTCACTTGCCGATGGTTGATCGGTTCGGGGCCGCGATTTTCGATGGATTGCGCTTCTTCGCCCGCGGCGTGACCGCTATCGTGGTGCCGACCTTTCTTCCAGGACACCCCATGCAACTCGTCGGCATGCTCGACTCCCCTTACGTGCGGCGCGCCGCCATTTCGCTGCGACTGCTCGGCGTGCCCTTCGCGCACCGGTCGCTCTCGGTGTTCAGCACCTTCGCGCAGTTTCGCGACATCAACCCGGTGGTGAAGGCGCCCACGCTGGTGTGCGACGACGCCACGGTGCTGATGGACTCGACGCTCATCATCGACCACGCGCAAGCGTTGAGCGGCCGCAGCCTGGTGCCTGCCGACCCGGCGCAGCGGCTGCGCGACTTGCGCCTGACGGGGCTCGCGCTCGCGGCCTGCGAGAAGACGGTGCAGATCGTCTACGAGCACAACCTGCGCCCAGCCGAGAAGCTGCACCAGCCGTGGGTCGACCGGGTGCGCAGCCAGCTGGTGGCCGCCTACGCAGGGCTCGAAGCCGAGCTGGCGGCGCAGCCGCTTTCAGCGCAGCAAGAAACGATGACGCAGGCCGGCGTGTCGAGCGCCGTGGCGTGGTCGTTCACGCAGTTGATGCTGCCCGAACTCATTTCGGCGCAAGACTTTCCGGTGCTGGCCGCGCACGCCGCGCAGGCGGAGCGCCTGCCCGTGTTCCTCGACACACCGCAGGTCTGACGTAACGCAGGTCTGATGCAATGCAGGTCTGACACACCGCAGGTCTGATGCAACGCAGCCTCGGCAGACGCTCAATCGACGATGTCCGCCCCGCGCTCGGCCAGCAGGCCGCGCAGCACGCCGCGGTGGCAGCGCGACTCCTGCTCGCAGTAGCAGCCCACGGACAGCGCGGTGCCGTGCGACAGCGCCGCCAGCAGGTCGAGGCTGCGGCTCGCGTCCGGCGCCGCCATCTCGGCCTTGAACCTGCGCACGAAGGCGTTCCATTGCGCGGTCGATCCGCTGGCCTGCGCCTCCTGCGCCTCCTGCGCCTGCTTCATCGTTTCGACCGACGGCGACAGGTTCGGGTACCACACGTCGTACCAGTCGTGCGAGGCGAACTCGGTCTTGGGCACGCCGCGCGGCGGGCGGCGCACGGTGCCCACGCGAAGGCCTTCGCCGGGTGCGCGCGGCGTGCCGAGGCGAACGATGCGGATGCTCATGGCGCTGCTCCTTCTTGTTCCGGTTCGTGGCTTCAGGTGCCGACGATGCCGCCGTCGCGCCGGCGGATCGCCAGCGTGGCCGAGCGCGGCCGCTTGCTGCCCGGCGCGGTGCCGTCGGGCCAGGCGCTGTTGTGCCCGCCGTCGCCGTCGTCGCGCGCCTCGCCCGGATGCTGGATGTTCACGAACAGCGTGCGCCGGTCGGGCGTGACCACGCAACCCGTGATCTCGCAGCCGTTCGGCCCCGTCAGGAAGCGCTTGATGCGACCCGAGGCCGGGTCGGCGCACAGCATCTGGTTGTTGCCCAGCGAGGTGTAGGGCGGCTTGCCGATCGCCTGGCCGCTCATGTCGGTCTGGATCCACAGCAGCCCGCCCTGGTCGAAGTGCAGCCCGTCGGGCGCGCCGAACATGTCGGCCTCGGCGCTGGGGTAGCGCGCGCCGCTGCCTGGCTGCGCGGGGTCGCCGGCCAGCGCGAAGTGGTCCCAGGCGAAGCCGTTGGCCGCGGCGTCGCCACCGTCCTCGCGCCAGCGCAGGATGCCGCCGAAGAAGTTGTCCGCGCGCGGGTTGGCGGCGTCGGGGCCGGGCTTGCCGGCGTCGCCGCGCTGGGTGTTGTTGGTGAGGGTGACGTACACCTCGCCCGACTGCGGATGCACGGCGATCCATTCGGGCCGGTCCATCTTCGTGCCGCCGACCACGTCGCCGGCCAGCCGCGCGTGCACCAGCACCTCGGCCTGGTCGGCGAAGCCGCGTGCCGCGTCGAGCCCGTCGCGGCCGTGGACCAGCGGCAGCCACCGGCCGCGCCCGTCGGCGTCGTAGCGCGCCACGTGCAGCGTGCCCTCGTCGAGCAGGTGGCGGTTGGCCGCGCGCGCGGCGGCGTCGGTGCCGGGGCGCACCTTGTCGCGGCTGACGAACTTGTAGATGTATTCGAAGCGCGAGTCGTCGCCCATGTAGACCACCAGGCGGCCGTCTCGGGCCACGTTGCAGGTGGCGCTTTCCTGCCGCTTGCGGCCCAGCGCGGTGCGCTTGACGGGCGTGCCGGTGGGGTCGAAGGGGTCGATTTCCACCACCCAGCCGAAGCGGTGCGGCTCGTTCGGGTGGCGGCTCAGGTCGAAGCGCTCGTCGAAGCGCCAGTACTCCACCCACTGCGTGCCGGGCACCGTGCCGTAGCGGCGCTGCGCGGGCGTGAGGCCCTGCGCGGCTTCCTTCGGGCCGCCGAAGTAGCCGTGAAAGTTCTCCTCGCAGGTCAGGTAGGTGCCCCAGGGCGTGACGCCCATCGCGCAGTTGGCGAAGGTGCCCAGCACCGCGTCGCCGGCGGGGTTGCCGGCGGTGCGCAGCAGCGGCGTGCCCGCGGCCGGGCCGGCGATGCGCATCGGCGTGTTGCCATGCACGCGGCGCGCGAAGGGCGACGGGCTCACCTGCTGCCAGCCATGCGCGGTGCGCCGGATTTCGATGACCGAGACGCCCATCGCGTGCAGCGACTTGCGGACCTTGGCGGCGGTCCAGCCCGTTGCACTCGTTCCACCCGCTGCACCTTTCACGCCGTCGGTGTGCAGCAGCTGCTCGTCGGTGTACTCGTGGTTCATCACGAGCAGGCCGCGCTCGCCGGTGGCGTCGAGCGCAAAGAAGTGCATGCCGTCGTGGTGCATGCCGGCCTGCACGGCCTGGTCTTCGGCGCTGTTGGCGGCGTCGGGCGCAAAGGCCGGCATGCGGCCCGCCACGCCGGTGGGCGTGCCCCAGGGGTAGAGCAGCTGCCATTCGTATTCGGGCGGGATCACGACGCCGTCGCGCAGCGACGCGGGCACGCCGGTGAAGCCGAGCACGCCGCCGCGGGTGGCGGTGACAGGGGTGGCGCCGGTGGCATCGGGCCTGGCCGGCGCAACGGTGGCGGCGCACCCCTGGCCGAACAGCGCGACCACGGCCGCAGCCGAACCCGATTGAAGAAGAAACTGGCGGCGATCCAATGGCATGGCGAAGGTGCTCGGGACGTGTTGTGTAGGCGACAGCCGCGATCATCGCCCAGCGCCTGCCGGCGCGATACTGCGCGCGACCACCGCCCCCAAGGAGACAACCGAAATGAACGCCGACCGCATCGCATCGACCCGCCACGCCGACGGCGTGGTGGAACTCCAGCTCACCCGCGTCGACAAGATGAACGCGCTCGACCCCGCGATGTTCGACGCGCTCATCGAGGCCGGCGAAGCGCTGCGCCACGACCGCACGGTGCGCGCGGTGGTGATCTCGGGCCGCGGCAAGGCCTTTTGCGCGGGGCTGGACATGGCTTCGTTCCAGCGCATGAAGGAACAGGGGCAAGGGCAGGGCGCTGAAGACCTGGGCGCCGGCGTGCTGGGTCAGGGCGCCGCGGGCGCCGACCTCGTGGTGCGCACGCACGGCATCGCCAACGCGGCGCAGCAGGTCGCCATGGTCTGGCGCGACGTGCCGGTGCCGGTGATTGCCGCGGTGCACGGCGTGGCCTTCGGCGGCGGCCTGCAGGTGGCGCTGGGCGCGGACGTTCGCATCGTGGCGCCCGACACAAAACTGTCGGTCATGGAGATCAAGTGGGGCCTGGTGCCCGACATGGCCGGCATGGTGCTCATGCGCACGCTGGCCCGCGACGACGTGGTGCGCGAGCTGACCTACACGGGCCGCATCTTCTCGGGCGAAGAGGCCTTGCGCATCGGCTTCGCCACGCGCGTGTCGGCCGACCCGCTGGCCGAGGCGCTGCAGATGGCGCACGACATCGCGCAGAAAAGCCCCGACGCCATTCGCGCGGGCAAGCGGCTGCTCAACGGCTCGGCGTCGATGAGCGCCGCCGAGCTGCTGCTGGCCGAGTCGGTGGAGCAGAAGGCGCTGATCGGCAGCGCCAACCAGGCCGAGGCCGTGATGGCCAACATGGAGCGCCGGACGCCGCGCTTCTCTGACGAAGGCTGAGCGAGCCGGGCTGAGCCAACCTGGTGGATTGAGCAGGCCCTCGTCAGCGCGACGGGGCTCCAACCTTTTCCCAGCCGCCCGGTGTGGCGGCGACCAGACGTTCCCGGGTAATCCACCGGTCCGCGAGGGCCGGTTGTCGCGCACGCTCGCGACCCCTTTGTCTCATTTCTGTCACCGGCGCCGGGCAGCGCCGCGCTGCCCGTGCGCGGCCGCTTTTCACATTTATTAACCCCGGGGCAACGAAAAGTGCTTTTTTGGCGCCGTTATGTAAGAATAAAGTAGTTGTTTTACGGGGAATATTCCTGAATTTGCACACAGTTAGTGTGCAGAAGGTCACGTCTCCCCTCTGATAACACCCGGGGAGGGTGGCCCCTGAGGCCGCACTCATAAACAATTGGATGCTTTCGTTTCGCGACGGCGATCCTGCATGTCGACCACTACGTTTTTCTGTAACCTCAGCGTTCCCATTCTGGTGGGAGAGGATCGCTACAAGTACGTCCCCATCGTCGGGGTCTTTCGCAGCATTCCGTTCGACCAGGTCGACGAGTGGGTGATGGACACCGACGGCGCACCGCGCAGCGACCGCGAGCTCGCGGCCGAAGTCCTTGTAGAGATCCGCAAGCCGCTCGGCGCCAGCGGGCGCACGGCGCCGCACGCGTTCGACGTGGCGGACATCCTCCAGCTCGATCGCGCCGCTGCCATCGTCGTGTCCACCTTCCTCGCGGCGCTGCCGCGCGTGTGAAGGCGCGCGGACGTTTTCACGCGTCCAACACGTTCACGCCTTCTCGCTTTCACGGATGCTCACGCTCAATCGCACCTGAACAGCACGCCGCTGCCCGGCGTGTTGGGTGCGTCCGCCGCCTCCAGGAAGCGGATCGGGTTGCCATCCTTGCGGCAATAGGCCTCGGCCTCCGGTGCGCTCGCCGCGCGAAGAATGCCGTCGTACAGGCGGACCACGCCCGTCACGGGGGTGGCGCAGCCGGAAAGCAGGGCCATGGCGGCCAGGGTGAGGGGAGCGAAGGCGAGCAGGGGGCGCATGAAAAGAAAGGGAAAGAAAGGGTCCGGTCTGAAGACCCGCGACTTTAAGCCCCCGGCGCACGCACAGCACGCACAGCACACGGCGCTCCCCGTGCCCCGCCCTCGAGATCAGGAAGCGATCGCCCCCACCGCCCAGTAGAACGTAGGCCGCGCCCCGTTCAGCAGATGGTCGCCCACCACGCGGCCCTTGTAGATCGTCGGGTTGTGCGAAGCCAGCGTGCGCGCGTTGCGCCAGTGCCGGTCGAGCCGGCGGTCTTCCTGCAGCGCCGAGGCACCGCCGATGTCGAAAAGCCGCGTGCCCGCCTGCAGCACCGCATCGACGATGCCGGCCTGTGCCTTGGCCGTGTTCAGTTCCACTTCGAACAACAGGCTTTCCGGAACCGTCTCCCCGCGCACGCGGTAGCGGTCGATGTCGCCCAGCCCGCGCGCCACCGCCTGCACCGTGGACGCCGCGATGAACGCCGTGCTCGCCAGCTGCCCGATGACCTGCTGCACCAGCGGATCTTCGCGCGGCGTGCTGCCGCTGCCGTGGCTGTACACGCGCTTGCGCGGCTGCACGAAGGCCACCGCGTCGCGCACGATGGCGCGCGAGATGCCCGCCAGCGTCGCCAGGTGCGTGAGCTGGAAATGCGCGGTCATCGGCGTGGGCTGGTCGCGCACGTAGAGCAGCACGTTCTCGGGCTTCACGCGCACGCCGCGAAACCGCGTGGTGCCCGAGGCCGTCAGCCGCTGGCCGAAGCCGCGCCAGTCGTCCACGCGTTCCACGCCTTGCGCCTCCGAGGGCACCAGGGCAATCACGCGGTCGGTGCTGCCGTCGTCGTTCAGACGCTGGGCCGACACCGCGATCCAGTCGGCGTACAGCGTGCCGGTGCTGTAGTACTTGTCGCCGTCCAGGCGCCATGCGTCACCGTCACCGTGGGTGTCGCGCTTCAGCGAGGTCTGCATCGTGGCGATGGTGCCGTCCCCCAGCTCGGTGGTGGCGTTGCCGAACACCACGCCTTCGGCCGCCAGGCGCATCCACGGGCCGTGCAGCGCGGGGTCGATTTCGGCGAGCAGCCGCTCGATGAAGCCGAAGTGCGCGCGCAGGATCTGCGGCAGGTTGGAGTCGGCCTCGCCGAGCTCGATGAGCAGGTCGTACAGCTGCTCGACCGACGCGCCGATGCCGCCGTGCTCCACCGGCACGCGCAGCGCGCCGAAGCGCTCGGCGTTGAGCCAGGCCACGGGCTCATAGGCCAGCTCGCGATCGATCTCGCGTTGCGTCGCGCGTTCGGCGATACGCTGGAAGACGGGGCGAAAGCGCTCGAAGAGCTGTTGCGAGCTGGGGGCGTGCGCGGCGGTGACGTGCTGCACAGCGGTGACATGCTGCGCAGGGCGCGACGTGGCGGGGGTGGATTCCATGGGGGGCGGGGCGGCGCCTGGGCGCGCCCGGAAAGAGAAGGGACAGGCCGACGACTTTCCCCTGCACCGCCACCGTTGTGAAATACGCTTTTCGCGTTTTCTTATGCCCGGTTCGAGTACCCGCGCGCACCACCGAACACCCGCAAGCACCAGCGTGTGCCCACGCGCCGGCCGCGCTCGGCGCTTCGCCTCAGCGCTTGCCGCGCGCGTCCACCGGCCAGATGCCCACCAGCGTGCCGCCCTCGACCACGTGGTACGTGTCGTGCAGGTTCACCGTCGGGTCGCAGTGCGGGGTCACGAACTCCACCCGCGCGCCCAGCACCGGCCGGGCTCCGCCCGCGCCGCCCGCGCTTTGCGCGAGCAGCAGCTTGCCGTGCTCGTCGCCGAAGAAGGCGTAGCGCGTGGCAGCGTCCACGCCGCGCGCCACCAGCGGCACGCCGCTGTCAGTCGAAAAGCACTTGGTGCCGCCGTCCACCGTCACCCAGTCGGCCGCGTTGGTGCTCACCACCGCCGTCTGCACGAACAGCGACACCTCGAAGGGCGAAGGCTCGCCGCCGCTGGCCAGCACCTGCGTGTACTCGGCGTCCATGAACACGTACGAGCCGGCCTGCAGCTCGGTGAAGGCGTTTTCCTGCGAGTCGAGGTCGTGCGTGCCGGTGCCCGCGCCGGTGACGATCTCGAAGTGCAGGCCCTGGCGCTTGGCCGCTGCGACGATGCCGGCCACGGTTTCGCGCAGGCCGGCGGCGGCCTCGCTGCGCTGCTCGCGCGCCACGATGTGCTGCAGGTTGCCCGCGTACGACTGCAGCCCGCGCAGCCGCAGCCGGGGCTCGGCCGCCACCGCCGCGGCAAGCTCCAGCACCTTGGCCTGGGTGGCGGCGCCGGTGCGGTTGTAGCCGGCGCCGTAGTCCACCAGCACGTCCAGCGGGTGCGTGAGCTCGCTCGCGGCCTGGGCCAGGTCGGCCAGGTTGCGCGGGTTGTCGACCACCACCATCACGTCGCCGGGGCGCGCGCGCTGCGCCAGCTTGACGAGCCGCGCGATCTTGCTCGGCGTGACCGCCGGCGAGGTGATGAGCACGCCCGGAATGCCGCCCGCCACCATCACCTCGGCCTCGCCCAGCGTGACGCAGCTCACGCCGATGGCGCCCGCGGCCACCTGGCGCCGCGCGATCTCCACCGACTTGTGCGTCTTCACGTGCGGGCGCAGGTTGACGCCGCGCGACTTGGCAAAGGCCGCCATGCGTTCGATGTTGCGTGTCATGGCGGGCAGGTCGATCAGCAGCGCGGGGGTGTCGAGCAGGTGGCGGCCGCCGGGAACGCCGATGAGCGGCGCATTGACTTGCAGGTCTTGGAACATCGAAGGGAGCCTTTGTGCGGAGCGTTGAAAAGCGTGTGGGGAGTTGTTGCGAGCGGGCAGGGCGCGCGTCGCGGGCCCTGCGGAAATACTTCGGCTGTGAAATGATCGCATCGAAATGTTCGCCAGATTCTTCGTAGTTTCCCAAATGGCCCTGCCGCGATGAAGACCCTCGACATCGAGGCGGTGCAGGCCTTCGTGCACGTGGCCGACCTGAAGAGCTTCACGCGCGCGGCCGAAGCCATGGACAGTTCGCAGTCGGCCGTGAGCCTGAAGGTGAAGCGGCTCGAAGAGTCGCTGGCGCGCCGCCTGCTGGAGCGCACGCCGCGGCTGGTGCGGCTGTCCGCCGAGGGCATGGCCTTTCTGCCGTCGGCGCGGCAGTTGCTGGCCGCGCACAGCGGCGCGCTCGAAGCCTTCGGCGCGCCGACGCGGCGGCTGGTGGTGGGCATCAGCCACCACATCGTCGGTGCCGAGCTGCCGCTGCTGCTGCGCCAGATGAAGGACGCCGAGCCGCGCGTGGTGATGGAGGTGCGCGTGTCCACCTCGCGCGAGCTGCTCGATGACTTCGACCGCGGCGTGCTCGACGTGGCCATCGTGCTGCGCCACGACAGCCGCCGCCTCGACGGCGAGTTGCTGCTGCAGGAGCACTTCGGCTGGATGGCCGCGCCCGACTTCGTGCACCGCTCCGGCGAGCCGCTGCGCCTGGCCACGCAGGCCGAGCCGTGCAGCGTGCGCAGCATGGCCGTGGCGGCGCTGGCCGAGGGCGGCGTCGCATGGACCGAGGTGTTCGTCGGCGGCGGCGTGATGACGGTGGGTGCCGCCGTGTCGGCCGGGCTGGCGGTGGCGGCGCTGGGGCGCCGCGTGGCACCGGTGGGCACGGTGGACGTGGGCGCGCTGCTGGGCCTGCCGCCGCTGCCCTCGCGCGACGTGGTGATGCACAGCAGCGTGTCCGATGCGCAGGCGCGCAGCGCGTTGCGCACGCTGGCTGCGGCGATACGTTCGACCGCGGCGTAGCGGCCCGTACCGCGTTCTACGGCGCGACAAGCCGGTGAACCACCGCGGCCGCCAGCGCCGCCAGGCCGCAGAGCAGCACCGCCGCCACGCCGACGCTGGCCAGGTGCGCGAGCCACATGTCCGAAGGGCGGGGCGGCTTCATGGCAGCAGCCCGATGCCGGGCCGGGCGAGGTGCAGCACTTCGTAAAGCTTGCTGCTTTCGGCGTGCGCCGCAGCCTTTGCAATCTGCGCCGACAGCGTGAAGCGCACCAGCCGCCATGCGTCGAGGTCGAGCACCGTCCACACGGCCACGGTGTCGGGCTCAGATGCGCGTTGGCGGTTGGCCTCGACCTGTGTTGCAAGCAGCGCCGCGCGGTCGGTGGCAGCGTCCACCGTGTGCTCCTCGCGCAGCAGCCACGCGGCCTTCTGCGCCCTGCCCGCGCCGGCGCGCGCGTCCAGCGGCAGCCAGCTTTCCACGCGCGGCCGGCCGAAGGAATCGACCACGCCCTGGAAGCGCTCCCCCATCAGGAAGCGCGCCGCCTCGCCCGCGTCGTGCCACAGATAGACCGACGCATACAGGTGGCCGACGGCGCCGTGCCGGCCGCGCTCCTGCGAGACGAAGGCCTTGAACACCAGCCCCGGCGTGTCGTCCCACACCGGCCCGCGCCGTGCCGCGCGTTGGCGAATGGCCTGCATGTCATGCTCGGCCGGAAGTCTGTGCGAGTACTGCATCGCGAACATCGAAAAGCTCCTTGTGAGTCCTGCTGGACGGGTCACGAAGAGCTTGCGCGTGCGCGCGCGCCGCAAGAAGAGGGCGGCCGATATAGCTGTGATGCGCCGGCGCAATGGCTGGCCGGCATGGCCTGTTGTGTCGCTTGGCTAGCGCTCGGTCAGCGCTCTGCGGGCACGCTCGCCTTCAGCGCGCTCATCAGCAGGCGCCCGGTCGTCTGCAGGTGCTCGGCCATCAGCACCTGCGCGGCCTGGATGTCGCGGTTGAGCACCGCGTCCAGCAGCGCCTGGTGCTCGGCGCCCACGTCGCGCGATTCCTTGCCCAGCGGCGCCGACAGCTGCCGGTAGCGCTCGCTCTGCTGGTAAAGCATCTGGTGCATGCGCAGCAGCCAGCTGTTCGGGCAGCCCGAGACCAGCGCGTTGTGAAAGTCGGCGTGGCTGCTGGTCCATTCGGCGCTCAGCACCGTGGGCATGGCGGCGTCGCGCTCGGCCTGGCGCGACAGCCGGTGGTGCGCCGACACCACGCTGCCTTCCCAGGCCAGGTCGCCGTGGCGGATGGCCTCGGCCAGGCAGAGCTTCTCGATCTCGATGCGCGCCTTCACCAGCTCCTCGAGGTCTTCCGGCGAGATCGGGCTCACCCGGTAGCCGCGCGAGGGCTCCGACACCACCAGCGACTCGGCCTCCAGCATGGCCAGCCCTTCGCGCACCGCGCCCGCGCTCACGTCCAGTTCCTCGGCCAGCGCGGCAATGTTGAGCTTGGAGCCCGGCAGCAGGCGCCCGCCCACGATGGCCGTGCGCAGCTCGGCGAACACCTGTCGCGTCTGGCTCGGGCCCTTGGTTTTTTCGTTCATTGCGCTCCCATTCATCGCGAAAACCGGTCGATGTTACTTGTTAACCCTAATTATGGATAAACAGCCAAACAATAGACTAACGTGCAAAGAATATATTATTCAACGCAAAATGGACAGCCGATTGGAGACACGCCTCATGCCAGAGATCCAGCTTCGTACCCAGAAAAGCCCGCACCGCGCCGCGCTGCACGGCGTTCATTCGCTCGACGCCTTCGTCTTCACCGTGCCCGACCTCGACGAGGCGCAGCGCTTCTACAGCGACTTCGGCATCGAGCCGCGGCGCGAGGCAAACCGGCTCGACCTGTACACCGCCGGGCATCCGCACGCCTGGGGTTCGCTGTACCAGGCCAGCGGCGTGAAGAAGCTGCAGTACCTGCGCTTTGCCTGCTTCGCCGAAGACTTCGACGCCATTGCCGCGCGCATCGAGCGCCTGGGCGTGCCGCGCTGCGCGCCGCACGCGCTGGGCGACGACCGCGGCCTGTGGGTGCTGCACCCCGACGGTTTTCCGGTGCAGGTGGTGGTGGCCGCCAAGAGCTCGCCCGACGCCGGCAGCGAGCCGGTGGTGGCGCCGCGCCCGCCCACGGGCACGGGCGCCTCGCTGAACCGGGCGCGCATTCCGAAGGTGCATCCGCGGCGGCTGTCGCACATCCTGCTGTTCAGTGGCAAGGTGCCCGAGGCCGTGCGCTTCTTCGAAGAGGCGCTGGGCCTGCGCGTGACCGACCGCTCGGGCGACCTCATCGTCTTCATGCACGGCGCGCACGGCAGCGACCACCACCTGATCGCCATGGCGCATTCGAACGGCCCGGGCCTGCACCACCTGAGCTGGGACGTGGCCAATATCGACGAGGTCGGCCGCGGCATGGAGCAGATGTACGCCGCCGGCCACGTGCGCGGCTGGGGCGTGGGGCGGCACGTGCTGGGCTCGAACTACTTCCACTACGTGCGCGACCCGTGGGGCAGCTACTCGGAGTACTCCTGCGACATGGACTACGTGCCCGGCGACTTCGACTGGCCCACGGCCGACCACCCGCCCGAAGACTCGTTCTACGCCTGGGGCCCGAAGGTGCCCGAGGACTTCGTGACCAATTTCCAGACCGAAGCCGCAGCCTGAGCCCGCTTCATCCCTTCTTTTTTACCCGCATCACAAGGATCTTTCCCATGCGTCTCCTCGCCTTCAACCACAACGGCCAGCCCGCCCTCGGCCTGCGCCTCGAGCAGGAAGTGGTCAACCTCACGGCCGAAGGCCTGCCCGCCACGCTCGACGAACTGCTGCGCGGCGGCCCCGACGCCCTGGCGGCGGCCAGGAAGGCCGGCGCCGCCGCGCGCACGCGCCTGCCGCTTGCCGGCATCGACTGGCTGGCGCCGGTGCAGTCGCCCTCCAAGGCCATCGCGGTGGGCCTCAACTACATCGACCACGCCGCCGAAAGCAAGTTCGACCCGCCGACCTACCCGGTGCTGTTCCATCGCTTTCCGTCGTCGTGGGTCGGCCACAACCAGCCGATCGTGCGCCCGCACGTGTCCACGCAGTTCGACTACGAGGGCGAGCTGCTGGTGGTCATCGGCAAGGCCGGCCGCTACATCAAGAAGGCCGATGCGCTGAACCACGTGGCGGGCTACTCGGTGTTCAACGACGGCTCCATCCGCGACTACCAGTTCAAGTCCGCGCAATGGATGATGGGCAAGAACTTCGACCGCTCGGGCTCCTTCGGCCCCGAGTTCGTCACCGCCGACGAACTGCCCGCGGGCGCCACCGGCCTGAAGCTGCAGACGCGCCTGAACGGCACGGTGCTGCAGGACGCCAACACGCGCGACATGATCTTCGACGTGGCCACGCTGGTGTCGGTGTGCTCCGAGCCCTTCGCGCTGCAGCCGGGCGACATCATCATTGCCGGCACCCCCTCGGGCGTGGGCCTGGCGCGCAAGCCGCAGGTGTTCATGAAGGCGGGCGATGTGTGCGAGGTCGAGATCGAAGGCGTGGGCCTGCTCTCGAACCCGGTCGTCGACGGCGACTGACGCGCGGCTGTTTCCACGCCGCGCAGACCATAACTATTCCGGAGACAAAAATGAGCATCGATCGTCGTTCCTTCGTCGCAGCTGTCGGTGCCCTCGGCACCGGCGCGCTGTTCAGCGGCAGCGCCGCCGCCCAGGCCCCGGCGGGCAAGCCCATTCGCGTGGGCGGCACGCTGGCGCTCACCGGGCCGCTGTCGGCCACGGGGCTCGTGCACAAGCTCACGGGCGAGATCTACGTGGAGTCGCTCAACCAGCGCGGCGGCCTGCTGGGCCGGCCGGTGGAGTGGGTGCTGAAGGACGACCAGTCCAAGCCCGACCTCGCGCGCACGCTGTACGAGCAGCTGGTCACGGCCGACAAGGTCGACCTGCTCATCGGCCCGTACGCCACGGGCGCCATTCTTTCGGCCATGGGCGTGGCCCAGCGCTACAACAAGACGCTGGTGCACCACACCTTCGGCATTCCCAGCCTGGCCAAGTACGACCAGCAGTTTCCGGCGTGGTCGCTGGGCCCCGACCCCGAGAAGACGATGCCGGCCATGGTGCTCGACGCACTGGCCACGTCGCCCAAGCCGCCGAAGACCATCGCCATCGTCACCAGCAAGTTCCCGTCGGTGCACTTCGTGGCGCTGGGCGTGCGCGAGGTGGCCAGGCAGCGTGGGCTGCAGGAGGTGCTGTTCCTGGAATGGGACTTCGGCAACCGCGACTTCGGCCCCATTGCCGGCCGCCTGAAAGAGGCCAACCCCGACTTCATCTGGAACGGTGCCATCGGCCTCGAAGGCAACCAGCTGCTCGATGCGATGAAAAAGATCGACTACGCGCCGCTGCACCACTTCTATCACGTGCCCGCGCCCGCGCCCATGCTGAAGGCGCCCGAGGCCAACGGCGCGCTGGCCACCACCATCTTCGAAGACCACTCGCCGTTCACCGACAACCCGACCGCCGCCGCCTTCGTGAAGACCTACCGCGAGCGCGCGGCCAAGGCCGGCCTGCCCGACACGGCGGTGGAAACGCAGGCCGCGGCCTCGTTCTCGGCCTGGCAGATCATCGAGGCGGCCGTGGTCGCCACGCAGGGGCTGGACGACAAGGCCATGGCCACCTGGCTGCGCGCCAACAAGGTCGACACCATCCAGGGCAAGCTGCGCTTCAACGAGCGCGGCAACTTCGGCGACGACCTGGGCAAGGTCAAGCAGGTGCAGAACGGCAAGTGGGTGGTGGTGTGGCCCAGGCAATGGGCGGCCCCCGGCGCGAAGCTGCAGACGCGCGGAGTGGCCAGCTGATGAGCTTCCCCAGTGCGACGCTGCTGGCCCAGGCCGTCCTGGCGGGCCTGTTCACCGGGGCGCTCTACGGCTTGCTGGGGCTCGGCCTCAGCCTGTCGTGGGGCATGCTGCGGCAGATCAACCTTGCGCACTTCGCGCTCGCCTTCCTCGGCGCCTACCTCACCTACGAACTGTCGAGCCACCATGGCGCCGACCCGCTGCTGACGCTGGTGGTCATCGTGCCGCTGTTCTTCGTGCTGGGCGTGGCACTGCACTGGGTGCTCACGCGCTTCAGGGTGAGCCCCTTCAATTCGCTGCTGGTCACCTTCGGCATCACGGTGATCATCGAGGCGCTGCTGCAGTGGACCTGGACGGCCGACTACCGCAAGCTGGAGTCGAGCTACGCCGAGCACAAGCTGCAGATCGGCACGCTGTACCTGCCGCTGCCGGAGCTCATCACGCTGGGGCTGGGCGTGGGCATTTCGCTGGCGGTGTGGCTCGCGCTGCGTCGCACCGACCTGGGCAAGGCCATGCGCGCCGCGGCCGAAGACGCGCCCATTGCCGCCGCTTTCGGCGTGAACCAGAACGCGCTGGCGCTGATGCTCTCGGGCCTGAACGCGGCGCTGGCCGGCGTGGCGGGCGTGTGCATTGCGCTGGCGTACACGCTGTCGCCCTCGCAGATCTACGCGTGGATCGGCGTGGTGTTCGCGGCCGTGATGCTGGGGGGGCTGGGGCGCCCGCTCGGGCCGCTGATTGCCGGCTGCATCATCGGCGTGACCGAGGCCGTGACCATGACCGTGACCGCTCCCTCGTGGGCACCGCTGGTGTCTTTCTCGCTGCTGATGTTCGTGCTGCTGGTGCGCCCGGGGAGGGTGGCATGAAGCGCTCGTTCCTGCTGATTCTTGCGGCCGGCGCGGGCCTGGCCGTGGTGCCGTGGCTCGGGCTGCCGGCGTTCTACGAATCCATTCTCTATCTGGTGCTGCACTGGGTGGCGCTGGCCACGTCGTGGAACCTGCTGTCGGGCTACTCGGGGTATTTCTCGTTCGGGCATGGCGCGTTCTTCGGCATCGGCATGTACACCACGGCCACGCTGGCGACGCGCTTCGACATTCCGTTCCTGTGGACGCTGCCGGCCGCCGCCGTGGTGGCGGCAGCAGTGGGCACGCTGCTGGGCGCGGTCGCGTTCCGCGTGCAGGCGGTGCGCGCCGAGCTGTTCTCGCTGCTCACGCTGGCGGCCACCTTCGTGGTGGCGACCATCATCCTGAACACGCCCATCGACGGCGGGCCGGGCGTGTACATGAGCGCGGTGGCGGTGCCGCAGATCGGCCCGAGCGCCTCGGGCACCTTCTACCTGCTGGCGCTGGGCGTGGCGGTGCTCACGGTGCTGGCCTCGCTGGCGGTGTACCACTCGCGCTTCGGCACGGGGCTGTTCGCCATCCATGACGACGAGGACGTGGCCGAGGTCATGGGCGTGCCCACCTACCGCTACAAGCTCGGCGCCTTCGCGCTCTCGTGCGGGCTGGCGGGCGTGGTGGGCGGGGTGCATGCGCTGTTCATCTCGTACGTGACCACGGGCGACACCTTCACCATCGCGATGCCGCTCACCGTGGTGCTGATGGCGGTGCTCGGCGGCACGCGGCACTGGGCCGGGCCCATCGTGGGCGCGACGGCGATCACGCTGCTGCTGTACGCCTTCACGGGCGGCGACAGCGCCATCGTCGGCAAGGGGCTGACGGGCGTGGTGCTGATCGTGGTGATCCTGTTCATGCCCGAAGGCGTGCTGGGGCAGGCGCTGAAGTGGTGGAAGGCGCGGCGGGGCGCGCCCGCGGCTTTGTCGGCTCCTGCCGCCGTGGCCGTGGCCGCAGAAACCCCTGCGAGCGCGAAGGCCGCCCCGATCACCGGCGAGGTGCTGCTGCGTGCCGAAGGCGTGCGCAAGTCCTTCAAGGGCGTGCATGCGCTGCGCGGCGTGAGCCTGGAGGTGCGGCGCGGCGAGATCCTCGGGCTGCTCGGGCCCAACGGCTCGGGCAAGTCGACCTTCATCAACGTCGCGAGTGGCCACTACGCGGTGACGGCGGGGCGCATCGAGTTCGCCGGGCAGCGCATCTCGGGCGTGCCGGCGCACCGCATCGCGCAGGGCGGCATCGCGCGCACGTACCAGATCCCGCGGCCCTTCGCGCACCTGACGGTGCTGCAGAACGTGGCGCTGCCCGCCATGTTCGGCGCCGCCGCGCTCGACCGGCAGACCGCCGAGGCCGAGGCCTGGCAGTGGCTGGCCTTTACCGGGCTGACCGAGCGCGCGCACGCCTTGCCGGCCGAGCTGAACCTGCACCAGCGCAAGTTCCTGGAGTTCGCGCGGGCGCTGGCGTCGCGTCCGCAGGTGCTGATGCTCGACGAGGTGCTCTCGGGCCTCACGCCGTCGGAAATCGACGAGGCGGTGGCGCTCATTCGCCGCATTCGCGACCAGGGCGCGACCATCGTCTTCGTCGAGCACGTGATGCGCGCGGTGATGGCGCTGTGCGACCGCATCGTGGTGTTCAACCGCGGCGAGGTGCTGGCCGAAGGCGCGCCGCACGACGTCATGCAGCGCCCCGAGGTGGTCTCGGCCTACCTGGGGCAGGCGATGGCGCACGAAGCGCCGCCGCAGCACGCACCGCCGGCGGCAGGCGTCGAAAGGGAGCTGGCCCATGCTTGAACTCGAAGCCATTCGTGTCGCCTACGGGCAGGCCACCGCACTGTGGGACGTGTCGCTGTCCATCGGCAAGGGCGAGCTGCTGTGCATCGTCGGCCCCAACAGCGCGGGCAAGAGCACGCTCATCAACGCGGTGGCGGGGCTGCACCGCATCAGCGCCGGGCGCATGCGCTTCGAAGGGCAGGACATTTCCCGCCTGGCGCCGCACCGCTTCTGCGCCCAGGGCATCGCGCTGGTGCCCGAGGGGCGACGCCTGTTCACCGAGATGACGGTGCGCGAGAACCTGGAGCTGGGCAGCTACCTGCGCGCGGCGCGGCGCGAGCGGGCGCGCTCGCTGGAACACGTGTGCGCGCTGTTCCCCGCGCTGGAAGAAAAGCTGGCGCAGCCGGCCGGCTCGCTCTCGGGCGGCCAGCAGCAGATGGTGGCCATCGGCCGCGCACTCATGGCGCGGCCCAAGCTGCTGCTGCTCGACGAGCCCTCGCTGGGGTTGGCGCCGAGCATCGTGCTGGACATGTTCACCGCCATTCGCCGCATCCATGCCGAAGGCATCGCGGTGCTGCTGGTGGAGCAGAACGTGGGCATGGCGCTGGACGTGGCCGAACGCGCGGCGGTGCTGGAAGAAGGGCGCATCGTGGCGCTGGGCCGGCCCGAGGAGCTGATGGCGCGGCCGGAGCTGCGGCGTGCTTACCTGGGAATAGAGGACGCTGAAGACGTCTTGCTTGAAGGCGCGGGTGCTGCGCCAGGCGCTTAGTCAGGTGCTAAGTCAGGTGCGACGGCGCCGGGTGCCCTGGCCGGCGCGGGCGGCGCAGCGCCAGCCACCACAGCAGCGCGGCATTGACCGCCCAGCTCACGGCCAGCATCAGCAACGCGGTGCTGGCCACCCCCGGCGACAGGCCCAGCGTGAGCAGGCTCAGCGACCAGGGCAGCCCGCCCGCGATGGCCACCAGCATGCCCACGTCGCTGTCGGGCACGACCGCCATCGCCAGGATGCACACCACGCCCGCGACCGTGTAGGCCAGGGCGGCGGTGCGCCATCCGTTGCGTGGGCTGGGCTGCGAATTGGCGGTGGGCATGGCATGAGCATCGCCTATTACGCATGCCGCCGTGAAGGCTTGTTACGCGAAGAAGCGTAGTGTTTTGGCGACGCCAGCCTCAGCCGTTTGCCAACTTCTGCACGGTATGTGAAACAGGTGCTGGCGGCAGGGCGCGCTCGACCCCGAGCGCCAGCGCCAGAAGCGCCGTGTCGGTGCCCGGCGCGCCGGTCAGTTCGAGCCCGGCGGGCAGCCCGTTCGACGCCAGGCCCATCGGCAGGCTCAGTGCTGGCAGGCCCGCCATGCCGGCCGGGCCGGTGTTGCGGATGTAGGTGGAAAAGGCCGGCACCGGGCGCCCGCACAGCGTCACTTCCACGTCTTCGCCGAGGCGCGCCGCGGTCAGCGGGCTGGTCGGGAACACCAGCGCGGCCAGGTCGTGCCGGGCGAAGCAGTCGCGGTAGAGCGCCTGCATGCGCGGGCGCAGCGTGTGCAGCGCGTGGTCGTAGGCCTCGGGCGTGATGGCGGTGGCGCCGAACAGGCGCTCGAAGAGCGGGCGCACGTCGGGGCTCGCCACCGCGTCGGTGAGCGCGCGCGCGTCGAAAGGCCGGCCGTGGCGCGCGAAGTAAGCGGCCAGCGCCGGGAGTATTTCGAACAGCGAGATCGACATGGCGCCCTGCTGGAACAACGCACCCACCTCGCCCAGCTCGCAAGGCACCAGCACCGCGCCCGCCTCGCGCAGCCGCTGCAGGCTTGCGCGCGCCAGCTCGGCCACGGGCGGGTCGACGTCTTCCCAGAAATACGCCTCCGGCACGCCGAGCCGCACGCCAGTCAAAGACAAGGGCGCGATGCGCAGCGGTCCGCCGGCCACCGCGTGGTCGACGAGCACGCAGTCGTCCACGCTGCGCGCCATCACGCCGGCGGTGTCGAAGGTGGGCGATATGGGCACCAGCCCTTCGTCGGGCCAGCGGTGCACGCTCGGGCGAAAGCCGACCAGCCCGCAGTGCGCCGCCGGCACGCGCACCGAGCCGCCGGTGTCGGTGCCGATGGCGGCCGCCACGCCGCGCAGCCCGAGCAGCGCCGCGTTGCCGCCGCTGGAGCCGCCCGTGATGCGCGCCGGGTCGAAAGGGTTGCGCGAGGGGCCGAAGGCATGGTTGTGCCCGGTCACGCCTTGGGACCATTCGTGCAGGTTGGTCTTGCCGAGCACGAGCGCGCCCGCGTCCAGCAGGCGCTGCGTCACGCCCGCATGAAGGCGCGGGCGGTGGTCGGCCATCCAGGGGCTGCCTGCGGTGGTGGGCATGCCGGCGACGTCGATGTTGTCCTTGAAGGCCAGCGGCACGCCGTGCAGGGGCCGCGTCCCGAGTGGCGTGTCTAACAAATGGCGCGGCGCTGCGTCGAGCGCGGCGGCCGAGGCCAACAGCGCGTCGGGCTCGACGTGGAGCAGGGCGCCGAAAGACACGGTGGCCTCGGCGCGGTCCAGCAGCGCCTGGGCGTAGTCGACGGCGCGCAGCTCCCCGCTGGCCATCTGCTCGGCGGCCTGGCGCGCGGAAAGATCGGTCAGCGCATGGATTCGGTTCATGAGGGTTCGAAATTGGGGCAGGAGCTGCACTCGGGTGCATGTTTCGGGCCAATCAGCGGTGTTTGCGCCGGTCGGAGCGCCCAAAACACCCAGAAATTGCCTGGCATGGATACTGCTTAAAGAGTTTTTTGTATTCAAGAGGCTTTCAACATGTCTTTCAAGTCCTTGCGTCTCCTGGCTGCCGTCGCCGCGTCGATGGCTCTCCTGTCGGCATTGCCCGCATCCGCCGCCGAGAAGGTGTCGTTGCGCCTGAAGTGGCTGGCGCAGGCGCAGTTCGCCGGCTTCTACGTGGCCAAGGCCAAGGGCTTCTATGACCAGTCGGGCCTCGACCTGACGATCAACCCCGGCGGCCCCAACCTCAACGTCGAGACGCTGGTGGCCTCGGGCAACGACACCTTCGGCCTGGCCGGCGGTACGGAAACCGTGCTGCTCGCCCGCGAGAAGGGCCTGCCGCTGGTGTGCATCGGCGTGACCGTGCAGAAGACGCCGTTCACCTACGTCACCTACAAGGACTCGGGCATCACCAAGGTGCAGGACTTCGCGGGCAAGAAGGTCGCCACCTGGTTCACCGGCACGCAGTACACGCTGTACTCCATGCTCGCCGCCGGCGGTGTGAAGCAGAGCGACCTCACCATCGTTCCGCAGTCGGGCTCCATGGCCCCGTTCGTGGAGAAGCAGTTCGACGTGGCCGCCGCCACCTACTACAACGAGCTCAACACGCTGAAAGAGCAGGGCCTGGGCGACAAGCTCACGCTCATCAAGCCCGACGACTACGGCGTGGTGGTGCAGCAAGACACGGTGCTGGTGTCCGAGAAGTACCGCAACGAGAAGCCGCAGCAGGTGCAGGCCTTCATGAACGCCACCATCAAGGGCTGGAAGTACGCGCTGCAGAACAAGAAGGAAGCCATTGACATCGTCATGGCGGCATCGCCCAGCCTGAACCGCGCGCACCAGGAAGCCATGCTCGACGAGTTCGAGAAGCTCGTGAAGGCCGGCAAGGGCGGCACCGACGGCATCCTGGCCATCGACCTGCCCACCGTCGAGAAGATGCAGACCCAGCTCGTGGGCTACAAGGCGCTGAAGGCACCGGCCGACCTGTCGAAGGCGTACGACGCCAGCTTCTGGACGCAGGTGCCCGCGGCCGACAAGAAGTTCTGAGCCGCATCCGCATCCGCAACTGCATCCGCACCTCACACGCCATGAAATTCATGCCTCACGAAGTGATGCCGCCGGCAGTGCCCGACACGGCGCCGCCCATGCTCGAACTGGTCAACGTGTGGAAGCGCTTCGGTGAAGCGCAGGCCCAGACCGTGGCGGTGTCGGGCGTCAACCTGCGCATCGCGAAGAGCGAGTTCGTCACGCTCGTGGGTCCCTCGGGTTGCGGCAAGTCGACGCTGTTCAACATGATCGCGGGGCTGCTGCCGCCCGACGACGACGGCTCGCTGCTGTTCGGCGGCGCGCCGCAGCGCGACGGGCAACTGCTGGGCAAGGTGTCGTTCATGCCGCAGCGCGACCTGCTGTTTCCGTGGCGCACCGTGCTGGACAACGCCATCCTTGCGCTCGAGGTGGAAGGCACGCCGCGCAAGGAGGCGCGCGAACGCGCCCGCGCCATGCTGCCCGAGTTCGGCCTGGCCGGCTTCGCCAACCACTACCCGCACCAGCTCTCCGGCGGCATGCGCCAGCGCGTGGCGCTGATGCGCACCTTTATGTTCGAGCGTGACCTGATGCTGCTCGACGAACCCTTCGGCGCGCTCGACGCGCTCACCCGCACCCGCATGCAGCACTGGCTGCTGGAGCTGTGGGCGAAGCACCGGCGCACGGTGCTGTTCATCACGCACGACATCGACGAGGCCATCCTGCTCGGCGACAAGGTGCTGGTGATGACGGCGCGCCCCGGCACGGTGAAGAGCGAGACCGTGATCGACCTGCCGCGCCCGCGCGACCCGTCGGTGGTGCTCACGCCCGAGTTCATCGGGCTCAAGCAGCGCCTGCTCGCCGAGATCGAGGAAGAGAGCCAGAAGACCTTCGCGCAGGAGGGCACTGCCTCGTGAACGCACAGCTGCAGCGCGCCTTGCGCTCGCCCGCATTGGCCTTCGTGGGCCTGGCGCTGGTGTGGGAGCTGTGCGTGCACGCCTTCGCGCCGTCGCCGCGCTACCTGCCGGCGCTGAGCGCCATTGCGCAGGACGCCTGGTCGGTGTGGCCGCAACTGATGCGCGGCTTTGGCCGCACGCTGCTCGAAACGGTGCTGGGCTTTGCCATGGGCGCGGTGTTCGGCTGCCTGTGCGGCACGGTGTTCACCTATTCGCGGTGGATGGAGCGCTCGGTGTTCCCGCTGTTCGTGGTGTCGCAGACGGTGCCGGTGGTGGCCTTCGGGGCGCTCATCGTCATCTGGTTCGGCAACTCGCTGCTGGCGAAGGTGATGACCGCCTTCTTCCTGACCTTCTTTCCCGTGACGGTGAACACGCTGCGCGGGCTGAAGTCGTGCGACCCGCAGCGCATGGCGCTGATGAAGAGCTTCGGCGCCAGCCGCTTCACGATGTTCTTCAAGCTGGCCGTGCCCTCGGCGCTGCCGCAGGTGATGGTGGGGCTGCGCGTGGCCATCGGCCTGAGCCTCATCGGCTCGGTGGTGGGCGAGTGGTTCGGCGAAACCGTGGGCCTGGGCGTGATGCTGATGGAGGCGATGAACGCCGACCTGGTGGTGCGCCTGTGGGTGGTGATGTTTGCCTGCGGGCTGATGGGTGCGCTGCTGTACGGGCTGCTCACCTTCGTGGAAAGGAGGCTCGTATGGTGGCGCAGCGAAAGTTGATGCCTTCCGCCAAGGGGAAGTCGATGGTTTCCGCGAAGGGGAAGTTGCTGGCCTCGCCGGTCGTTCCGGTGGTGCTCGGCGTCGCCGTGCTGCTGGTGGTGTGGCAGGGCGCGATCTGGCTGTTCAAGATTCCGCCGTTCGTGCTGCCCAGCCTGGGCTCCATCGTGCAGCACGCCTTCACCGACACCGGCCGCCTCATGGCCGCGCTGCTGGCCACGCTGGGCGAGGCGCTCGGCGGCTATGCGCTGGGCAGCGTGCTCGGGCTGCTGCTGGCCGTGGCGCTGTTGCTGGCGCCGCCGCTGGAGCGCATCGTGATGCCGCTGGCCGTGGCCGTGAACGCGGTGCCCACGGTGGCCTATGCGCCGCTGTTTCTCATCTGGTTCGGGCTCGGTGCGGCTTCGAAGATCGCGCTGGTGGCGCTGGCGGTGGGCTTCACCATGCTGGTGAACGCGCTGCACGGGCTGAAGCAGGCCGACCAGGCCGCGGTGAACCTGATGCGCAGCTTCGGCGCGGGGCAGATGAAGATCGTGTGGCGCCTGCGCCTGCCGGTGGCCATGCCCTCGGTGGTGACGGCCCTGCGCATCGGCGTGCCGCGCAGCATGATCGTCGCGATCGTCGGCGAGATGCTGGGTGCCTACGCGGGGCTCGGGCGAATGATCTATGAATCGACCCAGCAGGTCGACCTGCTGAGCGTGTGGTCGGCGGTGCTGGTCGCGTCGGTGGCGAGCATGGTCTTCTACGGCCTGCTGGTGTGGATCGATCAAAAACTGGTGTGGTGGCGCTGATGGAAAAAACCAACCCTGCGGCGTACCCGCAAACCGAAGCCGCGCTGCGCGTGCAGCTCGCCGCGTGCTACCGGCTGGTGGCGCACTTCGGCATGGACGACCTCATCTACAACCACATCTCGGCGCGCGTGCCGGGGCCGGAACATCACTTTCTCATCAACCCGTACGGGCTGCTGTTTTCTGAAGTGACGGCTTCTTCGCTGGTGAAGATCGACCTGGACGGCCGCAAGGTCGACGACACCGACGCCGAGGTGAACCAGGCCGGCTTCGTGATCCACAGCGCCATTCACGCGGGCCGGCCCGACGCGCTGTGCGTGCTGCACACGCATTCCGACGCGGGCACCGCCATTGCCGCGATGCCCGACGGCCTCTCGCCCCTGAGCCAGTTCGCGATGCGCTACCAGGGCCACACCGCCTTCCACGACTACGAAGGCGTGGCGCTGGAAACGGGCGAGCGCGAGCGGCTGGTGCGCGACCTGGGCCCGCACAACACCCTGGTGCTGCGCAACCACGGCATCCTGACGGTGGGGCGCACCATTCCGGAGGCCTTCATCCTCATGTACTACTTCGAGAAGGCGGCCAAGGTGCAGCTGCTCGCGCAGGGCGGCGTGGCGCCGGGCCAATCGCTGGTGTACCCGCAGCCCGAGGTGAGCGCGTTGGCCGCGCGCCAGTTCACCGAATTCGCCGGCGACATCCTGCCGCCCGGCACGCGCGAGTGGCCGGCGTTCCTGCGCATGCTGGAGCGCACGCAGCCCGACTACAGGCTCTGAGAGCCGTTCTTTTCACTCCACGTCATTCCTCTTCATTCTTTTCAAGAGACCCGTTTCGACCATGCAACTCGAGAACCTCACCTCCTTCATCGGCACCGAAGTCAAAGGCATCGACCTGCGCGAGCCCGTGAGCGATGCCGACTTCGCCGTGCTGCGCGACACGCTCAACCAGCGCTCGGTGCTGCTGTTTCGCGGCCAGGGCATCGACGAGTCGCAGCACGTGGCCTTCTCGCGCCGCTTCGGCCCGCTGCTGGGCCACGTGCTCACGCAGTTCCTGAAGAAGGAGCACCCCGAGGTGTACGTGCTGTCGAACGTGTCGGAAAACGGCAAGCCCATCGGCAACCACAAGGAGGGCTGGAACTGGCACTCCGACCTGTCGTACAAGGCCGAGCCCTCGATGGGCGCTTTGCTTTACGCGCTGGAAGTGCCGCCGGTGGAAGGCGACACCTTCTTCGCCTCGATGCACGCGGCCTACGACGCGCTCGACGACGACACCAAGGCGCGCATTCGGCCCATGACGGCCACGCACAGCTACGCCAACTACTACGGCAAGGCCTTCGCCGACCGCAACCCGCTCACGCCCGAGCAGCTGGCCGCCACGCCCGACGTGGTGCACCCGCTGGTGCGCACTCACCCCGAAACGGGCCGCCTCTCGCTCTACGTGGGCGAAGACGTGGTCAAGCAGATCGACGGCCTGCCCGCCGAAGAAAGCGCCGCGCTGCTGGCCGAGCTGAACGCGCACGCCATCTCGCCCGCGTTCAGCTACCGCCACAAGTGGCTCGCGGGCGACCTGCTGGTGTGGGACAACCGCTGCACCATGCACCGCGCCACGCCGTACGACGACAACGTGTACCGCCGGGTGATGCACCGCACCACCGTGGCCGGCGACCGGCCGTTCTGATTTTTCCGCGTCACCGCACACACCTGCACACCCACGCACCCGCGCCGCACAGGCCCCGCGTTTGAAGACCGACAAAGACAAGCACAACAAGGAAGGCAACACCATGGAACCGAACGAACCCGAAACGACGGCCGAACCCGCGGCACTGCGCGGACGCGAGCGCCAGCGCGGCAAGGGCGCCACGCTGTCCGACGAGCTGAAGGACACGCTGGAAGACCTGATCGTCAGCGGCGTGATGAAACCCGGCGCGCGGCTGGACGAGGCCGAGCTGGCCGAGCGCTTCAAGGTGTCGCGCACGCCGGTGCGCGAGGCGCTGAAGGCGCTGGCCGCCACCGGCCTGGTCGACCTGCGCAGCCGCCAGGGCGGCGTGTGCGTGGCGCGCATCTCGCTGCCCATGCTCATCGAGATGTTCCAGATGATGGCGGTGATGGAAGGGCTGTGCGCCAAGTTCGCCGCGCGCCGCGCCACCGAGGCGCAGAAGGCCCGCATGGGCGCGCTGCACGACGAGCTGACCAGCATCCTGGCCTCGGGGGACCACTCGCGTTTCTACGACGTGAACCAGGACTTTCACGACGCGTTGTACGAGGCCTCCAACACCCACTACCTGGCCGAGCAGACGCGCGCACTGCGCAAGCGGGTGCGCGTGTACCGCCGCTACGTCACCTTCCAGCCCGGGCGCATGACCGCGACCATCGGCGAGCACGGCGCCATCCTGGACGCCATCCGGCGCAACGACCCGGGAGCCGCGTTTTCGTCGGCCATCGACCACGTGAGCCTGCTCGAGGACGACATCGTCGACCTGATCGCGGCGCTGTCCGAGCAGGACGGCGGCGCGCCCTGAGCCCTTCTCCCGTTTCTCTTTTTCAACGCCCCCTTTTCAGCACGCATCCCTGAACGCATTCCAGGACATCACTTCATCATGAAACTCGAACTCGAAGGCAAGACCGTACTCATCACCGGCGCCTCCAAAGGCATCGGCCTCGCGGCCGCCCATTCGTTCGCAGCCGAAGGCTGCCACCTGCAACTGGCCGCGCGCGACGGCGTGGCGCTGGCCGCGGCCAAGGAAGAGATCGAGAAGATCTACCCGATCAACGTGCGCATCCACCCGATGGACCTGGCAGCGCCCGGCGCCATGCAGCAGCTGGCCGAGGCGGCGGGGCATGTCGACATCCTGGTGAACAACGCGGGCGACATTCCGGCCGGCCCCATCGAGTCGCTGGACTTCGCCGTGGTGCGCCGCGGCTTCCAGCTGAAGGTGCTGGGCTACATGGAGCTCACGCAGATCTACTACGCGCGCATGAAGGCCGCGGGCGGCGGCGTGATCGTGAACGACATCGGCAACTCCGGCGAAAACTGGGACGCCAACTACATCGCCGGCTCCACCGGCAACGCGGCCGTGATGGCCTTCACGCGCGCGCTCGGCGGCGTGAGCCTGGACGACGGCATCCGCGTAGTGGGCGTGAACCCCGGCCCGGTGGCCACCGACCGCATGGTCAAGCTCATGAAGCGCCGCGCCTTCGACACGCACGGCGACGAAGGCCGCTGGGAAGAGCTGTTCGACAACTACCCCGGCGGTCGCCCTGCCACGCCCGAGGAGGTGGCCGAGCTGATGGTGTTCCTGGCCTCACCGCGCGCGGGCTACATCACCGGCACGGTGGTGACCATCGACGGCGGCATCGCGGCACGCGGCTCCATCATCAAGACCAGCAAGAAGGTGGTCGAGGCCGAACAGGCCCGGAGGCTCGCGGCATGAACGCGGCGCTGAACCCCGCAGCCGTGGCGCCCGCAGTGCCCACCGTGACCAGCGACGCCGAAACCCGCAACCAGTATTTCGACCGCCTGTTCACCAACCCCGAGCTGATGTGGCTGGGCCAGAACACCAACCACTTTCCGCTGCACCCGGCCGTGAAGAAGGCGCTGCACGACGCCATCGACGACGAGAGCTTTCACGCCTATGCGCCGCCGCTGGGCATGGAAGCATTGCGCTCGGCCATCGTGAGCGACCTGGGCGTGCCGAACCAGTCGGCGGTGGTGACCGACGGCGCCGTGTCGGCGCTGGCGCTGGCCTGCCGTGCCTTCTGCGTGGCGGGCAAGGGCTTTGTCACCACCGACCCGGGCTGGAAGTGGCCGCTGCAGTTCGCGGCCAAGGCCGGCTCGGCGATCACCGAGATTCCGATCTACGGGCCCGAGTACGGCTTCAAGCTGTCGGCCGAGGCGCTGGCCGCGTCCACCGACGCGAACACCGCCGTCATCTACCTGGTCGACCCCAACAACCCGCTGGGCACCACGTACACCGAGGACGAGATCCGCGCCTTTGCAGACCGCGCGAGGGAAATCGGCGCCGTGCTGATCCACGACTGCACCTACCGCGACTTTGCCGACAGCCACACGCTGGCCTCGCGCTTCTACCCGGAAGGCACGGTGACCATCGTGAGCTTCTCGAAATGGCTGGGCCTGGCCGGGCTGCGGCTGGGCGCGCTGGTGGCCTCGCCCGAGTTGCTCGCGCGCATCCTGCCGCACTCGCAGGCGCCGCTGGGCGCCAGCGTGCTGGCGCAGCGCGCGGCCATCGCGGGCCTGGCCGTCAAGGACGAATGGATGGCCGAGGTGATCACGCAGCAGCGCGAAAACCAGCAAATGATCGTCGACGCCTTCGCCAAGATTCCCGGCTTCGAGGTGCCGGTGTTTCCGTCGCAGGCCAACTTCATCGTGGTCGAGTGCAGCAAGGCGGGCGTGACGCCCGAGGCGCTCGTGAGCGCGCTGGGCGAGCACGACGTCATGGTGCGCCAGGGCACGTACCACACGCCGCGCTTCGGCCACCGCTTCATCAAGATATCGACCACCGTGCCCAGGGCCTGGGCGCAGGCGCTGTGCGACGTGCTGCCGCAAGCCGTGGAGCGCGCGCGCGGCCTGCCGGCCACGGCGGCGCTGTTCTGAGGAGAAACGCAGCATGAGCTTTGCCACCACCCCCGACGGCACCCGCCTGTACTACGAGACCGCCGGCAGCGGCACGCCCATCGTGTTCGTGCACGAGTTCGGCGGCGACCACCGCAGCTGGGAGCCGCAGATGCGCTACTTCGCGCGGCGCCACCAGTGCGTGACCTTCGGCGCGCGCGGCTATCCGCCGTCGGACGTGCCGGCCGACGTGGAGCGCTATTCGCAGGCCACCGCGGCCGACGACATCGTGGCCGTGATGGACGCGCTGAAGCTGGAGCGCGCGCACATCGTGGGCCTGTCGATGGGCGGCTTCGCCACGCTGCACTTCGGCCTGCGCCACGCGAAGCGCGCGGCCTCGCTGGTGATTGCCGGCGCGGGCTACGGCGCGGAGAAGGAACACGAGGACTACTTCAAGGGCGTCTCGCTCGAGGTCGCGAAGCAGTTCGAGGCGCAGGGCTCCGAGAAATTCGCGCGCACCTATTCGCTGGGCGCGAGCCGCGTGCAGTTCCAGAACAAGGACCCGCGCGGCTGGCAGGAGTTCGCGACCTGGCTGGGCGAGCACGACGCCGTGGGCGCCGCCAACACCATGCGCGGCGTGCAGGCGCGGCGCCCGTCCATCTACGACCTGGAAGGCGAGCTGCGCGCGATGGCCGTGCCCTCGCTGGTGGTGGTCGGCGACGAGGACGACCATTGCCTGCAGCCCGGCATCTTCCTGAAGACGACCGTGCCGGCCTGCGGCCTGGCGGTGATGCCCAAGACCGGCCACACGCTGAACCTGGAGGAGCCCGCCGCGTTCAACGCCTTGCTGGCGGAGTTCTTCGCGCAGGTCGAGGCCGGCCAGTGGAAGCCGCGCGACCCGCGCGCGCTGCCCAGCCAGATCATGAAGACCGACTGATGAACGCCGAAGCAGCCACGGTGGTGCCGGTGACCGACCAGGCCGGTGAGCACGCCGGTGAGCACACAGGCATCTGGCGCATCGACGCCGACCGCCTCTGGGACCGCCTGATGACGCTGGCCCGCATCGGCGCCACGCCCGGTGGCGGCGTGGACCGGCAGGCGCTGAGCGCGGAAGACATCGCGTCCTGGCACACGATGATCGACTGGGCGCTGTCGGCCGGGCTGGAGCCTTCGACCGACGCGGCCGGCAACCTGTTCATCGCGCTGCCCGGCGCGGACCGCGACGCACCGCCCGTGCTGGCCGGCAGCCACCTCGACAGCCAGCCCGGCGGCGGGCGCTTCGACGGCGTGTATGGCGTGGCCGCCGCGCTGGAGGTGCTGACCACGCTGTCGCAGCGCGGCGTGCGCCCGCCCGTGGACATCGTGTGCGTGGCGTGGATGAACGAAGAGGGCTCCCGCTTCGCGCCCGGCATGATGGGCTCCGAAGCCTTCGCCGGCGTGCGCAGCCTGGAGGCCGTGCGCGCGGTGCGCGATGCCAAGGGCATGTCGGTGGCCGATGCGCTCGACGCGCTGCACGCGGCGTTTCCGGCGCTGCGCAGGCGGCCGCTCGGCTTTGCGCTCGCGGCGTATGTCGAGGCGCACATCGAGCAGGGCCCGATCCTGGAGGCCGAGCAGCGCGTGATCGGCGTGGTCACCGGCATCCAGGGCAAGAAGACCTTCGACATCGTCATCGAGGGCGAGCGCGGCCATGCCGGCACGCTGGCCATGGCCGACCGGCGCGACGCGCTGGAGGCGTTCTCGCGCATGGCGATGGTGCTGTACGCGCAGATCGGCGGCTACGACGAGGCGGTGAAGTTCACCATCGGGCGGGTGCTGGTCGAGCCCAATGCGCCCTCGGTGGTGCCGGAGCGCGTGTCGCTGCGCATCGACCTGCGGCACCCCGACAACGCGGTGCTCGAGCTGCTGGGCGAGCGCCTGGCGGCGTCGTGCGAGCTGTTCTCCATGCCGTGCCGGGTGACGGTCACGCCGCTGGTCGATGCGCCGTCGAACGACTTCGACCCCGCGCTGCAACGCGCCATTGCGCAGGCGGCCGAGCGCATCGGCGAGCCGCACATGCCCATTCTTTCGGCTGCCGGCCACGACGCGCGCCACATGGCGCCGCTGTGCCCGAGCGCGATGATCTTCATTCCCTGCCGCGACGGCGTGAGCCACGCGGAGCACGAGTGGGCCGAGCCCGCGCACGTGACCGCGGGTGCGAACGTGCTGCTGCGGGTGCTGCTGCCGTATGCCGTGCCCGGCGCAGACACGGGCACAGCCACAGCCACAGCCACAGCCACAGCCACAGCCACAGAGGAGGGCGATGCGCCATGAATGCCACTGTCTTGAATGCCCCTGTCGACATGGCCGACCTGCCCATGCAGCATCCGCGCGCGCCGGCCAGCGCGGCGCAGGCGCGGGCGCGCTTCTTCAACTCGGGCAACGCCTTCAACGTGAAGCTGCCCGAGGTGCCCGCGCGCCTGTTCTCCGCGCCGCCGGAAGACCGCTTCGGCGTGTTCGACTGCGACCAGTCGCGCGCCCTGGAGTGCGGCTTTGCGGCTACCACGCCGCTGATGCTGGCGCGCTATGTGCGCATTGCCGCGCGCGACGCGCTGCTGCCGCTGGACGTGGGCGCCACCGGCTCCGTCTGGTACGTGATTGCCGGCAGCGGGCGCCTGTCGGGCGGCGCGGACGGCTTTGCGTTCGGCACGGGCGACGTGTTTCTGCTGCCCGGCGCGCGCGGCTACCGGCTCGAGGCCGGCGCGCAAGACCTGCTGCTGTGGACCGTGGGCAACGAGCCGCAGCTCGCCTTCGAGCGCGCGCAGCCCGCGCCCCTGGCGCAGGCGACCATCGATGCGGTGCACTACACGGCCGAGGAAATCGAGCGGCAGTTCGCGCTCATCTTCGCCAGCGGCACGCGCGACGACACCTCGGGCCGCGCGCTGATCTTCTCGTCGGACCGGCAGGCCGCGGCACGCAACCTCACGCCCACGCTCACCCTGAGCTTCAACACGCTGCAGCCGCACACGCACCAGCGCACCCACCGCCACAACTCCGCCGCGGTCACGCTGGTGGTGCAGGGCGAAGACTGCCATTCGGTGGTCGGCGACGCGCAGTGCCCGTGGGCGCCGTGGGCCACGCTGGTCACGCCGCCGGGGGCGCCGCACTCGCACCACAACGCGGGTTCGCAGGGCGCGCGCTTTCTGATCGTGCAGGACGGCGGGTTGCACTATCACGCGCGCACGATGGGGTTCGAGTTCCTGGAAGGCGTGGCGTAGGCGTCGAACAGCACGCGAAACAGCGCGTTGAAAGAAGGCGTCACGGGGCTTTCGTCGATTTGTAATTTGCGCAGGCCACCATGCGTGCATGGCAGGCCAACTCATCTCCATCGCACTGACCGTCGACCAACACGACGGCGGCGACTATTTCTGGGTGCTGCTCGAGTCCTTCGACAATTCGATGGAGTTCGAGCCGCTGATGGAGGCCGCCAAGGGCTTCCATACCTACGCCGAGGCGTTGCAGGCGGGTTATGCGGTGCTGCGCGGGTTGTCTGAAGACCTGAACGTGGGGCCGCGTGAAGACGCGGATGGGGGCGAAGGCGCGGACGATGCCGATGTGCCGGGGCAACGCGAAGACAGCGCGGTTCGCGAGCTCGAGTAGCGCTGCCCGGCATGCAGGGGGCGGTCGGGTCGACGAGCTTGCCTCCTTAGGCCAATCGGCAGAACCTCCTCGACGTGCATCCCGGCCACCCGGCGGATGTCCAAAGGCTTTCAGCAAGCGTAGGCTCTGGCCGACATGCTTCGCCATGGCCGGGCGGGAAATTCATGGCTTGCAGACTCAGGTGCCGCTTTCGGCATCCATTGCAGGCCGGTGAATTCGTACTTCGGCCGATCCGACAAGAATCGGGGAGCCCAGATGGTCGAGTATTTCCGGGTAGGCCTGCCCTACATCCGTGTGCGTTTCAAGGTGCCCGCGCGACGCGGCGGGCGCATCGAGTTGCATGGCAAGTTCGGCGTGATCACAGGCGCCAGCGGCGAGTACCTGCTGGTGAAGTTCGATGGCGAGCCCAGCGCGGTCATCGTGCATCCGGTGGAGCCGAACTACGTGGAGTCGGGCGAGGCCACCGAGCCGCCGCCCGCGTTGCCGGAGGACGGTGCGCGGCCGTGTGCCGAGTAGCAGGAGGGCGTGCCTGAATGCGGGCTTATGCTCGTGCCAGTTTTTTTGCGCGACGCGAACCTCCATGAAGAAATCCAAAGCCCCGGCCAAGCCGGCTCCCTACGACATCAAGAAGCAATGGCATTGGGGCCGTGCCATGCGCGAACTCGTCATCGCCGATTTCCTCAAGGACGGCAGGGTGCTGGTGCCCGGCGAGTACACGGGCGAGGGCCCCGCCACCGACGACGGCACCGGTGCGCTGCGCACCGTGGGCGGCATCCAGGTCGGCGCGGCCGACTACGCGGCCGGAACCATGTGGGTGGGCCGCAAGCTGCGGGAAGGCGACTTGCCCGCCGGGCCTGGCGCAAAGGTCGAGGCGAAAGGCACCGAGTCAAAAGCCATCGAGGGGAAAGCCGGCGGCGCACCTTCGGCTGACTAGGGTAAATCCCCGCGATTTTTATCTCCCGGAGGTCTAAGTTGCATTTGTGACCCACTGTTGGAGACAAACATGTTGATGGTTGCAAAGGTAGTGGCGGTCGGCGCGACCGCCCTCGTGATGGGCGGCACGCCCGCACCGGCCAGCGACCGCGACGGCGCTGCGCTTTCGGCCTCGCCCGTCGCCTCCGCCGAGCTGAATTCCACCCAGACAGGCCCAGCATGCCCGAGCGGCTGCAATGTCTGGCGAATGATCTACGACGGGCGGCGCTGAGAGCGGGCGCATCGGGCTTGAGCGGCCTCGCGCGGGCCGCGGGGGCGGCTTGCACTGTCTCGCTCGCAGCCTCCGCGAGACATCTCATTGACACGGCATTTGCACGGGCTGGTTTACTGTGGTCAAAAACTGTATATTCATACAGTCTTTTTTGGCAACAGGCCTTTCACGGGCGCGCCATGCGCTGGAGGCGATGAACCATGAACCAGTTTGAGCTTTTCTTTCCACGGGCTGTCGCCGCGACGGCCATGCCTGCGGCCATGCCGCGTCATGCGCCCGCCGTGACGCGGCACGTGCCTGTGACGGCTCGTCCGATGGCAACGGTGACAGCGATGGCCGCAGTGGCCGAGCCACCCGCATCCATGTCGCCGCCGCCTTCGCGGGCAGCGCGTGAAGCGCCGTTCCGCTTCGAGGACATCGAGGTCGAGCCGCGTGTCACGTACACCGTGCGGCTCGCCGACTACGCGCACCCCGCAGCCGACGCCTCGAAGGTCGCCGAGCAGCGCTTCCGGCGCGAGATCGACCGGCAATTGGGCGACGACGTGGTGCCGGCGCTGCGCGCCTTCCAGAACGCCAGCGAGTCCAGCGAGAGCGACTTGTCGAAGGCCGAGATCGCCATGGCCAAGCGCTGGGCCAAGGCCTACGACGCGGCGCGCACCGCGGGCTTTCGCGACCTGGGGGACACCGACGAGGCCTTCTTCGACGTGCGGCCGGTCTGACCGGCAGACGCGCGCTCGACCGGGCAACGAATCCGTTTCGGGCGGGGCTGCGTAAAGCAGTCTGGAAGGCCCGGTTGCTAGGCGGTGCGTCTGCTTGCAAGACGCCCGCGTCTCCGCATGGCCGTTTCTGTACTCCCCCGATGCTGGAGAAAGCCATGGCGACCTACGAGAAAGTGATCCGCGAAACCGGCCGGTTCCACGTGGTGGATGCCGACGACTGCGAGGGCACGGTCGTCGAGTACACGACCTACTTCCTGCGCCTCAGCCTTCACAAGTCCTACAGCCCGAAGGTCGCGGATGTCTCGTACCGCCTGCTCGACGGGCAACTGGTGAACCGCACGCGCGCCGGGCACTTCGACACGGGCAACGGGCTTTGCAGGTTCTTCGCGGTCGAAGAGGGCGTGCACTGAGGGCGAGCGCCCGGATGCCGGTTTGCCGCGCGCGATCGCTTTGCGCGATGAGGCGTCAGGGCTTTTGAGGTTGCAGGTAGCCCGAGTAGCACTCGGGGCTGTTCTCGCTGCCCTGCGTGCAGTCGGAGAAGCGGTACAGCGCTTCGATCTCGATGACGGGAACCGGCTTGTTCAGCACCGTCTGTTGGCCGGCCACGCGGCCTTCGAAGCTCGCCAAGGTGAACTGGGCGACGAGCTTGCTGTCGTAGTACCCCGCGCCGCAGGCGACGAACTGCTGCTCGTCGCGCGGCCACTGCAGCACGCCTTGCGCGTCGGAGGTGGCATGCAGCAGCGTGAAGCACTGGCGGCCGGGCTCGCGCGTGTCGATGACGTTGATGCCGCCAGTCCATTTCACGCGCTGGCCTTGGGCTTGGGGTGCCAGGGCTTGGGCAGGGGAGAGATTGGCGGCCGGGCTTTTCGGTGTGCGGCCAGGTTGATTGGTTTCGCGGCTCGCGGCGAGTGCTGCGCTTTGCGACGGGGGCGTGTCGTTGGGGGAGGGCGTTGCGCAGGCTGCGAGGAGGGCTGCGGCGCAGAGCGTGGCGGTGATGCGTCGGTCGGGGGAAGAGGGCATCGGTGCAATGTACTGCGGGGGATGCGGGGGACGATGCAGGTGGTCTGGACCGTCGAGGCGTTCGGTGTTGGGCCGAGCAACTGAAGGTTAGAGGAATCGAGATCGGTTGGAGACCGAAATGGCCTGCCCGGAGGGGATCGAACCCCCGACAACCTGCTTAGAAGGCGGCTGAAGATCAATGGCGACAAAGACTTAGCGTTCTGCGACCCGTTTTCGCTACCCGATGAGGCGCGGAAGCTCGGGGCGAAGCCGAGTTCGGCCGCTGTTTGCTGCTTTGCGCCGCCCCGGAGGGGCCGTGAAGGCATGCGCGGCGTCCGGTAGCACCGGGGCCGGTGCACGCTCTGGTGCGGCTCTCAGATTGGCCAGGGCCTGAACGCGCAGGGCCTCGATCAGCGCATCCTCGGGAAAGAGCCAGGCGCGACCGTACTGGACTCCGGGCAACCGGCCGTCGCGCGCGGCGATTTCCACTGTCTGGACTGTGCACTGCAGCAGTTCTGCCACCTGTGCCGCCGTCAAGAGCCGGACACCGCATTCTGCGATGGGGGAGGGGTGTGCTGTCATTGGGTAATACTCATTGCATGGGCAAACCGACACGCACAGCACGCCAGTTGCAGGAAATTCTGATCGAGCGCATTGAAGCGCTGCCGGGCTTGGCCGGCCAGGTCACCGACGTGCACCTCGGCGGCGTGCGGTGGATGAATGGGGGCGAGGGCGGCCCGACGTGGACGGTGCCGATCCTTCGCGACCGCGATCAACACCGGCCCGACATTGCGCGCGTCATCAAGCAAGCGCAGATGGAGTTCGATCTCGATGAAGATTGAGGTCATGCCGTGTCCGTTTCCCGGGAGGCCGCCGGCTCGGGATCGCCGCAGATCCACACCAGCGCGTCGCGCGGCAGCGTGCGCTCGGCCGGGAATGGCCAGCCCGGCGTATGGGTGCGAAGTCGCACGAGGTCGCCGGTGCGCTCGAGCTCGACTCCGAACTCGTCCTCGCCTTTGACCTTGTAGATGCGCGTCATGCCCGGGCCGCCCAACCGGAAGGCTCGTGCAGGCTGCGGATACGGCTGCGCTTCGCGTACAGTGCTGCGCGCGTGAGCGGGGGCCGCGGCATGTTGATGCCCGGGCCTGCGAAGTAGATTGCGACGGGCTTTCCGCCACGCGCTTGGCGCAACCAGTCGCCGATGTGGGCTTCTCGGCCGACCATCACCATCACGCCCAGTTCAACGCTCACGGTCTTGATGCTGCGCTGCACGCGCTGGGCGAGCTGCGCCTGAGTGCCAGGCATCGCGGCGACGAGGACGTCGCGGCAACTCACGGGCGGCCCTTCGCATCGTTGCGTGCGTCGATCGCGCGGCAGACCTCGATGCGGTCGTCGCTCTGCAGCACCGGCTTGTCGATGCCTTCCACGGTGCGCCAGTGGCCGAGCTTCGAGCCGACAGCTCGGCGGCTGTCGAACACGATGGTCTCACCGCAGTAGGTCCAGCGGTTCAACTCCCCGGGCACGGGCTGCATCACATAGCGCGCGGCGTCCGGGTTCGGCTGGCGCACGGGCGCTGGTGCCGACACCGCAGTCGGCGCGGAGGCTTCGAAGAGGTCGAAGGTCATTTCCGCAGGTCCCCGATCAACGCGATGGCTTCCTTGCGCGATTCGGTCTCGCGGATGGCCTCGATGGCCGCCGTGAGGGCGGCGTTGTGCGCCGCAACAAGATTGGGTGCCAGTGCGCCCCCGGACGGCTGGCCGATAGCCTCTTGTGCGGCAGCATTGGGCAGCGTGGTTGTGAGTTCGTAGGTCGCGGCGAAGATGTCGGGCTTGCAGGGATAGAACTCCCCCTTCACCCCCTTGATGATCCAGTCGCACGGCTGCGCCGTCATGGTGCCCTCGAGCGTTTGGATTTCCAGCGTTTCATCGCGACCGGAGGTGAAGTTCACGAAGCCCACTCGCTCGCACCAGTGGTGAAAGGCATCCGGCACGTCCACGCCGGCGGCGGGCAGCTGGAACGCCTCGATTACGACGGGCCTCTTGCGGAAGAGGGTGTTCGGTTCGGTGCTCATGCGTTTTCCTTCTGGTGTTGAGCGATCCACTGCTGCACCGCATGCGCGGCGTCCATGTAGGCATCGCTCGGCGTCTTCGTGATTTCCTGGCCGGGCCGGTACGTGCGCCAGATGTCGTCGCGCAGCGCCTTGGGCAGGGTGAACCAATGCTTACGGCAGCCCCACATGGCCGGGGGCACCTCGGTGGCGCAGCCAGGCCAGTGGCAGGTATGCGCCGGTGCCGGCCGCGGGTAGATGCGCTTCAGGTGCGCGATGAGGTTCTTGACGCCCCGGCCTTCGACTCCGCGCTTGCGGTCCTTCCACAGGCCCGTGCCAGGCCAGAAGTCAGCGACCTCGCGACCGATGCGGATGTGGGCGCCGTCGTTGTGGATGGTGTGCTTCACGCCGGCTTCGGCGAGCAGCTTGGGCGCGTGCTCGCGGTGCGCGGCACGGCGCTCTTGCGATTCCTCTCGCGTGGCCTTGAAGCCGTCGACCATGCCGTCGTCGTCTTCGTCGTTCATGGCTTGACCCTTTTGAATTCGACGACCCAAACCCACGGGTTGGCGGCCCAGTTGCCAGGGACCCGCTGCCTTTCGCGATGCTTTTCACGATCGGCGGAATAAAGCTCGCGGCGTCGAGCGTTCACTGCATCGCGATTGCGCTCGTTCCAAGTCGGCCGTTCCTTCACCGCTGACGGGAAGGGCTTTGTGCTCACGACTTCAGGCGGCGCCATGGGGCACCTCGCGCATACTTTGATTCCATGTTTGGAAGGAGCAGTGATGAAAAAAGAGTTTGGGATCTCGATCGAAAGGGACTTCAAGCCCTTCCCAGTGCTTTGGCATGCATCCGCCTGTCTCCGAGACATCCGGGAAGACGGCGGGACAGGTAGCTACTGGGCAGGGTTGGGTGCGCTTGTCACCTTGGCCTTTGCGATCGAGGGCTTTTGCCAAACAGAAGGTCCGCAGGTGTTCGAGGGCAACTGGCTGAGTGGAAAAAAAGTTGAGCGAGAGCCTGTTTATGAAAAGTTCAAGCTGATCGGTAAGGCCGTGGGGGCGAACGTGAACTACGGAGCCTTGCCATGGAGTGACGTCCGCCGAGTTCTCAGGGCCCGCGATTCGCTGGCGCATCCACGACCGGCGAAAAGACAGGGGTCGGCCCGGTTGGCCATCTCTCCAGATGAACATCCAATCGATGCGGCAGCCCACCTCGTCATGGAACCTTGGGAGCATCTCCTCGAGCTCAAGGCGGCGAAGAAAATCGCTGACAACGTTGACAGTGCGATCAAGCAGATTTGGTCCAGGATGGGCCGCAAGCCTTGGGACCTTCACATGCATGGAACCACGAGCTACGTCATGTCCACTGTGACGAGTGAGTAGAGGCCGCCTGCGCACGGCGCGCTCGCGCTCAGAAGAGGTGTCGAGGAGGTTCAAAATGCGTCTCCTAACTATTTGGGGGAAGCGACATGGGAAAAGCCGAGCCGAATGTGGTCCGACTTGAAATTGAGTGGGGTGCGCAACGAGCCTGCGTGGTGATGCATCAGGACGGGGAGGCAGTCACGATTCAATCGATCGAGCGTCCTGGCCTCGGCCCTCTTCCGGGTGACGGCGAGGCGTATCGCAGCATCACAGAGGCGCACAACCAAGCCTGGTGGCAGTGGAAAGATTCGCTGAAGAAGTAGGTCAACGTAGTGCCCAAGCCCACCCGCACCGCCACCCAGTTGAAGGCCATGCTGATTGCGCGCATCGAAGCGCTGCCGGGCCTGAAAGGCCAGCAGACGGACGTTCACCGCGGCGGGGTGATCAGAATGCCGTCGGAGGAGGGCGGGCCGAACTGGACCGTGCGCGTCGTCACCGACCGCGGCACGCACCGCAATGACATTGCGCAGCTCATTCGCACGCTGCAGGGGCAGTTCGACCTCGAGGACTGAGACCCGCGATACTCCCGCTACCAAACAACAGAGGAGCCGGGAATGTTCGACGGGCCGTGGGGGACCTGCATGCTTGTGCGCGGACTGAATCCGAGCGAGTGCGCGTCTTGGGTTCAGGCGTGGGGTTCGATAGGAGCCATCCTTGCTGCCGTGATGGTTGCCTTTGTCCAGCACAGGCAAAACCTTCGACAGCAGCGCTTGGTCGCAGAGTTGGCGCGCCGGCAGGCAATCGCGGCTCACGTTGCCCGTGGTGAGGCGATGAGCAGTGAACTTGCGGCAGCGACTCCGCTTGCCGTGAGTCCGGCGACTGCGGAATGGGTTTCTGTACTCGGGCACACACAGCGTGTAATGACAGAACTCGGCGTCTTCGACTCGTTGCCGGTGAACAGCTTGCCGGACGGCGAAGCTATCAACGCAGTTCGGCAGATCTCTCGGCATGTGGCTGAGTGGAATGGAGCGCTGCAATACGCCTACGCAGCGCGCAGCGCGGGGCACGATTTGGCCGAAGTCCGCCACCAGTTCGAAATGAAAATTGCGGAAGCTTCGGAGCAACTCAGGCGAGAACTTCAGATCCTGAAAAGCAGTGCCCTTGACCCGGATTAATAGCATCGGTCCGATCGGCGTGGCATGCGCTGAGCCGAAGCGGTCTCGGCCGAGCGCGTTTGCCGCTGCGATGGACATGCTCGCGGCCGTGCTCATGCTGGGTTGCTCGCGACAGTCTCGACGACCTCGCGCACGGCCTCGGGCGTGATGCCCAGGGCCTGCGCGGCGGCGCACGCGGCTGCTTCGCGTTCAGGGTTCAGCTCGAGGGCACGCGCGAAGGCGGCCTTCACTCTCTCGATGGGGTAGACGGTGAAGTCCATCAGGCAGCCTCGGGAGCCTTGAACTTCTTGAACCGCAGCGGCTTGATGTGCTTGCCGAAGTAGCCGCCGATGGAGTCGGCCGCCATCAGGTCGGCGTACACCTTCGCGTCCACGTTCGGGTACTGGTAGACGGTGCCAGGGCCGCGCGTGAAAGTGGCGGCGAGGGTCTTGCTCGCGGCGTCGTAGCCGATGGAGGCCAACTGGCTCGAGTTCACCGGCTGCATCGCGATGACGATCAGGTCGGCGTCGGCGGTTGCAGCCGAGGAGGCGGAAGAGGGTTTGGACATGGATGCTCCCGTCGGTGGTGATCAGGCCGCGAGCGGCTGCAGATGCGCGGCCTTGGCCTCGGCGGCGCGGCGCGCGAGGGCGTCGCAGATTTGCGGGAACTGGTGCTCGTGATAGAGCGTGGCGCCGCGCTCACGAGAGGCGGGTTCGATGCCCAGACCGCGCAGGTGCTCGGCGGTCAAGGCGAATCCGAGCCGCTCAGCGATGACGCCGATGCGCAGCGTGGGTGTGCCGTGGTCGGCGGATTCATTGGCGGCGGGCACAACCGGAAGGGCCTGCTGGATCGGCGCCGGCGCAGCAACCGGTGCGTGCACCGCACGGCGCACGGAGTAGCTGGCCAGCGTCGGCCGCGGGCGTACCGGCTCGGCCTCTTGGCGCTGCTCTTCGTCCTGCGCGGCTGGCGCTTCGGTCGGCTCTGCTGCGGGCGCAGCGGCGGGCTGCTGGCGCTTGAGTTCGTCGAGCTGGGCCTGCAGCCGTTCGTTCTCTTGCCGCAGTTCCTCTGCTGCGGCGCGCTCGCGCGCTTCGGCGATCATCTTTTCCAGAGCGCGAATGGTCGCGTCCTTCTGTGCCGAGGCGCGCACTGCGAAGTCCGCGAAGACCTCCGCGCTCACGTCGATGTCCCGCACGTAGGCCAACCCGGCTTCGATGCGTTCGATGGGCAGCCCCTCGGCCATGGCGACGTAGCCCTCGATCTTGGCGATGGCGTCCAGGTGCTTCTGCTTGCGCTCGGCTTCGATGCGCTCGCGCTCGGCCTTCTCCTCGGCCAGCTTCTTCTCGTGCGCCTTGATCTGGCCGTCGATGAAGGTTTCGACGGGCTCCACGATTTTGATCAAGCGCGTGGCCTCGTCTTCGATGACCTTCTTGCAGTCGTTGAGCTGGTCCTTCGTCTTGTCGCGCAGGCGCTGAACCGCGAACCGACCGGACTCGCGCAGCTCCAGGCGCGCGTCCTTGGCGGCCTTGAAGCCCTTGGGCGTGCTCATGTCGAAGACGACGTTGCGGTGGCGATCTGCCAGCGTGGTGACATCGGTCTCCAGTGGGGAGAAGAGAGCCAGGGCCGCCTGGGCGATGGAGTGCGGCTTGACGGCTACTTCGTTGGGGGTGGGGGTGGATACCTCGGACATAGGGCCTCTCAAAAGGGGTTGTCGACAACTGCATGGCCGCGTGCGGGCGCGGTGGGCTCGGGGAAGAGGGAGGACGTGGGTGCGGGCGCCGGAGCTGGCGCAGCGCTCGCTGCGGGTGCCGCGGGTGCATCCGCCGGCGCGACCTTGGGAGCTCCGGACATCTTTGTGGGCGTGCGCAACACCTCGAGGTGGCTGTCCACCAGCCGCATGAAGCCGATCAGGTCCGCTTCGAGGGCGGTGATGGCGTCCTCGTTGCGGTAGATGCGCTTGACGAACAGGTCCTTGCCGACCGGTTCCAGCCACGGGCAATACACCACCAGGTCGCACCACTGGCGCCCGGTGATCCAGAGGCCGCCGTTGATCTGGTCGATGTATTCGAGGTGTGCGGTTTCAGGGCTGGCCCAGACCTGCCCCAGCTTGTCGCACGCGAACGGACATTTGATTTCGACCATGCCGTCGTCGTCGATCAGGCCGTCGGACGAATACCCGAATCGCTCGTCATCGGTCAGGATCAGGCTGACTTCTTCGACGAGCGCGCCCGTGCGCTTCTCATAGACCACGCGTGCCCTGGGTTCGAGGTCCCGCCCGCGGCGCATCGCATACGTGACGAACGTGTCATCGAGCGGCTCGCGGCTGATCGTTTCGAAGGCCACGAGCCAGGCGTACTTGATCGCCGCGGCGCCGGGCTCTTCAGTCGGCTCGCCGTTCAGCGCCTTCGCGATGCCCCCTGCCACCGGCTTGGTCTTGTAGCCGGCCTTGGCGCGCGCATCAGGCTCATCCATGCCCAGCTGCAGCGCTTCGACATAGACGCGCTGCTGGTCGGTCAGGCCGCCAACCTTCTCGCGCGCCTCGCTGAATCGGGAGGCCGTGGCCACGCCGCAGCGCGCGCGCAGCCAGTCTTCGCTGCCTTGGGTGTAGTTCAGCAGGATCACGACGGGCGACCTCCTGCCTTCAGCTTCCGGCGGTGAGCGATGACCGCGTCCTTGAACTCGGTGTACAGGTCGCGGCGCTTCGTATCCGCCAGCGCGACGCAGCCTTCTGCCCACAGTGCCGCGGCTTCGCCATCGGTCTTAGTGCCCTGGAGGCGATGGAACAGCGAATCGGCGAGGCGATCCGCATCACTGACCTGTCTCGGGTCGTTGGGGCTGGGGCCCGCCCCATTGCCATCGTCGTCGTTTTCGCCGATGGCCACGTTGAAAATCAGCTTCAGCAGGTAGCGCTGGCCGTAGGTCATGGCCGAGCCGGAAGCGTGGGTTTTGGTCATGACGTCGCCGCCCTTGGCGCCCTTGCCGTCGGCGGGCATGTCGCACTTGTAGGTGCGCATGTGGCCGGCCGCGTGAGAGACGTAGCAGAGGATTCGGACGTGGCCCGCCTGGTCACTGGTGGCGGTGTCGAAGCTGAGCGCGAAGCCGTTCTTCGTGTAGATCGGGCGCAGGGCGCGGTTGAGCTGCGCGTAGCTGGCGTAGGTGCTGCGAGTCTGCGGATTGACCGCGTCGGCCGAGATCGGACCCATGGCCGCCTGCGCCTTGGTCATCGCCGCATTGAACTTCTGCTCATTGGCGCGGGCGTGCATGCGCTCGTGCATGCTCAACAGCCGCTCCATCTTGTCAATGTCGACGTTCGGGTCGTTGGCAGCGGCCGTGATGGCGTGCATGACGGTCGCAATCTCGTTGCGCGGCGGGAGGACAACCTGCGATTGCGGCGCGAGAACCTCCGGCTCTGGGCGGGCGAGTGCGGCTGTCACTTTGCGGTGCCCCAGAGAGCGAACCAGGAATCGCGCGGGCCTTCGCCGTACATGGCGAGCAGCACGGCTGCCAGGATCAGCAGGAGCACCAGGGCGGCGACGATCAGGTAGTCGCGACCGGTGGAGGGGAACCAGAGGCCTCCCATGGCCTCATCGTTGGCCGCCGGCGGAAAGCCGGTCGGTGCGGTGGCGCCGGCGTGCGGGCGCGGCGGATGGACAAGGCGAACGCTCACGATGCGATCCTTTCGTAGAGGAGGAGGGCGATGACGAAGAGGCCGGCCAGTGCGCAAGCGGCGGTGACCACCTTGTGCGGGTCGGCGAGGAGGGTGCCGAGGCGGGCGCGGCTCATCGCGTGCCTTTCGTGGCCGCGCGCTCGGCGGTGCGATCGTTGGAGCCCGCGGTCGAGGAGCGCAGCGCGGCGGTTTCCGACTGCTTGCTGTCCATCCAGGCCATGAGCATCAGGAGGACGATGCAGGCGAGGGTGCTCAGGGCCCAGTCCACGGCGTGCTGAGTGAAGGTGCGACGGGCAGTGCTCATGCCGCGCACCATTCGAGCGGAGCCATGGCGCGCTCGCGGCGCACGTCGGCGTAGCGGCGCCGCATAGCGGCGCCGCATAGCGGCGATCTGGCGCTGGATCTCCAGCAGTTGGGCTTGCAGGACTGCCTTCATGCCAGCCTCGCCGCGCGGTTGTGGGACAGATCGAGGTTGACCGCGGCCGCGACCTGCAGTCGGACTAGCGCGCCGGTGTCCTTGGCGACCGCATAGGCGCGGTCGAAGGCGATCAGCTGTTCTTCAGTGAAGTCGTGGCCGGTAGGTGCCACCGCGGTCGGCTTGGCGTGGGCAGTTCGCCCCGGGTTGTTGTGCATTTGCGCTCCTCGCAGCCGAAATGGCCATGGAGTGCATTATGCAGAACTGCATTGCTGTGTCAATGCATAAGTGCATTGTGCTGGCGATCTTGGCTACGACGGACAAGAAAAAGCCCGCTACGAGCGGGCGATGTCTTCCGGATACATGCAGCTTGGCCTAGTAGCCTCGACAGGCAGTCTTGTTCACAGTGAAGTCGTCTAGAAGATAACCGTCGAGGTTCACGTAGCGGTACCTGATCTGGAAGCCGCTCTTGAAAAACTCGTCAGCCCTGAGCATCGAGCAGACTTTTGGAAGTAAGACGCCTCGATTGAAGTCGCGCCAAGTTGCGAGCTCGTGGTTTGGCAGGTTAGGGTTCACCGCCACCACTAATTCGTGAACAAGCGTCGACCCATCCGCATAAGCTCGTCCCGATTGGGCAACTTTGCCAGGCGCCCTCTTGGAAAAGTCGTCGTTGGATACCTTGGCCTGTTCAATGGCATGCTGCTCCGTAGGTGTTGCCGCGTGAATGTTGCCCAGTGAGATCAGCAAAAACGTAGCAACGAGGATTGTTCGCATCAGTATTGCTCGCTCTTCCAGACAGTCAGGATCTTGCCAATGATGTGAAGGTGTGGGTTCTTGGGCGAGATGTCGTAGGGGGGGAAATCGTCCTTGTTTTTGGAGATCACGCGCAACACAAAGCCGGGCCCGTTGAACTCGGGGACGCGCTGCAAGATCTTGATGTAGCCTTCATCGCCCACACGGAAGAAGTACACACCTTCGTGATCGACGCGATTCACGCCGCGATCCATCAGCAGCGGGTCCCCGGGATTGAACATCCCCTTCATCGAAGGGCCGAACCCTGTGACGATACAGAGGTTCGCCAAGCTGGTGTACGAGCGAACATTCAGCTGCAGCCACTCGCGATCCACGCGCCAGCTCTTGATGATGCCTGGCGGTTCAGCCTCGAGCAGCAGCTTTCCCCGGGTGTCCATGCCGCCGCTGACCTCGTACTGGACGATTACCACTTCCCCCGCGTCAACGTGTGGTGCAGGCGCGGGTGGGGTACTGCGAGGCGCTTCTTCCGTTGCATATCCTTCGATCCGCGCCCACTCGCGCTCGGCCAGATCTTCGTCATAGAAAGCGAGCGCATCGACACCCAGAAACCGCGCAGCCAAGTCGAAGCTTTCCGTTCGCCGGGGTTGCTTGATGTCGCCCTTTTTGAATCGGTCGAAGCCCGACTGAGCAGTCGGGCGCTTGATAGCGGCAGCTAGCGAAGTCGGGTTCAGTCCGCGTTTCGCCAAGAGCTTGTTGAAGAGGGTGACTCCGTCCATGCCTCGACTATGCAGAAATACGTAATGCAATACTGCTTGAAATAACAATGCAGAAGTGCATAATCGTCGCATGACCCAAATTCAAGCGGTGATCCGACAGCTTCGCGCCACGCTGTCGCAGTCCGAAATTGCCAGGCGCACCGGCATCGCGCAATCCAAGATTTCGCGCTGGGAAGCAGGGAGGGTGGCGGCTGGCGCCGAAGAGGCTCTCAAGCTGGCGGCACTCGCGCAGCAACTGCCCACGGCGCGATCGAAGAAGGCTGCGTGATGCACGTCAAGCCTCTTTCGTCACTGAGCCACACCGAAGTGGCCGACCTCGCCACCCAGGCTGCCGAGCGGGGCGAAGAGCTCCCCCTGGCGAACCCGTTCCCCGAGGGCGGCTGGCGCCACACCGTCTTCCGCGACGTGTTCGCTGCCCGCGTCGCCGACCTGCAGCCGATCGGCTGACCACTTCACCCCCACCACGAGTTCGAGATGTCCACCATCGACCAAGACCAAGAGCCGGCCTTCGCCAGAGGCATCGCCGGGCCACTCGGAAAGCTGACCGAGGACCTGAAGACCAAGGTTGACCAGACGACTGACGAGGTATTCCGTCGTCATTGCGCTCTGAGCAACACCGACACGGCCACGCTGCTGCGCGACTTCATTTACCTGACCTGCTACGGCAAGACGTGGCGACAAATGGTTGCGGAGAAGTTGATTCATGACGGGGAGCGTACCGACGCGATGCGCAAACTGACAGGGCCTTTTGAGGGCCCCGAATTCGCGCAGCGGGGAGGGCACGCCTGATGGCCCAGATGCAGCTCGATGCTCTGACGACCCAGGCATTGGACGAACTTGTTTCCGGCGCGCGCGCGCCTGAGGCCGCGTCCGCCCCGACCGTCGACAAGGTGACCACGTCAATGGTGAATGCCTACATGGCGTCCGTCTACAGCGAAGCCAATGGCTACGCCTGCCTGTTCGAGGTTGCCAACGGCACCGGCTCGAACGCATCGCGCTCCGCCGACATCGTGGTGCTGAACCTCTGGCCTTCCCGCGGCATGGACTTCAACGGCTACGAGGTGAAGACCGCGCGCTCCGACTGGCTGCGCGAGCTCAAGCAGCCGGAGAAGGCTTGGCCGGTGATGCAGTACATGGACCGCTGGTGGCTCCTCGCCGCGCCCGGCGTGGCCAAGCTCGACGAGATCCCCTCGAACTGGGGCTTCATGGAATTCACCGGTGTGAAGTCTCGCGTCTTGAAGCCGGCGCCGAAGCTGGAGCCCAAGGCCGTGACCAAGACATTCCTCGGCGCGCTGCTGCGCAAGCCGGTGCGCGACATCGAAGGCATGGTGAACCGCGCCAAGAACGCGGCGCTGGCCGAGGTCGATAAGACCGTTGAAGAGCGAATCGCGAAGGAGATGCGCCGGCGCGGCGAGAAGCATCAGGAACTGGTCGACAAGCTCACCAAGCTGCACGACGAGACCGGAATTGACCTACTCGGATGGCAAGCCACCGAGAGCCAAGTGCAGGCCATCAAGTTCGCGCTGAAGGCCGACCCCATGTCTTCGTGGCGCGGCCTGCCCGGCGCTGTAAGGAACGTGGAGCAGGCGCTCGACGCGCTGCGGGAGCTGGAGGGGAAGGTGGCCGAGCAATGACCGTTGCAGAGACCTCCGCCGAAGCCTATCGCTCGCGGTCCCCGGCGCTCTACCTGTCGCCGAAGGAACAGCAGGTCATGCGCCTGTTCCGTTCCGGCGTATCGCTGAGCCGCCAGCAAATCAGCCAGAAGGCGCGCATGCCGATCAACGGCGTGTGCGGCCGCGTCGATTCGCTGCTGGCTGCCGGCCGGCTCGAGGAGCGCGGCTTTCGCATCGATCCCAACACCAACAAGCGCCAGAAGCTGCTGCGCATCCCGCAGCCCGATCAGGCCCAACTATTTCCAAAGGTTCCATGAATGTGGCTCTACATACCATCGAGCTGTGCGCCGGCGTGGGCATGCTCGGAGAAGGACTGCGAGCCGGGCTCGGACATCTGGGCATCGAGACTCGCGCCGTCTGCTACGTTGAGCGGGAAGCTCACGCTGCCAGCGTCCTGGCGGCGCGCATCGAAGAAGGAAGCCTGGACCCGGCTCCTGTCTGGTCCGACATGCTCTCCTTCAACGCTCGAGCGTGGCGCGGCGCAGTGGATTGCGTCGCTGCAGGCTTCCCGTGCCAAGACCTCAGCCTTGCAGGCCGCCGTGCTGGGCTCGACGGCCAGCGCTCCGGACTCTTCTTTCGAGTGGTCGACATCGCTGACGATTGCGGTGCGTGGCTCCTCGTTCTGGAGAACGTCGCAGGCATCGCTTCTGCCACCGCCGCCGCTGTGGACGAAGCCGAGGGTGATGTTTTCGAACGCGCCGCCTCCAGAGTCGTGGGAGAACTGGCCGACCGCGGGTGGCACGCGGAGTGGATCACTCTTTCCGCGTCCGATGTGGGCGCCAGCCACGGGCGCGCCCGTTGGTTCTGCATCGCCTGGCGCATGGCTGACGCCGGCGGGCATGGATCACAAGGGGAAGGCGGAGGCGGGTGGAGAGTTCGCGCAGCAAGCGACCACTTGGGCCACGCCAACGGCGAGCGAGAGCGCCAACCGGACCACGAAGGAAGCCCCGACGCACGGGAACTCGCATGGTCTGGTGTTAGCCGGGCAGGTCGGCACTTGGCCGACGCCGAGGGCCGACGAGCGCAAGCAACACAACAGCCAGGACAACGGAGTAGCGCTTTCGCAGAAGGTCACGCACTGGCCGACGCCTCAAGTGGGAACGGGCGAAAACTCCCACGGGCAGATCAGCGGGGACTTCAGGAACCGGATGGAGGAACTGCTGAAGCAGCCGCAGTGGAGCAGCCCGCGTGCCTCGGACGGCAAGAACGGTGGCCCGATCCAGTGGGACAGCAAGGGCGACCTGATGCTGCCATCGATGGCAGCGCACTGGCCAACTCCGGATGCGCACGCGCGCGAACGGATCAACAAGAGCCAGTCAGCCGGTGCCGCCGAGCGCCCAACGATCGCGCTTGCTGCGTCGTCGTGGCCCACACCAGCTGCTCGGGATGCCAAGGGCGCGAACTCGGAAGAGCATGCGCTTGTGACCGGTGGGGGCAGGAAGCACATGGACCAGCTTGCGAACTTCGTGGCCTATTCGCTCCAGGCCCAGCCGATCCGCGATGGGCAGGAATCCTCTCGGAACACCCTGAACTCGCCCCGGCACTTGAACCCGATTTTCGGTGCGTGGTTGATGGGTTGGCCTTCGGCATGGGTGATAGCCGAGCCGCACGCCTCAAGTGCGTTGGCAACGGCGTCGTGGCGCTCCAAGCTGCGGCGGGAATTGTCGAGCTTGTGCGGCGCGCACGGGGAGTGACGGCATGAACCAAACCCGCCTCGGCTCCCTCATCGAAACGCTGATGAACGTGTGCATCGGCTTGGCCGTGTCCGTCATTGCGAACCAGCTGGTGTTCCCGCGGTTCGGCTTCCACCCTAGCGCGGCCGAGAACGTAGCCATCAGCCTGATCTACACCGCCATTTCGATCGTGCGGCAGTACGTGCTGCGCCGCTGGTTCAACGCTCGGCTACAACGCGCGGCGCACCGCCTGGCAAATGCGGCGCTACGAGAAGGGCGTCCCCAAGCATGAGCCGGCCAGTTCCATACCCCGCAGACACACGCGCGAAGGGCTGGCGCTTTGAGCTCGACCACGAGCGCATCGAGCAGTCAGACACGTGGGCATTGGCGCCAGCGGACGTGAAGCCGTGGTTGCTGATGCTGTGGCTTTCGGCCTGGCGCCAGGAGCCCTGTGGCTCGCTGCCCAACGAAGACGAGCTCATCGCGGTGCGCATCGGCATGCCGATGAAGACCTTCGCCAAGGTGCGCTCCAAACTCATGCGCGGCTGGTGGGAGGCCGAGGACGGCCGCCTGTATCACGACACGGTGACGAAGCGCGTCCTGGAGATGCTGGCCGCTCGCGAGGCGGAGCGCCGTCGGAAGGCCGAGTACCGCCAACGGAAGGAGGCGGAAAGGACGTGTCTGTCCCATGGGACAGACGAAGGACACCAGCAGGACGACACCCGGAGCGACACCGGGAGAGACGGCACCGGAACCGGAACCGGAACCAGTACTGGTAAAGAAGAAAACCACCACCACCCCCGAACTACGGCCGTGGGTGGGGGGGTGGATGGGCAAAGCCCAACGAAGGCAGGGGAGGTCTGCCGCGCGATCAAGGCGAGGAAGGTGGCCGACGTCAATCCGTCGAACCCGGAACTCGTCGCTCTGATCGCGAAGGGTGTACCCGTCGAGACCTTCGAGGCCGCGGCCGACATCTGCGCCAAGTCCACCCCGCCCAAGGGCTTCGCTTACCTGCTCGGCATCGTGAAGCGCCAGCTAGGCGAGGCGGCGCAGATCGCCGCCGGAGTGGGCATGCCCGAGAAGCCTTGGGACGAAAACCGCTCGACCATCGAAGCGAAGGGCGAAGAGCTCGGCCTGGGCCGATGGAACGAGCACGACCTCAGCGTCAGCCGCGAGACGTTTCCCCAGTACACCGCGCGCATTCGCCAGGCGGTGGAGCAACGACAAGGAGTACCCGCATGACAAATGCCGTCACCAACACCCGCGTCGCCGTTTCCGCGCAGCGCATCCTGCACGAGATAGCTGTGTCGGAGAGGCACCTGCAGCAATCCGGCCTGCTGACCTCGCGTGTGAAAGACGGGATCGCAGTCGCCCGCGCCGTCGCGCGCCGAACCCTGAACGACTGCGCCATTCACTTCGCAACCCTCGCGTCGGCCAACGACGGTGCTTTCACCCCGACACCGGAGCCCGAACTGGCATGACGAAGCGCTCTCCTAACATTGAAGTCGATTCTGACGAGGTGTTCGCCTGCATCCGGATGAAGCCCGTTCGGTGGCCCGACCTGGCGCGGACAAGGACCGCGGCCGTGCTCCTGCGCCCCGTCATTGACGGCCTGTTGGCCAGCGGCGCCGTGAAGTTCGTGCGCCTCGGCGGCAGTCGGCACCTCGCTGCAGCCGCGTGGAGCCCGTCGAAGGAGGAGCAACTGGCCGAGATCTATGGGCGTTGCCGCGCGGTCGACGGTTGCATGCTGTGGACCGGCCGCCTTGACCCCCAACGCGGCCCCGCCATGTACGCCGCTTGGGCTGGCACGGAACGCTCTGTGCGCAGGCGCGTCTGGGGAATCCGCAGCCGGAGGCTTGATCGGGCCACCATGGTCGTGATGACCTGCGCAAACCCGGAGGATTGCGTGCTGTTCGAGCACATGCAGCGCGCGAACCGTGGCGTGAAGCTGAAGGGCAAGCCCAAGACGCTGCTGCACCGGAACGCCATTGCGGCAGCGAAGCGAAAGACCACGGGGAAGCTCACCGACGAGAGGGTCGCCCTGATCCTCGCGAGCGAGAAGAGCACCCGGTGTCTCGCGCGCGAAATGGACGTGAGCCAGGCCACGGTGCAGGCGGTGCGGTCTGGCGATCGTTGGCGCAACTACCGCGCCACGCCTTTTACGGGTCTTGACGCCGCCAACGATGCGGAAAGGCGCCGCGCATGACGTGCCCGAACTGCGCCCGCGCGGCTGTGCGCGCTGACTGGCCGGGCTACACCGCCAACTGCCGCGAATGCCTCGCCCGGGGAATCGCCAACGGGCCAGAGTACTGGCGCTCCCGCAAGGATGGCACGCTGCGCGACGAGTACAAGGCGGCGCTGCGAACCATCTGGGGCGAAGAGTGGAAGGACGGGCACGACGCGGTCAAGACCGCGGCCGCGCGCATGGACGCTTTGCGCACCTCGCCGCAAGGAGCGTTGCTGTGACGGTTCACATCCTCGGCATCGACCCCGGCGCAAGCACCGGGCTGGCCGCCTTCGACGGTGGCGCCATCACGTTCCTGAAGACCATCGAGCCTCACTCCATCGAGCACAACCTGCGCCACTACATGCCTGCGCGCGTGGTGTTCGAGGACAGCCGGCTCGAGCGACGTGCCTGGAACGCGCGCACGAAGAAGGACTACGGCGCGGCGCTGGCCACCGCCCGCTCGCTGGGCCAGGTGGATGCCTGGTGCAGCCTCATCACTGCCATCTGCGCCGACCTCGGCATTCCCGCCCACGGCATCAGCCCGACCACCAAGGGCGCCAAGCTGGACGCGGAAGCCTTCGCGCTTGTGACCCGCTGGTCCGCGCGCAGCAACCAACACGAACGCGACGCTGCCATGGTGGCGTGGCCATACCGGAGAACCGCTCGATGACCGACCTCGCCCTCAATGTCGTATGGCCCGACCAGGAGCGGGCCCGCACCAGTTTCCTCGAACGTGTCGCGCCGTGGTGCAAGGAGCAGTGGGCCGCGGGCCGGCGCCTGGAGATCGAGATCCGCCTGCACGAGGACGCGAAGACCGACCGGCAGCGGAAGTACTACCACGGCGTAGTGTTGAAGAGCATCGCGGCCCAGGCGCGGCCGCACGGCGCGCAGGTCTCGCTGGCGGTCTGGAAGGAACATTTCCGCGCCGAGTACCTGGGTCACAAGACCGTCACGTCCAAGAATCCGCTCACGGGCAAGAAGGTGCGCCGCCGGGAGCGCGTGAGCAGCGAGGACCTGGGCGTGAAAGGCTATAGCCAGCTCATCGACAGGGTGAGTGCGTTCGCCGCCACCGAACTGGGCGTGACGTTCTCCGCGAGCTTCGAGCAGTGGGAACGGATGCAAGTGGACCCGGACACGGGTGAAATCATCGGAGCTGTGTTCGCATGACGGTAGTTCCGTTTCCGCGACCGGCGAATGCACAGCTGGACGGCGGCATAACCCACGAGCAGGCGGCAGAAGTGTTTCGCCGCTTCTGCGAGCAAGGGCAGGCCGCGCCAACCATCGCGCACGTCATGAGCGTTCCTTACGAGTCCGTGTGCCAGCTCCTCGGCGGCGCAATCTTTTCCGATCTCTGGCGCCATTGGTGCAATCGGGTCATGCCATGAAGCGTGTCCTCTTCGGCCTGGACTACGACGACACCTTCACGGCCGATCCAGACCTGTGGCGCCAGTTCATTGCGACGGCGCAGGCGCGCGGCCACGCAGTCGTGTGCGTCACCGCGCGCCGGGCGCCGCCCGACTTCTCGCGCGAGCCACGCATGCCTGACAGCGTGCCCATCGTGTGCACGGGCGGCCAGCCTTACAAGAAGCACGCCGCGGCTAAGGCCGGCTATGCCGTCAACGTATGGATCGACGACATGCCGGGCCTGATCGAGCCTTCGTTGGTACTGGACTTCGGCCTATGAAGCGCAGTGCCCCACTCATGCGCACCGAGTTCAAGCGCCGTCGACCCGAGGTCATCGGTGTGGGTCTGGCTTCAGGCCCAGACGTCACGGTGATTGCGAAGGTGCTGCCGGTGTCGGGTCGCATCGTGAGCATGGTTGCGATCAACGACGCCGACTTTCGCGGGGCAATGCCGAAGACCGTGAAGCAGGAGAACCGCACGCTGTTGGACATGGCCAAGGGCCAGCGCTGCCTGCTGCAGGTGCCCGATACGTGCACGGGCGACACTGCCACCACGGTCGCGTGTCACAGCAACTGGTCGGTGCACGGCAAGGCCGGCGCGCGCAAGGCAGACGACCAATGGTCCGTGTGGGGATGCGTGCGCTGCCACCGCTGGCTCGACCAAGGTCCGGCGCCGGCCGCCGAGAAGGTGGAGCGGTTCGCAGCCGCCCACCGCTGGATGGTTGCCATCTGGCAAGACATCGTGGCGGGCATGCAGCCAGCCACACCACGCGAGCGCCGCGCCGCCGAATGGGCGCTTGCTCGCGTCCGGCCCATCGTATAAAGCACCACCCCGGAGAAGGAGACCCACCACATGGACGACGACGACAAAATCCGCCGCAATCTCATTGTCACGAGCGCCGTCATCATCGGCGTTGCTTGGTTCAACGTGTCTCTGCCCGATGTGCTCGAGCGGCTTTTCTCGATCAAGAGCGCGGCGGGCGCGCAGACGGTGCAGGTCGCAGACTGGAAAGTCTGGGTGGCCGCCCTGGCAATGCTCGGCTACATGGCTTGGCGCTACCGTTGGTCAGAGGAAGTTGACAAGGCCTGGAAGCTTTTCGATGAGACCGTCGCCGTGCGCTACGGGGTCCTGTTCCAGCGGATCTACCTGCGCGATGTCGCAAAGTGGTTTCGCGACGGCGCGTATCCCAAAGATGCGCATGAGCAGATGGCGGTCCTCTTCAACCAGGTGTGTCCGCAGACGCTGGTCGATCAGTTGGGCCGGCAACCTGATGCCGTGTCGATCAGGGCTCGCAACGCGCCGTTGCCCTCGAACGGGAACGAAAGCGTTGAAGCCAGCGCCGACTGGAACGATCGGGGGGCTGGAGCGACTGGCAACACCATTCAGGGAAGCATCTACATCGACACGCGCAGGCAGCGGGCGCTGATCTGGCGCTCGAGGGCTTACGCGATGGTGAATTCCAAGGAGTCGATGTCGCTCCTGTGGCCAGTCGTGTTTGCCAGCTCGGCGCTTGTCATCGCGGTCTACAAATTAATGATGTCGCTCCTCTGAGCGATGCCGAGCAATTCACGAGGAGAACAAATTGGCTGATGCCCGCAAATCCACAACCGCCCTGGTGCTCGAAGCCGTGCAGGATCTGTTCAACCAGGAGCAGATCGTCACCCGCGAGACGCTGGCCGAGCTCACCGGCTTGAAGTTGAGCGTGATCGACGACCGCCTGGGCACGCTGGCCGATGACGGCGCTATCCTGCGCGTGCAGCGTGGGGTGTACGTGCCGGCGCCACGGCACCCGCCGGCCCGGCCGATGTCGAAGACCGTGATGCCCGACGGCATGGTCAAGATCGAGATTGGCGACGAGGTGCTCACGCTCACCCCGCGCGAGGACAGGGCGCTCGCGAACCTCATGGCCGGCGCCGCCGCGCAGGCAGCGGCCATCGAGACGGGCAGGAACACGGCGCTCCTGGCGGCCGAAATGGGTGAACAGATCAAGCACCTGCGACGCCAGGTCGCGGCGTTGGAGTCGAAGGTGGACCCGGATCAGCGGCAGTTGTTTGCGATTCCCGACAGGAAAGGGAGGGCGGCGGCCAATGGCTCACGATTTGAGCAAGCGGTGTAGCTCGGCCTGAATGTGGGCTGCGTTGCAGCGGACCGAATCACGGTCCGCTGTCGTACTGTAGGCAGGATGAGCTTGCTAGCTTTCCATGCGATAGTGGTTCATGGCGCTGGTCAGAGCTCCTGCTTGGCTCGCGTTCAGAACCACGTGCCCGAGGCCCAGCGCCACGCTGAACGATTCGCTACGGGGGTTGTAGGTGGCCCCCACGCGGTTCCCTTCGAAGAAGGAAACGATTTCGTCGATGAAGGTGTCGCCAAACCGCTGGCGGAGACCCGCGCTGCGAATTTCCTGCACGGTCAGGCGATACTCGTGATCCATCACGCCGGTTTCCGAGACACGGTTGATGCTCGTAGAGATGAAGGAGTCCAGCGCAGATTCCAGATAGCGCAAAAGATCGGGGCCCATGGTTAACGGTCCTTTAGTGTTGGTGTTAGCGCGATCTTAGTGGTGAATTAGTGGCGTGTCAATCGATGCTTAGTGGGGCGCTAAGCCATTGGCTGTGCCAACGTTGCTGCCCGTTTCGGGCTGGAACTTTAGATCGGCTGAGCGAAGACGGCAGACCAGTGCATATGGCTGCTCTTGTGGTGCCGCATTTCCCGTAGCTGGAACGTGATGCGCATGCGCCCGACGCGCTCGACATCGACTTCGGCGTCCCGCATCTCGGGCTCTCCCTTCACAGGCGGTGGCAGTTGACTCGATGCGGCGGACAGCTCCTCGACCGACACGCTGGCCAGCACGCCGTTCGGGTGGAACGGGTCCTTCAAGTCGGGCATGCGGCCGTCGCCGTACTGCACCAGCATCTTCAGCGCCGTCATCCCGTTGCGGACGCCCTTGTCCTCGTCGCAGTTGTTGAAGATCATGTGCGCATTGCGGGCCTTGTAGGCCAGTCGCACCGTCTCGGCGACGATGCCCTTGAGCTCGTCGTCCGAGTACTCATAGGAGAACCGCTCCGCCGGCGAGGACACCGCCGCGTTGTACGTCTCAGTGTTCCTCCCGTGCAGTCGCACCAGCGCGTAGTTCGGGTTCGTGACCTCCCAGACCTGCGGCACGCTGTTGTTGACGCCCCGCGGCCCGTCGACCACCGTGTGCACGGCGCTCAGCGCGCGCAGCATGGCCAAGGTCTCGACGGTCCGCCTCGTGCCGTCCCACCAGCTGCTGTGCCGGAACTCGATGCTGATCGTGTCCCGCGGCAGCTTCTGGCGGATGGACTCGAGGTGAGTGACCACCCGAGGGCTCGGCACCACGGAAGGCGGGAACTGGAAGTGGATTAAGCCGAGCTTTCCGTTCAGGCGCAGCGGCTCGAGCGATTGGTAGAAGGCTTCCCACAGCGCATCCTTCACCTCGTCGGCGGTGTCGCGGTAGAGGAGCCGCTTCCGGCCAGGCAGCAGTTCCTTGACGCCGCGCGGCAGCACCTGCACGTCGGTCTGGTGCCCGGTGAAGAAGCGGAAGGCCTTGACGTTGAAGACGAAGCCATCGGGAGTGTGGGCCGCCCAGTTGTGCGTGTTCGTCTGGGAGGGGATGGCGTAGTAGCTGCTGTCCACCTCGACCAGCGGAAAGATGCTGGCGTAATAGCGCAGGCGCGCCTCCGGCGTCTTGCAGTCCGGAGGGTAGAAGCGGCCGCAGTCGATCAGTGTCTTCTCGGCCCAGGACGCGTGCCCGACGAGAGTCATGACCCCATTATGGGCACCGCCCGCCAACCCCCTGTAGGGATTCGTCGCATCGACGGCTCGCGCGAACATTCCCTCACCGATCACGGACCCCGAACATGGCGTCAGCCCTGACGTTGGAGTGGGGGGTAAGCCACTCCCGACATTTCCCCTGCTTGTCCCAGGGGGTGCAGGGTAGGACGAGAACCGCACGGTCCAGCGCACATTGCGTGCGTAGTCGGATGGACCGAACCCCCGGCGCCTTCGCCGGACAGTTGTCTCCTCGCGCGGCCTCGACCGCACGTTTGCCCGCCAGGGTACACCTGGCGGGCTTTCTTTTGGGCGTCGCACCAATGGTCTGGGTTCGGGCTTTCAGCTATCCTGACCGCAGGAGTGGGGAATCATGACCGTCTGTGTGGCAGCTATCTGCGAAACAAGCGCATCTGTTATCGGAGCTTCGGACCGCATGCTGACGGCTGGAAATGTCCAGTTCCAGCCGCCGGTTTCGAAGTGCTATGAGCTCACAACTTCAGCGGTGTTGATGGTTGCAGGCGAGATGACCATTCAGGCCGAGATCGTGGCTCTCATGAGAGACAGGATCAATGCGATGCTTAGCGTGGAACCTCCCCCCGAATGGATGCGCATAAGCGAGATCGCGGCCATGTATTCGCAGGTACACAGCGAGTTGCGCGCCAGGCGCGCTGCAAGCGAGTTTCTGGGCCCCCTCGGTCTGACCTTGGAAACGTTCATCTCGCGGCAGACGGAGATGTCCTCGCAACTGGTCTCGAGCCTTGCGACGGAAATGATCACAAAGGCATTTCCGCGTGTGGAGGCAATCATTGCAGGCGTTGATCGAACGGGTGCGCACATCTACGTCGCCGATGGGGCAACAATCTCTTGTCATGACGCTGCGGGTTTCGCTGCGATTGGGAACGGGTGGTATCACTCGAACTCCCATTTGATGTTCTCCAGGCACGGGAAGAATGCGGGCTTTACCAAAACTCTCTGGTTGACCTTCAGCGCAAAAAAGAGGGCAGAGGTAGCTCCTGGGGTTGGAGAGGACACCGACATGTTCGCGGTGCGTGGGCTGGGCCAGCACTTCGAGATCGGCGACCACGTATTGGCTCAGTTCGACACCGTGTACCGCGAGACGGTGGAACTGCACGCCCGAGCTGATGCAGAGTCAGAAAGGAAAGCAGATGAAAGCCTTACAGAGCTTCTTGCGGCAAGGGCCGCTGTCGGGGCCGAAGAGCAGCAGGCTGTTGACACAGCACCGTCCACTGACGGGGCCTCTCCACCAAGCGACGGCAATCAGGCAGGCACAAATGGAGGAAGCTGAACGAAATGCCGCGGGGATGCAGTCGCTCTTCGGACAAGTCTCCAATTTGGCTGTCGCCACATCAATGCCTCTGACTGGCGAAGAGGTCGCTCCAGAGGTCTCGTCAGCCGCCGATTCGCGGAGCCCTTCTATCCCCCTCTAGGGTTCGACCGGCTCGCTGGCGCGCGGAACACTCGCGCGCATGGCAACTCGCAAGCCTGCCAAGAAGCAGGCACCCGCACCGAAGAAGACCACCACCAAGCCCGCGGCCCCCAAGAAGGCCGAGGGCGCACTTGCGCGCAAGAAGGCTCCGCCCGCCAAGACGAAGAAGAAGAAGCCGGCCCGACCTGCTCGACCAGCACCAGCATCCCAACCTGCCCAGATCGTTGTCACTGACCTGCAGCAGCGCTTTGTAGACGAGTACTTGGTGGACCTGAACGGGACACAGGCTGCCATCCGAGCCGGCTACAGCCCGGACAGCGCCCGGCAGATGGCCTCCGAGAACCTGTCAAAACCGTACATCCAGGCTGCCATTGCTGCCGCACGGAAGCTGCAACAGGAGCGCACCCAAGTCGATGCCGATCGCGTGGTGACGGAAGCGTGGAACATCATGCTGGCCGACCCGCGAGAACTGGTCCAGGTGAAGGTCGGCTGCTGCCGGCATTGCTGGGGCGAGGGCTTCAAATTCCAGCGCACCGTGGGCGAGTTCAACCACGATCGCGAGCAGCACGCCCTGAAGGCTGGCAACCTGGCCGACTTCGACGAGAAGGGCGGCATCGGCTTCGATCCGCTCAAGCCACCGCATCCATCCTGCCCAGACTGCGGCGGCGATGGACACGCGCGCGCCGTGCTGGCCGACACGCGGCGCCTGTCGCCACGTGCGCAAGCCCTCTACGCCGGCGCCAAGATGACGAAGTTCGGCATCGAGATCGCCATGCACGACAAGGGCGCGGCGATGGAGAAGCTGTTCAAGCACCTCGGTCTCTACGAGAAGGACAACCAGCAGAAGACCGACCCGCTGGCCGCGCTGCTGCACAGCATTGCGAATGGAAACGGCAATGGGTTCCGACCGGTCGCCAACGACCCGGAGACGCCTGAGGCCCCGACGGGCCCCAACAGCCTGATGCCGCGGGAGGATGTCGACGATGGCCGCCCAGGCTAAGCAGGCCGCGCGCCTGGCCGACGCGGGCACGCTCGACGAAGACGACACTGCGCTGGACGTAGAGGCCGGCCGCGCGGTCGACGTGCAGCTGGGGCATCGCTGGGACAACCGGCGCCGGCCCAAGCGCGGGCCGCACATCGCCAAGCACGCCGAGCTCCTGCCCACCAACGCGGCGGAGCTCGAGCGCTGTCTGCGCGACCCGGAATGGCGCCTGTTCAGCGGCTGCCTGTACCAGATCATCGTCAAGGGCGAGCCGGTCAAGAACGACGAGGGCGAGATCATCGACGAAGGCGATTCCTTCGTCATGCCGTTCAAGCCCAACCGGGCCCAGCGGCGCTTCATCACGCGGCTCTGGCACCGCAATGCCATCCTCAAGGCCCGGCAACTCGGCTTCACCACGCTGATTGCCATCCTCTGGCTCGACCACGCCCTGTTCAATGGGAACCAGCGCTGCGGCATGATCGCCCAGGACCGCGAGACGGCCGAGGCCATCTTCCGCGACAAGGTGGTCTTCGCCTACGACCACCTGCCCGAGGAGATTCGCCAGCGCTTCCCGCTTGCCCGGGCCAGCACGAAGGAACTGCTGTTCGGCCACAACAACAGCAGCATCCGCGTGGCCACCAGCGTGCGCGGCGGCACCATCCACCGCCTGCACGTCTCCGAGTTCGGGAAGATCTGCGCCAAGTTCCCCGCGAAGGCCAACGAAGTCGTCACGGGCTCGTTCCAGGCCGTGCCGCTGTCGGGCATCCTGGTCATCGAGAGCACCGCCGAAGGCACCGAGGGCGAGTTCTATGAGATATGCCAGCGCGCGCAGGCACTGGTGGCAGGAGCGCGAAAGCTCACGCCCAGCCAGTACCGCTTCCACTTCTACGCCTGGTGGCAGGACCCGAACTACTCGATCGACCCGGTCGGTGTTCCGATCAGCGCCGAGCAGCACGACTACTTCGACGAGCTGGAGACGAAGGTCGACGTCAAGATCGACCCGGGCCAGCGCGCCTGGTACGTCGAGAAGCTGCGCAACGACTTCTCCGGTAAAGAGGAGCGCATGTGGCAGGAGTACCCCTCGACTCCCGAGGAGGCATTCCAGCAGTCCACCGCCGGCCACTACTACGCGAAAGACATGGTGCTGCTGCGCAAGCGCGGCGCCATCTGCCAGGTGCCGCTGCTGGACCTGCCCGTGTTCACTTTCTGGGACATCGGGAACAGCGATGGCACGGCGATCTGGTTCATGCAGATGCTGCGCAACGAAGACCGCTTCATTGGCTACTACGAGGAGCACGAGGAGGACCTGCGCCACTATGCGCGGCACCTTCAAGAGCGCGGCTACCTCTACGGTGGCCACTTCCTGCCCCACGACGCCGACCACAAGCGGCTCGGCGACTACAACCGCAGCACCCGAGAGCAGCTGCAGCTTCTGATGCCCGGCCAGGCATTCTTCATCGTGCCGCGCGTCACCGAGCTGATGACCGGCATCTACAGCGTGCGCAAGCACATCAAGGGCGCCTTCTTCGACCTCGATGGCACGAAGCAGGGCATCGAGCGCATCCAGGGCTACAAGAAGAAGTACAGCACCTCCGAGAACCGCTTCATCGACCAGCCCGACAAGAGCAACGGCTGCACCGAAGGCGCGGACGCGCTACGGCAATGGGCCCAGGCCAAGGAGCTGGGCCTGCTGGCCAACCTCACCCAGAACACCGCCTACGTCGAAGCACCCGTCTCCGACTGGCGCGCGTAGGAGCACCCAATGAACATGAACAACAGCACCACCACCCCGAGCATTGAGGAAGAGATGGACGCCAACGGCGCGCTCACCCTGGAGGAATACCGCCAGTTCATCTACGAGATCGAGCAGCAGCCGCCGTGGCGCGGGGTTGCAGACAAGGAGCTCGACTATGCCGACGGCAACCAGCTCGACACCGAGCTGCTGCGTGCACAGAAGGACCTTGGCATTCCGCCGGCGAAGGAAGACCTCATCGGGCCCGCGCTGCTGGCCATTCAGGGCTACGAGGCCACGGTGCGAACCGATTGGCGTGTCTCGCCCAACGGGCAGCCGGACGGCCAGGACGTCGCCGACGCCCTGAACTTCCGACTCAACGAGGCCGAGCGCCACTCGAAGGCCGACCAGGCGTGCTCGAAGGCTTTCCGCCCTCAGGCGGCCGTCGGCCTTGGATGGGTGGAGGTCTCGCGTGAGTCGGACCCCTTCAAGTACCCGTACCGGTGCTCCTCTGTGCACCGCAACGAGATCCACTGGGACTTCTATGCCAAGGAGGATGACCTGAGCGATGCGCGATACCTGCGGCGCGAACGCTGGCTGCAACCGAGCCGCATCGCCAAGGTGTTCCCGAAGCATCGCGAGCTCATCCTCGAATGCGGTCGGCATGGCCAGTCCTGGTGGGTGAACCTCTCTCCGGAAGCGCTTGACGGCGGTGGCTCGACCGGGCTGACGACCGGCGCCTGGGATGCAGCGCGCGGTTGGACTGTGGCCGAGCACAACTGGTATGACCCGGTCAGCAAGGACATGAGCGTGGCAGAGGTCTGGTACCGCCGCTGGGCGGAGGCGACGGTCCTGCGGTCTCCCGACGGCCGCGTTGTGGAGTACGACGCCGAGAACCCAGTGCACAACTACTCGCTGGCGCGCGGTTTCGTGCGGCCGCAGCACGCGGTCATCCCCCGCGTGCGCCGCAGTTTCTGGCTCGGGCCGCACCGGTTGCATGACGGCCCCAGCCCGTACACCCATCGGCACTTCCCCTACGTGCCGTTCTGGGGGTACCGCGAAGACGGCACGCGCGTGCCGTATGGCCTGGTGCGCGGCATGATCTTCCAGCAGGACCGGCTCAACAGCGGCACCGCGGCGATGACGTGGGGCATGACCGCATATCGCGTTGAGCGCACCAAGGGCGCGGTGGCGATGACCGATGAGCAGCTGCGTCGGCAAGTCGGGCGCCGCAACGCCGACATCGTGCTGGACCCCGCACACATGGCGCAGCAGGGCGCGCGATTCGAGGTGAAGCGCGACGTGCAGCTCACCGACCAGCAACTGCAGATGCTCAACGATGCGCGCATGGCGCTGGAGCGCGTGTCGCCGGCGGCCGCCTCGGCGTTCTCCGGCCGGCGCGGCACCGCCACCAGCGGGGTGCAGGAAGAGACGCAGGTGGAGCAGGCGAACCAGGGTCTCGCGCACCTGATGGACAACTTCAAAGCCGCGCGGTCCCAGGTCGGCGAACTGCTGCTGGCGATGATCGTGGAGGACATGGGGCGCGAGCCGCACACCATCGTCATCGAGGGCGATGCCATCACGCCCGATCGCACAATCCTCATCAACAAGCCCGAGACCGATCCGAAGACGGGCGTGGCCTACCTGAGCAACGACCTGCAGCGCACGCGCCTGAAGGTCGCGCTTGAGGACGTGCCAAGCAGCTCGAGCTACCGCGGTCAGCAGCTCAACGCTATGAGCGAGGCCGTGAAGAGTCTGCCGGCACAGTACCAGGCCGCGGCAATGCCGTTCCTGGCCAGCCTCATGGACGTGCCGTTCAAGCGGGACCTGGTGGAAGCGCTGCGCGCCGCTGGCCAGCAGGCCTCGCCGGAGGACATCGAGAAGCAGATCCAGGAGCGCGTGGCGCAGGAGGTCAAGCTGGCTGGCCACGACCTGAAGGCCCGCGAGCTCGACATGAAGGAGCGCCTGACCGATGCGCAGATCAAGCAGGTGATGGCGCAGGCAGTGCAGACCGGTGTGCAGGCAGCGTTCGCGGCCATGCAAGGCGGCGCGCAGGTGGCGCAGATGCCGATGATTGCGCCGATCGCCGACGCCATCATGCAGGGCGCCGGCTACAGGCGGCCCACCCCAGGCGGCGACGACCCCAACTTCCCGACGCCGGCGCAGACCGCGGCGATGAACATCAAGGACCCGTATATCCAAGGCGAGGGGCCGGCGATCGTCGCACCCGAGGCGCAGGAAGAGGCAGGAGCGGCACCGCCGCTGCGCGAGAACACCAGCCCAACGTTCCCGGCGCGAGCGGGCGAGGGCGGGCAGGGCATGGATGGCATCGAGACGGCGCGCACTACCGACAATGTGCCGGCCTGAACTGCACCGTCTACCCAGGTGTCGAAAAGGTCGCGAGGAGCATTCGCGTGAGGTCCTTCACGGGGATGTCCTTGAACTCGACGTCATCCAGATAGGCCGCCTGTTGATTGCCGGCCAGGAAGCGTTCGACGGCCTCGTGCAACACCTTGTAGCCACGCAACCAGTCGGAGACCAGCGAAACGGGTTCGATGCAGACTGCTTTGTCCCCCTCCAGACGGAAGAACACGATGCACGGGAGATGCTGATCCGCAGGTAGACCGAGCTTGCCCATCATGACTTCGTTGAACTCGTCTGCGGAGTACCGGTCCTTCGGGGACCACAGGAAGAAGATGGTGAGGTCTGAGCCGGACAGCCGATGCAGTTCTCGATTGCATGCGTGATCGGAAATGATGTCCAGGGTCACGCCATCGGTGAAATTTGCGAACACGAACGCAAATGCTTTCGCCCGACCGGTTTCCAGGTGCTCCTTGCACACGCGAGCGACCTCCATCTCAAACGATCCGATGGAGTGACCTGCAGGTCCGTGGCTTTTGGGTTCGACGATAGGGCTCATGGGGAAGGAGGCAGTTGGATCTCGGCGCATTCTGCCGCAGCGCTCCCCTTGCAGGGTTCGCTGCGCACGCCGCGTCAACCGTTGGCGGTCGTCTGCCTCAGCCGTGTCTCAGCCGTGTCTCAGCCGTCGCGATGCTGCTTGTCTCACGCTTTCTCCGGCGGTAGAAGTCCAATCTGCCTGCACCAATGGCGCCCGCGAAAGGTTGCGTGGGATTCATACAGCAGTGAACGCAAGCGGACCGATTCAATGCCCAATTCTTGTAGTAGCAACAGGTGATAGATAAAGCCAAGGACTTCGGACAACGCTTGGGCCTCCATCGTCAGTGATTCGCTATCTGCGTCGCGGCGTCCTCCGAAATGTGAAATCAAATTTCGAACATCGGCGCATCGCTTTGCAAACTCTCTTGTCGCATTTTTCTCTACGTCCAGAGGAGAAAGGAGGGAGTCGAAAAGCTCGAACAAGCGCTCTTCAAGCGATGGCTCAGCTGCGTAGGCCAGCCTCCCACTTAGCCACCTTTTGTCTTTCGCCAGTTGGATGTCATTGAGAATCCGTTCAATCTTTTTGTCGAGGGCCGTGATTTGGGATGGTTTACTGCGCCGATGCAGTGCTTCTAAGCCCCAAACCAGACTTGCAAAACGATGCTCAACGTAAAAAGTCATGCCTCTTCGCGTTGCCAGATAGAGATAGATGCCAGGCCCAAGGTCGCGGCGCATCTTGACAAAACGCTGATAGAGCGCTCCGAACTGAAGTTCGATATGGTCGAAGAGCGTGAAAAGGTCATGCAAACGAGGCGCGTCGGACTTTCCTCCCAGTCGATAAAAGTAGGCAGTCGCAATGCGCCTTTTTGGTGAGCGTCCAGTTCACCCATCTTGAGTTCCCCTCCCGCGCGTAGGAGCCTCGTATCCACTTAACTTAGGTGGATAC